>NZ_RJRZ01000003.1 GCF_003993775.1 Frigidibacter oleivorans
CGCGCCGATCTGCGGCTCGGGGTATGGCATCCAGAGCCCGTGCCCGTGCTGACTCGTCTCGATCAGCTCGATCCCGAAGAGCGAGATCGACAACAGCTCTCCCCACCACGCCCGCGCCATCGTCTCCGAGGCCCAGGTCATCTGCCCGGCATTCACCATCTCGATGCCGAGCGAGAAGTCGTTGCATCCGGACCGGCCCTGCCAGGTGGATTTTCCCGCATGCCAGGCGGCGCGGTTCGCTGGCACCTGCTGGGTGATCTGCCCGTCGCGTTCCACCACGAAATGCACCGACACCTTGGCGTCGTTCCGGGCGAGGTAGGAGGCGGCGGCACCGGGGGCAAGACGGCTGGCGGTGTCGTGCAGCACCACGATCTCGGGGGCGATCTCGCCGCCCATCCATTGCGCCTCCTGGAAGGGCACGCCCATCAGGCGGTGGTTCTCGATCCGCATCACGTTCTGGCCCCCATGGCTGAAACTCCGGGCGGTCATTGCCCAAGCCGACGGGGCCACAATGGCCGGAGGCGCGACGCGAAAACGCCCGCAAGGATTTGCGGGCGTCAGAAGAGGCGCATCTGCCGGGGATCGGACGGAGGATCGGTCTTACTGCGCTTCAGCCAGGATCTGACCGTCACATCCGTCGCATGCAGTCTGCGGGCGATCTCGGCCACAGGCAAGCCCTGCGACCGGAGCACTGCGGCGATCCACGGCTTGGCCGTCGGCACCCGCCGGGGTAGCAGCTCCTCCGCCAGTGCCAGTGCCTTGTCGCGGCCGACCAAGGCGGCGACCCGGTTGCGCCCCTGCGGCGAGGCGGCGATGTAGATCTCCGCGCCCCCGAAGGTCATGAGGAACTCTACCGCAAGATCGAGGCCGAGGACGCGGACATAGGGCGCGACATGCGCCGGGGGCGAAGGGCTGGGCGCGGCAGTCATGCGATACCACCCGCCACCAGCTCGCGCTGCGACAGCGTCACGGTGAAGAGATCCGCCGGCAGGCCGCTGCCCTCGAGCCTCACCCAGAGGGCCCGGCCGCTGAAGGGCGGCGCCGGATCTCCGAGGCCGATCTCGAGCCGGCCGGACCCGTCCGTGAACAGCCCCTTGAAGACGCCTTCATCGGCGTCGAAATCCAGTTCGCAGCACTCGTCGATGACATGGGAGATCAGCGTGTCCCGCGTCGCCAGATCGAGCGCCCGGCGCAGCTCCTGTTCCCGGGTCATGCGCGCCCCCGCTTGCGGCCGAGCCGGATATCGGGGCTGCCGGTCGAGACGACGGTCACGACGCGTCCCGCTTCGATCCGGTAGTTCCAGCCCTCGATCGTCGTGCCGCAGGCGCCCATCTCCACCGCGCGGTCGACCTTGCGGCCGATCTCGTCCCGGATGCCTTCGACGTCCATGCCGAGCACCCGCTCGAGATAGCGCAGCAGCGCATGATCGGTGATGATGGCGCGAGGCTTCTTCATGCGGCCCTCCGGCAGAGGGCCGCATGATGGTCAGGCATCGGGCGGCACGAAGCCCCGCGGCACGTAGTCGAGCAGCGTCTCGGCGGCAGGGTAGAGCCGGTCGGATATGAGCTCGAGCAGCATCGGAAGCTCGGCATCGCCCGCGAGGATCGCGTGGCGATCTGCGAGGATGGCCTGCAGCCCCCGCAGCGCGAGAGCGGCAGAATAGGCCGCGTCGCGCGGGTCTGAGGAAGAAGAGCACATGTCAGTGGTCCTCTTCGAAGGGGACACCGGCTTCCACAAGCGTCCTGATGATCAGTTCCGACGAGAACGCCTGCGCGGAGTTCAGGATGCCTTGCAGATCCGGGCTGATGCTGGAGAACTTTATGGACAGCAACATCAAGAGCGTCTGGATCGTATCGCCATATCGCGCGTCCAGATCTTCCGCCAGTTTCACTGCCCATTCTGGATTGTACGATTCCATCCCTCAGGCCCCCGCGAAGAGCGAAAGCTGACGGGCATCGCCGCCGTTCAGGGGCGAGCCCTGCGGGGCCTCGGGGATCGCGCCGATCCGCAGCAGGTCGCGGATCGTCTCGATCAGCCGCTTCTGGGTGTAGGAGGTGTTCTGCACCAGCATCGCCCAGGTCCAGCCATTCGCCACCGCATCGCGGACCCTGCCGCGGATCGGCCTGGCCGACACGTAGTCCGACAGGAAGCCCTGCAACTGCGTCACCGCCTCCCGGCTCTCGCCCAGCAGCCGGTCGTGGTAATGCGTGGCCAGCACCAGCTTGATCTCGTCCAGCAGCCGGTTCAGCGGCGCGCGCGCCTCCTCCTTCACCCGGCTCGGGCTGATCGTGGCGAGCCACATCAGGAAGTCCGCATAGGCAATGCAAAGCATCTCGCGCTGCTTCCCGTCCTCGGCAACCGTGGTGATGAACACCACGGTTCCCCGGTAGTTTGGGGCTGTCAGCTTGGCGTGCTGGCTCTTCCAGTCCAGCCCCATGATCTCGCAGATCGGACGCGCGGGAATGAAGGCTTCCCCGTCGCGCCAGAGCCACGCGACCTCGCGGCCGTTGAGTTTCAGATAGTCGATCAGATCGCCCTGAAAGGGCAGCGGGATGACATTGGTCATCTGGTTCTCCGTTGGTTACGCGGGGACGAAGCCCCCGGGTGTTAGAACGACTGCCAACGGACAGCCTCCCCGCGCCTTTAGGCCGAAGCCTTGGACATGCGCACAGGGCACCCGGAGAGGAAATCGCTTCAAGGGAAGCGCCGTCTCGGGGCGTAACCGCCGTTGGTAGCTCGGTCAGGGCGGGTTCTAAACCGCTGGCTGACGGGGCCACGATGCGGCGGTTCGCCGGAATTGTCAAATGTGGGATCATCTCCGCCCCCCGTCGCGATAGGGCACGCCGGCGCGCTGGCACATCGCCTTCAGCGCGTCGAGGATGTCGGCGATCTGGCGATGATCGGTCATCGCGTCGATGTCGATCGGCACCGATCCCCAGACGCTGCCAAAGCGCGAGCGGATGAAGGCGTTGAGGCCGCGCGGCCCCGGCTGCCGCACGACGCCCCGCTCGGCCATCAGCCGCCAGAGCACATGGGCATAGCGGACATCGGCTCGGCGCGCGGGGGGCCGACCCCGACCGCCGCGGGCGGGGGTGCCGAACGGCTTGAAGCCCCGGCTCTTGAGCGCCTCGACCACCGCCTGCAGCTCGGCCTCGCTCATGTCGCGCAGTGAGGCCTTGCCGGTGACGGCCAGCTGCAGGTCGTGGCGGGTATCGGCGTCGAGCCCGAGCTCGCGGCAGCCGACATGGATCATCCGTTGCAGGGATCGATCGGTCACTGGTGCCTCCCAAACATGCGCTGGACCTCTGCCTGCACCGCGTGGCGATGCACCGGGCAGTCCGGCGCGAAGAAAAGGCCGCCGCAGGCGAGCAATATCTCGTGCGCCAGGCTGGATTGATGGTCGGTCCCCGGACAGATGCAGCCCTTCGCGTGAGCGTCCGGCGTGTCGGGAACGACGATGGCGAGCGACAGGGTCATGAGAGCAGCGCCTCCAGCTCGCGAGCGATCTCGTGCAGATCGTGACCGACAGGCTCCCCTTCGCCGTCGCCAGGCATGGGGTGCACCCACACTGCGCGATCGCGGCAGCCGGGGCCGTTGCTGGCAACGATCAGGCTGGAGTCCCTGTCCAGCACCTTGGCCAGCGCCTCTTCGATGATCTCGACGCGCTGCCAGATCGGCATGTCAGCAGTCAGCGTCATTGGAGCCTGCGAAGTAGCTGGGGCGGCGCGCAAACTCGGCCGCGATGAAGTCTTCTGCGAAGAGCGGAAACTTGGCCTCCATCCGGCGCCGAAGGTTGCGCTGGCGCACCCGAGCCTTGGCCGATTGGCTCCAGCGCCTGATCGGCCGCTGTTCGATGCATTCCCATCCGACGGAATACCCGCTTCCCGGAACGAAGCTCTCCATGATCTCGGCCGGGACCGGGTGAGGCGTTTCGCACAAAACCGCGGCCAGTACCTTCGGCCCCGGCGGGGGCTCGTAGGGGTTTCTCCATGCCAGGGTGCAGCGCCATTTTGCGGATCGCTGGGTCATTTCTTCACCACCAGGGACAGCGGGGATTGGGACGGTTTGGGCGGGTCTTCGTTGAAGAGGCGCGCGAGGCGCGCCTGCTCGCCCTGCGCGATGGCCGAGAACATCTCGGGCTCATCCTCGGCGCAGCGCGCGGCCTCGGCGAAGAGCCGGCTCACGTCCGAGTGCCAGCGGTCGCGCGCGGACAGCAGCCTGTTCGACGCCTCCCGCAACAACCGCTGGAACTCGAGCGGGCTCATCATCGCCCACCCAGTGCCAGGCCTGCCGCAAAGAGCAGGATGATCGATGCCGCGAGCCCGGCGGCCGAGAGGATCAGGGCGGCCCGCGCGCCGGTGCTTTCCTTGGTGAGCGACCAGCTGACCGCAACGGCCAGGACGAAGGTCGGGATGAACAGAAAGAGGGCCGCGGCCAGCAATACCCACCCCATCGTCAAGCCCTCGCCAGATCGATGGTGACGGGCTCCCAGGGCGCATCCGAGGCGCTGCGGCGGTAGAAGCGCACGTAGCTCTTCGAGCCGACCACCCGCATCGCGTCGCGGATCGCCTGCATCGCCTGCTTCCAGCGCGGGTCGGAGATCTCCAGCCGCAGCAGATGATAGAGCGCCGCCCGGTTGATCTGGCCTTCCTTGTCGGTGTTGAAGGCGCGGGTGATGACGGCTCGAAGCTCTTCGGCCGCACCTGCGCTCCACTCGGTCAGGCATTCGTCGACGAGCGTCTTCGCGACCTGCAGCTCGGGGCCGAAGACGACGTGGTCCGCGACCTGGACGGTGACCTTGTAGAGCCCGTCATAGCTCATCAGCGTCTTGTTGCCCTTCCGGCCGCCGACGGTGGCGCCGTAGCGCTCCGCGATCAGGTCTTCGAAGGCCCCGAGGTTCTCGAAGAAGTGCCCCAGGAAACGCGACAGCTGCTCGGAGAGCGCCACCGCATGGCCGATCTCCTGCCGCACCAGCTCGTCCTCCATGACGTGCTGGGGCTTGACGATGCCCACCGGCAGCTTGGCGCCGTCGGGGCCTAGGATGTGCTCGACGCCGTCCAGGACCGTTCGGCCGGACGGGATCTGCGCGGGCGGGTAATGGGTCATTGCAAGGCTCCTTTCAGGAGGGGGATCATGTCCTCCGGCGCGTCGGCGCCGGGTCTCACTTCTGGGCGCGGGGGCAGGAGCGGCAGGCCTTGAACATGCGCACCCTTTCGCTGTTTTCGTTCGAGAACGACCGGCTCCGCGCCATCCAGTCGCGGCAGGCGGCCGTGGATATGATGCCGAGCGCGGGACACCGGACCGTGCTGTTCATGAAGACGCCGCGAACCACCTCCTCGACCGCCGACATGTCCCCGGCGTACTTGGCGCGCAGGACGGTCGACACGAGGGCGGGCGAGCGGTTCATCAGCGCGGCAACCTTGGTCTGGCTGCTGGTCGCGCACTCCTTGGCCAGCACCATGACCCAGTCGGGGATGTCGTCGCCCCACGACGCCCGGGCGATCTCGGTGGGAGTAGCGCCGGTCACAGCGAGGCCTCCGCCGGATAGACCGCTCCGGTATTCGGGTCATAGACCTGCCGGACCCGCTGCACCTGCGGCGCCCGAGGCCCTGACGCACGGATCAGCCGGTAGCGCGCGATGCGGGCCTGCGAAGGATCGGCCTTGCTCAGCACCCGCAGATATCCCGCCGCCAGCAGCCGCTTGCAGTAGTCCTTCGCCGTGGCCTCGGGAATGTCGATCGAGGCGTTCTGCATCAGGTCCCGGTAGTCGAAATCCCGCAGGCCGCACATCGCGAGCCAGAGCTGGGCGGTCACCTCGCCCTGGCTGACGCGGCTGCCATCCGCACGGACGCGCGGCGCGTGATGCCCGACATCCCTGATCAGCTTCCAGGTGCCGGCATGCCCAACGGGCGGCTCGGTGAACTCCAGATGCCCGGCCTCGGTCAGGGCCTTGAGGTAGCGGGTGACCGTCGACCGGTTCAGCTTCGTGCGCTGCACCAGCTCGGCCACGGTGATCCGGTCGGGAACCTTCTTCAGCGCCAGCCACATCGCCTGGCGGCCGTCTCCGTTCTGGTCGGCGGGGCGCCGGCCCATGCTTTTCGCGAGCGCGGCCATCAGTGGATCCTCCGGGGCGCCGGCGCCCGGCCGTCCATCCAGCGGATATGCGGGATGTCCTTCTCCCCGATCTCGGTCTTGCCCTCGATCCGGGCGTAGTCCTTGACCTGGTTCAGGTTCGAGACGATCCGCCGGGCGACCGCCTGAGACTCGACCAGTGTCTTTTCCAGGACCGCCTGCGACAGCGTCAGCTCGGGGCATTTGAGCCTGGCGAACACGCTGGTCTCCCGCAGGTCCGCGGGCTGTGCCTGTTCCCAGGCGAGGATGCGGTTATGCACCCGCTCCCACCGCACCAGCGACTGCGGCAGCGACTCCTCGCCGATCAGGATCACCGATGCGCCGTGAGAGCTCTCATAGATATCGTGGACCAGCTTCATCATGCTGTCGGTGCAGAGGATGTGCGCCTCGTCCAGGAGCAGCGGGCGGGCCGATTTCAGCAGTTCCTCCCCGATCTTCTCGACGCTGTCTGCCACCGTGCGGCCGGAGGGGATGCCGAGGTTCTTGCAGATCTTCTCGACCAGGGTTTTCCGGGTCCAGACCGACTTGACCTCGACCCAGCAGGCCCGGGTCGCCTGGGTGTTGTAGAGGGCCGCCTGGGACTTCCCGTAGCCGGAAAATCCGTGAAAGCAGGCCATCCCCGGCATGCCTTCGTCCCGCCCGGTCACCCTGCGGATCAGCGCCCCGAGCAACATGACGTTGCGCAGCGGTGCCACGTTCTTCACCAGGTTGATTTCGTCTCTTCCGTCCAACATGCTCTTCTCCCCTCGTCACGATCCGCCGCCGTGGGCCAGCCCGACCCCGGCGGCGCCTTTATCCGATGGCCTGCGCGCCGTGCCGGTCGAACAGGTCCCGCTGCGCGAGATAGACCGGGTGGGTATGCAGACGGCCCCAGAACTCGGCGTCCTCCGCCGGGATCGCCTCGCCGGCCGCCATCCGGTTCTCGATGTCGAGCAGGCGCCAGAAGCGCGCGACCTCCGGATCCTGCTGCACCGGTTCGGGCTTTGGCGCGAAGTCGACCTGCAGCACCGTCAGCTCCTCGTCCCGCGACGTGTCGGGCACCGGCAATGCCGCCTGGATCAGGCCGCCGCCCTTCTTGCGCAGTTCGATCTGATTGAGCCGGTCGAGCTGAACCACGACAGCCTCGAGCGGCGATGGCTGCGGCTTCGGCAGGGCATCAAGCCGCTTTGCGATCTGGCCGATCGAAAGGGGGCGCAGATCGGACAGCCGCGCGCGGGCCTCTTTGAGGCGGCGGCTGTTTTCCCTGGCAAGGGCACGGGCGGAAGCGATGTCCTTGAAGTGCGACTTCTGGCGGCAGGCGGCGAATCCGAGATATTCCCCGGTCATGCTGTAGAGGTACGCCCCCTCGTGCAGATCCTCGGGATTGAAGCGCGCGGTCACCGTCTGACCCGCGATCTCGCTCATCCATTCCGACCAGTAGCTGTTTTTGTAGAGCGTGATCTGGCCGTTGTTCTGGTGCAACTTGCGCACATACATCGCCATCAGGCACAGCCGCAGCTGCTCTTCCTTGGCCTGCCGGATCGGCGTGCGCTGGTAGCTTTCGGCGAAGGTTTCGTCGAAGCTGCGGCCCTGGGCGGTATGCGACCGGCGGCCGGGGCGGGCGTTGTGCTCGTGGATCCCTTCCTCGACGACATCGACGAAGTAGTTGAGGTCGATGGCCTTCGACATGTAGTTCTCGGGCTTGGCATCGATGTGGTTGCCGACATAGGCCCCGGCGAAACGGGGATCCAAGGCGATGTCCTCGGCAAAGTCCTTGAAGGCCCGCTCGATCGGCTTTGCCTGCCCGTGCGCGACGGTTGCAAAGCTCATGCCGATTCCCAGCATGCCGAGGACGCCGATAGGCTCTTCCTCAGCCAACTTGAAACGGAAGCGGTGCTGCGCGCCGCCCGTCATGTCCTTGTTGGCGAACTCCATCCCGTTGTCGAAAAGGCAATGCTGCGGGATGCCGTAGTCCTTCAGCATCTTCATGAAGGCCTGCATCACAGCGACCTTGTTGGGATTGAGGTCGATGGCCCAGGACAGGATCTTCCCCGAATAGATGTCCTGGAAGACGATCAGCTGGGGGCGCACCGGGTTCTTCACCCCTGGCCACCAGACGAACACATCGATCTTGTGGCAGTCGGCGTTCACCATCTGCAGGGCGGCCATCGTGCTGCGGTCGCGGATTTGGGGCGGGAAGCGCCGACGCAGGCCCGAAAGTCCTTCGCGGGCAAACACCTGGTCAAGCATCGGCACGTTGGCATCGAGCCACCGACGGGCGGTGCGTTCGGTTAGGCCTTCCAGGCCGCTGCCCTTGCAGATCTTCATGGCATCGCGCCAGCAATGGCTGAAGCCTGGTCCTTCGAGCCGCAGGTAGAGCCCTTTGAGCAGGGTATAGAACTCGTCGGAGGCCTGCGCTTTCGCCCGCTTCGGCGCTGCGGCCCGGTGCCGGGGGGCGAGGTAGGGCAGCCGGTCGGCGGCGTCCACGCTCTCGACCATCCCGAACCAGTTCCAGATCGTGCGGGATGCGATCTGCGCCTGCCGCGCCACCGTCTCGACGGCGAGGTTCTTGCCGAGCGGCGGCTCCAGCGCCTCGACCTGCTGGAGGATGGCAAGCCGGCTCCGGGCGGAGGCCTTCGGCTTCTCGGGAAGTCCCTCGAACCAGGCCCAGGCCTCGCCGCGCTCCATGGGGGCCGGTGCCTCGTCCCGGGGCGCCGCAGCCGCCTTCAGCAGCGCAGTCTGCGCGCGCAGGGGCAGCAGGCGCCAGCTGTACTCCCACCCGCCGCCACGGCCGGCTCGCCGACGGGCGAGGTGGGGATCGGTCCGCCAGGCCAGCCGCTTGCACAGCGCATCGACGCCTTGCCGGGTCGAGGGCAGATCGGGCAGGCCGCTCTCGGCCAGCTCCTGGGGGCTCCACCATTGCTGATCGGGGGTGAGGCGGGTCATTCTGCGGCCACCGCCTCTTCCGCGGCTGCCGTCTCGTCCGCCGCCTCGGACCAGTTGTTGAGCGCGGCGCCAGAGTTCTGCGCGTGCCAGATTTCCCGCGCGAATTCGAAGAGGAACCGCTTGCGGGCCGCAGCTCCGGCCCGCGTCCAGGCATCCGACAGGTCGCGGAACTGCGTGTCGACGGGGTCCTTCACCGGGGCTTCAACGCCGGCTTCAACGCGCAGGCTCTTCCGCGCGGCGGCGGCGGACTTGGCATTGCCAGAGGCGAGACGCAGCACCACCGCGGACCGTTCCTCGGGGTCCGCGATCTTCGCCAGCGCCTTCAGGTCTTCCATCGTCACCCGGCCCGGCGCGCTGTCCAGTTGGGCAGCTTCTTCGGGCGTCAGCCGCTCGCCTGCCTGCAATGCGCGCTTAATCGTAGGTTCCGAAACCCCGAAGGCATCGGCGATGGTTCTGGTCAGGGTCAAATTGATCCCGACCAGATTCCCGGTGTGCTGGTTGCCCTTGAAGGTGCCCGGCGCGCGGTCGGGATGCATCGCGTAATAGTCCCGTTTCCAGCTCGCGACGAAGACGGCCGTCTGCAGCGGCGTCATCCGCGCAACGCCCAGGTTGTTGCTCGCCTCCATGGCGCGGGCCTCGTCGGCCCTGCACTCCAGGACCAGGGCCGCGATATCTGCCAGCCCCAGCCGGCGCGACACCTCCAACCGATGCGCGCCGTCGATCAGCACGTAGCGGCCCTGCACCTTTCGGACATGGATCGGCGTGGTGATGCCGGTGTCCTGCGCCATCAGCATCAGGTTCTCGATCGCTTGTTCCCGGACCTCGCGCAGTCGGCCTTCGACTGCGATCTGATCGAGAGGAAGCCGGATCACGTTGCCGCCGTTGAGGAATTTCATGCGACGGCTCCCTTGATGGTGCGGATCGCCAAGCGGGCCTCGGTGATCAGCGACGTCGCCTTGACCAAGACCTCATCAGCCGTGTCGGAAATGATCTCGAGCCGCGCGCTGTCCTTTTCGGACATAATCTGCTCAATGCTCGCGTCGTCGAGATGCGCCTCGGCGCAGAGGCGTTCGACCATCTTGAAAAGGGTCTGAAGATCCCAATCGATGCGGGCGAGGAGTTGATCGATCTGCAGCGGCTGGGGTTTAGTCATGTCGAGGTCGGCTCCTTCGTCATCCGGTAGTAAAATCGGCGGGCGCCGTTCACGATCTGCGCCTGGCAGTCGATCTCGGCGCCGTGCTGGCGCAGCTCCGCGATGCAGGCGTTCACCGCCATCACCCGCGCCCGCCGCACGATGTCGCGCGTCGTATGGGGCCGGCCGTCCTTCAGCAGGGTCAGCACCCGCTGCAGCCGGGGCGAGGCGAGCGGTGCCGCGTTCATCTGAGGCCCGCACGTCCCGAGGAGTGCGCGGCCTTCCGCATCGCCGGCAGGCCGGGCGCCCGCTCGCCCCAGGCCACGGCCTCGCCCCGGCTGCAGATCGGGCAGAGCCGGTCGTGAATACCCTCGCTGGCGAAGACCCGGTCGCACTTGAGGCAGGGCCGGTCCTGTGGCGCCCGGGTGGTCGAGAGGCGGGCTGCAAAGGCCTCTGCCGTCTCCCGCCGGACGAAGACCGGGCTGACCCGCTCTCCGCCGCTCGTCACCGTCCAGCCGAGCGGCCGCTCGGTCACGCGGAACTGCTGCTGATCCGTCATCGATCCCTCCGGTTCAGGAAGTTGAGGAGCGCCGCCAGATCGCCGGTGGCGCGAAGCGCCTTCAGCTCGGCGAGGATGCCGTCGACGGCGCTCACATAGCCGTCGGTCGCCTGGTCCCGGGCCTCGCCGGGCTGCGTGGGATCGGACATCAGGTGATCCGCCGCGATGGCCTCGGTCACCAGCTGGTTGATGCGCGCAAGGCGCTTGGCGGGGCTCATTGCAGCACCCCCGCGGCCACGACGAGCGCGATGCCGGTCAGCCCGAGGCAGAAGGCCCCGAGCAGATCGCCGATCCAGCATTCCTCGATCCGGGCGTTGAGCCGGACGAGCCAGCGCCAGCCGGCGCGCAGGACCTTGCGCCGGCTGGCCGGCTCACGCGCCGCATGCCGAGTGGTGGCAGCCTGCTCGTCGGCGCGGAGAGCGGGTTTCGCGAGGAACATCATGCGAACCTCCCGGCTATGCCGAGCGGGTTCCGCATGCTAAACTGGCGGCTCCAAGGGGTGTTCACAGCGCCCCTCGGAGCCTTCATCCCTGAATGACCACAACATCCAAGGACGATACGATTGCCGAACAACGGAGACTTCACACGCGACCTCCAGGCACTGGAGGCGCGCTTGACGCAGAAGATCATGGCCGAAACCAGCAAGGTGAACGTCGGCCTGATCAGGTACATCGGCGCGCGGTCTTGCGTGATCAAGGCGATGCTCGACGAACTGGACGACGCGCAGGTCGAGCGCATCAAGGCGCGTTCGGAAGCGATCGCAGGCAATGAGGAGGTCAAGGGATACGTGCGGGAGTTCTTCAGGCCATCGGACGAAGGCTGACCCCTGTCCGCGGGAAAGCTGGCGCGTGCGAGGGTCATTTGCGGCCTCGCACCGCTGGTCCCGAGATAGTGGCTGCCAGAAGAACCAATTCGCCGACAAATGCATTGCCATCTTCCGGCAGTCGCCAGACGCCACGGTCCTGGCACTCTTTCAGCCATGCCAGCACTTCGCGCCACGGATTGGCGGCGAAGTAGATCCGGCATTCGAGATTGAACTTCTCCTCGGCAGTCATGAACCTGCTGTGCAGCTCCGGCTCGGGCGGTGCGACTGCCTCGACATCGATGGGGCTCACGTGGAGCTCCGGGCAGATGAACAGCGCCACGCTGCGGCGCAGGCGGGGAAGAAGGACGCGGCCTGAGGCAACGAAGGTCGAGGTATCCGCGGTCATTGCGCACCCCGCCCGAACAGCAGCCAGTCTGCGCTGACGCCGAACCGCTCCGTCAGTGCCCGAAGGAAGTTGCGCGACGGCTCGCTCCGCCCGGCCTCTATGTTGCCGATATATCCTTGGCTGACGCCGAGTGCCGTGGCCAAGGCCCGCTGTGACAGCTCCCGCGATCTCCTGAAGGCGCGCAGGCGATCGGCGGTCGTTTCCCCATCCGGTGTTTCGGCCTTCGATCGCAGTTCCGCGGAGGGCATCTGTCCGTCCGTCACCTCGGCCTTCAGCCGTTCCGCGGAGGGCACCTGTCCCTCGGGAAACGCAGCCTCGACCGCGCGACGCAGACTGGCAAACGCATTGCGCGTGCCGGCAGTCTCGGCAGCTACCCCGCTGCGCAGCAGCGCCCCACCCGGACCAAAATACGGATCCAGATAGGAGCTGGGTGCCAGCTCCGGGCAGATGAACAGCGCCACACTGCGACGCAGGCGGGACAGGCGCATCATGCGGCCTTCTCCTTGGTTTTCTGAGGACGGGGGATGTCGCGCGGCCAGTCCAAGTCGGCGGGCCAGTGGTCCGAGAACCATTGCATCAGGCGCGCGGCGGTCGCCGTACGGCAGTCGCCACCCTCCTTCAGGCCCTTGAAGAAGTCTCCCTTGCCGAAGGCGCGCATCGAGATGGCGAAATGCGTCACGCCATCATGCTGGGCGAGCGTGTCGGCGAGGAGAATAAAGGTGGTTCTCTGATCCATGCACAATTCATAGCCAATTTGAGCCATCAAGATCAAGCCCAATGTGGCTAACTATTGTCGAGTTAGCCAGAATCGGCTAACCGTGCGTCGATGGATGAGGTTCTGGCAGCCATAGATGCCGCACTGGCGGAGAAGGGGCTCTCCGACGCGGCGGCGTCGAAGCTGGCCGTTGGCAACTACTCCCTGATCAAAAACATGCGGTTAGCCCGGGCTAAAAACCCTGAAGACCGGCGGTACAACTACTTCGCCTTGGCCCGCTTGGCGGAGGTGCTGGACCTTGAATGCTACTTTGGTCCTCGTCGACCAGATGAGCCGGTTCAGGCGGCATCACAGACCGAGTTCGCGTTGGTTCCACTGCATCGGGCATCTCTTGCCGCAGGCGCCGGAAGCGAGAACGAATCCGAGCGGGTGATCGCCCATCTCGCGTTCCGTAAGGACTGGCTCAGGCAGCTCCATGTTTCACCTGCCAATGCCGTAATTGCACGGACAGCCGGCGACAGCATGGCGCCGACGATCCACGATCAGGACATGCTGTTAGTTGATCGGGCCCGGGCTCAGCCACCGATTAAAGTGCGAGATCCGCAGGACAAGCGGCCGGCGCCAATCTATGCCCTCCTCGACGACGGCGCCGCGCGCGTGAAGCGCATCGAGCTTGCCTCGCCGGGAAACCTAGCACTTCTATCAGACAATCCAAGTTATCCGCCCGAGTTCAGACCAACCCGATCGGTTTCGATCATCGGTCGGGTGGTTTGGTGGGGGCACACGAATCGGGAGTGAATTTCTATGACTTTTAGGCACTTAGCGTGGGTTACCGTTTTGTTGGTTGGCTGCACCTCGTCCGACGACTTTGAGACCAAGCCGTTTGACCGCGAGGTGGTGGTGAGCGAGAACTACCAGCAGGTGTTTTCGCGGATGAACCGCACCTACTGGCGATGCCAGGGAGAAGGGGGCGGCATTCAGGTCAACAGCCAACTTTATCCTGACCTCGGATATGGCGAAATCGTGCAGTACGCCTCAATGATCGTCCAGGCGCCGCAGGTGCTTATCCGGGTCGAGAAGGTGCCCCAAGGTGCGCGGGTTCGGATTAAGCTCGCAAACATTGGTGCTCAGGGCTTCATGGCAGACGGATTTGCCCGTTGGGCGGAGGGTGACACCCGCTGTGCTCCTTGGCGGCAGCCGTCTTCGAGCGACACCTGACAGTCACCCGCTTGCGGAACCGCTTCGCGGCAGGTTTCCGGCTCATCATGATAAGGGCGTAGAGACAGTCCTCCGTGACGGCCGTCATGGTCTGCTGCCGGCCAAGGGTGTCCACTAGACGGGACACCCTTTCGTCGCCATCAGCGGATAGAGGCCGCTTCGGAGACCAGTGCGGCGTGCGGATTTCCGCGATTTTCGCCTCGAATACCGTCGGCATTGCCGACACGCCTCGGGGGAATACCGTAACTGAAGTTTAGGGTATTCGGGTTGAGGATCTGTCGCTCGTCATCGTCCAGGCTCTCGACGAGCTGCGGCGCGAGGCCCACGCACTCGGTGCCGACGCCGTCGTGGGCGTGGACCTCGACTATTCCGAGATCTCCGGGGGCGGGAAGAGCATGCTGTTCCTGGTCGCCAGCGGCACGGCGGTGACCCTCCACGATGGCAAGACGCCCGCCTAGAGCCCCAAAACCAGTTGCATGTTCGCTGCCGCCGCCGCCGCCCCGGATACGGGTCGAAGTCGCGTCAATTCAATGCCTTGCACGGAACATGCAAATCCCAGACGAACATGCGGCCCCATTTGCATGTTCCGCCAGTCCGCCGACGGCACCCGAGTAGCGCTGAAGGGCCGTTCAAGCCTTGTTTTACTGGCGTTTAACCGCACCTTCATGGCCGGCGCCAGCGAGCCTCCACATGCCCTGGTCAAGCGTCAGAGCGGCCGGTCTGCGCCTCACTGCAAGACATGGCGCCCCGGCTTCCCTTGATGCCCAAACTCCCCGCAAGCCCCTGATTTTCAGGCGTCATTCGGTTTCTTCCGGCTTCATCGGGGTTCTTCCGGCTTCCTGCAAATCTCTCTGTCACACAACAGCTGTAGCGGCGCCCGGAGATGTCGTCGGCCAGCATCGCGAAGTAATCCGCGACGGTCAGGTCGTTCTCTTCATCCGTCCAGGGCCCGTTCGACATTGCGCCAGGCTATGGGCGCGAAGTCTGTTTGTCATCAGAGACTTCCGGCAGTGAATTCGCTGCTGTGGCTGGCCCCATGCACCAGCGCCAAGGCATGCTGATCGGCCGCCACGGAGCCGTCCTTCTGACCGCCCTGCGCCTTCGTGTCCGTCTCCGTCAGCGGATTATCTCACGAACAGGACGAACCCATGAACCCAGCAACCCATTGGAATTTCGAGGATGTTTCGCGCCGTCCCGTCGCCGTCGAGGGGCGTTCAAAGAGAGACGCAGGCCATTCGGAGACCCGTTCTGCGGCAAGCGCTCAGTCTCCGAAGGGCGGATGGCGCAGCCAACACCCTTTGAAACAAAAGAAAAAAGGCCCCAATCGGGGCCCTTGGACGGATTCTGTATCTGAATGTGGCGGACAGAGAGTGCGCCATCACATCGACAGATGTAAGACAAAACAATGGGTTGATGCCCCAACGCGCCGCAATCGGTGCAGCAGACCGTGCAGCAAATATGGACGAGGCGAGACCGCCTCTGCGGGCCATCGCACCCCATGGTTCCCCCTATGACAGGGGCGACGCCGACGCCTATTACGGCCGCCGATTCCGCCCGCACAAATGGCTGGATGACATGGGCGTCGAGGAGGCCACCGATCTGTCCGTTGAGGAGATCGAGGCCTATACCGCCGGCTTCGACGACAACCCCAGCGGCCGGAAGCCTTGGGGGGACGCGGATTGATGGACCGTTCCGAACCCCCTGGCCACATCGAAGATCCTGACCACACCCCCGACGCCGATTGGGAGGCCTATCGCTGGACCCGGTTCGACCTCGCCATGACGATCGGTTCCTGCCTCGCCGCGCTGGCGCTGATGTGCTGGGTGGGTCGATGACATGGTGCTGGCTCCCCGAAACTGCCTCTCCCTCTGTGCAGGCGGCGGCGGACTTGACATGGGTCTTGGCCTTGCCGAGCCGGGCGCTGCCACCGCCTGCTTTGTCGAGATCGACGACTATCCGCGCCAATCCCTTATCGCCGCCCAGCGCGCCGGCTACCTCCATCCCGCCCCGATCTGGGACGATCTCAAGCTGTTCAGCGGACGGCCATGGCGAGGCCACATCGACACCCTGCTCGCCGGCTATCCCTGCCAGCCGTTTTCCCACGCGGGACAGCGTCGGGGCGCCGACGATCCGCGACACCTCTGGCCCCACATCGCCCGCATCATCGACGAGCTTGGCCCCGGCCTCCGCTGGGTCTTCCTCGAAAACGTCGCCGGCCACATCAGCCTTGGCGGTGAAACCGTGCTGCGAGAGGTTCGAGACCTGGGCTTCGCGGTTGCGGCTGGCCTCTTCACGTCGGCTGAAACAGGCGCGGCGCATGAGCGCCCTCGCCTCTTCATCGTGGCCTACCGCGCTGGCGTCCGATCAGGACATTCACGGGACGGCGACGGCGAGCGAACTTGCGAGACGCAGCCCCGGCCTGAGCGCAATAGCAGGTTCGTGGCAGACCCCGCGGGTATCGGTCGGCCCCTATACACGGGACCACGGCAACCCGGAGGCGGAGCGCCTGACGTTGCAGGGGCAGGCGATCCAGTGGGCGACGCCGGCGGCGGGCCTGATGAATTACGACGAGCCCCCGGAGACCTTCGCGGCCCGAGGTCAGGCACTGATGCAGCGCGGATTGCCGCGGCAGGGCATCAATCTCGGACAGCAGGCGCAGACATGGCCGACGCCGGCGGCCCGGGACTGGAAGGGCGAGAATGGTGCCGACCACCTGACGAACGGGACCGGCCGGCTGCATCTGGACCAGCTGCCCAACTTCGTCGCCCACTGCTTCACGCCCCCGGTCCAGCGGAAATGGAGATCTGGCGTCGCACCCTCGATCTGGCGCCCGATCTCGCGCCAGCTCTTTCGCTGGGCGATGTCGTCGGTGTCGCCGACGTTGCGGCGCAGATGGTTGCGGCTGGCCGCATGGAGGCGGCGGCGGCTGAACGCCTGGTTCGTCGAATGGCTGATGGGATGGCCGCCCGGTCACGCGCTCTGCGCCTGCTCGGCAACGGAGTTCACCCGCTGGCAGCAGGATATGCGTGGCGCACTCTCGCGGCTGCCCACGGCCTCCGGCCCGTGGATCTGGGAGCCGCCGGTGGAGCGGGTCGCCCCGGTCCAGATGACCCTTTTTGAGGAGACGCTATGAAGTCGATCGCCCCTTACCCGCTGGCATGGCCGGATCATGTCCCGCGCAGCGCCAAGCCCTCGGCGTCACTGTTCAAGACCGGCTTGCCGGCCGCCATCGCCAATGTCGAGAAGAGCCTTGCCGCCTTCGCCGCGGATAGCGGCCAGCGGCTCGCCGACATGGTCATCACCTCGAACGCCGCCCTGGGCCGGCAGCGCCCCGCAGATCCCGGCATCGCGGTCTGGTTCACCTGGGATGGCGAGTTGCGCTGCATCGCCGTCGATCGCTACGCCAAGATCGAGGACAACCTGCAGGCCGTGCATCATGTCATCGAGGCGCGCAGGACCGAGTTGCGGCACGCCGGCATCGAGATGGCCAGGGCCTCGTTCCGGGGCTTCGCCGCTGCGTTGCCGCCGCCCGCGGATGCCACGCCCGCGTGGTGGACGGTGCTGGGCGTGTCGGCCGGTGCCACCTCCGACGAGATTCAGGAGGCATGGCGGGCGAAGGTCCGCGTCACCCCCGAGGCGGATCGCGGGCCGCTCAACATCGCCCGCGATCAGGGCTTCGCCGCCCGAGGCAGCAAATGATGAAACTGCCCTACCACGCCAAGACGAACTGCGGATGGGATGCCGTGGTCACCTGCATCGACGCGCCGGGCAATTGTCCGATAGTTGGGGATATCATTAAGCCAGACGGTTCGCGCTGGCCGGTTTCCTGGGTGGCAGATGGCCGTTGGATTGACGACGACAAAGCCAGCCCCTTCGACCTGATCGACTTCCCGCCGGTTGACCCCGCGCCCGATCCCGCCGTCAACACGGATAGCGAAGACCGCATTATCGTCATCAACGGTCAGCAGTTCAGGGTGCCGTATGAGGTAGCCGAGCTGATCGACGGCCTCAAAGACGCCGCCCCGCAGGAGACAGCGTGGAAGCCGTATCGCTTTGTCCGCGAAGAACCGTGCGGCTGTTCGCATTTCGCCGAATCCGCGAACTGCATCACAGGCGTTGTCACCTGCCTCTACTGTGGGAAGGTTGTGGCGCGGATAGTGGATAACATCGGCCCGCCCCCCCCCGCCGCTGCGCCCACGGACAACACGGCGCTGGTGGAGGCGCTTCTTGCCGACCATCGGACCACCTGTCGCATCGCCCGTCTTGACCCCGCGACCACCACGACGACCGCAAGCCGTGCTGCCGCCGCCCTCGCCAGCCGCCCCGCCGAGGCGACCAGCAGCGAACCGGTGGGGGCGGATATGCCGGAACGCATCTTCGCCTACCCTGACAAGGAATGGACCTTTCACAGGGGGGTTGGGCGCGGGGTAGAATACATCCGGCCCGCCGAGCGGGACGCGCTGGTCGAGCGCCTGACCGCCGAGCGGGATGCGCTGGTAGTGGCGCTGCAACCGTTCGCCAAGTGCGCTGATGAGTTGGATATTGAAACGAAAGAGCTTGGCCGGGAGTGGGCGGATGACGAATGGGCGAAGTTCCGGCTCCTGGTATCCGATTATCGGCGCGCCCGTGCCGCCCTCGCCAAGCTGGACGAGGAGGCGAACCATGGGTGACATGGGAGATTACTTCAACGACCTGAAAAACGACCGCAAGGAGCGCCGCGCGCGCCTTGGTGTCCCCTGTCCTCGATGTAAGGAGGTGAGGCCGAAAGCGCACCCCTCGATCCTGCTCCCCAACCAGCGCTGCAAGGTGGATGGATACCGCGACCCCCGCCACGACGACAGGCAGGAGGGCAAATGATGCTCGATGAATGCGTTCGGCGATCTCCAATGCAGGAGCGGCACGATGGCTGAGAACAGCACGATCGAATGGACCGACGCGACGTGGAACCCCATCACCGGCTGCACGCTGGTGAGCGAGGGCTGCCGGCACTGCTATGCGGCAGAGCTGGCGACGACGCGCCTTCGGCACCACCCGAGCCGGGCCGGGCTGGCGCGGCGGAATGCGGCAGGCGAGGCGAAGTTCACCGGCGAGGTCCGGTTCAACGAGCAGTGGCTGGATCAGCCTCTGCGCTGGCGCCGGCCGCGGCGCGTTTTCGTCTGCGCGCACGGCGACCTCTTCCACGAGTCCGTGCCCGACGAATGGATCGACCGGGTTTTCGCGGTCATGGCGCTTTGCCCGCAGCACACGTTTCAGGTGCTGACCAAGCGCCCGGAGAGGATGCGGGAGTATCTGTCATACTCCGCGCGATGGGCAACCGTCCTGCCGACGGAGCTTCTGGCGAAAGGAACCGAGGCGGCGCATCGTGATCACTGGCCGCTCCCAAACGTCTGGCTCGGCACGTCGATCGAGGATCAGGCCACAGCAGACGCGCGTATCCCGCACCTGCTGGCCACCCCGGCAGCGGTGCGGTTCCTGAGCGCGGAGCCTCTGCTCGGGCCTGTCGATTTGCGGACCTGGATCGGGTCGCGGCCTTATGTTGGCGCCTCCACCTTTGGCGCCGCAGACGGCTTCCGGCGGTGCGATCTTTCGGGAAATACCGGCCTACTTGACTGGGTCATCGTCGGCGGCGAGAGCGGCCGCCACGCGCGCCCGATGCATCCTGACTGGGCGCGGTCCCTGCGCGACCAGTGCGTCGCGGCGGGCGTCCCGTTCTTCTTCAAGCAGTGGGGCGAGTGGGGGCCGGGGTCTGTCATGACGTCGACCGGCGAACAGGTGTTTCGCACCTTCCCCGACTTCCAGACCTGGATCAACAAGGCGCCGACTTGGGTCAACGGCGGGGTCTGCCTTGATGCGGCTGGCCGTCACTGCACACGCGGGGCCGATTTCATGCGCGCGCGGGACGAAGGCACGTTCCCCGTTACCGTCCTTCACCGCATCGGCAAGGCCCGGGCCGGCCGCCACCTCGACAGCCGCCCTTGGGATCAGATGCCGGGGGTGGTCGGATGCTGATCGCCCCGCTGGTCCACGTTGAGGCAATTGACCGGCTGACCCTGAATAGGTTGTTGGTCGAGTGGAACCACAAGATGGGGCCGCTAGAGCGACCGAAGTTTGCCTTGGAGGCGAACTACGCGCTGTATCATAATGGCGTTTCGGTGGCCGTCATCGCGACCAGTGAGACGGTGCGAGAGGTGGTCGGTCAAACCGGGCTTAGGCGCGACGAGTGCATCGAGTTGGCCCGCCTCTGCGCCTGCCGTCCTCACATTTGCCGCGTCATGCTGCGGGTCTGGCGCGAATTCATCTTTCCGCCCCTCGCAGCGGTGCATCGTCGGCAGGTAGCCGTCAGTTACCAAGACGCTGATTTGCACAACGGCCAAACCTACCGATTTGACGGCTGGACGATGATCGGGCGCGGTGGCGGCGGTGGCCGCGATGCGCGATCCGGTCGGCTCGGGCGGGATCTGCGTATTTGGGCTTGGGCGATAGACGGCCGCACCTGGGATCAGATGCCGGGGACGCAGCCATGACCATCCGCGAAATCGACGTTCTGAGGGAGGCCGCCGAGATCAAGCAGGTGCTGGCCCGGCTCGGCTGGCGCTACGTATACGGCGGGCCATACCCGGAAAACCCAACCCTGCACTTCGTTCAAGACAACCAGCGTCTCCACATCAGCCTGAGCGTAGAGGCGCCTTCTCAGCGGGAAAAAGATGCCTGACCGCATCCAACTCCGCCGCACCAAGGGCTGGCGCATGCCGCCCAACACCGTGAAGGTGGACCGCTCGACGCGATGGGGAAACCCCTATCAGGCCGGTGCCGATGGCGACGGCAGCCGGGACTATCTGGTCGGGCTCTACCGCGACTACCTCGCCCGCCCCGAGCAAGCCGCACTCGTCGATGCGATCCGGCGCGAGCTGCGCGGCAAGAACCTCGCCTGCTGGTGCCCCCACGGCCCCTGTCATGGCGACGTGCTGCTGGAGATCGCAAATGGCTGACCGGCTGCGATGCTGCATCCCGTTCTGCCGGCGAACCCACCACAACCGCGAGGGGTTCGGCGAGTGGATCTGCCAGAAGCATTGGTCAGCGGTCCCCAAGGCCATGCGCCGGGCCTATGCCAGCGCCAAGCGGCGCCGGAAGCCAGGCGAAGCGATCAGCCGCATCTGGGCGCGCTGCCGGCGCGCCGCAGCCGATCAGGCGATGATGTGGCCGAGATGATGGCAGAGGGGAAAACCTGTGGCTGAACAGATCCCGGGAACCCTCTCCGTCGAACAGGCCGCCATCCTCGACCTGCTCGACCGGCTCACCGCGACGCAGCTGGAACTGGACCAGGTCAAGCTGCAGGCCAGCGCCATGGAGGCCCGGCTGACCCGCCTGGAACTGCAGGCCCGCGGAGATCGGCGGCGAGACTCCGCGCGGCGGGCATGTCAGCATGGTAAATCCGCGGCGGGCGCCAACTCTCGCTGCTCGACCGCGACCGAGGTGCAGAAGTGACCGACGCCTTGACCACTACCTACGCCGAGATTTGCCGGTCACAGCTGCGCCCCAGCAGCATCAAGCGGTTGCTCAGGCATGTCGGCAAAACCCCGGCGGAGATGCGTCTCGTTTCGACGCTGCCGCTCCTCGCCGTGCTGGACAGCAACGGCAGCCACGACGCCCTGCAGGTTCTGGATTGCACCGCGGGCCATGGCCACATTCGACGGCTGATCGCATCCGATTTCGTCGAGCGGGCGCTTCCGCATTTTCTCGCCATGCGACCAGAGGACGGCCGCCCGGCCGCCGCGATCCGCGTGGCGCGCGATCGAGACGCCACCGACGAAGATCGGGATCTCGCGCTGGCCGCCCTGGAAGAAGCCGAAGATGACATCATGCCCGTCCGTCTGGTCGCCTCGAAGGACAATGCCCCGGCCACCGCCGCGGTCTCTGTGGTCGATGCAGCCAGATCGGCCGTCATGGCCGACGCGCTGGATGCCTCCGCAGATGCGGCCTGGGCCATCTCCTGGACCGCGCCGGCCGAGGTGCGCCGTGTGAAATGGCAGGCCGAACGCACCGCGCAGGCCGGCCGCCTGCGCCAATACCTGATCCACGGCGAGGCAGCGCAGCACCTGCCTTGGGAGGCGTGACGGCGCCGCAGGGTCACCGCCCACCCGCCGGAGCGGATGGGCGGTCCTGACATCAGACGTCCGTGAACGTGCCGCCTGCGGCGACGAAGGCGCCGCCCCGTCCCTTGTTCGCCAGCCCGTTGTTCCAGTCGCTGGCGGGGCCGGAGAAGAAGCACAGCGGCCTCTTGCCATTGCCGCCCTTGCCCCAGGCGCCGAGCAGCTGCGGGCTCGCGAAGACCGCGCGCTTCGCCGGATCGCTGAAGTCGATATAGCTGTCGTCGAAATAGATGTAGTCGGTCTCGCCCGGCAGTTGGCCGGAGTCGTTGGTCTGTCCCAGCACCCCGATGTTGTGGGTGGTCGAATATTTCAGCGGGGTGTTGTTGACATAGGCGCTGGTGCTGATCCGGCTGACGTCATTGACGTAGAGATGCTTGGCCCCCGTCGCGCCGTCCCAAGCCGACAGGACCAGCATCTCGCCCTTGGCGGTGTTGAAGTCTCCGGCCCCGGCTTGGGTGATCAGCATGGCGACGGCACCCGCAGCATCGGTCATCTGGATCTTGAGACCGTTCATGTTCGAGAATTCCATCTGGATGTGACGGGTGCCCGCGGTATTCGTCACGAACATCTCCCGGAAGGTGCCATCCCCGCCCGTCAGCTTGATCTTGCCGGCGAAGGCGCCGGCGACGCCATCTTCAGCACCCAGCATGCCGCCGAAGCGCTGGATCCGCGGGGTCGCGAAGACGCCCGAACCGGGCGCAGTCTCCACCCGCGCATGCGCGACCCGGGAGAAGGCCAGGGGCGCCGGCGGCTCGACCTCCTCCGGCACCGAGACCGCGGTGGTCGTGTGCGTCGCGGAGTCGGAGGCATTGGTCGCGGTGACCGCGCAGGCGATCGAGGCGCCCCCGTCCGTGGTGCGGTTGGTTACATAGGTCTTCGCGGTCGCCCCAGCGATGGGCGACCCGTTCCTCAGCCACTGATAGGTGTAGTTGGGCGCGGGATAGCCGGTGCAGTAGCCGACACCGGCCGACAGGGTCATCTCGCCGTCGATCATTTCGCCCGGATCGAGCGCGGCACCCGCAGGCGCCCAGACCGGGTAGTCCCAATCGGGATAGATCCGCTTGTGGACAGCGGGGTTCACGACGAAGACGGGGGCCGCAGCCGCTCCCGTGCCGGTGGGGGTGCGCTTGCCTCGGTCCTGGCCCGAGGTGATCGGCGTGTTGTAGGGGTGGCTCTCCGACCAGGCCCCTTCGCCGGCCGCATTGACCAGACGGATCGCGCACCAGTGCGGGGCACCGCGCAACAGCCCGCCCTTGGAGCCCGCGGCGGGCACGTCGATTTCTTCGACATGCTGGACCCCGTCGAGACTGTAGCGCACGTCCACGCGCGTGACGGGCAGCGTCGAATACTGGTAGGCGGACACATCCCAGCCGATGGCGCCATCTGCAGGCGTCGAGAAGAGATCGTCGTTGTAGCTGCCCGAGGTGCCGATCTGCATCAGCTGCATCGGGCGCCCGGTCCATTGCTCATGGCCGGTGATGTTCAGCACCGCCTCATACAGGTCGCGCCAGTCGTCGCCCAGCGGGTAGACGCTGCCGAGGTCGGGGATGAACACATCGGCCTGCGCGAGATAGGCGAGGCTTGCGGCGCGGTCGTTGGTGGTGTCGAAGGGGCCATCAAGGATCGCCTCGATCCCGTCGATCCCGCCCGGGCCGGCCTGCAGCAGCATCACCGGCATGTGTTCCCACGCCGTGATGTTCAGACCGATGGTGGTGTAGCGGGTGAGCGACGAACTGATGACGGTGGGGACCACAAACGGTTGATCCACATGCTCGGGCAGGAAGGTCTGCGCGGAGACGGTATCTCCGAACACGGCCTGGCCGACATTGGCCTCCTTCGCCCAGAACCCGGTATGGACCATGTTCGTCGCGGTGGTGCGGGCGATTTCCAGCAGGTCCGCATCGCCCAAAAGAAACGCGGCGGCATAGAGCCACGGGCTGAGCCCGCCTGACTGGCCTGCACCCTCGCCCACCTTCGCGTCGTCGTTCCAGCCGCGTTCGCGCAACCCTTTCAGGTGGATGCCGAACCTGATGATCGTGTCGACGATCATCTGCCGTTCAGCCGGCGTCGTTGTGACATCATGGGCCAGCGCAATGAACTTGGCATGCCAGTGCGCGAGGCCCGCCGAGTAATTGTCGCTGCCGATCGACAACTCGGTGCGGAACCGCCGCCGCGCCTCGCCGCCGCGTCCCCAGACCGAGATATGCTCCGGGATTCGGCTGAAGACAGCGGCCTTCTGATCGGTGATGCTCGCGGGCAGCGCCACAGAGCGCAGCACCGACATATTGACGTCCGAGCGCCGGACCAGGGTCTTGTCGAGACCGGATGCGGACGGCGGATAGGCGTCGGCCGGGGGGACCGCATCGAGGACATGGACGCGGATGTATTTGCCGATGGTCTGCCACTGGTTGGGGTCGGTGACGCCGGCGAGACGGATCGACTTGACGATGCTCTCGCCCACGGTCAGCGGATAGGGCACCCCCGTGTAGTCCGGGTCCGGATTGAGCGTCATGTCTGCAGGCGTGTGCGCCACCGACAGGCCAGGGCCAGTGTTGACGCCGAGATACCCGTCGAAGGCCTGTTTGCCGCCAATCGTGGCGATCGCCGGGTTGACCATCGCGCCATTGCCGATATGCCCGTCCCCGTTGAGATCGCCGGACGGCGCGGTGCCGCCCGCGACCCACGAAACGGAGCCCTGCGGCACCACCCACCAATCATCGCCCCCGGTCACAAATTGCCCGACCAGCGCGGGCGCGCTCAACGGGAAGACGCCGTCGTCATCCACATAGTTGCGCAAGACGCTGGCGGCGGGACCGGTGCCCGCAGGAATGACTGGCCCCAGCAGGTTCGAGGTTGCCGTGACCGGCCCACCCGCATTGGTGGCGATAACGCGGGCGGTGATGTTGGCGCCGAGATCCGCGCCGGTCACCGTGTAGGTGAGCGCCTTGGCTCCGGGGATCGCTGCACCATTGCGCAGCCACTGAACATCCAGGGTGGCGCCGCCGGAATAGGTGCCCTCGTCGAGATTGAGGGTGTCGCCGACGCGGGCGACACCGCTGATGGTCGGGGGGGAGACGACGGTGGGCGGCGAGGTGCCGATCGCGGCGGAGAGGGTCGCGGTCGCGGTGGCGACGCCATGGTCGTTGCTGGCTTCGAGGCGGACCGAGATCGTGGCGCCGTGATCGGCGCTGACCAGCGTGTAGGTCGACGCCTGGGCACCGGCGATCGCTGCACCATTGCGCAGCCACTGATAGCCGACGCTGATGGGCGCGGCGCCAATCAGCGCCCCCGGCGTCGCGGTGAGGGTGGAGCCGACGATCGGCGTCCCCGTAACCGTCGAAGGCGTGGTGAAGACGGGGGTGACAGGGGTCGTGATGGTGATGGGAGAGGTCGTGGCAACGGCCGAGTCGATCGCGTTCGACGCGCGCACCCGCAGGCTGATCTGCTTGGCAACATCGGCCGCGACCAGAACAAGGCTTTCGCCAACCGCGCCCGGGATCTCGGTCGCATCCCGCAGCCACTGGAACGTGAACTCGAAGGGCGGGGTGCCGCCCCAGTTGCCCGGCACATGGGTGAGGGTGTCGCCGATGAAGGGTTCCGGCAGTTCGGAGGTGATCGAGGGGGCGACCCGGAGGACGGGGGCCGACTGAGGACCGAGCAGATCGCCCAGATCCACGGTTTCCATGTCGGGCACGGTGAGCGACAGCGGCGCGACTCGCCCGTTGATCTCGACGGACCCGGTGTAGGAGCCGGAGAACAGGCTGAACTCGACGCGCCCCTCACCATCTGCGGTGACCAGAACGTCGGCGGGGGCGATGACGGTGGGTTCCGCGGGATCGCCGGCAACCCCCTGCGTCCATTGGAGACGCAGTTTCGCATCGGGGACAGCGGCACCATCGGGGGTCCGGAAGATCCCCTTGATCTGGCAGATAGGCATCAGTGCATTCCTTCTGGGGAGGACCGGAGGATCTGGTCGATGGAAGCGATCTTGTCGTTGGCGCACAGCCTGCCGGCCTTTTCGGCCAGGGCGGCGCGCAGGAGGGCGCCCTGAGTGACCGGCGCGGGGCCGGTCCAGCCGCTGCAGGGCGTCAGCATGTCGGCGGGGACCGCAACAGGCCCGGCGGCCGGATCAGGGCCACAGGCGGCGGGCAGCAGGCAGCAGGCGAGGATCAAGCGGCGCATCGGCCCCCTCCGTCTCTTGGATGTCCCGGTCGAAGGCCGCCGCATCGCTGACGATCCGCTCCAGCCGCTCGATATGGGCGCGGTGGACTTGGGCCGCGGCCTCGAACGCCTCGACACGCGCCTCCGTCTCCCGCAGGGCGACCGTCAGGGCGCCCGCCCGCCGCTGCTGCCAGAGCCCGAAGCCCAGCAGCAGAAGCATGCTGGTCAGAACGGCGCCGACCGCCAGCAAGCGCGCCTTGGCGAGCAGCGCCACGAACATCAGGCCGCCCCCATCTGCTTCAGCCAGCCGGGGACGTAGAACCCGGGGCAGGCCTTGGCCGCGTATTGGTTGTGGCCGCTCACCCGCTCGATGCGGGTGAGGCGCTTGAGGCGCGCGATCTGTTCGAGCAGCGCCTTCGCCTGGGTGTCGGTGAAATGGTCGCCGAAACTGTCCTCGGCCGAAGACGCGCCGCCGCCGATAAGGCAGATCCCGAGCGTGCCGTTGTTGTGGCCGACGACATGGGCGCCGATCTCGGTCAGCCCGCGCCCGGCGGCGACGGTGCCGTCGCGGTCGATGACCAGATGATAGCCGATGTCGCGCCAGCCGTTGTCCTCGACATGCCAGCGGCGGATCTCGGCCACCTTTTCCGAGGTCCGCGCCTTCGCCATCCAGCTGCGCGTCGTTGCGGAGCAATGGACGATGATTTCCTTCACCGGGTAGCGTTTGGAGCCCTGAAAGATCACGTCAATCCTCCTTGACGATGGGGGGGAGAACGCGGTCGATGACGCGATCGGCGACGCGGTCGGATCGCGCCTCGACCAGCCCGGCGACCCGGAGGGCCATCCGAGTGATGCGGCGGGAGAAGAAGCCGGTGATCGCCATGATCGCCTGCACCGGGGCGTTGGGCAGCCAGATCGGGATGGCGATGGCGGCGAGGTGGGAGGCGAGGAACGCGCCCAGCATCACGAGCCACAGCTCGCGCTGGTCCTGTTCCGGGTCGGACCGCATGGCGAAGGCGGCCCCGGCCAGCGCCAGGAACATCCCGCCGATCCACTGATGTGGGGCAAAGGTGATGCCGAGCCCCGCCAAGGCGAGGGTCAGCCAGTCTTTCGCAAAGTCGGCGGCCTGATCCCGCATGGTGGCTCCTCGTTTCTGCCGGAGGCAGGGAACGGAGCGCACTTCCTATGCGTTCACGGGAACAGGTCTACCAGATGTCGCCCCGCCCCGCTAGTTGTAGATGGCGGGGGCGAGGCCTTCACGCAGGCGTCTATCCAGCTTCTGGTTCAGGCTGACGCCGCCCTCGTTCCGTTCGGAGGATCGCTGTCTCGCCTGCACCGACTGCCGGATCGTGTCGGAGGTGATCGGGTATTCGGGCCAGCGGGCATTGAAATCGCGGATCGCATCCAGAACCCCGTCCGGGATCGCGTCGCCCGCCCGGATCGCGTCGCCGGCGCGCCGGTGCAGCCGCTTCCTCTCCTCGATGACCTCGGCCTCCTTGTTCTTGAGACGCGAGTTGATGTCGTAGCGTTCGGCGATGCGCGCGGGGGTGAAGCCGTTGGCCTGCAGGAGCAAGCCCCAGGGGCTGACATCCTCGACGATCAGGTCGCCGTTCCGGGTGGTGACGCCTTCGGCGGCATAGCGCCCGGCCCTGATGACGTCGCGGGCGAATTTCGGAACCAGCGCCTCGATGCCCCGCGCATAGTCGCCATCGGCAACATTCTGGGCGCCGCGGCCCATGCTGAACAGGATCCCGACCGTTGGACCAAGGGCTTCGTTGACATAGTGCTGCACCATGTCCTGCCCCTCAAGATCGCGGTCCGGGGGGCGGAACCAGAGGTTCGGCATGCCGATCCGCTCGGACAGGGCGATCCCGGTGACCTGCCCGGGAACCCCGTTCAGTGCGGCCCCCATGGCGAAGTTCCATGCCGCCGCGCCGGGGGTGTCCTTCTCGGCGAGCAGGGCGTCCTGCAGCCATTCCTCCAGGTCATCGGAGTCGCCGGGGAAGAACAGCGCCAGCAGCCCCATGACCAGGCCATAGCCCCAGGTGCCTGTGATGCCGGCATGCGCCATCATCGACAGGGTGACGCCCACCAGCTGCACCCGGGCTTCCCGCCTCTCCTCGGCACTGGCTCCATGCAGCGATTGGTGGGCGTCGCGGAACAGCCGGTAGAGCGAGTTGACGGTGAACTGCCTGAACTGAAGGAACAGCTTCGGCCAATCCCCCTGCATCATCCTCGGACGATCGCTGTTCTGATAGCTGAAATGGATGCGCCAGGTCAGATCTGCGGCGCGGTCGATGGCGAGATCATGGGGAACACCCTCGCCACGCGCGAGCCGGTAGGCGGCGAGATAGGTGATCTCGCGGTTGAACCTCTCGGCATGATGGAAACCCCAGCCGATCCGGCGCATCCATTTCTCACGCCAGGGATTGAACTCCACCCCCGATTCCGCGACCGCGGCGAGATCATGGGCCTGCGTCTTGTCGATGACGCCGCGCCGGTAGCCCTCCGCCATCGCCGCCTTTTCCGCGTCGCCGATGTCGGCGTTCTCGACGCTCCATTGATCCTTCCAGGAGGCCCCACGGCCGCGCCCGAAGTCCTTCGCGGCTTGGCCAAGCGCACCGACGATGTCGCCCAGAGAGGTGCGCGCGAAGGCCGCCCGCATCATCGCGGGACCGATCACCGTGGTCTGCGTGAGGTTGACGATGGCCGCGGCCGGCGAGACCCCCAGATACCAGACGAAAGCCAGAGAGGATGCGGCAGCCGACCAGCCGGAGCCGGTCGGGTTCATCGTCCACTCCTTCCGCCTGTTCATCTCGTTGACCAGCGCGACCATGCGATTGCGGTCCGCGGAGACCGCGGCTTCGTCGAAGGCATCCTCGACGGCATCCTCGAGGTCGATGCCATGCTTGAGGCGCGCCAGCTGGTGGGCGCCGTGGAACATGTGGTGAGAGAAGGCGCGCAGGGCGTCCCTGTTCCAGCCTTCGCGCCCCTTGCGGTGGATCTTGGAGGTGCGGATCGACTGGTCGGGCAGCGTTTCCAGCCAGCGTTGCCAGATCATGTCCATGACCTCGGCCGACACATCCGCCCCGGCCAGCATCGTTTCGATGTCGGCGACGAAGGTCGGATCGACCTGATCGCGCAGCCCCCCGCGCTTCGCCAGAAGGCCATGCTCCACCCGCCCGGGGTGGGAGGCCTCCATTTCCTTGACATGGGCGGCCTGCTTCGCCTCGGTCTCGAAGCGCGAGAAGCTGATGACCTTGCCCTCGGTGTCCCGCACCGTCACGAAATAGTCGCCGAAGCGCGCCAGCGGGAAATACGGGCCCTTGAGCCGGTTGCTCTCGAACTGTCGGCGCAACTCCTTCATCCGTGCCCCGGAGCCCCAGCCGCCCCGCAGCTTCACCTTGTCCAGTCTCTCCTTCGCCTCGGCCTCGGCCGCGGCCCTCTCCTCGGCTTCAAGGCCCTCGTCGGCGATCCTGCGCATCTCGCGGCGATACTCCTTCTCCGCGCGCTTCATCGCAATCTTCGTCGCCTTCTCGATGTTCTCGACGATGGCGCGCTCGAAGTCGTTGCCCAGCCGGTCGTATTCCCGCATCACCTCGCCGTAGAGGGCACGATGCGCCTCGGGCAGGGCCTGATACATCTCCGAGATGCGGGCGTAGGCGCGGCGGCGGCGGGCGGCATACTCGACCTGATCCTTGGCCCAGAGCGGGGCGTCATCGCCGTAGCGGCTGATCGCATCCCGCGCCCGGTCCAGCCACGCGCTGTTCCAGGTATCGGGTCCGGTGGGATCGACGCCGGCCTGGGTGGAGCGATGCATGAGGTCCATCAGCGCCGCATTCGCGGCGGGATCCTTGGCGGCGAGATCATACCATTTCTCCGCGACGCCGGCGGAGCGGGAATGCCACTGGTTGCGCAGCGCATCCATCTCGTCCTTCACCCGCAGATAGCGGCGCGCCCCGTTCAGATGCTTCCCCATCTCCGCGAACAGTGGTCGCCCCGGCACCAGCGCGAGAAGCGACAGGTTCTCCGCCGCCATCCGGTCGGTGATGATCGAGGAGACCCAGCGGCTCACCGACTGCCGGTCGATCCGGCCCAGCGTCCCGCGGAACCGGTCCCGCGACGGGATCAGCCCCGCCCGTAGCTCGCTGGATCCCGAAGCATCGCCCGTATGATTTCCGCCGCCTCGGCGTCGTCCTTCATCAAGGACTCGAACTCGGACGGCGTCAGCGGATTTATAATTCGCGAGGTATCGGGCCTCGGACTCGGTGAGGGAGTCGAAGCCGTGGCCTGTGGCGGCGATGAAGTCTGGTTCGAGGTCGCCATGCCGCTCGCGCAATCTGGAAAGGGTTTCCGGGGACAACGTCAATGTGGCGCTATACTGCTTCCCGGTCAAGGCGACAGCCCCGATGACCCTTCCGCCGCCGGCTTCGATATGGGCGGCCAGCGTGGCGAAGGTGCCGCCTTGCGTCAGTGTATCGTCCAGCAGCAGGTAGTCCCGGCCAGGTTCCACCGGGCCATTGAAGACGGGTTGCGCGAAGATGCGGTCCAGGCCGCCCAGCGCGGTGCGGTGCGGGGCATTGGTCTGGCCGATCCCCGTCGCGGGCTCAAGGCCCAGCCGGGCGGCCAGAACCTCGGCCGCCGCCCGCGGGATCTTGTTGCGCCCCGTCGCTTCTTCGGCCACGACCGGGACGATCAGGGGCTTTGCATCGCCCAGGGCGGCCCTGACCTGCGCGACCAGATCGTCGGTCACCTTGTCGACGGCCAGGCGCGTCGCGGCGGCAAGATCGCCAGCCTTGGCGGCGGCATAGTCTGGGTGCGAGGAGACCGAGGCGAGTTCGCCGGCGATGATGACCCGGGGGATGGACACCCGCCCGCGCATCTCGGCGCCCATGTCGGCACCCGCGGCGCGCCGGCTGCCGCCCGGCCCCTGCGGCCCGCGTCCCCCGATCTCGCCCCGCGCGATTTGCTCCATCGTCATCGCCGCGGAGACGAAGCCCCGGCCGCGCAGCAGGTTTGCCACGGCCTCGACAAAGGCGCGGATGCGCGCCAGCGCCCGGCCCGCCGGTCCGGTGGCCTCACGGCCCTGCGCCCAGAGCCGATAGAGCTCGGCAACAGCTTCCTCGGCCTGCTTGGCGTCGGTGAGATCGGGATAGCGGGTCCGCACCCAGTCCATGATCTCGGCATCGGCGCGGGCGGCACGTTCCAGCGCCGCCCATTCTTCCGGCCGGAACAGCCCGAGCGGACGGTTCCAGAGCCGTTCGCTGCGCAGCGCATGGATGATTTCGTGGCGCATGACCCCGCGGGCGTCATCCCCGGCGGCAACGTCGATGCGCCCGCCGCCGGCGGTTCTGAAGGTGCCCTTCACCTCGACGCCCGACGCGCCCAGCAGCAGGCGAACCGCGCGGACGGTCACCTTCTGGTCGAGCCCGTGCGCTTTGAGATCGGCGTTGAGATCGCGGGTGATCCCGGCGAGATCGGCCTCGGCGAGTTCGTCGCCTCCCGGGGTGGCGACGACGGGCCGGTCGCGCATCTCCGCGGCGGCTTCCGCCGCCTCATCGCCGCGCCTCATCTTCGACCCTTCGGAGATCTCCGGAGCCTCGAAGGCGCGTTCGTCATAGAGCGGGACGCCGCTTTCGCTCCTGACCTCCATGTAGGGGACGTCGCCTTGTTCGGTGGACACGAACCAGCCGGTGGCGAGCCAGCGATGGCCGGTGACCACCCGCTCCTCCCCATCGACATAGATCAGGGTGTCCAGTGGCGCGCCGGCGCGGAGCCAGCCCGGTGCCGGCACCGGGTTCGCCTCCATGTCGGCGAGGATGGCGTCGCGCTGCGCCTGCTTCTTCGCGAGGTCCCCGGCCTGCTGGAACGGTTCGTCCTGCGCGCGCTCCAGCCGCGCCAGCATCGCCCCGTTCTCGTCGATCAGCCTTTCGCTGTCGGAAACCGCGTCGGCGATCCGGCGGATGGCCGCCTCGATCGACGGCAGGGTCATCTTGCCGACCCGTCGCTCCGACTTGCGGATGATGTCGATCGACACGTCTTCGACGCGATAGGAATAGCTCGGCTTCTCCAGGCGGATGGCGAAGCCGTTCACCTCGACTGGAACGATCTCCGTGGAGCCTTTGCCCATGCGGGTGGCGGCTTTCGCCAAGAATTCCGCGATGGCGACCTCCGCCGGAGCGCGTTCATCGAACCTCTTGCCGTCTACGGTGGCGGAGAAGGTGCCTGCCGCCCGGATCCCGGCGACATGGGCGGCATCGTTGCGCAGCGGCGGCAGCGTCTTTTCGAGCGCCTCGGTCTGGGCGGTGATCTGGCGGATGCGGCGGGTGGCATCGGCGATGCCGGCGACATGGATGCGTTCGCGCGCCTGCAGCCTCTCCACCGCCTTGTTGAGCTTGGAGACCAGCATGAGGCGGGGGTCACCGGCGGCTTCGGACAAGGTGTCGGAGAGCGAGCCACCATCCATTGCCTCGGCATCGTCGGTGGCGTCGCCCTCGATGACCCGCACCCCCTCCTTTGCCCTGAGAAAGGCCTTGATAAAGCGTTCCTTGATCGCCAGAACCTGCCAGCGCCGGCCATCAAGCCCCTCGGTCAGATAGCGGTATTCCTCCACCGTGTTCCAGGTGTTGCCCTGCCGCTCGCCCCGGCCGTTGCGCTGTTCGAGATCGCCCGGCATCCATGGCGCATCGAGGTGGTGCATCGCCCGCAGGTATTTCTGCATGTTGACGCCGACACCCAGGGTCTTGGTCTGGCCGATCACGACGCGGATCTTCAAGGCGTTCATCGCGTCGGCGATGGCCTTCTTCTCCTCGGCGCTGACCCCGCCGGCGACGATGGCGATTTCCTCGCGCCTAACTCCCTTGGCAACCAGTTTCGCGACAATGTCGTCGGCAAGATTGAACTTCCGCTTCTTCGTGCGGGTCTTGTTGCCGTCCGCATCGGTGCGCGTGGACACGGTTTCCGAGGAGTAGCCCTCGTCCATGAACAGCACCTGGGTCGCCATCGGCTGGTCCAGGTAGATCTGCGCGATCCTCCTGACCGCCCGGTTCGCTTTGGACAGCGGGTGGTCCTCGGCGTCGGGCTCCTGCAGGCGCGTATCCATCGAGGCGCGGTTGGGGACGTTGTTGAAGACGATGGGGGAGTCCGGCCCACCGCCGCGCATGATCTCCCGCCGCTGCTTCCCGTTCGCCTGCTTGAAGGCGCGGGCGTAATAGATCACCTCGTCGAGGATGCGACGCTGGTCCCCGCCCATCGGCCCGATGTCGTTGATGATCTTCTTGTAGGGGCGGCCCTGCGGCTTTTCGGTGCGGCCGTTTTCGAGGAAGTCGCGATCAGCGTCGGTCAGATCCTTGCTGCGCATCGTCTTGCCGTCCGCCGTGGCGCGCGGCTTGAACTCCGGCATGTCGGAGGCGAAGACGATGTCCATGAACTGGCCGGCGAGCTGGCGCAGTTCGCTGACGTTGATGAAGGCGGCCAGCCGTTCGACATTCTCGAACTCGCCGGTCGAGGTGAGTTCGACGTCGCTGATCGTGTCCGCGAACGCCTTGAAGAAGCCGTCCCAGGTATCGACCTTGGCCGCCCGCATCACGTCGTCCATGGCGTAGAACATCTGGTGGTAGATTTCCGCCAGGGTGTTCGTGATCGGGGTGCCGGTGAAGACGTGGACCCCGGTGCCATTGCGCTGCGATTTCACATAGGAGGTGAGGAAGCGCAGGGCCAACGACTTGTTGGAGGTGCCGAGGTTGAGCCCCTTGACCTGCATGCGCGTGGCCAGCGGCGGCTTCTTGAACTCGTGGGATTCGTCGACAAGGATCATGTCGACGCCCAGTTTCTCGAAGCTGATGGCACCCTCGCGGCTCGCGCGCTGCGCCTGCTTCTCGATCTGGTTCAGCAGGTTCTTCCGGGCCTTGACCATCTCCTTCGCGGTGACGCCCAGCCGCATCTTCTTGATCTTCTCGGGATCGTCCATGTCCTCGACGCTGAGGCTGAACCCGTCATCGGCCGCGGCGGCGATGGCTTCACGCTCGTAGGCCGCGATTTCCTCCTCGGCCATCACCATCAGCGTGTCGTGGGTCAGCGCCAGCCGATCCAGCAGCGAGTGGGGGATCACGATCAGATCCCAGTCGTCGGTTGCGATGCGCGCGAGTTCGGTGTCGATCGTCGCGGGGGAGAGGTTGTTGATGTAGAGGATCTTCGCGCCGGGATAGGTGTCCTGCGCTTCCGCGGCGACGGCGGCGGAGTTGGCGTTGTGAGCGATCAGCAGCGGCTTCCTCGCCAGCCCGAACCGCCGGCTTTCAACCGCGATCCCGGTCATCGTGATCGTCTTGCCGGTGCCCACCTCATGGCCATAGATGCCGCGCTGGTTCAGGATGCCCCGCCAGATCGCGTTGGCCTGATGCTGGCGCAGATTGAACGGCTCATCCCCTCGCGTCAGGGCCATGCCCGGGAATTCGAGGAAGCTGCCGTCGATCTGCGGCGTCGCCGTGTTGTTCATCGCCTCGTTGTAGGCGCGCTCCGCCTCGACGCGGCGCTCGGGCTCGGACCAGAGCCATGCCCCGAATTTCTGACGGAGATCCGCGGCCTTCTGGTTCGCGGTCTCCGTTGCCCTGGTATCCTTGTAGGTGCCGTCCTGGTCCTCATAGGTGACGGTGATGGTCTGGGTGTTCAGCGTCGCCTCGAAGAACCGGGCCAGCGAAAGCCCGGTGCCTCGCCGACCCGGGAGAGGCGCGCCGGTGATGTCGGAGGCGCCGGGCATATGTGCGACGCGGTCGGAGAATTCGACGCGCCATCCGGTCATCGCCCGGGTCAGCTTCACATCGTTCTCGTCGGGGTTGGCCAGCCCGAGGGTTTCGATGATGAAGGCGCGGTTGATCCCGGCATCGACCCAGTCGGCGCCGAACCGCGCCTCGATCTGGAAATAGGGCACATCCGGCGGCTGCACCGCTTCGAGCGCGGCGACAGAAGCTGCCATGTCCTCGCCGCCGTCCAGCGCCTCGCGCGCCGCCGCCAGCTTCACCCTGACGTTGCCGGCGAGATAGCGGTCGCTGGTCTCGTAGCCGCCGCCCGGCGTCCGGTAGATCGCCTTGCTGTCGAGCAGATCGGCGATGACCGTCTCCGCCGGCTGCTTCGCCAGCTCCGCGACGCGCTCGATGTCGAGAATGGCACTCTCGTTCCGCGCGATCACGAAGGCTTCGCGGATCGACGGGTTGTCCAGCTTCTGTGCAGCCCGGACCACCGCCTTGGTCATGATCGCGGCGGGCGTTCCATCGCCGTTTTCGAGTGCTGCGACGAGGCCTGCGTTCGGATCGCGCAGCTTCTTCAGGACGGATAGGGCGAAGCTGTCGCCGATCGGACCATGCGCCTTGACGAAGCCGTCATAGGCCAGCTTCAGCGTCTTGCGTTTCGCCTCCGCATCGGCGGCGCCGGCCCGGTCGGCTTCCATCACGGCGTCGGCGGCGCGCCGCACCTCGATCAGTCGCCCGATCTCGGCCATCCGCTTCGCGGTCTCCGTCGCGCTCTTGGTGGCGATCTTGGCGACATCCTCGAGCCGGGCCATGTTGTCGCCCTGGACCTGATAGAGATTGCCGTCATCGCCGCGGGTGATGGAGAGGATGCGATCCCGGGTGGTCGTGGCGACGAAGCGGGGTTCCTTTCCGCGCCGCGCCGGCTGATAGGCATCGGCCGGCAGCGCCGATGCGATGGCCTTGAGACGCGCGGCGAGATCCGCCGGCCGGTTCACGATCATGCCGGCCTTGCCATAGGTGGTGCCGTGGCCGGTGGTCAGTTCGCCCAGCACATGCGAGGGGTTGTCCAGGAAATACTGGTTGACGTGGATCTCCTGCCCCGCGGGCGAGGTCCACGGCACCGATTGGACCCACCTCTCGCCTTCGGCGCTCGCCTTCGGTTCCGCGCGCTTGCGCAGGATGATGATGTCGGTGACGACGCGGGTGCCCGCATATTTCTCGAACGCGCCGCTCGGCAGCCGGTAGGCGGCGACCAGCTCCGCATTCTTGGCGAGGTGGTTGCGGATCACCCGGTTCTTCTGGCCGTCCATGGAGAAGGCCGAGGTGATGCCGACGACAAGCCCGCCCGCGCGCACCTGATCCAGCGCCTTGAGGAAGAAATAGTCGTGCAGGCTCGGGGTCAGCCGGTCGTAGCGGCGATCCGGCACCTTGATGTTGGCGAAGGGCCAGTTGCCGATGACCAGATCGTAGAAGCCATCGGCGACGCGGCTCTTTTCATAGCCCATGACGCGGATGTTGGCCCGCGGATAGAGCAGCTTCGCGATGCCGCCGGTGGTCTTCTCCAACTCGATCCCGGTGAGTTGCGAGTTCTGTTCCAGATCCCGCGGCATCATGCCGAAGAAGTTGCCGACACCCATGGCGGGTTCGAGGACGCGGCCGCCCTTGAAGCCCATCGCGCGGACCGCATCCCAGATCGCCTCGACGGTCGGCGGGTCGGTGTAGTGGGCGTTGATGATCGACTCTTGCGCGCTGGCCCAGGCATCCTTGCCCAGATGCTCGCGCAGCCAGGCGTCTTCCTCCTTCCAGCCCTCCTTGGGGCGCGGATAGGCCCATGAGCCTTGAAACAGTTCCTGGCCGAAGCTGCCCCAGCCGATGAAGCCGGCCATGGCATCCATTTCCTCGGGGCTCGGCTCGCGGCCGGCATCGGAGACCGCCTCGAATACCTCCATCGCCCGGCGGTTCTTGGCGAACCGCGCTTTCGGGCCGCCCGCGAACAGCGAATCCGGGTCGGTGATGTGATAGTTCAGGCGCCCGGGGGCAGAGGGCTGGTCGCTTCCGGGTCGAACATCGCCCAGTCCTTCACCGCTTCCTGCCGCGCGTCGGACGGGTTCATCCCGCTTTTCAGGTAGTCCCGCTCCGCGTCCAGCATCCTTTCGACGAGAACGTGCGCGAGGGCGGTCACCGCGCCCCACTCCTTCATCGCCTGATGGAGCCCCGGGTTCTGCGCCTCCCAGGTCTCGATCATCCACTTCTCCAGTGGCGTCCCCGGCCCGATGTTGTGCGGATGGTCCATCAGGGTCCGGCTCTCCACCTTCGCCCACTTCGCCAGTGCCTGCGCCGCTGCCTTCTCCATCGGGGGTCGTTCCAGCTTGAGGTTGCGTCGCAACGGTATCAGGTTCCGCCGGCTCGGGCGAGACGGGGAATTCCCCGGCCGGCGTGTCCAGCGCCTCAAGGTTCTGGATCGCGGCGCGCACCGCCGCGGTGTCATCCATGCCGTCGATGGAGATCTCGTTGTCCTCCATCATGTCCCGCGCACCATTATACCAGGACCGCAGGTAGGGGCGCAGCTTGGTGGGGGTGGTGTCGAGATCGGCGGCGACGGCCCGGGCGAAGTCGGCGAAGCGCCGGGCGCCCGCCTCGATGTGGAACACGGCGAGTTCGGCACCGATGGCGAGGATTTCGGGGTCGATGCCCGAATTGATCTGGCTGCCCAGCTTGGCCTTCAGCCGCTCGCGCAACTCGGCGGCGCGATCCGCGGATACCAGCTTGTTCGAGGCGCCATAGGCCGGCGCCGGTTCGGCTGCGGCCGGCGCGGCCGGCGCGGGCGCGGGCTGATCGGGCGCGGCGGCAGCCGGCACACCGCGCTGCGCGGCACCCTCGGCATAGCCTGCGCGCCAGTCATCGGCGATGGGATCGCCTTCCAGCCATGCCGGCGGCTCGCGCATCGCACCGGCACGGCCAGCTTTCCGGCCGGCCTCGATCGCGTCGCGGCGCTTCTGTTCACGCCGGTCATCCAGCACCGGCGGCGCGGCCGGCGCGGGCGCGGGTGCGGCAGGCTTCGGACGGGCCGGCGCGGGCGCGGGCCGGGCAGGTTTGCCGGCCTCCGCAGCGATGCGGTCCTCCTCGACATAGGCGGCTTGCAACACGGCGTCGGCATGCTTGCGGGCGAAGATGAACCCGCCTTCCTTCTCGTCCCATTTCAGGCTGACGCCCGGCACCTGCGGCGGCCGATCCTTCGGGAGACCGCGCAGCACCGCGGCCTTGGCCCGCACGTTCTCCACCTCGACACCCTCATAGGGATAGGTCGGGGCTTCGCTCGTGGCCGCGGCCTTGCTCGGGCCGCCGCCCGCCAGCCAGGTCTTGAAGCCGGGCACATCCATGGCGGTGATGCCGCCCAGCCGCCGGCGCCCCTTCCCATCGGAGAACCCGCCCAGGTAGGCGATCTCCGCTTCGGACGCGGAGGCGAAGCCCAGCATCACCTTGTGTTCGTCGAAGGCGCCGGTTTCGGCATCCTTCTGGTCGATGATCCAGACCTTATCGCTGGCCTCGTCCGGTCCCATGTAGAAGTCGACGTGGTCGCCATCGGCGCCAGTCGTGCCGCGGATGTAGCCGTAGTCCGCAGGCATGGTGACCTCCCATGCCGCACCATCCGCCCCGACACCGCTGCGCGTCCCGCCCTTCGGGTTTTCGATGGAGAGGTCGAACCCTTTCCAGCGGGCATGCCCCTTGCGGTAGTTGCCGGCCTCCTTCTGCGCCTCGGTCGGGGCTGGATCCGCGGCCTTTGCGGCCTCGGCGACCGCGGACTCACCGCCCCCGGTCAGTGGACCTGCAGGCTCGCCGGTGCCAGCTGCGTCAACCAGACCATCTTGAGGATCGGCGCCACCGGGTCGGTTCCCTGGATCGTCCGCTCCGATCGCAGCGCCTTGCGCGCCAGCCGCGCTTCCTCCGGGGTTATCATCCCCGCGGCGAGCAGCGCCTTGATCGACTGCCGCGCCGTCATCCACATTGGCAGATCGAGCATTTCCTTCCCCCATATCGACCGGTGCGACCCGATCCATTTCCCGCATCGCCCCGCGCGTCGCAGACGCGATTGCATCCCGGTCCAGCCCCTCTGTGTCGATCCGCCTGTCCTGATCGGATGCACCGCGGCCGGCCCGCACGATGACGCGGCCCGGGCGGATCAGAACCTCCCGGCCATCCAACAGCATGTCGTCGGAACTCTTGCCCCCCTCGGCGATGGCGAGGAAGCGACCCCATTCCTTCCGGCGCTTCTCCCGCGACGCCGTCTCGGCCTCGGAAACCTCGCGCCCCCCCAGCATGTCGGGCTGCATCCGCTGCTCGGGCGGAGTCGTGATCGGGGCGACCGGGTTGCGGGCCGCCTTGGCCGGTGCCGCGGGCGGCGCGGGCATGTCCTCCGGAGGCGGCACCTTCGCCGCGAGCCGGGCGCGCAGATCCAGCATGGTCTTCGACGGCTTCTTCGCCCGGCGGATCGCTTCATCGACGGTGGCGAGGCGCGAAGCGGCCTGCTCGGGCGACAGCGCGTCGATGTCGGCGGCTGGATCGCGCGGCGTCTCCGCTCGCCCCTTCGGTGCGGCCTGCTGCGCCAAAGCGCCCGGCGCCGGCACCTGCGGCGCAGGGCCAGGCGCGTCGGCGCCCGGTGCGGGCTTCGCCTTCTTCGCCGCCTCCGCGGCGGCATCGGCACGGCGCGCCGCATTCAGGGAGATGTCGAAGGCCTCCGGGGTCAGATCGACCTCGCGCCCCTCGATCCTGACGATGGCGCTGCCGCCGTCCTCACGCTGGAAGACGCCGTCGACGATCGAGCCTTTCTCGTCCATCAGCCGCACCGCCGCCCCGGGCTTCATGTCGGGGAAGGCCGGAACCGGTTCCACCTCGGGAACGGGGGTCAGATCGGGGGCAACGGTTGCGGCGCGGCCGATCGGGCCGGCCGGAGCGGCATCGGGCGGCAGCGGCGCCGCACCGATGTCGAAGACGTCGGACCCCGCTTCCTGGGGAGGGGCGGAAGCGGGGTCCATCCCGCCGGCGGTCCCGGCGCCTGCAGGATTCGGTGAGGGGCGCTCGCGCAGCGTCGGATCGCTGACCGGGCCAGCGCCGAAAATCGTGCCGCCGCGGTTCGGCGCGGGAAGGGCGAGCCGCGCCGGGGGCGCCTCGGCATCCCGCTGGCGCCCCTGAGCCGCCCCGACAACCGCGCCTGGCCCGGCACCGCCCATGGCGCCGAGGGCGAAGTCGGCGAAGGTGCCTTCGGTCAGAGAGGCGTCGTCTCCGGTGACGGTCTGCGCGCCGGCGCGCGCCGCCATCGACTCCGCCACCTCCTGGGCACCCTCCTCGATCCCCGAAAGACCGCCGATTCCCAAGGCGCGGGCGGCAACCCCGCGCGATGCCAGCGCGGAGACGGGCTTGTTCAGGATGCGCTCGGTGACGGCGCCGCCGATGGCGGCCGGAACCGCCTGAGCCACCCCGCCGGCGGCTTCGGCCATGGTGGTGACCCGCGAGATCGCATCTTCGACGGAGGCGCCCGACGCGATGGCGTCGCGGAAGACCGCGGAGCCTTGTTCCAGTGCGGCGCGGCCCTCGGAGGTGCCCGCAAGCGCCTCGACATGCTCGCGGCCGGCATCCATGCCTTCCCCGGCGCCCATGGCGGCGCCCGCGGCCATAGCCGCAGCCGGGCTCTTGGTGGCCAGCGCCACCGCAACCATGGGCAGGAAGGAACCGGTGGCCTGGGCGGCATGCAGGGCGACCCCGCGCAGCGAGGGGTCTTCGCCCAGCGTCCAGGTGGAGGGCTTGGTAATGTCGCCGTCGATGCCGGTCCCGGCCAGCGCGGCCTTACCCCGATCCGAGACACCTTCGGCCAAGGCGTCGCCGCCGCTCTGCACCCATTCCCCGGCCCGCTTCGCCAGCTCACGCGCCTTGGTCTGATGCGGCAGCAGCTGGCCGCCCGATCCGACGAGTTCGGCCCCCAGCCCGAGTCCCTTGATCGCCGCGCCGGCGCCCTGCAGGGCGCCCCCGGCGACCTGACGGCCCAGATCCCCGACAAGGCTCCCCTCGTCGGTCGCCGGAGGCGCCTCGGATGCGGCGCGCGGGTAGAGTTCGTCGGCGAGATCATAGGCCCGGTTCAGCACCGGCGCCGGAAGGACATCCTCCAGCGTCTCGCCCGCATCCAGCCGCCCCCGCAGCGCCGCGGCTGCGCGTTCAGCATCGACGCCGGCCTCCTCGATCGCCATGAGGACGTTGGCGGGGATTTGCGCCGACGAGGCCAAGGCCTCCACGCGCTGCCGCCTGATCGCCGGGTCGGAGGCTTCAGGAATAGAACCCGCGGGGCCGAAGCCGAACGGAGTGGTGGCCATAGCAAAACCTCACGGGTCTGGACTATGGCTGACACATCCTATGGCAGCCCGTTTCCCCATGAATACCTGATCCGGTGGGGACGCGGCAACAATCAGTTCGGCCGGTAGAGGACCGGGGGGGGCGCGGTTGTGGAGGCGCCACCCCCGCCCGTCAGTGCCTCGCGCACCGCGCCGACACTCCGCTGCGCTTGACCGATGGCTTCCTCCATCGACACGGTCGGCCGCCCGTCGAGTCCCTTGCTGTTTTCGACGATGTCCTGGGCGAGGGACAGGATCTGCTTCTCCTCTGCCGCCCGGGCGCCCTCGGCCTTGTCGCGCGCGCCCATCGCCGCGGAGGCAGCGGCCGACTGGCGTTCATAGTAGATCTCGAAGGCCCGCGACGGTTCCAGCAGGCCAAGCCCCAGTTTCAGCACATCGTCGGCGCCCTGATAGACCTGCTCATAGGTCTGGCCGGTCTTCGTGTTGCGGAACACGAGACGCGCCGCCGCTGGGTTTCCGGCCTTGTCATAGGTCCAGCCGGATTGATCTTCGACCAGCTCGACGCCATCGGGGAAGTATCCGGCGCGGTTGTAGGCGCGGATCACATGCTCGCCGAAGCGTTCGACATCGCCCAGCGTTGCCGCCGCCGCCGCCGCCGCCCAGTCTTTCATGCCCTCGCGCGCCTCGACGGTGTCCATGAACTCCATGAACTTCTGGGCACGGTCGAAATCCCCGCGGCTCAACATCCCCTCGATGATCTTGGGGGCCGAGACGGTCATGTAGTGGTCGAGGGCGAAGGCGCCGGCGCGCTCGTATTGGGCCGGGCCGGCCTTGCCGCCCGGGGCCACACCGGCGGCCTTGATGCCGGCCTGCGCCGCCTCCGCGACCGGCGCAGGGGCGGCGTTGACCTGTTCCACCGCATCCGCGGCCACCTTCTTCACCGTGGCGGGCGCGGCGGCCGGAACCTTCGACCGCAAAGGGGCATGCGCGGGCGGCGCGGGCGGCGTCGCCGGGGCGACGGGCTGCGGTGCGATCCCCAGTGCTTCGCGGGCGATCTCGCGCTGGCGGGCGGGCAGATCGGGGTTGGTGGCCCAGCCGCGCCGCATCCGTTCCTCCTCGGCCGCGATCCGCGCCTCGAATTCGGCGCGGCGCGGATCTGCCTGGGACGGCGCCGCTGCCTCCGGCTTGGGGAGGTATCGCACCCCGGCCGGCCCCTGCAGGCCCAGTTCGTCCGCGATGGCCCGGCTGGGCGCGGGCGCAACCGGGGTGCCGTCAGGCAGATAGCGGATGCCGCCATTGTAGCCGCTGGGGCGCGGTGCCGCCTGGGGCAGCTTTTCCGCGGCGGCGCGGGTGGGTCCGGGCCGGGGCTGGGCCGGACGGAGCGACTCCGCGGGCATCGTGCGCTGCATCACCTGGGCCGCGGCATCCATCTGCGGCCGCGGAACGACGATGCTGGGGTCGATGCCCAGTTCCTGCGCGACCCCGCGGGCTGGCGAGACGGCCGGTTCCCCCCCCTGCGTCGAGGTGGTGGTTTCGCCTGCGCCCGTGCCGCCGCCGGCCTCCGCTGCCGCGTCGGCGAAGAGGTCGCGGTAGAAATCGTCATCTTCACGGGCGCGGGTCCAGTCGGCGTCGTCGCGGTCATAGGCCCGCATCTGGCGATCATGGCGTTCCTGCGCCCGCGCCGCCTCGGCCTCGGTCAGCTTGTCCAGGCGCGCCTGACGCTCCTTGTCGTCCTTCCGGTCCTGCCATGCATGCTTGATCTCGCGGCCCCTGAAAAAGCCGTCCGCGAACCCCGAGATGCCGTAGGCGACACTGGCCATGTCAGTTCTCCATGAAACGCCAGCGCGGCAGCTGGCAGCGTAGCACCGCAGAGCCGCGGAAGGCGCAGGGTTGACGATCGGTGATGCGAGTCACCTTGGGCTCGCCGGTCTTCTCCGTCCACAGAATGGCGCCGCCGATCAGCCGATCGGCCTCGACGAACTCGCAGAAGGTCGCGAAATCCGCGAATTCGGTCTCGATGAACGAGAACGGCGCGCGCCGCGGCGTGGCCTCGCTTTCCGGTTCAAACCAGACCTGAATGATGCAACCCGCCATATCTCGCTCCTATCCCTGCACCCCAAGCGGGCGCGTCGGCATCCCGCCTTTTGCCTCGAACGCGGCGATGGCCTTGTCCAGCGCGGCATCCGAGACATGCCGGAAGCCCTGCCATTCCGCCCGCAGCGCCGCCCGCTTCGCCGCCGGACTTCCAGCGCCGGCCAGACGCCGGCTGGCAAGGTGATCTGCCATCGCGTTCTGCGTGTCCGCATCGAACCGGGTGTCGGGCGACAAGCCCATCTCGGTCGCCGCGGAACGCAGCGTGGTTCCGACAATCTGGTGGCGACCCATGGGTGTGGCGACATGGCCGACATTTCCCTTCACCCACTGGCCATAGGCACCGGATGGGGAGGCGAAGTCGTAGAGTTCGCCCAGAGTCATCTGGGAGACCTTGACCCCGTCGAAAGCGCCTCCGTTCTGGGAGTGGCCGTAGAGGGTGTCGTAGTTTCCAGCCCCCTCGGTCGCGTCGATCAGCCCGAAAAGGGTGCCGTCGCCCGAGGCACCGCCGCCGCTCGCGGCCGTGCCCGTGCCGGTGCTGCCGCCGCCCGCCGCACCGCTGGCTCCACGGTTTTCGAGCGCCGAGATCCAGCGATCCATCTGCGCCGCAGCCTGCTGTCGCTCCTGCCTCGCATCCTTCATCATCTTGCCCTGCGCGAGACCCTGCGCGAGCCCGGCCAGCCCCATTGCGGTCATGCCGCCACCCCCATGGGTTTCGGCTTCGTCTTGCCCGCCTTCTTCTGGGTGAGGGCATCGACCTTCTTGGCCAGCTGCTGGACCGCGCCCATGGTGACGCCCATGGCGGTGATCGGGTCGATGGTGGTGCCGTCGCCGACGCCGGTGGCTGCGGCGAAGTCCTCGGCATAGGGGCCGACATGCTCGCCCTCGTCGGCGACGCCCGCCTTGTAGCGCCATTTCTCCACCGGCATCTTCTCGACCGCGGCCAGGGCATCGAAGGGGCGTTTATCCTCCTTCACCTTTTCCGAGGACATGAAGGCGCCCGCCATCATCCCCAGCGACCCGAACATCTGCATCTGGCTCTGCGCCGCCATCTGGGAGGACTGCAGCTCCTGCTGATACTGGGTGTTCAGCAGGCTTCCGGCCTGGTTGTAGCCCTGCATCGCGCCGTTGGCGCCGGCGCTGACCGCGCCATTGGAGAGCCCCATGGAGGTGGCCGGGTTGACGGCCAGACCCGCCCCCATGTTGATCGCGTTCGCCATTTTGGCGTCGGCTTCGGCTTCGACGGTGCGGCGGGACATATTCGCGGCGCCCGCCGAGGCAAGCGCGGTGTCGGTGGCGCCCTTCTGGGTCTCCGCGGCGTAGCGCCCGGAGGTCGGATCGACCCCCATCGCCATCATCGACCGGCTGCGCTGCCCGGCGGCCAACGCGCTCTGGTTCTGCACATCGGCGACGGCCTGATCGGCGACGCTCTGCTTGCGTTCCGCCGAGTCCCAGCCTTGCGCCTCGGCGATGTATTGGTCCTGCAGGGGCTGGAAAACGGTCTGCTCGCGCTCCCGATCCTCAAGGGCCCAGCTGTTGGTGATCTCGGCCTGCGACTTCATGAAGTCGAGGAATTCGGCGCCGGTTCTCGCCGAGATCATCGCGGCCTGACCGATCTGCGGATCTGCCTCGGGTGCGTCGTAGCTGTTGCCCATCAGTGGCCTCCTTCCAGCCAGGTGCATTCTTCGCGCCTCATCCCGAACAGGATGGCATCCTCGCCGGTGAAATATCCGCCGCGGAGGCGCGCCTCGAACTGAAATCCGGCGCGCAGCGCCGCGATCTGCGCGGGATGGTTGCTCACCGCGGTCAGCGTCGTCATCCGGCGGCACCCGCGATGCAGGAACACATAGGCGCCCACCAGCTTGAGGATGCCGCGATCCGCCCAGCGCCGCGATCCGTTCGAGGCGGTATCGAGGGTGCAGGCGCCGTTCATGAAGCAGCTGGCCGTGATCACCGCGACGATCTGGCCGTCGTCGTCCACGACTCCCATCGGGACCGCGTCGGGCGGCAGCCGGCCGGGGGCGAGCCCAAGGCGTTCCTCCGCCCAGGCGCGCAGCGGCGCGACGAGATCGGCTCCCATGATGAGGTCGAGCGGCATGGACATGCTCCGGGCGTCAAATGGCGGCACGTCCTATCCCGCGGCGGCAGAATAGCAGGTCGGCGCCGCGCTCGCTAGCGCAGCCTCGCCAGCACACCGGAGAGGACAAGCAGAACGATCGTGATGATGCACAGCAGGAAGGCCGGGATATTCCCGACGACGGCCGATGCCGCCGCCCAGGCGCCCAGCGTGACGAACCCGAGATCGGCGAGCCCATCCGAGGGCGATGCGTCGGCTTCACGGACCTGGGCCGCCTCCCAGATGCCGTAGACGATGAAGACGGTGAGGATGGCGATCGCGTCGCCTGCGATTGCGGCCAGTATCGCGGCGGGGGCCATGCCGAAGATGACGGCATGGGCGCATTGGTTGCCCGCCCACGCCTCCGCATCATCGGGATAGGCGGAAGGCGTCTTGAACAAGTGCAGGAACAGGCCGATCAGCTTCTTCATCCCAACGCTCCTGTGATCTGGGAAATTGCGGTGTCCAGCCCGGCGGTGGCTGCGTCGATCTCCGCGCGGGTCGCCGCCGCCGCGATGGCGGCTGCAGCGGCGAAGCAGGCGGCCTCGACCGGCCCGCCCATCTGCCGCCATAGCGCATTCAGGTTGAGAACGACTTGAGCCACCTCCGCCAGCGTCGGTGCCGTGCCCCCGGTTTCGATGGGGCCAACCTCCGAGACCAGCATCGGATAGTCGGCGGGATCGGGGGTTCCGCTCGCGGAGGCGGCGACGAAGGCCTGCGCCTCCATGAGCTTGACCATGTAGTAGAGGCTCTGGAACTTCATGTCGGTCAGGGTGGTCAGTCGCGTCTCCTCGCGCTTGGCGGCGACACGATCCAGCGCCATCCGCCGCATCGCCGGGGTGGCCGCGGTTTCAGGGGCGAGCGCGCCGGCGACGACGCGCCAGCGGAACGGGTCGGACAGATCGGTCTCGTCGGGCACCTCGATATGATCGCCCGGCGGCGGGGTGACGTGGGGGGCGAGCCGCATGACACCCGTGATCGCGCCATTGGCGTCGTAGTAGATCAGCATCAGCCGCCCCCCCAGCTTCCCATCGAATAGAACAGGTATTGGATCGTGCGGATGCTGTTGCTGCCGTTGGAATGATAGACCGGCGTTCCGGCGGAGAAGAAGGAGACGATCCGCTCGTAGGAGAAGTCGATCCAGGCGCCCTCGGCGATGTAGATCCGTCCGGTCCCCATCGAGTTGCCGTCGCCGGTGAACAGCACCCACAACCCCGCGCCCAGATCGGGGAAGGTGATCTCGACGCCATTCTTGAAGATCTGCCCTGAAGCCGTGGGCATCAGGGGCACCACATCGGCCGGGATGTCCGTCTTTTCGGCCAGGGAGTATTCGACCCGGCCCGGCCGGCCGGACGCACCGGAGGCCCGCGCATCGAAGCTGCTTGGTGCCGCCCCCGCGGCGCCGCCCGCCCCGATGGTCACCACCAGTTTCGGCGCCACCATGCCCTCGATGTCGATGTCGCCGCTCGACGTGGTGGTCGCCGCCCCGCCCCCGGTTCCGGCGGTGGTCACGGTAATCAACTTGTCGTTGTCCGAGGTGGTGTAGCCGGAGTCCTGCACGACAGTCGATGCGCCGCCGGCACCGCGTCCGAAGGCGCCGTAATAGCTGGCTTCGCCGGCTTGGCGATTGCTGGCCGCAGAGTCATAGCTGGTTCCGGCCCCATCGCCCCCCTGCGAGATCAGGGTCTTGATAAGGGTGTTGCCGTCATAGACCTGCACCATGGTCGGCTCGCCGTCGCCGCCAGGCGTCGCTACCCTGCTGCTCGATGATCCCTGCGCTGTCGCGGTGAACTCGGCGCCCACCCCCGCGCCACCGCCGCCGCCGCCCGTGGCGCGGATCTTCAGGACATAGGCCCCCGGCGTCAGCATCACCTCCTGCGTGGTGTCGACCGTTTGGTATGGCGCTGGCAGCCCGCCGCGCAGGATGTGCCGCGCATTCTGGAGGACAAGCCCGTCGCCCGGCGTGATGGTCAGCGCCTGCACCGTGTTCTTGACCGGCACCGTCCGGGAGGCGGCGAACGAGAAATGGGCGGCACCATCGACGTCATAGCGGCCCATGTAGACGCCATCGGCGGGATCGTCCGGCCCCACCTTCGTCATCGAGAAGGCGGCGGTGGTCGCGCTCATCTCCAGAAGGGTGGTGACCTCGATATAGTCCGAGGTCAGCTTGCCCGACCCGATGATGGAGGCGTCCATCGAATAGGCCTGGATGTGCTGGCCGGTGACGGTGCCGTTCAGCAGGATCTCGGTGGCGTCGATGCGGGCCACCGAGACCGGGCCATCCGGCCCGTCAGAGGCCACCAGTTCGAGAAGCGCGCCCTCGCTGCCGGCCTGGACGCGGAAGCTGAGGGTCGCCGCCATGTTGCCCTCGATCGTGGCGATGGCATTGGCGGTTTGCGTCACCGAGGCGCTGAGGTCGCCATAATCGGCCTCGACCATCTCGACGCGGGTGGCGAGTGCTTCATCGCCGTCCACACGCGCCGCGGCTTCTTCGGAGACCCGCGCGTCGATGGCGGCCTCGACGATGCCGCCGGCGGTTTCCTCGGCGGTCGCCGGCCGGATCGCGATCCGATGAAGTTCGAGAGTCTTCGCGGCCTTCGTGAATGCGGCGTGGTTGACGAACGCGAACAGGGCGTTCGAGGCGAAGGCGCCGGCGAAGGCCTCGGGCATCGCGAAGATGCCGGAGGCGGTCATGTTGTCGCCCAGCCGGAGCGTCCCCAGCATCATTTCGGACAGGGGTTTCTCCGCGGAGAAGGCCTCTGAGGCATCGTTGATCCAGTCGACGCGCACCCCGGCGCCGGCCAGTGACCCGGAGACAAGGGTGAACTCGATTTCAACCAGATAGGCGGAGGCGCCGGCCATGCCCGTCCATTGGGTGTCGGTGCTTTCGGTGGAGACGCCTTCGTCGGCCCCGGCGGGGGTGATGAAGGACCACGTCTTGCCGGTGGAGAACACCTTGTTGTCGGTCTTGGTCAGCTGGGCTTGCCCCCCCAACCGCTGCCAGTAGCCCGGCTCCTCACGATCAAGAAACGGATCGGTGATCGCCGAGATCGCCCGGGACGTGATCGAGGCCGCCGCGGTGGCGGAGATGCCGGCCATCGCCGCGAAGTTGCCGGCATCGTCGACGGCCTGCGAGACCTGTTCCAGCGCCGTATTGGCGTTCGAGGCGGCGGTTTCGGCATCGGTGACGGCTTGCGCGGCGGCCAGTGCCTCGCGCGCGGCGTCATCGGCCTTGGTCGACGCGGTGTTGGCGAAGCCGGAAGCCGCATCGGCGAAGTCGGAGGCGGCGCCCGAGGCGGAGGCGGCGTCATCTGCGCTTCGTGCCGCCGCGTCCGCCGAGATACCCGCGGCGGCGGAGTGGCCCTCGGCGTCGGTGACCGCCTGTGAAACCTGCTCGATGACGCTGTTCGCGGCGTTCGAGGCCGCGGTTTCCGCAGCTGTCGCCCATTCCCCTGCGGCCGCGGCCTCGCGGGCGGCATCGTCTGCCTTGACAGATGCGGTGTTCGCGAACCCCGCCGCGGCCTCGACAGCATCTTCGGCTGCGGTTTCCGAGGTGATGTCCTGCCATTCGAGATCGGTCCACCAGGCATATTCCGTCGCCGGCCCGGTGGTCCCGTTCATCTGCAGCCAGAGGTTCCAGTCGGTGCAGTCTTCGGTGAAGGTCCGTTCTGCCTCCACTTCGACCCAAGCACCGCCCGCCGCCGGGGCTGTCGCTATCGGGGTGAAGCTGCTGGTGCCGGTGCTGAGGCGGGTGTAGCGGATGCCGATCCGCGCATCGCTGGCGGCGGCGTTGTAGACCCAGCCCCTGACCCGGAAGGTGCGGCCCACCAGGTTCTCATGCCACATCTCGTTGGCGCCGGTGGTGCCGATCCGATAGCCTTGCGTGTCCCTGACCCCAAGGCGCAGCGCCTTCGTTCGTCCGAGCGGATGCGGGGCTGGCACATCGGTGACCTGCGATGTGGTGGAGTAGCCGTCGCGCAGGCCATCCTCGAAGGTGGATCGTGGGGCGAAGTTGCCCCGTGCCGCCTCTCCGGCCTGCAGCGACATGCGCGCGACGACGCTCTGCGTGGATCCCGCGGTGGTGGCGAACCCTTCCGCCGTCTCCACGGCCTCCGCGACCTGATCGAAAAGGCTGGTGGCGCCCCCAAGCGCGGTTTGCGCGTCGATCATGTGCTGTTCTGCCGCCAGCGCATATTGGCCGGCGTCATCGGCCCTGGTCGACGCGGTGTTGGCGAAGCCCGAGGCGGCATCGGCAAAGCCGGAGGCGGCGCCCGAGGCGTCCTGTGCGTCCTGCGCACTGTTGGCCGCCGCCTGCGCCGAGATGCCGGCAGCCGCGGAGTGGCCTTCCGCATCGGTGATCGCCTGTGAAACCTGCTCGATGACGGTGTTGGCGGCGTTGTTGGCGGCAGTCGTGGCCTCCGTGGCGGCCGTCTGTGCCGCCAGTGCTTCCCGGGCCGCATCGTCGGCCTTGGTCGACGCGATGGAGGCGCTGCCGGCCGAGGCGTCGGCAGCATCCCCGGCCGCATTGGCGCTGTTGGCCGCGGCGTCTGCCGAGATTCCGGCGGTGGCGGCATGCCCCTCGGCCGTCTCGACGGCTTCCGCGACCTGACCAAGGGCGGTGGTCGCGGCGCCAGCAGCGGTTTCGGCCAGGGTGACCTGCTCGGATGCGGCAAGCGCGTGTTGACCTGCCTCATCGGCCTTTGCCGCCGCGAAGTCGGCGTGGCCGGATGCCGCATTTGCGAACCCGCTGGCAGCGTCTGCCATCTGCGCGGCGGCGCCCGCGGACGTGCTGGCGTCCGTGGCATAGCCTTGAGCCGCCAGAACCGCCTGGGCGGTGTCATCGTAGGCGATCTGCAGCCCGTCGATCTGCCCTTGGAGGTTGTCGACGCTGGCCGACAGCGACGCACTGATTTGGGCGGCATCGCCGCTGATCCGGTCGACGTCTTCCCGCAACTCATCCGCCCGCGCGGTGAGATCGGTGTTGATCTGGGCTGCCTCCGCCGACACGGCTGCGATGTCACCGCGCAGTTCCGAGGCCTCGGCTTCCAGATCGTCGCGGACCGCCGAGGCGGCGGCGCCGGCGGCGGCGGCATCGGCAAGGGCCTGCTCGATCTGCTGCTGCATCGGTCCAGCGACACTTTCGACGACGCCTTCCACGATCTCGGTGACGCCATCGGTGTCGATGGGGGGCGGGGTGGCGGCCACGGCGGCCTGCAGTTCCGAATGCCTGACCGCGCGCTTCGACCGGTCCCCGCGCTCGCCCGCGAGGATTTCGACGGTCTCGCGGAGCCGCCGCTGCTGCATGGTTTCCGGTGCGACGGCCATGGCTACCTCAGCAGCTCCTCGATCGTCGCGGCGAAGGAGATGCCGCTGATTGTGGCGTCACCTTCAACCTCGACCTCCCAGCGGGTGGCCTTGCCGGCCGGCAGCCGCCCGGGGGTGTCGATCGCGTCGCTGCTGTGGTGCAGGGTGCCGTCCGCATAGAAGCGGGTGACGGTGGCGCCGTCGCGTTCGGTGTCGATCTTGAAGGCGCCGAAACCCTCGCGATGGACGTGGTGGTAGAGGCGGCTGCGCCAGAGATAGGGACGCTTCGCACCCGCCTCCCACAACCGGACCTCGGCGCCCTGCAGCATGAAGACCGCGCCGGTCTGGATTTCGAGATGCAGATCCTCGGCGCTGATGTCGGCGCGCTCGTAGAAGGGCTGCGTTCCGGTCGTGTCGATCGCACCGATCCGGCGCGCCGCCCCATCGAGGTGCGAGAACAGGTATCGGCCGCGATAGGAGGTGGCGATGAAGGTGGACGGTTCCAGAGCCGTCCATTGGTCCGCGGTGAACAGTTCCCGCGAGATGACCTGCGCGCCGGAAAGCGAGATCGAGACGATGCCCTCCGGCGATGGATAGAGCGCCGAATAGCCCATATCCACGATTCCGCGGCGCGCGACGCAGGGCAGGTTCGACTCCACCTTCTCCTGCATCATCGACTCGGGATGGGTGCCCTGGATGATGTAGGGGGTGCCGGTGGTCAGCACGACAAGCGCGGAACCCAGCGCGACCAGCCCGACGACAGGATAGGCGACGGTGAGGACGTATTTCGATGGCCAGGCATGCGGGATGTAGGGCTCGCAGAACAGCACCTCCTTCCCGTCGAAGGCCGCCATCATGCCGTTCGGCATCGGGATGATCCCGCGCATCCCGGCCGGCGGCGCGTCATAGTCGGTGCTAGGCACCGGCTCTTGGATCGGCTCGTCCAGCGGCAGATGGGTGTGGGACAGATCGAAGGCGGAGAACTCGGCGACGAAATGCAGCGCGGTCTCCCCGCTGCTGCCGGTCTGGGAGCGATAGAGGCGGATCAGGGTGATCCCGCGCCCGGCGGGCGGGGTGACGAAGCCCTGCAGGAAGACCTGCAGAGGCGAGTGCCATAGCACCGGCTCCGTCAGAGGCGACGGGGGCGACTCCTCGCCCCACTGGGTGACATAGGTGTAGGCGAACAGCGTCTCCTCGGCGATGGCTACATCCACGGTGCCGAGGATTTCGACCGTGGGCGCGTCGGTCGGGGGCAGCAGGGCCAGCGGGTAGGTCTGGCCGTCGACCCGCATCTTCGGGGCGCCGTCGCCGGTGATGTAGAGCCGCGAGGTGGCCACGGGCCCGGGCGTGGCATCGACATCGGCGTCGAAGCCTAGCCAGGCGCTGTCGTGACGGATGATCCGCTGCACCGGCCCGGGAAACTGGTGGACGGTGACCGGCTCGCGCAACGCCCGGATCGCGCCGTCTTCCAGCACGATGTCACGCGCGGCTTGCGCGTAGTTCTCGGGCAGAAGCCTTGGGTGGAGGCGCGGCATCTCGCCTTTGAAGTTGGCGATCTGGACGCGCATCAGAGCCACCTCGGTTTCGTCCGCACCGGGGCGCGCTGCTGGCCTCTGATCTTGCTGGAAAAGGCGCCCCGCATCGCCTCGTCGAAGACGGCGCGGAAGGCGGTTGCGGCCTTGGCGTCGGTCCAGAGCTGGCCGGGGATCGACAGGATCCGGCTCAGCGCCCCGGCCGCGATGGTCTCCCCATGCTGGGTCAGCAGGAAGTCGGGGGCGCGGTTGTTGGCGTCGTCGAGCGGATCGTCCGGGTCTCCGCCGAAGGACTGCCCGTGGCGCGGCTTCAGGAACAGCGACAGCCGCAGGACGCCCGGCTCGAAGGGGTAGACCGACACGGTGTCGGGGGTCACCTGGGTCAGGTATTTCGCCTGCCCGGTCATCGGGGTCTGGGCGACGCCGTCATGGGCCAGATCGGTGATCTGGGTGGGGTCCAGCGGTCGGCCGTCCAGCGTCGCATCCTCGATCTCATGGATGGCGCTGCCGGGCGGGGCAACAATCGCCTGCCCCTGCTCGTTCAGCGCGGCCTCCACCATATGCCGCCAGCAGCGCGTCCGCTCGCAGAACTCGATGGCGGCGAGGCGGGTTTGGAACAGGGCAACCGGATCGGGGCAGCCCGGGGCGCGGGGCAGGATGTAGGCGAGGAAGGGCGTCAGCTTGATCGTGGTGACCATCTGCGCACCTCAGCGCGACCCCAGCGACATCGCCGCTTCGCCGGTGTTGATCGCGCCAAGCGCCGCGGTGAAGGAACTGTAGTGGGCGGTGGCCCGCGCCGCCGCATTGGCCTCGCCGGAGTCCTTCGACAGCGCCCGGTAGAGGACATAGTCGACCAGCGGGTTGCGGTAGAGGTCGGGGAGATCGACGAAGGAGTCGTAGGCCTCGACGTCGAGCATGGCGCTGCCGGTCGGCCCGGACAGCTCCAGCGGGACGACACCCACGGCGGCCTCGATGCGGCCCTCACCGTTGTTGCCGGGGACGACGTAGAATTGCCGGGGCGTCGTCATGTCATGGACGACATGCAGCACGGCGCGGGCGAAGGGCATCACCGATTTGTCCTGCCAGCCCGGGATCTGGGCATCCAGCACGGACCGGTCGATGGGCCGGATCGCGGCGCCGCCCCGTTCCTCCTGGCCCTGAACGATGTTGCGGATCACCCGGGAGAGGATCGAATACTCGGCGGGCAGTTCCTGCCGGGTGCCCGCGACGAGACTGAGGATGACGATGCGGCTGTTCGCGTTGGGCTTGATCGCGACAACCTCGCGGATCCCGTCCTGCAGGTAGGCGAACAGTTCGGCCGCGAGCCAGTGGACGGCCCCGCTGTCCTGCAGGATCGTTGAGGCGCGGCGCATCACGTCTTTTGCCCGGAAGGCCATCAGGTTCTCCTATCGGCGCTTGCCGAACAGGCGGCGCCAGAACGACGGGCGCCGCGGGGTGCGATCGTGCTTCCAGTAGTCGCCGGGGGCGCCGGGCGTCTTCCGGCGCCCCCGGCGCGCCATCAGGCGCGCTCCGCCCGCGTCGCCTCGATCTGTGCGATCAGCGTCTCGGCCTTGGCCCGGGCGTTCGGCTCACGGCCGACCTCCTTGGCGAAGAGATCGCGCAGCTGGTCCAGCGACATGTCTACCAGCGCCAGCGGGGTTTCCGTCGCGGGTGCGGGCGCGGGCGTGGGCGCGGGCGTGGGCTCGATCACGGTGGCGGTGGCCGCGGGTTCGACGCCGCCGGGTGCCGGGACCGGAGCGGGCGACACCTGCGGGGCCGGCGCGGGCGAGACCGGGGGGACGCCGATCGAGGTGGCGGCGGTGGTGCCGGCGAGGCGGAAGCCCTCGGCGACCCGCAGGAACTGCTGGGCGTGGTCGGCCGAGGCGATGGCGCAGACATGCCGGCCGGTGCCGTCATCGGCGAAATGGTAGGCGGTGCCGTCGCCGACGCGATGATGGCTGCCACCCGGGCGCTTCTGCAGCGCCTCGATGATGAGAATGTTGGACATCAGGTCTCCCCTTTCGGTTTCGCAATTGCCCGCCCCGGCGGTGGGCCGGAGCGGGCGCTTTCAACCGTCCCTCGGACCGCGTCAGGAGACGACGCGGATGCGGCAGTGCAGCTTCTTGGTGGCGCCCGCGACGATGTCGGCCGACGTCTTCAGCCCGACCGAAACCGGGGTGTCGCCGTTCTGCGCCAGCGCGGCCAGCGCGGTCAGCGCGGTGGTCGCCGGGGCGCCGGCGGCACCGGCGTTGACCAGTTCGGAACCCGAGGTGCGCGCGGCGTCCAGCGAGCCGGGGCTGCCGGACATCAGGCCGATGGTCAGGTTGACGGCGCCCAGGTTCTCGGATGCGCAGTCGAAGCCGACGATCCGGCCGTAGGGGAAGATCGGGAACAGGTCGAGGATGTCGGCGGCGGCCACGGTCTCGGCAAACACATGCGTGAACATGTATTCGATCACTTCGCCCTTGCGGTGCGGGTTCGGCACGGGGGTGCGCGAGTTCCCCTTGAAATACGCGCTCTGCTTGATCGCCATGTCTCTTACCTTTGTGCGATGCGGAAAGGGTCAGGGGGCCGTGCGGCCCCCCGATGGATCAGACGATCGCGTTGGGATCGCGGCAGTAGGTATCCAGCGCGCAGCAGCCGAAGTCGCGGCCGTTGAACCGGGTCTTCTTCATGCCCATGATCACGCCGCAGTAGATTTCGACCTGGTTGTCGGCATCCACCAGCTTCTCCACCCACGTCATCCGTGCGCCGTTGCCGGCGCTGCCGTAGGCGACGACACCGGCCTGCCGGCCCAGCAGCAGCCCGCGCGCCGCGGGCAGGTTGCCGCCGACGCCATAGTCGCCGAAGCGGCGCACCGATTCATGCTCATGAAGGACGAGGTTCGAGATCATGCCCAGACCGCCCTTGCAGATCGGGGACTTCCGACCCTCCGAGGTCGCCAGCGACTGCTGGATCTTCGACCAGGAGAGATCGCCGGTCTCCACCCGCATGTCGTAGGCCTGGAACTTCGTCATCAGCACGATGAAGTGCTTGGACCCCTCGACCGTCACCGGGCTCATGCGGATGACGTCGGGGTTGGTCGCGTTCATCATCGTCGGCTTCACCGCGACGCGCTCAAGGAAAGCCACGTTCATCTTGTCGGCGGCGGTGAGCGTCGCCTTCGAGGTGGCGGCACCGGCGTAGAGCAGGTGGTCGGCATCCGGCGCGTGGATCGGGTTGCCGGCGAAGGGCTTGTTGAAGACGGCGTCCTGGTTGATCGCGCTGAAGTTGGCGTCGCCCGAGAGGTAGACGAAATAGCCCTCGTCGATCCACTGCGCCACATATTCCGAGGTGCGGTCCCGGGCGATGCGGCGGAGGTCGTGCAGGAGGCGCTTGCGGCTCATGCGGCCGGCGGCGGAGGCGCCTTTCCGGGCCTGGTCGATCTTCACCTCGTCGGTGTAGAAGGTCAGCGCCTCGGCCGAACCCTCGACGCGGTCATCGCCCAGCGTCATGCCGCCGCGCAGACGCATCGACAGGTCGAACTGGACGGTGTCGCCCGCCTCGTCTTCCAGATCGACCTTGCGCTCGATGATGTTGTTCTCGCCGGTCCCGACGAAGCGCGACCAGTAGCTCTGCTTTTCGGTGTCGGTGGCCAGCGAGGTGGCCCAGCGACGAACCGCTTTGGGGTCATTGACGCCGATCACGGTCTGCATCGGACTCTCCTTCGGTCAATACGGTGTTGACCCAGGCACGTCCTATGCTTGGCGTTGGGCATTCCTACCACATCTTGGGGTATCGGAGCAACGGTCTAGGGATCGCAGCGCGAGACCCGGGTAATGGGCATCTCGCGCGGCGCTTCGATGATGATGGTGGCGGCGCGCTGTCCGATCTGAACGAACTTCAGGACGATGTCATCGCCGATGCGGATTTCCGGCGTGGAGCCGTCATTGGTGGGGACGACTCGGGTTTTCCACGACATCGGCGATGGTCCTTTTCGGGCGTCAGAGTTTGAGGAAGCGTTCGATCTGGTCGGGGGGCAGCCGTGCGAGCGCGGCTTCCATTTCCAGCGGGTTCTTGATGCGGTCGATGGCCGCGAACGCGCTGTCCTCCAGCTCGGCATTGCCGTCCGAATTGAAGCCCGCGAGGGTCGGCGGGGCATCCGGCCGCGGGTCGCGCCGCTGCTCGATCTTGGGACCGGTCTGGCGCTTCGCGGTCACGGTGGCGGCCGAGGGCAGCGCCTGACCGGTCAGCGCCTGATGCCGGGTGGCATAGATGCTGTAGGCCAGCTGGATCTGCTGGTCGCGGGTGAGGCTGACATTGGCGGTGTTGCCGGTGACCTCGCGGAGCGTGGCATCCCAGCTGTCGCGATGGGTGTCGGTCCACAACTCGGGGGCCAGTTCCTGGAAGGCGCCGAGGCGGGCGTTCCAGTGGTCGACCATCTTCTTGTTGTGCTCGTCCATCTGGCGCTGCGCCATCTCGATGGCATGCTGCGCCTTCGCCTGTTCGGCGCTGAGGGCGGCCTGCTGCGCCTGCATTTCGGCGCGGGTCAGGCTGCCATCGTCATAGCGGTCGTAGAGCGCGACCAACTCCTCGTCGATCTTCGTGATGCGCGCCTCGACGGCGGAGAGATCGGGCACCGGGGGTTCGCGGGAGGGTTCTTCCGGCTCCGCCTCCGCCCCGGTCGCGGTTGCCTCCACCGCAGCGGCAGCGGCAGCGGCGGCGGCAGCCGCAGCCGGGGGCGCGGCACCGACTGCGGGCTCTGCGGGCTCTGCGGGCTCGGCAGCAGCGGCTGCGGCGGCTGCGGGAGGTGCGATCACGGGATCATCCCCGGTCGACAGTGCCGCGATCTCGGCATCGGTGAAACCGACATCCTTGAGCGCGGCGGCGTCGAGCTGGTCGGGAGGGAGGTGGTCGTTGTCGGACTGATTGAGGCGCATGTCAGGCTCCTTGGCTCACTGGCGGGACGGTCGCGGGCGGTGCCGCGGTGGGAACGGGCGGCATGGCGCCTTGGGCAGCCATGTCGGGGGGGAGACCGGCGGCGAGCCGGGCATCCCCGAGGATCTGGTCGGCTGCGGCGGCGACTGCCGGGGCGCCGGCGATCTGCAGCGCCGCCTCCATGGCCGCGGTCATCTGCGCGATCAGGTCGGTGGCGGTCGCGGCCTCGGCCTTCGAGGCTTCGGCGGTGATCTTCCGCGCCTTGGCTTCCACTTCGGCCAGCGCCGCCATGGCCTGCCGCTTCTGCATCTCGGCGGCCTGGGCCTTCTGTTCCGCCATCTGCATCTGTTCGGGCGTCGGATTGTTCGGGTCCGCGTCGGGGTCTTCGACGCCGGTGATCTGGCGGATGCGCTTCACCAGTTCGTCGCGCTTCGGCACATCCATGGCCTCGACGATGAGGTCGAGCATCTGGACGACGATCTGCGGGGCCGTCGCGGCGAGGCGTCCACCGAGGTCCAGCAGGGCTTCGGCCTGCGCCTGGCGCACGGTGAGGCGCCATTCCTCCTCGCCCAGCACGAAATCCGCCTTGAAGGCGGCGATGGCGTTCTCGGGGGCGCCGTCGTTGATCGGGACGAAGGCGGGATTGCCGCGGGCGTCGGTGATCCTGATCTCGTCGGCCTCGGTGTAGAACTGCTCGCAGAGGATGATGGTCTTCTCGCCATGGATTTGGCGGGAGCGGCGGAGGTTGTCGAAGAACGTGGAGGTGGCCAGCGCGCCCTGATCCTGGCGCGCGATGATCGCCTTGCCCGACTTCGCGTTGGTGGATCGGCCCATGTTCTCGTCGGTGACACCGCCGATGGACTGGATCATCTGGGCGTCGCGGCTCATCAGGTCGATGTGTGCGGCGGCGATGTTGGTGTCGCTCTGAACCACGGGTGCGGGCTGGCCCGACTTGTATTCGATGACCGCGTCGGGCCGGCCGGCCTCGTCCCGCAGCGTCTCGATGTCGTCGACCGCGCCCTCCTGGACGGTGACCCGGGTGGTGGAGAGGTGATGCAGGGCCTTGGCGGCGCGCCGGTTCAGATCGCGCTGGATGTCGCGCACCCCGCGGATCAGCCCGTAGGGCATGCCGTCGCGGGCGCGGCGGTATCCCCAGATCGGCGTGAAGGGGTAGCGGTTGTGCCGATAGGGACTGCGGCGGATGTCGAGCAGGCCCGCATCGGTGAACAGGGCGACATGCACGATCTGGCGGGGCTGGATCGACAGCGAGGCGAGCCCGGCGTTGAGTTCGCCGACATGGCCCGGGCTCCACGGGTCGAACAACTCGCCGGCGAACTGGCCGCCGCGGATGACGGCGGCATCGCCGACGACGCGCTTGAACCAGCACTCGATCACGCGGACCCGGTCCCGGCTCGCGGACCCAGAGGTGAGGGTGTGACCGCGCGACGCGCCGAAACCGAAATGCTCGGCCTCCGCATGGTCCATGGGCTCGTCGCCGAGTTCGTCGAGCATGAACAGGCCGGCCGAGGCCTGCGAGATGCTGCGTTCCACCAGCCCGCGCCGATCCGGCCACATCCCGTGGGCGATGTCGGCGTCCAGCCATTTCGACCGCATCAGGTAGCGGGCGTCCTGCATGTCATAGGCGGTCGAGGTGGAGTCCCAGAGCATCGAGCGCCACGACTCCGACCGCAGCATCACCGGGCCGGGGGTGTCGGGGCCGGCCTGACCGCCTTCCAGCCAGCCCAGCCCCGCCTTCACGGCCGAGGCGAATGCGTCGGAGGTGACATGATCGAAGCCGTTGGCATCGCTGACATGCTTCAGCAGCTGCGTCTTGCGTTCCGCCGCCTGTGTCCCCGCCTTCTTGCGGCTGAGGACGCGGTAGTCCATCGGGGCGCGCCGCTGGGTGCCCAGCACCCAGTTGACGGAGGTCTGGATCATATTGAAGACCAGCGGGGCTTGTCCGCGGGCGGCGAGGATCTGCAATTCCTCGTCGGTGAACTGGATGTGGTCGTAGAAATCCTCGTCAAGCGCCATTTCGAGCCGGTTTTCGGCCTGGCGGTCCAGCTCGCGGATATAGTGGCCCATGAGATTGACGTGGATGCGCTCGGCCTGCTCGCTGTCGAGGAACGAGGCCTTGGCCCGGCGGGCGGCTTCGGGGCTGCGGGCATCGGCGGGAAGATAGGTGTCCCCGGCAACCCCCTTCCGGCGCCCCGAATAGATCAGGGAGCCGGAAATCTCGTGGCGGGCGCGCTTTTCAGGATCAAACATCGGTGCTGATCTCCGTCTCGATCGTGCGGCCGGAGGCGCGATCCGTCATTGTGACCTCCCCGATGGGCAGAGACTTGCCGAAAATCTCCGGTGGATCGGGTGGCATATGGAACACGTCGCGGATTCCGTCGTTGATGGCGTCGAGGATTGCGACGTGGTCTCGCGCGTGGTGGGCGCTACCAGGAAGGAGCCCCGCCCCCAGCCATTCGTTGATCCTCAGGCCCGCATAGACGGGGTCTCCGACGCTGCGATCCTCCGGCATGGCGAAACGCCAGAGGTCGGACATGAGGATGACTACTGGCGTGGTGCGGCCGCGGGCAATTGGCCGGCCGGGATGCAGCAGGACCAGACATGGTTCGTAGCTGGCCCGGCCGGTTCGCCACCAACTCCCGATCAGGATGATGTTCTTGGTGATCCGCTCGAAGGCGCGGAGGCGGAGATCGAGGGGGGGGAAATCGGTCATGCGGTCAGTCCTGTGGCGCGGCGGCGCGGGCGTTCGGTCAAGCCATTCGCCGCCCGGGCTTTGGCCTCGGCGGCGGCGTTGGTGCGGGAGTAGCCTTGGGGGTGCTGGCGGATCGCGTCGGCGGCGTGGCTATGCTCGTCGTGGCGCGGATGATCGTGCCAGACCTGCAGCCTTGTGTTCCACTCGCGGGAGTAGTTTTCGATGTGGGCGATGCCCTCCTTGCAGGCCTCTTCATCGAAGCGGAAGCGGGGGAAAGCCTGTCGCGTCAGGTCGATGCCGTGCTGGATGTTCTGGACTCGCGGCACCACCTGCCACGTCCATGACGGCCGCATCTCGCGCAGGATCATCACCGGCGAGGCGAGGGCGAAATCGCTGGGCCGGTGCTGGTTCTGCTGACGCTTCTGGTCGGCGTCGTGGGGGAGATAGTGGCGGCCCCAGATGAACCGCTGGCTCTCCATCCACTCGATGAAATGGAGGTAGCCGGCCCCTGCGGCTTCATGGAAGCCTATCCAGTGGTCCCAGCCGTCGACGTCCTGATGCAGCCAGATCGCGGTGTCGTCGGCCGCACCCAGATCCCAGAACGAATTGACGGGGACGTGGCGCAGGACGGGCAGCTTGCAGATCCTGCCCTCGCGCCGGGCGATCAGCATGGCGGTGGCGTAGTATTTGCCCTCGGTCGAGGCCTGCCAGCATTCGGTGGGGGTGGACGGATACTCCCGCCACATCAGGTCGGGGGTGGTTGCGAAGTCGGTGTCGCGTTTCGCGATATACCAGGCGCGCTGGTGCAGGTCGATCTCGCAATCCATCGCCCCTTCGACGGTGTCGAAGTAGAGGTGTTCCTTCGCGCTGATCTTGATCCTGGCGGTCTGCTCGGGCCGCAGCCGGTATTCCGGCGCCTTCCACCATGGGAAAAAATGGAAGCGATATTCGAGGTTGGTCAGCGGTTCAGCGGCTTCGGTCGCGGCGCGACGTTCGGCGCGGGTGCAGATGTCGTAGAAGCTGCCGCTCTGGCCCTCGGCGGTGGACTCGATGAAGACAATCCCGGTTGCGGGGACACCCTGCAGCGAGCCGGTGGTGATCTCGACGGCCTTGTCCGGGTATTTCGCCGCGATCTTGCCCATCTCCGAGATGTGCAGGAAATGCGGGGTGCCGCCCCGGGCCGACGAGGTCACCTCGATGGATGAGCCATTGGCGAACACCATCTGCGTCTGGGTCCGCTCCACGGTGGGGACCAGCGCGCGGACGAACGGGGGGAGGTTGTCGTAGGCGAAGCACACCTTCTTCCGGTAGAGCTTGGTGGCCGCATCCTTGGTGTGAGCGATGACGACGACTTCCTGGTCCCGGTTGAACAGAGCCTGATCGAGGCCGAGGATTTCGATCAGGGTGGAGAAGCCCAGCTGGCGGGCCTTCGGGATCACATTGCGGTAGTGCAGATCGTCGAGGAGTTCGCGCTGCGCCGCATTGGGCCGGAAGGGGGCCGCGATTTCGGGCTCGTCATCGGCGGCGTCATCGCCCTTGGTGGTGATCTTGTAGAGCCGGCCGGAATAGATGCGCCAGCGCCATGAAGCCAGCGCCCGCAGCAGATCGGCATCGGTCTGTGGGTCGAAGTCCTCGTCGACCTCTTCGGGGGTGGGGATGGGGCGCACCTGGCTCAACTCGTGCCCCCGGTGCGGCGCAGGGGCGCCTTCGACCCGCGGTCGACCAGCTGCTTGAACGCATCGGCGAAGGCGTTGGCGAGGCCTTCGTCGCGCTTGCTGAAGGCGCCGGTATGCTCGGCGAGCGCCATCAGGGCCTTGATCTTGTCGTGCAGCTTGATCTTGGTCTTACGGACGTAGATCGGGGCTTCTCCCGGTCCCTCGACGACGGTCTCGGTGCTGACCTCGGCGAGCGCGTCCAGATCGTCCAGCGGTGTGGAGGTGAGGTCGATGGCGGGCTGGCCATTGCCGTCGATGCTGATGAACTGGCGCATCGAGGCGAAACCGATCTTGGCCAGTTCCGCGATGACGCGATCCGCGTCGATTTCGGTTCTCTCCGCCCGGGAGGCCTTGCCGGCCTCGATCTGGGCGAGGACGCGCGGATCGCGCATCAGCTTGGACGCGGTCACGGCTGCGGACTCGGGCGCATATCCTGCGCGGATCGCGGCGGCGGTCTGGTTGAGGTCGAGCAGATACTCCCGGCAGAATGCTTTCTGCCGGTCGGTCATCGGGCGCGACTGATCCTTTGCGCTTGACCGCGGCATCCTGCCATGTCCCTCGCGGCGGTGTATCCGCCATTGCTGCTCAATATGCAGCACCAGAGGGCATTCGCGCAACAGGTGTAGAGGGGCCCAAGCGCCGCCCCCACCAGATGTTGCATGTTATGATTCATTAGCCTGCGACGCCGCCCTCAGATGGGGGGCGAATTGCCGTAGGGCGCGAAAATCCGAGCCGGCTCAAGGCGGATGTCTCCTGCGCTGTTATGGCAGACATACACCGGCTGGGGCGTAGTGAAATGCTCGCTGGACAGCTTGACGAGGCCGGTCCAGTTGATCTTGTCGAAGGTCTTCTTCCTAAGCTCGATCTCGGCAGCCAAGGCGTCGATACGCTCCTGCGGCCAGTAGGGGGTGGCAGCGAGCGCAACGGCGAGGTCATCGAAACTGCCGTATTTGTCCTCGGTGGGTTTGGTGGTCATCTTGTTTCTCCTGATGTGCGAGTCGGCCCCGCGCTGCTGTGGGTCATGCTGGCGCACGGGATGCCGGCCCCGCAAGGCCGGTCACCAGTGGGTCAGCCCGGGGTGTCGGTGCCACGTTCTTCGAGGTAGACCCGATGGGCATCGCGGTCGATTTCGGCCAGCGATAGCCCTGCCAGATCGCAGGCGTGGCGCACATCGGTCAGGAGGTCTTGGATGACGGAGCGGGGGCTGTCGTAGTGCCCGGCCAGCGCCGCCGCGCTGGTGATCAGGCGCGCGCCCAGATGCGCTGCGGTCAGCTCGTCCTCGGCCATGTCCAGCGCCTCCAACGTGAGCGCGTCGATGCGGTCCTCGATGTCGGTCATATCAGGCATCCATTTTGGTGGCGGTGAGGCGGGGCGTGGTGATGCGGAGGTCGATCTTGGAGCGCCCCCGACGCGCCACGGTGGCATGGGCGCGGGCGAATGCGTCGTCCATCGACGCGGCGGTGATCGAGAAATCGGCGCGGCCCATGCGCCCGGTGCGGGTGCAGTAGGTGGCGGTGACGAGATAGATCGCGGTGGCCTCGGTGGGGCCGGGCTCGGCCGGCGACGTGGCGACCCGCAGGTATTCCCGCAGGATCGCCGCGATGTCGTCGGTGGCCATGGACGGACAGTCGGCGCAGGGGCTGTAGCCGATCAGGTCTTCATAGAGGCGATCCAGCGCGGCGCGACGCCATTCCTCGAAGGTGAGGCCTGCCGTGTAGGCGGCGGTGGTGACCTCGAAGCATTTGACCAGATAGGCGTCATCGGAGCCCTCCCCGCAGGGGCTGGTCCGGCTGTAGATCGCGAGGGCCAGCGCCTCGGCGCGGGGATCGTGGTCCGAGGGGTCGAAGTCGGTGATCGGGAGGGACATCCTTGTCTCCTTGTGCTTGCGTTCTCTCTGTAGTTATATGTAGTCATAACCCATAGGTCAACTACAGACTACTACAGGTGACTACATGACCAAGACGTTGCCCCTGTCCTTTCGGCTGGACCCTGCCGACAAGCTGGCGCTGGAGCGCGCAGCTGCTGCCGACGGCCGCTCGGTCTCCAACCTCCTGGTCCTGATCGTCCGCGAGTGGCTGGCCGCTCATCCGACATCGTAGCCGTGGTCGCGCAGGACGCGGCGCAGATGCGATAGCGCCCCCTTCGGATTGCCGCCGGCGCGCGGGGTGCATGCGATCGTGTGACGGAGCATGCCGCCGCAGGGCAGCCGGATCATCAGATAGGGGTGGCCGTGGCCGCTGGGACCATGCGTCTCGAACCGCCAGCCCAGCGCGTCGAGGAAGGCGGCGATGGCGCGGTAGGAGTCACTCTGCCGGAGCTTCTGCTCGATGCGCGATTTGGAGCCCATCACGCCCCTCCTGCGAACAGGCCATCCGCGAATGGCGCGGGTCCGGGTGCGGCCTGATGTGCCGCCTCGAACCGGCTGACCTGATTGCCCCAGACCGACCAGCCGGGCCGCCGCTGACGGCTGAAAAGTTCGACGCGCCTCACACCACCGGGGTAGAGGTGATCGGGCTGCAGCCGCGCCGCCTCGACGAATGCCTCATCCGGTTTGCGGCTATGCTCGCGCACCGGCGCCTCGATCACCGACCGGACGGAGCGTGAGGTTTTCGGGGCGCCGCGGGTGCCGATCAGGAAGGGCTCGCCTGCACAGCGCAGGATGTAGCCGGTGCCGAAAGCCTGCTTGCCGCGGGCAGTCTTCTTCGACCAGTGGCCAGCGGTTTTGAAGCAGAACCCCCACGCCTCCATCACCTCAAGCGCATGGGGTATCATCGGGTTGGTCGCCCAGAGCCAGAGGATGCAGTCCTCGGCGGCGAGGATCTGCACCGGAAGCGCGGCGATCCAATCGAGGCTCTGGCACTGATACTGGCCCGGCGCCCCCTTGATCGTCTTGCCCTTCTCGCTCCACGTCTCCATGCGCCACGGCGGATCGGCGACAATCATCGTGAAGCCGCCCAGCGGCCGCAGCTCCGCCCATTCCTGTGCGATCGACACCATCATTAATGCTCCACGAAGACGATGGGGACGTCGCTGGCCCAGCAGAGCCCGCAGTTGCCGCAGTGCCTGCCCTGCTCCCCCCGCATCGCCGCGGCCTGCTCGGGGCAGACGACGGCGTCGCCCACACGGCGCCTGGCGGTGGGAGCCTCGATCGTGAAGGCGCCCCATCGCCCGGTGCGGCCGGAATGCCGGATGGCGAAGCGGTGACCCAGCGCGGCACGGACCCGGGCGATGCCATCTCCGATGCGGGTGCCGGGCGCCCATGCGGTGAAGCCGAAGACGTGGAGACCGGGATGGGTGTCCAGAAGACGGGTCCACAGGGCGAGATAGTCGAAGCTGTAGAAGTCGCCGAGGACGTGGAGGCGGATCAGCACCAGCGGGTAGGTAGCGCAAAGCGAGGCGATCTCGCGCTCGATGGCGGTCTCCAGGGCCGGTCCGTGCCGCCAGCGGCGAGGATGCGGCATCGCGTTGCCGTAGCAGGTCGCCCAGAGGGCGCAGCTGCGTGGACAGGTCGCCCGCTCCTCCAGCGTCAGCGTGTAGATCCTCGCCCCGCGCAGCGGGCCCTTGAGGACGTCGCCGCCGATCTTCGCGTTGCTCGACCCGTCCTTCAGCACCGGCTCGCCGGCCGAGGCGTCGAGGACGCGGGCGGGATAGATGGTGCCCGTCGCATCGGCCGGCGCGATGCGCGGTGCCCCCATCGGGACGGCGGTGGTCTTGAACCGCCGCCTGTCACGCAGGGTCTCGGCCTTGGCCGCGGCGCGGCGGGCGCGGGCCTCCGAAGCGGTCTCCCCCTCGGGCCGGGTGCGTGGCCGCCCGCGCGTCTTCGGCGCCGCGATCCCGCTGACGCCCGGAGCAACCTTTTCCACCCGCCCCTCGGCGACGGCGCGCTGGATCATCTCGGCCATCTCGGCGCTGATCTTCATCCCGTGCAATCTCCCTCGCTGGCCTGACAGAGCGCGCCCTCGGTCTCGAACGCCCAATCACCCTGACGGGCGATGAACTCGCGCAATTCCGCGCGCGTGTAGCGTTTCGAGAACCAGGCGCCCCGGCCCGGCGTCATCCCGGCTGCGTTCGACAGCTCCGTCGCCAGTGCCTCCATCCGCTCCCACCACGCCGCGCGATCCGGGAAGTCGCGGACAAGAGCGGCGACGTGGGCCTCCGACTTCAGGAAGCAGCCGTCGCAGTTTCCGAGCCAGCAGTTGCCGCGGACGTTGGGCAGCCGCAGGTCGAAGGGCTGGGCGCGCCAGAACTCGGCGACGTCATGGCGGGAGACCCCGGCTGTGGCGAGCGGTGTCCAGACCACCCAGCGGTCCCGCGGCGGCGGCTTGTTCAGCCGGTGCGGCTCATCGGCGCGGATACCGACACAGTTTGTCCATCGGTCCCAGCCCAGCGAGCGCAGCCACCGCTTCGCCGTCCGAACCTTCAACTCCGTCGAACAGAACCTGGCCTGTTGATTTGGCAGGAACTTGCGCTTGCGGATCAGCGCCTCGAACGGAGCGCCGGTCCGATCGGCGCTGTTGTGATTGACGATCTCGAAGAACGGCGCGGTTGCCCGGTATTCGAGCCAGGTGACGCGGACCCCCCAGCGGTGGCCCACCTCCTGCACGAAATCCAGCGTCTGGGGCATCTCGCGGCCGGTGTTCTGGAAGGTGACAACCGCGCGCTCCGGCAGGCCGCCGTTGGCGGCGAGGATCTGATGCAGCATGTAGCCGGAGGTGCGACCGCCGCTGAACGCGATCTGGACGTTGCCATCGGGCAGCGCGTAATGGTTCATCCCCGCCCCCCCATGATCGTGGCCAGCGGAAGAACGTCCTCGAAGTTGCACCAGAAGACTTCGGTCCGCTCGGCGGCGCGATCCGCGTGGGTGTCGATCTCGATGCGGCGCCAACCCGTCAGCGCGTCGTCGTAGAGCGCGGAGGCATAGCCCGACAGGATGACGGCCCCACGCAGCCCCAGCAGGCAGTCCAACAGGGCCACATGGTCCTCCCGGGTCATCTCGTGCCGATAGTCCCGGCCAGCATCCCGCGTCTCCGGCAGGTAAGGCGGATCGACGAAATGCACGGTGTTCGCACCGTCATGGGCCTGCATGACCTGCACTGCAGGGCGCTGCTCGATCACCACCCCGCGCATCCGCTCCGCCGCCTCGCGGATCGTCAGCGGCAGCGTCATCCAGCCATGGACAGGCAGCGTTCCCGACCGCATCCCCGCGGCCCGGAATCCGGTGGCGCGATGAATGCCGGAGGAACCATGCCCGAAATGGCTGCGGATCAGCACCCGCCTCGCGCGTTCCAGATCGCTGGTCGCGGGCTGGTAGCTGATCTGGTGTTCCTCGCGCGCGAACGGTGTCAGCGCCACAGCAGCGGCCAGCGCCTCGGTGTCGTCCCGCAGCACACGGAACAGGGTGACCATGTCGCCGTCGAGATCGTTGTAGACCTCGAGCTTGGACCGAGGCTTCGCCAACAGCACCGCAGCGCCGCCGCCGAACGGCTCGACGTAGCAGTCGTGCGGGGGGCACAGCCCGACGATGTGCCTGGCCATGCGGACCTTGCCGCCGTGGTATCTCACCAGCGCGCCCATCACTCCGCCGCCTCCCGCTTCGGCGGCAGCAGTTTCACCGCCCAGGTCTCGAAATCCGCCTCGACCCGGGGGTAGATGCCGGGATGCTCGCGCCGCAGCTGGGCCGCGGGGAACCCCGGTCCCGCGACCCAGTCCCCCCGCTTTGGACCAGCGGCGAGCCAATGGCCGGTCATCCAGCGGGAGGGATCAATGCCCAGCACCCTGAACTGGGCACGGGTAATCGTGCCCATCCGTTCCACCCAGATGCAGACGCGCATCGCCTTGATCTTCCAGTCGGAGAGGATCATCGGCGACGGCACCCCGGCGGCCACCTCGGGCACATATTCCGGGAGCCGATGGCGCTCGGTCGGGAACTCGTCGAACCACCCCGCGTGATCCCAGCTCGACCACCACGTCGGGATGCGGTCCAATGTCTCGTCCTGCGGCAGGTCCGGCCGGAAGACGGGCAGCAGCGGCCCCTGCGCATCCCACCAGCCTCCCGGCCTGCGACTCTGGCTCATCTCGCGCGGGCTGATGACCGTGAGACCGAGGGCATGGGCGAGGGCGTCATGCTCCGCACTGATCCGCCCGACCAGGACCGCCCGGAAATCGGGACCATCGGGGCCGTTGCGCCGGTTGATCGCCTGCACCAACACCTTGGCGTTGAGCGTCAGCTTCGCCTGGATCCCTATCTGCCATCCTCCGGTTCGGTGAACCAGCAGGATGTCCCATCCGCAGGTCTCCGGATACGCCACCCAGTTGTCGGGGATCGAGACGAGGAAGGCGCGACACAGCGCCGCCTCCGTCTCGAAGGCCCATCGCGTCGTCGTCGTCATCGTCTGCCTTCTTCTGCTGTGGTGGCGGCGAGAGCGCGCAGTTTTTCGACAGCGTCCGCATAAAATCTCGCCCAGGGGCCGGGCTGTCCTTTTTGCCTGGCGCCGCGCCCCCAGAGCGCCTCATAGAACCTTAGCCAGCGCGGAAGTTCGGCGAGATCGTGCCATTCGGAGCGCCATTTTCCGCTGGCCATGATGAAGCGACGCCCGTCTTTGGAGACGATCACCCGGAAGTCGTGCGGATTGGTCATTCCGCACCCTCCGATTGTGGCCGGGGGTCATACCTCCACCCCAGTTTCAGGTGGCCGGTGATGATGCGGCCGCGATCGGCGATGCCAAAATCCTGGAGAAGGGCGAGACCGCCGACGATCTGGCGAAGCAGATCTTGCGGCATGGGCATCGGGGATGCCGGCCAGCCCTTGGCCCGCAGGTTCGGACAATGGGCGGCCGCTATTGTGGCACAGGCGCGATGCAGAGGCGGTTCCTCGGTCATCAGCCCGTGACGGAGATCCATGCGTCCCTCACCCAGGGCGAACCACCAGCGGTCTTCCGGTCCCGTCCTTTCCCCGCAGAGGGAGCATCGCATCTCGGCCATGGCCTTGCGCTGGCGCACCGCATGAGGCTTGGCGAAGCGCGGGACTCCATCGCCCTGCCGCTGGGGTTGCCAGATCGCCAGCCCGCCGGCGTAGCGACAGGGGCGCACCTCGAATTCTTCCTCCCCGCTCCAGCTGACGATCCACGGGACGATCATGCCGCCCGCTCCGGCTCGCCAGCGGCGGGCTCGACAGCTGCGGGATCGACAAAGCACCAATCCGTCCACCCCGCGATCTGGACCCGGAGGTAGACGCTGCGCTCGGTCAGCCCGTGGATGACTCGCCCGGTCTTCAGGTTCATCCCCGCCCATCGACGCGACGAGATCAGGCGGGCCTTGGCGAGGACGGCGACGACAACCTGAAGCGGCGCGTCGATCCGGTGGGCGATCTCGTCTGGCGTCAACACCGCCGCCATCGAGCAGATCGAGCGTTCGTTGAAGTTGAGGGGTTGCGAAAACGCGGTCATCTCAGGCCTCGGTCTGATTGGGACGGGTGTTGGGGACGGTGATGTCGCGAGAGGACCGGGTCTGATCCCCCTTGGCGACGCGCCAGGCGGCGCGATGCTGGGCCTCCATTTCGGCGCGCCAGGCGCTGGCCTTGGCTTCGCCCCAGACAGCGACGCGGGACGCATAGACGGCGTCGCGGTAGCGGGTGACCTCTTCGCGGCTCACCAGCCCGCGCAGCTGCAGCTCCACGGCGAAGCGACCGTAGAGCCAGTTTTCCCCGACCGGCTTCCCCTCCCGGATCAGCCTCGCGGTATTGGCGTGGGCGTCGAAGCGTTGCGGGGCGGGCGCGGGATGGGCTTCGTGCAGGCGACGCGATGCGGGGCCGGCGGCGTCGCGGATCTCGCGTTCGGTGGGCCAGAAGGTCGCCGACCCAGCCTCGCCCAAGGCGGTCTCGAACAGGGGCCACCAAAGCGCCAGGCGCTCGTGGTCGCGCGGCGCATGTCGCTCGATGGCCAGACACAGGGCCCTGATCTCGTCGTTCTGCGCTTCGGGTTTGTCCTCGATGCGCCGGGGGATTTGCCGGCGCTGCAGGAACCGGGTCAGGCGGTTCCTGATGTCGTGGTTGTGCAGGCTCAAAAGTCTTCCTCCGGAAAGGCGCGACGCATGATCTCGGCTGGATCGGTCGTGTCGCGCGGTCGGTAGCGGGGTGACGGGCTCGCCGAGGGGGCGAGCGGCGGCGCCGCCTTCGCGGCGGCGAGGTTTTGCATGGCGCGGTCCAGCGCCTTCGGCCCGTTGGGCGGATCGGCATGACGCTGGCGGCTGGCTCTCACGCATTCGACGATCTCGTCGGGGGTGAGGCTCAGGTCGGTGACCCAGCGGGCGACAGCGATCGCCGCGGCCGGCGGCATCCAGTGGGTCGGGATGTGTCCCGATCCTCCGACTCCGGCGGCTGCCATGACGCGGTCGAGCAGATCGTCGTGCCAGCCCCCCGGGGCGGCGGCGGCGGGTTCGGGAGGGGGATCATCGACCTTGTCGATTTCGCCTCGCGCGCGCTGCTGCTGCTTGCTAAGAGTCTGAGGAGACGAAGTCTCCGAAGATGGAGTATGGAGTATGGAGTATGGGGGGTTAAGGGGGGGGTTGGCATTTCGGTTATCCGACCCGGAATTTTTCCTGTTTTTACCGGGACTTGAGGACAGGCTTGGATTGCCGCCTTTCGAGCCGTTTTTCTTGTTTGTTTTGCGCTGTTTCTCGGCGCGAACCATTTTCCTGCAGTAGATGCGGCCTTTCCGGTCGCGGCTGAAGACGCCGCGGCGCTCCAATTCTTCCAGCAGATCGGCGGCGATAGCCGGGTCGCAGCCGCCGAGCGCGGCGACATCCTCCACGGTGATCGGATCACCGTTGATGAGCATGAAGCCGCGGTCCTGTGATCGCGCGGCGACACACAGCATCCGCATCCACAGCCCCTGTGCGGCCAGCGAACACACCCGCAGCGCAAGATCGCTCTCATAGTCCTTCCAGAAGAAGACGTCGCTGGGGTTGTTGTCGTCCTGGCGCCGCTTGCTCACGTCGCCACCTCGCCGGTGAGGGTGACGATGATCCTGCCAGGGCGCGCCGGGGCGTCGAAGGAATAGGTCGGCCGCAGGTGCCTGTCGTCGATCCCCAGCGCGTCAGCGATGCCGTCTCGCCCATGCTTGAAGGCACCGATCATGCCGTCGTCATCCCGCCGGCGCGCATCTGGCGGGGTGAATGAGACGACCATGGCCGGGGGCGCAGCGAAACGCAGGCGCCCCATTGCGGAGCGGGTGAGGGCGAAGGCGGTGGTCCGGGCATCCCTGATGGCGCCGCGATATGCCGACCAGTGCGACCGACGCTTGGCGTTGGGCATGAGCCGCTTATCCGGCCACGGCAGAGTCACGATGATTACCAGCATCAGGCCGCCGAAGCGCGCCCCCAGCGGCGGCTGCATCCTGCCCTGAGTCGTCCTCCCCACCTCCTTGCCGGCGGGAGCCGGCGGAGGATGTCCTCGGGATGGATGGTCATCGCAATCGCGACGGCAAACCCGCTGGGACCGGTCACCGCTCCCCACCAGCCCCGGGCCGTAGACTCATCGACGCCGAAGGTGACGGCGACATGCGCGGTGGAGACGAAGTTGTCGCGCAGGTAGTCCGACCAGATCGACACGAAGTTGCGTCGGATCGACCGGACAAATGCGGGATCGGGGAATTTCCCGGGAGACATCACCGCGCCTTCCTGCGATTGCGAATGGCATTCGGCGGGTTCGCCTGCATGTATTCCCGGATCTTCCGCATCGTGCGGAGTTCACATTCGCCTTTGGCTTCGAGCCTCTGAAACAGCTTGGAGTTGGAGGCGGCATAGCTCCCGAGCGTCCCGAGAGAGATCCCGCGGCGCTGGCAATAGATGCGGCATTCCGCGACGAAGGCGGCGATGAGCGGTTCAATGAGGACGGTGTCGGACATGCCCGGACGATGGGGCAAAAGCACAATTCTTGCAAGGGGCAACAGCCCCATGTTTTTGGAACCACCAGTGGGGCAAGACTGACCCATGATGCACGATCCCGACGACAACGACCTCGATGATTTCCTGGTGGGCCTCAAGCTCGTGATGGAGCGGAGAGGGCTGAAGCCCGCTCCGCTGGCGATAGAGGCGGGCCTCGGGGTGACCGCGATCCGCGATCTTTACCGGCGGCGGTCCAGCCCCAAGGTCAGCACGGCCGAGGCGATCGCGCGTCAACTCGACATGGGGATCGACGAAATCATCGCCGCCGGCGCGCGGCGCGAGATGCCCAGCCGCCCGACAACGCCGGTGGTGGGCCGGATCGCCGAAGGAGGGTGCGTCAAGGGGTTCGGCCACCAGATCGGACGCATCATGGAGCCCCAGCTGCTGCGGGGCGCTGATATTGCTGCGCTTTTGGTGGCTGCGGACATCGGCCCCCTGCATCCCCATGGGTCGATTTTCGTCTTCGAGGTAGCGGCGGCGCCTGTCTCGGCCTACCCGGGCCGCGCCAGCGTCGTCGTCACCGGGGCGGGCCAAGTCCTGCTGGGGGCACCGCGGCGCGGCTCGAAGGCTGGACTATGGAATATCACCCCTCTGGTCAGCGGCGTGGATGCAGTCTGGGATGAGCGGATCAGGGCGGTGCACCCGATCCGGCTGACCCTGTTCCCGGACCTCGCGGAGATGATGCAATGATCTATGCGGTTGCCTTGGCCACTCTGGTCGCCGGAGGCTATTTCGCCGGGCGCGCCGAGGCGGAGAAGCGGGCCTCGTTCACGAAGCTGGCGGGCGGTCTTCTGATCGTCGGGCTGATCTGCGCGGGAATCGCGGCGCCTGGGGTGTGATCCCCGACTTGTGCAGTTGCACAACTTTTTGCTTGAAATGGGGCTTTTGCCCCAATAAGGTCTGACGCATCTCATCCAGAGGTGCGTCATGCTTTCCCGTATCGCTGCCACCGCGCTTTGCGCGGCGCTTCTTCTCGCCCTCCATGATGCCCCGGCGCGCGTCGCCTCGGCCGCTCATGACGCCGCATCTGCGGGGTGCGGGGCATGCTGACCGAAACCGTCAGCCCGCTTGTTTCACTGTCCGAGCGGGCCAACTCCCCTGCGGAAGCCAAAGGCCCGCAGGGGCTTTCTATTGGCCGCAACGCCGACGCCTTCGCCCGCATGAACCGCGCGCGACTGGCGGCCCGGTGGCGCGCCCTCGCCATCGTCTGGGCCGGGGGCGCGGCGATCTGCCTCACCGTCGCCATCAACGTCGCCGCACGGGTGTTCTGATGGCGCGCTGGCTGATCCCCCTCGCGATTGCCGGCGTCACGATCTGGCTGGTCTGGCTGGCATGATCCGGCAGCCGACGCCCATGGCGGTGCTTTATGCGTGGCACCGCGCCGCGCTGGCCGGGGAGGCGCCGCCCATCCATGAGGGGATGCCCGAAGCGGGCTGGTATCGCTGCAGGCTGACCAAGGGCGGGCCGTGGGTGCCGGTGGAGATCCGCGTCGAACGGGTGATCTGCCCGGACAGCGGCGAACTTCTCGAACCGGAGCGGCTTGTCGCGATCTGCGATGGGGACAGGCGCGATCCGGCCCGGCTCTGGACATACCTGACCCCGATCAGTCGCGCCGAACATGCGGATCTGCTGCGCCGGCGCGACCTGATCCCTTCCATGGCGGCGACCCTCGCCCCCGTCTCAACCTCCACCCTCCACACGATGAGGCCACGATGACAGAGCCTGACGCCCCCGCACCGCAGGGACACAATCGCCCCCCGCCCTTCGACGCCGAAAAACGGGAAGCCGCACTCACCCGGGCAAGGGAGATCGCCGACACCGCCGGGGCCTGGCTGGATCTGAGCCAGATCGAGACCGAGGCGCAGAGCCAGATGCTGACCGACTTCGTCGCCGGCGCCCGCGCCGTCCAGAAGGAGATCGACGCGGAACGGGTGGCACAGAAGCGGCCGCATGATGATGCGGCAAACGCGGTGCAGGAGGCCTATCGACTGCCCCTCGACATCCTGAAACGGGTGCTGGACCGGGCGAAGCAGCTGCAGGGCGACTGGTTGATCCGCGAGCGGCGGAGGCTGGAGGAAGAACAGCGCGCGGCACGGATCGAGGCCGAACGCATCGCCGCCGAGGCGCGGGCGGCGGAAGCGCGGAGCATCGCCGCCAACGACCTTGCCGGCCTCGCCGAGGCCGAGGCGAACCGGGCCGCTGCGGAGAAGGCGGAGAAGGCGGCGGCGCGCGAGGTGAAGGCCAAGGCCGGTTCCTATACCGGCGGCGGCCGAACGATGTCGCTGCGCACCCAGAAGTTCGCCGAGATCGAGAACCCGCGCGCCGTCTTCATGCACTTCCAGAGCGATCCGGCCGTCATCGACCTGCTGCAGCGGCTCGCCACCGCCGCGATCCGGCGCGGGGAGAATGTCCCCGGCGCGAAATCGGTGGACCGTGAGGTGGCGGCATGAGCGGGGCCATCGAACAGGTCAAACAGCAGCCGCTGCGGCAGGTGAAATCGGTGCAGCATCTGCTGTGGAACGATCAGGCCAAGAACCAGCTTGCCTCTGTCGCGGCGAAGCACATGAACCCGGAGCGGATGATGCGGATCGTCGCGAACGCGATCCGCACGACGCCGAAGCTGCAGGCCTGCGACCCGATGAGTTTCCTCGGGGCACTGATGCAGTGTGCGTCTCTTGGGCTGGAGCCCAACTCAGCCCTCGGTCACGCCTACCTGATCCCCTTCGAGAACAAGAAGAAGGGGATTGTCGAGGTGCAGTTGGTCATCGGCTATAAGGGGCTGATCGACCTGGCCCGCCGCAGCGGGCAACTGGCCGCAATCCATGGCGATGTCGTCTATGACGACGACGAGTTGTTCAGCCACGAATATGGCTCCAACCAGCATCTGCGGCACCGCCCCGGCCCGCGCAACGGCAAGATGATCGGTGCCTACTGCTATGCCAAGCTGAACCTTGGCGATGGCTGCACCGCTGAAGGCCACCGCTTCTTGACCCGCGACGAGATCATCCGGCATCGCAACCAGTATTCGCAGGGCTGGAAGACGGCGGTGCGGTTCGGGAAGACCGCTGACAGCCCTTGGGACGAGGCGAACCCGGCCTTCGAGGCGATGGCGATCAAGACCGCGGTTCGCATGATGGCGAACCGCGGCGAGTTGCCGATGTCGATCGAATTCATGGCGGCCGACGCGGTCGATGAGAGTCGCGCCGACTACAGCGCCTTCGCTATGGACCCCACAATCGGTTCAGCGCCGATCGAGGGCGAGATTGTCGAGGAACCGGAGGAGCGCAAGCCGGAAGCGATCTCGCACCGTCAGACCAACGATCAGCCCTTCGACACCCGAGGCGAGGCCCGCCCGGTGCAGGAGACAGCGCCGAAGCCGGCGGCCAAGCCGGCGAAGCGGGAAAGGTCGGGCCAGCCCTACGCAAACGCGACCGCACCGGCGGAGCGGGACGAGGGGCAGGCCCTCATGTTCGACCATGAGACGCAAACGGCCAAGACGGTTGTCGTGAAGCCCGACCACAGCACCAACCCCTTCGCGATGACTGTCCTGCGGGACGTCGCCGACATGGGCTGGGACGAGGCGGTGGGGTTCCACGGCGAAGAACTCGCGCGGCTCGCCGACAGCAAGCCAGATCTGCACCGCTACATCCTCGCCGAGGCGCGCGCCATCGACGACACGGTCCCGCAATAGCCCCTGCCGCCTCCGCAGGGGCTGCCCGCCGGTGTTTGCCACCACTCCGCCGGCGGGCGCCTTCCTTCCACCACCGAACCAAAAGGAGTTTCCATGTTCGGCCTGCTCAAGAAGAAAAGCGAAGAAGCCGTCCGCAAGATGTCGGGACGCACCGACTTCCTCGAAGCGGTCTGCGCCGCCGCCGCGCTTGTCGCCGCGGCTGATGGCGAAATCGAAGACGGGGAGATCGCGGCCACGATCAAGGCGGTCGGCGCCAACAAGGCCCTGTCCAGTGCTTTCGACCAGAAGACCATCGAAAGCACGATGGAGCGAATGCTGCAGCGCGCCGGCGGCGGCCGCGTCGGCCGGTCCGGCCTGTGGACCGAGATCGAGGATGTGCTGAAAGACGCGGACATGGCCAACGCGGTCGTGCTGACCGCGCTCGACGTGGCCGAGGGCGACGGGGAGATCGAGCCGGCCGAAAAGGTCGTGCTGGAACGGCTGGCGAAGATCGCGTCCGTCGATCTGAACCGGCTGATGGCGGCATGAGGGCGGTGACGACAGGCACGATTGCCGCCGTGGTGGCGGCGATCGTGGTCCTGCAGGTCGTTGTGCCCGCCACGCTCGACCTGATGCTGTCGGTCGCGCTGATCGGCGCCAGCGCCTATGCCGGCTACCGCGTTCGCGGCTGACGCATCGCCAGAGCCGCCCCGCGCGGGCGGCTCCCCCATGCGCCAACCGACATTGGAGACTCGACGTGCCCATCAACGACGAAGACATCAAGACTTTGGTCCTGAACAGCAGCGACAAGGACATGCCCCAAGGCTTCTGGCTGACCCGCTACCACGACCACAACGGCGGCTGGCAATGTATCCGCGTCGAGATCCACGGTGGTCCGACCAAGCTGTTCTCGGCCAACTCGGGCAGCGCATACGGTCGCGGCTACCCTTGGCATGTGCCTTTTGACCTCGGCAAGGAAGCCGAGGAGAAGGTCCACAAGCTGATCGCCCGGATCGCGCAGGCGACGCGCGAGCGGATCGCCAGCGAGAAAGCCGACGCAATCGCCATGCTGGACCGGCTCTGACCATGCACGACCTGCCCACCTCCATCAACGACGCCCGTGAGGAACAGATCGAGCTGCGCCGGCCCAACTGGATCGGCGGCGTTCCGACTGCCGCCGATCTGAATGCGGTGGACCGGCACGTCGCCATCGCACTGCGGATCGACTTGGCCACCGTCCTGGCGGTGCCGCGCCGCCGCTGGTTCGAGGTGGTGGGCTGATGTCGCGCCGCAGCCTCAGCAAGGGCCAGCGCATCGACGTTCTCGCCGCGGCAAGCGGGGTCTGCCACATCTGCGGCGACCGCATCAATCCGGTGCGCGAGCGGTGGGAGGTGGAGCATGTGATCCCTCTCGCCCTGGGCGGATCCGACGACGTCGAGAACATGCGGCCCGCACATCGCGCCTGTCACGCCGGGAAGACGCGCCGCGACGTGGGCGTGATCGCCAAGGCGAAACGGGTGGCACAGAAGCATGCGGGCACCTTCCGGCCGGCGCGGCACAAGCTGCCGCCCTCGCGCCCGCTGCCCGGGACCAAGGCCTCCGGCCTGCGCAAGAAACTGAACGGCTCGTTCGAGCCGCATCCCACGAGGACGCGATGACCACTCAAGACACCGACGCCGCCTACAATGTCACCGCCGACGAATTGCGCCAGTTCATCGAGCAGTATGAACAGCTGGAGGCGGAGAAGAAGGACATCACCGAACAGCAGAAGGACGTCATGTCCGAGGCGAAGGCCCGGGGCTATGACACCAAGGTGCTGAAGAAGATCATCGCGCTGCGCGCCCGCGACAAAAACGATGTCGCCGAGGAGGAGGCGATCCTCGACCTCTATAAAGCCGCACTGGGGATGTCGTGATGCGAGGACGCCAGAAGCCCTGCGGGACGTGCGGGATCTGCCCGGCCGCCGCCGCGATCGCATGGAACCAGTTCGATCTGGGCCTCAACGCGGTCGCCGCGTGGGTCGGATCGTCCCGAACCTCTCTGGTGCGCGCCGCCGAGGCCTACGGGTTCCCGGGACGCAGGAAGCCTGTTACCCCCCGGCTCTCCGTTCGCGAGATCAGTCGGCTGTGGGGGGACGAGACGATACCCGTGGCCGAGGCCGCGGCCCGCGCGGGGATTTCGTCGCGCTGCCTCTACGTCCGCGCCAAACGGCTTGGGCTCCCCCCCCGGCGGGGAGGGCCGAAGTCGAAGGTGAGGTGGCCCGACGATTTCGACGCGATGTGGGCCGCAGGAGTCCTGGGCAAGGAGATCGCTGCCGCGGCGATCCCGCCGGCACACACCTCGCAGGTGGCGTCAGAGGTGCGGCGGCGCGGGCTGAAGCGGCGCGGGTGCGGGCCGAACCCGGAGGGGATCACCCTGCTGGCCTATCGGATGCGGCAGGTCGCGGCGGCCGAGCGCGCCGCGTTCAAGGCACTGCAGGAGGCGGCATGAAGCTCACCCCCCCGGCCTCCATCGAGCGCATCGCCCGGGCCCTTCAGGTTGTCGCCTGTCTGGCCGAGAAGGACCACGTCTACGTCCCCATCTTCGAGCGGCTGGATGGCGAGTTGCAGGCGCTTGAGGAGCTGGCGCAGCGGAATGACCCCGTCGCCAGGGTCCGCGCGCGCCTAAAGCGCGATCTTCTTCAATAGGCGGTGGAGATGTTCGAGATTGGCACCGGCGCCATAGCGTTCCCGCTTGAGACTGTGGCCCATCAGGTCGGCCTTGATCCGTTCGTCGAAGCCGGCGGCGAGCATGCGGTCCTCGAAGGAATGCCTCAGACTGTAGAGGCTGTGGTCATCGGTCGGCAGCAGCTTGTTCTCGCGCAGGAACTTGTTCACCGTCGCGGAGAGGGAGGCGCTGTTGGTGCCGTAGCGGGGAAAGCCCTGTGGAAAGGCCTTGAAGGCCTCGAGGCTCACCCCGGTCAGCGGGATCACGCGCCGCGCGTTCGGCGTCTTCAGCTGGCGGCCGTTCGGCTCGATGCGGATATGGGGGACGCGGTCGGCCAACCGGATCTGGTCGGGGCCGAGCGAGGCACCCTCGCTGGGTCGGTAGCCGGTGTTCACCATGCCCAGCAGGATCGCCCGCGCCTCGGGGTTCAGCCCGTCCAGTGCACCCTTCTTCAGCAGGGTCTCCCGCAGGAAGGTCACGCTGAACGGCGGCCGGGTTCCGGGATCGCTGTCCTTGATCATCAGGCGGTCGGTCTTGAACTGCAGCTCGATTTCCTCGGCCGCGGCGACCTCGCGGATCACGGAAAGCAGGTGGATCATGTCCTTGTTGGCGCTGTTCGGGGTCAGACCCTCGGCTGTCATCCGGTCCACCCACCACTGCTTGAACTGGTGGAGATCGCGGGTGGTGATGTCGGCGACGACGGGGTCATGGCCGATCACCTCGACGAAGTTGGCGACCGCCTTCTTGCGCGGGTTCTCCCATCGCCGCACCTGATCCGCGCTTTTTCCGATCCTCTTCTCCGCCGCCACCTTCCAGTATCGTTCGAGCGCCTTGGTGACGGTGAGACGCGGCGGCTTCGCCCCGCCCAGCAGGGCTTCGGCCTCGGCGATGTCGAGCCGGCCCTTCGAGGTCACCACCGCCTCGACCCGGTCCAGCAACTCGGGCAGGGGCAGGCGGGCCACCTCGGCGGCGGAGAGGAAGCGGTAGCCGCGCTTCGCGGCCAGGTTCCGCGCCGCCGCCATCCGGTTCGCGGCGTCGTCGCCGCGCCCCTCCAGTTTCGCTTCCCAGGCCTCGATCATGTCGGTCCAGACCGCGGGGGCCTTCCGTCTGGCGATCTCGGGGGAGTCGGTGTGCAGCGAGATCCAGACATAGTCCCGGTCTTCGACATCGCGATAGCGGCGCGGGACGCGCTTGCGGATGTGATAGGTGCTGCCACGCAGAATTGGATCGCTCATGTGGGATTTGTGCCCCATAAATTGCGCCACGGCAATGGGAGGCAAATTGAGCAGCACGATGAGCAGCAAAACCGCCAGATCGGCGCCCGCCGGCGAGGCGGAAACAAAGGGAATCCAATGATGACAGGGGTTTACGAGGGCGGCGGGGCCGGAAAAATGGCGGACAGAGAGGGATTCGAACCCTCGAGACGGTTCCCCGCCTACACACTTTCCAGGCGTGCGCCTTCGACCACTCGGCCATCTGTCCGTGGGGGGCTGTCTACACGCGGCGGCGGCGGGGGCGCAAGGGGGGAAGCGCGGCGCGGGAGGCTGCCGCGATCCTGCGGTGGGGCGGGTCGGGGGCCAGCCTGCCCCGGCGCCCGGTCCGGCGGGAACGGCGGGCGCTGCCCCCTGCCCCGCCGGTCCTCGCGCCGTCCGTCAGCGGGTGACGGTGACGCTCTCCATCCAGTCGGGATCGTCCACCGCGCCATTGGCCGAGGCCGCGCCCTTGCGGATCGCGTCCACGACCTCCATGCCCGAGATCACCCGGCCGACGACGGTGTACTGGCCGTTCAGGAACTCGCCCGGGGCGAACATGATGAAGAACTGGCTGTTGGCCGAGTCGGGGCTCTGCGACCGCGCCATGCCGACGACGCCGCGGTCGAAGGAGATGTCGGAGAATTCCGCCGGCAGGTCGGGCCGATCCGACCCGCCCATCCCGGCGCGGGCGGTGTCGCCGTCGCGCTTGCCGAACTGCACGTCGCCGGTCTGGGCCATGAAGCCGTCGATCACCCGGTGGAAGACGACGCCGTCATAGGCGCCCGCCTCGGCCAGCGCGGTCAGCTGTTCCACATGCTTCGGCGCCACATCGGGCAGCAGGTCGATGACGATCTCCCCCGTGACGCCGCCGCCCGTCTCGATCACGAGGTTCGGGCCGGGGCCGTCCTCCTGCGCGAGCGCGGGCATGGCGACTGCGGCGAGGCCCGCCGCGAGGATCAGCTTACGCGACATCGGCGGCCACCTTCACCGACAGCATCTGGTCCGGGTTCGCCGGCGGCTCGCCGCGGGCGATGCGGTCCACATGTTCCATCCCCGCGATGACGCGGCCATAGACCGTGTACTGGCGGTTCAGGAAGTGGTTGTCCTTGAAGTTGATGAAGAACTGGCTGTTGGCCGAATCCGGGTTCTGCGACCGCGCCGCGCCCAGCGTGCCCCGGTCATGCGGGATGTTGGAGAATTCCGCCGGCAGGTCCGGCAGCTCCGATCCGCCGGTGCCGGCGCGGCGGGTGTTCTGGCCCTTGCCGGAATTGCCGTGTTCGACATCCCCGGTCTGGGCCATGAAGCCTTCGATGACACGGTGGAAGATCACGCCGTCATAGGCGCCGGCGCGGGCCAGCTCCTTCATGCGCTCGACATGTTTCGGGGCGATCTCGGGCAAGAGCTCGATCGTGACGGTGCCATCCTTCAGTTCGACCAGGATGGTGTTCTCGGGATCCTTGATATCGGCCATGTGCGCCTCCCTCTTCAGGTTCGTGCCGCGATTGGGCGCGACCCTACGGGCGCGGGCGGGGGAAGGAAAGGCCGAAGCGGGCGGCCGCGGTTGACGAAGAGGGGAGGATCGGCTTCCGTAGCGCCGCAGCCGCGATGCGGCGGACCGGAAGCCCGCCGCGGGGACGCGGCGCAGAAGTCAGCCGCGGCAGGCGGCGGGAAGGGATCGGATGGCCTGGAAGACGCTCGACGACATGGACATGGCAGGCAAGACGGTCCTGCTGCGCGTCGACATCAACGTGCCGGTCGAGGAGGGCCGCGTCACCGACGCGACACGGATCGACAAGATCGTGCCCACCGTCCGCGACATCCTGGCCAAGGGCGGCAAGCCGGTGCTGCTGGCGCATTTCGGCCGGCCGAAGGGCAAGCCCGACCCGGCGATGAGCCTTGCCGTCACCCTGCCCGCGCTGGAGGCCGCGCTCGGCCAGCCCGTCCGCTTCGCCGGGGACTGCGTGGGCGAGACGGCGGCGGCGGCGGTCGCGGCCCTGGCCCCGGGCGAGGTGCTGCTGCTGGAAAACACCCGTTTCCACGCGGGAGAGGAGAAGAACGATCCGGCGCTGGCCCAGGCGATGGCCGATCTGGGCGATGTCTATGTGAACGACGCCTTTTCCGCCGCGCATCGCGCCCATGCCTCGACCGAGGGCCTCGCCCGGCTGCTGCCCGCCTGCGCGGGCCGGCTGATGGAGGCAGAGCTGAAGGCGCTGGAGGCGGCGCTCGGCACCCCGGAACGGCCGGTGGTGGCGGTGGTGGGCGGCGCGAAGGTGTCCACCAAGCTCGACCTGCTGGGCAATCTTCTGGGCAAGGTCGATCATCTGGTGATCGGCGGCGGCATGGCCAACACCTTCCTCGTGGCGCAGGGGATCGAGGTCGGCAAGAGCCTTGCGGAACGCGACATGGCCGACACGGCGCGGGCGATCCTCGACAAGGCCGGGGCGGCGGGCTGCACCATCCACCTGCCGCTCGACATCGTGGTGGCGCGCGAGTTCAAGGCAGGCGCCCCCTGCGAGACGGTGGCGGCGGGCGCCTGCCCGCCCGATGCGATGATCCTGGATGCCGGGCCGGAAACCGTGGCCGCGATCACCCGCACCTTCGCCGCCTGCCGCACCCTGATCTGGAACGGGCCGCTCGGCGCCTTCGAGATCGCGCCCTTCGACACCGCCACCAATGCCGCCGCCAAGGCCGCGGCGGACCTGACGGCCGAGGGCCGGCTCGTTTCGGTCGCGGGCGGGGGCGACACGGTCGCGGCGCTGAACAAGTCCGGCGCGGCGGCCAGCTTCACCTTCATCTCCACCGCCGGGGGCGCCTTCCTCGAATGGATGGAGGGCAAGGATCTGCCCGGCGTGGCCGCGCTGATGACCTGAGACGCGGCTGTTAGCGTCACCAGAATTGCAGCCCTCCGGCCAAGCCGCTATCGGCTGGATCGAGGGGCACGATCCACAGCGAGCACGAGGACATCACATGCCGAACGCGACCCAGGCCGACCAGATGCGCAAGGGCCAAGGCTTCATTGCCGCGCTGGACCAGAGCGGCGGCTCGACGCCCAAGGCGCTGCGCCTCTATGGCGTCGAGGAAAGCGCCTATGGCTCGGAAGCCGAGATGTTCGACCTGATCCACGCGATGCGCGCCCGGATCATCAAGTCGCCCGCCTTCACCGGCGACAAGGTCATCGGCGCGATCCTCTTCGAACAGACCATGGACCGCGACATCGACGGCACCCCCACCGCCACCTATCTGTGGGACCAGCGCCGGGTGGTGCCCTTCCTGAAGATCGACAAGGGGCTGGAGGCCGAGGCCGACGGCGTGCAGCTGATGAAGCCGATCCCCGGGCTGGACGCGCTGCTGGACCGCGCGGTCGCGGCCGGCATCTTCGGCACCAAGGAACGCTCGGTGGTCAACGCCGCCAATCCCGCCGGGATCGAGGCCATCGTCGCCCAGCAGTTCGATCTGGGGCGGCAGGTTCTGGCCCACGGGCTGGTGCCGATCCTCGAACCCGAGGTCACGATCTCGATCCCCGACAAGGCCGAGGCCGAGACGCTGCTGCAGGACGCGATCCTGAAGCATCTCGACACCCTGCCCGAGGGCACCGAGGTGATGCTGAAGCTGACGCTGCCGACCGATCCGGGCCATTACCGGCCGCTGGTCGACCATCCCAAGGTGATGAAGGTCGTGGCGCTGTCGGGCGGCTACAGCCGCGACGAGGCCAATGCCAAGCTGGCCGAGAACCCGGGCATCATCGCCAGCTTCAGCCGCGCGCTGACCGAGGGCCTGACCGCCCAGCAGACCGATGCCGATTTCGACACGGCGCTGGCCAGCGCGATCACCAGCATCCACGCGGCCTCCGTAGCCGGCTGACGTCGCCGGCCGATCCCGGCCCCGGCCGACGGGCGCCCGCCGGCCTGTCGCGTCACCGCCAAGATGTGATCCCCGCCCCATCGGGCGGGGATTCCCTTTTCCCGGCCGCTATGCCATGATTCGCCCAAGGCCGCACGACAGAGGCGGCAGGCTGGGATCCAACGCCCCGCCGGATAGACGGGCAGAACCATGATGCGATCCAGACCACGGCCCCCGACGCGGCCCCCCATCGGCACCCTCTTCCTGTGTGCGCTGGCGATGGCGCTGGCGGCCTATTTCACCTTCGCCGCCGTGCAGGGCGATTTTGGCGTCCTGCGGCGGATGCAGCTGTCGGCCGAGGCCGAAAGCCTGACCGCCGAACGCGACCGGCTGACGATCGAGGTGGCGCGCATGGAAAACCTGACGCACCGGCTGTCCGACGACTATCTGGACCTCGACCTGCTGGACGAACGCACCCGCGACACCCTGGGCTTCATGCGCGCGGACGAGATCGCGATCCGCTGACCCCCCGGAAGCAGAACCGCTGACTGAGACCGCAGCCCCGGGCCATCCTCTCCCGGCACCGGCAGGCACCCGCGCGTCCGCATCATCGGCTCTGGCCCTTCGCGCGCCGATGCGCTATGGATCGTTTAACGTTGAACTATCTGGCGCACACGACTGACGGGAGGACTGCCGCATGGCCGCGCGCAAAGCACCGGATCTGCCGAACGTATCCAAGGACGAGCTGCTGAAATACTACCGCGAGATGCTGCTGATCCGGCGTTTCGAGGAGAAGGCCGGCCAGCTCTACGGGATGGGTCTCATCGGCGGCTTCTGCCACCTCTATATCGGGCAGGAAGCCGTCGTCGTCGGGCTGGAGGCCGCCGCCTCCGAAGGCGACAAGCGCGTCACCTCCTACCGCGATCACGGCCACATGCTGGCCTGCGGCATGGACCCCAAGGGCGTGATGGCCGAGCTCACGGGCCGCGAGGGCGGCTATTCCAAGGGCAAGGGCGGCTCGATGCACATGTTCTCGAAAGAGAAGCATTTCTACGGCGGCCACGGCATCGTCGGCGCGCAGGTGCCGATCGGTGCCGGGCTCGCCTTCTCGGACATGTACAAGGGCACCGACCGCGTCACCTTCACCTATTTCGGCGACGGCGCGGCGAACCAGGGCCAGGTCTACGAGACCTATAACATGGCCGAACTCTGGAACCTGCCGGTGGTCTTCGTGATCGAGAACAACCAGTATGCGATGGGCACCAGTGTCAAGCGGTCCACCAAGTCGCCGACCCTGTGGCAGCGCGGCGCGGCCTACGGGATCGAGGGCGAGGCGGTGGACGGCATGGACGTGCTGGCGGTCAAGGCCGCGGGCGAACGCGCCGTGGCCCACTGCCGCGCCGGCAACGGCCCCTATATCCTCGAGGTGATGACCTATCGCTATCGCGGCCACTCGATGTCGGACCCGGCCAAGTACCGCACGCGCGAGGAAGTGCAGAAGATGCGGGACGAACGCGACCCGATCGAACATGTGCGCGACCTGCTGCTGACCGGCAACCACGCGACGGATGACGACCTGAAGGCCATCGACCGCGACATCAAGGCCGTGGTCAACGAGGCCGCCGAATTCTCGAAGGAAAGCCCCGAGCCCGATCTTTCGGAACTCTGGACCGACATCTACGCCGACGTGGCGCCGCAGGACGCCTGAGGGGGAAGACGCATGGCAACCGAAATCCTGATGCCCGCCCTGTCTCCGACGATGGAAGAGGGCACGCTGGCGAAATGGCTGGTGAAAGAGGGCGACGCCGTCAAGTCCGGCCAGATCCTCGCCGAGATCGAGACCGACAAGGCCACGATGGAATTCGAGGCGGTGGACGAGGGCACCATCGGCAAGCTGCTGGTGGCCGAGGGCACGCAGGGCGTGAAGGTCAACGCCCCCATCGCGCTGCTGCTGGCCGAGGGCGAGGACGCCTCCGCCGCCGCGGCGCCCGCCAGCGGCCCGGCCAGCGTCCCGGCCCAACCCAAGGCCGAGGAAACCGCGCAGAAGACCGACGCGCCCCGAACCGAAGGCAAGCCCACCTCCGCCGTCGAACAGGCGCCGCACCCGGCCAAGGCCGCGGACACGACGCCCGACTGGCCCGAAGGCACGCAGATGAAGTCCATGACCGTGCGGGAAGCCCTGCGCGAGGCCATGGCCGAGGAAATGACCCGGGATGACAGCGTCTTCCTGATGGGCGAGGAAGTCGGCGAATACCAGGGCGCCTACAAGATCAGCCAGGGCCTGCTGGACCAGTTCGGGCCCAAACGCGTCATCGACACGCCGATCACCGAACACGGCTTCGCGGGCATCGCCGTCGGCGCGGCCTTCGGCGGGCTGCGTCCCATCGTCGAGTTCATGACCTTCAACTTCGCCATGCAGGCCATCGACCAGATCATCAACTCGGCGGCCAAGACGCTCTACATGTCCGGCGGGCAGATGGGCGCGCCGATGGTGTTCCGCGGCCCGAACGGCGCCGCCGCCCGCGTGGGGGCGCAGCACAGCCAGGACTACGCCGCCTGGTATGCGCAGATCCCCGGCCTGAAGGTGGCGATGCCCTATTCCGCCGCCGATGCGAAAGGCCTGCTGAAAACGGCGATCCGCGACCCGAACCCGGTGATCTTCCTGGAAAACGAGATCCTCTACGGCCGCAGCTTCGACGTGCCGGTGCTGGAGGACTTCACCGTCCCCTTCGGCAAGGCGAAGATCTGGCGCGAAGGCAGCGACGTGACGCTGGTCAGCTTCGGCATCGGCATGGCCCATGCGCTGGAAGCGGCCGACAAGCTCGCCGCCGAGGGCATCTCGGCCGAGGTGATCGACCTGCGCACCCTGCGCCCCATCGACTATGACACGGTCATCGCCTCGGTGCAGAAGACCAACCGCTGCGTGACGGTCGAAGAGGGCTTCCCCGTGGGCTCGATCGGCAACCACCTGTCGGCCTACATCATGGAAAACGCCTTCGACTGGCTCGACGCCCCGGTGATCAACTGCGCCGGCAAGGACGTGCCCATGCCCTATGCCGCCAATCTGGAAAAGCTGGCGCTGGTGACCTCGGACGAGGTCGTGGCGGCGGTCAAGAAAGTCACCTACCGCTGAGGGGGAAGAAATGGCGACCGAAATCCTGATGCCCGCCCTGTCCCCGACGATGGAGGAAGGGACGCTGGCGAAATGGCTGGTCAAGGAGGGGGATGCCGTCAAGTCCGGCCAGATCCTCGCCGAGATCGAGACCGACAAGGCCACGATGGAATTCGAGGCGGTGGACGAAGGCGTGATGGGCAGGATCCTGATCGCCGAGGGCACATCCGGCGTGAAGGTCAACCAGCCCATCGCCATCCTCGTCGAGGAAGGCGAGGAGGTGCCCGCCGCCGGCGCCGCGCCCGCCCCGGCCCGCGGCACCGACGCCGCCGAGAAAGAGGCCGACGCCGCCAAGGGCTATGGCGCGGGTCAGGCCCCGCCCGCGGGCAAGGCCGACCCGGCCGGCGCCCCCGCGGCAATGCCCGCCGCACCGGCGCCCGCCGCCGGGGGCCAGCGCGTCTTCGCCTCGCCCCTCGCCCGCCGCATCGCGGCCGAGAAGGGGCTGGACCTCGCCGGGATCAGCGGCTCCGGCCCGCGCGGCCGCATCGTGAAGGCCGATGTCGAAGGCGCCAGCGCCGCGCCCAAGGCGGCCCCCGCCGCCGCCCCTGCTGCTGCGGCCGAAGCGCCGAAGCCCGCCCCCGGCCCCGCCGCCATGCCCGCCGGCATGGGCGCGGATACCGTGCGCAAGATGTACGAGGGCCGCCCCTTCGAGGAGATCACCCTCGACGGGATGCGCCGCACCATCGCCGCCCGCCTGACCGAGGCCAAGCAGACCATCCCGCATTTCTACCTGCGTCGCGAGGTGCGGCTCGATGCGCTGATGGCCTTCCGCGAGACGCTGAACAAGCAGCTGGAATCGCGCGGGGTGAAGCTGTCGGTCAACGACTTCATCATCAAGGCCTGCGCCATCGCGCTGCAGCAGGTGCCCGCCGCCAATGCCGTCTGGGCCGGCGACCGCATCCTGAAGCTCAAGCCCTCGGACGTGGCCGTGGCGGTCGCCATCGAGGGCGGCCTCTTCACCCCGGTGCTGAAGGACGCGCATCAGAAGACGCTGTCGGCGCTCTCGGCCGAGATGAAGGATCTGGCCGCCCGCGCCCGCACGAAGAAGCTCGCGCCCCATGAATATCAGGGCGGCAGCTTCGCGATCTCGAATCTCGGCATGTTCGGGATCGAGAATTTCGACGCCGTCATCAACCTGCCCCACGGCGCGATCCTCGCTGTCGGCGCCGGGCTGAAGAAGCCGGTGGTGGCGAAGTCGGGCGAGATCGAGGTCGCCACGATGATGTCGATGACCCTGTCGGTGGATCACCGCGTGATCGACGGCGCGCTCGGGGCCGAGCTGATGAAGGCCATCGTCGAGAACCTGGAAAACCCGGTGGCGATGCTGGCGTAACTCCGCCCGCTATCGCCCCACGACCTCGAGGAGGCCGCCCCGTGCGGCCTCTTCCCGTTTCCGCAGCCCGAATTCGGCCAGTACCCGCGCCTCCCGCTCCGGGTCGTCGATGCCGCGGCGGCGCAGGTTCACCAGCTTGTCGTTGCCCTTGCGGATCTGCACGTTGTCGCCGTGATTGACCATGTAGATCATCGCCGGAAAGGGCACCGGGTCCAGCGGCCGCCCCAGCCGCGCGCCGCGGTCGAGATAGCTCTTGTGGCCCTTGCCGATCAGCCGCAGATACAGGCCCGGCCAGCGCTGCCGCCCCAGATCGACGGCGAAATAGCCGCAGGACCCGCATTGCATCCAGAAGGGCTGGCCCTCGCCCTGCCCCAGCGGCGCCAGCCGGCCGCTTTGCCAGTCGGCCATGTAGCCCTGCGTGACGATATAGCCGCGCCCGTTGTCATCCGCCGCGATCCAGCCCGGCAGGTCCGGGTGCATCAGGTCGTCGGCATCCAGATGCGACACATAGGCCGGGCCGGTGAAGCTGCGGGCGACATATTCGGTCATCCGCCGCACCTTTTCGGAATGGTCGGACACGCCCTTGGCCAGCGGCAGGTCGGGGACCTGCAGGAAATGGATGCGCGGATCGTCGGGCAGGTCCGGCGGGCGCTGCTGGCAGCACAGGACCAGCGCCCAGTTCCGGTACGGCGCTGCCAGGATCGAGGCCAGCGTCTGCCCGAAGATCGCGCAGGCCTTCTCCCAGTCCTGCGACACGCCCGGCCCGATCAGCGGCACCATCCAGACGATCAGCGGCTGTCCCGTCCGGCGCATCGGGCGCTGGAACAGCCGCCGGTAGGCCGCCGCCAGCAGGTCTTTCGGTTGCATCGGCAGGGCATCCTTCAGGCGCGGGCAGGAACGGCGGCGTGATAGGCCCGCCCGCCCCACCCGTCAATCGGCCTCGGGCCGCGTCAGTCGTTCAGCAGCAGATGGTCCATCGTCACCGAGGGCTGGGGGCAGCCCGCCTCGCCCACCACCCGCGCGGGCACGCCCGCCACGGTGGAACAGGGCGGCACGTCCTGCAGCACGACCGACCCGGCCGCGATCCGCGAACAGCGCCCGACGCGGATATTGCCCAGCACCTTCGCCCCGGCGCCGATCAGCACCCCGTCGCCGATCTTCGGATGCCGGTCGCCGTCTTCCTTGCCGGTGCCGCCCAGCGTCACCGAATGCAGCATCGACACGTTGTCGCCCACCACAGCCGTCTCGCCGATGACGATGGAATGGGCGTGGTCGATCATGATCCCCTGCCCCAGCCGCGCGCCGGGATGGATGTCGACGCCGAAGACCTCGGACACCCGCATCTGCACGAAATAGGCCATGTCCTGGCGGTCATGCGTCCACAGCCAGTGACCGATCCGGTAGGACTGGATCGCCTGATAGCCCTTGAAGAACAGCACCGGCTGCAGGAAGCGGTGGCAGGCCGGGTCGCGGTCATAGACCGCCATCACGTCGGCCCGCGCCGCCTGCCCGATCGCCGGTTCCTCGGCCAGCGCCTCGTCCGCGATCTCGCGCAGGATCTGCTCGCTCATCTCGCCCGAGGCCAGCTTCAGCGAAAAGCGGTAGGCCAGCGCCCGTTCCATCGTCGGATGGTGCAGCAGCCCCGAATGGATCAGCCCGCCCAGCAGGGGTTCGTCCCGCACCGCATCGCGGGCCTCGGTGCAGATCCGGTCCCAGACGGGATCGACGGTTGCCAGTCTCGGTTTCGTCTCGGCCATCGCGCGCCCTCCGCTCGTCCCGGGACTCTAGCAGATAGGGCAGGCCGCGCATCGGGAAAAGTCCTCAATCGGCGGGCAGCGCCAGTTCGGCGAAATGCGCGGCAATCCGCACCCTGCCGCCGGCGAAGACACCCCCCGTCGCCGTCAGCAGCAGCGGCAACGGCTCGTAGACCCCCATCGGCGCCGACAGCACCCCCCGCGCCCAGGACCCCTGTTCGACGCCGAGCCCGCTGCCGAACCGGTCCGGCGCGCCCGGATTGCCCAGCTGCCAGCCGGTCGCGCCGCCGGTGATCGCCTCCGTCACCCGCGCGGTCACCCCGAACAGGATCGCGCCCGGGGGGATCAGCGGCAGCGTGGCGGAGGTGGTCCCCGCCGTCACCTCGTGCAGCAGTTCCGCGACGGCCAGCCCCAGGCCCGCGCCATGCGGCGTCAGGGTCGCGGCCCCCGCGCGCCAGTCCGCGCCGTCATGCAGGACCGCCATACCCTCGTCCAGCAGGAAACCGCGCCAGCCGCGGGCGGGCGTGGCAAAGGCCCAGCCCCCGTTGACCCGCACCGCCACCTCGCCCGCATGCCCCGCCCAGTCGTTCACCGCCCCCTGCGGCACGGCATAGCAGCTGCCATCCGCCGCCGCGGGCGGCGTGGCCAGGCTGCGCGAGATCAGCACCATCGGCACCAGCCCGTCCAACCGCGCCAGCGCCTCGTTCATCGTCACATGCTTCTGCGCCTGCGAGGCCCGCAGCAGCGGCAACGACAGCTGGTTCGTCTCATCCATCGATCTCGATCCTTCCGAAATGTCCCGGCCCGAAGGTCTCGGACAGCTGCGCCACCTCCAGCGTCAGACCGCCCGTCGCGCCATCCTCTGCCCGCACCGCCGCGCCATAGTCGAAGGCCGGCGCCGTCACCTCTGCCTCGCGCCGGATCTGGCCGCCCACCAGCACCCGCACCAGATAGGCCTCGCGCGCCTCGGCCAGCGGCACCTCGACCGACTCCCAGCTGTCGCCGCCGATCCGCGTCCGCCGCACCCAGGTCAGCCGCCCGCCGCCCGCGCCGTCCGCCTGCCAGCGCAGGTGACAGGGCGCATAGGGGCGCAGCCCGATCCCCGCGAAGGCCTCCACCCGGTGCACCGCCAGCCCGTCGCCATAGCCGCGCTGCGCATCGCCGATCCGGTAATGCCGCGCGAGGTTGCGGGCCGAGGCTGCCAGCGCGATCTGCTCTGCCGCCGCGTCCAGCCGCACGACATAGCTGCCGACCGGCCATTCCCCGGGCATGTCGCCCTCGCTGCCCGCCTGCCCGCGCAGCCGCAGCGACAGCTCATAGACCCCGGGCGCCACCAGTTCGGCCCGCGCCGCCTGGAACACCTCCCAGCCGGCCGAGCCGCCCGGACCGATGGCAAACACATTGGCACCGTTCAGCACCGCCTCGGGCTCGGCCGAAGCCAGCACCCCCGCCGCCAGCCGCAGCCGCAGCGCCGGCCCCTGATCCCACAGGTCCGGCGCCGCCCGGGGCAGCACCGTCTCCGTCACCCCCACCACCGCCCGCTGCGCCAGCGTGGTGTTCAGCGCATAGCCCGCATCCGTGGCCGAAGACCAGCAGGCCACCGTGCCCGGCCAGGGCGTGGCCGTCACCGCCAGATGGGGGGCGTGGGGCACCTCCTCGCCGGTCAGCAGCGGCAGGTCGAGGAACAGCGGAAATACCGGCACCGGCGGCACGAAGGCCGTCGCCGTCACCCGCTGTTCCGCCTCGTCCGAGGCGACATAGACCCCCGGCTCCACCCGCACCGCCTCCACCGCGACGCGGCCCGCCGCCTCGGTCCGGTCGATACGATAGCGGCCAAGGTCCGCTCCGTCCGCCGCCGCCAGCTGCAGCAGGTCGCCCGGCCCCAGATGCGACAGCGACGGCGGCAGCGACAGCCGCGCCCCGTCCCGCGCCACCCGCGCCTCCGCCAGCCAGCGCTCGGCGATGGCCTGCGCCTCGGCCCCGGTCAGCGCCATCGCCAGTTCCGACTGGCTCAGCCCCGCCGCCGCGCCCTCGTCCGGCAGGATCGCCTCGACCGTCCGCGTCTCGAAGGCCCCCTGCGCCTCGGTGAAGGTCAGCCGCACCCGGCCCGCCGTCTCGGCCTCCGCGCCGCGCAGCAGGTCGAGCACCCCCTCCGCCTCGTCATCCACCGCAAGGCCAGGCACCGCGACCTCGGCATCGGCGCGCAGATGCGCCCGCATCCGGAACCGCAGCGCGCCGTCCCGTTCCAGCGCATCGAACCCGTGGGCCAGCATCAGCGGCTGCAGCGCCGCCCGCCCGGTGCCGCCGTCCGACACCGCATAGCCGCGCACCACGCCCCGCAGCCCCGAACAATCATGCGCCGCGACCCCGGCCGCCGCGCAGATCTCGGCCACCACCAGATCCAGCGGCTGCGAGGCCGCGCGCCCCGTCAGCCAGTGCCCCCGCGCCCAGTTGGCCCCGTCCGCCCAGGTCTCCTGATCGTTGGGGAAGACCGGGAAGGGCCGCGCATCCCAGGCCCAGACATGCGCCCGGCCCAGGTCGATCATCCGCCCGCCATAGACATCCGACAGCGGGTTGCGCGCCGGGTCGTCCCAATGGGCCAGCACCGCACGCAGATACTGCATCTGCATCAGGTCGTCCCGCCGCCCGTTCGAGCCATAGGGCAACCCGGATTCCCACGACAGCGCGTCGAGGAAGCGGTTGGGCTGGTTCGCGCCCTTGTCGATGGCCGCGCAGCCGAGTTCGGTGAACCAGACCGGCTTCGACCGCGGCACCCAGGGGCTCGGGCTGTCGACCCGCACCCCGCCGATCCGGTCGTGATGCGGGTTTTCCCACCAGCCGCGAATGTCCTTCACCCGCCAGACCCAGGGCTCGCCCATGCCATCGGTGATCGGCGTGCGGATCTGCGCGGCCCGGTGCTCCTCGGCGGCGTAATACCAGTCGTATCCCTCGCCGCCCTCGACATTGGCGCGCAGGTAGCCGAGGTCGTGGATCGAGCCCCAGCCCGCATCGGCATGGTCCGCGCCGTCACGCCAGTCGGCCAGCGGCATGTAGTTGTCGATGCCGATGAAGTCGATCTCCTCATCCGCCCACAGCGGGTCGAGGTGGAAATAGCGGTCGCCCCCGCCGGCATCGTAACCCGCATATTCCGACCAGTCGGCGGCATAGCCGATCTTCGTGCCCGGCCCCAGGATCGCCCGCACCTCCCGCGCCAGCGCCCGCATCTGGCTGACGGCCGGAAAGCCGTCGCCGGCGCCGCGGATCTGCGTCAGCCCCCGCATCTCGGACCCGATGCAGAAGGCATCGACGCCCCCCGCCGCATGGCACAGCCAGGCGTAATGCAGGATGAAGCGGCGATAGCTCCAGCCATCCGCGCCCTGATAGCTCACCCGCGGATCGGCGGCGCTGCCCGTCACCGCGAACTCGCCGGCCGCCGCCGTGCCGAAGAAGGCCGCCACCTCCGCCGCCGCCTGCGCGCTGCGGTCGGGGCTGCCCGCGACCCCCGGCGCCCGGCTGGCGGTGATCCGCCCGCGCCAGGGCAGAGCCGGCTGGCCCGGCGCCCCCGTCCACGGGTCCGGCAGCGCGTTGCCCGCCATCTGCTCCATCAGCAGGAACGGATAGAACATCACCGACTGCCCCGCCGCCTTCAGCGCCGCGATGGCCTCGGCCACCGACCGGTCGGCGGGGGTGCCGCCATAGACCGGCCGCCCGTCCTGCTGCGGCACCAGCCCCGCCGTCCCCCGCACCTCGCCCGACACGCGCCAGGGATAGCCCTCGCCGTCGCTGGCCTTCTGCTCGACCTTCGGGCGGATCGTGCAGGCGCCGCAACGCAGGTCGTCGCCGAACCACGACACGATCAGGCTGACCGACCGGCAGGCCGGCAGCTCCGCCTGCAACTGGTCGAGCGAGCGCAACAGGTCCGTCCGTTCCCCCGGCATGTGCTGGTTCACCGTCACCGCCGCCCCGGGCCCGGTGGAAAACCGCACCGGCGTGGTGGCCAGCGCATATTCCCCGGTCCCCGGCATCAGCGCCACGCCCCGCACCAGGGTCGAGGGCGCGGGCGTCAGATCGGCCACGCTCCCCGCATCGCCTTCCGCCGCGCGCACCACCTCGAAGCTGAACTGCGGCACCCGGTTGCCCCAGGGCGCCAGCTGCAGATCCTCGAAGACGACATAGGCCGTGCCGCGATAGGCGGGTGCCATCCCCGCGCCCTCCACCGCCTCGATGGCCGGATCGGGCAGCTGGTCCTCGCCGCCGTCATAGACCCGCAGCGTCAGCCCGTCGGTCGAGATCTCCTCGCCATCGGCCCAGACCCGGCCGATGCCGCCGATCCGGCCCGCACAGATCGCCACCGCCACCGTCACCGCATAGCTGTAGGCCGTGACCGTGGACGAGGGCGCGCCCTTGCCGCCCACCTCGTCGGTATCCTTGCTCTCGACGAACGGCCCCGACCAGATCACCTGCCCGCCAAGGCGCATCCGGCCCCAGACCTGCGTCACCGGCGCGCCCTCGCTGGCGCCGGTCAGGCGAAAGCGGTCCACCCGCCCGGTCTCGACCGCGCCCGACCCCTGCCCCAGCAGCGTCTGGTCGATGACCCGGCCCAGCGTCGCACCGATGGCCCGGCCCATCACCGCGCTCGACAGCCCGAGGATCGACCCGCCAAAGCCGGCGCCGACGGCAGCCCCCGCCGCCGCAAACAGGATCGTCGCCATCACACCGTCCTTTCGGGAAAGTCGAACCGCGCCGCGATCCGGCGCGCCCAGGGGGCGGACAGCGGGCTTTCCACCACGCCATGCCCCGAATAGGCATGCACGAAACTCGCGCGCGCCCCGGTTTCCGCCTGCAGGCCCAGATGCTTGGCCACCGCCCCCGCCCGCAGGCGGAACAGGATCAGCTGCCCCGGCACGGGCGGCGCCCCGCACGGCACCTCGCGCAGATGCGCCGCCGCCGCCCGCCACAGCAGCTCCTCCGCGCCCGTCTCGCCCCAGTCGGGCGTATAGGCGGGCACCGGCGCGGGCTCCGTCCCATAGACCTCGCGCCAGACCCCGCGCACCAGCCCCAGGCAATCCGCCCCCGCCCCGCGGACCGAGGCCTGATGCCGGTACGGCGTGCCGATCCAGCCCCGCGCCGCCGCCAGAACCGCCCCGCTCATCCCGCCACCTTCACCGGCGCCACGGTCAGCCAGTCCTCGCCCGGCACATGCGGGAAGCCGCGAAAATTGACCAGGTTGTCGAATTTCAGCCGGCAGGTCTCGGCCCGCCGGTCGCAGCCCGCCCTGAGCTCGACGCGGTCGCCCGGCCGCAGATCGGCGCGCAACGCGACCCACAGCTCCACCTCGCGCCCCGCCACCGTCGCGCGGTCGTTCTTCACCGCGCCCCACAGCCCCGCCGCCGGCCCGTCCAGCACCGTCAGCCGCCCCTTCTCGAACCAGCGGTCGGCATGGTCGGGCAGCGGGTCGAGCCGCAGCAGACCCTCCGCCCCCGCCCCGCGCACCGCCGCCTCCGCCCGGTAGCCCGGCGCCGACAGGTCCACCCGGCAGCGCCCGTCGCCCAGGACCGCATCGCAGGAGGCCATGAAGACCCGGCCCCCGCCGCGGTTCAGCGCCGCGCTCAGGCCCCGCAGCTCGGCCGAAAAGGCCCCGCCCGCCCGCCGCAACTCGCCCAGCGTGCCGCGCATCTGCAGGTGCCGGGCCGAGACATCGGCCCAGTTCACCAGCCAGGCCCGCAGCTCGGCCCCGTCATAGCGCCCCGCCATCACATCGGCCTCGGTGATCGCCGCGGCGCTCAGCGCGCCGCCCGCCTCGCCGGTATCGACGGCCAGCCCCGTGCCCTGCGCCAGCGCCCGCGCCGCCAGGCCGCTGCCGGCGGCGAAGACGATCCCCTCGAAGACCAGGTCGCGGTCATGGTCGGTGAAGCCCAACACCAGCCCGTCCGCCCGGGTCAGCGCCCAGGCCCGGCAGACAGTCGTGCTGCCCCCCGCCAGATGCGCGAACAGCGCCGCCGATCCCGCATCGCTCACAGCCGCACCTCCACCACCGGCACCTGCGGCGCCTCGCCCGCCCGGAAATTCGCCACCGACACCGCGATCCGGTCGGTATCGAACCGCACCGGCACGTCGAACTCGAACCCCGCGGTCACCCGCTCTCCGGGGCCGGGCGGCACGGCGAACTGCACCATGCCCGTCGCGGCATCCACGGTGAAATCGGCCGTCTCCACCACCGCCGCCCGGCCCAGGCCCACCCGCACCGTCCCCGCCACCGGCTTGGCGATCTCGCGCAGATGCGCCACCCCGCCCGAGGCATAGCGCTTGACCAGCCGGAACGCGGTCCGCGCCCCGTCGCCGATGCCGATCTCCTGATCCTCGTGGCCGATCGCCCGGCTGGCGGGGGCCGACCGGAAATCTGCCCAGTCCTTCCAGCGGAACCCGTGCAGCTGCCCCGACCGCGCCTCGAAAAAGGCCACTAGGGCCTCGAGGTCGTCGAGGCTGCGCAGCCCCAGCCCCGCGTCATAGCGCCGGCGCGATTGCGACCAGGGCGCGTTGCGCTCCTCGAACCCGTTGTCCAGCGTCACGATCTCCGTGCGCCGCTCCGGCCCGCCGATCGAGCCGAAGCTCAGGCTCGCGGGAAACCGCACCTCGTGAAAGGCCATGCCTCGTCTCCTGCCCCGCAAGACCCGCGCCGCGGGTCTTCTTGTCGGCTCAAATATCCTCAGGGGGGTCCGGGGGGCAGAATGCCCCCCGCCTGCCGCGCGGCGCCCCGGCCGTCAGCGCAGCCGCTCGCCCCGCGCCATCGCCCGCGCCAGCTGCGCCGCGATCTGCCCCTGGCTGCGGCGAAAGCCTGCGACATCGGGCGTCGTCACCTGCATCGTCACGTTGACCGCGCGCCCGCCGCCGCCCGGGCTCGCAACCCCCAGCCGACCGTCCGCCCCCCGCGACAGCGGCAGGATCGCCTCCGGCCCCGCCTCGCCCATCAGCCCGGTGCCCCCGCGCATGGGGAAATAGGTGGGGCGCGCGACGATCCCGCCCTCGGCGAAGGGCATCACCCGGCCCTGGGTGAACCCTGCCCCGTCGGCAAAGGCGAACAGGCCGCCGGTCAGGGCATTCACCCCCTCGGCCAGCGCCGTCCCCGCCGCCTGGGTCACCGGCTTCATCGCGATCGCATAGACGGCATCGGCCATGCTGCGCGCCACCGTCTCCAGCGCGTCGGACAGCTTGATCCCGTCGAAAACCAGCCCGTCGAAGGCCGAGCGCAGCCCCCGCCCGATCCCCGAGGACAAGAGCGACACCTCGCGCGACGTCAGCAGCAGGCTGTCCTGCATCCGCGCCAGTTCCGCCGCGAAGGCCGCAACCATCGTGCCTGCGCCGTCCAGCGCGCGGTCCAGATCGTCAAACTCCTCGCTCGTCATCCGGCCCCTCCCGCTTCGGCAGGCCCGGCCCGTCGGGCCAGAGCCGCGCCAGTTCCTCCAGCCGCGCCCGGGTGAAGGGCGCGGGCCCCGCCTCGGCCCCGGTCATCAGCGCCAGTTCCGCGGGCGTCAGCGCCCAGAACTCGCGCGGCAACAGCCCCAGCCCGCGCATCCCCGCCCGCATCAGCCCGGGCCAGTCCAGCCGCACCGCTGCCGGTCGCGTCATCCGCCCGCCCGCCGGAACACCGGGGCGGGCGCCTGCACCGGCGCGAAGGCGCGCGCCAGCAGTTCCGCCGCCGCCCGCGCCGCGCCGACCGGCCCGCCCGCCACATCCGCCCGCGCCAGGTCGGCCGCCGTCCCCTGCCAGCCGCCGCCGCGCAGGCCCGCCGCCAGCAGGTCCAGCACGTCGCGCGCGGAAAAGCGGTTGCCCTCGAACCGTTCGGCCAGCGCCACCAGCCCCTCGGCCTGCAGCGCCGCCTCCAGTTCCGCCAGCGCCCCCAGCGTCAGCTTGGCCACATGCGCCACGCCATCCACCACCACCTCGACCTCTCCGGCCAGCGGGTTCGCCATCGGCCGCTCCCTCACAGCGCCACGAAGCTCATCTCGCCCGCCGAGGCGAGCGTCAGCTCATAGGTGGCCTCGCCGTTATGGCTGCCGGCATAGTCGATGGCGGTGATGCGGAACGGCCCCTGCACCACGCCGAAATCCGGCACGATCACCTGGAACTGCGGCGCCTCGCCGTCGAAGAAGATCTGCCGCGCCCGCTCGTCGGTCGCCGCGTCGCGGAACACGCCCGAGCCCGAGATCGTCGCCGACTTCACCCCCGCCCCGGCCAGCAGCTCGCGCCAGCCGCCCGCGCTTTCGAGGCTCGTCACCTCGACCGTCTCGGCATTGAAGCTCAGCCGCGTGGCCCTCAGCCCCGCGACCGTCTCGAACTGCCGATCGCCCGTCAGGTCGAGCTTGATCAGCAGATCCTTGCCGTTCTGTACCGCCATCGCCCATCTCCAGTTGCTGGGGGTGCGGACCGGGGGCCAGCCCCCCGGTCCCCCCGGGATATTCGGATCAGTTGCAGGGGGCGCGGGCCTTCCGGACGCCCGGTCCCGTCTCAGTCCTCGATCCGGGCGCGGAAGGTCAGGTCGATGCGCCGCATCCGCCCGTCCTCGACCCGCCGCGCCCGCGCCCGGCGGAACCACAGCCCCGCGATCCGGCCCTCGGCCAGCGCCAGCGGCGCCGACAGCAGCGCGGCCGAGACCGCAGCCGCGACGGCCTTGGCGGCGGCAAAACCCGCCTGATCCGTCACCACGGCCACCGCGAAATCGTGCAGCGCCCCCGCCCCGGTCGCGTCCGAGGCGTCGCGCACCTCCTCCGGCCCGTGGCCGGCCCCGGCGGCGCTGCATCGTGGATGGCCACCCCGGCGAGCCCCGGATCGGTCGTCAGCCGCTGCCAGACGGCCGCCTGCAGCGCCGCCGCGCGCGCATAGCTCATGGCGTCACCTCCTCGCGCGCATGGCAGGTCAGCCAGCGCCCGGCCGCATCCGCCTCGGCCACCGCCAAGATGCGGAACACCCGCACCCCCTCGCGCAGCCGCTGGCCCGGCTTCGGCCGCGAGGCCGCGCCGAAGGGCGCCGCGCGCAGCGTGATCCGCCAGGCGGTCGCGGCGATGGCGGCCGATCCCGTCTCGCGTTCGTCGGCCGTGCCGGGAGTGAAGCCCGCCCAGACCACGCCCAGGGCCAGCCAGACGGTGGCAAAGCCGCCCGCCCCGTCGGCCACCCGCGACGGCTCCTCGAGGATCAGGCGGCGGTTCAGCAGCGGGCGGCTCATCGCCCGCTCTCCCGCCGCGCCCGGGCGGCCGGGCCGCGCCCGCCCAGCACCCGGACCGTGCGCCAGCGTTCGATCAGCGCCGTCACCCCGAAGGGCATCCCGCCGGGGGCATGGCCCGCCTCGTTCCGCGCCTCGTGATACTGCGCCGCCAGCAGCAGCACCGCCTGCCGCAGGTCGGCGGGCAGATCGCCCCAGCCGGGGCCGAAGCCGGCGGTGAAGGCGATCTCGACCCCGCCGCCCAGGGGCACCGCCGGCAGCGCCGCGCCCGCCGCCACCAGCCGCGGCCGGTGACTGTCGCGCACCAGCCGCCACTGCCCCGGATCGGCCGCGGTCGCCCCGCCGCCCGCGTCCAGCAACGTCACCGAGGCCACCGCCGCCACCGGCGCCACCGGCAGCGCCTGTTCGCCCGGATCGCGCCAATCCTCGATCCGCCACAGGAAATCCCGCGCGATCAGCGCCTTGGCCGTCCGCGCCTCGATCGCCGCAAGGGCCGCGCGCGGGTGGCTGTCGAGGATCGCCTCCTGCGCCGCATCGTCGGCAAAGCCGGTCCCCAGCCGCAGATGGTCGCGGAACTCGGCCAGCGGCAGCGCGGCCAGCGGCACCGCCGTCGTCTCTGTCAGGATCATGCCCGCCCCTCCTCGCCCCGAAAGCCGCCGGGCAGGACCATTCCCGCCCGGCACCGTCCCGGCGTCACGCGACGGCGAATTTCAGCAGCCGGATCGCGGCGAAGTCCGACACGTCGCCGCCCACCCGCTTGCTGGCGTAGAACAGCACATGCGGCTTGGCCGAGAACGGGTCGCGCAGCACCCGCAGGTCGGGGCGCTCGGCCACGGTATAGCCGTTGCGGAAATCGCCGAAGGCGATGGCATAGGCATCGGCGGCGATGTCGGGCATGTCCTCGGCCACCAGCACCGGATAGCCCATCAGCCGCGCGGGCTCGCCCGCCGCCAGCCCGTCCGACCACAGGAACCGCCCGTCGGCATCCTTCATCTTCCTGACCGCGCCGGCGGTCTTGGAATTCATCACGAAGGTCGCGTTGGCGCGATATTCCGCATCCAGCGCATAAACCAGATCGACGATCGCGTCGCTGGCATTGGTCTGGGCGAAGTCGCCCGCCGCCCCCGTCGCGACATAGCCGAGCGATCCCCAGCTCCAGCCCGACAGCGCCACCTTCGGATGGGTGAGAAAGCCCTTCGGCTTGTCCAGCCCGTCGCCGCCGATGAAGGCCGCGGCCTCGGCGCGGGCGAACTTGTCCGCGATCCGCCGCGCCAGCCAGTCCTCGATGTCGAAGGCGCTGTCGTCCAGCAGGCGCTGGCTGGCCTTCGGCATCGCCGACAGCTCGTGCAGCGGGATCGAGATGCGGTCGATCTGCGGCGTCGCCGTCTCGGTCAGCGCCGCCGTCTCGCTCGCCCAGCCCGAACCCAGCTCGGAATGATCCACCAGCACGTCGAAGCTGGTGGCCTCCACGTTCACCACGCTCGCGATCTGCCGCAGCGAGGCGGTGGCGCGCAGCACCCCCCGGATCGTGTCCGAGGTCTGGGGGTCCACCAGATAGCCGCCCTCCGCCGCAACGGCGGTGTTCAGCGCCTTGCCCTCGGGCGGCAGATGGCGCAGCCCGGCATCGTCGCCCGACCGCAGATAGGCGGCGAAGGCCTTGCGATGCGGCGGTTCGGCCTCGGCGGCGGCGGCCAGCGCCGGACGCTCCCAGGCGGTGCGGGCGGAAAGGGTCTTGCGGTCCAGCATGGTCAGTCGCTCTTCCTGTTGGGTCAGCCGGGTCTTGATCTCGTCGCGGAAGCCGCCGAAGGCCTCCAGAAAGCCGCTCATCGCATCGCTGGCGGATCGGGCGGCGGACAAGGCTCCGCCGTCCCGGGGCCCGCGTTCGGTCTCGGTCATCTCGTGTCTCCGTTGATGTGTCGGATCTCAGCCGGCCGACAGTTCGGCCCGGGCCCGGTCCAGCGCCGCGGCCAGCCGCGACCAGTCGCCGCCGTCCTCATCTGCCGCCGCGGCCTTCGCCGCCGGCGCCAGCCGCGCGGTGGCCAGCATCGGGAAGGTCACCAGCGACACTTCCCACAGGTCGACGTCCAGAAGCCGCCGCCCGCCCGCGGCCTTGGCCGCGCTGACGGTGCGATAGCCGATCGACAGCCCGTCGATCGCCCCCGCCGCCACCAGCGCCGCCGCCTCGCGCGCCCGCGCCACCTCGGGCAGCAGCCGGCCCTTCACCCACAGCCCGCGCCCGTCCTCGCGCACCTCGTCCCAGATGCCGATGGGCTGGCCGGGGTCGTGCTGCCACAGCATCCTGACCCGCCCGCCCCGCGCCGCCAGCCGCGCCAGCCCGCCCGCATAGGCGCCCGGCTCCACCACGTCGCCGCCCTGGTCAGTCTCGCCGAACAGCGAGGCATAGCCCGCCACCACCGCGCCCTCCTGCAGGGACAGCCCGCCCTCGGGCCGGCAGAACTTCACCTCCAGCCCCGGATAGCCCGGCGCCCCTTCCGTCAGGTCCATCTCGCTCTCCTCATGCCGGCCGCCAGTCGATCAGCGACTGCACCGCCTCGGTCAGGATCACCCCCGCCACGCCGAAGACCGTCATCCACAGCCGCCGCTCCAGCCCCTCGATCAGCGCCTCGATCCGCTCCAGCCGCTTTTCCACCGCGCTGAACTGCAGCGCCATGATCCGCTCGGTCGCCTCGAAGCGTTGTTCATGCACCTCGAAGGGCGCCTTCAGATAGCGCGAGCCGCCCTCCATCCGCTCACTCCCCCTCGGGGCGCGGCGGCAGGCCCAGCAGGCGGCGCTTCTCGGCCTCGGTCAGGAACTCCGCCGCCGCCACCCGCGCCCAATGCGCCTCGCGCTCCACCGCCAGCGCCGGCACCTGGTCGAGGTCGGGGCGCAGCGCCACCTCCGCGCCCAGGAAAGCCGACAGCCACCAGGCCAGCGCCGCCGCCACCCGCGTCGCCAGCGGTAGCACCGTCAGCCGGTAGAAGGCCCGGTTCGCCTCGGCATAGTTGGCATAGGTCGCGTCCCCCGGGATCCCCAGCAGCATCGGCGGCACCCCGAAGGCCAGCGCGATCTCGCGCGCCGCCGCCATCTTCGTCTCGTGGAACTCCATGTCCGAGGGCGAAAATCCCATCGGCTTCCAGTCGAGCCCGCCCTCCAGCAGCATTGGCCGGCCTGCGTTGCGCGCGCCCTGATGATGCGCCTCCATCTCGTTCACCAGCCGGTCGTACTGGTCGGGCGACAGCGCCCCCTGCCCGTCCGAGCCGCGATAGACGATCGCACCCGAGGGCCGCGCCGCATTGTCGAGCAGCGCCTTCGACCAGGCCGAGGCGGCATTGTGCACATCCACCGCCACCGCCGCCGCCTGCAGGGGCGCCAGCCCGTAATGGTCGTCCTGCGGATGGAAACCCTTGATATGGCAGATCGGGTCCGGCGTCCCCGTCATCGCGAAGCGATGCGTCCGCCCGCCTGCGGTATAGTCATAGGCGGCGGGCCAGCCATCGGGCCCGGGGATCAGGCTCACCCGGTCCGAGCGCAGCACATGCAGCTCCTCCGGCAGCAGCCCCGCCGCACCCCCCACCGCCTCGACATAGGCGTTGCCCGACAGCAGCAGCTGCGCCACCAGCGCCTCCAGCAGCTCCGCCCGGCCCTGCGCCGGGTTCGGCCGCTGGATCAGCGCCAGCAGCGGATGCGTCTCATAGCGCCGCGCCGCGTCGGAACAGACCAGCGGCAGCGCCGCCGCCGCCTCCGCCACCAGCTTCACGCAGCGAAAGCCGATAGGATTGCCGGTGAACCCGGCCCGCGTCAGGCTCGCCACGTCGCGCGGCGACCAGACCGCTCGCCCCGGCCCCCCCAGCACCCGCGCCACCACCCGCCCGGTGGCCGAGGCCTTGGCCTCCGGCGCGGGAACCGGCGCGGCGGCGGCCGGCGCCGCCGCATCGCCCCGGCGAAAGAACTGCATCATCCCGATCTCCTCGCGTCTCGTCCGGCATGCCCCGCCGACGGGGCCGCGCCCGGCCCGTCGTCCGGCCCGTCGTCCTGCCCGTCGTCCGGCCCATCTTCTGTTCGGAAATATCCCGGGGTGAATTGGCGCCCCGGCGCCAAGAGGGGCAGCGCCCCTCCCCCGGCCTCACAACCCGCGCACCCGGGGCCGCGTCCAGCCCGCCGCCGGGCCGATCATCAGCTCCTGCGCCGCCCAGACCAGCGCATCCAGCCGGTCGGGGCTGCCGCGCCCCTCATAGCCGCGGACCGACATCCGGCACATCTGGTCCTCCAGCGCGCCCAGCCCCCGCAGGTGATGCGCCCGCCCCTGTTCGTACAGCGCCGCCACCGGCTCAGCCCGCGCGGCCTTGCCCCGGCTCGCCCGCACCTGCCGCACCGGCGCCAGCGGATCGACCTGCCGGATCACCTCGGCCACCAGATCGCCGCCCTGGTTGACCTCGGCCACCAGCCGGTCGGCCCCGTGCCGCGCCATCGCCGCCAGCGCCGCCTCGGCCCATTGCCGGGGCGAGGCGGCGGCGAGGCTGCAATCCTCCAGCACCCACAGCCGCCACTGGCCGGGATCGCCCCGCATCTCGACCCCCGCCACCACGATCCCGCAGGCATCCGACCCGGCATGGCCCGTCACCGGCGGATCGACCGCCACCACCACCCGGTCCAGCGCCGGCGGCGCCGCGCGCCGACAGGCCTCGATCGTGGCCGTGGTCCAGAGCGCCCCCTCGACCTCCTCCAGCAGGATCCCCTCCAGCTCCTGCCGCCCCAGCCGGGTGCCGGCATAGCGCGCCTGCACCTCCTGCAGGAAACTCGACGCCAGATAGGCCCGGTTCGCCTCGGTCGGCGCATGGGTCGTCACCGTGGACGGGTTGGCGAGGATCGCCTTCAGCACCCCCACATTGCGCGGCGTCGTCGTCACCACCTGCCGCGGATGCTCGCCCAGCCGCAGCGCGAATTGCAGCATGTCCCAGACCTCGCCGCCCTTCTTCCACTTCGCCAGCTCGTCGGCCCAGGCCGCGTCGAACTGCGGCCCGCGCAGCGCCTCGGGCTCCTGTGCCGAATAGGCGGTCGCCGTCGCGCCGTTGGGCCAGACCAGCCGCCGCCGCCCCGCCTCCCAGTCCGGGCGACGGTCGGGGGGCGAACAGGCGAGGATGCCGCTCTCGCCGAAGATCATCACCTCGCGCACCTGATCGTGGGTCTCGCCCACCAGCGCCACGCGCCGCGCCCGCCCCGGATCGTCCGGCCGCGCGCCCTCGACCTGCGCGCGTACCCATTCCGCCCCGGCCCGGGTCTTGCCCGCCCCGCGCCCGCCCATGATCGCCCATGTGGTCCAGGCCCCGTCCGGGGGCAGCTGATGCGGCAGGGCCCAGAACTCGAAAATCCACGGCAGCGCCAGCAGCGCCCCCTCGCTCAATCCCCCGAGAAAGCCGTCGATCTCAGCCTGCGTCGCGCAGGCAAGCCAGGCGGCGCCCGATCTCAGCCCGGGCCGCGTCGAAATCGAGTCCGGCGGCTCCGACAGCCCCGGCAGCCTGCTTGCGGAGTTTTTCAACGCGGTTCCTTTCGTCGATATACAGCTGCAGCGCCGCCCGCAGCGTCTTGACCTGGTGTTCCTGGTCGCGGATCTGCGGGAACTCGCCCCGCTTCACCGCCTGCACCGTCAGGGCGATCCCCTGCGCGGCCTCCAGCAGCCAGTCCTCGGCCACGGCCAGCACGGCCTCCGGCGGGTCGTCCCCGGGGGTTATGTTCAGCGTCATCTGTCTGTGGTCGCTCCCTCATGCCCGCCGCACGAGCCCGAAACGGAAAAGCGGCCCCGGGTCGCCCCGTGCCGCTTGCCCACCTGTTCCAGCTTGCCTGAAGTCCTACATCGGACCGGGCGCAGAGTCAATAGAAAAATGTAGGCACGTCAAAGGCTTGCCGAACGCCCCTTTAATCTTTCGTCAAGGTTTGCGCATCGGCAGCCGCAGCGCCGCGGGCGCGGTGGATACCAGCCTCTGCCGCGGCAGCGCCCAGCCCAGCGGCAGCGAATAGACCAGATCCGCGCCCTCGCCCAGGGCCTTGGCCGGGGTGCCCGCCTCCACCTCGGCATAGCCCAGCGTCAGCGTCACCGCCGTCACCTCCTCCGCCGGCGGCAGCGGCGGCGCCTGATCGTAGGGCAGCATCTGGTCCAGCGGCAGCGGCAGCAGCACCGTCCCCTCCAGCGCCGATTGCGGCGGCAGGAGGCGCGCATAGGGCAGGTCCGGGCTTTCCACCCGCCGGTCCGACGGCACCGGCGGCACGGTCTTGGCCACCCGGTAGCTGCCGTCCCGGTCCAGCCAGCGCCAGGCATGGTCCGGATCGACCGTCCGCGCCCCGGTGACCGCCGTGTGATACAGCCGGTCGAAGACCAGCAACTGCGCCGCGCCGTCGTTGCGCAGCCGGTAGCGGCCCTGCAGGAACCCCTTGCCCGGCGTCCAGGTCACTTCCAGCACGACATCGCCTTCCTTCAGCGCACCCGCCACCGCGATCTCCTCTGTCCGTCCCGGCCCCGTCAGCGACAGGGCCAGCATCAGTCCGGCGGCAAGGCGGCGCAGCCGGCGCATCAGTAATAGGTCCGCGCCGGCTCGCCCAGCTCGTCGCGCATCTTGTTCTCGGTATGGTCGTTGTTCTCATAGGGCGGCAGCCCCACCGCCGCCAGTTCGTCGTTCAGCGTGCCGCCGGTGGCGTCGTTGCTCCAGCTGCCGTCCTGCGCCTGTTCGCAATGCACCAGTTCATGCCCCAGCGCCACCGCCGGCGGCCGGGTCATCCACGGCTCCGACCCGTCACCGATCTGGGTCCGGTTCGGGTTGTAGCTCAGCGTGCTGCCCGATCCGGTGCCGTTCGACCCGTCCGCCTGCTTCCAGCCCTGCGGCCCGACGCCCGAAACCTCGTTGCCGCCCGTGGTCTCGACGATCTTCACCGGCCCGCGCCCCGGCCCGTTCAGCGTGTCGATCAGGTCCCGCCCGGTCGGCGTGGCATAGAGCTTGGCCATGTCGTTGACCACCGCCGCCTGAAATTCGGGGGTGCCCTCGACGGTGATGTTCGGGCCGATCTGCGTCACCACGCTGCCATCGGGCAGAACGGCCACCTGCACCGGCAGCCCGCCGATGGCCACCACCGCCGGCATCGGCGCCATCCCGATCAGCACGTTGACGCAGCAGGGCGGCAGCAGCGCCCCGCCCTTCGCCGTGGGCGCCGTCATGAAGGTGGCGGGCAGGCCCCCGATCAGCACGACCGGCGAGCCCAGGACGATCGCATCCACCGGCACCGGCACCGGCGCCACGCAGGCGCAAAGATCCGTCTGCCGCGCCGCGGGCATGCCGCCCACCAGCACGTTCAGCGCGCAGATGCCGACAATGGGCAGCGGCGCGCCGGCGCACATCGGGCAGGTATGCATGTCGCCCATGCGGGCCGCGGGCAATCCGGGCATCTGAAACCGGCCAAAATTCAATGGCTGCACGCTAGTGCCGCCCGCGCCCGTAAGTCAACGCCCGCCGCGTCCGCGATCCGGCACGGGGTCAGTTGCCCTGCACGCCGCCCTCGTCCGCCTGCCCGCGTTCCGCCTCGATCGCGCGCCAGCGGGCGACGTTCTCGTTGTGCTCGGCCAGCGTCCGGGCAAAGGCATGGCCACCCGACCCGTCGGCCACGAAGAACAGATAGTCCGAACGGTCCGGGTTCAGCGCCGCCGCGATGCTGTCGCGCCCCGGATTGGCGATGGGCGTCGGCGGCAGCCCGTCGATGACATAGGTGTTCCACGGCGTCTCGCGGCGCAACTCGCTCTGCCGCAGGCCACGGCCGAGCGGCGCCTTGCCCTCGGTCACGCCATAGATCACCGCAGGGTCGGTCTGCAGCCGCATCCCCTGCTGCAGGCGGTTGACGAAGACCGCCGCCACCTGCCCGCGCTCGTCCGGCACGCCCGTCTCCTTCTCGACCAGCGAAGCCATGACCAGCGCCTCTTCCGGCGTCTCGTAGGGCAGGCCATTGGCGCGCCCGGTCCACAGTTCCGCCAGGGTGGCCTCCTGCCGGCGCCGCATCTCGGCCAGCAGCGTGTCGCGCCCGGTGCCGCGCGTCACCTCATAGCTGTCGGGCGCCAGCATCCCCTCGGGCGGCACCTCGGCCACCTCGCCCGACAGAAATTCTGCCCGCTTCAGCGCCTCGGCCACCTGCCAGCTGGTCGCGCCCTCGGCCAGCGTCACCCGGAACCGCACGTCATCGGTCTCGGCCACGTCCAGATAGCCCTGCGGCGCGGCCTCGGTCGCGGGGTCGAACTTCACCACCTCGACATAGCGGTTGGTCGCGGGATCGAGCTCGCGCACCACCATCTCGGCCAGCACCACGCCGATGCGATAGTTGATCTCGGTGCCGCAGGTCGATTGCCCGCCCCGTGTCACGATGTCCACGATCTCGGTCATCGTCGCCCCGGCGGGGATCAGATAGCTGCCGAATTTCAGCTGGCTGGCCCGGCCGGTATAGTCGGCCCCGACCCGGAAGATATAGCCCGACGAGATCGCGCCCTGCTCCTCCAGCCGGTCCGAGACGCGGCGCAGGCTGGATCCCTGATCCACCCGCAGGCAGATCGCCTGCGACAGCGGCCCCTGCCCGGTGAATTCCCGCTTGCCCCAGGCGATGACGCCCGCCACCGCGATCAGCAGCACGATGGCCAGCGTCAGGAAGTTCGAGGCGATGGAGCGCCACATCAGGCCGACACCTTGCCGAGCACCAGCGAGGCATTGGTCCCGCCGAAGCCGAAGCTGTTGGACAGCGCCACGTCGATCTTGCGATGCACCGCCGTGTTCGGGGCGAGGTCGAGCCTCGGTTCCACCGCCGGATTGTCGAGGTTGATCGTCGGCGGCGCGACCTGGTCGCGGATGGCGAGGATGCAGAAGATCGCCTCCACCGCCCCGGCCGCGCCCAGCAGATGCCCGATGGCGGATTTGGTCGAGGACATGGTCGCGCTCGCCGCGGCATTGCCCATCAGCCGCTCGACCGCGCCCAGCTCGATCGTGTCGGCCATGGTCGAGGTGCCATGCGCGTTGATATAGTCGATATCCGACGGCTGCAGCCCGGCCCGGGCCAGCGCCGCCTGCATGCTGCGGAACCCGCCCTCGCCATCCTCGCTGGGCGCGGTGATGTGATAGGCGTCGCCCGACAGGCCGTAGCCCAGCACCTCGGCATAGATCTTCGCGCCGCGCGCCTTCGCGTGCTCGTATTCCTCCAGCACCACGACCCCCGCGCCCTCGCCCATCACGAACCCGTCGCGGTCGGCGTCATAGGGGCGGCTGGCCTTCTGCGGCTCGTCCGCGCGCTTGGTGGACAGCGCCTTGCAGGCATTGAACCCCGCCACGCCGATTTCCGAGATCGGGCTTTCGGTGCCGCCGGCCACCATCACATCGGCATCGCCGAAACCGATCAGCCGCGCCGCATCGCCGATGGCATGGGCGCCGGTCGAACAGGCGGTGACCACCGCATGGTTCGGCCCCTTGAAGCCGTATTTGATGCTGACCTGGCCCGAAACGAGGTTGATCAGCGCACCCGGAATGAAGAAGGGCGAGACGCGTTTCGGCCCCTTCTCCTTGATCAGCAGCGCCGTCTCGGCGATCGAGGTCAGCCCGCCGATCCCCGACCCGATCATCACGCCGGTGCGCCGCCGATCCTCCTCGGTCGCGGGCACCCAGCCCGAATCCGTCACCGCCTGCGTCGCCGCCGCGATCCCGTACAGGATGAAGTCGTCCACCTTGCGGCGGTCCTTCGGCTCCATCCAGTCGTCGGGGTTGAAGGTCCCGTCCATGCCGTCGCCGAACGGGATCTCGCAGGCGTATTTCGTGACCACGTTCGTGGCATCGAAGCGCGTGATCGGCCCCGCCCCGGACTGCCCGGCGATCAGCCGCTTCCAGGTTTCCTCGACCCCAGAGGCCAGCGGCGTGACCATGCCCAAGCCCGTGACGACCACCCGACGCATGCGGCTTCTCCGTATATATCCTGCCTCTGGCGCCCTGATACTAGGCTTGCCCCTGCCGCGCAACAATGCCCAGGACCGTGGCCAGCAGTTGCGCGGCGGTCAGCGCGCCCTGCCCGTCGATGTCGCGGGCCGGCATGAATTCCACCATGTCGAAGGCCACGATGCGGCCGCGCGCCGCGGCGCCCGCGACCAGATCGACCACGTCCCAATAGCCCAGCCCCCCGGCGGTGCGGCCGATGACGGCGGGCATGATCGCGGGATCGAGCGCGTCGCAATCGAGGCAGACCGCGATCTCCGCCCCTTCGGGGATCGCGGCCAGCGCGCGGGCGATGCCGTCCCGCACCACCGCGCGCGCCGGCACGAAGGTGACGCCCCAGTCCTCGGCATCCTTGCGGTCGCCCGGCCGGGCCGAGCCGATGCCGCGCTGGCCCACCTGCACGATGCCGCGCACATGCGGCAGTTCCGAGGCGCGGCGCATGGTCGAGGACAGGCCCAGCCTCTCGCCCTCCACCGCGTCGCGCCAGTCCACATGCGCGTCGATCTGCAGGATCCAGATCTCGCGCCCCGTCAGCGCCTCGAGCATCGGCAGCGGCACGGAATCGTCGCCGCCCAGCAGGACGGGCACCCCGCCCCGCGCCAGCACCGCCGCCACCGCGTCGCGGATGCGGGCGCGGTTAGCCTCGCCCTCGCCATCCACCTGCGGCAGGTCGCCCAGGTCGGTGACGCGGGCGCCTGCGGGCAGCACCGGCCCGCCGAGGTCGAAATTCTCGTGCCCGAGGCTGGCCGCATAGGCCGCGCCCCCGGCCCGGATCGCCGCGGGGCCGTCCATGCAATAGGCGCCGACGCTGGCATAGCTGGTGCAGGCCCCGGCGCCGATCAGCGCGACGCCGCCCGCGAAGCCGTCGAGATCGCCCTGCGGCAGGCCCATGAAGCCGCCGCCCGCCCTCGCCCCGAACATCCGCCCCAGATCGGGTCCCCTACCGGCCATCCTGCCCTCCATCCGTCATCCGGCGGCAGGATGGGGGCGGCGGGGCGGAAATGTCTAGCCGGGCGAGCGGCGGGCGAGCGCGGCGGGGGCCGTCTGCCCCCCTCTTGGCCTTGCGGCCAATTCACCCCCCGAGGATATTTTCGAACAGAAGATGGGCAGGCGGCGCGGCGGCGGCGGGGCCGCCCTTGCGCGGGCGGCGGCGAGGCATTATCGGCTTGCCATGACCCAGCACCAGCGCCTCCTCATCGTCGATTTCGGCTCTCAGGTCACCCAGCTCATCGCGCGGCGGCTGCGCGAGCTGAACGTGTTCTGCGAGATCCGGCCCTTCAACAAGGTGACCGATGCCGCCCTCCGGGCGGACCCGCCGCGCGCGGTGATCCTGTCGGGCGGGCCCGCCTCGGTGACCGAGGCGGACAGCCCCCGCGCCCCCCAGGCGGTGTTCGAGATCGGGGTGCCGGTGCTCGGCATCTGCTATGGCCAGCAGACGATGATGCAACAGCTGGGCGGTCACGTCGAAAGCGGCCATCACCGCGAATTCGGCCGCGCCTTCGTGCAGCCGGCCGAGGGCCATCGCCGCGAGGGCCTGTTCCGGGGCCTGTTCGAGACCGGCCGCGAAGAGGTCTGGATGAGCCATGGCGACCGCGTCACCCGGCTCGCCCCCGGCTTCGAGGTGATCGGCACCTCGGCCAACGCGCCCTTCGCCATCGTCGGCGATGCCGCGCGCCACTTCTATGCAGTGCAGTTCCACCCCGAGGTGCATCACACCCCGAACGGCCGTATCCTGCTGGAGAATTTCGTGCGCCTCGCGGGCTTCGCCGGCGACTGGACCATGGCCTCCTACCGCGACGAGGCGGTGGCGAAGATCCGGGCGCAGGTGGGCGACCGCAGGGTGATCTGCGGCCTGTCGGGCGGCGTCGATTCCTCGGTCGCGGCGGTACTGATCCACGAGGCGATCGGCGACCAGCTGACCTGCGTCTTCGTCGATCACGGCCTGCTGCGGCTGAACGAGGCGGAAGAGGTCGTGACGATGTTCCGCGACCACTACAACATCCCGCTGATCCATGCCGATGAAAGCGAGCTGTTCCTCGGCGCGCTGGAAGGCGTGTCGGACCCCGAGGTCAAGCGCAAGACCATCGGCCGGCTGTTCATCGACGTCTTCCAGCGCGAGGCCGCCCGGATCGAGGGCGCCGAATTCCTCGCCCAGGGCACGCTCTATCCCGACGTGATCGAAAGCGTCAGCTTCTCGGGCGGGCCCTCGGTCACGATCAAGAGCCATCACAATGTCGGCGGCCTGCCGGAAAAGATGGGGCTGAAGCTGGTGGAGCCGCTGCGCGAGCTGTTCAAGGACGAGGTGCGCGCGCTCGGCCGGGAACTGGGCCTGCCCGACAGCTTCATCGGCCGCCACCCCTTCCCCGGCCCCGGGCTCGCCATCCGCTGCCCCGGCGAGATCACCCGCGAAAAGCTGGAGATCCTGCGCCGCGCCGATGCCGTCTATATCGACCAGATCCGCAAGCACGGCCTCTATGACGAGATCTGGCAGGCCTTCGTGGCGATCCTGCCCGTCCGCACCGTGGGCGTGATGGGCGACGGGCGCACCTATGACTTCGCCTGTTCGCTGCGCGCGGTGACCAGCGTCGACGGGATGACCGCCGACTACTATCCCTTCACCCACGACTTCCTGGGCGAGACCGCGACCCGCATCATCAACGAGGTGCGCGGCATCAACCGGGTGATGTACGACATCACCTCGAAGCCGCCGGGCACGATCGAGATGGAATGATTTTGGCCGATCCGGCAGTTCGGTCAGCCCGAGCCGTGTGCCGACATTGCCAGCTATAGGGCCGGGACAGTCACGCACGCCGCTGACGCTTCAGGAACCCTCGTCGTCCGCGTAACGCCATTCGCGGGCCGCCTCCTCCAATCCTCGCAGCAGCGACCGGATCCGCGCGGGGGTATGCTGTCGTTCCAGACGAACCGCATGGATCGCCGTCTCGCCAACGCGCCACGCGCGCAACAGCTCGACCACGCGTCCCTCGCGCAGCGGCCCCAGCCCAATCCAAGCCGGCACCCAGGCCAGCCCGAGGCCCAGCCGCATCATCGCCCAGATCGCGCTCAGATCCTCGACGACGATGCGCGGGCGGGGCAGCAATTGCACCGGCGCGCCGTCGGCCGGATTCACGAATTGCCATGCCTGCAAACGACCGGATCCGGGGTCGCGATACCCGATCTGATGATGCGCGGCCAGGTCGGCCGGCGATCCCGGCGCGCCCATCAGTTCCACATAACGCGGTGTCGCGCACAGCACCCAGGGGAAGCTGCTCAGCCGCGTCGCGATCAGGTTCGGCTGACCTGCGAGCGAGCCGAGGCGGATCGCGATGTCGATCCCCTCCGCGGCAAGGTCGAGCGTGCCGTTGTCGACCTTGAGTTCAAGCTCGATGTCCGGGTTCGCCCGCAGCAGCGCCGGGATCTGCGGCGCCAGCCTGGCGCGGATCAGGGGCGCGGGCGCGCTGAGCCGGATGCGCCCGCCCGCGCCGCTCGCGGAGGCGTGGTCCAGCACCGCCTCAAGCCGCTCCGCTTCCCGAAGAAGCTCCCGTGCGCCCTCCAGCAGTCGCTCGCCTTCCGGCGTCAGCGAAATCGCATGCGTGGTGCGGTTGAGAAGGCGTATGCCCTGCGCCTGCTCGAAGCGCGAGACGGCTTTAGACATGGCAGAGGTCGTCGTGCCGGCGCGCCGCGCGGCCTCGGCGAATGATCCCGCGTCGGCCACGCGCGCAAAGTGCAGCAGGTTGATCAGTCGCTGGAAATTCGGCGGTGTGGACACGATGGCAACACAGTCCTGCTTGAGCTCTGGCTACCACTATCCGCAAACCGCATGATATTCCACAGCGGCAACAAGGAGCATGACATGCCGCAAGGACTTGAACTCGATGACACCGCGCTGGACGAGGCGGAACAGGCGATCGGCGACGGGCCGGTCGTCATGGTCAATCTCCTGCGCTTCCGGGATGTGCCCGATTATCCTGCCGGATTTGCCGACGCCAAGGAGAGCGCGCAGAGCGGCTATTACGAGGGCTATGTCGGCGGCTTTCGCAAGACCTGCGAGGAACTTGGCATAACGCCGCAGCTCCTCTTCGCCGGCCCGCGCGTTCACAGCCTGCTTGCCGGTCCCGACGACAACTGGGACGAGATCGCCGTTGTCCGCTACGAGCGGTTCGGCGATCTCAGGAAGATCCTGGAAAGCAGCACCTACGCCCGTCTGGCCAAGCCGCACCGGTTTGCCGTTCTCGCTGACTGGCGCTTCATCGCCACGCGGGCCCGCTGAAACGGCATTGGCCGTGTTTCGAAACGGGTGCCGCGAGTCGTGGCGCCCTCGCACTCGGGCGGGAACGCCAACTCCCGTCTGTCCCCACCCGCATCGCCGACCATTCGGCGGGCGGGTTTACCGCGGACCGCGTCGGGGCCTGTCCTGACGGAGGCCCGCCATGCCTCGCGCCGGATTACATCAACCCCTCCTCCGCCGCCTGATGGACGGTCCGCACGACGGGCCGGAAACCCAGACTGCGGGCCAGCGAGACGTCCATATGCAGGCGCCACGGATCCTCGAGCGGGGCGGAGGATGCGTCCATCGTGCCACCGACCAGACCGACCAGTTCGTAGATCGACGTCGGTGCCTCATCGGCGATGTTGACGATCCGTCCGTCCATCGCGCCTGTCAGCGCCAGGGTCATGGCGGTGGCGATATCGCGATGATGGACCAGGCTCATCCGCTGCGCGGGATGCATCTTGAAGCCGGTCGCTAGGCGCGGCAGGTCTTCCAGATGCCCGTCCTTGTCGCCGTAGACGAAGCCGAACCTCTGGATGTTCCACCTCAGCCCGCTGTCGCGCAGCGCCTTCTCGGCGGCCAGCTTGCTGGCGGGATAGGCCTGCTGCGGATCGGCGGCATCGTCCTCGCGCCCCGGATGGGGGCTGGTGGCGTCGTAGATATTGGATGTGCTCGACAGGATGAAGCGCGCTTGGGGTGCCCGCGCCCTTGCCGCGGCAATGAGGTTGCGCGTTCCGTCGAGGTTGCTCTTCCAGATCAGGTCGGTGTCCGGCGTCCGGAACACCGCTGCGAGATGGATGATGGCCGATACGCCCTCCATTGCCGCATGGAGCGAGTCGGGATCGAAGAGATCCGCCTCGACCGTGCTGACGCCGGCCGGCGCCTCTTTCCCGCCCCGCATCAGAGCGCGGCAATCTGCACCCGCCCGGACCAAGCGCGGAAGGAGACGGGTTCCGACGAGACCGGCTGCACCGGTGACGAGGACGGTCATGGGTATGTTCCTTTCTGGAGAAGGGTTTCGAGCCTCTGCGTCGCGGTCTGGAGAACCTCGATTGCCGTGGCGATCCGGGCGTCGTCGATGCCGTCAAAGGCCGCCGCGCGGATGAAGGTCAGATCGGGCAACTCACCCCAGAGCTTCGCGCCCGCGGCTGTCAGGCGCAGCAGCTTCTGCCGCTGGTCGGCCTGGTCGGTCTCTTGCTCCACGAGGCCCTTGCGCAGGAGCGTGGCGACGATGCCGGTCATTGTTGCCCGCTCGATCGCCAGCAGCCGCACGAGATCGCGCTGCAGGGTCGGGCCCTCGGTTGCAAGCTGGTACAGCACGTACCACTGGACCGACCCGAGATCGTAAGGGCGCAGGACGGTATCCATGACCGCCCGGCCGGCAAAGTAGCAGCGTTTGGCCCATGCTCCCACGAGCGCGCGGCCAGAGTCTTCCGGAACGTCGGCCACTGTGGCGCCTTTCTGTTTGTTTGGTAGCTAGCAAATACGCTAGGCACCAAACAAATGTCAATGGCGCGATGTTCGGGCGCGACGATGGCCCCCCTGTCCCGGCATCGGATCGCGTCCGGCGCGTTGCGGACCGGTCAGGCGGGCAGCGCCCGCGTCGCCGTTTGCAGGTGATCCAGGAAGGCGCGCACGGCCGGATTGCTCCGCCGGCTTTCCGGCCACAGCGCACTGATCCCGTGCCTCTCGACGGCGCAGTCCTCGAGGACGGGCACCAATGCGCCGCGGGCGACATGGGGGGCGGCGATGAAGCTGGCGATGATGCCGATGCCGCCGCCCGCGATGACGGTCGCGATCACCGCTTCGCTGGCATCGACGATCACGCCGGAAGACGGGACGATCTCGATCTCGCGGCCGCCGGTCCGGAAGGGCCAGCGGAACAGTTGCCCCGTGCTCTGGAAGCGCAGGTTGACGGTATCGTGCGCCGCGATCTCGTCGGGGTGCCGCGGGACCCCGCGCGCGGCAAGATAGGAGGGCGCGGCAAAGGCGCACAGCCGCAACGGCGCCAGCCGGCGGGACAGCAGCCGGGAATCGGCCAGGTCGCCCAGCCGGACGGCGATGTCGATCCCCTGCCCGACGATGTCGACGAGATGGTCGTCCAGCCGAAGGTCGATGGCGACCCGCGGATGGGCTGCCCGGAACGCGGGCAGGCCGGGGGCGATGAGGTGCAGCCCGATCGGCAGCGAGGCGGCGATCCGCAGGGTTCCCGACGGTTCGGCACGGGCGGCGGTGGCGACCTGCTCGATCTCTTCGGCATCGCGCAGCAGCCTGAGCGCGCGCTGATGCAGGTCGCGGCCTTCCGCCGTCAGCGTCAGCGAACGGGTCGTGCGGGTGAACAGCGCCAGGCCGAGCTGCTGTTCCAGCCGCTGGATGCTCTTGCTGACGGCAGAGGGCGACACGCCGAGCGATTGTGCCGCGGCAGTGTAGCTGCCGAGCGAGCCCGCCCGCGCGAAGGCGAAGAGACCGGTGAGCCGGTCGATGGCAATTCGTTCCGTCATGGCACAAGTGAAGCGAATATAAGGCTGACTATCAATCCTCTTCCCGCAGTTTACCTCCGGCACAACGTGAAACGCCCGAAGGAGCTTGAGATGGATGAGATGATGAAGGCGGTCCGGCTGCATGATTTCGGCGGCCCAGAGGTTCTGGTCTACGAGGTTGCGCCGAAGCCTGTCCCCGGGCCGGGCGAGGTTCTGGTCCGGGTCCGTGCCGCCGGGGTCAACCCGCCCGACTGGTATCTGCGCGAGGGTTACCGGATGCTGCCGCCGGACTGGCAGCCGAAGATGACATTCCCCATCATCCCCGGCACCGACATTTCCGGCGTGGTGGAGGCGGTGGCCGACGACGTCACCGGTTTCGTCGCCGGAGACGAGGTCTATGCGATGGTCCGCTTCCCGAGCGGGCTGAACGGGGACAGCCGCGGCTATGCGCAATATGTGGCGGTGCCGGCGTCCGAGCTGGCGGCAAAGCCCGCGGGCATCGACCATGTCCATGCGGCCGCCGCACCGATGTCGCTGCTGACGGCATGGCAGTTCATCATCGAGCAGGGGCACGAAGTTCCCAATCCGCTGCAGCCGCACCCGCATGTGCCGGTGCCGCTGAAGGGCCGGACGGTGCTGGTCAACGGGGCCGGCGGCGGGGTGGGCCATCTTCTGGTGCAGCTTGCCCGGTGGAAGGGCGCCCGGGTGATCGCCGTCGCATCGGGCAAGCACGAAGGGATGCTGCGCGACCTCGGCGCCGACGAATTCCACGACTACACCCGCACCGCGGCCGACGAGGTGCTGCGGGATCTGGACCTGGTCGTCGATGCGGTGGGCGGGCCGCAAAGCCGCCGTTTCCTGCGCACGCTGAAACCCGGAGGCGCGCTGTTTCCGGTCTTCGGCCTCGGCTATGACGATGGCGGCGAGGCCGGGCGGCTCGGGGTGCAGGTGTCGACGACGCAGGTGAACTCGAGCGGGGCGCAGCTGGCCGAAATCGCCCCGCTGCTGGAGGACGGCACCATCCGCGTGGTCATCGACAGCACCTTCCCGCTGGCCGAGGCGCGCCGCGCGCATGAACACGCGGCGAAGGGCGGCCTGCAGGGCAAGATCGTGCTGACCGTGGACTGACGGCGGCGGAGCAGGCCCCGCCGCCCGTACCAGGGCCGGCAAGCGCAGGGCCGGGCTGTGCCGCCCGGCCCCCTGCCCGCTCAGTTGCCCTCGCGGGCCTTGCGGGCGAAGTCGTTGAGCGCGGCCAGCGTCGCGTCGAACCGGCCCTCGGCCTCGGCCCGGCGCTGGAAGCCCACACGCTCCACCAGGATTTCGGCGGGCGTCGGCTGCCGGGCGAACAGGGCCATCACCTCGTCGATGAACGCGGTCAGCGGCAGATAGCCCTCGCGGTTCGACTGGCCGGGGGTCAGGTCGGTCTGCACCGCCGGCGGCACCAGCTCGATCACCTCGACCCGCCCCGCCAGCGCCGCGCGCAGCGCCACGGTATAGCTGTGGATCGCGGCCTTGGTGGCGGAATAGGTGGGCGCCGCCACCAGCGGCACAAAGGCCAGCCCGGAACTGACATTGACGATGGCCGCGTCCGGCCGCGCCGCCAGATGGTCCACCAGCGCGTCGATCATCCGGATCGGCCCCAGCAGGTTGGTGGTCACCGTCGCCTCGGCATCGGTGAGGTCGCGTTTGCTGTCCAGCGGCTCGAACCGCATGATGCCCGCGTTGTTCACCAGCACGTTCAGCGCCGGAAACTCTGCCGTCACCCGGGCCGCGAACTCCGCCACGCCATCGGCGCTGTCGGTGTCGAGCGTCATCGCATGGATGCGCGGCCGGTCGCCCCGGGCCGCCTGCAACGCCTCCATCCGCCGGCCGGCGATGATGACGGTATTGCCCGCGTCGTGAAAGCGATGTGCCAGCGCCGCGCCGATGCCGGAACCGCCGCCGGTGATCAGCATGGTGTTTCCCGATGTCTTCATGGTCATGGCCTCCTGTGCCGGTTGCGTCTTGTCGGGGCAGGAGGTAACGCCCATACTCTCCAATGCGAAGTAGGCACCCGAAAGATTTGTACTTACCGAAAGGAGAGTGTCATGCGCAAGGCAGCGGCCGACCCGGCGATCGAGGCGCGGCGGAACGGCGCGATCCCGGACGAGGTCGACCCCGCGCTGCAGGCGCTGGTGGAGGAGATCATCGGCAAGGTCGCCGACAAATGGACGATGCTGGTGCTGGAGACGCTGGAGGAACATGGCACGCAGCGTTTCACCCAGCTGGCGCGGCAGGTGACCGGCATCAGCCAGAAGATGCTGACCCAGACCCTGCGGCAGATGGAACGCGACGGGCTGGTGCGGCGCACCGTGCATCCGGTGATTCCGCCGCATGTGGACTATGCGCTGACGCCGCTCGGCGCGGGGCTCAGCGCCGCCTTCTGCGGGGTCTGGATCTGGGCCGAGACCCATCGCGAGGATATCCGGCAGGCGCGCGAGGCGTTCGACGCCACACAGGCCGGGGCGGCGACACGGGCCTCGCGCTGAGAAAGGCCGCAACCGCCGGATCGGGCCGGGGCGGGACACAGTGCCGCCATAGTCTTGACCCGGCCGCTCAGGTAGAGTGCACTGCGGTCGAACACCCGCAGCGCGCGAGGCTGGTCGAGGGGTCATCCATGACGGATGTTGCACGGCACCTGCAGGTCCTGGCCGATCGGACCGATGTCCTGATCGCGCTTTATGACGGCTTCGACCGTCTGCGCTATGCCAATGCCGCCTTCCGGCTGGCGATCGGGATCGAACCCGACGAGGAACCCACCTGGGCCGAAATCGTGCGCCGCAACCACGCCCAACGCTGCGGCGTGGTCATCGACACCGACGATATCGACGGCTGGGTGACGGCGGCCCAGTCCCGCCGCGGCAAGACGCCCTTCCGCTCGTTCGAGACCGACCTGCAGGACGGGCGCTGGCTGCTGATGACGGAAACGGTGCAGCCCGATGGCTGGATGCTGTGCATCGCCAGCGATATCAGCAGCCTGCGCACCGACGAGGGCAAGATCCGCCAGGATCGCGACCGCGCGCTGCGGGCGGCGCATACGGACGAGCTGACCGGGATCGCCAACCGCCGCTTCGTCACCCAGCGGCTGGAGGATCTGCTGCAGCGCGCGCCCGCGGATCCCGCCGCGCCCGGCTGCGTCTGCATCCTCGACATCGACCATTTCAAGTCGATCAACGACCGGTTCGGCCATCCGGGCGGCGACATCGTGCTGCGGGATTTCGCCCGCCAGATCCATGCGCTGGTGCGGCGCAGCGACTGTTTCGGCCGGATCGGCGGCGAGGAATTCATGCTGCTGCTGCCCGAGACCGGCCTGTCCGAGGCGGAACTGATCGTCGAGCGGATGATGTCCGCCGTGCGCCGGTCGCAGCCCTTCGGGCCGGGCAAGCCGCTGAGCTATACCTTCTCGGCCGGGATCACCGAAGCCCGGCAGGGAAAGTCGGCGGGGCAGATCTATTCCCGCGCCGACCGCGCGCTGTACGAGGCGAAGATGGGCGGGCGCAACCGTATCGCGCTGGACCAGCGCTGGCCGCAGCGGCGGATGCCAGGCGCCTGAGCGGCGGCATCCGCACCGGGCCCCTCTTGCGGCCCGTCAGATGTCGAAGACCACGCCCTGCGCCAGCGGCAGTTCGCGGCTGTAGTTCACCGTGTTGGTGGCGCGGCGCATATAGCCCTTCCAGGCGTCCGAGCCGCTTTCGCGGCCGCCGCCGGTTTCCTTCTCGCCGCCGAAGGCGCCGCCGATCTCGGCCCCCGAGGTGCCGATGTTCACGTTGGCGATGCCGCAATCCGACCCGGCGGCGGACAGGAACGTCTCCATCTCGCGCAGGTCGGTGGTGAAGATCGAGGAGGACAGGCCGGCCCCGACTTCGTTATGTGCGTGAAGAACGGCGTCGAAGTCGCTGTATTTCATCACGTAAAGGATCGGCGCGAAGGTCTCTTCCAGCACCGGGCCGGTCTGCGCCGGCATCTCGACCAGCGCGGGGCGGACATAGAAGGCGGTGTCGGGGCCGATGCTGACCCGCTCGCCGCCATGCACGGTGCCGCCCGCCGCCCGGGCCGCCGCCAGCGCCGCCTGCATGCCGTCGAAGGCGGCGCGGTCGATCAGCGGGCCGACCAGCGCCGTGCTCTCCAGCGGGTTGCCGATGCTGACGCTGGCATAGGCCTTCACCAGCCGCGGCACCAGCGCGTCATGGACGCTGTCATGCACGAACAGCCGGCGCATCGTGGTGCAACGCTGGCCCGCCGTGCCCATCGCGCCGAAGGCGATGGCCCGCAGCGCCATGTCCAGATCGGCCGAGGGGCAGACGATGCCGGCATTGTTGCCGCCGAGTTCGAGGATGCTGCGCCCGAAGCGCGCCGCGACCTTCGGCCCCACCGCCCGGCCCATCCGGGTGGAGCCGGTGGCCGAGACCAGCGCCACCTTCGGGTGATCGACCAGCGCGCCGCCGACATCGGCCCCGCCGATCAGCACCTGCGACAGGTCCGCGGGCGCGGCGCCGAAGCGGGCCGCCGCCCGGTCGAAGATCGCCTGGCAGGCCAGCGCCGTCAGCGGCGTCTTTTCCGAGGGCTTCCACACCACCGGATCGCCGCAGACCAGCGCCAGCGCCGCGTTCCAGGACCAGACCGCCACGGGGAAGTTGAAGGCCGAGATCACGCCGACCACGCCCAGCGGATGCCACGTCTCCATCATCCGGTGGCCGGGGCGTTCGGTGGCGATGGTCAGCCCGTAGAGCTGCCGCGACAGGCCGACGGCAAAGTCGCAGATGTCGATCATCTCCTGCACCTCGCCCAGACCTTCGGAGGGCACCTTGCCCGCCTCGATCGACACGAGCCGCCCCAGATCGGCCTTGGCGGCACGCAATTCCTCGCCCAGCAGGCGGATCAGCTCGCCCCGCTTCGGCGCGGGCACCAGCCGCCAGTGCAGGAAGGCGGCGTGGGCGCGCTCGATGGCAGCGGCGGTGCTGTCGGCGGTGTCGGGCACCAGCGCCGCCACCTGTTCGCCGGTGACGGGCGAGAAGCTGGCCATGCTGCCGCCCCGGTGGCGCGCGCCGTCCACCCCCAGCCGGTCCAGCAGGCGGGCCGTCTCTTCGGGCAGGGGCAGGGAATGTCCGTCTTTCATCGCGTCACCTCGGTCTGTCGCGGCGGGTCCGGCCCCGCGCTCGGTCGGGTGGCAACCTGCGCCATCCGGGCGGGCGGGTCAAACGCTTCGCGCCGCCGCCTCGGGTGCAGCGGCTCCATCCGCCTCCTGCTCCGCCGCCCGCAGCCGGTCGAACCAGCGCCGCAGGCAGGCCAGTGCCTCGGGCTCGTCGAGAAAGGGGATATGGCCCCGATCCGGCACCTCGGCGAACTCCATGTCGGGGCGCCGGCGGCACATCTCCTCGGCCGTCGCCCGGCTCAGCACGTCGGAATTCGCGCCGCGGATCAGCGCCAGCGGCAGGCCGGCGCAGGCGTCGAACAGCGGCCAGGCATCGGCCGGGGGCGCGGCCATCGCGGTGTCGAAGGACTGGCGCAGCGCCGGGTCATAGGTCAGCCCGACCTGCCCGTCGAGCTGGCGGTAATGGCGCACCGTCTCCTCCTGCCAGCGCAGCGCCGGCACCCGGGCGAAGCCGGGCATCGCCGCCCCCATCCTGTCGGCCACCTCGTCCAGCGTCTGCACCGTCGGCAGCACCCCCAGATAGGCACCGATCCGCATCAGCCCGTCGCGTTCCAGCACCGGCCCCACATCGTTCAGCGCGAGGCCCGACAGCCGGGCGCGCGCCATGGCCGCGATCACCATGCCGATCAGCCCGCCGCGCGACGAGCCGATCACCGCCACCCGGTCCAGCCCCAGATGGTCGATCAGCGCCAGCGCGTCGCGGGTTTCCTGCGGCAGGTTGTAGCTCTCGGCCCCGGTCCAGTCCGATCCGCCCCGGCCCCGGCTGTCCAGCCGGATCAGCCGGATGTCGCGCGGCAGGTGGCGGGCCATGTAGTCGAAATCGCGCCCGTCCCGGGTCAGCCCGGCCAGCGCCAGAACCGGCATCCCCTCGCCCTCGTCGCGATAGGCGAGGCTCGCGCCATCCTCGGCCCGGAACGTCTGCATCCCGCCTTCCTCCCTGCAGGACCGTCCGGCCGGTCGTCTCAGGCCAGTTCCATCTCCGGCACCGCATCGGGGACGACCAGCGCCGCCTCGGTCGCGGCGCGGATATCGTCCACCGTCACCCCCGGCGCGCGTTCGCGCAGCACCAACCCCCCCTCGCCCGGTTCGATCACCGCGAGGTCCGTCACCACCAGATCGACGCGCCGGCGCGCCGTCAACGGCAGGCTGCAGCGGGGAACGATCTTCGACTGGCCCCTGGCGGCATGCTGCATGGCGACGATCACCCGCGCCGCGCCGGTGACGAGGTCCATCGCCCCGCCCATGCCCGGCACCATCTTGCCCGGCACCTTCCAGTTGGCCAGATGCCCGGCCTCGTCCACCTGCAGCCCGCCCAGCACCGTCATGTCCAGATGCCCGCCGCGGATCAGGCCGAAGCTCATCGCGCTGTCGATCGAGGCCGCGCCCGGCACGGCCGAGACGAAGCCGCCGCCCGCATCGGTCAGGTGCGGATCCTCCATCCCCTCGGGCGGCCGCATCCCCAGCCCGATCACGCCGTTTTCGGCCTGGAAGAACACCCCCAGCGTGGCAGGCACGTAATTGGCCACCAGCGAGGGCAGGCCGATCCCCAGATTGACCAGCATCCCGGTGCGGATCTCGCGCGCGACGCGGCGGGCGATCAGTTCCTTGGCATCCATCCTCGCCCCCTCCTCAGCAGCCGGCACGGATCAGCAGATGATCGACCAGCACCCCCGGCGTCTTCACCGCATCGGGGGCGATCACCCCCACCGGCACGATCGCCTCGGGCTCGGCGATCACCGTCCGCCCCGCCAGCGCCATCACCGGGTTGAAGTTGTGGGCGGTCAGCAGATAGCTGAGATTGCCCACGTAATCCGCCTGCCAGGCCGCCAGCAGGGCGAAATCCGCCGTCAGCGGCTTTTCCAGCAGGAAGGGCTTGCCGTCCACCTCGACGACCTGCTTGCCCTCCTCGACCTCGGTGGACAGGCCCGTGGGCGTCAGCACCCCGCCCAGCCCCATGCCGCCGGCGCGGATGCGTTCGACCAGCGTGCCCTGCGGCACCAGTTCCACCGCGATCTCGCCCGCGATCATCTTCGCCTGGGTTTCCGGGTTCAGCCCGATATGCGAGGTGACGACCCGCGCCACCAGCCCGGCCGAGACCAGCTTGCCGATGCCCTTGCCGGGCATGGCGGTGTCGTTGGCGATGATCGTCAGCCCCCGGGGCGCGCGGGCCACCAGCGCGTCGATCATCCGTTCCGGCGTGCCCACGGCCATGAAGCCGCCGATCATCAGGCTCGCCCCGTCAGGGATCAGCTCGGCCGCCGCCTCCGGCCTCAGCACGCCCTTCATGCCGCATCCCTTTCCGTCAGGCCGGCCGCGGCACGGGCCGCGCGCGCGATCACCAGTTCCTCGTCGGTGGGCACCACCATCACCGTGGTCCGCGCCAGTTCGGACGAGATGACCAGCGCGTTTTCGGTGTTGCGGGCATGGTCGATCTCGATCCCCATCCAGCCCAGCCTTTCGCAGATGCGGGCCCGGATCAGCCGCGAATTCTCGCCGATGCCGCCGCAGAAGACCAGCGCGTCGATGCCGCCCATCGCGGCGGCCAGCCCGCCGACCTCGCGCTGGCAGCGGAAGACGAAATAGTCGATGGCCTGCGCCGCCTCGGGCGTGGCCGCCGCCTCGAGCGTGCGCATGTCGTTCGACAGGCCCGACAGGCCCAGCAGGCCCGACTGGCGGTAGAGCAGGTCGGAAATCTCGGCCGCGCTCATCCCCCGCTGGTCCATGAGGTACAGCAGCACGCCCGGGTCCACCTGCCCGCAGCGCGTGCCCATCGGCAGCCCGTCCAGCGCCGAAAAGCCCATGGTCGAGGCGACGGAGCGGCCGCCCTGCACCGCACACATCGAGGCGCCGTTGCCCAGATGGGCGATGACCACCCGCCCCTCGGCCAGATGCGGGGCCAGATCCCCCAGCGTGCCGGTGACATAGTCGTAGCTGAGCCCGTGGAAGCCATAGCGCCGCACGCCCGCGTCATAGAGCGCGCGGGGCAGCGCGAAGGTATCGTTGACCCAGGGGTGGCTGCGGTGGAAGGCGGTGTCGAAACAGGCCACCTGCGCCACGCCGGGGAAGGCCTCCATTGCCGCGCGGATGCCGGCGAGGTTGTGGGGCTGGTGCAGCGGCGCGAAGGGTTGCAGCCGGGCCAGCGTCTCCATCACCTCGGGGGTGACGGTCACCGGCGCGTCGAAGGCGTCGCCCCCGTGCACCACCCGGTGCCCGGCGGCGAGGATGTCGAGATCGGGGAATTCCAGCCGGAAACTGTCCAGCACCATGCGCATGGCGCCGGCATGGCTGGTCAGGTCGCCCGGCGCGGCCTCCAGCGGCTGGCCGAAGGCACCCTTCAGCCGCAGCGTGCCCTCGGGTCCGATCCGGTCGGCCAGCGCCGAGGCCATGGGCCGGTCGCCCCGGCCCGGAAACAGCGCCACCTTCAGCGAGGACGACCCCGCGTTCAGCGTCAGGATGCCTTGCGTCATTTCCCCTGCCCCTTCGCATGATGCAGCGCCGCCACCGCGCAGGAGGCGAGCCGCGACATCGGGCTGTCCGACCGCGAGTTGAGGATCACCGGCACCCGCGCCCCCAGCACCAGCCCCGCCCCTTCGGCATGGCTGATGAAGGCCAGCTGCTTGGCCAGCATGTTGCCCGCGTCGAGCCCCGGCACCACCAGGATATTGGCGCGGCCCGCGACGCCGCCCTTCAGCCCCTTGGTCCGCGCGGCGGCCAGGTCCACGGCATTGTCCATCGCCAGCGGGCCCTCGACCAGCCCGCCGCGGATCTGGCCGCGATCGGCCATCTTCGACAACAGCGCCGCGTCGATCGAGGACTGGATGGCGGGATTGACCGTCTCCACCGCCGACAGCACGCCCACGCGCGGCTCCATGTCCAGCGACAGCGCCAGGTCGATGGCGTTCTGGCAGATGTCCACCTTGGTGGCGAGGTCGGGGGCGATGTTGATCGCCGCGTCGGTGACGAGGATCGGTTCCGGCTGGCCCGGCACGTCCATGACGAAGACATGGGTGAAGCGCCGCCCGACCCGCAGGCCGGCGGCCTTGTCCAGCATCGGCTTCAGCAGGTCGTCGGTATGCAGGTGCCCCTTCATCACCGCCGCCGCCCGGCCCTCATGCACCAGCGCGCAGGCCCGTGCCGCCGCCGCCGCATCGCCCGCGATGTCGATCACCTCGATCCCGGCAAGGTCCAGCGCCTCGGCGGCGGCCGCGGCGCGGATCGCCTCTTCCCGGCCGATCAGGATCGGGGTGATGATGCCCTCGCGCGCGGCCAGCATCGCGCCGCCCAGCGAATTGGGATCGTCGGGGCAGACCACCGCGGTGGGCAGCGCCGGCAGCGGGCGGGCGCGGTCCAGCAGCGCCTCGAAATGGCGGTGGCGCTGCACCACCAGCCCCGGCACCTCGATATCGCTGCGATCGAACTTCACGGTCGGAGCCAGAACCTCGGCCTCGCCGGTGACGATGGCCGCGCCGTCGGCGACCCGGTGGACCGAGGTGGCGAGCCGCACCACGCCATCGGCCAGCCGTTCCGTCACCTCGACCCGGCAGACGAGTTCCTCGCCCGCATGGGCGCGGTCGTGGAAATCCAGCACCTGCCGGCGATAGAGCGTCCCCGCCCCCGGCAGCTGCGTCCCCAGCACCGCCGAGATCAGCGAGGCCACGAACATGCCGGGCGCGATGCGTTCCGGCCGGCCGTCGCCGTCCACGTCGCTGTCGGGCAGGTGCATCGGGTTGTAGTTCCCCGAGGAGGCCGCGAAGATGTACAGGTCGTCGGGCGTGACCAGCCGGTGCAGCTCGGCATGGTCGCCGGGCTGCAGCTCGTCATAGGTCCGGTTCACCAGCCGCATCAGTTCTGACCCTCTGCCGGGGGGGCGGGGCGGCGGCGCGCAGTGCCCCGCCCCTTGCCGTTGGTGCCGTTCGCGCCGCCGTTCAGGACCTCGCCGTTCGGGACGTCGCCGTTCGGGACATCATCGCCCGCCCCGGCCGGTGCCGGAACCGCCATTTCGGGGGCGGTTTCCGGCAGGGGCGCGGGTTCGGTCGCGGGGTCCGACGGTCCGGACGCAGTCTCGGCCGTCCCGGGCGCGGGCGCAACGGCGCCGGTCGTCGCAGGCCGGTCCGCGGCGGCGGGCGCCTCGGTGCCGTGCAGCGGGTCGTCGGTCACGTCGGCGGTCAGCGGCGGCAGGCCCAGCACCTCGCGGAAGCGCTGCAGCATGGCCAGCGTCCGGGGCGACATCTCCTCGATCTCGCCGGGGATGTATTGCACCACCTGCAGCGCCAGTTCGCGGTCCGCCGGGTCGGGCAGCAGGGCGGGCAGCGTCTCGATCGCGCGGTCGGGTTCATAGGTGGCGATCAGCGTCTGCTGGTGGATGATCATCGCCCGCCGTTCCGCCCCGAGCGAGCGGAAGGGTTCGTCCTGGGTCAGCACCCGGCTGGACCGTTCCAGCCGGTCGCGCCGCACCTGCCCGCGGTTTTCGGCCAGCAGCACCAGCATCCGGATCACCGCCTCGGGGAAGCCGCCCTGTTCGATGGCGAACAGCGCCTGCGCCACCTCGGGCAGGCCGCGCAGCTCGCCCAGGCTCTTCAGCGTGCGCCGCGCCTCATGCGTGCGGCCGAAGGCGCGGGCCCAGGGCGTGCCCCAGACCGAATGGAAGATCAGCTCGTAGCTCATGTCGCGGCTGTCGCGCCAGAAGTCGATGACCTGTTCCGTCGCCTGCACCCACAGCGCCTCGGCCGCGAGGAAGGGATTGTCGGCCGCGGCCCTGGCGCGGTTCTCGCGCAGGGTGGCCGCCGCCGTCTCGACGGTCTTCATCGCCGGGTTGCGCGAGGACATCAGCGCCCGGCTCAGCCGTTGCGGATGCAGCGCGCGCGACATCTCGGCGGCGGTGTTGGTGACGGCGGCACGGATGAAGGGGCGCACCATCGCGTCATACATCTGCGCCTGCACCTCGGCGGCGCGGGCCACCGCGGCGAAGGGCCGTTCGTCATGATGCCCGTCGTCCAGCAGGGCCAGATCGGCCAGCGTCCGTTCTGCGAAGCCCACGGTGAAATGCTTGCGGCCGTCCTTTTCGGTGATGTCCTCGATCCGCATCTCGTACAGGCCCGGGGCCAGCGCCTCGATCGTCTTCAGGGTCGAGGCGACCTCGGAATGTTCCTTGTTGGCGATCTGCGAGGACACGAAGATGCCGAGGTGGCCGACCTGTTCGTGCACCATGTAGACGATGCGCTGGCCGCGGATGCGGATCTCGTTCACATCGGCATAGGTTTCCGCGATCCAGTTCAGCGCCTGCTGCGGCGGGGTGATGTTGTCGCCGTGGCTGGCGAAGACGATGATCGGCGCGCGGATCGTCTTCAGGTCCACCGGGCGGCCCGGCTCGATCCGGGCCTCGTTCTTCACCAGCCGGTTGCCGACGAAGAGCTGTTCGACGATCCAGCGGATCTCGGCCTCGGTCAGCAGGAAGAAGCCGCCCCACCATTTCTCGAACTCGAGGAAGGTGGCGTCGCCCTTGTCCACATCGCGGAAGAGGTCGGTGTATTTGCGGAACAGGGTCCGGCCGGGGTTCAGCAGCTCGAAGTTCTGCACCAGATGCGCGCCGTCGAAGATGCCGCCGCCGAGATCCGACAGGAACATCGGGATCCAGGTCCCGCCGAGCACGCCCGCATTGTAGCGCATCGGGTTTTCGCCGACCTTGCCCGACCAGGGCGCGACCGGGGCGCCGTTGACGACGACCGGCCCGGTCAGGTCCGGGTTGGTCGCGGCGAGGAGCAGCGTCGCCCATCCGCCCTGGCAGTTGCCGATGACCACCGGCCGCGAGGCCTGCGGATGGCGGCGCATCACCTCGCGCACGAAGGCGGCCTCGGCCCGGGTGACATAGGACAGGAACTGCCCGGGTTCCGGTTCGCGGCGGAACGAGACGAAATAGACCTGATGGCCCTCGCGCAGCGCCACGCCCACCTGGCTGTCGGTCTTGAAGCCGCCGATGCCGGGCCCGTGGCCGGCGCGCGGGTCGATGATGATATAGGGGCGGCGCGTGTCGTCGATGGTCACGCCTTCGGGCGGCAGGATGCGCAGCAGCACATAGTTCGACGGGAAGGGCAGGTCGCGCCCGTCCATCACCACCTCGTAGTCGTAGACCAGCACCGGCGGGCAGCCCGCGGCCTCGTGTTCCAGGAAGATGTCGCCGCGCTTGCGCAGCACGTCGGTGGCCAGCACCATGCGTTCGGCGGCGTCGCGCAGGTATTCGGACCAGGCCTGCGGCAGCCCGCCCTCGCCCTGCACCCGGCGCAGCGCCGCGACCAGCGCCTCGGCCCGTTCGACGACCTCGTGCGCGCGCTGCGAATGCACCTCGGTGATGCGCTGCGCATGGCGCGAGGCGGCGGTGGTCAGGATGCCCGAGGTGGCGGCGCCGGCCTCGAGTTCCGCCTCCGCCGCCTGCATCACCCGGCGCAGACCGTCCAGCAGGTCCGCCTCGGGCCGGGGCACCGAAGGCTGGGCCGCGGGGTCGAAGAGTTCGAAGACATTGGCCATGGCGATACCTCAGGCAGTGATGGAAAAGCCGCCGTCGATGTCGTGCACACCGCCGGTCAGGTTGCGCGCCTCGGGCGCGGCGAGGAAGGCGGCCATCGCGCCAACATCCTCGATCGTGGCAAGCTGGTGGGTGGGGGCGCGGTCGGTCGCCGCCGCCAGCAGCTCGTCGAAATGGTCGATGCCGCTGGCGGCGCGGGTGGCCAGCGGCCCCGGCGACAGCGCATGGACGCGGATCCCCGCCTCGCCCAGTTCGGCGGCGGCATAGCGCACGGCGCTTTCCAGCGCCGCCTTCACCGGACCCATGATGTTGTAGTGGCGCACGACCCGCGACGAGCCGAAGAAGCTGACCGACAGGCAGCAGCCGCCCTGCGGCATCAGCGGCTCGGCCAGCCGGATCATCCGCAGGAAGGAATGGACCGAGATGTCCATCGCCTGCGCGAAGCCCTCGGCCGAACAATCGACAACCCGGCCATGCAGGTCGGCCTTCGGCGCGAAGGCGATGGAATGGACCAGCGTGTCGAGCCGGCCCCAGCGGCTGGCGATCTCGTCGAACACGGCCTCGGTCGCGCCCGGCTGCGAGACGTCCAGCGGCAGCGCGATCTCTGCCCCCAGCTGCTCGGCCAGCGGACGCACATGTGGCTCGGCCCGGGCGTTCAGCCATGTGACCGCCAGATCCGCCCCCTGGGCGCGCAAGGCCCGCGCGATCCCCCAGGCGATCGACTGGTCGTTGGCGATGCCGACCACCAGCGCCTTTTGCCCCTGCAACGAGAACATCCTACCCCCGCACCATCCGCGACCGTCGAGGCCGCAACCGACCCGGCCACTCCGCCGCCCGGCGACCCGTGGCCTGCCATTCCCGTCCATTCTGCGCCACCGATTGTTGTGTTCTTGTGTCAGTCGCCCGGCAGAGCCGGCCTTCGGCGGACCATTTCGCATCTGCGGCATGCCGCGCCCGCCACGCGCCACCCGGACGGGCACGATTCGCGGCTCGATTCGCCGCGGCGCACTCCTTCGGCCGCCGAATCGCCGCACCGGCGCGGGAATCGCGGTTCCCCCGCAGCCCAGCGGACAGGCGCGGGCCGGCGCAGGGCGGTGAACGTTTATGCGCCGGGGGAAAGCGGCCTTGCGGCCCCTGCCCCGCACCGCGGCCCCGGCGGCGGCGCCAAGGTCGCTTTGCGCGCCGCGATTGCCGTTTCCCGGCGCGCCGCCCCGCCCGCGAAAGCGACGCCGGCCGCCCCGGCGCCGCATCCGAAAGCATCTGTTGAAATGCCGGGGGCGATTTGCTTTCGTCAGGACAACGGGACCAACGACAAAAGAACCAGGGGAGCCCCGATTTGACCGCACAACCGGCCGCAGCATCCGCTGACGGCGCCTTTGTCGAATTCGACAGGGTGCAGAAAAGCTATGACGGCGAGACGCTCGTCGTGAAGGATCTGAACCTGCAGATCGGCAAGGGCGAGTTCCTGACGATGCTCGGCCCCTCGGGTTCGGGCAAGACCACCTGCCTGATGATGCTCGCGGGGTTCGAGACGGCGACGCATGGCGAGATCCGGCTGGGCGGGCGGCCGATCAACTCGGTGCCCCCCCACAAGCGCGGCATCGGCATGGTGTTCCAGAACTACGCGCTGTTCCCCCACATGTCGGTGGCCGAAAACCTGGCCTTCCCGCTGGAGGTGCGCGGCCTCGGCAAGGCCGAGCGCGAGGCCAAGATCCTGCGCGCGCTCGACATGGTGCAGATGGGCCGCTTCGCCAGCCGCCGCCCCAGCCAGCTGTCGGGCGGCCAGCAGCAGCGGATCGCGCTGGCCCGGGCGCTGGTCTTCGACCCGGAACTGGTACTGATGGACGAACCGCTGGGCGCGCTGGACAAGCAGCTGCGCGAACACATGCAGTTCGAGATCAAGCGCCTGCACGACCAGCTGGGCATCACCGTGGTCTATGTCACCCATGACCAGGGCGAGGCGCTGACCATGTCGGACCGGGTGGCGGTGTTCAACGACGGCCGCATCCAGCAGCTGGCACCGCCGGCCGAGCTGTACGAGCGGCCGAAGAACAGCTTCGTCGCCCAGTTCATCGGCGAGAACAACAAGCTGCCCGGCACCGTCGAGGAATTCGGCGAGGATCGCGCGGTGGTGCGGCTGGCCTCGGGCGAGGTCATCGACGCGACGCCCGTCAACATCCGCAGCAAGGGCCAGCAGACGCTGGTCTCGATCCGCCCGGAACGGGTGGAGTTCAAGCCCGAGATGATGCCCGCGGGCGCCCATACGCTCGATGCCGAGGTGGTCGAGGTCATCTACATGGGCGACATCTTCCGCACCCGGCTCAAGGTGGCCGGCAGCGACGATTTCGTGATGAAATGCCGCAACACGCTGGGCCAGACCCGGCTGGTGCCGGGCCAGCATGTGCGCATCGGCTGGCACCCGCAGGACGCGCGGGCGCTGGACCCGCTGTAACAGGCGCGGCCCCAGGGGCAGGCGCGACGGACAACCGCGGAAAAAACGCGGACTCAAGACGACAGATCCAACCGGGAGTGATCCAATGAAGAAACTTCTCATCCTGTCCACCGCCCTGACCGGGCTGGCGGCCACCGCGCAGGCGGATATCACCGTCCTGTCCTGGGGCGGCGCCTACGAGAAGAGCCAGGTCGAGGCCTATAACAAACCCTTCACCGCCGAGACGGGCATCGCCATCAACATGACCGCCGCCGACAACCCCGCCACGCCGATCAAGGCGCAGGTCGAGGCCGGCAACGTCACCGTCGACGTGGCCGATGTGGAATATGCCGATGCGATCCGGCTGTGCGACGAGGGTCTGCTGGAAGAGATCGACCCCGCGATCCTGCCCGCCGCGCCCGACGGCACCCCCGCGACCGAGGATTTCCTGCCGGGCGCGCTGACCGACTGTGCCGTGGCCTCGATCGTGTTCTCGACGGTCTTCGCCTATGACGCATCGAAATTCCCCGACGCGCCGCCCGCCACCATCGCGGATTTCTTCGACACCGAGAAATTCCCCGGCAAGCGCGGCATGCGCAAGGGCGCGAAGGTCAACCTCGAGATGGCGCTGATGGCCGATGGCGTGCCGGCGGACGAGGTCTATGCGATGCTGGAAACCGACGAGGGCATCGACCGCGCCTTCGCCAAGCTCGACACGATCAAGAACGACGTGGTCTGGTGGGAGGCCGGCGCGCAGCCGCCGCAGCTGCTGGCCGATGGCGAGGTGGCGATGACCACCGCCTATAACGGCCGGATCTTCGCCGCCGCCGTGGCCGAGAGCAAACCCTTCGAGGTGGTCTGGGACGGTCAGGTCTATGAATACGACCTGTTCGTGATCCCGAAGGGCGCGCCGAACCTCGACGAGGCGCTGGAATACGTGAAATTCGCGACCGACACCCAGCGTCTGGCCGATCAGGCCAAGTGGATCAGCTACGGTCCGGCGCGCAAATCCTCGGGCCCGCTCGTCGGCCTCTACGAGGACGGCAAGACCGAGATGGCGCCGCATATGCCCACCTCGGCCGAGAACCTGACCAATGCCCTGCCCTCCTCCTACGAATTCTGGGTGGACCGGGATTCGGAGCTGAACGAGCGCTTCAACGCCTGGCTCGCCGGCTGATCCGCGCCACCGGCGCCGCCCGCCCCTGCCCCGCAACGGACGGGCGGGCGGCGCCCCCTCTTCGCGACCCGAACGGCAGGACCAGATGGCCGACATCACCGCTGACATCGCCCCCGGCCCGACCGCCGGCAGTTCCGACCCCGCCGCCGGCCGTCTGACCACGGCCGACGGCCAGCCGCTGGCCCGGGCGCTGGCGCGGGCGCAGGCGCGGTCTCGACGACGGGCGCTGCTGCTGGTGGCGCCGCTGCTGCTGTTCGTGCTGATCACCTTCGTGGTGCCGATCGGGCAGATGCTGTACCGGTCGGTGCACAACGACGCCTTCGCCCGCAACATGCCGAACCTCGCCATCTGGTTCGCCGACCATCCGGCCGGGACCGAACCCGACGAGGCCGCCTTCGCGGCGCTGGCCGCCGACCTGCAGAAGGCCCGCGCCGACAAGACGGCGGGCGAGGTCGGCACGCGGATCAACTATGAAATCTCCGGCACCCGCTCGCTCTTCACCTCCTCGGCCCGCAATGCCGACGACCTGCAGCCGCCCTATCGCGAGTCGGTGCTCGCCCTAGACGAGGACTGGGGCGACCCGCGGCTGTGGCAGGTGATGCGCGGCGCCTCCACGGCCTATACCGCCAGCTTCTACCTCGCCGCGCTGGACCTGACCCGCGACGAGACCGGCGCCATCGCCCGGGTCGAGGAAAACCGCCGCGTCTATGTCCGGCTCTTCGTCAAGACGCTCGCGCTGTCGGCGCTGATCACTGGCATCTGCCTGATGCTGGGCTTTCCGGTGGCGCATCTGCTGGCGGTGCTGCCGCTGGCGCGGTCGAACCTGCTGATGATCCTCGTGCTGCTGCCGTTCTGGACCTCGCTGCTGGTGCGCACGACCAGCTGGATGGTGCTGCTGCAGGAACAGGGCGTCATCAACAACATGCTGGTGGCGGGCGGCGTCATCGACGACGGCAGCCGCATCCGGATGATGTACAACCAGGCCGGCACGATCATCGCCATGGTGCATATCCTGCTGCCCTTCATGATCCTGCCGCTCTATTCGGTGATGCGGCCGATCAATCCCAGCTATGTCCGCGCCGCCCGCAGCCTGGGCGCCACCAGCTGGACCGCCTTCCGCAGGGTCTACCTGCCGCAGACCCTGCCGGGGATCGGGGCGGGCTCGCTGCTCGTCTTCATCCTCGCGGTGGGCTACTACATCACCCCCGCGCTGGTCGGCGGCGCCAGCGGGCAGCTGATTTCCAACCTCATCGCCTATCACATGCAGGACAGCCTGAACTGGTCGATGGCCGCGGCGCTGGCGGCGATCCTGCTGGCCATCGTGCTGATGCTCTACTGGCTCTACGACCGGCTGATCGGCATCGACAACATGAAGCTGGGCTAAGGTTCTGCCGGGGCGCGCGCGGCCCGCCGCCCCCCTGCAGCTGACCGAAATATCCCGGGGGTCCGGGGGCAGCGCCCCCGGCCGCCGGCCAAGGGAGACGACGAATGGCCCTACCGATCTACGCCTCGCCGCTGGAACGCGTCTGGCACTGGACCTATCGCGTCCTCTGCGCGCTGATCTTCCTGTTCCTGATCGCGCCGATCCTGATCGTGATCCCGCTCAGCTTCAACGCCGAGCCCTATTTCACCTTCACCGAAAAGATGCTGTCGCTGGATCCCACCGGCTATTCGCTGCGCTGGTACGACCTGCTGCTGACCTTCGGGATGCAGGCACCGGACGCGGCGCGCGACGGCGGCTGGTGGGGCGATGTCTGGCGCAACGCGACCTGGGTGCAGGTGGCGAAGAACTCGGTGGTGATCGGCTTCTTCTCGACCCTTCTCGCCACCGCACTCGGCACGCTGGCGGCGCTCGGCCTCAGCCGGCCCGAGATGCCGTTCCGCCGCTCGATCATGGCGATCCTGATCTCGCCGATGATCGTGCCGATCATCATCACCGCGACGGGGCTGTTCTTCTTCTACTCCTCGATCGGCATCCGCAACTGGGGCGTGCCCTATCTGGGCGTGATCCTCGCCCATGCGACGCTGGGCATTCCCTTCGTCATCATCACCGTCACCGCCACGCTGGTGGGATTCGACCATTCGCTGACCCGGGCCGCCGCCTCGCTGGGGGCGGCACCGGCGACGATCTTCCGCAAGATCACCCTGCCGCTGATCCTGCCCGGCATGGTGTCGGGCGCGCTCTTCGCCTTCGTCACCTCCTTCGACGAGGTGGTGGTGGTGATGTTCATCGCCGCGCCCGACGAACAGACGATCCCGCGGCAGATGTGGAACGGCATCCGCGAACAGATCAGCCCGGCGATCCTGTCGGTGGCGACGATCCTGGTGGTGGTGTCGGTCCTGCTGCTGGCCACGATCGAGATCCTGCGCCGCCGGGGCGAACGGCTGCGCGGCGTCACCCCGGCGTAAGCGCCTTTGCCAGAGAGTCTCCGCTCTCCCCTCGGCTGAGCGCCCCCGGCGGCGATACCCCCTGACGTGCAGCGCGGCACGCCCGCGAATTTCCGTTAGGGAATATGAAAATTGAACCGTATAGTCAGGCCATATTTTCGTTGATCCCGGGCCGTCGCGGCCCGCGACAGGTCATTGGTTTCGGAGGGTGTTGTGCAGTCACAACGCCGGTTTCCACCACGCTCCGACCTTGCCGCCGCCGCGGCGGAGCCGGGGTCCGTCCGGCTGATGCCGCTGCCCGGCGGCCGGGCCGGCGTCCAGCCGGGCCAGGCCCAGCCGGGGATCGGCTTTCCCGGCATCGGCCAGCTGATCCGGCGCTATGCGCTGATGATCCTCGCCATCGCCGTCCTCGGGCTGACGATCACCTACCTCTCGGTCCGCGCGCAGGAGCCGCGCTTCGAGACGGTGGCGCGGATCGTGCTGGACCCGGTCGCGACCCAGCTCGATCCCGGCGCGGCCGAGGTGCACCGGACCACCGTGTCCGATGCCGAGGTGGCGACGGAACTCGACGTGATGCGCTCGCGCGATTTCCTGCTGAAGGTCGCCGAGGCGCTGCGGCTGTTCGAGGACCCGGATTTCAACCCGGACTGGCAGCCGCCGCCCGCGGATGCCGACCCCGCCGCAGATGCGCCCGCCGACCCCGCTGCCGGCCCGCCCGCAGACCCGCCCCCCCCGCCCTCGGCCGAGGCCGAGGAGGCGGTCGTGACCAAGCTGCTGTCGACCTTCTGGCTGAACAGCACCCCCGGCTCGCTGACCATCGATATCCATGTCGCCGATACCCGCGCCGAACGCGCCGCCGCCATCGCCAATGCGCTGGCCCAGACCTTCATCGCGCAGTCGCTGGACGTGCAGCAGGGCGGGCTGCGGCAGATGGTGGAATTCCTCGAGGAACGGCTGACCGGCCTGCGGACCAACCTCGCCGAGGCGGAACTCGAATCCGCCACCTGGATCCGCTTCAACGAACTCGACAACCCCGATGTCCGGCTGGGCCTGCTGACCGATCTGGAACGCGTCACCGCGCAGATCGCCATCGCCGGCGACGACGCCGAGGTCCAGGCCGGGCTTCAGGCGGAACGGGCAAGGATCGACGCGGCGCTGCGCGACCGGTCGCAGGCCGAATTGCGGCGGGTGCGGATGGACCGCTATCTGGAAACGCTGCGCACCCGCGAGGGGCTGTTCGCCAACCGTTATGACGCGCTGCTGGCGCAGCTGTCGATCCTCGCGCCCTCGGCCCGGCAGGTATCCTACGCGCATGTGCCGCTGTCGCCCTCGGCCCCGAACCTCAACACGGCGATGGCGGGGGCGCTGGTGGGCTCGCTCGCCATCGGCTTCGTCGCGGCGATGTTCCGCGCCTCGATCGACGACCGGGCCTGGGCGGGGCGGCCGGTGGCCGAGGCGGCGGGACTGGTGCCGCTCGGCCGCCTGCCCCGGATCGGGCGGCGGCAGGCGGCGCGCCCCGGCGCCGGGGCGGCGGGGGTGCCGCTGGCACTGCGCGAGGCGGCGCGGCCGATCCTGACGCAGATCCGGCTGCAGGTGGAACGGCAGGGCGGCCGGCAGACGCCGCTGGTGCTGCTGGTCGGTTCGACCCGGCGCGGCGAGGGCCGCACGACGCTGGCGCTGGCGCTGGCCGCCGCGGCGGCGGCCGAGGGCGAACGGGCGCTGGTCATCGACCTCGACAGCCCCGGCCATGGCGCCGCCGACATGCTGGGGCTGTCGCGGTCGGCGGTCGCCTTTGCCACCGGCCCGGCCGAGGCGGCGCGGCTGATGCGCGAGATCCGGCACCACGCGGCGCCCGGGGGGCTGTCGCTGCTGGCGCCGGCGGCGGGCCGGGCGCTGCCCCGGCAACTGTTCGCGCCGCGCGCGGGGGCGGAGGGTGGAGCGGCGGCGCTGGCGGAGGCCGGCAACCCCGCCGGGCTGTTCGACCTGCTGCGCGCGGAAACGGACCTGATCGTGATCGACGCGCCGCCGGCGCTGGAAGGCGATGCCTGCCTGCGGCTCGCGGGGCTTGCCGATGCGGTGGTGCTGGCCTGCCGGACCGCCGGCACCCCCACCGCCCGCCTGCGCGAGGCGGCGGCGCTGTTGCGGCGCAACGGCTCCGATCCCTGCGGCGTGGTCGAGAACCATGGCTGACCCGCGCCCCGCCCGATCCGAAGGGGGCGCCTGATGCTGCGCCGCATCGCCCGGAACGCCAGCTGGTCGCTGTCGGCCGAGGTGATCGGCGCCGGGCTCGGCATCGTGTCGCTGGGGATCGCGGCCCATGCGCTCGGCCCCGCCGGGCTGGGGGTGTTGGCGCTGGTGCAGGCCTGGACGCGGATCGTGGACCGGCTGTGCCGGCTGGAACCGTGGCAGGCGGTGATCAAGAACGGGATCGCGGCGCTGGACGCGGGCGAGGCCGACCGCCTGCGCCGGCTGGTCAAGTTCTCGCTGCTGGTGGACCTCGCGGGCAGCGCGCTGTCGGGAACGGTGACGCTGCTGCTGGCGGCATTCGCGGCGGGGCTTTTGTCCCTGCCCGAGGGCGGGGGCACCTATCTGGCGGTGCTGGCCATCGGCCTTTTCGCCAGTTTCCGCCCCACCGGGCTCGCCATCCTGCGCATCCATGACCGGTTCGACCTGCTGGCCAAGCTGGACGTGTCGGTGGCGACGGGGCGGCTGCTGCTGTCGCTGGCCGTGCTGGCGGCGGGGGGCGGGATCTGGGCCTTCGTGCTGATCGCGCTGGCCGAAAGCCTGGGCAACGGCATCGGGCCCCTGGTGCTGGGCTGGCGGCAGCTGGCCCGGCGCGGGCATGGCCATGCGCTGCGCCTGCCGCTGCGGGGGCTGCTGCGGGAAAATCCCGGGCTGCTGCGGCTGCTGTGGAACTCCAACTTCAACGTCATCCTGCGCCAGACCGCGCAGCGGCTGGACATCGTGATCCTGTCGCAGCTGGTCGGGCCGGTGCAGATCGGCTGGTTCCATGTCGCGCGGCGGGTGTCGGACGTGTCGCTGAAATTCTCGCGCCCGCTGATCCAGGCGATCTTCCCGGAACTGTCGCGGCTGTGGGCGGCGGGCCAGCGCGACCGCTTCCTGCATGTGATCCGGCTGGCCAGCGGCATCATCGCCGGGATCTGCATCGTGGCGCTGGTTCCGGCCGCGCTGATGATGCCGCAGCTTCTGTCGCTGGCGCTCGGGCCCGAGTTCCGCGGCGCGAGCCAGATCGTCACCGTGCAGATGTTCGCGGTGCTGATCTACATGTCGGCCTCGGTGCTGAATGCGGGGCTGCTGTCGATGGGCCGCGACCGCGAACTGGTGCGGGTGACGACGCTGGGCAGCGCCGTCTTCCTCGCCGCGATCGCGCCCTTGGTGCTGGTCTTCGGCACGGTCGGCGCCTCGGTCGCGCACGTGCTGTTCAACGGCATCCTCGCCCTGGGCTTCCTGGCGGTGCTGCGGGCGGGGCTGCGCGCGGGCGGCGGGCGGATGGCCCCCCCGGGCGCGGAAGGGGGCCTCGCATGATCGCCGCGGGCGCCCCCGGCTGGCGGCCCCGGGCGGGGATGCCGCCCGGCGTGCGGGCGGTGCAGCCCGCGCGCGCGCCCTCGGAACGGCTGGAATTCGCGCTGGTGGCGCTGGCGGTCCTGTTCTCGCCGGTCAATTACCTGCGGCTCGACGCGGTCTATTTCACGCTGGCCGACGGGTTCATGCTGATCGCGCTGCCGGTGCTGATCGCCAATCGCCGGTTCAGCCTGCAACCGCTCGGCCCCTCCTCGCCGCTGTGGCTGGGCGCGACGCTGATGATCGCCACCGGGCTGATGCTGGGCTCGATGATCAACGGCGATCCGGTGGCGGGGGTGACGGGGGTCGCGCAATACATCTTCTCGCTGGTGCTGGTGCCGTTGCTGCTGGTGAACCGACCGCGGGACGAGGTGGTGCAGCTGATCGCGGTCTTCGTGCTGTCGATGGTGCTGGTGGCGCTGCATGGCGCCTGGCTGGTGAATTTCCACGAGGGGCCGACCCCCTTCATCGCCGGCAACGGCCGCCTGCGGTCGCTGGTCGAGCGCAGCAACGAATGCGCAAGCCTGATGGCGCTGGCGATCGTGTTCCTGCTGTGGCTGCGCTTCACCCGCTGGCTGCCGGTCTGGGCCTTCGCCATCGCGCTGCCGGTGCTGGGTTACGGGCTGCTGCTGACCGGGTCCAACACCGGGCTGCTGCTGACCATCGCCGGGTCGCTGGCGCTGGCCTTCCTCAGCGGGTCGATGCGGATCGGGCTGATCCTGCTGCTGTCGGGGGCAGCGGCGCTGGCGGTGACGATCCTGTGGGGCGAGCTGTTCCTGCCCGATGTCTTCGTCCGCCGGGTGCTGGGGGCGCTGCAATCGGGCGACATCGCCGAGGCGGGCACCTTCGAGGGCCGGCTGCTGCTGATGCGCGAGGCCGAGCGGATCGCCAACGACACGATCCTGATCGGGCTGGGGGTGGACGAATACCGGACCGTCAGCGCCTATAACAACCCGGTGCACAACGTCTATCTGCTGGTCCTGGCCGAAGGCGGGCTGATGGCGCTGATGGGGCTGGGGGGGCTGCTGCTGGCGGGCCTGCACGCGGGCTGGCTGGCGATGCGGCAGCCGGACAGCCGCTGGTCGGCGACGCTGACCCTGACCGTGGTGGTGATGGTGGCGCTGTGCCTGACCGGCATCCCGCATTTCTATGCCCGGTTCTGGGCCGTGCCCTGGATCCTTGCCATCGCCGCCAGCACGGCAGGCATCGGTACGGGCACCGGGGCGGGCGGGCGCGCGCTGCAACCGCAGGTTTAACGGCGCCGCTTCGGCGGGCAGACATCCCGTGCAAGTTCCTGAATTCTTTCCCGCTTGACTTTTTTGGAATGCGATTCGGCCGCGCTGTGTTACGCTAGGCCCATGTTTTAGATGACGACTTGTTTGAATGGGGTTCACGGTGATCTGGTTTCGCCCCTTGCTTTCCGTCCTTGCCATGGCCTGGCTGGCGGCCGGTGCCGCCGCAGCCGACCCCTATGCCTTTGCGGGCGGCGAGCGGATCGTGCTGCGCGTCGGCGAATGGAACAGCGTCGCGCGCAACTTCACCTCGTGGGAGGGGTTGAGCGGCGAATTCGGCGTGGCCCCCGACGGCACCATCCTGCTGCCGCTCGCCGGACCGGTCGCCGTGACCGGCAAGACGGCCGAGATGCTGTCCGACGAGATCGCCGATCTGCTGCAGCGCCGCATCGGCCTATCGCAGCGACCCGCGGTCTCGCTGGAAATTGCCGCCTACAAGCCGATCTATGTGGGCGGTTCGGTGTCGGACCCGGGCAGCTATCCCTTCGACTATGACATGACGGTGGAACAGGCCGTCGCCGTGGCGGGTGGGCTGTTCCGGCCGGCGGCGACGCTGGACCAGGGCGCGTCGCAGCGGCTGGTGCAGATGCGCAGCGAACTGGACCGGATGCAGGGCCGGATCCTGGAACTGGAGACGGCCGAGGCGCGGCTTCAGGCGGAACTCGCCGCCTATGAGGGCGACAACCTGTCGGGCCCCGTCACCTTTGCCGGGGCCGACACCCGCCACGGGCTGCTGCAGATGGACATCCTGCAGGCCAACCGCGCCGCGCTGCTGAAGCGCCGCGCCAGCCTCGCCGATCTCGAGGCGCTGCTGCGCGAGCAGATCACCACGATGACCACCGAGATCGGCCTGCGCGACCGGCAACTCGCCTCGGCGAAAGAGAACCTGCAAAGCGCCGAGTCGCTGGCCGAACGCGGGCTGACGGTGAATTCGCGGGTGAACGACGTGATGTTCACCGTCAACGATTTCGAGGCCAAGCGGCTGCAGCTGGAACTGGGCAAGCTGACCGCCGAACAGCAGCTGAACGGCGCGCTGCGGGATCAGGCCTCGCTGCTGGCCGATGCGCGGGCGAAGCGGCTGGAGGAACTGGCCGCGGTGCGCAGCGAACTGGGCGACACGCGGATCCGGCTGGCGGGCCAGCGCGACCTTTATGCGCAGGCCTCGCTGGCGGCGGGGGCGGTCATCGCCGACGCCCCGGCCCCGGTCGCGCGCTATGCGGTGTCGCGCGCCGCGGGCGGGCAGATCGAGACGCTGGAGCTTGGCCCGACCGACCGGCTGAAGCCGGGCGATACCTTGACCGTCGAGGTCGTGCTGAAGACGGGCGTGTCGAACTGACGCCGCGCGACCGGAAACCTTGGGCCAGCAAGGGGTGGCCACGAATGCAGCCAGTGAAGGTCCTGTTCCCGTTCGCCGGCGACACCGTGCTGGGCGGCAGCCATATCTCGGCGATGCAGCTGGCCGCCGGGCTGGACCGCGCCCGCTATCGGCCGCTGGTGCTGCTGCATTTCCGCGACGGCGTGGTGGGGGATCATGCGCGGTCGCTGGGGCTGGAGGTCGAGGTGCTGGCGGACATTCCGCTGCTGGGGGCGCGGGGGGGCGCGGGCAGCACGGCGACGGGCACGGCGACGGGCACGGCGACCGGAACGGGCCTTGCCGGCTATCTGTGGCGCAGCCTGCCGGCGCTGGTCCGGACGATCCGGGCCAGCGGCGCGGGGATCGTGCACACGCAGGACGGCCGGATGCATGCCAACTGGGCGCCGGCGACGCGGCTGGCCCGGCGCCGCCATGTCTGGCACCACCGGCAGGATCCCGGCGCCTTCGGGGTGAACCGGATCGCGCCGCTGCTGGCGGACCGCATCATCTCGGTCTCGGAATTCTCGCGCCCCTCGCACCCGCTGCGCCCGCTCGGCGACCGGCTGCAGGTGGTGCGCAGCCCCTTCGACACCGGCATCGCCCGGCCCGACCGCGCCGCCTGCCATGCCGAACTCGCGGCCGAGATCGGGGCGCCGGCGGATGCGGTACTGCTGGGGTATTTCGGGCTGCTGAACGCCCGCAAGCGCCCGGTGCATTTTGTCGAGGCGGTGGCGGCGATCCGCGACGCGCTGCCCGGCCGGGCGGTGCACGGGCTGATCTTCGGCCAGCCGGAACGCGCCGGGGACGGGCTGGACGCGGCCTGCCGGCAGCGGGCGCGGGATCTGGGGCTGGCGGACCGGCTGCACCTGATGGGCTTTCGCGCGCCCATCGACCGCGCGATGGCCGGGGTCGACGCGACGCTGGTCACGGCACTTGGCGAACCCTTCGGCCGCACGCTGATCGAGGCGATGTGCCTTGGCACGCCGGTGGTGGCGACGCGGCATGGCGGCAATCCCGAGGCGATCGAGGACGGGGTGACGGGCTTCCTGGTCGATCCGGCCGACCCCGCGGCCTTCGTGGCGCCGGTGCTGCGGCTGCTGTCGGACCCGGACGGGACCGCGCGGCTGACCGCGGCGGCGCGCGCGGCGGTGATCGGCACCTTCGGCACCGAGGCGCATGTCACGCGGATCATGGAGATCTATGACAGCCTGCGCCCGGCGGCCGGCATCGCGGGACCCGGCGGACGGGAAGGTGCCTATGCGTGATCCCGACTTCCTGATCATCGGCGCGGCGAAATGCGCCACGACCTGGCTGCAACGCTCGCTGCAGCGCAGCCCGGCCTTCGCCATGCCGGACCCGGAGCTGCACTACTTCTCGGAACAGTTCGACCGGGGGCCGGGATGGTATCGCGACCAGTTCGCGTCCCTGCCCGGGGCGGCGCGGCCGGGGGCGGTGCTGGGCGAGAAATCCAATTCCTACCTGACCCATCCCGAGGCCGCCGCCCGCATCCGCGCGGCCCTGCCCGAGGCGCGGCTGATCGTGCAGATGCGCGATCCGGTGGCGCGGGCCTATTCCGACTATTGCATGCTGCTGCGCCGGGGCAGCGTCGGGCGGGACATCGCCGCCCATCTCGACCCGCGGCTGGCGGCGGACGGGCGTTTCGTCGATCACGGGCGCTATGCCCATCACCTGCGCCGCTTCCTCGACCTCTTTCCGCGCGACCGGCTGCTGCTGCTGTTCTACGAGGACATCGCCCGCGATCCGGCGACGCAGCTGGAGCGGCTGGCACGGCATGTCCGCCACGACGGACGGCTGGAACCGCCGGTGATCGAGAAGGTCAAGGACAGCGGCGCGGCGGTGGTGCCCCTGCCCCTGCGCCGGATGCTGCGCCCGTTGCGGCCGCTGCTGGACCCGTTCCGCGACACGACGGGGATGCGCAACCTGCGCGGGCTGCTGGCGCGGCCCGTCAGCTATCCGCCCTTGACCCCCGACCTCGCGGCGCGGTTGCGCGACCACTATGCCGATGACATCGCCGCGCTGGCCGCGTTGACCGGGCGCGACCTGACGGCCTGGCTGGGGGGCGCGGCCATGCGGCCGGCGGAGGGGCCGGCGGAGGGGCCGGCTTCGGGACCGTGGCGGGCGGCGGGATGACGATGCATGTCATCACCAACTTCGCCGCCAGCGGCGGGGCGGAAACGATGCTGGCCCGGCTGCTGTCGGTGGCGGAGGGGCCGCAGACAGTGGTCTCGCTGATTGAATCGTCCGATCGCAACACCGGCCTCGCCGCCAATCCCCGGGCGCGCTTCGTCGATCTGGGGGCGCGGCATGCGGCGCAGATGCCGGGGGCGGCGCTGCGCCTCGCGCGGCTGATCCGCGAGGACGGGGCCGACACGATCATGTGCTGGATGTATCACGGCCAGATCATCGGCACGCTGGCCGCGCGGCTGTCGCGCCGGCCGGTGCGGGTGATCTGGAACGTGCGGCAGGCGCTGGACGATCCGGCCGCGCTCAGCCGCAGCACCCGCCTTGCCGTCCGGCTGGCGCGGCTGCTGTCGCCGCAGGCGGCCTGCATCGTCTACAACTCGGACCGCGCGCGGATCCAGCACCGCGCCGCGGGCTTCGCCGCCGGGCGCGACATGGTGATCCCGAACGGGGTGGTGGTGCCGCCGCCGCGGCAGGAACCGCCCCGGCCCGCGCGCCGCTTCGGCATCGCCGCCCGCTTTCACCCGCAGAAGGATTTCGACACCTTCTTCGCCGCCGCCGCGCAGGCGGCGCAGCGCCGGCCCGACCTGCATTTCGTCGCGGCGGGCCACGGGCTGGACCCGTCGAACCCCGCCATCGCCGAGATGATGCGCCGCCACGCCCTGCCCGCCGACCGGATCGAGCTGCGGGGCGAACAGCGGGACATGGACGGTTTCTATGCCGGGATCGACGCGCTGGTGCTGTCGTCGCGGACCGAGGGGTTTCCGAATGTGGTGGCCGAGGCGATGGCCTGGGGCCGGCCGGTCGTGGCGACGGCGGTGGGCGATACCGCCGCCATCATCGGCGACAGCGGCGTCGTGGTGCCGCCCCGGCGGCCCGACCTGCTGGCCGGCGGCATCTGCGACCTTGCCGCCCGCCCGGCGGCCGAGATCGCGCAACTGGGCCGCACCGCCCGCGCGCGGATCGAGGCCGACTTTTCGCTGGGGATGATCGCGGAACGGTATGACAGGCTGCTGCGTCAGGGGGGCCCCGCGCCCCTGACCGGGGCCGCCATGTGCGGAGACGGCGGATGATCGGAGCGCGGACCTATTTCGACAGCGAGGCGGACCAGCTCACGCCCCGGGCCGAAGCCGAGTTCTACGGCTGGCTGAAGATGCGCAACGCCACCTTCAAGACTACCTGCCAGAACCGGTTCCGCGAACTGGATGCCGAGATCGCGGCGCTGGTCGCGGCCGAGCGGACCGGCCCGGTCGAGGTGCTGGACGTGGCGGTATCGGCCGGCACCAGCACGCTGGAGCTGAAAGAGGCGCTGACGGCGGCGGGACTGGCGCCGCGCATCTGCGCCACCGACCTCTTCCTCGAAGGGCGGCTGTTCGATCTGGCGCCGGGGCTGACGGTGCTGACCGACCGCAGCGGCTGGCCGCTGCAATATCAGCTGGGCCGCCGCGCGATCCGGCCCTGGGTGCGGCGGCTGGACCTGCTGACGCTGACCGCGCCCCTGCGGCTGGCGGCGGCGCGGATGATCGCGCCCCGGCTGGGCCGGATGGTGGCCGAGGGCAAGGGCCGGCGGGTGACGCTGGCCTCGCGCCGGGTGGCGGACTGCCCCGACATCGAGCTGATAGAGGATGACATCCTGCAGCCGAGGGGCGCCTTCGCCGGCCGGTTCGACCTGATCCGCGCCGCCAATATCCTGAACCGCAACTATTTTCCCGAGGCACAGCTGCGGGGCGCGGTGCGGAACCTCGCAGGCTACCTGCGCGGGCCGGGCAGCCTGCTGCTGGTCACCCGCACCGACGAGGCGACGGCGCGCAACGATGCCACGCTGTTCCGCCGCACCGATGCCGGGCGGCTGGCCGAGGTGCGGGGCTTCGGCAAGGGGTCCGAGATCCGGGAGCTGGTGCTCGATGCGCTGTAGAAGGATGTGGGCGGCCGGTCTGGCGGCGCTCTGCGCCACGGGCCCCGGGCTGGCGACGGTCGCCGCGGACGAGCTGGCCTTCCCCGGGGCCATCGGCTTCGGCCGCAGCGCGACGGGCTGGCAGGGGGGCGAGGTGGTGGCCGTCACCACCCTGGCCGACGAGGGCTCGGGCAGCCTGCGCGCCTGCGCCGAAAACGGCGGCACCCCCCGGATCTGCGTCTTCGACGTCAGCGGCACGATCACGCTGGACCGGCCGATCCTGCCCGGGTCCAACCTCTACATCGCCGGGCAGACCGCGCCGGGCGCGGGCATCCAGCTGCGCAACGGCCAGTCCGGGCAGGCGCCGCTGGTGCTGGTCAACGTGCATGACATCGTGATCCGCTTCCTGAAGCTGCGCCCCGGCCCCAGCGTGGAGCCCTCGCCCGTGGTCGATGCGCTGTCGATCGAGAACGGCTCGCGGCTGTATTTCGGCAACCTGTCGCTGATGTTCGCGACGGACGAGAATTTCAGCCTGCAGGTCACCCGCTCGACCGTCGCCGACATCACGCTGGAACGCAGCATCGTGGCCTTCGGGCTGAACCACTCGACCCATCCCGAGGGCGGCCATTCCAAGGGCGCGCTGATCTGTTCCCGGGACGGGCTGGAAAACGACTGCGGGCGGATCACGCTGTGGGGCAACCTCTTCGCCCATAACCGCGACCGCAACCCGGATGTGAACGGCACCGGCATCGGGCCGGTCGAGGTGGTCAACAACATCTTCTACAACCCGATCAGCCAGTTCACCGAGCTGTACGACATCACCGGCAACCTCGACCTGATCTATGCCGGCAACCTTGCCATCGCGGGGCCGAGCACGACGCAGAATGCCGCGACCGCGATCGAGGTGTTCGATTTCTCGCCGGAGAACCGTGTCGCGCTCAGCGTGCAGGACAGCCTTGCGATGCGCCGCCCGCATTGCAGCGACACCGCGCCCCTGCCGATCCTGGCCGAGGCGGTGACGGGCGAGGTGCTGGACCCGCCGCGCGCGCCCGTCTCGGTCGCCATGCGGCCGGTGGGCGACGTGCTGGACCTCGTGCCGGGGATCGCGGGCGACCGGATCGCGGGCAGGCGCGCGCCCGACCGGCTGGACGCCCAGGTCATCGCCGACCTGCGGACCTGCCGGGGCCATGTCATCGACAGCGTCGATCAGGTCGGGGGCTGGACCGATCTTCCCCCCGTCCCCGCCCGCGCCGACCGCGACCGCGACGGGCTGGAGGACGGGTGGGAGGCCGGGCGCAGCCCGGGCGGGCCGGAGGTGGCGGACGACGTGCAGGCGGCGGATCCGCAAAGCGGCCTGCCGCTGATCGAGGCCTATCTCGCCGAGGCGGCGGGCGACCTGCCCGCAGACTGACGGCCCGGGATGAGCCGCTTCTCGCCGGCGCCGAATCACCCGCCGCCATCCCCCGGCGAGATTTCGCGAAGCAACCGGCGGGATCGCGCCCGCATCACGGAGAACTGAAGGGGCGCCCGGCCGAGACCGGAACCGAAAGAGCCTGCCATATATCCGGTTCGGCCTTCCCCGAACCACCACATGTCGTCGATAAAAGCTGCAAATTCGACACCAAAAAGCCGCATTCAACCCAGGCGCGATTCGGCTAAATGCCTGACAGGCCCGAATATCTTTGATTACCAGAGTATTAATGCTAAACTGCTTTTGTGGATGGGCTGCTGAGGCCAATTAAATCCAGGTGAAAACCAGGCGCTGGTCATTTCCAGCGCGGTTCCCGGGTCCGTCCTGAATTTGACAGGCAATAGTCTATTCGCGCCCGTTCGGGCGTGACAGCCGCGCCATGCCGTTTTCGCCAACGCGGCAATCCGAAACTGGATTTTTAGAACCCGCGCAGAACGGGGCGGTGGCTTATTTGGTGCGGCGGCGCTTGACGCGAGGGTTCCGACGAATGGCTTTTATCAATTTCCCTTTGCTGGCCGAAACCCGGACAGCCCTTCTATTCAAAACACTCGCCCCGTCTGTTTCCCGCCTGAAGCTCGAACTCTGGGCAAACCGGCGGCTGGTCGTCGCCGATGCGGCGGCCACCTCCGGCTCTGTCGTGCTGTCGGTGCTGGTGCACCGGGCCGGTGGAACCGCCGTCGCCGCCGGGCAGGACCTGATGACGCTCGCGGCCCTCGCCATGCCGGTCGGCGTGGCGGTCTATGCGCTGAGCGGCTTCTATCGCAAGCGCTCGGTCACCACCTCGGCACCCGACACGCTGCGCCTGGCCCGGGGGGCCGGGATCGCGGCGGTGCTGCTGTGGCTCTGCGCGATGCTGTTGCCCGGCCTGTCGCAACTGCCCCCCAGCGTCCATGTGATGCAGGCGCTGATGGCCATGCCCGCGATGGCGGCGCTGCGCCTGACCGCCCGTCACCGCGAGGCCGTGCGTCGCGCCCGGCGGGCGCAGGGCCGTGACGGGTCCTATCCGCGCCACGGGCCGCGGGGCGACAGCCGGGGGCCCTGGCGCGGGCCGGCCGAGGCCGGCGAGCCGCGCAGCCCGGTGCTGCTGGTCGGGACCGGCCCGAATGCCGATCTCTTCGTCCGCTCGCTGCGCAATCCGGGCGCGAAACATGCGCTGATGGGCATCATCGACGATATCAGCGGCACGCGCGGGCTCTATTTCCACGATGTCGAGATCCTCGGCTCCGTGCTCGAACCCGACCGGGTGATCGCGGGCCTGCGCGCCGCCAACACCTTGCCGCGCCGTGTCTTTCTGTCAGAACCCCTGTCGCATTTCGACAGCGCCGGCATCGGCAAGATCGTGGCCTGGGCCGAGGCGCATGGCATCCCCGTCGCGCAGCTGCCGCGGATCAGCGATACCGAACCGCTGGGCCCCGCCGCCGCCGGCCAGCCGCGCACCGTGGACCCCGAGGACATCCTCGACCGCCCGCAAAAGGCGGTGGAACGCTCGATGCTGCGGTCGCTGATCAAGGGGCGGCGGGTGCTGGTCACCGGCGCGGGCGGGTCCATCGGCAGCGAGCTGACCCGGCAGATCGCCTCGTTCGACCCGTCGGAATTCATCCTGGTCGAGAACAGCGAGCTGAATGCCTACACGATCGACATGGACCTCGCCCGCCACTTCCCCGGCGTGCGGCGGCGGATCTATGTGGCCTGCATCCGCGATGCGGCCCGGATCAACGACATCTTCACCCGCCATCAGCCGGAACTGGTGTTCAACGCCGCCGCGCTGAAACATGTGCCGATGGTCGAGGCCAACCCCTGCGAGGGCGTGCTGACCAATGTGATCGGCACCCGCAACGTCGCCGATGCCGCGCGCCGGGTGGGCGCCATCGCGATGGTGCAGATTTCCAGCGACAAGGCGGTGAACGCGACCAGCGTGATGGGCGCGACCAAGCGCGTGGCGGAATTCTACGTGCAGGCGCAGGACCGCATCACGCTGGAAACCGACGAACGCACCCGCTTCTTCTCGGTCCGGTTCGGCAATGTGCTGGGCTCCTCGGGCTCGCTGATCCCGCTGTTCCAGACCCAGATCCGGCATGGCGGGCCGCTGACCGTCACCGACCCGCGGATGACCCGCTATTTCATGACCATCCGCGAGGCGGTGCAACTGTCGCTGGTGGCGGCGGCCAAGGGGCTGGCCAACCGCGCCGGGCATGGCGAGATCTTCGTCTTCGACATGGGCGAGCCGGTGAAAATCATCGACCTAGCGCGGCGGATGATCGCCCTGGCCGGGCTGGAACCGGACCGCGACATCGAGATCAAGGTGATCGGCATCCGTCCCGGCGAGAAACTGTTCGAGGAACTGTTCGACCGCGCCGAGGAACGCAAGGACAGCGGCATTCCCGGCGTGCAGTCGGCGGTGCCGGCCGGCGTGCCGATGCCCCGGCTGCGGGCCGCGATCTGGCGGATCGAGGCGGCGGCGCGGAGCGGCGACGAGGCGGCGGTGAAGGCGGCGCTGCGCGATCTGGTGCCGGGCTACCTGGCCGACCGCGCAGGGACCGGAACGGCCAGCGAGAATGCCAAGGAAACCGGCCGCGCCCGGCTGGACCGCACCCTGCGCGAGGGCGGCGCCCGGACGGGGGCGGACCGTGCCGTCCCCGCGCTGGCCGGGGCGGATGCGGACATGGAGGCGAACCTGCCGGCGATGCAGGTCGCGGCACAGATGGCCGGACGCAAGGCCGCGCCGGCCGCAAGCAAGGTGCTGGCGGAGGCGGGCCGCGGGGGCGTGAGGCCGTCATGACCAGCCTCGCCCCTTCCGGCCCGGCGCTGGCGCGGCTGCCGGCGCGCGCCCCCGGCGACACCGCGTGCGCCGCGGGCGGCACCGGCCCCCGCAAGGTCATGGTGATCGGCAGCCTCGCTTGGTCGCTGGTCAATTTCCGGCTGGACCTGATGCGGCGGATGGTGGCGCAGGGACACCGGGTGCTGGCGGTGGCGCCCGACATCGACCCCGCCACCCGCGACCGGCTGGCGGCCGAGGGCATCGCCTGCGCGGCGGTCCCGATGGACCGCACGGGGATGAACCCGCTGCGCGACCTCGCCACGCTCGACGCGCTGACCCGGCTGATGCGGGCCGAACGGCCGGACCTGGTGCTGTCCTACACGATGAAGCCCATCCTCTATGGCAGCCTCGCCGCGCGGCGGGCGGGGGTGCCGGGCGTCCATGCCCTGTTCACCGGGCTCGGCTATGCCTTCACCGATGAGGCGCCCGAGGAGGCCCCCGCGCCCCTCGCCGCCCGGCTGAAGCGGCGGGCGGTGCGGACGGTGGTGGTGGGGCTGCACCGGGTGGCGCTGACCGGCGTCACCTCGGCCTTCTGCTACAACGACCAGGAACGGCGCGACATCCGGCGGCACCGGCTGATCCCGGCGCGGGTGCCCCTGCATGACGTCCCCGGCTCGGGGGTGGACACCGCCCGCTTCGCCGCGAGCCCCCCGCCCGAGGGCGCGGTGCGGTTCCTCTTCGTCGGCAGGCTGCTGCGCAGCAAGGGGCTGGAGGTGCTGGCCCGCGCCACCGCCGAGCTGCGCGCCCGCGGCCATGCGGTGACGGTGGACCTGCTGGGACCCGAGGATACCAACCCCGACGCGATCGACCCTGCGACGCTGGCCCGCTGGCAGGCGGAGGGCCTGTTCCGCCATCTGGGCCAGACCCGCGACGTGGCGCCCTACTTCCGCGCCTGCAGCGTCTTCGTGCTGCCGAGCCTGCTGCGCGAGGGCGTGCCGCGCACGATCCTCGAGGCGATGGCCTCGGGTCGCGCCGTCATCACCAGCGACGCCCCCGGCTGCGGCGAGACGATCCGCGACGGCGTGCAGGGCCATGTGGTGCCGCGCGGCGATGCCCGGGCGCTGGCCGCGGCGATGGAACGGTACCTGACCGATCCCGACCTCGCCCGCCGGATGGGCGCCGCCGCCCGGGCGCTGGCCTGCGCCCGGCATGACGTGCATGCGGTGAACCGGCTGCTGCTGACGCATATGGGGCTCGAATCCGCCACGCCCCCCGCAGACAGGGAGGCATCGGCCGCGTGATGACGACGCCCCGCGCCCCCCACCTGCCCCCCCGCCTGCGCCGGCCGCTGGCCTTCCTCGCCGTGGGTCTGCTGAACACCGCCGTGGGCTATGCGATCTTCGCCGCCGCGCTGGCCGCGGGCGCCCCTCCGCGCCGGGCTGTGGCGGTGCAGTTCCTGCTGGGGGTGCTGTGGAACTTCGCCACCCATCGCAGCCTCGTCTTCGGCACCGGCGGCCTGGCGCGCCTGCCGCTCTATGCCGCGGGCTACCTGCTGATCTACGGCGTGAACATCGCCGCGCTCGAGGCGCTGATGCGCGCGGGCTTCGGCCCGCTCGCCGCGCAGGCGCTGGCGATGCCGGGGATCGTGGTGCTGTCCTATGTCATCGTGGCCCGGGCGCTCGGCGCCGCGCCGCCCCAAAGGGAAAGGGCCGCGACATGAGTCTCGCCGATCCCTTCGCACCGGCGCGCCGCGCCCTGCCGCGGCCATGGTTGCTGCGCCTTGCCGCCATCGCGGGCGGGCTGGTGCTGGTGGCGCTGATCCTCGGCCGCATCCTCGATTTCGGCATCCGGCGGGACGAGATGATGTTCGTGGCGCCCGCCGCGCTGGCGGGCGAGATGCCGCTCTATTCCGGACTGTTCTTCAACCATGTGCCGCTGTCGCCCTGGGCCTTTGCCGCCGCGCATTGGCTGGCCCCGGGGCTGGGGCTGCTGATGGTGGCGCGGCTGACGGTCTTTGCCGCATGGCTGCTGCTGCTGGCGGCGACGGGGCTGCTGGTGCAGCGGATCTCGCGTTCCCTGCCGCTCGCGCTGCTGGCGGCGGTGGCGCTGGCGACCAGCGACACGCTGCTGGACCAGGCGGGCATGGCCGCCACCAACAACCTGCTGCCGCTGCCCTTCGCGATGATCGGCCTCGGGCTGGTGCTGGTCGCGCTGCTGGAGGACCCCCGCCCCGGCGTCCTGCCCGCGACGGGCTTCGCCGCCGGCCTCGCGCTGGCGCTGGCCGTGGGGCTGAAGGTCAGCGCCGTGGCCTTCCTGCCGCCGGTGCTGCTGGCCGCGCTGCTGCTGCCGCGCCGCCGGACGTTCGGCGACCGGTTGCGGGGGCTGGCGCTGCCGGGTCTGCTGGGCGGCCTCGTCGGGGCGGCGCCGATCCTGTGGTATCTGGCGACGGCGCCGGACCTGTTCCTCGCCCATGTGCTGGGCTTTCACACCGGCCCGCATGTCGCCTACTGGCAGGCCAATGCGGCCAGCGAGCCGGGGCTGGCCATGGACCCGCGCGGCAAGCTGATCCTGGCCTATGGCGCCTGGCTGGGCGGCAGCACGCTGCTGCTGGCCGGGGTGGCGCTGGCGGCGCTGTGGGCGGGCGCGTCCCCGGCCTCGACCTCGACCTCGGCCTCGACCTTGGCCCCGGCCGATGCCGCCGGAAGCAACCTTCTCCGCCCCCGCCCCGCCCTCCGCCGGCCGCAGGGCGCCGATGGCTGGGCCGATGCGCTGGCGCTGGCGCTTGGCGCGCTGGCGGTGACGGCGGCGATGGCCTTCCTGCCGACGCCCGGCTTCCCGCAATATTACGTGCAGCCGCTGGTCTGCCTGCCGCTGGTCGCCGCCGTGGCGATGCGCCGGCTGACGGCGGCGCAGGCCCGGGCGCTGACGCCCGCCATCGCTGCGGCGCTGGTGCTGATGGTGCTGGTGGCGCTGCCGCGCCTGTCCGCCGGGGCCGCGGGCCTTGCCGCCCCCGGCCGGACCGAGGCCGCGCGCTTTGCCGAGGGCGGGCGGCGGCTGGCCGAGGCGCTGGACGCGGCCGGCGCGCCCGCGGGCCGCATCGCCACGCTGATGCCGCTCTACCCGCTGGAGGCGGGGCTGCCGGTCTATCCCGAATTCGCCACCGGCCCCTTCGCCTTCCGCATCGCGGGCCACACCGCCCCCGATCTGGCGGCGCGCTATGTGATGACCGGCCCCGATGGCCTCGCCGCGCTGTTCGCGGCCGATCCGCCGGCGGCGGTCCTGCTGGGATACGAGCCGGAACTGGAGGCGCCCCTGGCCGACTGGGCGCGGGCGGCGGGCTATCGGCCCGTGCCGGTGGAGGGGCTGACGAACCGCTATGGCGCGGGGGTGCTCATGGTGCGGGGTCCTGCCGGCTGAGAGGGGACCGGAACGACGGGCCGGACAGACGCCAACGAGACGACGCGAACGAGACGGAACGGATACCAGGCCGCAAAGGCCGCAGAGGAACGTGAAGGAGGACGCGGAAATGCAGACTGTACTTCTTGCCGGCGGGCTCGGGTCGCGGCTTGCCGAGGAAACGGTGACGATCCCGAAACCGATGGTCGAGGTCGGCGGCCGTCCGATCATTGCCCGGGTGATGGACATCTACAGCCATTTCGGGCACCGCGACTTTATCGTGTCGGCGGGCTACAAGGCGCTGATGCTGAAGCAGTTCTTCGCGAACTACCACCTGATCGCCAACAACATCAACGTGTCGGTCGACACCGGCAAGGTGAAGCTGTTCCCCTCGAGCCCCGGCGGCTGGAACGTTTCGGTCGTCGATACCGGCACCCATACCATGACCAGCGGCCGTATCCGCCGCCTGAAGGACTGGCTGAAGAACGAGACCTTCATGGTCACCTATTCCGACGGGCTGGGGAACATCGACATCGACGCGCTGCTGGCCTTCCACCGCTCGCACGGGCGGCTGGCGACGGTGACGGCGGTGCAGCCGCCGGCGCGCTTCGGGGCGATCAACCTCGTCGGCAACCGGGTGGGGTCGTTCAGCGAGAAGATCAAGCCTGCCGACAGCTGGATCAACGGCGGCTTCTTCGTCTTCGAGCCGGGGGTGATGGATTATTTCATCGACGATGCCGAACCGCTGGAACAGTCGCCGCTGATCAACATGACCCGCGACGGCGAGCTGATGGCCTATCGGCACAGCGGCTTCTGGCATCCGATGGACACGGTGCGCGACCGCAACTCGCTGAATTCGATGTGCGACGAGGGCACGCCGCCCTGGCTGCGCTTTGCCGAGGACGGGGCGGAAACCGAGGCGGCCCCCCTGCCCGCCATCGCGATCTGAGGGCGGCGCCGATGCATCCCCTGCCCGAAACGGAGTTCGGCGGCGCCTTCGCCGGCCGGCGCGTGCTGCTGACCGGCCATACCGGCTTCAAGGGCGGCTGGCTGGCGCTGTGGCTGGCGCGGATGGGGGCGCGGGTCACGGGGCTCGCGCTGCCGCCCGAACCCGGGCCGTCGCTGTTCGAGGCGGCGGGGGTCGGCGCCCATGTGGACAGCCGCATCGCCGACATCCGCGACCCGGCGGCGCTGGCCGCGGCGCTGGCGGGGGTGGATGCCGAGCTGGTGGTGCATATGGCGGCGCAGCCGCTGGTGCGGCTGTCCTATGCGCAGCCGGTGGAGACCTTCGCCACCAATGTCATGGGCACGGCGCATGTGCTGGACCTGGCGCGGCGGATGCCGTCGCTGCGGGCGGTCGTCGTGGTGACCAGCGACAAATGCTATGACAACCGCGAATGGGTCTGGGGCTATCGCGAAACCGATCCGCTCGGCGGGGCCGATCCCTACAGCGCCTCGAAGGGCTGCACGGAAATCCTCGCCCATTCCTGGCGCCGGTCCTTCTTCGCCGATCCGGCGGGGCCGCAGCTGGCCACGGTGCGGGCGGGCAATGTCTTCGGCGGCGGGGACTGGGCGGCGGACCGGCTGGTGCCCGACATCATGCGCGCCGCCGCCGCCGGCCGGGCGATCGAGATCCGCAACCCGGCCAGCGTGCGCCCCTGGCAGCATGTGCTGGAACCGCTGGCGGGGTATCTGACGCTGGCCGCCCGCCTGCTCGGCCCCGGTGCGGCGGCCCATGCGGGGGCCTGGAATTTCGGACCCGACCCGTCCTCGACGGTGACGGTCGAGGTGTTGGCGCAGTCGATCTGCGCCGCCTGGGGCTGCGGAGGGCCGCGCATCGACTACCATGCGCCTCCGCAGCCCGACGAACACGCGCCGCGCGCGCCCCTGCTGCACGAGGCGGGGCTGCTGCGGCTCGACAGCAGCAAGGCGCGCGCGGGGCTCGGCTGGATGCCGCGCCTGACGCTGGAACAGGCGGTGGGCCTGACGGTCGAGTGGTACCGCGCCCATGCAGAGGGTGCGGGGACGGCCGCGGCGATGGAGGCCGCGACCCTGCGCCAGATCGACAGCTACAGCCAGATGATGTGCCGGCAGCCGCCGGCGACGACGGCCATCGCGGCGCAATGACGGCGGCCGCACAGGGAAGGACAGGGTCATGAGGGTGAACTACGGCCAGACGGTGCATGGCGAGGCCGAGATCGCGGCGGTGGTCGAGGTGCTGCGGACCTCGACCCAGATGGGCCGCCATGTGCGCGAGATGGAGCGGCGGGTGGCCGCGCTCTTCGCCAAGCCGCACGGGATCATGGTCAATTCCGGCTCGTCCGCGAATTACCTCGCGGTGGAACTCCTCGACCTGCCCGAGGGCAGCGAGGTCATCACCCCGGCCCTGACCTTCGCCACCACCGTGGCGCCCCTGGTCCGCCGCCGGCTGGTCCCAGCCTTCGTCGATGCCGCGCCCGGCACCTACAACATCGACGCCACCCAGATCGAGGCGATGATCGGCCCGAAGACCCGCGCGATCATGGTGCCCTCGCTGATCGGCAACCTGCCCGACTGGGCGCTGATCCGCGAGATCGCCGACCGCCACGGGCTGACGGTGATCGAGGACAGCGCCGACACGCTGGGCGCGACCGTCGGCGGCACCAGCACCGGGCGCTTCTCCGACATCTCGACCACCAGCTTCTACGGCTCGCATGTCATCAACGGCGCGGGCAATGGCGGGATGCTCTGCGTCCGCGACCCGGAACTGGCGCGCCGGGCGATCCTGCTGCGGTCCTGGGGGCGGACCTCGTCGCTGTTCGTGGAAAGCGAGACGATCGAGAACCGCTTCAACGTCGAGTTGGACGGCATCCCCTACGATTCCAAGTTCGTGTTCGAGGCGCTCGGCTTCAACCTCGAACCGTCCGAGATCAGCGCCGCCTTCGGTCTGGTGCAGCTCGACAAGCTGGACCACAACATCCGCGAGCGGGAACGTAACTTCGCCCGGCATCTGGAATTCTTCCGCCGCTACGAGGACTGGTTCATCCTGCCCCGCCAGTTCGAGGGCGCGCGCACCGGCTGGCTGGCCTTCGCGCTGACGCTGAAGCCCGGCGCGCCCTTCACCCGGCGCGACCTGCAGATCCGGCTGGAAAAGGCCGATATCCAGACCCGCCCGGTCTTTACCGGCAATATCCTGCGCCAGCCCGCGATGAAGGGCGTCGCCTGCCGGACCAGCGCGCAGGGCTATCCGGTCGCCGATGCGGTGATGCGCGGCGGCATCCTGCTGGCCTGCCATCACGGCCTGACCGAGGCGCAGATGGACTACATGCACGACACCTTCGACACCTTCGCCTCAACCCTTCAGCACGCGGTGGCATCATGAGCGACCCTTCCCCGGCAGCCGATACCCTCAGCCATTGCCGCTGCTGCGGCTCGGACCGGCTGACCCTGTTCCTGCCCATGGGCGCGCATCCGCCCGCGAACATGTTCGTCCGGCCCGAGGACCGCGACCGTCCGCAACCGGCCTTCCTGCTGAACGCGCAGGCCTGCCTCGACTGCGGGCTGATCCAGGTGGCGGACCAGATCCCCGCGGGCTTCTTCGAGGATTACCTCTATGTCCCCTCGGGCGCGGTGACGATGCACACGCATTTCGCCGGGCTCGCCCGGGTGCTGGAGGATCATGCCCGCGGCGGGCTGATCGTCGATATCGGCTGCAATGACGGGCTGATGCTGGGACAGGCGGCGCGGAACGGGTCGCGCGTGCTGGGGATCGACCCGGCGGCGAACCTGTCGGGTCTGGCGCAGGCGCAGGGGGTGGAGGTGCATGTCGCCTATTTCACCCCCGCCACCGCCCGCAGCGTGCGCGAGGCCCATGGCCCGGCGGCGGTGATTTCCACGACCAACACCTTCAACCATATCGGCGACCTGCACGCCTTCATGACCGGGATCGACATCCTGCTGGACGAACAGGGCGTCTTCGTCATCGAGGTGCCCTGGGCGAAAGAGATCCTCGCCACCGACGAGTTCGACAACATCTATCACGAGCACATGTCGGAACTGAGCCTGCTGTCCATCGTCCGGCTGGGCGAGGCGACCGGCTTCGCGGTGGTGGACGTGACCAAGATCCCGGTGCATGGCGGGTCGATGCGGGTCTTCCTGCGCCGCGAACGACTGGGCGACACCCCGGCCCCGATCGTGGCCGAGATGATCGAGGAGGAACGCGCCGCCGGCCTGACCGATGCCGAGGCCTATCGCGCCTTCGCCGAACGGGTGGAGCGCATCCGCCAGAGGCTGCGGGCGCGGCTGGCGCTGATGAAGGCGCAGGGCATGACCATCGCGGGCTATGGCGCGCCGGCCAAGGGGAACACGCTGCTGAACTATTTCGGCATCGGGCCGGACATGCTCGACTATCTGGTGGACCGCAACCCGCTGAAGCAGGGGCTGCTGAGCCCGGGCCAGCTGATCCCGGTGCTGCCGCCCTCGGCGCTGGAGGAGCGGCGGCCCGACTGCCTGCTGGTGCTGGCCTGGAACTTCTTCGACGAGATCCGCGAACAGCTGGCGGGCTACGAGGCGGCGGGGGGCATGTTCCTGCTGCCGCTGAAGCCCGAGGTCACCATCGGCGGGCCGGCCCCGGTCTCCAACGGGCCGGGGGCGCCCCAGTCCAGCGCGGCGGCGCGATGACCGGCGGGACGATGACCGCCTCGCTGACGGGCGCCGGGTTCAACCCCGGCGTCCACGGCCTGCGCGGCATCGCGGCGCTGGCCGTGGCGGTCGAACCCGACAGCCTGACCGCGCGGCTGCTGTCGGCCCGCCCGGCGCAATTTCTCGGCACGATCAGCTGCAGCCTCTATCTGGTGCATCCCTATTTCTACCTGCCGGCGCGGCTCGCCTTCGAGCGCTGGCCGCAGCGGCAGGTCTTCGGCGGGCGGCGGGCGCGCGGGACACGGGACGCGGCGGACCTTGCCGGCAGCGGGGCCTGACCGATGGCGCGGGTGCTGATCACCGGGGGGACGGGCTTCATCGGGTCGCATCTGGCCCGCGCCTGCGTGGCGCGGGGGGATGCGGTCACGGTGCTGGCCCGCCCGGGATCGGACCCCTGGCGGCTGGCCGACATCCGACCCCGGCTGCGGCTGGTCGAGGCCGCGCCCGACGATGCCGCGGCGATCGCCGCCTGCCTGACGAGCGCCCGGCCCGAGGCGATCTTCCACCTGGGCGCCACCAGCCGCTTTCCCGCCGCCGGGCCGGATGCGCTGCGCGAGGCCTGCCGGGTAAACCTGCTGCCGCTGCTGGCGCTGGCCGGGGCGGCGGCGCGGCTGTCGAGCCCCCCTGCGATCCTCGTCCGCGCCGGGACCATCGCCGAATACGGCCGCGCCCCGCAGCCCTTTGCCGAGGACGGGCGCGAGGCGCCGGTCACGGCGCATGGCTGGTCGGCGCTGGCCGGCACCCAGGCCTTGGCCGCGATGTCGGCGGATCTGCCCTTCGCCACGGTCACCGCCCGGCTGGGGCTGACCTATGGCGCCACCCAATCCGGCGACTTCCTGATCCCGATGCTGGTCCGGGCCTGCCTGCGCTGCGAGATGTCGCGCATCCGCACCCCCGGCCAGCGCCGCGACCTTTTGAATGTCGACGATGCGGTCGCGGGGCTGCTGCGGATCGCGGACCTTCCGGGCACCGCGCCGCCGGTGGTCAACCTCTGTTCCGGCAACGCCCCGACGATGGCCGAGGTCGGGGCGGCGGTGCTGCGCGCGACGAACGCGCCCGCGGGCCTGATCGCCTGCGATCCGCCGACGGGGCCGGACGAACCCCGGCTCGACCTGCGGTCGGACCCGTCGCTGGCGGCGCGCACGCTGGGATGGCGCGCGCAGATCGGCCTCGAGGCGGGGCTGGCACAGATGGTGGCGGAGGAACGCGCGCCGGAATGGTCGCGGGACCGGCCACAGGACCGGCCGCACGAACGGCCACAGCACCGGTCGCAGGCGGATCGCCGCAGCCGCGACGAGGATCTGCAGGGAACCCGCGGCGAGCCCGGAAAGGCGGTGGCGACATGACGCTGGTTTCGATCCTGATCCCGGCCCTGAACGAGGAAGACAATGTCCGCACCGCCTATGAGCGGGTAAAGGCGGTCTTCGCCGGGTTGCCGGGGCACGAGTTCGAGCTGATCTTCACCGACAACCACTCGACCGACCGCACCTTCGACATCCTGACCGGCATCGCCCGGCAGGACCCCCGGGTGAAGGTCATCCGCTTTTCCCGCAACGTGGGCTACCAGCGGTCGGTCTTGACCGCCTATCGCGCCGCCGCGGGGGATTGCGCCATCCAGCTCGACTGCGACATGCAGGACCCGCCGGAACTGATCCCCGGCATGCTGGACCTGTGGCGGCAGGGGCATCAGGTCGTCTACGGCATCCGCCGCAGCCTGCCCGACGGACCGGCGGTCGCGGCGGCGCGCCGGCTGTTCTATGCGCTGATCGACTGGATGAGCGAGGACGACCTGCCCCGCAACGCGGGCGAGTTCCGCCTGACCGACCGGGTGATCCTGAACGAGCTGCGCCGGATCGAGGACCGCTCGCCCTATGTGCGCGGGCTGATCAGCGGCATGGGATTTTCGCAGACGGGCTTCGAATACGACCGGCGGGCGCGGGTGGCGGGCACATCCAAGTTCCCGTTCCGGGCGATGCTGTCGCTGGCCATCGACGGGATGATCAACCATTCGCTGCTGCCCCTGCGCATCGCGTCCTGGATCAGCCTGACGCTGGGGCTGCTGACCTTCCTGCTGATGATCGGCTATGTGCTGGGGCGGCTGATCCTCGGCCAGGACTGGCCCGCCGGTTTCGCCACGACCACGGTGCTGCTGCTGATGTCGATCACGCTCAACGCGATGTTCATGGGCATCCTCGGCGAATATGTGGGCCGGATCTTCCTGCAGTCGAAGGACCTGCACCGCCCGATCGTCGAGGCCGCGGTGAACGTCCCGGCACCGGCGGGCGCAGTCCCGCATCCGGCCGCGCCCGCGCCGACCTTCGCCGCCCCTATCCCCGAGCCGGTGACCAGTCCCGTCGCCGTGCAGGCGGCCGAGTAGCCATGCGGCTGGTGATCCTGCAGGTGGGGTTCGGGGCCGGCGGCGCCGAGAAGGTGGTGGCAATGCTGGCCGCGCACCGGGCCGCGGCGGGGGACGAGGTGCATGTCGCGGCGCTCGGCGCGGCGACGCCGGACAGCTATTTCCCCTATCCGCCCGGGGTGCGGCGCCACGCGCTGGCGGCGGCGGGACCGGTGGCGCGGCTGGCCGCGATCCGCCGGCTGCTGCGCGACCTGCGCCCCGACCTCGCCATCGCCTTCCTGACCAAGGTGAACGCCCTGACGCTGACGGCGGGGATCGGGCTGCCGGTGCCGGTGATCGTGTCGGAACGCAACAACCCCGCCCGGCAGGCGGCGCATCCGCTGTGGCGGCCGGCGCAGGCCTTGCTGATGCGGCGGGCGGCGGCGGCGGTGATGCAGACCGACCGCGCCCGGCAGGACCTGCCCCGGTCGGTGCGGGCGCGGGCCCATGTCATCGCCAATCCCTGCGAGCCGCTGCCGGGCCTCGCCCCCGCCGGGGCCGAGACCGGGGCGGCGGGGCCGGTGCGTCTGGTGGCGGTCGGGCGGCTGGACCGGCAGAAGGGGTTCGACCTGCTGATCGCGGCCTTCGCCCGGATGCATGCGGACCGGCCTGCCCGGCTGACCATCTTCGGCGAAGGGCCGGAGCGGGCACAGCTGACCGCCCTCGCCCACCGTCTGGGCGTCGCCGAGAAGGTGGAAATGCCGGGGGCGACCGACCGGCCCGGCGGCTGGATCGGCGCGGCGGACCTGCTGGTGGTGCCCTCGCGCTTCGAGGGGTTTCCGAACGTCATCGCCGAGGCGGTGGTCACCGGGCTGCCGGTGGTGGCCTTCGACTGCGACTATGGCCCGCGCGAACTGATCCGGCCGGGCGAGAACGGGCTGCTGGTCCCGCCCGAGGATGTGTCGGCACTGGCCGCGGCAATGACCCGGCTTGCGGGCGATCCGGCGCTGCGGCGGCGGATGGCGGCGGCGGCAGGCCCGTCGCGCGCCGCGCTGGACCCGGCGCGGATCCTGTCGGACTGGGACCGGCTGATCGCCTCGGTCCCCCGCCCCGCGCGGGCGGATCAGGCCGGCGCCCCGGCCAGCGCGCTGTCCAGCTGATCGAGATCCGCCAGCCGCAGATGCGCGGCATGGGCGGCATCGGGCGGCGCGGGATCGTGAACGCCGCCCGGCCGCGTCACCTGCACCGTCAGCCAGCCCCGCGCCTTCGGCGTGACGAAATCCTTGGCGGGGTTGTCGGCGACATAGACCATCCGCCCCGCCCCGCCCGCCTGTTCCATCAGCGCGAAGGCGGCGGGATGCGGCTTGCCCCGGCCCGGACCCAGCCAGTCCGTCACGCAGCGATGCGCGATGCGCGGGACGATCCCGAGCGCCGCGATCTTGTTCGCCTGCATCTGCCCCGGCCCGTCGGTGATCAGCCCGAAGGGGCCGGGATGGCTGTCCAGCCAGCGCGCCGCATCGGGGCAGAGCGCGATCCGCGGCGGATGGGCACGATAGGCGGCGACCAGTTCCGGCACCAGCGCCGCGCCCTCGGCCCAGCCGAGACGCGCACAGGCGAGGTCGAAGATCCGCCGCCGCTCGCCCGCCTCGAACAGCGCCCGGCAGGCCGGCCCGAAGCCTGCCACGCCATGCAGCGCCTGCACCCGTTCGCCCAGATGGTCATAGCCGCTGAAGGCGAAGTCGCGTTCCAGATAGAGCGTGTCGTCGAGGTCGAAGACGATCATCGCCGTCAGCCCCGGAACACCGCCGCGTCATAGCGCAGCATCTCGACCCCGTCGCGCCAGGCGTCATGGGCGGTGCAGGGACGGCCCGTCGCCTCTTCCAGCAGCCATTGCGCGAAGGTCGCGCCCGCATGGTCGGCCAGGGGATAGCCGCCGCCGAAGCGGGCGTTGATCTCGATCACCCGGGGTCCCTGCGCGGCATCCTCGATCACCTGGAAACAGGCGGCGCCGCGCAGGCCGGGCAGCGCCGCCGCCACCCCTTCGGCAATCGCGCGCAGCACCGGCAGGCGTTCGGTCCGGCCCTTTTCCACCTCGCCCGCCCGGATCTGCAGGCGGCGATGCGGGATCACGCAGCGCAGGGTGCCGCCGGCATCGACGAAAAGGTTGACGGTGAATTCCGGCCCCGACAGCCGCGGCTGGCAGATCATCGGCTCGTCGAAGGCCGGGGGCAGGTCTTCGGGCCGGTCGATCACCGCAAGGCCGCGGCTGGCGCTGCCGCCGCGCGGCTTCACGAAGACGGGCCAGGGCAGCGCGGCGGGATCGTCGCGCAGCGCCTCGGGCGGCAGGGTCGGCGGCACCGGCACCCCGGACGCGCCCAGAACCTCGGCGGTGCGCTGCTTGTCGCGGGCGATGTCGATCACGCCGGGGGCCGAAACATGGAGGCGGCAGCCGAGGTCTGCGAAGGCCGGATGCGCGGCGGCGAGCGGCGCCAGTTCCGGGTCGATGGTCGGCACCACCAGCGCGATCCCGTGGCGGCGCACGAGGTCCAGCACCGCATCGGCATAGCCGGGGTCGGTGGCGCGGGGCACCGGCGCGGCGCGGTCGGCCATCGCGCAGGCGGCGCTGAGGCCGGGCGTCAGGTCGCAGGCCAGAACCTCCAGCCTCTGGCCCAGACGGTCGGCGGCGGCGCGGAAACAGTTCAGCAGCTCCACCCGCCGCCCGGCCGAGGTCAGCAGGACACGGAGCAGGCCGGTCGTCATCCGGCCACCGCCACGGTCCGCGATCCGCCCCCGCCGGTCGCGTCGCCGCCCACACCGCCACCCGCGGCCCGGTCGCAGATCGCGCGCACCGTCGCCGCCAGCGCCGCGATCCGGTCCGCGTCCCAGGTGGGATCGACGAGGAAGGCAAGGCTCGTCTCGCCCAGTTCCCGCGCCACCGGCAGCGGCGCGCCGGGACCGATCCCGCGCGCGGCGAAGGTGCGTTCGCGGTAGATCTCGGAACAGCTGCCGACGAAGGCGGGCTGGCCCGCCGCCGCGATCTCGGCCAGGATGCGGTCGCGGCTCCAGCCCGGGGCCAGCGCCTCGGGCCGCACGAAGGCGTAGAAGCGGTAGAAGGCATGGGCGATCCCCGGCCCCGGCATCGGCACCCGCAGCGCCGGGCAGCCGGCGAAGGCCTCGGCCAGGATCGCGGCATTTGCGGCGCGCGCGGCCCGCCAGCCCGCCAGTCGCGCCAGCTGCACCCGCCCGAGGGCCGCCTGCAGGCAGGTCATCCGCAGGTTGGTGCCCGGCCCCTCGGCATGCAGCCAGCGAAAGCCGGGCGGCGCATCGCTGGCATGGACCAGGTCGTGGCTCTTGCCATGGTCCTTGAAGCTCCAGGCCCGGGACCAGAGGTCGCGGTCGCTGGTGACCAGCATCCCGCCCTCGCCCCCGGTCGAGATGATCTTGTCCTGGCAGAAGGAAAACGAGGCCATGGTGCCGAAGGTGCCCACCGGCCGGTCGCCGATCGTCGCGCCATGCGCCTGCGCGCAATCCTCCAGCACCCACAGCCCGTGTTCCGCCGCCAGCGCCATGATCGCCGGCATGTCGCAGGGCCAGCCGGCGAGGTGCACGGGGATGATGCCCCGCGTCCGGGGCCCGATCAGCGGGGCGATGGTGGCGGCGGTGATGTTCTGGCTGTCGGGGTCGATATCGGCGAAGACCGGCACGCCCCCCGCCAGCAGCACGCAGCTGGCCGAGGCGACGAAGCTGCGCGGCGTCACGATCACCTCGTCGCCGGGCTGCAGGCCCAGCACCCGCAAGGCAGTGTCCATCGTGACCGAGCCGTTGGCCATGGCGATGGCGTGCTCGATGCCCAGATGGGCGCGGTAGTCGTCCTCGAAGGCCGCGACATCCGGCCCCGTCCAGGCATTCACCCGGCCCGAGCGCAGCACCCGCGCCGCCGCCTCGATCTGTTCGTCGTCATAGACCGGCCAGCCCTGCATGGCATCCTCCTCAGATCACCGAACGGACAAGGTAGAAGGCTTCCGCCGCCGCCCGGTGCACCGTCGCCCCCCGCAGCGTGGCCAGCGCGCGCAGCGTCTCGACCGAGCGCTCATGCGGGGCCGGGCGCACCTGGCTGGCAAACAGGCGGAAGGCGGCGAGCTTGACCTCCAGCGTCGCGGTGATGTCGACATGAAGGTTCGGCAGGAAGGCCGGCGTCAGATGCGGCGCGTTCCAGTTGGTTTCCGACAGCGTCTCGTAGGTGGCGATGGCGGCGGGATAGTCGGCCTGATGCGGGCGGCTGGCGACCAGCGTGGACAGGAAGGTCAGCTGGTGGTCCATGTGGATGTCGCCCGGATGCGGCGCCAGCACCAGCGCGGGCGCGAGCCGGCGCATCAGCTCGCCCAGTCCCGCGTTCAGGTCGGCATGGGGATGTTCGGCCAGTTCGGCGGCGGGAAATCCCAGCCAGTGGGTTGCCGCCACCCCGAGCGCCGCATGGGCCTGCGCCGCCTCCTCGCGCACCCGCGCCACGCCCGCCGCGTCGAAGCGGGGCGGCCGGCCCGAGGTGACGACGGCCACATGCACCGGATGCCCGGCCCGGGCCAGCCGGGCGATGGTGCCGCCCGCGCCCAGCACCTCGTCATCCGGGTGCGGCGCCACCACCAGCACCGGGCTGCCGGGGGGACCGGCGAGGGGGAAGGCAGCGGGCAGGTCGGGCGCATCGGTCATCTGGCGTCTCCGGCCGGTCGGCCCAGCATGTCGTGAAGGCGGGGGTTCGCGCTGGCCCCGGCATCGGCGGGATGCCAGTCCAGCACGTCGATGCAGGCGCCGTCGCCGCAGGCCACGGTGAAGCCCCGCCCCTCCAGCGCCTGCACCTGCCCGGGGATGCCGATGTAATAGCCGCCGCGCGGGGTCAGCCGCGCCCCGGTCAGCACGATCCGCGCCCCCCCCGGCAGATGGGTGAAGGCGCCGGGATAGGGCGGCCCTGCGGCCCGGATCAGCCGCGCGACCGCGTCCGCCGGGGAATGCCAGTCGATGCGCCCGTCCTCGGGCCCCCGCCGGGCGCAGAGCGTGGCGCGGCTGTCGTCCTGCGGCCGGCGCGGCAATTCGCCCGACGCCAGCCGGGACACGAGGTCGGGCAGCATCGCCGCCAACGCCCCCACCGCCTTGTCATAGAGGCTGCGCGCGGTTTCCGCCGCGGGGTCGAGCGGGAACAGCCGCTGCGCCGCGATGTCGCCGGTATCCGCGCCCTCGCCCAGCCAGAACAGCGTCGCGCCGCCATCGGTCTCGCCCCGCAGGATCGTCCAGGGGATCACCGCCCGGCCCCGCAGCCGCGGCAGCGCCGAGGGGTGGAAGCCGATGCAGCCGAGCCGGGGGATCGCGCGGAAGCGCGGGCCGCAGAGCTGCGACCAGCCGATGACCAGCACCAGGTCGGGCGCCAGCGCGGCAATGGCCTCGCAGGTCTCGTCGGCGTCGCTGCGCCGGGTCAGGTGCAGCGGGATGCCGTGCCGCGCGGCCAGCGGCGCGAGATCGGCATAGTCGGAGTGCCGGTGCGCGAGGTCGGGCGGCAGCGTCACCACCAGCGCCGGCGGCAGCCCCGCCGCGCAGAGCGCGTCCAGCCCCACGCGCGAGCCCTCCACCGCGCCGACGAAGACCGTCCTCATGCCAGCCCCGCCGCGACGGGTGGGCCGCTGCATTCGGCCCACCGCGCCGCCGCCGCGATCCGGTCCGCCCGCCGCCGTTCGCCGAAGGCCGCGACGGCGATGGTCTCGCCGAGGATCCGCAGGTCCAGAGCCAGCGACCGGTGCGCGACATACCACAGGTCGAGGTCCAGCTTTTCCGCATCGGTCAGCGCGGTGTTGCCGCTGACCTGCGCCCAGCCGGTCAGGCCGGGGCGGACGCTGCCGCGCAGCCGGCCCCTGGCCCCGAACCCCTCCACCGTCTGCGGCAGCAGCGGGCGCGGCCCCACCAGCGCCATGTCGCCGCGCAGGATGGCGAAGAGCTGCGGCAATTCGTCCAGCCGCAGTGCCCGCATCGCCCGCCCCGCCCGGGTCAGGCGCAGCGCGTCGGGCAGCAGCCGGCCCCCGGCATCGCGGGCATCGGTCATGCTGCGGAACTTGACGATGCGGAAGGGCCGCCCGCCCCGGCCCGCCCGGACCTGGCCGAAGAAGACCGGAGTCCCCAGCAGCGCCCGCGTCGCCAGCCAGACGACCGGCAGCAGCGCCAGCCAGACCGGCGCCGCGATCAGCACCACAAAGATTTCAAGAAGACGGTTCATGGGCAATTCGGGGGCGGTTCATCGGGTAATTCGGGGGCGGCCATGTCGGAATTCCACCCGGATCGTGAAAACGGCGAATTGAGGGACTCGCCGGTCGGTCCGGCCGGCGAAAGGCAAGGCGCAAAACGGACGAATGGACGGTAGCCCCTGAACGGAAGGGCCGATGGCGAATGGAAGCGTTGACGAATTGTTAATGGCAGCTTGCCCCAAAAACCAATTCAATTCAACATTCATACTCGCGACATGGTGGCGGGCCCGAGTCGGACCGGAGCGCGGAGTCCGGCGGCCGCAGGCGCCGCGGCGATTGGACGAGAGTGATTTCAACCCCTGTTTGCGGGTGGTATTGTCGATGAATGCGATGGATGACGCGGTCCAGCCGGGCAGGCGCGACATGCGGGCCCATGGGCTGGATTACGCGATGACCGGTCTGGCCGAACCGCCCCGGGGCGATCTCGCCCGGCTGGTGCGCTTCCTGCGCGACAACCTGCTGCTGATCGCGGCGATGGTCGTGCTGTCGGTCGCCATCGCCCATGTCGTGGTCAGTCGGCTGCCCAAGAGCTATGCCGCCCGCGCGACCATCGTGCTCGACTATGTCGACACGCGCATCGACCCGGCCAGCGGCGACATCGTCACCACGCCGCTGTCGCCGATGCAGGTCGAGACCGAGATGGACGTCGCCCGCTCGCGCGGCTTCGCCCGCAGCGTGGTGGACCGGCTGGACCTCGGGCAGGATGCCTACCTGAACCCCTTCCTCGCCGATGACGACCCGGCGACGCCCTCGGCCGAGGAGCAGCTGGAGGCGGTGGTGACCCGGCTGCTGCAGAACTACCAGATGTCCCGCCGGGGCGAGAGCCTCGCGCTCGACATCGTGGCGACCCATGCCGACCGCGACCAGGCGGCGCACATCGCCAATGCCGTCGCCGACATCTACATCGAGCGCAAGCTGGAGGAGCGGCGCGAGGATGTCAGCCGCTCGCTGGTCTACCTGCAGGAGCGGGTGCAGGAACTGGCCGCCGCGCTGGTCGACAGCGAAAGCAGCGTCGCGGCCTTCATCCGCGACAACGAGCTGGACCGCAGCGGCTATTCCGAACAGCTGCGCACCGAGATCGAGCGCGCGCGCTCGCTGCTGGCACTGGCGGGGGCCGGGACGGCGGCGGCGACCCCGGCCCCGGCCGAGGGGCAGGCGGGGTCCGTCCTGTCGCCCGAGGCACAGGCGCAGACCGAGGCACAGGCGCAGACCGCCGACCTGGCCGCCGAAGCGGCCGCGCTGGAGACGCAGCTGCGCGAACGCACCCGCAACGAACTGACGCTGGTCAACATGCAGCGCGCGCTGGACGCGGAGACGCTGCGATATCAGGCCTTCGTCGAGCGGCGCAACAGTCTGGAAACGCAGGTGGACATCATCGCGCCGGGGGTGCGGCAGATCACCACCGCCGAACCGCCCCTGGCCCCCTACCGCCCCGACCGCCGGCTGGGGCTGGCGGCGGGGCTGGTGCTGGGACTGGTGGCGGGGCTGCTCGTGGCCTTCCTGCGCGACATGTCCGCCAGCCGCGTCACCGAACCCGGCGAGGCCGAGATCGCCGCCGGCATGCCGATGCTGGCCGGGATTCCGGTGCTGCGGCGGCGCAAGACGGACGGGCCGCGCGGGCTGGTCCGGCATCTGTCGGACAATTCCCGCACACCCTATCACGAGGCGCTGCGGGTGCTGCTGACCGGCATCCTGAACCGGGTGGACGGCGTCGCGCCCGCGCCGGGCAGTTCTGCCCCCGCGCCGATCATCGCCGTGACCTCGGCCCAGTCGGGCGACGGCAAGTCGACGCTGGCGCTGTCGCTGGGAATCGTCGCCGCGCAGGAACATCAGCGCGTGCTGCTGATCGATTTCGACCTGCAGCGGCAGGGGCTGGCGGCGCTGGCCGGAGCCAAGCCCAGCGAGCAGATCCCCGAGATCGTGCTGCGCAACCCGGCGGACCTGACCCGGCATGTGGCGCGGAACTTCGTGGCGCCGGGGGTGGACCTGCTGACCTTCCGCCGGGGCGCGCTGGTGCCGCGCAACATCCGCACCCTGCCGCAATATGTCGAGAGCTTCCAGACGCTGCGCCAGGCCTATGACCTCGTGATCCTCGACACGCCGCCCCTGCTGGCGGCGGACGAGGCGAGCCGGCTGGCGGCGCTGGCGGATGTGGCAGTGCTGGTCGCGCGGTGGCGGCGGACCACCGGCCATGCCCTGCGCGGGGCGGCGACGATCCTGATGGCCAGCAAGGCGAATGTCGCGGGCTGCGTGCTGAACGGGGTCGATCCGGCGCGCGACCGGTCGATGGCGGGACAGGGCTACTACGCCTATTCGGGCGGGGCCTGACGCCCGGCCCCCGCCCGGCCGTTCGGACCTCGTTCAGACTTCCTCGCGCATGCCCTGGCCCTGCCCCCGCACCAGCAGCAGCGCCACCAGCGTCGCCACCGCGCCCGACAGCAGGTACAGGCCCGCCGCCCACAGGCCCAGCCAGTTCGACAGGAACAGCGCCGTCACCGGGGCAAAGCCCGCGCCGAACATCCAGGACAGGGACGATACCAGCGCCGAGGCGGTGTAGCGGTTGCGCTGCGCGAAGATGTCGGCCACCGCCCCCGAGGACACGGCCAGCCCGAAGCCGAGGATGGCGAAGCCCACAAGCATATAGACCAGCTCGCCCTCGCGCCCCGCCGCCAGCAGCACCGGCGCGAGGATGGCGAAGAGCGCGATTGCCGCCGCGCTGATGCCGAGGATGCGCTTGCGGCCCATCCGGTCCGCCAACAGCCCCCCCGCCACCATCGTCGCCAGCAGCAGGACCGAGCCCGCCGCCTCGTTGACCAGGAAGTCTTCCAGCGTCCGGTCGGTATAGAGGAAGACCCAGGACAGCGGGAAGATCGTCACCATGTGGAACATCGCGAAGGTTCCGAGCGGCACGAAAACCGCCAGCACGATCTTGCGCCCGTCCTCGGCCAGCGTCTGCCGCAGGCCCGAGGGCGCGAGTTCGTTGCGGTCGAGCAGTTCGGCGATCTCGGGCGCGGCGACGATGCGCAGCCGCGCGAACAGCGCCACCACGTTCAGCGAGAAGGCGACGAAGAACGGATACCGCCAGCCCCAGTCGAGGAAATCCGCCTCCGAGACATGGGCGAGCAGATAGGCGAAGACCAGCGTGGCGATGGCAAGGCCGATGGGCGCGCCAAGCTGCGGCACCATCGCGTAGAAGCCGCGGCGACGCCGGCCGGCGCTGACCGACAGGAGCGGCGCCAGCCCGTCCCAGGCCCCGCCGACCGCGAGGCCCTGACCGATGCGCAGGACGGCGATCGCCGCCACCGCCCACCAGCCCGCGCTGTCGAATCCGGGCACCAGACCCATGCCGACGGTGCTGACCCCCAGCAGGAACAGCGCCAGCGTCAGCTTCGGCAGCCGGCCGAGGCGGCGGTCCAGCAGGGTGAAGGCGACGGTGCCGAGCGGGCGCACGACGAAGGCCAGCGCCAGCAGCCCGAACGAGGCCAGCACCCCTTCCAGCGGCGAGAGGAAGGGAAACAGCCGCGCCGGGAACACGATCACCGCCGCGATGGCGAAGACGAAGAAATCGAAGAACTCCGACGTGCGACCGATGATCACACCGACGGCGATGTCGGAGGGCGATACCTCGTGGCCCGGCGCCTCCAGCGCATCGCGGCTGGCGGTCGCTTCCGGGCTTTTCTCGTCAAGGCTGCGTTCCATCTGGGCGGGTCCGGCTGTTGTGGGAATGATGCTTTAGTGACGCGACAGATGCATCAACTCCCGCCTCGCATGGCGGGCGGCGCAGCGGACAGAAGACAAGTTGCCGCATGTTTGTCGCGGCGCGGCGGCCTTAACCGGAGTTCCAGACTCGGATTATCGCGGTGGAATCGCGCCCTGGCCCCCCTGGCTGCCCTGGCCGACCCGCCGCGTTCACGACAGCTCGGTGTTCAAGACAGGTTGGTCACGATGCAAGACAAGACCCCCGGTTCCGGCCCGCTGCGCCGCATCCTCTGGCTGCTGCCGGCGATGGCGCTGGCCGGCTGCAAGTTCGAAGTGCTGGCCCCCACCGGCGACGTGGCGGCGCAGCAGCGCGACCTGCTGGTGCAGGCGACGGTGCTGATGTCGCTGATCATCGTGCCGGTGCTGCTGCTGACGGGGTTCTTCGCCTGGCGCTACCGGGCGTCGAACACCAGGGCGACCTACAGCCCGGAATGGGCACATTCCACCAAGCTGGAGCTGGCGATCTGGGCCTTCCCGGTGCTGATCGTCGTGGCGCTCGGCACGCTGACCTGGGTGGGCACCCACCTGACCGATCCCTACCGCCCGCTGGACCGCATCGCGAAGGATACGCCGCTGGAGGCCGACCATACGCCCTTCGAGGTGCAGGTGGTGGCGCTCGACTGGAAATGGCTGTTCATCTATCCCGAACAGGGCGTCGCCTCGGTCAACGAGCTGGCGGTGCCGGTGGACCGGCCGATCCGGTTCCGCCTGACCGCCTCGTCGGTGATGAACGCCTTCTACATCCCCTCGATGGCCGGGATGATCTATGCCATGCCGGGGATGGAGACGACGCTGAACGGCGTCTTCAACGAGGAGGGCGAGTTCCGGGGCCTTGCCTCGCACTATTCCGGCTGGGGTTTTTCGGGGATGAAGTTCACCGCCCACGCGCTGGCCCCCGATGCCTTCGACGACTGGGTGGCGGCGGCGCGCGAGGGCGAGGGCCGGCTGGACCGCGCGGCCTACCTGGACCTCGAGGAGCCGACCGAGAACGTGCCGCCGATGACCTATGCCGCGGTGGAACCGGAACTGTTCGACCGCGCGGTGAACATGTGCGTCGAAGAGGGCAAGATGTGCATGGCCGAGATGATGGCGCTCGACGCAGGGGGCGGCACCGGGCTCAACGGCACGATCAACATGGCGGCGCTGACCCGGGACGAGGCCGCGAAACGCGGGGCCCGCGCACCGGTGCTGGGATGGGAACCGTTCCAGGTCGCGGGCTACTGCACGCCCGAAGAGGAAAGCCGCATGTTCGGCCAGCGCCCGGCCTGGGCCGCGGCGCCCCCCCGTGACGCCTCTCCGCTGCGCGGCGCGGGCCTGCCCCGGCCCGGGACGGCCCCCGGTCTGACATCGCCCGGCTTCTGGTCGCGCCCCGGCCTCGATCTTGCCGCGCTGCTGCCCCCCGCGGGCGACGCCGCCGCCGCTGCCCCCAACCTCTGACGGAACCGGACATGGCCGAATTCGACAACAGCACGACGCTGCTTCTGGGGCGTCTCAACCTCAGCGCCGTTCCGAAGGAACCGATCGTCCTCGTCACCGCGGTGGTGGTGGCCATCGGCGGCCTCGGCCTGCTGGCGCTGCTGACCCGCCGCCGGCTGTGGGGCTATCTCTGGTCCGAGTGGTTCACCAGCGTCGATCACAAGAAGATCGGGATCATGTACATGATCCTCGGCTTCGTCATGCTGCTGCGCGGCTTTGCCGATGCGCTGATGATGCGGCTGCAGCAGGTCTGGGCCTTCGGCGGCAGCGAGGGCTATCTGAATGCCCACCACTATGACCAGATCTTCACCGCCCATGGCGTGATCATGATCTTCTTCGTGGCGATGCCCTTCATCACCGGGCTGATGAACTACGTGGTGCCGCTGCAGATCGGGGCGCGGGACGTGTCCTTCCCCTTCCTGAACAACTTCTCGTTCTGGATGACGACGGGCGGTGCGGTGCTGATCATGGCCTCGCTGTTCGTGGGGGAATTCGCGCAGACGGGATGGCTGGCCTTCCCGCCGCTGTCGGGCGCGGGGTTCAGCCCCTGGGTCGGCGTCGACTATTACATCTGGGGCCTGCAGATCGCCGGCGTCGGCACCACGCTGTCGGGGATCAACCTGCTGGTGACCATCGTCAAGATGCGCGCCCCGGGCATGACGCTGATGCGGATGCCGATCTTCACCTGGACCTCGCTCTGCGCCAACATCCTGATCGTGGCCTCCTTCCCGATCCTGACGATGACGCTGATCCTGCTGACGCTGGACCGCTATGTCGGCACCAACTTCTTCACCAGCGAGCTCGGCGGCAATGCCATGCTCTATGTCAACCTGATCTGGATCTGGGGCCATCCCGAGGTCTATATCCTGATCCTGCCGCTGTTCGGAGTGTTCTCCGAGGTCACCGCCACCTTCTCGGGCAAGCGGCTGTTCGGCTATTCCTCGATGGTCTATGCGACCGTCTGCATCACCATCCTCAGCTATATCGTCTGGCTGCACCACTTCTTCACGATGGGCTCGGGCGCCTCGGTCAACGCCTTCTTCGGCATCACCACGATGATCATCTCGGTCCCGACCGGGGCGAAGATCTTCAACTGGCTCTTCACCATCTATCAGGGCCGGGTGCGCTATGAACTGCCGATGATGTGGACGGTGGCCTTCATGATCACCTTCACGGTCGGGGGCATGACCGGCGTGCTGCTGGCGGTGCCGCCGGCGGATTTCGTGCTGCACAACTCGCTGTTCCTGGTCGCGCATTTCCACAACGTCATCATCGGCGGCGTGGTCTTCGGCACCTTCGCGGGCATCGCCTACTGGTGGCCCAAGGCCTTCGGCTTCACGCTGGACGTGTTCTGGGGCAAGGTCAGCTTCTGGTGCTGGCTCGCCGGCTACTGGCTGGCCTTCACGCCGCTCTACGTGCTGGGGCTGATGGGGGTGACGCGGCGCACGCGGGTCTTCGACGACCCCGACCTGCGGATCTGGTTCGTGCTGGCGGCGCTCGGCGCGGTGCTGGTCGCCCTCGGCATCGCCGCGATGATCGTCCAGTTCGCCGTGTCGATCCGCAACCGGCATCGCAACCGCGACCTGACCGGCGACCCCTGGGACGGGCGGACGCTGGAATGGGCGACCTCCTCGCCCCCCGCGCCCTACAACTTCGCCTTCACGCCGCTGGTGCACGGGCTCGACGCCTGGTCCAGCATGAAGCTGGCCGACCAGCAGCGACCGGACGCGCCCTTCCTGCCGATCCACATGCCGCGGCCGACCGGATCGGGCGTGATCCTCTCGGCCCTCGCCACCCTCTGCGGCTTTGCGATGGTCTGGTGGATCTGGTGGCTGGCGGCGCTGTCCTTCGCGGCGCTGGTGGGCTACGCGATCCGGCACACCTTCGACTATGACCGCGACCATCACATCCCGGTCGAGGAGGTCGCCCGCTGCGAGGCCGCGCGCGACCGGCAACTGGCACTGGCGGAGGCCTGAGATGACCACGGCAACCGAAACCGCCGACCTGCCCCACTGGCAGACCGAGCCGCATCACCACGAAGAGGGCGCCTCGACGACGCTCGGCTTCTGGATCTACCTGATGAGCGACTGCCTGATGTTCGCGGTGCTCTTCGCCTGCTTCGGCGTGCTCGGCGGCAGCTATGCCGCGGGGCCGGGGCCGCAGGATCTGTTCGATCTGGAACTGGTGGCGCTGAACACGGGCTTCCTGCTGCTGTCCTCGATCACCTTCGGCTTCGCCATGCTGTCGGCGCAGGCGGGCCGCAAGGGGCCGGCGCTTGGCTGGCTGGCGGTGACGCTGGCCTTCGGGCTCGCCTTCCTCGCGGTCGAGCTCTACGAGTTCCACCACCTGATCCATCTGGGCGCGGGGCCGCAGCGGTCGGCCTTCCTGTCGTCGTTCTTCGCGCTGGTGGGCACGCACGGGCTGCATGTCGCCTTCGGCTCGATCTGGCTGGTGACGCTGATGGTGCAGATCCGCCAGCACGGGCTCGGCCCCGCCAACCTGCGCCGGATGACCTGCCTCAGCATGTTCTGGCACTTCCTCGACGTCATCTGGATCGGCGTCTTCACCCTCGTCTATCTGCTGGGGACCGTCTGATGAGCGCCTCGCACCACCCCCACCCTCACCCCCGCCCCGGCGATCTCGACCGCGAGCCCGGCCCGGCCGGCGCCCATGCCGGCGGCCATGACCATGGCAGCTATCGCAGCTATGCCACGGGCTTCGGCCTGTCGGTGATCCTGACCGCCATCCCCTTCTGGCTGGTGATGGGCGAGGTGCTGGAGGGCCGCGGCCTGACCATCGCCCTCGTGCTGGCCTGCGCGCTGGCGCAGGTTCTGGTGCACATGGTCTATTTCCTGCATCTCAACACCCGGTCGGACGAGGGCTGGAACTTCGTCGCCACGATCTTCACCATCATCGTGGTGGTGATCATGATGGCGGGCTCGCTGTGGGTCATGCACAACATGAACGCCAACATGATGCCACAGATGGATCACGAGGCCGTCACCGGCTTCGGATCCTGAAAGGCAGGCGGATGACCGCAGCGGAAGGTCCGCGCCGGCCAGGACCGGTGTTCATGGCCGCGGGGGCGCTGGCGGTGCTGGCGCTGGTCGCGCTCGGCATCTGGCAGGTGCAGCGGCTGGCCTGGAAGACCGCGCTGATCGCGCGGGGGGAGGCGGGGCTGGTCGCGCCCCCCGCCGCCGCGCCGGGACCGCAGGACTGGGCCGCGCTGACCGCCGCCGACGAGTACCGGCGGCTGAGCGTCACCGGCCGCTATCTGCCCGGACCGCAGCCTCTGGTCCGGGCGGTCACCCGCCTCGGGTCGGGCTATTGGGTGATGACCCCCCTGCGCGAGGCCGGCGGCTGGACGGTGCTGGTCAATCGCGGCTTCGTGCCCGAGGCGATGCGCGATGCCGTCCCCGCCCCGCCCGAGGGGCCGGTGACGGTGGAGGGGCTGCTGCGCCACAGCCAGCCGGGCGGCGGCTTCCTGCGCGCCAACGACCCCGCGGCGGACCGCTGGTTTTCGCGCGACGCGGCGGCGCTGGCGGCGGCGCTGGACCTGCCCCCGCCGGTCGCACCGTGGTTCCTCGACGCCGGGACGCCGGGGGCTGCGACACAGGGTCCGGGGGCCGAGGTCCCGGCGGGCGAGGTCCGTGCGGGCGACCCCGTGCCCGGGCTGACGGTGGTGCGCTTCGCCAACAGCCACCTGTCCTATGCGCTGACCTGGTTCACGCTGGCGGCGGGCCTGGCAGGGATGCTGGTCTGGCTGCGCCTGCGCCGGCCGCAGGGGGCCGATCCGCGCTGACGCCGGCCTGACCTGTGGTGTCTGGTCTGTGGTGTTTGGCCTGTGGTGTCTGGCCTGTGGTGCCCCCAGACGGACTCGAACCGCCGACCCCCTGATTACAAATCAGACGCTCTACCAGCTGAGCTATGGAGGCATGGGTCCGGGCATAGCTTTCGGGCGGCGGCCATGCAAGCCCCCGCGGCCCGCGGCGCCCTACCCCGCCAGCAGGTCCAGCGCCCGGGCCAGAACCTGCGCCGGGCCGGGGCTGCCGTCGAGAAGATGGCAATCCGCCTCGTCCGGCGCCGGGGGTTCCCAGGTCGCCAGTTGGCTCGCCAGCAGCGCGGGCGGCATGAAATGGCCGCGGCGGGCAGCGATGCGGCGGCGCAGTTCGGCCTCGGGCACCGCGAGGCAGAGGAAGGCCAGCGGCCCCGCCGCCAGCCGCAGCCGGTCGCGATAGCCGCGCTTCAGCGCCGAACAGGCCAGCACCGCATCTGCCCCCGCCTGCCGGTCCCGCGCCAGTTCCGCCCCGAGCGCCGCGAGCCACCCCGCCCGCATCGCATCGTCGAGCGGCCGGCCCGCCGCCATCGCCGCGCGGTTCTCCGGCGGGTGGAAATCGTCGCCCTCGACGAAGCGGGCGCCCAGCCTGTCGGCCAGCGCCCGGCCCAGCAGGGTCTTGCCGCTGGCCGAGACCCCGGCGACCACGATCCGCCGCCCGCTCATGCCCGCGTCTCGCGCAGGTTGGTCCGGGCGAGCAGCGCCACCGCCGCCAGCCCCACCGCGATCACCAGCAGCGCCGCGGGCGAGGCGTCGCCGAGATTCTCGAGGCTCGCCTTCTCATGCGCGCGGGTGGCGAGCGTTTCGTAGTTGAAGGGGCGCAGCAGCATCGTCGCCGGCAGTTCCTTGACGCAATCGACGAAGACCAGCAGCAGCGCGGACCCGACCGTCCCCCGCATCAGCGGCAGATGCACCGCGCGCAGGGCACCCGCCGCGGTCCGGCCCAGCGACCGGGCGGCCATCGGCAGCGAGGGCGGCACCCGGTCGAAGCCCGCATCCGCCGCCCCCTGGCCGATGGCGAAGAAGCGCACCACATAGGCGAGGATCACCGCGAAGGCGGTGCCGGTCAGCATCAGCCCCGGGTCGTCGCCCGTCACCGCCAGCCACAGGTCGGCCAGCCGGTGGTCCAGCGCGGCGAGCGGGATCAGCAGCCCCACCGCCAGCACCGCCCCCGGCGCGGCATAGCCGATCCCGGTCAGCGGCAGCAGCCGGCGCAGCCCGGCATGGCCGCCGATCCGCAGCCCGTAGACCAGCATCAGCGCGGCGCCGACCGTGGCCAGCGCCGCGAGCCCGCCCGTGGTCAGCGTATGCGCCAGCGCCCGGGCCAGACCGGGCGACAGCCAGGCCTCGGGATTGGCCAGCGCCTGCGCCGCCATCACCCCCACCGGCAGCGCGAAACCGGCGAGGAAGGGGATCAGGCACAGCGCCGTCGCGGCCCAGCCCCGCGCCCCGGTCAGCCGCGCCCGCCGCCAGGGCCGCGACTGCCGGGCCGACTGGTGAAAGCGCAGCCGCCGCCGGGCATGGCGTTCCAGCGCCAGCAGCGCCAGCACCATGCCGAGGATCAGGCAGGCGATCTGCGCCGCGCCGCCGGCATTGCCCATCTCCAGCCAGGTGGTGAAGATGCCGGTGGTCAGCGTCTGCACCGCGAAGAAGCTGACGACGCCGTAGTCGGCGACCGTCTCCATCATCACGATGGCGGTGCCGACCGCGATGGCGGGCCGGGCCAGGGGCAGGCCCACGCGCAGGAACAGCGCGACGGGACCGGTGCCGAGCGCGCGCGCCACCTCATAGGCGCCGCCCGGCTGTTCGCGAAACGCCGCCCGCGCCAGCAGGTAGACATAGGGGTACAGCGCCGCCGCCAGCACCACCGCCGCCCCGCCCCGGGTCTTGATCGCCGGGAACCAGTAGTCGCGGGCGCCGGTCCAGCCGAAGGCCTCGCGCAGCGCGCCCTGCACCGGCCCCGAGTATTCGAGGAAATCGACCAGCGCATAGGCCCCGACATAGGCCGGCACCGCCAGCGGCAGCAGCAGCAGCCATTCGATGACGGCAGCGCCCGGAAAGCGGTACATCGCCACCAGCCAGGCCGCGCCCGTCCCTGCCGCCGCGGCCAGCGCCCCGGTGCCGAGCGCGAGGATCGCGGTATTGGCCAGATAGCGGGGCAGCGTGGTGGCCAGCAGATGCGGCCAGATGTTCTCGGTCGGGTTCAGCGCCAGCCAGACCACCGACAGCACCGGCAGCGCCACCAGCGCGGCGACGGCCAGCGCCGCCGCGGACCAGAGCGCCCCGCCCGGCACCCGCGCCTCCTGCCGCCTGAGCGGTGCCGCCCCAGCCCCTGCCCGCATGCGCCCCCCCGCGTTCGCGACCGCTCCGCGCCGGCTTCCGCCTCCGGTCGCGTCCCCGCGCCCCGACCCGTTCCGGGCCCGTTTTGGGGCCCGGTCCGGGACCCGGTCTGGGACCCGGTCTGGGCGCCGCGATACAGGATTGCCGTTTCGCTGTCCATAAATCGCCGTATATAGCCGTCACTGCCCGGGGACGCGGGCGGCCAAAGCGGGCGGCATGGCCTTCCCCGCGGGCAGGACAGGATAACGAGGACCGGAGACTGCGATGCAGGTCGTGTTCCATCTGGGGGCGCATTCCACCGACGAGGAAAGGCTGATCCGCGGCCTCTTGCGCGCGCGCGACGACCTGACGCCGCGCGGCATCATCGTCCCCGGCCCCGGCCGCTATCGCCCCGTCCTGCGCGAGACGCTGGTCAAGCTGCGCGGCCAGCCCGCCAGCCGCGAGGTGCAGGAGGTGATCCTCGACGCGGTGATGGACGAGGACCGGGCCGAGCGGCTGATCTTCGGCCATGAATTCTTCCTCTGCATCCCGCACAAGGTGGTCAGCGACGGCGGCTTCTACCCGATGGCCGGGCGCAAGGCCGCGGCGCTGGCCGGCATCTTCCCCGAGGCGGGGACCGAGTTCTTTCTGGCGCTGCGCGATCCGGCGACGCTGGTCCCCGCGCTGCTGTCGCGGGTCGACGGGCTGGGCTATGACGGCTTCATGGGCGGGGTCGATCCGCGCGCGCTGCGATGGGCGCCGGTCGTGCGCCAGATCCGCGAGGCGGCGCCGGACTGCCCGCTGACCGTCTGGTGCAACGAGGACACGCCGCTGATCTGGCCCGAGGTGCTGCGCGCGGTCGCGGGCGTCGGGCCGGAGGTGGCCCTCGACGCCGATACCGACGTGCTGGCGACGATCATGACCGAGGACGGGATGAACCGGCTGGCCGCCTATCTGGCAAGCCATCCCCCCGCGACCGTGGCGCTGCGGCGCAAGATCGTCTCGGCCTTCCTCGACAAGTTCGCGAGGCCCGAAGAGCTGGAGATGGAGGTGGCTCTGCCCGGCTGGACCGCCGAGCTGGTGGCGGAGATCTCGGCCGGTTACGATGCCGACGTGGCCGAGATCGCGGCGATGCCGGGGGTGCGGTTCCTGTCGCCCTGATCCCGGCGCGGGATGGCGAGCCCCGGGGCGCTGCCCCGGACCCCGGGATATTTGGGTCAGCTGCAGGGGGCGGCGTCAGGGTGCCGGGGGTCAGGGTGCCGGAGGTCGCGGCGCGCGCCGGCCCTCGCGCGGCTGCGGGCGGGCGGGGCTTTCCTTCAGCAGCCCGCCCACGCCCATGGCGGCGATGTCGGCCCCCGTCACCTCCAGCCCGCAGGCCAGCCGTTCCAGCACCCAGTCGGCGCCGTTCAGCGCCGGGCTGCGGGCGCAGCCGGGCAGGCCCAGCACCGGGCGCCCGCCGAGATCGCCGAGAAACAGCAGGTTCCCCGGATCGACCGGCATGCCGAAGCGGGTGACGCGGCCCCCTGCCTGACGCACCGCGCGGGGCGCGTCATCCTCGATATCCGAAGTCGCCGAGCCGGTGAGGATCAACAGCATCTCGCCCGGCAGGCGCGCCAGCGCGGCGGCGATGGCCGGGGCGTCATGCGCGACGGTCTCGCAGCCCGCCAGCCCCATGCCGAGCGCGGCCAGCCGCGCCTCGACCGTGCGGCGGCCCTTGGCATTGAGCTTCGGGTTCTGGCCCGGCACCTCGGTCAGCAGCAGCCCGGCCGAGCCGCGCCGCACCGGCACCAGCCGCGGCCGGGCCCGCCGCGCCAGCGCCTCGGCCGCGGCGACGGCGGTTTCGGGCACGGCATAGGGCATGATCTTCATCGTCGCGACCAGCCCGCCCGCCGCCACCCGGGCGAAGGGCGCCAGCGTCGCGAGCCCGATGCCGGGATCGACCGCGTTCAGCGCATGGACGGCCTCTGCGTCGAGGGTAAACAGACCCGGCCCCGCGGCCTTCAGGTTCACCCGCCCGGTATGGGCCGGGGTGGCGGTCAGCCCCGCCGCGGCGGCATCGGGCAGCAGCGCCGCCGCCAGCCGGGCCGCCGCCGCATCCTCTGCCACATCGCCGGGATCGAGCCGCGCCACCGTCACCGCGGTTTCGCCCGCCCGGGCCAGCGCCGCCAGATCGGCCTCGGTCAGCACATGACCCTTGTCCAGCCGCAGCCCGGGCAGCGCCACCGAATGCGCCAGCACCGCGCCCTGTGCCCGGTCGAGCGGCACCGGACCGAAGCGCATCAGCCCTGCCTCAGCCGCTGCGTCACCTGCGCGAGGATCGACAGCGCGATTTCGGCCGGGGTCTTGGCGCCGATGTCGAGCCCCACCGGCCCATGGATGCGGGCGATCTGCGCCTCGGTCACGCCGGCGAGCGCGAGCCGTTCCACGCGTTTCGCATGGGTGCGGCTGGAGCCGAGGCAGCCGATATAGAAGGCGGCGGTGTCGAGCGCGGCCCGGATCGCCGGATCGTCGAGCTTCGGGTCATGGGTCAGCGTCACCACGGCGGAGCGCGCATCGGGGCGCAGCGCTGTCAGCGCCTCGTCGGGCCAGTCCTCGAGCACGGTCTCGCCCGGGAATCGCTCGGCCGAGGCGAAGGCGCCGCGCGGGTCGATCAGCACCGGGTCCCAGCCCGCCAGCCGCGCCATCGGCAACAGCGCCTGCGCGATATGCACCGCCCCCACCACCATCATCCGCAAGGGCGGGTTCTGCAGCGCGGTGAAGACCTCTGCCCCCGGTTCGCCATCGGTGCCCGAACGGTCGGCGCGAAAGCGGTCGGCGAGCGGGCCGGTCGCGCCCTCGGCCGTGACCAGCCGGGGGGTCAGCGTGTCGAAGGGCACCTGCATCGCCACCGCCCGCCGGGCGGCGCGCGCCTCGGACAGCTGCGCCAGCAGGTCGACGGGCAGGCCGCCGCGGCCCATGCCGCCCACCGGCTGCACCAGCACCCGGATCGTGCCGCCGCAGGCCAGCCCCACCGCGAAGGCATCGTCATCCGAAACGCCATAGGTCAGAAGCCGCGCCGCGCCGTCCTGCAGCGCGGCCATCGCCTCTTCGATCACCGCGCCCTCGACGCAGCCGCCCGAGACGGAGCCCATCATCGCGCCGTCGCCCGCCACCACCAGCCGGCTGCCCGCCTGCCGCGGGGCGGAACCCCAGGTCTCGACCACGGTGGCGAGCGCCGCGCCGCGCCCGGCACGGTGCCAGTCGAGCGCGAGGTCGGGAAGGTCGGCATCTGCGGGGATGGTATCGGGGGAAAGATCGGTCATGGCGGACTCCTCCGCCGCAATATGGGGTGCATGCCGCGCGGGCACAACGGGGGGATCGGGCGGCCGTCAGGACCGCGCCGCGGATGCGCCCGCGGCGCGGTCTGTGCCACGGGGAGACGTGGCCTTGCCCGGGCGAAACGGGAGGAAGCGCCCGGATGTCCCCGCTCTATCAGACAGGGTGGCGCGGGCCTTGACCCAGATCAAGCGCCGCCGCCTCGCCCGGGCGGCAGAGGCGCAGCTGATAGCAATTGTTCCGGGCAGAGCGCACATCGACGAAGGCGATGGCGGGATCTGACAACAGCGTGGCGGCCCGCGCCCGGACCTCTGCCGCCGGCACCACCCCGCCCGTGCCATAGGCGATGCGCCAGTCGGCGCGATAGCCCTTCAGCAGGTAGTCGGGGCTGGCGGTCAGGATCGGCGGCAGGCCCCTGCCCGACCATGGCGCGCAGTCATCGGCACAAAGAAAGATCGGCCCGGTCTCGGCATAGGGTTGCGGCGCGGGAAAGGGCCGCAGCGCGCAGACCAGCATCGGCGCCCCCTCGGGCACGAAGCCGAGGCAGTGGCGGCAGGGATTGCCCGGCCCGTCCGAGACATGGCGTTCGGCGGGCTGGCCGTGGGCATCGGGCCCGCCCGCGCGCAGGGCGCGGACGAGGCCGGTGGGCAGGGGCAGGATGGTAAGGGTTTCGGTCATGGCGGTCCTTCCGGCTGTCGCCCTGACGATGGGCCGCCCGCGCGTGGCGGGCGACCCGGAAGCTGCGCAAGCGGCAGCCATCGGTCCGGTTCAGTTCGAGGCGGTTTCCAGCAGGTCGGTCACCCGCCGCACGCTGACGCGGCGGTTGCGTTCCTCGGCCCCCGAGGTGTCGACGGCCAGATAGGACTCGCCATAGCCCTGCACGATCATGTTTTCCGGCGGCACGTCGAAATACTCCGTCAGCGCCAGCGCCACCGATTCCGCCCGCCGGTCCGACAGGGCGAGGTTCGACGCGGCCGAGCCCACGGCATCGGTGTGCCCCTCGATCAGGAAGATCTCGCTGGGATTCTCGTCCACATAGTCCTGGATCAGCTGGCCCAGCGAGGCCAGCGACTCGGCCTGTTCGGGCCGGATCGCGGCCGATCCGGTCTGGAAGGTGATCGCGTTCACGTCGATCACCGGCACCAGCGAGCGCACCTCGGCGATGTTGCGGACCTGGGCGAGGCTGAAGGTCCGGTTGATATCGGCCGACCGCGACAGGGCATCGCGCAGCGCCTGCTCGTCCTCGGTCAGGGACAGCCGGTCATAGCGCGGCCGCGGCAGCTGCGACACGTCCACCGGCTCGTAGCGACGGGTATCGTCGATCAGCAGGTATTCCGTGCCGTCCGGCCGGATCACGCTGCGGCGCACCACCCGCTGTTCCGGGTCGTAGACGGTGACGATGCGCGCCCCGTCCTCGCGGGTGACGATGGTCCGGGTCGAGCCGTCGCGGAAGGTTTCCGTCCGCACGTCCGAGCCGGGCTGGCGCAGCAGCACGTCGTCATCCTTGATCAGCTGATAGCTGCCATCCGGGCGCTGCACCACGACGCGGTCGCCGGAGTTCAGCTCGACCTGACGGTCGTTCGACAGCATCGAGCCGACGGCGAGCGCGCCCAGACCGAACAGCAGCACCTTCTCGCGATCCGACAGCTCTTCCTCGAAGAAGCCGTCATCATCGTCGTCGTCATCGTCGTCGTTGCTGGCGCGGTTGTTGCGGTCGCGGTTGTCGTTGCGATCCCGGTCGCGGTCCCGATCCCTGTCGCGGTCACGATCGCGGTCGCCGCGCCCGCGCTCGTTCACCGAGTTGCGGAATTCCTCGGACGAGGAGCGGGCCTGACGCTCGGTCACCTCCTCCTCGAAGACGCGCACGCCATCCGGCGCGTCGCCGTCGCCCGCGGCAAGGGCGTTCAGCGCCTCGGCCACCGGCGGTTCGCCGCTTTGCGCGTCGGGCTGGTCGGGCAGGTTCTCGGCCGCCTCGCGCAGCCGTTCCCGGGCATCCTCATCCTGCGCGAGGTCCTGCGCCCGCTCGCGCAGCGTGCCGTCGCCATCGGCGGCCTGATCGTCCTGGCGGTCCTGCAGGGCATCCCGCAGCCGGTCGCGGGCCTGACCCTCGCCGTCGCCGGCATTGTCCTCCTGCGCATCGCCCTGGCGGTTGCGGTCGCCGTCCTGCTGGTCGCCGTCCTGTTGGTCGCCGTCCTGGCGCTGGCGCAGCCGCTCTTCCAGCGTGGCGGCGTCGGGGCGCTCGCGGTCCTCGGCATCCCGCGCTTCGGCGTCCTGCGACTGCTCTGGCGCCGCATCGTCCTGTGCGGCACCGGGCGCGGCGCGGCGCTGCGCGTCATCCCGGTTGTCATCCTGTTCATCGGTCCCGCCCTGCTGTTCGGGCTGGGGGTCCTGGCGTTCGGCCTCGTCCGCCGGCGCCTCGCCGCTGTCGTCGCCGCCCTCCTGACGCTCGCGCAGCGCCTCTTCCAGCGCCGAGGCGTCGGGGCTGGTCTCTGCCGACCCGCCATCGTCCCCGCGCCCTTCGGCGCGGGGCTGGTCGTCCTGGGCCGGCTGGTCCTGCTGCGGCAGTTCCTCGGGCGCCGGGGGCGGCGTCTCGTCCGGGGCGGGCTGGTTCTCGGGCACCGGATCGGGACGGATCTCGGGCTCGGGCGCGGGAGGCGCCTCCTCGGGGGCGGGCTGCGGCGGGATCTCGGGCTCGGCCTCCTGCTGCCGCTCCTGCGGCTGCTCGGCCTGCTCCTCCTCAGCCTGCTCCTGCTGGGCCTCCTCCTGCGCACGGTTCTCGCGGCGCTGCTGCCGGCGTTCCTGCCGGGTCTGGCCCTCGCCCTGCTCTTCGGCGGCCGGCCCGCCATTGCCGCAGGGCGGGCTCGACCCGTCGGCGCAGGTTTCGCGGTTTTCCCCGTCCTGTTCCTGCGCCAAGGCGGGCAGCGGCGCCGCCAGCGTCAGGCTGGCGACGAGTGCGAGCCCGCGGGCCGAGGTGGTGGTGGTCAGTTTGCGGCGGCTCATGTGGCCTCTCCTCCAGCATCATCCATGCGGAAAGAACCGGCCCGCCGCCCCGGCTGTTCCGTCACCGGCCTGAAACATTCCGTAACATGCAGGTCAGGCGGGCAGGCCGTCAGCCCCCTGGCCGCCCCCCTGCCCGCCCCGCCGCCAGCAGCGCGGCCATCCGCGGCTTTTCCCCCGCATCGCCCGCCTCGGTCAGCGCCTGCGCCAGAGCCTGCAGCGAGGCGACGCTGTGCCCGGCGCGGAAGCTGTCGACATGCGGCAGCATCGCCGCGATCCCCGCCGCGCGGGGCGCGAAGCCATCCCATCGCAACAGCGGGTTCACCCAGACCACCCGCCGCGCCGACAGGTGCAGCCGCGTCATCGCCGCCGCCAGCCGCGCCGGGTCGCCCCGGTCCAGCCCGTCGGTGACGATCAGCACCACGGCGCCCCGCGACAGCACCCGCCGCGACCAGTCGCGGTTGAAGGCGGCCAGGCAGTCGCCGATCCGGGTGCCGCCCTGCCAGTCCTGCGCCTCGGCCCCGGCGGCGGCCAGCGCCCGGTCGACATCGCGCGCGGCCAGATGCCGGCCGATGCTGGTCAGCCGCGTGCCGAAGGTGAAGGCATGGACCCGGCCCCAGCCGGTGCCCCCCGACCCGCCGCGATGGCGGGCATTGGCGGCGGCATGCAGGAAATGCAGCACCATCCGGCTGTAGCCCGCCATCGACCCCGAGATGTCGCAGAGCGCCACCAGATCCGGCCGCCGCCGCGTCCGCGACCGCATCTTCAGCACCACCGGGTCGCCGCCGCTGCGCAGCCCGGCCCGCAGCGTGCCGCGCCAGTCCGGCACCCGGCCCGGCCCCGCCACCAGCCGCCGCGCCGGCAGCGGCCGCACCGGCATCGCCATCCGGGCAATGGCACGGCGGGCGATCTCGGCCTCGGCGGCGGACATCTGTTCGAAATCCAGGTGCCGCAGCCGTTCCTCGGCGGAAAAGCTCGCCTCGGCCTCGATCTCGATCCGCTGGCCCTCGTCCGTCTCGGGCAGGTCTGGCGCGTCCCGCGCGGCGCCGTCCACCAGCGCCTCGGCGGCGCGGCGGGCGGCGGCCTCGGCCGCGCGCTCCTCCTGTGTGCCGCGGATCTGCGGCAGCATCAGCGCCATCATCCGTTCCAGATAGCGCGGATCGCGCCAGAACAGCCGGAACACCTGATCGAAGACCGCACGTTCCTCGGGGCGCGAGACGAAGACCGCCTGCAGCGTCCAGTAGAAATCCTCGCGTTCGCCAAAGCCCGCCGCCGCCACCGCCCGCACCGCCTCGATCACCCGGCCGGGGCCGACGGGCAGCCCGGCCTTGCGCAGCGCCCGGCCGAAATGGGCGATGTTCTCGGCCAGCCGGCCCTGTTCGGGGATCGAGAGCGCGGCGAGGTCAGCCATGCCGCTGCCCCTTCTTGTCGGGACAAATATCCTCGGGGGGAGGCGCGGCACGCGCCGCGGGGGGCAGACGGCCCCCCGTCCGGCCCCCCGTCCCCGGCCGGCCGCCCGCACCCCGCATCAGGCGGGGGCGAGGCCCGCGCGGACCTCGTCCAGCAGCTTCTTGGCCGGCGCGCCCTCGATCCGGGCGATGTCGTCCTGATATTTCAGGATCGCCCCCAGCGTGTCGGCGATCACCTCGGGGCTCAGCGCCACCACATCCAGCGCCAGCAGGCATTTCGCCCAGTCGATGGTCTCGGCCACGCCCGGCTTCTTGAACAGATCCTCGCCGCGCAGCCGCTGCACGAAGGCCACCACCTCGCGGCTCAGCGCCTCGGCCGCCTCGGGGACGCGGGCGCGCAGGATCGCCATCTCGCGCGCCGCGTCGGGATAGTCCACCCAGTGATACAGGCAGCGCCGCTTCAGCGCGTCATGCACCTCGCGCGTGCGGTTCGAGGTCAGCACCACCACCGGCGGTTCCGGCGCGCGGATCGTGCCCAGTTCCGGGATCGTCACCTGAAAATCCGACAGCGCCTCCAGCAGGAAGGCCTCGAAGGGTTCGTCGGTGCGGTCGATCTCGTCGATCAGCAGCACCGGCGCGCCGCCCGGCTGCGGCCGCATCGCCTGCAGGAGCGGCCGTTCGATCAGATAGGCTTCGGAAAACAGCTCCGACCGCAGCGCCTCGCGCGAGGTGTCGCCCGCCGCCTCCGCGGTGCGGATCGCGATCATCTGCGCGGCGAAGTTCCATTCCGCCACCGCCTGCGCGGCATCCAGCCCCTCGTAGCATTGCAGCCGGATCAGCCGGCGGCCCAGCCCGGCGGCCAGCGCCTTGGCGATCTCGGTCTTGCCGGTGCCGGCCTCGCCCTCCAGAAACAGCGGCCGGCCGAGACGCAGGCCGAGGAAGGCCACCGTCGCCAGTGACCGGCCGCAGACATAGTCCTGCGCCGCCAGCATCTCCTGCACCGCGCCGATGGATGCCGGCATCCCGGTCATGGCAGCCCCCTCCTGTCCGTCCGGCGATGCTGCGCGTCTTGCAGCGCCGCGGTCAAGAGGCGTCGGCGGCCTTGCCATCGACCTCTGCGGCGGCGGATCCCGGTGCCGCGACCTCGACCATCAGCCAGTCGCGAAAGCGGCGGACGCTGTCGCGCGCGGCGCTGCGCGCCGGCCAGACCAGGGCGTAAGGCAGGGGCCCGGCCATCGTGCGGTCCGAGGCGCGCCGCAGCGCCCCGCGGCGCAGGTCGCCGGCGGCGAGGATGTCGGGCACCAGCGCCACCCCCAGACCTGCGCGCGCCGCCGCCAGCACCATCCCGAACTGCTCGAACCGCGGGCCGCGCAGCGTGGCGATCGGGTCGATTCCCGCATCCCGGAACCAGTGCAGCCACAGGTCCGGGCGGGTCGCCTGCTGCAGCAGCGGCAGCGCCACCAGCGCCGCATCCGCCAGCGGCCTGCCCCCCGGCAGCAGCGCCGGCGCCGCGACCGCGACCAGCCGTTCCTCGCAAAGCCGCAGGCTGCCGCCATCGCCCGCCGCACCCGCGGGCACGTCCGCCCGCAGGATCGCAAGATCGAGCGGCAGCGCGCCAAAATCGACCGCGTCGAGCGTCGCGGACAGGTCCACCGCCACATCCGGGGCGGCAGCGGCAAAGCGCGGCAGGCGCGGCACCAGCCATTCGGTGGCAAAGGTGGGCAGCGCCGCGATGCGCAGCACTTCGGGCCGCCCGCCGAAGGCCATCACCGTCATCGCGGCGGCGTCGAGCCCCGCCAGAATGCGCTGCGCCTCGGGCAGCAGCGCGCGGCCCGCATCCGACAGCAGGAGCCGCTGGCGCACCCGCAGGAACAGCCGCGCGCCAAGGCGTGCCTCGAGCCCCGCCAGCGCCCGGCTGACCGCACTTTGGGTCAGGCCCAGCCGGGTCGCGGCGCGGGTGGCCGATCCGGTTTCGGCGCAGGCGGCGAAGGCCTGCAATTCGGGCAGGGTCGGGGTCCAGGAGCGGCGCATTTCGGCCAAGACTATGCGCGGAAGTCATCAACTGGGGAAGGCTAATCATTTGAACGACGGGGCGCCAGGCCGTAGAACGGACCGGAACCGCAAGCGGAGACCCCAGATGACCCAGATGCAGACAGCCGCGCGCCCGGTACTCAAACCCAAGGACGCGCCCGACCTCGGCCGGTTCGACTGGGCCGATCCGCTGCGGCTGGAGGGCCAGCTGACCGAGGAAGAGCGGATGCTGCGCGACGGCGCCCGGGCCTTTGCGCAGGCGAGCCTCGCCCCCCGCGTCATCGCCGCCTATCGCGACGAGATCACCGATCCCGCGATCTTCGCCGAGATGGGCGAGGCGGGCCTGCTGGGGGTGACGATCCCCGAGGAATATGGCGGGCTCGGCGCGGGCTATGTCTCCTACGGTCTGGTCGCGCGCGAGGTGGAGCGGGTCGATTCCGGCTATCGCAGCATGATGTCGGTGCAGTCGAGCCTCGTCATGTATCCGATCTATGCCTACGGTTCCGAGGCGCAGCGGCGGAAATACCTGCCGAAACTGGCCTCGGGCGAATGGATCGGCTGTTTCGGCCTGACCGAGCCCGATGCCGGGTCGGACCCCGGCGGGATGAAGACCGTCGCGAGGAAGACCGAGGGCGGCTATGTGCTGTCCGGGTCGAAGATGTGGATCTCGAACGCGCCCATCGCCGATGTCTTCGTGGTCTGGGCGAAGTCCGAGGCGCATGGCGGCAAGATCCGCGGCTTCGTGCTGGAAAAGGGCATGAAGGGCCTCAGCGCGCCGAAGATCGGCGGCAAGCTGTCCCTGCGCGCCTCGATCACCGGCGAGGTCGTGATGGATTCGGTCGAGCTGGGCGAAGAGGCGCTGTTGCCGCATGTCGAGGGGCTGAAGGGCCCGTTCGGCTGCCTCAACCGGGCGCGCTATGGCATTTCCTGGGGCGTGCTGGGGGCCGCCGAGTTCTGCCTGCACGCCGCGCGGCAATACGGGCTGGACCGGCGGCAGTTCGGCCGGCCCTTGGCGCAGACGCAGCTCTACCAGAAGAAGCTGGCCGACATGACCACTGAGATCGCGCTCGGCCTGCAGGCCAGCCTGCAGGTGGGCCGGCTGATGGATGCGGCCGAGGCCGCGCCCGAGATGATCAGCCTGGTGAAGCGCAACAACTGCGGCAAGGCACTGGACATCGCCCGGATGGCGCGGGACATGCATGGCGGCAACGGCATTTCCGAGGAATTCCAGGTGATGCGCCACGCCGCCAATCTGGAAACGGTGAACACCTACGAGGGCACGCATGACGTCCATGCGCTGATCCTCGGCCGGGCGGTGACGGGGCTGCAGGCGTTTTTCTGAGGCCCTAGCCCGCGCCCCGCAGCGGGCGTGCCGCGAACGCCACCTGCCCCCGCGGCAGCATCCGGTCGAGCCGGGTCAGGCCCCAGCCGGTCGCGGCGGCGAGGTCGTGCACCTGCGCCGCCGTCAGGTGATAGGGCGGGCGCGCGGGATGCGTCACCACCCCGTCCGGCTGCCGGACCGGGCCGGCCGCCGCCGCCTCGGGCGCGAGGAAGACGGTGAAGAGCAGGCTTTCCAGCGCCGGAAAGCGGGTCAGTCCGGTCAGCGCGCGGGCCAGATGCGCCGCCGGCAGATGCGGGAAGACGGCGAAGGCGATGGCATGGGTGATCCGGTCCGGGATGCCGGGAAAGGCGAAGTCGGCATCCTCGACCAGTTGCGCGGGGTTCAGCCGCGCCGGATCGGCCAGTTCCGCCGCATGGCCCGCCAGCATCAGGCCCCGGTCGGCATCGGTCGCCCAGTAATGCCCGGGGTCGAGATAGGGCACCGCCTTGCAGCCGAGCCTGAGCGCCCCCGCCCCGATATCGAGCAGGTGGTGATGCGGCCGCAGTCCCGCCTCAACCAGCAGGTCCATCTGCGCGCGCCCCGTCTCGTCCCACCGGCCGCCGACGATGGCGCGGTGGCGGCCGCCGGCAATGGCGCTGTCATAGAAGCCGGGGGCGAGATAGGGCGAGGTCAGCCCCTGCCCCCTGGTGGGCCGGTCGGGCATCGGCTCAGATCCAGTCCAGCCGGTGCCGGGCCGCATCGGGCCCCGCGGCGAAACGCGCCTTCAGCGCCGCATAGCGCGGGCGCAGGTGGCGGAACTTGCGCTCATGCGTCTCAGCCACCAGGCAGCGGACCCGCGCGAGGCCGCCCTGCGCCTCCAGCGCCTCCAGCAGGTCCAGTTCCGCGCCCTCGATATCCATCTTGACGAAGGCCACCTCGCCGCGCGCCGCCACCTGCCGGGCCAGCCAGTCGGGGAAGTCCACCACCCGCACCTCGACCGCGTTCGCGACGTCGATCTGCCGCCCGCCCTCGAGGATCGTGCTCTTGACCGAGGCGCCGCCGGGCCGGGCGTCGAACCCGTCCGCCCGCATCAGCCGCGCGGTCCCGGCACCGGTTCCCACCGCCGCCTCGACCAGCGTCACGTTGGGCCGGCCGGCAAAGCGCGCGGCCAGCCGGACGAAGGTCTGCGGGTCGGGTTCGAAGGCCACCACATCGGCGCCGGTCGCGGCCAGCACCGCCGTCACCTCGCCTACATTGGCGCCGCAATCGACCGCCAGATCGCCCGGCCGCAGCATCGCCGCCACCCCGGCCAGAAAGCCCTCGGCCCGCGCCTTGCGCAGGTTGCGGGCATGGCGGCGCAGGATCTTGGCCGCGCGCCGCTCGTCCGGGCTGTCCGCGGCGGCGGCGTCCATCACTCCTCCAGCGCCGCCGCCGGGTCGATCCCCACCTGTTCGCACATCCGCGCCGCATAGCTGCCGGGCAGCGGCGGGTTCTTGCGCCAGTAGGGCTTGGTCCCGTTAGTATAGAGGTGGACCGACAGGGTGCGGTCGGTGAAATGCCCCTCGACCCGGCCATGCGGGTCGTAGAACACGTCGTTCAGCTGGAAGGGCACCGGATACAGCACCTCGCGCGGGCTCGCCTGATCGAAGACGCCCACCTTCTTGGCGAAATGGGTGAAGGCCTGCGGGCCGAAGGCCGTGCGCTCGACCTCGTAGATGCGGACGGCGCGGGGGATGGCGGGGTCCAGCGCGTCCATCTTCTTGCGGAACCGCTTGGGCCACCATTCGGGATAATCCGGCAGGTTGTCGTAATAGTCGAGCAGCGCCTCCATCAGCGCGCAGTCCTGCGGCATGCCGACGACGCCGCAATTCAGCGCGCCCGCCATCCCGTGTTCGCCGAAGACATAGTCCATCTCCTCGGGGAAGGGCCGGTGGCAGAAGGCGTCGCAATCGATCCAGATCGCGCCGGTCTTGCGGATCATCCTGTAGCGGAAGACGTTGGACAGGAACGAGGCCGAGGTGGTCTTCACCACGGCCATGTCGATATCCATGATCTCCGATGCAGGCCGTATTTCAACGCCTTCCGGGGCGTTCTTCACCTGATCCGTGACATAGAGCGTCGTGGGGTGCCCCTGATCCAGATGCGATTTCAGGCAGAGCTGGTTGAGGTAATGCAGCCTCTCGCCGATCCAGAGCGAGGCGACGGGGCGTCGGGTCAGGGTCATCGGGGTCTCCGGGGTCTCGGTCAAGGTCTCGGGCAGGATGTCGGGCGGGCGTCTCAGGCGGCGGGGCGCGCGGCCTCCTCGGCGGCGAAGAACCGGCCCATCACCTCTGCCACGCCTTCGGGCCGGACGGAACGGGCATTCGGCGCGTAGAAGCGTCCGGCGGCGGCGGGATCTGTCACGATCTCCCATGCCGGGAAATAGTCGGTGGCGGGATCGGCCGCGACGATCTCGGCCGCGGCGGCGCGCAGGATCGCCTTCGACCGGCCGGTGGCGACGAGGACATGGTCGCCGCTGGCCGTCGCGGTCAGCGGCACCGGGCTGACGGTCAGCAGCCAGCGCAGCCCGGGGTTGACCTGCCGCGACAGGGCGATCGCCCGGCGCAGAGCCGCCGCCACCTGCGCCGCGTCTTGGTTGACGAAGCGATGCCGGCGCGGGCGGAAACGGCCGGCGAGCGTACCGGGGCAGACGGCATATTCGATGCCGCTGTCGCGGAACTGCCAGCTTTCGGTCAGGCCCAGGGTGAAGACCAGCACATCCGCCGATGCCAGCCCGTCGCGCATCCGCGCCAGCAGCCCGGCCCGGGCGGCCAGCATCGAGGCGCAGTCCGGAAAGGCGCCCACGGCGGGGCGGAACGGATCGACCCAGCCCGCCGCCTCCTCCCAGGCGAAATCCGGGGGCCGGCTGTCGCCCGTGGCCCAGGACAACCACTGCGCCAGCAGGTTGGCGGTGTAGATATTGCCGGTGCGGAAGCTGAAGCTGCCGTAGTGGCCGGCGGCGCGGGCGGCGTCGTCCAGCCCGGGCGGGGCGGGATCGGTCTCCACCCAGCCCCAGCCCCGCGCGGACAGGGCCCGGCCGATATGCTGGGCAAAGCAGGAGCCCGCCGTCAGCACGCGATCCTCGGGCCCGATCGGCCAGCGGGGCTGCCAGTCGGACTGCATCGTCAGGCGGTCATTCGGCGGCCAGACCCTGCGGCGCCCCGGCGCGGTGCCCCCGCGCCGCCGCCGCCTCGGTCAGCGCCCGCCGCCAGGCCCGCACCTCGCGCCGCCGCCGCATCGCCCGACGGAAGCCGGGGCCGAGCCGCCCGGTCTCGGCGAAGGTGGCCAGCGTCTGTTCCAGCGCCCCGGCGCGGGCGATCAGCAGCACCGACTGATGCCCGGCATGGCCCAGCCGTTCCAGCGCCAGCGGCCCGCCCGCCAGCCGTTCGGCATGGCGGCGATCCTCGGGCACGAAGGGATCGTAGACCACCGCACCGCCGGCGATCCGGGGCAGCGCCCCGGCCGCGTCGCGCAGCGGTCCCCGCCCCCAGTCCTGCCCGGCCCGCGCCTCGGCGAAGCGGCCGTCCCAGGGCACCAGCGCCGGGTCCATCGTGCTTTGCGGGCTGAAGGCCAGCACCCGCGCCCCCGGGATCAGCGGGGCGAGCGCGACGGCGGCGAACCCGCCCATCGACACGCCGGTCAGCACCACCCGGTCGAAGCCCGCGAAGAAGCCCGCGGCGGCGAGGTCGGACAGAAGCCCCGGCACCGTGTCCTGCCGATACCAGTCGCGCGCGAAACTTTGCGCCCCCAGCATCGAATAGCCGAGCGCGGCCAGCGGCCGCTGCAGCCAGGGCGCGCGCGGCCAGGGCTGGTCGAGCGACGAGAGATTGTCGAAGGTGACGAACAGCGTGGGTGCGCGGCGTTCGAACCACAGCGCCCCCTGCGCCCCTGACATCAGGAACCGGTCGGCCGTCAGCGCGCGGGTCAGCGGCAGCACCGGCGGCAGGTCGGGCATGCCCCGCGCGGCGACCGGGGCCGGGGCGCGCGCGGGCGTGGCGGGCAGCATCAGCGCCCGTCCCACCGCCGCGCCCTGCCCTTCCCGCGCCGGGAAGCGACCGGTTCCGGCCAAGCCCTCGTTCACGCCCGTTGCCATCAGGCCCCTACCAGTTCCCGCGCCTCCGCATCGGGAATCGGGTCCGGCATGCTGCCGCACCCGTGCCGGAACCCAGCATAGACGCTGAGCCCCATCAGGCCAACAATTGAACGCCGCACCGCCGCATCGGCCTCAATCGGCCGGGGTAACCGGCGACAATTCCACCCCGATGGCGATATTGGCGTCGAATCCGAAACCGGGCGCATAGCCCCGCGCCGCCAGCGCCGCGAGGGCCGGGGCCAGCGCCTCGCCCCCCTGTTCCAGCACCCGCCCCCACAGGAAGACGATGCGCGGCAGCGGCGCGGGCAGCCGCGCCACCAGCGCCGCAATGTCCGCCCCCGTCAGCCGCGGATCGGCCAGCGCGAGGATGTCGGGCCGCTGGTCCGCCACCAGCCCCGCCAAGCGGTCGGGCGTGGCCTCCTCCAGCGGGTCCAGCAGGCGCAGATCCGCCCGCCCGGTCAGGCCGTTGCGCGCCAGCACCCGGCCGATGGTCGTCCGCAGCGCGGGCTCGTCCTCGGCCAGCGCGATCTGCAGCCCGCCCCGCGCCCGCATCAGATGCGCGGCCAGAAAGCCGCTGGCGGCGCCGATCTCCAGCATCCGGCCCTCGCGCGGCAGGATCGCCGGCAGCCGCCGCGCCAGCGCCCGCTCGAACCGGCCCGCCTCGACCAGCGCCAGACCCGGGGGGGTGAAGATCCGCGGATCGGCGGGCAGATCGACGGTATGGTTGGCGATCCAGCGGTCGGGTTCGACATCGACCGGCGGCAGCGGCGCGGCGGCGATCAGCCCGGTCGGCACGATCGGCGCGGCGGCCTCTTTCGGGGCGGCCTTGCGCTCGGCCCTGGACTTGGCGTTGCGGCGGCTTTCGACCTCGGACATCAGCGCCGCGATCTTGTCCTTGTCGCGGGGCTGCGGCGGCTTGGCGGTGATCTGGCTGATCGGGATCTCGCTCGCCGCCGCCAGCTTCTCGCGCAGTTCGCGATAGGCGTCGGTGCGGCGGATCTCCTCCAGCCGCGCCTCGACCCGGTCCAGCGCCGCGTGATGCAGCCGGTGCAGCACCGGGTCCGACAGCAGCGCGGCGATCACCGCATCGCGGCGGGCAGAATAGCGCAGCATCGTGTCGTCGCGCACCTCGTTGCGATCCTGCAGCGCCCAGTAATCGGAATTGTACTTGTCGGCCTTGTTGTTGACATTGCCGCGCAGCCGGCGGATCGCGTAGCTTTCCACCGATTTCACCGCATAGTGGTTCAGCTGCACCCAGTCATAGCCGACGGTGCGGTTGATCGACCGCCAGCCGCGGAACTTGAAATAGTCCTCCATCTCCTTCCCCGAGCCGTTCAGCCAGTGCACCCGGTCGGGAAAGTCGGTGTCGATCACCTTGTTCTTCATCTTCGGGCGGTGGATGCCCAGCTTCCAGCAGTCGGGGTCGAAGCGGAACAGGGTCTTCACGCCCCAGCCCTTGTTCCAGCTTTGCGGCGCGGCCATCAGGTACTGTTCGGTGACCGGCGCGCGCGACCAGTCGATGACCCCGCCCGAACCGAAGATGCGCCATGTCACCACGATGCCGTTGGCGCCGCGATCCTCGGCCGCCGCGATCAGCCCGTCCAGCGTGCCGTCGCCATGGCGGATCGACAGGAATTCGTCGGCGTCGAAGACCATCACCCAGTCGGACTGGCCGACGACCGGTTCCTCCTGCGCGTAGTTCAGCGCCGAGGGCTGGGGGCGCAGGCCCTGGGGGATGCGGTTTTCGCGGTGATGGCAGAGGCCCAGCTCCTCGAGCCGGATCAGCATGTCATCGGTGCCGTCGGAACAGTCGTTGGTGTAGACCACGAGGTCGGTGAAGCCGATGGCAAGGTGATGGGCTACCCATTCGATGACGAAGGGACCTTCGTCCTTCATCATCGACACCGCCGTCACCTGCCCGTGCGGGCTCTGGTGGCGCTTGAACGCGAAGGGGACGCTGCCCCAGCGGGGGCCGGCGCCGCGCGGGGGGGTGGGGGTGGTCACGGACGCGGCCCCCGGCTGGCGCAGAGCATCCGACAGAGGACCGCGCCCGACCGGGGCGGGTGCGGGAAGGGCATCGTGATCCTCACGCCCCCACCCCCGCGCCGCGCTTCGACATCTGCGAGATGCGCCTGACCCCCGCCTGCCGTTCCAGCATGTCCTTGGCCGCGCGCGACAGCCCGGTTTCGCGCAGGATGTCCCATTGCCGGTAGTGGACGGTGAAGATCTCGCGCCCCTCGGGCAGGTCCTCGCCGCGCATCCGGCCGCCGAGGATGTAATGCTGCTCCTCGGGCAGCAGGTGCCAGTCGAGCCCGGCCTTGCGGATCGCCAGCGGCAGGCTGATCTGGTCCAGATAGGGGCGCTTCTTCGGCACCTCGGGATCGGCGTCGATCTTCTGCGCGAGGTCCATCCAGACCTGCGGGAAGCTCTGCCCTTCGGCCGTGCGATGCCGTTCGGGAAAGCAGAACAGGCCGGAGCTGAAATAGGGCAGCTGCGGCCGGCCCTTGCGCTGGCGCATCAGCATCAGCCGCTGGTCGGGCTTCTCCATCCCGCAGGTGGAATAGACCCGGTCCCACATCGCCTGCGGTGCCCAGTTGAGCGAGGCGGCGGGCGTCAGCGCCACGGCGCCGGGGGCGATCAGGTTTTCCACCCGGTTCGGGCGCAGGCACAGCACGTCCGAATCCATGAAGCAGGAATAGTCGGTGTCACGCGGCTCCAGCGTCGCCAGCAGCTTGTTGCCATGCGGATAGGCCGGGTCGAAGCGGCCCTCGGTCGCGAAGGGCCGGATGTCGCAGCCGAGCCGATCCAGCACCGCCCGGCAATCGGTATCCACCTCACCGATCTTGCCCGCCGGGCAATAGCCGACCAGCGCCACCGCCGACCCGAACTGTTCGCGCAGCGAGGCGGCGAGGTAGCAGGCGAGCTTCTGGTATTCCGGCGGCTCGACGATGAAGAAGACCGTCAGGCGGGGGATGTCGGTCATGGGTCCTCGTCCAGATGGCGTTCGCCGGGCTTCAGCGCCCGCATCGGCTGGCCCCGGCGCTCGCCGAACTCGGCCAGCATCTCGGCGATGGCGGCGGCCTCCGGCAGGTCGGGCACGAAGCCGGGCGGCAGATGGCCGAGCGCCGCCAGCCGGTCGAAGAGGCGGACGAAATCCACCTCGCCCACCGAGCGGAAATCGACGCGGGTCGCCTCCTCCGCCACCCAGTCCCGGCGGATCGCGTCGATCACCCGGGGCGTCACCCCGGCGAAGCTGCGGAACTGCAGGTCGTAATCGGCGACATTGGCCTTCGACCGGCGCAGGATCATCGTCACCTGCGCCTCCGGCGCCAGCACATAGGCGGCAAGGTGGAAGGCCGACCCGTCCAGCCCCACGATCTGCCGCGCCGCCTTGTAGCGGGCGATCTGGGTGGCCAGCGGATGCCGTTCGGGGTGGAAGATCTCGAAGCCGGCGCGCGCGAGGTTCTCCTCGATCACCGTCTCGCCGAGGATGCCGCCCCGCTGCGCGTTCAGCCGCGCGCGCGAGATGTAAAGCCGCTCGCCTCCTTCCGCCGGCACCGCCGCCGACAGCCGCTCGCGGAAGACGGCGCGATAGGCGGGCGAGCCGGCATAGCGCTCCTTCCAGCCGAAGCCCAGCTCCGGCACGAACAGCCGTTCCACCCGCAGCGCCCCGGCATGGGTGCGGACGGGCATGTCGATGCCCATCAGCCGGAAGAACTCCTGATGCCCCTCGATCGCGCGTTCGATGGCCCGCGCGTCGCCGCGATAGGGCAGGTAGAGGATGCTGTCGGGCCGCACCGGCAGATGCGGCAGCGCCCACAGGCGGGCGGTCGATTCCACCAGGAAATGCCCGAAATGCCCGCGGAAATGCCCGGCGAACAGATGCGTGCCCGGCAGGTCGGTCACCGGCTCGCCCGGCGAAAGCCGCGGCGCGGGCGTGGATTTCGCGGCGCGGATCCAGGCCTCGGACAGGGCGCACCATTGCCCGTCGGCCTGCAGCACGCCCGAGGCCAGCTTTTCGTCATGGTCGCGTTCCGGCACCACCAGCGCGCCCGGAAGGTCGAGGATCAGCCCGGCGAAGGGCGGCTGCGGGTCGCCGGCCGTCACCCGGATCTCGCCGCCCTGCCCCGGCGCAGCCGCGGCGCGTTCGGCCAGGCGGCGGCTGGCGCGGCGCAGGAAGGGGCTGTCGCCCTCGCGCGCCCGCAGCGCGGCGATGGCCCCGGGCAGCAACCCGGCATGGCCCCGCCGTTCCGCCTCGGCAAAGGCCGCGCGGCGCCAGGACAGGTCGGCGCGGCGGGCATCGCGGAAGGCGCGGGCGAAGGCCGCGGGATCGAACCGCCCCGCCGCCACATCCTCGATCAGCGGGTCGAGCAGGCCCAGACCCTTCAGGTTGCGGATCGCGCGGTGACCCAGATGCGGCACCCGGATCTCGGTCAGGCCCGGCCCCGCCATCCGCCGCAGATGCGCATGATCCTCGGGCACGAAGGGATCGAAGACCACCGTCGCCCGCAGGCCGCCCGCCATCGCCTCGGCCGCGTCGAGGAAGTCCGGGCTGTCCCAGTCCCAGGTCTTCTGCGCATAGCGATAGCGCTTGTCGAACCGCGCCCGCTTCTTCGCCAACGTCGATTGCGGGCTGAAGGCCAGCGCCTCGGCCCCCGGCACCAGCGGCGCATGGACCAGCGCCGCGAAACCGCCCATCGAGGCGCCGATGAAGGTGATCCGCCGGAAGCCCGCGAAGAGGCCCGCGTCGCGCAGCGCCCCGATCAGCCGGGGCGTGTCGGCATTGCGGTACCAGTCCTTGCGGCTGGCGATCAGCCCGAGGATCGACACCCCCGCCTTCGCCGCCCGCGCCTGCAGCCAGGGCTGCGGCGGATCGTAGGCGCCGACCGAGCCGAGATTGTCGAAGGTCACCCACAGCGCGTCGGACCGGCGGTGGAACTGCGCCTCGACCAGCCCCAAGGGCAGCCGGAAATCGCCCTGCGCCACGGCGGCCGTGGCATCGGCGGCCAGGGGCGGCGGCAGGGGCAGCCGTCGTTCCGCCGCCGCGCCGCGGCCATCGGCGGGGGCACGAAGGGCAAGGCGCGCTGCGGCGATGGATCGCTGATGCAACACGTCGAACACCCCTGAGAACACCCTGACCGTCCCGTCCCCGCGGCCCGGCGCGGGCCTGGCCGAACCCTATACCGCAGCCCGGCCCAAGGAAAGGCCGCGCGCGGCGGCGGCCGGGGCTACCACGGCCGCTTTCACCCGGCGCGGCCCGGCCCTAGGATGGCCCACAGCACGAGCGGGGGACGGAATGGACAGGCTGGCGATCCTGACGGTGAAGGACGAGGGCGCCTTCCTGCTGGAATGGGTGGCCTTTCACCGCAGCGCGGGCTTCACGGCGATTCTCGGCTTTTCCAACGATTGCAGCGACGGCACCGATGCGATGCTGGACCGGCTGGCGGAGATGGGGCTGGCGATCCATGAACGGCAGGCCGGACCCTTCGCCAAGGGGCCGCAATGGACGGCGCTGAACGCCGCCGAACGGCACCCGGCGCTGGCTGCGGCGGATTGGGCGATGCCGATCGACATCGACGAGTTCCTGAACATCCATGCGGGGGACGGCACGCTCGACGCGCTCTTCGCCGCCGATCCGCGGGCCACGGCCTTCGCCCTGCCCTGGCGGCTGTTCGGCAATGGCGGGGTGACGGGGTTCGAGGACCGGCCGGTGACGGCGCAGTTCCTGCGCGCCGCGCCGCCCGGCATGGCCTGGCCCTGGCGGGCGGCGATGGTCAAGACCCTGTTCCGCAACGATGGCAGCTATGCCCGGCTCGGCGTCCACCGCCCCCGCCAGCCCCGCCCCGATGCCCTGCCCCGCCAGCGCTGGATCGCGGGCTCCGGCCGGACCCTGCCGCCGCGCTTCGCGCAGACCGGCCTCTTCGTGCCGCCCGCGCCCGACATGTACGGGCTCGCGCAGATCAACCACTACGCGCTCGGCGCGATGGAAAGCTATGTGGTCAAGGCCGCGCGGGGCCGCGCCAACCGCGAGGCGGCCGCCCATGACATGTCCTACTGGGTGGAGCGGAATTTCGATACCGAGGAGGATCGCAGCATCCTGCCCGCCGCCGCCCGGGCCGCGCCGCTGCTGGACGAGCTGCTGGCAGACCGGGTGCTGGGGCCGCTGCACCGGGCGGCGGTGGCCTGGCGGCGCCAGCGCTTTGCCGCGCTGATGGCCGAGGAGCCGTGGCGGGCGCTGTTCGGCCGGCTGCTGCTGGCCCCGGCCAGCCGGCCGCTGCCGCCCGAGCGGATGGCGCTGCTGCTGGCCCATGCACGCCGCGCTGCGGAAACAGTGGCCCCCGATGCCGCGGATTAGCCGGTTCCGCCCCACCCACTCCTTGCAAATGACATGATTTTGCCCGGATCGGCCCCTTGATCCGCCGCGTTGGTGAGGCGAACGTGAACCCGGGCGGCGGCCCGCAGCAGAAGGAGCCCGGGATGGCCGAGAACCACGCCCTCGATGTGGTGGATCAGGACGATCTCGACACGCTGGAGGCGCTCGAGGCGCTTGGCGAAGAGCAGGGCTATTTCGAATCGCTGGGGCCGCGCCATGCCGCCGTCTTCGCCGAGGACGGCCCGGTGCTGATCGTCACCTTCGAAAGCCTCGCCGCCATCCGCGCCCGGCCCGGGCACCGGCCGCTGGGGCTCGACATCGCCGAGGCGAAGGGCTGGTCCTGCCTGTGCCTGATCGCCGTGCGCGAGGGCTGGTATCGCGATCCGGCGGTCTATGGCTTCTTCGACCGGCAGGCGGACGACGCCTTCTTCGAGGATTTCGACCGGGTGGTGTTCTGGGGCGCGGGCCGGGGCGGCTATGCGGCGGGCGCCTTCTCCGTCACCGCGCCGGGGGCGACGGTGGTGATGGCCGCGCCGCAGGCGACGCTCGACCCGCGGGTGGCCGGCTGGGACGAGCGGTTCCGCGGCGAGCGGCGGCAGGCCTTTACCGACCGCTATGGCTTTGCCCCCGAAATGGTCGAGGGCGCGGGGCCGGTCTTCGTGCTGTACGACCCGCGCGAGCGCGAGGATGCGATGCATGCGGCGCTGTTCGCCCGCAACTTCACCACGCTCCTGCCCTGCCGCGGGATCGGCCCCGACCCGGCCGCCGCACTGGCCGAGATGGAGGTTCTGGGGCCGGTGCTGGTGGCCGCGGGCGAAGGGCGGCTGACCCCGGCGCTGTTCTGGCGGCTTTACCGGGCGCGGCGGCGCTACATGCCCTATCTGCGCCGTCTGGGGCAGCGGCTGGAGACCGACAGGCGGATGCGGCTGGTCGGGCTGCTCTACCGCGCGGCGTTCCGCACCACCGGGTCGCGCCGGTTCCGCCGCTGGTCGCAGCAGATCGCCGAGGATCTGGCCGATCGCGGCCAGCCGCTGCCCGATGTGCCGGACTCGGTGACGGCAAGCGATGCGGCAGCGGACGCGGCCGAGGATGCGGGCACCGCGCGGCAGGCCGGCTGACGCACGGCCCCCCGCGCGCCCCGCCCGCCTCAGCCGGCGCGGGGATGGGCGCGGTCGTTCAGCAGGATGCTGGGCTGCCAGGGCCCGAGGTTCAGCTGGAAATCCGGGGCCGGCCGGGTCGAGCCCAGTTCCCCCGCGATGGTCACCCAGTTGCCGTCGGGGACGGTCACATGGGCCGGTTCCTCGGAGAGGTTGAAGAAGCACAGGATCTCTTCCGTGTCGGTCCAGCGGCGGAAGCGGATCACATCGCCCTCGACATGCACGTCGCCCATATGGCCCGCGCGCAGCGCCCGGTGCCCGCGCCGGAAGGACAGCGCCCGGCGGTAATGGTGCAACAGCGCCGCCGGATCGTGCTCTGCCTCGGTCACGGCAAGGTGGTAATGCGAGGACGGCACCGGCAGCCAGGGCTTGGCGCTGGAGAAGCCCGCATTCACCGCCGACCCGTCCCAGGGCATGGGCGTGCGGCAGCCATCGCGGCCCTTGTATTCCGGCCAGAATTCGCGGCCATAGGGGTCCTGCAGATCCTCATAGGCCAGTTCCGCCTCGGGCAGGCCCAGCTCCTCGCCCTGATAGAGGCAGACCGAGCCGCGCATCATAAGCAGCAGCGTCGCATAGATCCGCGCCGCCGCGGGCGACAGGTTCCAGCGGGTGATGTGGCGCACCACGTCATGGTTTGAAAAGGCCCAGCAGACCCAGCCGTCATTGGCCACACGCTCGACCTCGGCGAAGACCTCGGCGACGGTGGCGGCGGTCAGCGCCTCGCCCGACAGGAACTCGAAGGCATAGGACATCTGCATCCGGTCGTCGCCCCGGGTGTATTCGCCGAGGATCTCCAGCCCGCGCTGGCTGTCGCCGACCTCGCCCACGGCGGCGGCGTTGAAGGGCATCATCACCCCCCGGAGCCGCTTCAGGAATTCGACATTGTCGGGGTGGTTCTTGTCATAGATATGCCGCTGGTGGTTGTAGGGGTTTACCGCCGGCGCGGTCTTGACGTTGCGTAGTTCGGGCGCCAGCGGAGGATTGTCGCGCAAGCCCTTGTCATGCATGTAGTAATTGATGGTGTCCAGCCGGAAGCCATCCACCCCGCGATCCAGCCAGAACCGCGCCACGTCCAGCAGCGCCTCCTGCACCTCGGCGCAGTGGAAGTTCAGGTCCGGCTGCGAGGTCAGGAAGTTGTGCAGGTAATACTGTTCGCGCCGGGCATCCCATTGCCACGAGGTGCCGCCGAACTGCGACAGCCAGTTGTTGGGCACGGTGCCGTCGGGTTTGGGATCGGCCCAGACATACCAGTCGGCCTTCGGGTTGTCGCGGCTCGACCGGCTTTCGCGGAACCACGGATGCAGGTCCGAGGTATGCGACAGCACGAGGTCGATCATCACCTTCAGCCCGTAGTGATGCGCGGTGGCGATCACCTGGTCGAAATCGGCCAGCGTGCCGAACATGGGGTCCACGTCGCGGTAGTCGGCGACGTCATAGCCGAAATCCTTCATCGGCGAGGTGAAGAACGGGCTGATCCAAACCGCATCCGCGCCGAGCGCGGCGATATAGGGCAGCCGGTGCACGATACCCAGCAGGTCGCCCACCCCGTCGCCATTGGCATCCTGAAAGCTGCGCGGATAGATCTGGTAGATCACCGCGCCGCGCCACCAGTCGGGGTCCTTGACGAAAGCCATGCCTGTCTCCGTGTCCTGCCAGTCTTCATCTCGACGTCCGCGCCGCGGGCCGGCCCCGCCGGACATGCCGCGCCGGGCCGTTGCGCATCGGGCCGACCGCCCGCGGGGGCCGCGCCTGTCCCCCTTGGCAGGTGCAACGTGTCATCCGGTTCCGCGTTCCGCAACCGCGGGACGGGTGCAGGCGTTAGGACCGCGGGACAAACCGGCGTGACCTTCGCCGCGCCTGCCCATAAGGTGCCGCCGACCCCGGCGCCCCCGCCGGACGCGGCCCCGCAGGCCGGACAAGACAGACGGAGCGACGATGAGCCCTGACCTTCCCCCCGCCGGTCCCTCTGCCTGCGATACCCGCGCTCTGGTGGCCGATGTCGGCGGCACCAACACCCGCGTGGCGCAGGCGGGGGCGGACGGCATCGCCACCGACAGCGTGCGCCGCTATGCCAATGCCGAATTTCCGGACCTGGAGTCGGTGCTGGTCCGCTATCGCGAGGAGACGGGCTGCGCCACCCCGGCCGCCGCCTGCGTCGCGGTGGCGGGTCCGGTGCGCGACGGGGTGGGCCGGCTGACCAATCTCGACTGGACCTTCGGCGGCCCCTCGCTGGCCGAGGCCACGGGCGCGGGCCTGGTCGCAGTGCTGAACGACCTGCAGGCGCAGGGCCACGCGCTCGGCCATCTGCCCGAGGGCGCGCACCGGCTGGTGGTGGAGGGGCATTCCGCCCCCGGCCCGCAGCTGGTGGTGGGCGTGGGCACCGGCTTCAACGCCGCGCCCGTGCATGACGGGCCGCACGGGCGGATCGTCGCGGCCTCGGAATGCGGGCATGTCACGCTGCCGGTGCGGACGGACGAGGATCTGCGGCTGTCGCGCTTCGTCGCGCTGGACCACGGCTATCCGGGGGTGGAGGACGTGCTGTCGGGCCGCGGGCTCGGCGCCATCGACGCCTGGCTGGCCGAAGAGACGGGCCAGCCCGGCCGCCGCAGCTCGTCCGAGATCCTCGCGGCCTTCGCGGCGGGCGAGCCCCGCGCGCGCGAGGCGGTGGCGGTGATGGTGCGGATGCTGGGCCGGGTGGCAGGCGATCTGGCGCTGATCCACCTGCCCTATGGCGGGCTGCACCTGATCGGCGGCATGGCCCGGGCGCTGACGCCCTGGTTCGAGGAGTTCGGCTTTGCCGAGGCCTTCCGCGACAAGGGCCGCTTCGCGCCGCTGATGGCCGAGTTCCGGGTGACGGTCATCGAGGACGATTATGCCGCGCTGATCGGCTGCGCCCGCCACCTGTCGGACCTCGCCGCCTGAGCCGACGCCCCGGGACCTGGTCCCGCATCTGGCCCCGGATGCGGCGCGGTTTCGCGCCGTCGCGCGTCAATGCGATCTTAACCCGCCGGGTCTAGCCCTTGTCCGACGACGATCGGCAAGGGAGCATCCGGTGACCGCCAGTTCCTCCAGACGCGCAAGGCAACATGCCCGGCCCGGCCCCGACCCGGTGCTGACGCTTCCCCCGCGGCTGGACCTGCCCGCGGCCCGCCCGCTGGCAGAACGCATCCGCGCCCATGACGGCCGCCCGCTCGACATCGATGCGGGCGAGGTGTCCCATCTGGGCGGGCTCTGCCTGCAGGTGCTGCTCGCCGCCGCGCAAAGCTGGCGCAAGGCCGGCCAGCCGCTGCGCCTGACCCGCCGCTCGCCCGCCTTCGACGAGGCGCTGGCATTGTGCGGCCTGCGCCCTGAAGCGGTGGAGGCGGGCGCGGTGGAGGCCGCCGCGGTGGAGGCCGTTGCGGTGGAGGCCGCCGGACCCGGCGCGCAGGCGGAGGTGCGGACATGACGCTGACCGTGCTTGCCGTCGATGACAGCCGGACCATCCGCGACATGCTGCGCCTGGCCCTGACCGAGGTGGGGATCGAGGTGCATCTGGCCGAGGATGGCGTCGACGGGCTGGAACGCCTCGCGGAGCTGGAACCCGACGCCATCATCTCCGACATCAACATGCCGCGGCTCGACGGTTTCGGCTTCATCGAGGCGGTGCGCCTTCAGGACCGGCACCGCGCCACGCCGATCCTGGTGCTGACGACGGAAAGCGCGCCGGAACTGAAGGCCCGCGCCCGCGCCGCCGGAGCCACGGGCTGGATCGTGAAGCCCTTCGATCCGCCGAAACTGGTGCAGGCGCTGCGCATGGTCACGGGCTGAGGCAAGACATGACGACCCCGGACCCGATGGCCGAAATCCGCGCCTCGTTCTTCGTCGAATGCGAGGAACTGCTGGAGGCGCTTCAGGACGCGCTCGCGCATCTGGCAGAGGCGGCGGCGGAGGGCGGCGCCGCCGATCCGGAAACCATCAACGTGGCCTTCCGCGCCGTCCATTCGATCAAGGGCGGGGCCGGTGCCTTCGGCCTGACCGCGCTGGTGGCCTTCGCCCATGGCTACGAATCGGCGATGGACGCGCTGCGCGCCGGCCGTCTGACCCTGACCCGCGACGGTGCCGCGCTGTTCTTCCGCGCCGCCGACCTGCTGGCCGACCATGTCCGGCTGGCCCGCGACGGCGTGGCCGAGGCGCCGGCGGCGGCCGCAAACCTGCTGGACGAACTGGGGGCGCTCTGCAGCGGCGACGGTCCGGCGGAGGCGGCGGATGAGGGCGATTTCGTGCCGCTGGCCCTGCCCTTCGACTTCGATGCCGCGGGGGCGGAGGGCGAGGCGACCGCGGAGGGCGAAGCGGAGGACGAAGCGGACCTGCAGGCAAAGGCCGATCCGCCCGCCGGCTGGCTGGTGCGGCTGCGGCCCGGACCGGGCTTCTATGCCTCGGGCAACGAGGTGGTCCACCTGCTGCGCGCCCTCGCGGCACTGGGCCCCGCCGACATCGTCTGCGAACGGCGCGACCTGCCGGACCTCGCCGATCTCGACCCCGAGGCGCCCTGTCTCGGCTGGCGGATCGCTCTCGCCGGCGATGTAGCCGAGGGCGAGTTGCGCGGCCTCTTCGACTTCGTCGAGGATCGGGCCGACATCGAGGTCGCGCCCGCGGCGGCGGACGAAGCGGAGGCGGACGAAGCGGAGGCGGACGAAGCGGAGGCGGAGCCGCCACCCGCGCCGCTTGAGCCGGCGCCCGCGCCCGCCAGCGTCGCGGCCCCCGCACCGCCACCGGCCGAAGCCGCGCCTTCGCTCGCGCCCGACACGCCCGCGCCCGGCACCGCCCCCGCCCCGCCCCTGCCCGCGCAGGGCATCGCGCCCGCCATCCTCCCGACACCGGCCAGCGCCCCCGCGGCGGGCGGGGTCGAGGCCGGGGCCACTGTCCGCGTCGATGTCGACCGGATCGACCGGCTGGTGAACCTCGTGGGGGAACTGGTCATCAACCAGGCGATGCTGGCGCAAAGCGTGGCCGAAGCCGGGCTTCCCGCCAATTCCGCCGTGGCGACGGGACTCGAAGCCTTCATGATGCTGACCCGCGACATCCAGGACAGCGTGATGACCATCCGCGCCCAGCCGGTGAAGCCCCTGTTCCAGCGCATGGCCCGCATCGTGCGCGAGGCGGCGGCCTCGGTCGGCAAGCAGGTCCGGCTGCGCTGCGAGGGCGAGGCGACCGAGGTCGACAAGACGGTGATCGAGCGTCTCGCCGACCCGCTGACCCACATGATCCGCAACGCGGTCGATCACGGGCTGGAACCGCCCACCGCCCGCCGCGCCGCGGGCAAGCCCGAGGAGGGCACGATCACCCTGTCCGCCCGGCATCGCGCCGGCCGCGTGGTCATCGTCGTCGCCGATGACGGCGGCGGCATCGACCGCGCCCGGGTCCGCGCCAAGGCGCTCGAGCGCGGCCTGATCGCCCCCGATGCTGTGCTGACAGAGGCCGAGATCGACAACCTGCTGTTCCTGCCGGGCTTTTCCACCGCCGACAAGGTTTCGGCCCTGTCGGGACGGGGCGTCGGCATGGACGTGGTGCGCCGGGCGATCCAGGCGCTCGGCGGCCGGATCAGCATCGCCTCCGACCGGGGCCGCGGCACCCGCTTCTCCATCAGCCTGCCGCTGACGCTCGCGGTGCTGGACGGGATGGTGGTGCGCGCCGCCGGCGAGACGCTGGTGGTGCCCCTCTCTGCCATCGTCGAGACGGCGGCGCTCGCCCCCGGCTCCGTCAGCCCGCTCGGCCCCGGCATGGGGGTGATCCGCAACCGCGGCAGCTTCGTCCCCCTTGTCGATCTCGGCGCGGAACTGGGCTTTCGCCCGCCGCTCGACGACGCCGCCGGCCGGATCGTGCTGATGACCGCGCAGGAGGATGGCAGCCGCGCGGCGCTGATCGTCGACGAGATCGTCGAGCAGCGCCAGGTGGTGATCAAGGGCCTGCAATCCGGCTATGGCCGCTGCCGCGGGATCGCCGCCGCGACCATCCTCGGCGACGGCCGGATTGCGCTGATCCTCGACCCTGGCGGCCTGATGCCGCAGCCGGGCCAGCGGCTGCCCTCCGGCGCCGCCCCTTTCCCGCCCGTCCCGCCACCCCCCGAATTCCACCCCGAACCGCGTCCCGCCCATGCCGGCTGACGGAGACCGAGAGATGACCGACAACCGCATCGCCGACAGCACCGATCTGGAGCTGCTGTCCTTCCGCCTCGGCGGCGAGGATTACAGCCTCGACATCATGTCGGTGCGCGAAATCCGCGGCTGGACCCGCGCCACCCCGCTGCCGCAGGCGCCGCCCTACATGCGCGGCGTGATCAACCTGCGCGGCACGGTGCTGCCGGTGATCGACCTCGCCGCGCGGCTGGGGATGGACCCGGTGGAGGGCGCCGCCCGCAATGCCGTGGTCGTGGCGCAATCCGGACCCCGCTGCGTCGGCCTGCTCGTCGACGCCGTCTCCGACATCCTCGCCCTGCCGCGGGCCGAACTGCAGCCTCCCCCCGCGCTGGCCGCGGCGAACCACGGCTTCGTCCAGGCCATCGCGCTGGTCGAGGGCCGGATGCTCCGCGTGCTCGACCTCGACGCGATCCTGCCCCCCGCGCCCGCGGAGGCCGCGTGAAACGGTCCGACACGCTCGCGGGCCCGCCGCCCCCCACGCCCGCCGAACTGGCCCAGATCGCCCGCATCGCCCATGACGAGGCGGGGCTGGTGATCGGCCCCTCGAAGACCACTCTCGTGCAGTCGCGGCTGGCCCGTCGGCTGCGCGCGCTCGACCTGCCGGATTACGGCCGCTATCTGGCGCTCGTCACCGCGCCCGAAGGCCAGGACGAGCGGCGGCGGATGATTTCCGCCCTGACGACCAACGTGTCGCAATTCTTCCGCGAGCCGCATCACTTCGCGCTGCTGCGCGACAGGGTGCTGCCGCCCCTCGTCGCCCGCGCCCGGTCCGGCGGGCGGATCCGCATCTGGTCGGCCGGATGCGCCGCGGGGCAGGAAGCCTTCAGCATTGCGGCGACCTTGGCCGGCCTGCTGCCCGACCCCGACCGCCACGACATCCGCATCCTCGCCACCGATATCGACCCGCATGTGCTGGCGCTGGCGCGTGCGGCCTCCTATGACGCCGCGGATCTCGCACCCGTCCCGCCCGACCTGCGCCGCTGGTTCGAAACCACCGATGGCGGCGCCGGCCCCGGCCGCAGCCTGCGCGAGATCGTGTCGTTCCGGGAACTGAACCTGCACGCGCCCTGGCCGATGGCCGGCCGGTTCGACGTGATCTTCTGCCGGAACGTGACCATCTATTTCGACGTCGAGGCCCAACACCGGCTGTGGCAGCGCTTCGCCACGGCGCTGTCGCCCGAGGGCTGGCTGTTCATCGGCCATTCGGAACGCATCCCGGCGGGACTGCCCTTCCACAGCGTGGGCGTCACCGCCTATCGCCTGTCCGGGGCGGCGGGGCAGACGCCATGTCGCTGAAGGACAAGCTGCGCCTCCTTGTCGTCGACGACATGTCCACCAGCCGGGGCCTGATCCTGCAGGCGCTCGACGCGATGGGGCTGCAGCAGGTCGCCCATGCCAGCAGCGGCGCCGAGGCGCTCGCCGCGCTGCAGCGCAGCCCGGCGCATCTGGTGATCTCCGATTTCAACATGCCGGGGATGGACGGGCTGCAGCTGTTGCAGGCGCTGCGGGCGGAGGCGAAGACGCGGACTATCGGCTTCATCCTGATCACCGGCCGCGCCGATCGCGAGATCGTCGATCGCGGCCGCTCGCTCGGGATGAACAACTTTCTGAAGAAGCCCTTCACTCCGGCAGAAATGCGCGCCTGTATCGAGGCGGTGGTGGGCCGGCTGTGACGGACCCCGCGCACCGCATCCACCGCAGGAGGCCGCCATGTCGGAGGCCCTGAATCTCGCGCAGCTGACGCAGCGGATCGGCGCCGAGGCATTGCGCCTCGCCGCGGCCGCAGGCGAGACCCAGCTGGCGCTCTCGCTCCTCGGGCTCGAGGGCCGCGTCGACGAACAGTCGATCGTGGGGCTGCAGGCGCTCGACCGGCTGACCCAGGAGCTGGAGGATCTGGCGCGGCTGCTCGACGGGCTGGGACGGGCCCTGCCCGACGGCATCCGCGGCCCCCGCTCGCTCCTCGCCCTGCTGCGCCTGCGCGATCTCGCGCTGCGCCTCGGGGCCGATCACCCCGCGCCGCCCTCGCCGCCCTCGGGCGAGGTGAACTGGTTCTGACGGCGGAAGCAAGCCCCCCGCGCGGCTCGGCCCGGGTCTGCCGTCGCCTCCGGCCGAAGAGGGCGGGTGGGCGGCCCCGGCACAACCCGCCGCTCGGGCCGCTGCCGCAGACCCGCCTCGCAGTCCACCCGCGCGGAGCCGCCCGTTCTCTCCACATCCGGGAGTGGGGGATCGCCCTGCCCCGCACGCGGCACCTGGTGCCGGACGAGGGGACATCGCAGCGCCCGCAACGGCAGAGATCGCGCCGCCCCGGCGACGGACGGCGGATGTGGTGCCGCATGGACAGCACGGTCCGCGACATACGGCTCCGCAGCCCGCTGGGCCCGGGGATGCCGCGTCCGGGCAACGGGTTCAGGGTCCGCATGCAGAGTTCCGCCGCCTGATCAAGCGCCCCGACTGCCCGCGACGGCCTCCCCGGCCGCCCCGGCCGGGCCGATGCCGGCGGAACGGCTGGCGGGTACGGGCCCGTGGCGGTTTGGACAGCGCCGGCTGCCACGGCGCCGCCACCCGCGTCATTGGCGCATGCAACGCAACGCCCAGGCCGGCGGCGCGGCCGCGCCGGTTCGGGCAGTGACGGTTCGGGTCGTGGCGGTCCAAACCAGAGCCTGCGAGGCGACAGACCGCACGGGCCGAACCGACAGCGGAACGGCGGCGCCGGTGCGTACTTTGCCGGTGCGGGCTGTGGCGGTGCGGGCTGTGGCGATCCGGGCGGGGACGACTGCCACCGCTCCGCCACTCCCGTCATCGGAACATGCAGCGCAACGCCCCAAACCGGCGGAACCGATGCCGGCGCGGGCGGTCCGGTGCCATCGGCGCCGGTCTGGCCGGTGACCGCCGCCATTGACCGCCCCTCTCAATCGAACAGCTCGACCCCGTTGCCGGGCCGCGCCGGCACCGGAATCTCGTCGGGAACGGCCTGGACCAGCCGTTGCCGCGCCCGGCCCTCGCCCGGCCAGAACTCGACCCGCCGTGCCGATGTGCCGCCGAGGCTCTGCCCGAGGCAGGCGATGCCCTCGCGCCGCAGATAACCGGCGATGAAGGCGGCGTTGCGGGCACCGATATCGGTCAGGTCCACCCGGAGGCTGGCGCCGCCGAACACCTTGGCCTGCAGCCGGCCGCGCTCGGCCCCGGCGCGCAGCAGCGCGTTGATCAGCAATTCCATCGCGTTGACCCCGAAGCTCGCGGGCGACGCGGCGCTGCCCGACCCGCCGCCCTCGGGCAACAGGAAATGGTTCATCCCGCCGCGGCGGGCCACCGGATCGTGAAGGCAGGCGGCGACGCAGGAGCCGAGCACCGTGGCGATCGGCGCCGACGTCGCATCGCCGAGCACATACTCGCCCTGGCCGAGAAAGCGGAACCGGGACGCAACCGCCATCAGAGGCTCCGCCGTGGGGCGCAAGACTGGCCGGTCATCGCCAGCAGCTCCGGCCCGATACGGCCGAGGGGCAGCGCGCGTTCCGCCGCGCCGATCTCCATCGCCGCGCGCGGCATCCCCCAGACGACGGAACTGGCCTCGTCCTGCGCGAGGCAGCGGGCCCCGGCCCGGCGCAGCCGGGACAGCGCCTCGGCGCCGTCGCGGCCCATACCGGTCAGCAGGACGGCGATGCAGCGCGACGCAATCGGCAGCGCGCTGTCGAACATCACCTCGACCGAGGGCCGGTGCCCGTTGCACCGGGGCGCGTCCGACAGCTGGCAGAGCGGCGGATGACCCGGCCGCAGCGCCAGGTGATGCGCCCCGCCGGGCGCGAGATGCACGGTGCCTGGCAGGAGGGGGGCACCGTCGGCCCCGAGACGGACCCGGGGCGCGACGATCTGGTCGAGCCGCTGCGCGAAGCTCGCGAGGAAGGCCTCGGGCATGTGCTGGGTGACGAGCGTCGGCGGGCAATCGGCGGGGAAGCTGCCGAGCACGGTTTCCAGCGCGTCGACACCGCCGGTCGAGGCGCCGATCAGCAGGATGCGGCCATCGGAATGATAGCCCGCGGGCGGCGGCACGGCGGTGCGGGTCTCGCCCGGCAGCCGCAGTCGCGCCCGCGCGGCCGCGACCAGCCGGTCGGGCAGGTCGGCAAAGCCGTCCTGGAGGTTGAGCGCCGGCTTGCCGACGCAATCGACCGCCCCGAGCGCCAGCGCCTCGATCGCCGCCGCCGAACCGGGGCCGGTCTCGCTCGAGACCATGACCACCGGCATCGGCCTGAGCCGCATCAGCCGCTCGAGAAAATCGAGCCCGCTCATCCGCGGCATCTCGACATCGAGGGTGATCACGTCGGGCGACAGGGCGCGGATGCCTTCGCGCGCCTCGATCGGATCGCAGGCCTCGCCCACCACCTGCAGCCGGGGATCGGCGGCGAGCCGCAGCCGGATCAGGCGGCGCAGGGTGGGGCTGTCGTCGATCACCAGCACGCGCACCGGTCCGGGACCGGCCGCCCGCGGGCCGCCATCCGGGCGGGCCGGGCGCGCGGGGTCCGGGCCATCGAACTGCGATCGGGTCATGGCGGGCCTCAGACCGAGCGGCGGCGGAAGGTGGGCAGCGCCGCACCGGTATCCGCCGCATTAAGGCCTGCGTCGTGAACGTCGACGCCCTGAGGGTCGGCGGCCGTGCCGGCGATGGCGCCGACCTCGAAGCGGCCGGTCGCCTGGACCAGCGCCTCCGCGCCTTCGGTGAGGCCGCGGCTTGCCGCGGTCGTCTCCTCGAACAGGGCGGCGTTCTGCTGGGTCACCTGGTCGAGATCGTTGACGGCGATGTTGATCTCGGCAAGGCCCGATGCCTGTTCCTCGGCCGAGGCGGCCATTTCGGCCACCCGGCCGGAGATATCGCCCACCGAGCCGAGGATCCCGCGCAGCGCCTCGCCGGCCTGGGCCACGAGATCGACGCCATGGCGCACCTGCTGGCCCGAGGCAGCGATCAGCCCGCCGATCTCGCGCGCGGCCTCGGAGGACCGCTGGGCGAGCGCGCGCACCTCGGAGGCGACGACGGCGAAGCCGCGCCCGGCCTCGCCCGCCCGCGCCGCCTCGACCCCGGCATTGAGCGCGAGCAGGTTGGTCTGGAAGGCGATGTCGTCGATCACCGAGACGATCGAGGAGATGCGGACCGAAGACTCCGCGATGGCGCCCATCGCGCCGACCGCGCCATCCACCACCGCGCCGGACCGTTCGGCGGCGGCGCGCGCCTCGGTCACCACCCGCCGCGCCTCTGCCGCGCCCGAGGCGGTGGAGCGGACGGAGACGGTCAGCTGATCGAGCGCGGCGGCGGTCTGTTCCAGCGTCGCCGCCTGCCGTTCGGTCCGCCGCCCCATATCCTCGGCCGCGCCGGCGATCTCCACCGCCTCGCCCCGAATCGTTTCGGCCGTGGACACCACGGCCCGCATCGCCCGCGCGAGCTGGTCGATCGAGCCGTTGAAATCCCGGCGCAGCCGGTCATAGGCCGGGCCGAAGGGGGTGGCGATGGTGACGGTGAGATCGCCCGCCGCCAGCCGGCGCAGCGCATCGCTGAGCGCGGTCACGACCGCATCCTGGATGCGCGCCTCTTCCTGCCGCGCGGCCTCTGCCGCCGCCTTGTCGCGTTCGGCCGCGGTGACGTCATGGCCGATCAGGAAGATGCGTTCGGGCCGGCCCTGCGCATCGGCGACCACGGTGAAGCTCGCCTCGATCCGCGCGACCGGGGCGCCCTGCCGCAGCAGCGCGGCGCGGCCGGCCGGCTGGTCGCCCGCGGCGATGCGCGCCCAGTCATCGCCGGTCGCGTCGCCGTCGCCGAGGTCCAGCAGGCGGTGCCAGGGCTGCTGCGCGAGGCTGCGGGCATCGGTGCCGGCAAGCGCGCAGAGATTGGCGTTCGCGCTGCGCAGCGTGCCGTCGGGCGCGAATTCGGCCATCAGCCGGTCGCGGTCCAGCGCGCCGATCAGCGCGCGGTTCATGCGCAGTTCCGCCACGTCGCGCCATTCCACCACGAAGCCGAGCCTGTCGCCCGCCGCGCCGCGCACCTCGCTGATCGACAGGGCGAAGCGGGCATTGCCGACGCGGATATCGGTGCTGAAGGGCAGGTTCGCCGGGTCGGCCAGCAACTGGCGCACCCGGGCCGGCATGACGTGGAAGCGGTCCATCGAGGTGCCGACCAGCCGGTCGGGGTCGAGATCGGGCGTGTTGCGCCGCAGTTCCGCGAGGTTGGCGCGCAGCAGCCCGCGGGCGGCGGCGTTGACATGGGTGATGCAGAAGGCCTCGTCCATGGTCATCAGGCCGGCCGAGGTCGCGTCGATCGCGGCCGAGCGGAAGGCGGCGGCGCGCGCGATCCCGGACCCGTCGATCAGCGCCCGGCGCATCCGGTCGAGCGCGCCGGCGATCCCGCCGATTTCGTCCCTGCGCGCCAGGTCGCCCGGTTCCAGCCCGTGTTCGCCCGCCGCGATGCGCAGCGCCGTGTCCGACAGCCGCCCGAGCGGCCGGGCGATGCCGCGGGCGACGCGCCAGATCGCGAGCGCGCCGACGAGCATCATCAGCGCCGTGCCGAGCGCGAGATCGCGGGCGAGCCGTCCCACCGGAGCATAGACCTCGGCCTGCGGCGCGGAGAGCAGCAGGGCGGCCGGCAGGCCCGGCAAGGCCAGGGGACCGTAGGCCACGACGCTGCCCGAACGGCCGCCGGTTCGCGCGATGCCGGACCGGCCCGCCAGCGCCTCTGCGGCAAGGGCGCGCAGGGCGGAGTCGGCGGGCAGCGTCGCCCCGGTCACCAGCAGCGCGCCATCGGGCGCGGGCGCCGCGGCAAGGCCGAAGGGATCGTCGGGCAGGGTCAGCGCGACCACGCCGGCCGGACCGCCCGCGGGCAGGGCCACCGGCAGCGCCAGCGCGAAAGAGGCGGAGGGCAGGCCCGCCGCATCGCCGCCGAAGGCCAGGGTGCCGGAGGCGCGCGCCGCCGCCGCGGCCATCGCGGCGGGGCTGTCGGCGGCGAGGTCGCCGAACAGCGTCCGGCCGGCCGCGTCGAACAGCCGGACGGTCCCGCGGCCATCGCCCGCCGCGCCATCGCCCATCGCCAGCGTCGGCAGGCCCTGCAGCGCCGCCAGCGTCGCCCGGTCCGCGGCCAGCGCCTGCAGATGGGCGAGGAAGCCCGCGGATTGCGCGTCGAGCCGGTTCACCAGCGCATCGTGGCGCGTGTCGAGGCGCCGTTCCGCATCCGCCCGCAGGCCGCGGGCGCCATGCCAGAAGGCGATGCCCGCCGTCCCGGCGAGGCAGAGGAACAGCATCAGGCCCAGCATCAGCGGCAGGCGCAGGGCGAGCGCACGAAGGCCCGGCCGCGGAAGCCCGGGCATCGGCGCGGCGGGTGCCCCGGTCGAAGCGGCGGCGGCGCCCGGGCGGGGCGAGGCGGTCGGGTCTGGGCTGGTCACTGCATTCTCCACTGCTGCCAGGACCCGTGCATGCGTTTCGATCCTGTACCCGGCAAGGCTCGCATGCAGAGCTGAATGGGCGCTTAATGGCGTCCCGGGACATTGCGCCCACCGGAATCGTGCCCCGGAAGCGAAGCGGAAATACCCTGCGCGAGCCACAATCTCGCCCAAATCGCCGCTCAATCTGAAGGTGAAGGCAAGACGGGTCCCCGTCACCCCCGGCGCGCCCCTCACCCGCCGGCAAGGCGGACCCGACGGGAAAGGACCGACGATGCGTATTCTCGCGGTTGACGACGACGAGATGATTCTCGATCTGCTGGCGGCAAGCCTCGGCGCGGCCGGTTTTGCCGACCTCGCCATCGCCGCCTCCGCGCGCGAGGCGCTGGATCTGATCGCCGCCGCGGACCGGCCCTTCGACTGTTTTCTGCTGGATATCCAGATGCCCGAGATGGACGGGATCGAGCTGTGCCGGGCGATCCGCCGCCTGCCCGCCTATCGTTCGGCCCCGGTCGTGATGATCACCGCGATGTCGCAGCGGTCCTTCATCGACCGCGCCTTCGCGGCGGGCGCGACCGACTATGTGACCAAGCCCTTCGATCCGATGGAGCTGGGCACCCGCGTCGGGCTGGCCGCCCGGCTGGTCGAGGGGCAGCGGGCGCTGGCCGAGAAATCGGATGCGGTGACCAGCCTGCAGCTGCAACTGGAACGCGAACGCTTCGTCGATCTGAACGAGCCGATCTCGATCCAGGACGTGGACAGCGTGATCGACCTGCAGGCGCTGGAGAACTACGTGCTGCAGCTGTCGCGCGGCGGGCTGTTCGCCACCTCGATCTTCGCCTTCAAGATCGTGGGGGTCGAGACGATCTATTCCGTCAGCTCACCCATCGACTTCCGCTACCTGCTGACCGACGTGGCGGAAGCCTGCTCTACCGCACTGGCGCAGCACGAACATTTCATTGCCTATGCCGGAAACGGCGTCTACGTTTGCGTCGTGCACGGTCGCGGGGCGCTGGACCTCGAGGTGATCGAGGGCACGGCCAATCTCGTGGTCGAGGAGATGGCCCTGACCAACAGCCGCGGCAAGCCGATGGCGGTGAAGGTCCGGGCAGGGTCGCCGGTGCGCGTGGGGCTGGTTCGTGCCGGTCGCGGGGCGGTGGATGCGCTGCGCGTGGCCATCGCCAATGCCGAGCAGGATGGCCCCCGCGGCGATGGCGGCAAATGGGGCGAAAGCTGGGGCCAGTTCCGTCTGGCCTGAACAGGTCGGAGGCGGGACGGCATTGACGGCGGCGACATGGGCGGATGAAGCTGCACAGAGCGGCGACGGCCCTGCCCGTCTGGCCGTGCGGCTGGCCGAGTTGCGGCTGCGGTTTCTCGACACCATCGAATTGCGGCTGGCCGAACTCGGCGCCTGGTGCGACCTTCTGGGCTCGCCCGAGGCCGATGCCATCGACCGGCGCGCGGGCCTGGACGGCATCCGCTATGGCGCGCACAAGACGCTGGGGCTGGCGGCGACGCTGGGCTACGAGTCGCTCGGCGCGGCGGCGGGGCGGGTGGAACTGGCGCTCGACGGCCATTTGCGCGGCGGGCCGGAGGCCCCGGCCCTGCCGGACCTGCTGACGCTGACGGAACTGATGCTGGACGAGATGGCGCGCGCCCTGACCGAGGCGGGGCGCTGACGGGGCGCGAACCGCGCCCTCAGCCGCCCGTGCTGTCGGTCCACAGCTCGCCGATCCGCGTGGCCAGCATCATCGGATCGAAAGGCTTCACGATCACCCCGATCGCCCCCAGCCGGCGCAGCCCGGCGATATCGGCCTCCTGCGCCTTCGCGGTCATGAAGATCGCAGGCACCGCCGCCTGGCCCGGCAGCTTGCGCAGCTCGGCAAGCGTCTGTTCCCCCCCCAGCCCCGGCATCATCACGTCGAGCAGATAGAGGTCCGGCCGCAGCCCGCCGCGCACCGCCTCGATCGCCGCGGCGCCCGAGGAGACCTGTACGGTGCGGTAGCCGCCGACGCTTTCCAGCGCGATGGCGGCGATTTCCTGGATGTCGGGATCGTCCTCGACGTGAAGGATGCAGATGGCCATGGGCGGGTCGGTCCTTGCGGAAGCGGATCGGCGGATCGGCGGGACGCGGCCGTCAGGCGCGTCGGAGCCGGGGAGCGTCAGGGGTGGTTCCGGCCCCGGCGTGGTCTGCATCGCCGCCGCCGTCAAGGGGGCGGAACGCCGGGCCGGGATCGGGCAGCAGTCCAGCGGCCGGGTCCGCAGACCCGTCCTCTGCCGTCAGCACCGGCAGGTCGAAGAAGAACTCGCTGCCCTCGCCGGGGGTCGAGACGAAGCGGATCTCGCTGCCGTGGCGTTCGAGGATCGCCTTGACGATCGACAGGCCCAGCCCGGTGCCGCCGGTGCGCCGCCGGTCGCCGCCCTCGGCCTGGGTGAAGCGCATCAGGATGCGCGGCTGCGCCTCGACCGGGATCCCCGCCCCGCGGTCGCGGACATGGACGCGGGCGCGGCCGTCCCGAACCTGCACGCCCAGTTCCACCACCTCGCCCGGCGAGGAGAAGCGCGCGGCATTGGACATCAGGTTGGCCATGACCTGCATCAGCCGGGGCGCGCTGCCGTTCACCCGGACCGGCCCGTCCGGGCAGACGGTGACGAACCGCACCCCGAATTCCGCGCCATAGCCGGCATGGGCCTCGGCCGCCTCGGCCACCAGCGCGCAGAGGTCGAGCGGCGCGACGGTGAAATCCATCATCCCTGCGTCGATCTTTTCGAGGTCGAGGATGTCGTTGATCAGCAGCATCAGCCGGTCGGTGTTGCGCAGCGCCACCGACAGCAGCGACCGCCCCCGGTCCGACAGCTGCGCCATGGTCGACATCGCCAGAAGCCCCAGCCCCCCCTTGATCGAGGTCAGCGGCGTCCGCAGTTCATGGCTGACCATCGCCACGAATTGCGACTTCGCCCGGGCCGCCGCCTGCCGTTCGGTGATGTCTCGCAGCACGGCGACGAAGCGGGGCGCGTTGCCCACGGGCGCGATCAGTTGCAGCGTCACCTCGGCCACGCGCTCGGTCCCGTCCGGCCCCTGCCGCTGCACCTCGTAGGTGGCAGAGCGCGCCTCGCCGCGCAGCAGCCGCGCCGTTTCGTGCCGCAGCCGGTCGGGGTCGTCCAGCCCGCCGGCGGCATCGAGCGTGGCGGGCAGCGTGCCGGCGGCCGTGCCGGCGGGGCCCCAGCCATCCGCGGCGGCACGGCGCCGCGCCGGGCCGTTCATGTAGAGGATGCGGTGATCCTCGGGCGTGAACATCCAGACCTCGTCCTGCAGCAGGTCCAGCGTCGCGCGCAGCTGCGCCTCGGACCCGGTCTTCTTCACCTCGCTGATATCGGTGCGGATCGCGAAGCTCTCGACCAGCCGCCCCGCCCGGTCGAGGACCGGCACGATGGTGGAGCGGGTCCAGAAGGCGGTGCCATCGGCGCGGCGCCATTCCGTCTCGCCCCGCCAGGGGCGGCCCGCACGCAGCGCCGCATCGACCTCGGCGATCCGTTTGGGGGTGACCGTGCCGGGGGCCAGGTCGCAGAGGGTGCGGCCCAGCACCGCCGACCGCTCGAACCCCGAGGAGGCGAGGAACCGGTCGTTGACCGCGGTGATCCGCCCCGCCGCATCGCTGACATTGACCATGCAATGTTCATCCACGGCGGCGCGATACAGCTGCAACTGCCGCGACAGGCGCCGGTATTGCCGCCGCGCGCGGATCTGGACGACGACCAGACAGGCCGTCAGCAGGCTGATCCCGAGCAGTCCCGTGACCGCCGACACGCCGAAATCCGACGCGATATAGACCATCAGGCCGCGCATCCTGTCCCCCGGTGCGTTTGGCTCGGACCCTTCTATTTCGCAACCGCGGCAAATCCACGACCGAATGTGGCACGAATGGTGACGTTCCGCGAAAGGATCCTGCCGGAACGGGGGTCAGACGACGGCCGCGAGCATATCCTCGACGATCCGGTCCAGCTGTGCGCGCGACTTGATGATGTTGCGCCGGATGCGCGGGTCGGGCACGGGCGTGTCCTGCGCGCTCAGTCCGAAGACCGCGGCATCGGGCTGCAGTTCGGCCAGCACCGCCAGCAGCGCCTGCCCGCCGCCATCCGGCAGCGACCAGTCCAGCACCACGAGGTCGAAGCGGCGCCGGTTCAGCGCCTCGGTCGCCTCGGCGATGCTCGCCGCGCAGGTGACATCCGCCCGCGCGCCGAAGGCCGAGCGGAACACCTCGGCGAAGTCCGAGTCGTCCTCGACATGCAGGATGGCGGGGCACCGGGCCGGCCGCTCCTGCCCCTCGGGCGCGGGCAGCAGCGCCGTCCGGCCGACCCGTTCCAGCAGCGGCAGCGTGATCCAGAACTCGGCGCCCTCGCCCGGCCGGCTGTCGAAGCCGATCTCGCCGTTCATCCGGTCCATGATCTGGCGCGAGATGTTCAGCCCCAGCCCGGTGCCGCCCTTGGCGCGGGTGGCGGAACTGTCGGCCTGCGAGAACGGCTCGAAGATATGGTCGCGAAACTCCTCGGGCACGCCCTCGCCATGGTCGCGCACGCCGACCCGGACCCGGCGGCCATCGCTTTGCACCGTCACCGCGACCCGGCCCCCGCGGGGCGAGAACTTCGCGGCGTTCGACAGCAGGTTCGCCATCACCTGCTGGAACCGGTCCAGATCGACGCTGGCCATCAGCCGCCCCGCCGGCCGGTCGAGCGCGAAGGCGACCTCGAATTCCTGCCCGTAGGGCTGGTTGGCCGCCACCGCCTGTTCCACCAGCGCGCCGATATCGGCCGCCACCATCGAGAAGTGCGACCGCCCCGAGGCGATCTTTTCCATGTCGAGGATGTCGTTGACGAGGGTGATCAGCCGGTCGCAGTTCTTCTGCCCGATGGACAGCAGCCGCGACGCCTTGGGCGGCAGGTCGGCCCCCATCGCGCCCAGGACCAGCCCGATCGAGCCCTTGATCGAGGTCAGCGGGGTCCGCAATTCGTGGCTGACGGTCGCCACGAAATCGCTTTTCAGCTGCTCGACCTCCTTGCGTTCGGTGATGTCCTGGATCTGGGCGATATAACGGGCGCGGCCATCGCTGCCCGCGCCGCCCCCGATGTCGCCGCCGATGTCGCCGTCGCCGGCCAGCCGCGACACGGACAGCAGCCCCCAGACCGGGCGCCCGTCCTTGCGCAGGTACTGGTCCTCGGACACGATCAGCCGGCGTTCGCCCCGGTCGAGCGCGCGGAAGTCGGAACAGGCGACGCCCTCGCTGCCCGGCGCCAGCAGGTCGCTCAGCCGCATCCCCACCAGTTCCCCGCCGCCGAAACCGGTGAAGCGGCAGAGCGCGGCATTGGCCTGCACCAGCCGCCCGCCCCCGTCCACCAGCGCCATGCCCACCGGCGCGAGGTCCACCACCTCGCGGAACCGGGCCTCGCTGCGGCGCAGGGCCTCCAGCGCCTCCTGCAGTTCGGTCACGTCGATCTGCACGCCCAGCAGACGGATCGGCCGGCCCTCGCCGTCATGTTCCGGCACCGTCGCCTCGGACCGCATCCAGCGCTGATGGCCATCCTCGGTCAGGATGCGGTACTGGGCGATCGAGCGGTCGGTTTCCCCCCGCGCGCAGGCCAGGTCCGCCGCCAGCACCTGCGGCGCATCCTCGGGATGCAGCCGGCGCAGCCAGACGTCGCGGTCGATGACGACGGGGCCGCCGCCCTCGGGCGCGGGCATACCCATCAGGTCGAACCAGTTATGCGACACGATCTGGCGTCGCCGGCGCAGGTCCACGTCGAAGACCGCGATCCGCGCGCCGGTCAGCGCCAGGTTCCAGCGGCGCTCGGCCTCGGCCAGCTGGGTCTCGGCCCGCTGGCGCACGGTGATGTCGCGGATGATCGCCGTATGCCGGGCCTGTCCGTCCTCGGCTTCCCAGCGGTTGAACTGCAATTCGAGATAGGCGCCCTGCCCGTCCGCCCGTTCCACCCGAAGGGCGCGTTCTGGCGCGCTCGCGAGGTTCTCTTCCGGCAGCGGCCAGACCGGGCCGATCGGGACCAGCCCCGACAGCGGCCGGCCCAGCAGTTCCGAGGAGCGGGCCTCGAAGATCGCTTCGGCCGCGCGGTTCAGCGCGATGATCCGGCCCCGGTGGTCCAGAAGCAGGATCCCCACCATCGCGGTGTCGATCACCGACCGCGTGTGCTGTTCCTGGCTGGCCAGTTCGCGGGTCTTGGCATCGACCAGCGCCTGCACCACCTCGGTCCGGTGCTGCAGCAGCGTGAACAGCGTGCCCACCATCGCGGTCAGCATCAGCCCCACGATCAACACCACCCCGGATTGCGCCTCGCTCGTGGTTGCGACGAAGGTGCCGGTGCTCCGGAACGTCAGCGACCAGGACCGGCCGAAGGCGTTGAGCTGCCGCTCGGCCTGATGGGCGGGCGGCGCTTCGGTCACGGCCCGGGCCGAGGCGAAGACGGTCCGGGCATCGGTGCCCTGCTCGGCCGCGTCGGTGACCGTCAGGTCGAAGTTGCGGGGTTCGGACAACATGATGCCGTCGAAGAAGTCCCGCGCGACCAGCGGCGCATAGACCCAGCCCATATGCCGGGCCCGCCGGTCGGCCACGCGCTGCGGCACCTGCCCGCCGCGATAGACCGGCTGGATCAGCAGGAAGGCGGGACCGGAGGCCACATCCTGAACCAGCGCCAGCGGCGGCGTGACCCGTGTCAGGCCGGTGTCGCGCGCGGTTTCCGCCAGCGCGACGCGCACCGGGTCGATCGCGAAATCGAGCCCGAGCGCGGGGCCGTTCTGCTCCAGCGGCTCGATCAGGCGCACGATGAAGCGGGTATCGGCGGCGCTGTCCGGATGCACGCGGAAGGGCGCGCCGATCTCCGCCGCCATCTGCCGCTCGAGCGCGGGCACCCCGGCCGCCGGAACCGGCACGATCAGCCCCAGCCCCACCACCCCGGGCATCGCCTGCTCCAGGTCCTGCGCCGCGACGAAGGCGCGCCACTCCGCCACCTCCAGCCGGTCCGAAGCGGCGACCAGCCCTGCGGCGGCGTCGAGGGTGCGGATGTAGGATTCCAGCCGGTGGGTCAGCAGCGACACGCTGACATCGGCGATCCGGTCGAAGGCGGCGTCGTTGCGCTCGTCGACGATCCGGCCGATCATCGCCCAGGCATAGAGCGTGGCCCCGAGGCACAGCAGCACGATGGCCGCCCCCATCGCGCCGATCCGCGCCGGCACCTGCCCCCGCCACAGCAGCGGCGGCTGCGGCGCCGGGCCGAGCAGCGCCAGCGGCAGGACGATCGCCACGCCCAGCATGTCGCCCAGCCACCAGCCGAACCAGATGTCGGGCGCGACGGCGGCCGGGACGATCCCGCCCCAGGCCAGCGCCAGAACCGCCACCGCCGGGGACAGCAGGCACCCGGCCGGCCCCGCGGCCAGCGCAAGCACCAGCCAGTCGCGCCGCTGGTTCAACGCCAGCGGCGCCCCGAAGAACTGGCGCAGCAGCAGGGTGGCAAGCACGGCCTGCAGCGTCGCCCCGATGCCGATGGCAAGCGCGACGGTCAGCCGCTCCGCCAGCGTCAGCGGCGTGTCGGGACCGAAGGCATGCAGCACCAGCGCCATCGCCCCCAGCGTGATCCCGGGCCAGCAGCGCCGGCCCAGGACCAGCAGCGACGCCAGCGCCACCCCGGCGCCGGGCCAGATCGTCCCGGAATGCACGGGCGCGATGGCCAGTTCCAGCCCGAGGCTGCCAAAGCCGAAATAGGCCAGCGCCACCGCCAGGACCGCCAGCAGCCGGAGGCGCGGGGGGTCTTCCGGCGCTGCGTCCGGCGGCGCGACGATGACGGTCTGGCTGTGACCGGACGAGCTGTCCATGCGCCGGCTGCGGCCCTTTTCGCGGAATTCCCTTGCGCAGGCCTATCCCGGATGGCCGTCCCCGGCAAGGCAACTGGGGGTTGCGGGGCCGCCGCCCCGCATGCCTGCCGCGGGACCGTGGCGCAACTGCCGCAGCAGGCCGCGCGCCCGTGCCGGGGCGGCCCCGTCAGCCCGACGTGTCAGCCGTCAATGTCAGCCGAGGGCGTAACCCGCGCCGCGCACGGTGCGCACCGGATCCGGCCCGCCATGCTGGCACAGCGCCTTGCGCAGCCGGCCGATATGCACATCCACCGTCCGGGTGTCGACATAGATGTCGCGGCCCCAGACCCGGTCCAGCAACTGTTCGCGGCTCCAGACCCGGCCCGGCTTTTCCATAAAGGTGGCCAGCAGGCGGAACTCCGTCGGACCCAGCTTCAGCAGCTTTTCGCCGCGAAAGACCTTGTGGCTTTCGGCGTCGAGGCGGATGTCCTCGAATTCCAGCGTCTCGCCCACGGTGGCGGGCCGCGTGCGGCGCAGCTGCGTGCGCACCCGGGCCATCAGTTCCACCACCGAATAGGGCTTCACCACATAGTCGTCGGCGCCGGTTTCCAGCCCGCGCACGCGGTCCACCTCTTCCGACCGGGCGGACAGCATGATGATCGGCACGCCCCTTGTGTCGCTGCGGCTTTTCAGCCGGCGGCAGACCTCGATCCCCGACACGCTGGGCAGCATCCAGTCCAGCACGATCAGGTCGGGACGATCCTCGGCGACGAGGAGGAGCGCCTCCTCGCCGTTCTCCGCCTGCGCCACGCGAAAGCCTTCGGCCTCGAGGTTGTAGGCGAGGACTTCCCGCTGGGCGGATTCGTCCTCGACGATCAGGACCGAAGGAATATCGGCGGGCATCGGCTCAGTCCTCGCCGTCGCCCAGATCCGCCGGCATCACGCTTTCGGTCTTCGGGCGCGGCTCGTCGGGCATGTTGCCGGTGACCAGATAGATCACCTGCTCGGCCACGGTCGTCGCGTGGTCGCCCATCCGCTCGATGTTCTTGGCGATGAAGTGCAGATGCATGCAGGGCGTGATGTTGCGCGGGTCTTCCATCATGTAGGTCAGGAATTCCCGGAACAGCGCGTTGTACATCTGGTCCACGTCCTGGTCGCGGGACAGCACGTCCTGCGCCAGTTCGACATCGCGCTTGATATAGGCGTCCAGCGCATCCTTCATCATCCCCTCGACGGTCTTGGCCATGCGCCGCAGCGCCATGCCGGAACCGTTGATCGAGGGCATGTTGGCCAGGACATGGCTGCGCTTGGCCATGTTCTTGCAATAGTCGCCGACGCGTTCGAGGCTGGCCGCGATCTTCATCACGGCAAGCACGGTGCGCAGGTCCGAGGCGGTGGGCTGGCGCAGCGCCAGCAGGCGCGCGGCCTCGGCATTCACCCGCTCTTCCAGCTCGTCCACCACCCGGTCGGTGACGCGCACCTTCTCGGCCAGTTCGGCGTCGCGGGATTCCAGCGCCTGCGCGCTGTCGAGGATCTGGGCCTCGACCACGCCGCCCATCTTCATGATCATGGCCTGCACGGCCTCGAGATCCCGGTCGAAGACCGAGGCGATATGCGGTTCCATCTGCGTCATCCTCTCTTACCCGATCCGGCCGGTGATGTAGCTTTCCGTGCGCGGGTCGCTCGGATTGGTGAAGATCTGGCCGGTCTCGCCGTATTCGACAAGATTGCCAAGGTGGAAGAAGGCGGTCCGCTGGCTGACGCGGGCGGCCTGCTGCATCGAGTGGGTGACGATCACCACCGAGAAGTTCTGCTTCAGCTCGTCGATCAGTTCCTCGACCTGCGCGGTGGCGATCGGGTCCAGCGCCGAGCAGGGCTCGTCCATCAGCAGCACTTCCGGGCTGGTCGCCACGGCGCGGGCGATGCACAGGCGCTGCTGCTGGCCGCCGGACAGGCCGGTGCCCGGCTTGTCGAGGCGATCCTTGACCTCGCCCCACAGCGCGGCACGGCGCAGCGACTTTTCAACCACCTCGTCCAGCTCCGCCTTGCTGCGGGTCAGGCCATGGATCTTCGGCCCGTAGGCCACGTTGTCGTAGATCGACTTGGGGAAGGGGTTCGGCTTCTGGAACACCATCCCGACCTTGGCCCGCAGCTGCACCGGGTCCACGCGCTTGTCGTAGATGTCCTCGCCGTCGAGCAGGATCTGGCCCTCGATCCGGGCGATGTCGATCGTGTCGTTCATCCGGTTGAGGCAGCGCAGGAAGGTCGACTTGCCGCAGCCCGACGGCCCGATGAAGGCCGTCACCGTCTTGTCGAGGATGTCCACGTCCACATCCTTGATGGCGTGAGACGCCCCGTAATAGACCTGCACGTTGCGGGCCTTGATCTTGATGTCAGTGGCGTCCACGTCTCTCTCCACCAGTCGCATGTCGTTCATGGCGCTTGTTCCCCGTTACCAGCGGCGCTCGAAGCGGCGGCGCAGGATGATGGCGACGGCATTCATCAGGATCAGGAACACCAGCAGCACGATGATCGCGCCCGATGCCCGTTCGACGAAGGCCGGATCGCCCCGCTGAGTCCAGTTGTAGACCTGCACCGGCAGGGCCGAGGCAGGGTCGAATATCCCCTCGGGCGGGGCCGAGGGATAGTTCCGCACGAAGGCGACCATGCCGATCAGCAGCAGCGGCGCGGTTTCGCCGAGCGCCTGCGCCAGGCCGATGATGGTGCCGGTCAGGATGCCCGGCATCGCCAGCGGCAGCACATGGTGGAAGACCGACTGCATCTTCGAGGCGCCGACGCCGAGGGCCGCGTCGCGGATGGAGGGCGGCACCGCCTTCAGCGCGGCGCGGGTGGCGATGATGATGGTCGGGATCGTCATCAGCGTCAGCACGAGGCCGCCCACCACCGGCGCCGATTGCGGCAGCCCGGCGAAGTTGATGAAGATGGCCAGGCCGAGGATACCGAAGACGATGGAGGGCACCGCGGCGAGGTTGGCGATGTTCACCTCGATCAGGTCGGTGAAGCGGTTCTTCGGCGCGAATTCCTCGAGGTAGATCGAGGCGGCGACGCCGATCGGCACCGACAGCACCAGCACCACCAGCATCATGTAGAGCGACCCGAGGATCGCCACGCCCAGGCCCGCGGCCTCGGGCCGCTGGTCCGATGCGTCGGGCATGGTCAGGAAGGCCCAGTTGATCCGCTTTTCCAGCACGCCGTTCGCCCGCAGCGCATCGGCCAGCCGCAGCTGTTCGGGCGTCACGTTGCTGTCCAGCTCGGCGCTGGCCATCGTCACGCGGCCCTTGAAGTAGCCGTCGATCCGGCCGTTGGTCAGGACCTCGGATTCGACCGTGGTGCCGACGAGGTCGGGATTGGCCAGCACGCGGTTGCGCAGCTGCGCCGCCGCTTCCTGGCTGATGATGTCGGAGGCGTCGTCCTCGGACAGGCCCTCGATGGCGATGCCTTGTTCGGCCATCAGCGCGATCAGCGCCTGGTCCAGCACCCGGGCATAGCCCAGCGTCGTGACCCGCGACATCTCGGCCGGGTTGCGGTTGCCGGCCTCGTCCAGTTCCTCGGCCGGCAGGTAGACCGGCATGGTGATCATCGTCTGGCGGAAGGCGCTGAGCCCGCCCGACATGATCGAGATCAGCAGCCAGACCAGCGCCACCAGCGCGATGCCGACCGCGATCGCGCCATAGAGGCGGAAGCGGGCCTCGGCGGCGTTGCGGGCGCGGGTGCGCTTGTCGAGCGTCAGCAGGGAGCCGGCGGTGTGGCCGGGGCGCGGCGCCGGAGCCGCGGCAGGGGCGGTCGCGTCGGTCATTCGTACTGCTCCCGGTATTTGCGCACGATGTAGAGCGCGAGGATGTTGAGCGCGAGCGTGACCGTGAACAGCGTCAGGCCCAGCGCAAAGGCCACCAGCGTCTCGGGGCTGGCGAATTCGGTGTCGCCGGTCAGCTGGCTGACGATCTTCACAGTCACCGTGGTCATGGCCTCGAAGGGGTTCAGCGACAGCTTCGCCGCGGCCCCCGCCCCCAGCACCACGATCATCGTCTCGCCGATGGCGCGGCTGGCGGCCAGCAGGATGGCGCCGACGACGCCCGGCAGGGCGGCGGGCAGCACCACCTGGCGGATGGTCTCGGACCGGGTGGCGCCCAGGCCGAGCGAGCCGTCACGCAGCGATTGCGGCACCGCGTTGATGATGTCGTCCGACAGCGAGGACACGAAGGGGATGATCATGATCCCCATGACGATGCCCGCGGTCATCACCGAGGACGAGGAGTTGCCGATGCCGAGGGGCTGGGCGAAGTAGTCGCGCAGCAGCGGGCCCACGGTGATCAGCGCGAAGAGGCCGTAGACGATGGTCGGGATGCCGGCCAGAACCTCGATCAGCGGCTTGGCGAAGGCGCGCACCCGCTTGGTCGCGTATTCCGACAGGTAGATCGCCGCCAGCAGCCCGATCGGCACCGCCACCAGCAGCGCGACGATAGAGATGTAGAAGGTGCCCCAGACCAGCGGCAGGATGCCCAGGTCCGACCCGCCGCCGAAGCGCGGGCTCCAGACCGTGCCGAAGAAGAACTCGGTGGCCGGATACATCTGGAAGAAGTGGATGGTCTCGAAGACCAGCGAGCCGATGATGCCGAAGGTCGTCAGCACCGCGACCAGCGAGCAGAGGATCAGCAGCGCCTTGACGAAATGTTCGACGACATTGCGGGCGCGGAACTCGCGTTCGATCCGGCGCAGCGCGAAGGCAAAGCCCGCGCCGGCGACGGCGATGGCCACGATGCTCATCCCGATCCGGCCGACGGAGTTCATGCTGCGATAGGCCTTGGCGGCCTCGAAGACGCTGGGGCGGATGCTGGAGCCGAGCGCGACGCCCACGTTGCCCATCCGGCCGCGCACGTCGGACAGGTCGGCGCGCATCGTGCGCACCGCATCCTCGTCCAGCTGGCCGCTGTCCACGAGCAGGTCGAGCCCGTCGGCCACGCGGCGGACGTCGCTCATCACCAGCCCGCGCGAGCTGCCATCGGGAATGTCGTTGTCGGTGATCAGCGCGGAGGCACGGCCATCCACGATGATCGGCTGCGCCAGCAGCCACACCATGATCAGCAGCAGCGCCGGCACGGCGCTGAACAGGAAGACGGACATCCCGGCATAGCCGGGGCGCGAATGCAGCACCCGCGTGTCACCACCCGAGGCGGACACGGCGCGGCGCCGTCCGATGACATAGCCGGCTGCCGCGATGGCGAGCACGACGAGAAGGAGAAGGCTGAGGCTCATGGGGGGTTCCTGAGGCGAACGATGTCTGGCGCCGGAGGGGAACCGGGCGGCGCCTGCGCGCCGCCCGGTCGATGGCTCAGATCAGTTCAGCGGACCCATCGGGGTGCCGTTGGCGACCATTTCCTGGGTCGCGGCCAGTTCCGGATCGGGAACCAGGCCATAGGCGGCCAGCGGGCCTTCCGGGCCGGCCATGTCGTCCGACACGAAGAAGTCGATGTATTCCTGCAGGCCGGGGATCACGCCGATATGGGCCTTCTTGACGTAGAAGTACAGCGGGCGCGACACCGGGTATTCGCCCGAGGCAACGCTTTCGACCGACGGCTCGACGCCGTTCATGGTCGCGACTTTCAGCTTGTCGGTGTTGTTCTGGTAGAACGACAGGCCGAACACGCCGATGGCGTTCGGGTTCGCGTCGATGCGGGCCAGCGTTTCGGTGTAGTCGCCGTCGATGTCGACCGACACGCCGTCGGTGCGGACGGTCATGCAGGCCTCTTCCGCCGCATCCTCGTCGCCGTTGTTGGCGGCCACGAAGGCTTCGTAGGCGCCCGACTCTTCGCAGCCGGCGACCAGAACCTTGGTGTCGAACACTTCACGGGTGCCGTGCTTGGTGCCCGGGATGAAGGCCAGGATTTCCTGGTCCGGCAGTTCCGCGTTCACGTCCGACCAGTTGCTGTTCGGGTTGGCCACGACCTGACCGTCGACGACGACCTGGGCGGCCAGCGCCTGGAACCAGTCGGCGGGGGTGAAGGCGAAGGACGGGCCGTCGATGTCCGAGGCGAAGACGATGCCGTCATAGCCGAAGCGGACTTCCATGATCTCGGTCACGCCGTTCTGGGCGCAGAGATCGATGTCCGACTGCGAAATGCGCGAGGAGGAGTTGGCGATGTCGATGGTGTTCTCGCCCACGCCTTCGCACAGCTTCTTGCGGCCAGCGCCCGAACCGCCCGATTCGACGACCGGGGTCGGGAAGTCGAAGTTTTCGCCGAAGGCTTCGGCGACGATGGTGGCGTAGGGCAGCACGGTCGAGGAGCCGGCCGACTGGACCTGGTCGCGAGCCGAGGCGGCGGTCGCGGCGACGGCAGCGATCGCCAGCGCCGAAGCGGTGAGTTTCACGGATTTCATTGCAATCTCCTGCATGATCTGCATGGGCAAACCGGGACGGCCCCCGGGCGCCTCGACGCCCGGTCTAGGGATACGAGGCCACGCTTTTGCGACAGAAGAGTAACAGGTTTATGACATACGCCCGGCCGTGCCGGACCCGCGGCGTCAGGGTCCGGCACGGCCCCGGAACGCCCGCAGGCCCACCGGCCGGGGGCCGCGCCGGAAAATGCCGCGCGGACGGGACTTGCGCCGCGATGCTGCGGTGTCAGGCGCTGGCGACGCGTCCGGGCAGGGGCGTTGACTCGGGCTCCGGCGCGGGTTCGGGCCGGGCGGCGGGCGGCAGGGCCGACGACAGCGTCTCGACCGTGCGCAGCAGCGCATCGACGCGGAAGGGCTTTTCCACCACCGGCACACCGGCGAATCCCTGCGGAAGATGTTCGCGGCCATAACCGCTGACGAAGCAGAACGGGATGCCGCGCCGGGCCAGTTCGGCGGCCACGTCATCCACCGTCTGCCCGCCGAGATTGCCGTCCAGCAGCGCCGCATCCGCCGCGATCTCGCGCAGCAGTTCCAGCGCCTCGGGGACGCTGGCCGCCTGCCCCACCACCTCGGCCCCCGCCTCCTCGAGTTCCGCGACCAGATCGAGCGCCACCAGCGCCTCGTCCTCGATCACCAGCAGGCGGCGGCCGTTCAGCGCGCCGTCCGGCGGCGGCAGCGGGATCGGTGTCAGCGTCGTCTCGGCCGCCCGCCGGAGCGGGGCGGGACGGGCCGGTGCCTGCGCGCGCGGCGGGTCGAGCAGCGCATCCGCCGCCACCGGCAGCCGGATCGTCCATATCACGCCGCCCGGCTGCCAGTCGGCCTCGGCCGCGGCGCCGTCGCCCATCGCCCCCGCCCCGATCAGGGTCGAGCCGAAGCCCGTCTGCGCCGGCGGCACCACGGCGGGGCCGCCGCGTTCCTGCCAGCGCACGACCAGATCCAGCGCCTCGACCTCTCCGGTGGAAGGTTCCACCGTCCAGTCCAGCGCGATCCGGCCCGAGGGCACCGACAGCGCCCCATACTTCGCCGCATTGGTCGCCAGTTCGTGCAGCGTCAGCGCCATGCGCAGCGCATGTTCCGGCGACAGCCGCACCCGGGGGCCGCACAGGTCCAGCCGGTCCGCGTCGAGCGTGCCCACCCGCACCTGATCGGCCACCAACTGCGCCAGTTCCGCCCCGTGCCAGGTCGCGTCGCTGAGGATCGAATGCGCGCCCGCCAGCGCCTGCAGCCGCCCCGCAAAGGTGGGGACGAACCGTTCCGGCGCATTGGTGCGGCGCAGCGTCTGCCGGGCGATGGCCTGCACATTGGCCAGCGTGTTCTTCACCCGGTGGTTCAGCTCGCCGATCAGCAGGTTGCGCACCTCTTCGGCGCGGCGCCGTTCGGTCACGTCCAGCATCTGCAGGCTCAGCGACAGGTCGCCCCCCGGCCCGGACAGGCCCTGCCCCGACAGGAACGAGCCGTAGCATTCGCAATCGACCGGCCGCCCCTCGCCGGTCAGCGCGGTCAGCGACAGCGCCTCGCGCAGCGGCTGCGTCCCCGCGGCGGGGGCCACCAGCGCCCGGATGCGGTCCGCCGCCTCGGCGGCGATCCAGCCCGTGGCCTCGGCGCTTTGCCCCAGCATGTCGGCGGCGGCGCGGCCGAACATCCGTTCCGCCCCCTTCGACCAGTCGCGGATCACCAGATCCGCGTTCAGCTCGACGATGGCCAGCGGCGAGTTGTCCTGATGCGCCCGCAGCCGCGACAGCGCGGCGGCGAGGTTCTGCGACACGGCCCGCGTCTCGTCCCGCTGGCGCTGCAACTCCTGCGCCTGCCGGCCGAGCTCGAAGAAGACCTTGGCCTTCGACCGCAGCATGATCGGGTCGATCGGCTTGAAGATGTAGTCCACCGCCCCGGCCTCATAGCCGCGGAACAGCCTGCGGTCGTCATGCGCCGCGGCAGTCACGAAGATGATCGGGATCTTCCGCGTCCGTTCCGTGCCGCGCATCAGCTCGGCCAGCTCATAGCCGTCCATGCCCGGCATCTGCACGTCGAGCAGCGCCAGCGCATAGTCGTTGGCCAGCATCAGTTCCAGCGCCTCGGCCCCCGACCGCGCGCGATGCATCTCCAGCCCGTCGCGCCGCAGCAGCGCCTCCAGCGCCACCAGATTGTCCTCGAGGTCGTCGACCAGCAGGAAACGGATCGGCTCAGGCGACATGGCTGTCGGTCTCCTTTCTCTGACCCAGGGCGTTGCGGCGCCAGATGCGCTGATCCTCGGCGAAGCTGCCGAAGGCCTCGGCATGGGCCGAGAAGCGCAGCGTCTCATGCGCGCCGAGCCCGAGGAAGCCCCCGCGCACCAGCGCGTCGCGGAACAGGCCGAAGGCCCGGTCCTGCAGCATCGGGTCGAAATAGATCAGCACGTTGCGGCACGAGATCAGGTGCATCTCGGAAAACACCTGATCGGTGGCGAGGCTGTGTTCGGCAAAGACCGTGCGCGCCCGCAGCTGCCGGTCGAACACCGCCGCGCCATAGCCCGAGGTGTAGTGATCGGCCAGCGACCCGCGCGCGCCAGCCTTCTGGTGGTTGGCGGTGAACAGCGGCAGCCGGTCGATGTCATAGACCCCGGCCTCGGCCCGGGCCAGCGCGCGGCGGTTGATCTCCGTCGCGTAGAACATCGTGCGGTCCAGCAGCCCTTCCTCCCGGAACAGGATCGCCAGCGAATACAGCTCCTCGCCCTCGCTGCAGCCCGCCACCCAGACCTTCAGCGAGGGGAAGGTGCGCAGATGCGGGATCACCTGCTGGCGCAGGGCGAGGAAATAGGCCGGGTCTCGGAACATCTCGCTGACCTGTACCGTCAGGCAGTCGATCACCGCCGGGATCAGCTCCGGCTCGCGCAGCACCCGCGCCTGCAGCGCCGACAGCGTCTCGCAGCCCAGCCGCTCGCAGGCCAGATGCGCCCGGCGCAGCAGCGACCCGCGCGAATAGGCGCGGAAATCGTAGTGATAGCGGCGGTGCAACGCCTCGACGAACAGGTCGAGTTCGATGGCCTCGGGGCTGCTGGCGGGCAGGCTGTCCTTCATCGCGGCATCCACACCCGCGCCAGCGACAGCAGCTTGTCGACGTCGAGCGGCTTCGCCAGGTAATCGTTCGCCCCGGCGGCAAGACAGGTGGCCTGGTCGTCGGCCATCGCCTTGGCGGTCAGCATGATGATGGGCAGGTTCTTCCACCGCTCCTGCCTGCGGATCTCGCGGGTTGCGGTCAGCCCGTCCATTTCCGGCATCATCACGTCCATCAGCACCAGGTCGATCCCTGGCGAGGCCCCGTCCGCCACGCGGCCCAGCACCTCCAGCGCCTCGCGCCCGTTGCGGGCGATCTGGACGGTGGCGCCATGCGGCTCGAACACCCCGGTCAGGGCATAGATGTTGCGGATGTCGTCCTCGACCGCAAGGATGCGCCGCCCCTCCAGCATCGCGTCGCGGTTCAGCGAGGCGGCCAGCAGCCGCTGCTGCTGTTCCGGCAGGTCGCTGACCATCTGGTGCAGGAACAGCGTCACCTCGTCGATCAGCCGTTCGGGGGATTTCGCGCCCTTGATGATGATCGACTTGGAATAGCGGCGCAGGCGCAGCTCCTCGGCCTCGTCCAGCGCCCGGGCGGTATAGACGATCACCGGCGGGAACGAGATGGTCTCGTCCTCGTCCAGCGCCGACAGCAGGTCGAAGCCCGAGGCGTCGGGCAGCGTCATGTCCAGCACGAGGCAGTCCACCCCGCCCCGGCGCAGCACCGCCAGCCCCTCGCCAGCGGTGGCGGCGCCCACCGTTTCCACGACCTTGCTGCCGAGCAGCGCCTTCAGCCCGTCCAGCTGCGCCGGATCGTCCTCGACGATCAGCACCCGGCGCATCCGCTGGGCCAGCCGGTCCTCCAGCCGTTCCAGCGCCTGCATCAGTTCCTCGCGCTTCACCGGCTTCAGCAGATAGCTGAGCGCGCCCTGTTCCAGCGCCTGCTTGGTGTAATCCTCGGCCGAGACCATGTGCACCGGGATGTGGCGGGTGGACACGTCGCGCTTCAGCCGGTCGAGCACGGTCAGCCCCGAATGGTCGGGCAGGCCCACGTCCAGCACGATCGCATGCGGCAGATGCTGGCGGGCGGCGGCGATGCCACCCTCCGCCGTGCCGCAGACGATGCACTGGAAGCCGAGGTCATGGGTCAGGTCCACCAGCACCCGCGCGAAGGCGGGATCGTCCTCGACCACCAGGATCAGCCGCGCGTCCGGGTTCAGCCTGCCGCGGTCGTCCTCCACGCCCGCCAGACCCGACAGCGCCGCGGGATCGTCCGCGCCCGCCGGCACCGGCGGCAGGGTCCGCTCCTTCGCCTCGGCCGGGATGCGGCGCAGCGGCTGCGGCGGCAGGGTGCGCTGCGGGGCCGGGCGCGACGCGGCCTGCTGCGGCATCTCCATCGGCAGATGCAGCGCTAAGGTGCTGCCCACGCCCTCGGCGCTTTGCAGCGTGATCCGCCCGCCCAGCAGACCCGCCAGCTCGCGCGAGATCGACAGCCCCAGCCCGGTGCCGCCATAGCGGCGGCTGATGGTGCCGTCGGCCTGCCGGAAGGCCTCGAACACCGCGTCCTGTTCCGATTGCGCGATGCCGATGCCGGTGTCGCGGACCGAAAAGACCAGCCCGCCATCGCCGCGCTTCACGCCCAGCACGACCTCGCCGCGTTCGGTGAATTTCAGCGCGTTCGACAGGAAGTTGCGCAGCACCTGTTCCAGCCGCGCCGGATCGGTGACGAAGGGCGGCAGGCCCTCTTCCGCCTCGACCCGCAGCACCAGCCGCTTGGCCTGGGCCTGCGGGGTGAAGGCGCGGACCAGCTTGTCGGCCACCGTTCCCGGCAGCACCCGTTCCGGGCTCATGTCCAGCTTGCCGGCCTCGACCTTGGCCAGATCGAGGATGTCGTTGATCAGCACCAGCAGGTCCTGCCCCGAGCTTTCGATCGTGGCGGTCCATTTCAGCTGTTCCTCGGTCAGGTTGCCGGCGCGGTTGTCGGACAGGAGCCGCGCCATGATCAGCAGCGCGTTCAGGGGCGTGCGCAGCTCGTGGGACATGTTCGCCACGAATTCCGACTTGTAGCGGCTTTCCCGGGCCAGCGCGGCGGCCTGGTCTTCCAGCAGTTTCTGCGACCGGGCCAGTTCGTCGCGCTGGCTTTCCATCTCCTGCGCCTGCGATTCCAGCTGGGCGTTCTGCTCTTCCAGTTCCGCCTGCTGCTGTTCCAGCCGGGCCTGGCTGTCCTGCAGCGCGCGGGTCTGTTCCTCCAGCTCTTCGTTCGAGGCGGCGAGTTCCTCGGTATGGCTGCGCAGTTCCTCGGCCTGGCGGCGGGTTTCCTCCAGCAGTTCGCGCACCCGCGCCCGGTAGACGGCCGAGCGGATCGCCACCCCCGCCGGGTCCGCGATCCGGTCGAGAAGCGGCAGGTGCAGGTCCGGGTCCGGCGCGCCGTCCAGCCCGAATTCCAGCACGCCGTTCACCCGCCCGTCCTCGCGCAGCGGCACAATCACCGTCTGCGCCGCCGCTCCGCGCACCAGCGCCGACCCGTAGGGCAGCGCGGTGTCGGGCAGGCTGTCCATCGCGATCACGCGGTTCTCGGCCACGGCGCGCCACAGATGGCTGCCGCCCGCGGCAAAGCGGTCCGGCACCTGCGCGCCCTCGGCCAGCCCGTAGGTCGCGATCCGGCGATAGCTGTCGCGGTCGCGCGCATAGGCGACGGCGGCCCGCGCCCCCAGCCGGGGCGCCAGCATGGCCAGCATGCGGTCGCCCAGTTCCGGCAGGTCGATCTCGCCCTCGACCGCGCGCGACAGCGCCACCTGCGACTGCTGCAGCCAGTCCGACCGGTCCAGCCGCACCCGGTTCTGCACGAAGAAATAGCCGGCAGTGCCGAGGATGCCGATGATCAGCCCGCCCATGATCCGGTTGCTGAGCGCAACGCGCGGCCCGATCACCGCGACCTCGTCCAGGAAGAAGCCCACGCCGATGCCGAGGATCGCCACCGCCGCCGCCAGGACCGGGACCGAGGGGCGCGGCGACAGATAGGCCGCGACCACCGGCAGCAGGTAGATGATCCACACCGCCGAGCCGAGCGGCATCATCAGGTCGACCGCGAAGACCGCCACCGTCAGGACGGCGATCAGCACATGCAGCAGGAGGGCGCGGGAATCGGCGGCGCGGGACTCGGTCACTTGGGGCTTTCCGCTTTCTGGGTCTTCGGGGGGAACGGGGGACGGGCACCGGATGTTCTGCGCGCAAGGGCGGGCAGCGCGATCCCTGTCCTGCCGCAGGCGGCGGTCCGGCGCAAGCCCGCGCGGCCCGTCCGGCGCGCGGCCCCCCACCCCTGCCATGCCGCCACGGTCGCCGCCCCCGGCAGGGCGGATCGGAGGGTGGCTTGCCCTGTCAGGCCGGCAAAGGGTGACGACAACATCTTGTCCCTGATCGCACCAGGCCCCCAAGGGAAGACATCCGAATGGACAGCCAGTTGGCGCCGAACGCGCGGAAGGGGTTCCGGTTCCCGGGCCACCGGGGATTTTTTGCGCATCACCGTCCGCCCCCTCGCGCGCAGCGTCAGCCGCATCCGGCTGTGGACCTTCGCCCGCCGATCCGTCACCACTGGTACAACCGATCCGGCCGCTCTGGAGCCTGCCATGACCACCGCACCGTCCGATCCGAACGCGCCCGGTTCCGCGACCGCGACGGGCCACGGCACGAACGACCCGCGCAATCCCGGCACCGGCCTGCGCGTCGAGATGTTCGAGGGCCACCGCGTCAACCGGCCCGCCGCCGAACGCCGCGCCGCCAGCCTGACCGCACGGCGCAGCCTGAAGAAGGACCATCAGGCGGCCTGGCTCGTCAACGCGATCCGCTGCATCGACCTGACCACGCTGGCGGGCGACGACACCGCCCAGCGGGTGCGCCGGCTCTGCGCCAAGGCACGCCGCCCCCTCGCGCCGCACCTGTTGCAGGCGCTGGACCTGGCAGAGCTGACCACCGGCGCGGTCTGCGTCTACCCGACGATGGTGCCCCATGCGGTGGCCGCGCTCGAGGGCAGCGGCATCCCCGTCGCCTCGGTCGCCACCGGCTTCCCGGCCGGGCTGATGCCCCTGCCCCTGCGGCTGCAGGAAATCCGCTGGGCCGTGGCCGAGGGTGCGGCGGAAATCGACATCGTCATCACCCGCGAACATGTGCTGACCGCGAACTGGCAGGCCCTGCATGACGAGGTGGCGGCAATGCGCGAGGCCTGCGGACCCGCGCATATGAAGGCGATCCTCGCCACCGGCGAGTTGCAGACGCTCGACAACGTCTATGCGGCCTCGATGGTGGCGATGCAGGCCGGGTCGGATTTCATCAAGACCTCGACCGGCAAGGAGGGGGTAAACGCGACCCTGCCCGTCAGCCTGACCATGCTGCGGGCGCTGCGCGACTATGGCGCGGCCACCGGCCACCGGGTGGGGTTCAAGCCGGCGGGCGGGCTGCGCACGGCAAAGGACGCGCTGAACTGGCAGGTGCTGATGATGGAGGAACTGGGCCGCGACTGGTTGCGCCCCGACCTTTTCCGCATCGGGGCCTCGTCCCTGCTGTCCGACATCGAACGGCAGCTCGACCACCATGTCACCGGACGCTATGCCGCCGCCTCGCGGCAGGCCCTGGCCTGAGGAGGATGCGATGACCCGGATCGCCGAGATTCTGACGACCTTCGACTATGGCCCCTCGCCCGAGGATGCCTCGGTGGCGCGGGGATGGCTCGCCCGCCATGCGCGGGGCTTCGGGCATTTCATCGACGGCGCCTTCCTGCCGCCGGGCGAGACCTTGCCCGTCACCGATCCCGCCACAGGCGCGGAACTGGCGCGGGTCAGCCAGGGGACCGAGGCGGATGTGGAGCGCGCGGTGAAGGCCGCGCGAACGGCGCAGCCGAAATGGGCGGCGCTGGACGGGCATGACCGCGCGCGCCATCTCTATGCGCTGGCCCGGCATCTGCAGCAGCATGCCCGGCTGCTGGCGGTGCTGGAGGTGCTCGACAGCGGGAAGCCGATCCGCGAGGCGCGCGACATCGACCTGCCGCTGGCGATCCGGCATTTCTACCACCATGCCGGCTGGGCCGCGACGCTGGCCGACGATTTCCCCGGCCAGGCGCCGCACGGGGTCTGCGGTCAGGTGATCCCGTGGAACTTCCCGCTGCTGATGCTGGCCTGGAAGGTCGCGCCCGCGTTGGCGGCGGGCAATACCGTGGTGCTGAAACCCGCCGAATGGACGCCGCTTTCCGCCCTCGCCTTCGCCGAGATCGCGCGCGAGGCGGGGCTGCCGAAGGGGGTGCTGAACATCGTCACCGGCGACGGGACGACGGGCGCCGCGCTGACCGGCCATCCCGGCATCGACAAGGTGGCCTTCACCGGCTCGACCGAGGTCGGCCGGCTGATCCGCCGCCAGACCGCCGGCACCGGCAAGGCGCTGACGCTGGAACTGGGCGGCAAGTCGCCCTTCGTGGTGATGGCGGATGCCGATCTCGACGCCGCGGTCGAGGGCGTGGTCGAGTCCATCTGGTTCAACCAGGGCGAGGTCTGCTGCGCCGGATCGCGCATCCTCGTGGCCGAGGCGGTGGCGCCGCGGTTCGAGGCGCTGCTGCGCGCGCGGATGGGCAAGCTGCGCACCGGCGACCCGCTGGACAAGTCCACCGATATCGGCGCCATCGTCCATCCGGTGCAGCTGGACCGGATCCGCGCGCTGGTGGACCGGGGCGAGGCCGAGGGCGCGGTGCTGCACCGGGGCAGCGCGCCGGCCGAGGGCTGCTTCTACCCGCCGACGCTGGCCACGGGGGTGGAGCCGGCCTCGGTGCTGGCGACCGAGGAAATCTTCGGCCCCGTCGTCACGCTGACGCCCTTCCGCACCCCCGAGGATGCGGTGGCGCTGGCCAATGCCACCCGCTACGGGCTCGCCGCCTCGATCTGGTCGGAAAGCCTGACGGTGGCGCTCGACCTTGCGGCGCGGATCCGGGCGGGGGTGGTCTGGGTGAACTGCGCCAATCTCTTCGATGCCGCCGCCCCCTTCGGCGGCATGCGCGACAGCGGCTTCGGCCGCGAGGGCGGGCGCGAGGGGATGGCGGCCTATCTGGCGCCCCCGGCCGCCAGGGCGCGGAAGGGCGAAGCCCTGCCCCCCGCCCCGCAGGCCCTGCCCGCCGCCGAGATAGTGCCCGGCACGCTGGACCGCACCGCCAAGCTCTATATCAGCGGCAAGCAGGCGCGGCCCGATGGCGGGCACAGCTATCCGGTCGCCGCCGAGCAGGGGTCGGGCGGCAAGGGCGCGGCGGGCCTCGCCCCCCTGGGCGGCCGCAAGGACATCCGCAACGCCGTCGAGGCCGCGCGCAAGGCCGAAGGCTGGTCGAACAGCAGCGGCCATGCGCGGGCGCAGGTGCTCTATTACCTCGCCGAAAACCTCTCGGCCCGGGCCGCGGAATTCGCCGACCGCCTGCGCGCCATGGGCGCGAACGCCGGCGCCGCGCGGGCCGAGGTCGACTGCGCGCTGCGCCGCATCGTCTGGTATGCGGCGCAGGCCGACCGGATCGACGGCGCGGCGCGGCAGATCGGGCCGGGCCTGACCGCGATCACCCGGGCCGAGCCGGTGGGCGTCATCGGCATCGCCTGCCCGCTGGCGGCGCCGCTCGCGGGCTTCGTCTCGCTGGTGCTGCCCGCCATCGCCGCCGGCAACCGGGTGGTGGCGATCCCCTCGCAGACGCAGCCCCTGGCCGCGACCGACCTCTATCAGGTGTTCGACACCTCGGACCTGCCGGGCGGCGTCGTCAACATCGTCACCGGCGAGCGCGACGCGTTGGCCCGCGTCTTGGCCGACCATGACGACGTGGACGCGGTCTGGTACGCGGGCACCGCCCAGGGTGCCGCGATGGTCGAGGCGGCGAGCGCCGGCAACCTGAAGCGGACCTGGGTCGAGGACGGGGCGGCGCGCGACTGGACCGGCCCGGCGGGACAGGGCCGCGATTTCCTGACCCGCGCGACCGAGGTCAAGACGGTGTGGCTGCCCTACGGCGCCTGACCCGGGCCTGACCCGAGCCTGACCCGCGCCCGAGCCGGGGCCTGCCCCTGCAGCTGACCCAGATATCCCGGGGGTGAACTGGCCGGCACGGCCAGGAGGGGGCAGCGCCCCCTCCCTTTCCGCCCTCAGCCCTGCGCCGGGAAGACGAGGCAGCGGTCGCGCCGCAGCATCAGCCACATCGGCGTGCCCGGGCGCGGCAGGAACACGTTGGGCACGCTGGCTGTCAGCCGCAGCCCGCCCTGTTCCAGCCGGAACTCCACAAGGCTTTCGCGGCCGAGGAAGCGGGCGCGTTCCACCACGCCGCGCGCGGCGGTGCCGTCCTGCGCCGTGGGGCTGGGACCGTGGCCGTTGCGGTCGAAGTCGATCTTCAGGTGCTGCGGCCGGATAACGATGTCGACATGGGTACCGTCGGGCAGGCCCGGCGTCAGGAACTGGCCGAAGGGCGTGTCGGTCAGCGCGCCCCGCACCCGCCCGCCGATGACGTTGATGTCGGAAAAGAACCCCGCCGCCGCCTTGTCCACCGGCGCGTTGTAGATGTTGTAGGGCGCGCCCTGCTGCACGATCCGGCCGCCGCGCATCAGCGCGATCTCGTCGGCCATGCGCATCGCCTCATGCGGTTCATGGGTGACCAGAACCACGGCGGTGCCTTCCTCCTTCAGCAGCGCCAGCGTCTCGTCGCGGATGCCGTCGCGCAGCCGTTCGTCGAGGCCCGAGAACGGCTCGTCCATCAGCATCACCCGCGGCCGCGGCGCCAGCGCCCGGACCAGCGCCACCCGCTGCTGCTCGCCCCCCGACAATTCGTGCGGGAACATGTCGATATGGCGGGTGAGGCCCACGCGCGCCAGCAGTTCCGCCACCCGCGCCCGGATCGCCGCGCGCGGCCCCGTCAGGCCGAAGCCGACATTGCCCGCCACCGACAGATGCGGGAACAGCGCGAAGTCCTGGAACATCAGCCCGATGCCCCGCGCCTCGGGCGGCAGCACGCCGTCCGGGCCGCAGACCGCGCGCCCGTCCACCCGGATCTCGCCCGCATCGGGCGTGTCCACCCCGGCGATCAGCCGCAGCGTGGTGGACTTGCCGCAGCCCGACTGGCCCAGAAGGCAGGTCACCTGCCCCGCCGCCACCGTCAGCGACACATCCTCGACCACCGCGCGGCCGCCGAAGCGGCGGGTCAGGCCGCTGACCTGAAGCCTCGGGGGCGCGGGATCGGGGCTGGGGGGCACGGGCGGGTCTTCGGGCTGCTGCAGGCGGTTGCCGGCGCTTAGCAGCCGGGGCGCGGCCCGACAAGCGGGCGACCGGCCGCAATGGCGGCCCGCCGGGTCGCGCGGGGCCGCGTCACGTCGCCGCCTCCATCGGATGCCAGGGCTGCCGCGGCGCGCCGCCGGGCAGCGCCGCCGTCCAGACCTGCCCGCCGCCCGGCCCCTGATCCTCGGCCCGGGCGATCGGCCGTCCGGCCAGGTGACACCACAGCAGCGTGCCAACCCCGCCATGCCCGACCAGCAGCACATCGCCCTCCGAGGCCAGCAGCGGTGCCGCCGCCGCGACGATCCGCGCCTGCGCGTCGACCGCCCGCTCCCAGCCCGCGGCGCTGGCCTCGGGCGCGGCGAAGCACAGATCGGCCAGTTCCTCGTGCCGGTCATGGGGGACATAGCCGGTGGCGGACCGGTCGATCTCGCCCATTTCGGGGCAGGTCTCGACCGGCAGGCCGAGCGCGGCGGCCAGGATCGCCGCCGTCTCCTGCGCCTTGCGCTCGGCGCTGGCGAGGATGCGGGCGGTGCCAGCGGGCCATCCCCGCGCCGCCGCCGCAGCGACCCGGGCGCGGCCCGTCTCGCTCAGCCCCCAGTCGGGCACCGGCACCGCCGGGTCGATGGCGACCTGCGGATGGCTGAGATAGCGCAGCACCGCCACGGATCAGATCGTGGCGACGGTCGCGCCGCCGTCGAGCAGGATGTTCTGCCCCACGACGAAGCCCGCATGGACCGAGCAGAGGAAGGCGCACATCGCCCCGAATTCCGCCGGCGTGCCATAGCGCTGCGCCGGGATCGTCGCCTCGCGCTGCGCCCGGGCCCGGGCCATGTCGATGCCTTCCGCCTTCGACACGCCGGTATCGAGCGCGATGGCACGGTCGGTGTCATGGATGCCGGGCAGCATGTTGTTGATGGTGACGCCATGTTTCGCCACCTGCCGCGAGGTGCCCGCGACGAAGCCGGTCAGCCCGGTCCGTGCCGCATTCGACAGGCCCAGCACCGGGATCGGCGCCTTGACCGATTGCGAGGTGATGTTGACGACGCGGCCCCAGCCCCGGTCCGTCATCGCCGGCACCAGCGCCTGCATCAGCGCGATGGGCGTCAGCATGTTGGCGTCGAGCGCGCGGATGAAATCGTCGCGGCTCCAGTCCGTCCAGGTGCCGGGGGGCGGGCCGCCGGCATTGGTCACGAGGATGTCGACGGCGCCCGCCGCCTCCAGCACCTTCGCCCGCGTCCCGGCCTCGGTGATGTCGCCCGCCACTGTCGTCACCTGCACGCCCTTGGCGCGCAGCGCCTCGGCCGTGGCCTCCAGCGCCTCGGCCCCGCGCGCGTTGATGACGAGGTCCACCCCCGCATCGGCCAGCGCCTCGGCGCAGCCGCGGCCAAGTCCCTTCGACGCCGCCGTCACCAGCGCGCGTTTCCCCCGGATGCCCAGATCCATATTGCCTCTCCCGTTGCTGCCGCGCGACTGCGCGGACCCGTCGGCACCAAGCCGCGTTGACCCGCGCGCCGCGCCGGGGTTTGATCCCGGCCGGGGCGCATCGGGCGCATGGGCGGCACAATGCCCGCGCGCCTGCCCCTTCACAAGAGCCCGGGGCGCGCGCGCGCGCGCCGCCGGGCCCGCCCAGACCGGAGCCCGCCCATGACCCCTTCCTCCCCCCTCGCCGCGCTGGCCGGCCTGTCCGCCGAGGTCTTCGCCGCGGGCGACATCCGGGTGGTCGCCGGGGCCAACCAGGGCGACGGGCTGGAGGCGGCGGGCGAGGCGCAGCCGGGCGACATCTACCGCCTGGCCCATGCGGCCAATCCGCGCCGGCTGCTCCTCGCCCCGCCCGGGCCGGCGGGGGGGCCGCCCTGCATCGCCGAAGGCTCGTTCGCCGGCCAGCCGGGCGAGGCGGTGACGCCCCTGTGGCTGGCCACGCTGATGGCGCCCTCGGCCGAGCCGGTGGAGGTGCTGACCCTGCGGCTGGAGGACAGCGGCGAGGTGCTGGCCCTGCCGCTGTCGCCGGTGGCGCGCAGCACCGATTACGAACTGCTGTCGGCACTGCCGCCGCCCGCCGACCTGCGCCTGTCGGACATGGCCTGCGCCAGCTTCGCCGGCGGCACCCGGATCGCGCTGGCCTCGGGCGCGCTGTGCCCTGTCGAGGATCTGGCCCCGGACGACCGGGTGCTGACCCGCGACAGCGGCCCGCAGCCTATCCGCTGGATCGGCCGGGTGACGCAGCGGGCGGCGGGGCGCTATGCGCCCGTGGCCATCGCGCCGGGGACGCTGGGCAACCTGGGCGAATTGCGGGTCAGCCAGCATCACCGGCTGTTCCTGTATCAGCGGCAGGGGCCGCGGCTGGCGGGGACGGCGGAACTGCTGGTGCCGGCGATGCTGCTGGCCGACGGGGCGGCGATCCGGCGGGTCGAGGGCGGCTATGTCGATTACTACACGCTGGTCTTCGACCGGCACGAGATCGTCTATGCCGAGGGCATCCCCTGCGAAAGCCTGCAGGTCAGCGAGGCGACGCTGCCGCATCTGCCGGCCGAGATCGCCGAGGATGTGCGCCGCCGCTTCCCGGGGCTGGAACAGCGGCTGCATTACGGCAGCGAGGCGGGGGCCGAGGCGGCGCGCCTGATCCGGGGCGGCTGAACCGGGAAAGGGCGACGGCGGGCGTGGACGCAGCCGCCGCGCCCGGCTATATCGCCGCCATGCTGGACAACCGCCCCCTCCTTCCGCCCGAAATCGCCCGCCGCCGGACCTTTGCGATCATCTCGCATCCCGACGCCGGCAAGACCACGCTGACCGAGAAGTTCCTGCTGTTCGGCGGCGCGATCCAGATGGCGGGGCAGGTCCGCGCCAAGGGCGAGGCGCGGCGCACCCGGTCCGACTTCATGAAGCTGGAACAGGAGCGGGGGATCTCGGTCTCGGCCTCGGCCATGTCCTTCGAATATCGCGACTGGCGGTTCAACCTTGTCGACACGCCCGGCCACTCGGACTTTTCCGAGGATACCTACCGCACCCTGACGGCGGTGGACGCGGCGATCATGGTCATCGACGGCGCCAAGGGCGTGGAAAGCCAGACCCGCAAGCTGTTCGAGGTGTGCCGGCTGCGCGACCTGCCGATCCTGACCTTCTGCAACAAGATGGACCGGGAAAGCCGCGACACCTTCGAGATCATCGACGAGATCCAGGAAAACCTCGCCATCGACGTGGCGCCCGCCAGCTGGCCCATCGGCATGGGCCGCGATTTCGTCGGCGCCTATGACCTGCTGCACGACCGGCTGGAGATCATGGACCGCGCCGACCGCAACAAGGTGGCGGAATCGATCAAGATCACCGGGCTGGACGATCCGAAGCTGGCCGAGCATGTGCCGGCCGAACTGCTGGAGAAGCTGCGCGAAGAGCTGGAGATGGCGCGCGAGCTGCTGCCGCGCTTCGACCGCAAGTCCTTCCTCGAGGGGCATATGACGCCGATCTGGTTCGGCTCGGCCATCAACTCCTTCGGGGTGAAGGAACTGATGGACGGCATGGGCGAGATGGGGCCGGAACCGCAGCCGCAGCGCGCCGCCGAACGCCAGATCACCGCCGAGGAAAAGCCCGTCACCGGCTTCGTCTTCAAGGTGCAGGCCAACATGGACCCCAAGCACCGCGACCGGGTCGCCTTCGTCCGGCTCGCCTCGGGGCATTTCGAGCGGGGGATGAAGCTGCTGCATGTCCGGTCGAAGAAACCGATGGCGGTGTCGAACCCTGTCCTGTTCCTCGCCGCCGACCGGGAACTGGCCGAAGAGGCCTGGGCCGGCGACATCATCGGCATCCCCAACCACGGCCAGCTGCGCATCGGCGATGCGCTGACCGAGGGCGAGGCGCTGCGCTTCACCGGCATCCCCAGCTTTGCGCCGGAACTGCTGCAGACGGTGCGGGCGGGCGATCCGATGAAGGCCAAGCATCTGGAAAAGGCGCTGATGCAATTCGCCGAGGAAGGCGCGGCCAAGGTGTTCAAGCCCGCCATCGGATCGGGCTTCATCGTCGGGGTAGTGGGCGCGCTGCAATTCGACGTGCTGGCCAGCCGGATCGAGCAGGAATATTCGCTGCCCGTCCGCTTCGAGTCGTCGCAATTTACCTCGGCCCGCTGGGTGTCGGGCGACAAGGCGGCGATCGAGAAGCTGGTGGCGGTGAACAAGCAGCACATCGCCCATGACCATGACGGCGACATCGTCTTCCTGACCCGCCTGCAATGGGACATCGACCGGGTGATCCGCGACTATCCGGGCGTGAAGCTGACCGCGACGAAAGAGATGATGGTCTGACCGGCCGCCCCGGGACGTCATCGGATTGTCACGGAACCGCCCTGCCCCGGGCCGCGTCCCCCTTCCGGGCGCGAAAGGAGCGGGCGATGGATGACGGCCAAGGGAAAGACCGGCAGGCGCAGGACCGGCAGGCGCAGGACGGGGACGAGCTTCAGGGCATCCTGAAGGACCTGTCCGGGCTGGTCGAGGACGGCGACACCACGCTGGGCGAGCTGGTCCATGCGCTGGAATCGCGCGGCTATGGCCCGCTGCTGATGGCACTGTCGGCGCTGATGCTGCTGCCGGTCGGGATGCTGCCCGGCTTTCCGGCGCTGATCGGGGGGCTGATCGGGCTGACGGCGCTGCAGATGCTGCGCGGGCGGCGCGGGGTCTGGATTCCCGGCTGGCTGCAGCGGATCGGCATTCCGAAGAAGCGGCTTGACGGCAGCATCGACAAGGCTTGGCCGGTGGTGCGCTGGCTGCGGCGCGGACTTGGCCGGCGGCTGACGGTGCTGACCCGCTCGCGGGCGGTGCTGACGGCGGTGGCGGTGCTGCTGATGGCGGCGGGGGCGATGATGGTCGCGCTCGGCTTCATCCCCGGCCTGCCCTTCCTGCTGGCGCTGCCGGTGCTGCTGTTCGGTCTGGGCCTGACCAGCGGCGACGGGCTGGTGATGGCGGGCGGCTTCGTGCTGTCGGTGCCGCCGGTGGTGCTGGCGGTGCAGCGGCTGCTCTGACGCGGAAGGCGGGGGCCGCGGCCCCCGCCCGCAGGACGATCCGTCAGCCGACGGTTGCCTCCATCGTGATCTCGGCCCCGGCCAGCACCTTCGACACCGGGCAGTTGGCCTTGGCCTTCTCGGCGCTTTCCATCAGCTTGTCCTCGGGCGCGTCGGCCACGATCTGCGTCACCAGATGGATCTTGGTGATCGCGAAGCCGCCGTCCTTCTGTTCGAGGCTGACCTTCGAGGTGGTCTCGATCCGGTCGGGGGTGATCCCCTCGCCGCCGAGGATGTTCGACAGCGCCATCGAGAAGCAGGCCGCATGGGCCGCGCCGATCAGTTCCTCGGGGTTGGTGCCGGCCTCGTCGCCGAACCGCTTGGCGAAACCGTAGGGCGCCGAGTCCAGCACGCCGCTTTCGGTCGAGATGCTGCCCTTGCCGTCCTTCAGCCCGCCGGTCCATTCGGCCGATCCGCTCTTGGTGATCATCGCTCGTCTCCTGTGCCAGTATGGTCGGGGCCGGCTCGGCCCGCAGCCCAACGCCGCGGACCAGCCCGGGTTGCATCGCGCGTCAGCGGGCCGCCAGCATCTCGGGCACCGACAGCAGGATCATCTCGTTATCCGCCGCCGCGTCCAGCTGCCGGCCCGAGGAGAAGGGCAGGTTGTTGTCATTGGCGACGATGATGTGGCTGTCATCCACCATCATCACATCCTCGATGGTGAAGAAGGGGAAGGTCATCTTGCCGGTCAGGTCGCGGCTGGCCGCGGTGTCGAGCCGGTTCAGCCCCTCGGGGTCGGCGATGTCCATCAGGTCGATATGGCCGATGCGGCGGACAAAGCCCTCGGCATCGCGGGTGGCGGTGTCGACCAGCACGATCCGCTTCAGCATCGCCGGCGCAGGGAAGCAGTCGGCGGCCGGATCGCCCGCGCATTTCAGCGAGGGGTCGCCCTCGCCGTTGTCGCGCTCGATCACCAGCGCGCGGGTCTCGTCGATGAAGTTGAAATCGCCGATCGCGGTCGCGCCCTCGGCCAGCGCGAACTTGAAGCCGTCGCCCGTCCATTCGCCCGCCGCCGGATCGAAGGCCAGCACCGTCAGAAAGTTGCCGGCCGGCGCGCCGTCATCGCCCAGCAGGGGCTTTTCCAGCATCGCCCACAGCAGGTTCGCGCCGGGCTGCAGGCCCATGCCTTCGTAGCCGCCCGAGCGCTGCGCGCGGAAATCCTTGCCGGGCTGCGCCGGGACGCTGACACCGGGGGTGTCGGGGCCCTTCAGCTGCTGGCCGTCGACCATGGTCGGCACCACGCGCAGGATGCGGCCGTCGGTGGTGGCGTTGATCAGGAACGGGCCGAACTCGTCGCCGATCCACAGCGTGCCGTCCTCGACCAGCTGGATCGATTCCGGGTCGAAATCGGCGCCGGTCAGATAGCGCGCCGCGCTGCCCTCATAGGCGATGCGGAAGGGCACCTTGTGGTCGGGGTCGTGCAGGAACACCGTCTCGCGCACCTCGATCGCGCCGCTGTCGAAGTCGGGCATCATGCGCGAGAAGAACAGCAGCGCGTCCGGGCTGTTGCCCTTGGACCCGAAGCCGTTGTCGGTGAGGACATAGATCGAGCCATCCTCGGCCTTCTCGGCGGAAAAGCCCGACATCCCCTGCAGCGGCTGGCCGATGAAGGGCAGCGACAGGCCGGTGGCCCGCTTGCCGTGGCTGGCGCCGGTATCGCCCATCACCGTCATCGGCCGGTCGTTGCGGGCCGGGCCGGTGAACTTGCCCGAGATCCAGGCATCCTGCGGCGCATCGGCAGGCGGCGCGATCAGCGACAGCGCCGGCAGCACGGCATGGCCGGCCAGGGTGGCGGGGAAGGTCGTCTCCTGCGCCTTCGCCGCCGACAGGGCCAGCGGCGAGGCCGCCAGCGTCAGCGCGGCAAGGATCAGGGGGCGGCGGGCGATCGGGGGACGGGTCATGGGACGCTCCTGGCAGGGACCGAAGGGAATGGCGGTCGGGAATGGCGTTTGGCGCGGCCCTCGGCGGGCGCGGCTGCCGGGCACGTTCCCCGAGCCATGCGACAGCCGCGTCACGCCCCCGCATCAGTTTCCTGAACTCTTTGCGACAGCCGGACACGCCGATTTGCCCGTTCACATTGACCTCGGCGCGGAATTCGGCTAACGCGCGGACAGCCCCATCCGGGGGAACCGCTCGCCGGGCGCCGGAGCCATGCGCCCTTCCCTCTCGCGGCCCGATGCCGCGCACAAGGACGCATATGACCAAGTTTTCCGATCTCGCGCTCGATCCACGCGTTTTGCAGGCCATTTCCGAGGCCGGCTACGAGACCCCGACCCCGATCCAGGCGCAGGCCATTCCCCATGCGCTGGAGGGCAAGGACGTGCTGGGCATCGCCCAGACGGGCACCGGCAAGACCGCCAGCTTCACGCTGCCGATGATCACCCTGCTGGGCAAGGGCCGGGCCCGGGCGCGGATGCCGCGCAGCCTCGTCCTCGCGCCGACGCGGGAACTGGCCGCACAGGTGGCCGAGAATTTCGACGTCTATGCCAAGCACACGAAGCTGACCAAGGCGCTGCTGATCGGCGGCGTCAGCTTCGGCGAGCAGGACAAGCTGATCGACCGGGGCGTGGACGTGCTGATCGCCACGCCGGGCCGGCTGCTGGACCATTTCGAGCGCGGCAAGCTCTTGCTGACCGGCGTGCAGATCATGGTGGTGGACGAGGCCGACCGGATGCTCGACATGGGGTTCATCCCCGATATCGAGCGCATCTTCCAGCTGACGCCCTTCACCCGGCAGACGCTGTTCTTCAGCGCCACCATGGCGCCCGAGATCGAGCGCATCACCAACACCTTCCTGCACGCCCCCGCCCGGGTCGAGGTGGCGCGGCAGGCCACGACGGGCGAGAATATCAGCCAGCGGCTGGTGACCTTCACCCCCACCCGCAAGGACATGGCCGCCAAGCAGAAGCGCGAGGTGCTGCGCGCCATCATCGCCGCCGAGGGCGAGGCCTGCACCAACGCCATCCTGTTCTGCAACCGCAAGACCGAGGTGGACATCCTCGCCAAATCGCTGAAGGCGCATGGGCTGAACGCTGCGCCGATCCACGGCGATCTGGAACAGAGCCAGCGGATGCGCACGCTGGACGGGTTCCGCGACGGCAGCATCCGCTTCCTCGTCGCCTCGGACGTGGCGGCGCGGGGGCTGGACATCCCGGCGGTCAGCCATGTGTTCAACTTCGACGTGCCCTCGCATGCCGAGGACTATGTGCACCGCATCGGCCGCACCGGCCGGGCCGGGCGCAAGGGCACGGCCTATACCATCGCCACCCCCGCCGACGAGAAATACCTCGCCGCGATCGAGGCGCTGGTGAAGGCGCCCCTGCCCCGGGTCGAGATGCCCGAGGGCGTGGTGCTGGGTGCGGCGGGCGATGAGGACGAGCCGCGCGCATCGTCGCGCAGCGGGTCGAGCCGGTCCCCGCGCAGCCGCGGCGGCCGCGACAGCGGGCGGGACGACCGCAGAAGCGCCGAGCCGCGGGGCGAGGCGCAGCCCCGCGCCGCCGCCGCCAGCGACGAGGCCCCGGCGCCCGCCCCTGCCCCGCGCACGGAGCCCCGGGCAGAGCCGCGCCGCGACGCGCCCCGGACCGACCAGCGGTCCGAGCCGCGCGGCGAAGGCCGGGGATCGCAGCATCGCGACCGCCGGGACGAACCGGCGGTGGTGGGCATGGGCGACCACGTGCCCGATTTCATCCTGCGCGAATTCCGCATCCCGGCGCGGCCCGGCGCGGCGAGCGAGACCGAGCCCGGCGAGGCCTGATCGTCCCGAGGCTGGCCCCGCCACGCGCGGGACGGCGAACGCGCAGCGGGGGGCCAGCCCCCCGCACCCCCCGGGATATTTGGATCAGCTGCAGGAGGGCCGCGTCAGGTGCGGCCCGTCACTCGGCCAGGCCCGTCACTCGGCCATCAGCCGGCTGATGATCACCGTGACCTCGGGCTTGCGGCCGATCTCGTCCAGCGCCGACTGGCGCAGGATGCGGCGGATCGACTCGTCCAGCTTCTCGTCGCTGCCCACCGTCTTGCGGTCCACGCGTTCGAGGAAGTCGGCCATCTCGTCTTCCAGCACCTCGATCAGGCTGCGGCCGCTGCGGCCGGTTTCCGGCAGGCCCATCACCTCGATCCAGGCATCGCCGAGCGGCAGGTCGTCTTCGTCGATGATGACGGTGGCGATGACATGCCCGTTCAGCGCCATGCGCAGCCGGTCGCGCACCACGCCGTCCATCGCCCCGATCAGCACCGCGCCGTCAAGGTAGGTGCGGCCCGTCTCGACATATTCGACGATCCGGGGGGCTGTGCCGGTCAGGTCCACCATGCTGCCGTTGACGATCACCTCCGAGGCGATGCCCTTGGACATCGCCACCTTGGCATGTTCGCGCAGGTGGCGGTGTTCGCCATGCATCGGGATCAGCATCGCCGGGCGCATCAGGTCGTGCACCGCCTCCAGATCCGGGCGGTTGGCATGGCCCGAGACGTGATAGAGCCCGCCGCGATCGTCCACCACGTCGACGCCCATTTCCGACAGCGCGTTCATGATGCGGATCACGCCACGCTCGTTGCCGGGGATGGTGCGGGACGAGAACAGGAAGGTATCGCCCTCCTTCAGTTCCAGCCCCAGATACTTGCCCCGGCTCAGCTGCGCCGAGGCGGCACGGCGTTCGCCCTGACTGCCGGTGACGATCAGCATCAGGTTCTCGCGCCCGATCTCCACCGCCTGTTCGGGCGGCACCGCATGCGGGAAATCGGTCAGCACCCCGGTTTCCACCGCGGCGGTGATCATCTTCTTCATGGCCCGCCCCAGCAGGCAGACCGAACGGCCCGAGGCCTCGGCGGCCTCGGCCAGCGTCTTCAGCCGCGCGATGTTCGAGGCGAAGGTGGTGGCCACGACCATTCCCGGCGCATCGGCGATCAGCTGGCGCAGCGGCGCGTCAAGCACCGCCTCGGACCGGCCGGGATGCGGGGTGAAGATGTTGGTGGAATCGCACATCATCGCCATCACCGGGCGTTCATGCGCGATGTCGTACCATTGCTGCGGATCGAATGCCTCGCCCACCACCGGGGTGCCGTCCAGCTTGAAATCGCCCGTGTGGACGATCCGCCCCGCCGGCGTGTCGATGACCAGTGCCGAGCTTTCCGGGATCGAATGGCTGACCGGCACGAACTGCACGCGGAACGGGCCGGCCTCCACCGTTTCGGGGCGGGCGGCATGGACATGCAGGATGTCGGTCGGCAGGTTCCGCTCTTCCAGCTTCAGCCGGGCGATGGCGGCGGTGAAGCGGCGGCAATGCACCGGCGCCTTCAGCATCGGCCACAGATGGCCGAGCGCGCCGACGTGATCCTCATGCGCATGGGTGATGAAGATCGCCTCCAGCCGGTCGGCCCGCGCCGCCAGCCAGGACAGGTCCGGCATGATCAGGTCGACGCCGGGCGTCGTATCCATGTCGGGGAAGGTCACCCCCATGTCGACGAGGATCAGCCGTTCCTTCCCCGCGGGGCCGTAGCCATAGACATAGGCGTTCATGCCGATCTCGCCGGCGCCGCCAAGGGGAAGATAGATCAGCCGGTCGGTCATGCGGGTGCGGTCTCCAGTCTGGTGTTGAACCGGTGGATCAGCACCAGCCCGTGCATCGTCAGGTCATCCTCGATCTGGTCGAACAGATCGAAGCCCTGGGCGAAAAGCGGTGCGAGACCGCCGGTGGCGATGACCTTCATCGGCTGTTCGCGCTCGATCCTTATCTGCCGGACGATCCCTTCCACAAGGCCGATATAGCCCCAGTAGACGCCCGACTGCATGCAGGCCACCGTATTCGTGCCGATGGCCGATTGCGGTTTGGTCACATCGACGTGCGGCAGGGCGGCGGCGGCCATGTGCAGCGCCTCGAGGCTGAGATTCACCCCCGGCGCGATCACCCCGCCAATATAGGCGCCGTCGGTATCGACCACGTCGAAGGTGGTGGCGGTGCCGAAATCGACCACGATCAGGTTGCCGCCATGCCGGTCGAAGCCCGCCACCGTGTTCACCAGCCGGTCCGGCCCGACGGTCGTGCCCTGATCGACCCGCGGCGCCACCGGCAGGGCGCAGTCGGGCCGCCCCACCACCAGCGGACGCGTGTCGAAATAGCGGTTGCACAGCACCCGCAGGTTGAAGACCACGCGCGGCACGGTCGAGGAGATGATGACCTCGGTGATGTCCGCCTCGATCTTCTTCAGGCTCATCAGCGTGGACAGCCAGACGAAATATTCGTCCGCCGTGCGCCGGTGATCGGTGGCGATGCGCCATGTGTCGCGGAAGCGGTGGCCATCCCAGATCGAGAAGACGGTGTTGGTGTTGCCGCAGTCGATGCACAGAAGCATGGCGCGCCCCCTCTCAGAAATAGACGTCCGCCGCGGGGATGGTGACGCGGCCCCCCGGCGTCGCCAGCACCAGCGCGCCGGTCTCGTCGATCGTCTCGAAGACGCCGGTGACGCTGTCGCGCATCGTCCGCGCGGTGACGGTCTGCCCCAGCCGCGCGGCGCGCGCCAGCCAGGCGGTGCGCAGCGGCGCGAAGCCCCAGGTGACGAGGCTCGCCTCCCACCGGGCGAAGGCCGGGCCGAGCAGGGACAGGAATTCTTCGGGGGCGACCGCGATGCCGGTCTCGCCGCGCAGCGACACGGGGGGCACGTTCGTCTGCCCCAGATCGGAGGCGGGCGGCGCCTGAGCCAGATTGACCCCGATCCCGACCGCGAGGTGTTGCAGGCCGGCACCCTGGCCCAACCCTTCCAGCAGGACCCCCGCGACCTTGCCGCCGTTCAGCAGCACGTCGTTCGGCCATTTGATCGACAGCCGCGCCGCCGGTCCCGCAGCCAGGGTCAGCGCCTCGTGCACCGCCAGCGCCGCGACGAAGCTGCGCAGCGCCGCCTGCCCCGCCCCGCCTTCGGGCCGCATCACCAGCGTCGCCGCGAAGTTGCCCGGCGGGTCCCGCCACTCGCGCCCGCGCCGCCCGCGCCCGGCGGTCTGGCGCAGGGCGAGGATCCAGGTCGGCCGGGTCAGGTGCGGGGCCAGGCGCGCGGCCTCGGCATTGGTGCTGTCCACCTCACGCAGGACATGCCGCGCGACGCCCTCGGGCCAGTCGTCCGCCGGGGCGGCCGGGTCAGCGGACAAGCGCTTCCGCCGCCAGCGCCGCGGCACCCTCGACACCGAACATGTTGACCACGCCCAGCACCATCACCGCCGCCGATCCCATCAGCAGCGCCCAGCGGACGGCGGGCATCTGGGTGTCCAGCGCATCGCCCTCGGCCCCGAAATACATGAAGTAGACCAGCCGCAGGTAGTAATAGGCACCGATGACCGAGGCGATGGCGCCGAGCACCGCCAGCCAGCCCATGCCCGCGCCCACGGCCGCCATCAGCACCCCGTATTTCGCGAAGAAGCCCAGCATCGGCGGCACGCCCGCAAGGCTGAACATCAGCACCAGCATCGCCAGCGCCTTGGCCGGTTCGCCCTTGGCATACATGTTCAGCGCGCCGATATCGGTCACCGGCTGGCCATCGCGCGACATCGACAGGATGAAGGCGAAGGTGCCGACGTTCATCGCGACATAGACCGCCATGTAGATCAGCATCGCCTGCACGCCCGCCTCGGTCCCCGCGGCAAGGCCCATCAGCGCGAAGCCCATATGGGTGATCGAGGAATAGGCCATCAGCCGCTTGATGTTGCGCTGGCCGATGGCGGCGACCGAGCCGAGGAACATCGAGGCCACCGACAGGAAGGCCACGATCTGCCCCCAGTCCGCGGTGACGGTGCCGAAGGCGTCGAAGACCAGCCGCGCGAACAGCGCCGTGGCCGCCACCTTGGGCGCGGTGGCCAGCAGCGCCGTCACCGGGGTCGGCGCGCCTTCATAGACGTCGGGCGTCCACATGTGGAAGGGCACGGCCGACACCTTGAAGGCGAGGCCCGCGATCAGGAAGACGAGCCCGAACAGCAGACCCACGGGCAGCGTCTCGGCCCCGCCGACGGCAGAGAGGATGCCCGCGAACTGCGTGGTGCCCGAGAAGCCGTAGGTCAGCGACGCGCCATAGAGCAGCAGGCCCGAGCTGAGCGCGCCCAGCACGAAATACTTCATCCCGGCCTCGGTCGATTTCACGCTGTCGCGGCGGATCGAGGCGAGGATGTAGATGGCGAAGGACTGCAGCTCCAGCCCCATGTAGAGCGTCATCAGGTCGCCCGAGGACACCATGATCATCATGCCCGTCACCGACAGGCAAACCAGCACCGGGTATTCGAACCGGCCCATGTCGCGCCGGATCATGTAGTCGCTGCCCATCGCCAGCACCGCCGCCGCGCCGATCAGCAGCGTGACCTTGGCGAAGCGCGAGAAGGCGTCGTCGATGAAGGTGCCGCCGAAGGCCGTGCGCTCGCCCGGGCCGCCGAAGCCCACCATCGCCGCGATCAGCAGCAGCGCCGCGACGGTGGTCCAGGTGATCGGGCCGGTCAGCCTGTCCTTGCCGCCATAGACGCCAAGCAACAGCACCGCCATCGCATAGAGCGCCAGCAGCACCTCGGGCAGGACGGTGGAGAAATCGGCAGAGGTCATGATCCGGTCCTCAGTGCGTGGCAGCGGCGTCGGCGAGTTCCGTCGCCTCGGCGGGAATGGCGTCCTGATAGTCTGCGACCAGCGCGCCGACCGAGGGGCCGATCACATCCGTGACCACCCGCGGATAGACGCCGAGCAGCAGGGTCATCGCCACCAGCGGCGCGAAGATCAGCTTCTCGCGCCGGTCCATGTCGGCGATCGAGCGCAGGCTTTCCTTGATCAGGTCGCCGAAGACGACCCGGCGGTACAGCCACAGCGCATAGGCGGCCGAGAGGATGACCCCGCTCGTCGCCACCGCCGCAACCCAGGTATTGGCCTGGAAGGCGCCCATCAGCGTCAGGAATTCGCCGATGAAGCCGCTGGTGCCCGGCAGGCCCACATTGGCCATGGTGAAGAACATGAAGACCAGCGCATAGGCCGGCATCCGGTTCACCAGCCCGCCATAGGCGTCGATCTCGCGCGTGTGCATCCGGTCGTAGATGACGCCGACACAGAGGAACAGCGCGCCCGAGATGAAGCCGTGGCTGATCATCTGAAAGATGGCGCCGTCGATGCCCTGCTGGTTGGCGGCGAAGATGCCCATGGTCACATAGCCCATATGCGCGACCGAGGAATAGGCGATCAGCTTCTTCATGTCCGACTGCGCCAGCGCCACCAGCGAGGTGTAGACGATGGCAATGGCCGACAGCCACAGCACGAAGGGCGCCAGCATGTCCGAGGCGATGGGGAACATCGGCAGGCTGAAGCGCAGGAAGCCGTAGCCCCCCATCTTCAGCAGGATCGCGGCCAGAACCACCGACCCGGCGGTGGGCGCCTGCACGTGGGCATCGGGCAGCCAGGTATGCACCGGCCACATCGGCATCTTCACCGCGAAGCTGGCGAAGAAGGCGATCCACAGCAGCGTCTGCAGCCCGCCCGCGACCTGGAAGCCCAGCACCACCATCGGCGCCGAGGAAAAGTCGTGCCGCAACAGCGCGACGATGTCGGTGGTGCCCGCATCCACATACATGGCGATCATCGCCACCAGCATCAGAACCGAGCCGAGGAAGGTGTAGAGGAAGAACTTGAACGCGGCATAGATCCGGTCCTTGCCGCCCCAGATGCCGATGATCAGGAACATCGGGATCAGGCCCGCCTCGAAGAACAGGTAGAACAGCACCAGGTCCAGCGCGATGAACACGCCGATCATCAGCCCTTCCAGCAGCAGGAAGGCGATCATGTATTCCTTGACGCGGGTTTCCACCTGCCAGGCCGACCAGATGACCAGCGGCATCAGGAAGGTGGTCAGCAGCACGAACAGCACCGAGATTCCGTCGACGCCGACCTTGTAGCGCAGGCCCATGATCCAGTCGTGATCCTCGACGAACTGGAAGCCGGTATCGGCCCCGTCGAAGCCTGCCAGCAGGAACAGCGACATCAGGAAGGTCACCAGCGTCGCGAACAGCGCCACCCATTTGGCGTTCATCTGCGCCGCCCGGTCCTCGCCGCGCAGGAAGATGGCGAGGATCAGCGCCGCGACGATCGGGGCGAAGGTGATGATGGAGAGGAGGTTTTCCATTGGTCCCGTCGTCCCTTACTCGGCGCCGCCCGTCAGCGCCATCCAGGTGACCAGCAGCGCTATGCCGATCACCATGGCGAATGCATAGTGGAACAGGTAGCCGGACTGCGCCCGCCCCGCGAGCCGGGTGAAGAAGGGCACGATGCCCATCGCCACGCCGTTGATCGACCCGTCGATGACGTTGCCGTCGCCGCGCTTCCACAGGAAGCCGCCGAGGAATTTCGCCGGGCGGACGAAGATCGCGTCATAGACCTCGTCGAAATACCACTTGTTCAGCAGGAAGTTGTAGAGCACCGGCTGCGAGGCCGCGAGCCGGCCGGGGATCGCAGGATCGCGGATGTAGAACACCCAGGCCGTGACCAGCCCGATCAGCATCGCCACGAAGGGCGAGACCTTGACCCAGACCGGGGCATGGTGCGCTTCGTCCATGACGTGGTTGTCGGGGGCCATGTAGATCGCGCCGACGGGGCCGAGCCCGGTGGCATGCGCCTCGTCGGTCGCGTGGCCGGCATCGGCGGCGGGCGCGGCTGTGCCTTGGGCGGTGGTATCGGCGGCGGCGGTCTCCGGAGCGGCGTCGGCCGTGGCCGTTTCGGCGGGGGCCGCTTCGCCTGCAGGGGCCGCCGGCACTTCCGGTGTGGCAGCAGTGTCAGCGGCGGCCGTTTCGGCCGGCGCCGGTTCGGCATGGCCGGTCCCGGCTTCGCCCGCCCCGGCATGTTCGCCCTCGCTCGCCTCGGCATGATGCGGCATGCCGAAGAACTGCGTCACCCGGTCATGGTCGCCGAAGAAGCTGTTGTACCACAGCATCCCCGAGAACACCGCGCCAAGCGCCAGCACCCCGAGCGGCACCAGCATGACCATCGGGCTTTCATGCGCGTGGTCATGGGTGTGGTGGTCGCCGCGCGGCTTGCCGAAGAAGGTCAGGAACATCAGCCGCCAGGAATAGAACGAGGTGAACATCGCGGCGATGACCAGCAGCCAGAAGGCATAGCCCACGCCCGAGGCATAGGCGCTCTCGATGATCGCGTCCTTGGACAGGAAGCCCGCGAAGCCGATATGGGTCAGCGGGATGCCGACGCCGGTGATCGCCAGCGTACCGATCATCATCGCCCAGAAGGTCAGCGGGATCTTGCGGCGCAGCCCGCCATAGTTCCGCATGTCCTGTTCGTGGTGCATCGCGTGGATCACCGACCCGGCGCCGAGGAACAGCATCGCCTTGAAGAAGGCGTGGGTCAGCAGGTGGAACATCGCCGCGCCATAGACGCCCGCCCCCGCCGCCACGAACATGTAGCCGAGCTGCGAGCAGGTCGAATAGGCGATCACGCGCTTGATGTCGTTCTGCACCAGACCGACGGTCGCCGCGAAGAAGGCGGTGGTGGCGCCCAGATAGATGATGAACATCTTCGCCTGGGGGGCGAATTCATAGAGCGGCGACATCCGGCAAACGAGGAACACCCCCGCCGTCACCATCGTCGCGGCATGGATCAGCGCCGACACCGGTGTCGGCCCCTCCATCGCGTCGGGCAGCCAGGTGTGCAGGAACAGCTGCGCCGACTTGCCCATCGCGCCGATGAACAGCAGCACCCCGATCAGGTTCGCCGCGTTCCAGTCGGTCCACAGGAAGGTCAGCTGCGTCTGCGCCAGTTCCGGCGCGGCGTTGAACACGTCGTCCATCGCGATCGAGTCGACGAGGTAGAACAGCGCGAAGATGCCGAGCGCAAAGCCGAAGTCACCCACACGGTTGACGATGAAGGCCTTCATCGCCGCCGCATTGGCGCTGGCCTTGCGATAGTAGAAGCCGATCAGCAGGTAGGAGGCGACGCCCACGCCCTCCCAGCCGAAGAACATCTGCACCAGGTTGTCCGAGGTCACCAGCATCAGCATCGCGAAGGTGAAGAAGGACAGGTAGGCGAAGAAGCGCGCCTTGTAATGGTCGTGATGGCCCCAGTTGTCGTCATGGGCCATGTAGCCCCAGGAATACAGGTGCACCAGCGCCGAGACGGTGGTGACGACGATCAGCATGATCGCGGTCAGCCGGTCCAGCCGGATCGACCATTCGGTGGCAAGGCTGCCGGACTGGATCCAGTCGAGGATGTGGATATGCCGCGTCTCGCCGTCGAAGCCCAGGAACACGATCCAGGACAGCAGGCAGGCCAGGAACAGCAGCCCCGTCGTCACCGCCTGCGCGCCGGTTTCCGAAATCACGCGCCAGCCGAAACCCGCGACGATGGCCCCCACGAGCGGGGCGAAGAGGATGATCGTCTCCACGGGACCTTACCCTTTCATCATGTTGACGTCTTCGACGTCGATCGTGCCGCGGTTGCGGAAGAAGCAGACGAGGATGGCAAGGCCGATCGCCGCCTCGGCCGCCGCGACCGTCAGCACGAACATGGTGAAGACCTGCCCGGCCAGATCCTGCAGATGGGCCGAGAAGGCGACGAAGTTGATGTTCACCGCCAGCAGCATCAGCTCGATGGACATCAGGATGACGATCACGTTCTTCCGGTTCAGGAAGATCCCGAAGATGCCGATCACGAACAGCGCGGCCGCCACGCCCAGGTAATGTGTCAGTCCGATCATTTGCGTCCCTCCGGGTCGTCCCACCCGTTGAAATGTCCAATCGCCGTCGCCCCGGCCGGACCGGGGCGGGCCGTCACAGCCCCTGCCCCGGCTTCACGTCGCGCAGTTCCATCGCCTCTTCCGGGCGGCGGTACATCTGCTTCAGCACGTCCTGCCGCTTGACGCTGGTCCGGTGCCGCAGCGTCAGCACGATGGCGCCGATCATCGCGGTCAGCAGGATCAGACCCGCGGTCTGGAACAGGAAGATGTAACGGTCGTAGATCAGCGCGCCGAGTGCGGCGGTATTGGTCACGCCCTCGGGCACCGGCGACACGCGCAACGCCTCGGCCGCCTCCGAGGTCTGCCAGGCGCCGAAGGCGATGCCGAGCTGCAGCACGATCACCACGCCGATCAGCAGGCCGAGCGGCATGTAGCGCGCCATCTCGCCCTTCAGTTCGGCGAAGTCGATGTCGAGCATCATCACCACGAAGAGGAACAGCACCGCGACCGCGCCGACATAGACGATGATCAGCAGCATCGCCACGAATTCGGCCCCCAGCAGCACGAAGAGCCCGGCGGCGGAGAGGAAGGCGAGGATCAGCCACAGCACCGAATGCACCGGGTTGCGGGCGACGACCACCATCAGCCCCGAGGCCACCGCCACGATGGCGAAGAGGTAGAAGGAAAACTCGAAGACCGTCATGCGCCCCTCACTCCTTGTCGTCGTCTTCGCCGAAGACGCCCTGCGCGATTTCCAGCGCCCGGGTCATGGCGGGCAGCCCGCCGAACATGCTCATCTGGTAGATCACTTCCGCGATCTCCCGCTTCTTCGCGCCGGCCTCCAGCGCGTGCCGGATCGTCAGCTTCAGCTGCGCGTCGGCCTGCGCCCCCAGCACGGTCAGCGCCGCGATGGTGACCAGCAGCCGGGTCTTGGCGTCCAGCCCGTCGCGGTTGAAGGTGCGCCCGAAGGCCATCTCCATGAAGTCGCGCGACATCGTGGGGATCAGATCCTCGAAGCCTTTCACGCGAAAGGTTTCCAAGGCAGGGTTGAAGGAGCGGGCCATCTCGTGGCCCTGCTCCATCATCTGCGCGAAAAGCTTCTGGAACGGATCGGTGCTCATCTGTAGGGCGCATCCAGTTCGAGGTTGCGGGCGATCTCGGCCTCCCACCGCGCGCCGTTCGCCAGCAGCTTGTCCTTGTCGTAGAACAGCTCCTCGCGCGTTTCGGTGGCGAATTCGAAGTTCGGCCCCTCGACGATGGCATCCACCGGGCAGGCTTCCTGGCAGAAGCCGCAATAGATGCATTTCGTCATGTCGATGTCGTAGCGGGTGGTCCGGCGGCTGCCATCCTCGCGCGGTTCGGCGTCGATGGTGATGGCCTGCGCCGGGCAGATCGCCTCGCACAGCTTGCAGGCGATGCAGCGTTCCTCGCCGTTGGGATAGCGGCGCAGCGCGTGTTCGCCGCGGAAGCGGGGGCTGAGCGGCCCCTTCTCATGCGGGTAGTTCAGGGTTTCCTTTGGCGCGAAGAAGTACTTCATCCCCAGGCCGAAGCCCTTGATGAAGTCGAACAGCAGGAAGTATTTCGCCGCGCGGGTATAGTCGAAGGTTGCCATGCGTCAGCCTCCCATCGTCCAGCGGGCCCAGGCACCGCCGAGGATTTCGAATTTCGCGAGGAACGAGACCAGCACCACCCAGCCCAGCGACAGGGGCAGGAACACCTTCCAGCCGATCCGCATCAGCTGGTCATAGCGGTAGCGCGGCACGATGGCCTTCACCATCGCGAACATGAAGAAGAACACCCACATCTTCGCCACCATCCACAGCGCGCCGTCGGGCAGGCCGGGGATGGGCGACAGCCAGCCGCCGAAGAACAGCAGCGAGATCAGCGCGCACATCAGGAAGATGGCGATGTATTCGCCCGCCATGAACAGCAGGTAGGGGGTCGAGGAATATTCGACCATGAAGCCCGCGACGAGTTCCGATTCCGCCTCGGGCAGGTCGAAGGGCGGGCGGTTGGTTTCCGCCAGCGCCGAGATGAAGAACAGCACCACCATCGGCAGATGCGGCAGCCAGTACCAGTTGAACAGGCCGAAGCTGCCGCGCTGCGCCTCGACGATGGCGCCGAAGCTCATCGAGCCGGTCGAGATGATGACGCCGATGATGATCAGCCCGAGGCTGACCTCGTAGGAGATCATCTGCGCGGCCGACCGCAGCGAGCCCAGGAACGGGTATTTGGAGTTCGAGGCCCAGCCCCCCATGATCACCCCGTAGACCTCGAGCGAGGAGGCCGCGAAGACGAAGAGGATGGCCACGTTGATGTCGGCCATCACCCAGCCGTCCGCGAAGGGGATCACCGCCCAGGCGATCACCGCCAGCACGAAGCTGAGCATCGGCGCGAGGAAGAAGACGAACTTGTCGGACCCGGCGGGAACCACCACCTCTTTCACGACGTATTTCAGCGCGTCGGCCACCGATTGCAGCAGGCCGAAGGCGCCCACCACGTTCGGGCCGCGGCGCAGCTGCACGGCGGCCCAGATCTTGCGGTCGCCATAGACGAGGAACAGCAGGGACAGCATCACGAAGGCGATGATCCCCAGCCCCTGAAGCAGGATCAGGATCAGCGTGCCCAGTGGTGTGGAAAGAAACTCAGCCATGTTGCCTTTTGTCCCTCAGACCGTCGGTATTCCCTGTTCGGCGCAGTCGGCCACGACGACTTCGGCGTCGAGCGTGGCGATGCCCCGGGGTAGTGCTGGCGAGATGGTGTAAACAGCATCCGCCCGCCAAACGCCACCCCGTTCATCGACATTCGTCCGCACGTGGCGGGCAAATCCATAGCCCCGGATCAGCGCATATTGCGCCGCGGCGCAGGCGGCATAGGATTCGACATCCTCCAGCCCCTCCGCGCCTTCGACCGCGACGCGGAAGCTGACCAGATCGCCGCTCAGCAGCCGCGTCTCGACCCCCAGATAGGCCGGTTCGGCCCGCCCCTGCGCCGCCTCGGGCGCGGGGTCCGCGCAGCCCGCCAGCCCCGCCAGAAGGCCGGGCCCGATCATGGCGAGGCGGGCGGGGGCGCGCATCGGATCATTCGGCCGCGAGCGGGGCCGCGTCGCGCGCCGCCGCCATCGCCGACAGTTCCGCCATCAGCGCCGAGGCACGGGCGATCGGGTTGGTCAGGTAGAAGTCGCGCACCGCGGTGCGGAAGCCCGCCTGCCCCAGCTCGCCCCGCGGCAGCGCCTCGCCCGCCTTCTCGGCGACATGGTCGATCCGGGCCAGATGCGGGTGATCCGCGACCAGCCGCTGGCGCAGCTGCGCGAGGCTGTCCCAGGGCAGGGTCTGGCCCAGCTGGGCCGACAGCGCCCGCAGGATCGCCCAGTTCTCCTTGGCCTCTCCGGGCGGGAAGCCCGCGCGCAGCGCCAGTTGCGGCCGGCCTTCGGTGTTCACGAACAGGCCGTTTTCCTCGGTATAGGCGGCGGCGGGCAGGATGATGTCGGCCCGGTGCGCGCCGCGGTCGCCATGGCTGCCCTGATAGATCACCGTGGCGCCCGGGGCGATCTCCACCTCGTCGGCGCCGAGGTTGTAGATCACCTCCGCGCCCTCGGTCGCGGCCTTGATCCCGCCCTCGGTCACGCAGCCCACGTCGAGCGCGCCCACCCGGCTCGCCGCCGTGTGCAGGACCAGCAGCCCCGCCCCCGTCGCCGCGCACAGCGCCTGCACCTCGGCCAGCACCGCCGCGCCATCGGCCTCGGTCAGCGCCCCCTGCCCGAGGATCACCAGCCCGGCCTTGCCATCCGCCCCGTCGCGCTCCGCCTCGGCCCGCAGCGCGGACAGGGCGGCGCGGTCGGTGCCGGCATGGCGGTAGTCATAGGTCAGATCCGCGGCCGGCCCGATCAGCGCCACCTCGGCCCCCCGCGCCCAGGCCTTGCGGATGCGGGCGTTCAGCACCGGCGCCTCGGCCCGCGGGTCGGTCCCGACCAGCAGGATCGACTGCGCCATGTCGATATCCTCGATCCGGGCGGTGCCGGCATAGGCGGCGCGGTTGCCCGCGGGCAGCTTCGCGCCATCGGTGCGGCATTCGACAGACCCGCCCAGCCCCTGGACCAGTGTCTTCAGCGACCAGGCCGCCTCCACCGGGGCCAGATCGCCGATCAGGCCCGTGACCTTGCGGCCCTGCATCGCGGTGGCGGCGGCGGCCAGCGCCTCGGCCCACGTCGCCTTCCGCAGCTTGCCGTTCTCGCGGATATAGGGCGTGTCCAGCCGCTGGCGGCGCAGCCCGTCCCAGACGAAGCGGGTCTTGTCGCTGATCCACTCCTCGTTCACGCCGTCATGGTTGCGCGGCAGGATGCGCATGACCTCGCGCCCCTTCACGTCGACCCGGATGTTCGAGCCGAGCGCGTCCATCACGTCGATGGTCTCGGTCTTGGTCAGTTCCCAAGGCCGGGCGGTGAAGGCATAGGGCTTCGACACCAGCGCGCCCACCGGGCACAGGTCGATGATGTTGCCCTGAAGGTTCGAGGCCAGCGTGGTGTTCAGATAGCTGGTGATCTCGGCATCCTCGCCGCGGCCGGTCTGGCCCATCTGGGTGATGCCCGCCACCTCGGTGGTGAAGCGCACGCAGCGGGTGCAGCTGATGCAGCGGGTCATATGCGTCTCGACCAGCGGGCCGAGGTTCAGATCCTCGTTCGCGCGCTTCGGCTCGCGATAGCGGCTGAAATCGACGCCATAGGCCATCGCCTGATCCTGCAGGTCGCATTCGCCGCCCTGGTCGCAGATCGGACAGTCGAGCGGATGGTTGATCAGCAGGAACTCCATCACGCCCTCGCGGGCCTTCTTCACCATCGGCGAGTTGGTCCGGATGACCGAGGGCGCGCCGTCCGGGCCGGGGCGCAGGTCCTTGACCTGCATCGCGCAGCTGGCCGCGGGCTTCGGCGGGCCGCCCACCACCTCGACCAGACACATCCGGCAGTTGCCGGCGATGCTGAGCCGTTCGTGATAGCAGAAGCGCGGGATCTCGATCCCCGCCTGTTCGCAGGCCTGGATCAGCGTCAGGTTCGGATCGACCTCGACCTCGATGTCGTCGATGATGATCTTGCGCGTGTTCGACATCGCGTTACTCCGCTGCCATATGCGCGCAGCCGTGGTCCTGCCACAGGCGCGCCTCTTTCAGATGCGACCAGCCGAAGGCGTGGTCGCTGTTGCCGTGGTCCTGCAGATGGGCCAGCCGCGCCAGACCCTCGTCCAGCGTCGGGCGATGCCCCGCAGGCACCCACCACATCACGAAATGCATCCGGCCCAGGACCTGAAACCACTCCGCCCGGCGTTCGTAGAAGGCGCGGTGGACGGTGTTCCAGACGAAGTGTTCCAGCGTCTCGACGCTTTCCCAGACCGTCAGGTTCGACACGAATTGCGGGTCTCCGCCGATCTTCGTCTCGGTGTTTCCCGTCCCCGGTTCGCCCGAGCCTTCCATCATCCAGACGAAGCCGGGCATCCGCTTGCCCAGGCCGTTCACCCGGTCCAGCGCCGCCATGAATTCGGCCACGCGCGGGTCGCCCGGTTCCGCGACCAGCCGGCCGATGTTCAGTTCCGCCAGATGCATTCCGGTCATGCGCAGGCCCCCGCGAATTGCCAGGCTCCCTGGCCGAAGCGGCCCTGCACCGTGCCGTCGAAGCGCCGCCCCTGCCCCTCGCAGGCCAGACGCGCGGCCTCCTTGGCGACCTTGCCCTCGTCATAGCCGAGCGGCGTGGCGCTGCGCCGGACGGTGACGCCCATCCCCGGCACCGGCACCGCGCCCGCGGCGGTCAGGCGGATGCCCGCGGGGCCGGGGGCGATCTCGGCCAGGAAGGCCTTGCCCTCCACCGCCACGGGCACGCGCGCGGGTCCGGCCGGGGCCATCGCCCCGCCGGTGCCGGAGGGCGCGGCGCAGGCGCTCAGCACCCCCGTCCCCACCAGTCCGATGATCCCCGCCGCGCGCCGCATCGCGTCACTCCGCCGCCATGGCGCCCATGCGCCCGGTCTTCTTCGCCTTGATCCGGTCCTCGATCTCTTCGCGATAGTGCCGGATCAGGCCCTGGATCGGCCAGGCCGCCGCATCGCCGAGCGCGCAGATCGTGTGGCCCTCGACCTGCTTGGTGACCGACAGCAGCATGTCGATTTCCTCGGGTTCCGCATCGCCCGTCACCAGACGGTCCATCACCCGCATCATCCAGCCCGTGCCCTCGCGGCAGGGCGTGCACTGGCCGCAGCTTTCGTGCTTGAAGAATTTCGACAGCCGCCAGACCGCTTTCACCACATCGGTGGACTGGTCCATGACGATCATGCAGGCCGTGCCGAACGAGGATTGCAGCGCGCGCATCCCGTCATAGTCCATGATCGCGTCGTCGCACTGGCTGGCCGGGATGATCGGGCAGGAGGCGCCGCCGGGGATCACCGCCTTCAGGTTCTTCCAGCCGCCCCGGACGCCGCCGCCATGCTTCTCGATCAGCTCCTTCATGCTGATCGACATCGCCTCCTCGATCACACAGGGGGCGTTCACATGGCCCGACATCGCGAAGAGCTTCACGCCCGCGTTGTTCGGGCGGCCGAAGCTGGCGAACCAGTCGCCGCCGCGGCGCAGGATCGTCGGCACCACCGCGATCGACTCGACGTTGTTCACCGTGGTCGGGCAACCATACAGCCCCGCGCCCGCCGGAAACGGCGGCTTCATCCGCGGCATGCCCTTCTTGCCCTCGAGGCTTTCCAGCAGCGCGGTTTCCTCGCCGCAGATATAGGCGCCGGCGCCGTGATGCAGGAACACGTCGAAGTCATAGCCGCTGCCGCCGGCATTCACCCCGATCAGCCCGGCGTCATAGGCCTCGTCGATGGCGGCCTGCAGCGCCTCTTTCTCGCGCACATATTCGCCGCGGATGTAGATATAGGCCGCGACCGCGTTCATCGCGAAACCGGCGATCAGCGCGCCCTCGACCAGCGTATGCGGGTCGTGGCGCATGATCTCGCGGTCCTTGCAGGTCGCGGGTTCGGATTCGTCGGCATTGATCACCAGATAGGCGGGCCGCCCGTCCGACTGCTTGGGCATGAAGGACCATTTGAGCCCGGTGGGGAAGCCCGCGCCGCCCCGGCCGCGCAGGCCGGACTTCTTCATCTCCTCGACGATCCAGTCCCGCCCCTTCGCCAGGATGTCGGCCGTGCCGTCCCAGTGGCCGCGCGCCTGCGCGCCCTTGAGGCTGCGGTCATGCATCCCGTAGAGGTTGGTAAAGATCCGGTCCTGATCCTTCAGCATCCTTGCATCCTCAACTTGCTGGCGCCGCTCATGGGCGCCTGCCCCGCTGCCAGATCCGCCACGTCGCCACCAGCGTCCAGCCGAAGGCCGCCAGTGCCATCAGGTCGAACAGGAAGACATAGCGCGTCTCCAGCCCGACCTTGCCGCCCAGCCATTGCGCCCCCATCCACAGCACCATCGTCAGTGCGATGACCAGCGCGATCCGCCGCACCTCGGCCGCGGCGGCGCGCTCGCCCGGTGGGGTGCGGCCCGGCACCGGCGGCCTCAATAGTCGTTCGTCTTGGCGCGGCGCAGGAATTCCTCCCGCCCCTCGCCGGTGATGATCCGCGCCTGCGCCACCCAGCGGTCGCGCGAGGCACGGCCGCGGAAGCCGGTCAGGTTCTGGTCCACCCAGGCCAGGTCGGCATCGGTCCAGCCCGCGATCTGGTCGAAGTGATAGAAGCCCAGCGAATGCAGCATCGCCTCCATCTTGGGTCCGATGCCCTCGATGATCTGCAGATCGTCCGGCTGCCCGCCGCGCGGCGCATCCAGTCCCGCCGGACGCGTGCCCGCGGCGGTGCCTGCCGCGCCCGCATCGCCGTCCTCGTCATGCAGGCTCGCCGCCCTCTCGCCGGTGCCGGCGGTCGAGATGCCCTCGCCCTGATCCCCGGCCGGCTGATAGGGCGCGGGTTCCGCACCCTCCGGCCGCTCGGCGCCGGCATCTGCGGCATCGGCCACGGTCTCCGTCTCGGTGCCCGCGGTCGCCGGGGCCGTCGCCTGGGCGCCGCTGTCGGGCATCGGCGCCTCTTGCGTGGTCACCGGCGCCTCGGAGGGCGACTTGGGCGAGCCGTTGGTGGGGGGCATCTCGGCGGCGCTGTCGGCCGGAGCCTCCTGCACCGTGATACCGGTGGCATCGGCGGGCTGGCCCGCGCCGGGGGTGGGTTCGGTCTGCGGCGCATCCTCGGGCACCGGGTCCGGCCGGACCCAGGGCGTCAGCAGCGGCACCTCGGTGCCGTCGATGCGCTTCACCGTCTCGCCCAGATCGACCGCGCGCTGCACGCTGGCATTGTACTGGGTGCGGCCGCTCTCATGCTCTTTCAGGCTGGTCAGTCCGGTCAGCGGCTCGCTGGAATAGCGGCCGTTCTGCGGACCCGGCACGGGCACCCGGCCCGCCGCCAGTTCGTCCAGCAGCGCGGCGAAGCCCTCGGCCGTCAGATCCTCGTAATAGTCCTTGCCGATCTGCGCCGCGGGCGCATTGGCGCAGGCGCCGAGGCATTCGACCTCTTCCCAGGTGAACTTGCCGTCCGCCGACAGGGTGTAGGGCTGCGGCGCGATCCGGGCCTTGCAGACCTCGATCAGCTTCTCGGCCCCGCAGATCATGCAGCTGGTGGTGCCGCAGACCTGGATATGCGCAATGCTCCCCGTGGGTTGCAGCTGGAACATGAAGTAGAAGGTCGCCACTTCCAGCGCGCGGATATGCGCCATGTCCAGCATGTCGGCCACATATTCGATGGCCGCGCGGCTGAGCCAGCCTTCCTGTTCCTGCGCCCGGTACAGCAGCGGGATGATCGCCGAGGCCTGGCGCCCGGCGGGATACTTGGTGATCTGCCCCCTCGCCCAGTCCAGGTTCGCGGGCGTGAAGGCGAAGGTTTCCGGCTGAACCGGCGCGAGACGACGCAGCATTAGCGGTCCACCTCTCCAAAGACGATGTCCATCGTGCCGATGATGGCGGATACATCGGCCAGAAGATGACCCGTCGCCATCCAGTCGATGGATTGCAGATGCAGGAAGCCCGGCGCGCGCAGCTTGGCCCGCCACGGCTTGTTGGTGCCGTCGGCCACCAGATAGACGCCGAATTCGCCCTTCGGCGCCTCGACCGCGGCATAGACCTCGCCCGCCGGGACGTGGAAGCCCTCGGTGTAGAGCTTGAAGTGATGGATCAGCGCCTCCATCGAGCGCTTCATGTCGCCGCGCTTGGGGGGCGTGATCTTGCCGCGCGCTAGCACCTCGCCGGGTTCGGCGCGCAGCTTGGCGATGGCCTGCTTGATGATCTTCGTGGACTCGCGCATCTCGGCCATGCGGCACAGGTAGCGGTCATAGCAGTCGCCGCTGGTGCCCACCGGGATCTGGAAGTCGAACTCGTCATAGCATTCGTAGGGCTGGCTGCGCCGCAGGTCCCAGGCAAGGCCCGAGCCGCGCACCATCACGCCCGAATAGCCCCAGGCGAGGATGTCCTCTTCCTTGACGATGCCGATATCGACGTTGCGCTGCTTGAAGATGCGGTTCTCGGTCAGCAGCCCGTCGATGTCGTCCAGCCGCGCCGGGAACTTGTCGGCCCAGGCCTCGATATCGTCGATCAGCTTCTCGGGCAGGTCCTGATGCACCCCGCCCGGACGGAAGAATGCCGAATGCAGCCGCGCGCCGCTGGCCCGTTCGTAGAAGACCATCAGCTCTTCGCGCTCGACGAAGCCCCACAGCGGCGGGGTCAGCGCGCCCACGTCCATCGCCTGCGTGGTCACGTTCAGCAGGTGGTTCAGGATGCGGCCGATCTCGGAATACAGCACCCGGATCAGCGAGGCGCGGCGCGGCACCGCGGTGCCGGTCAGCCGTTCGATCGCCAGGCACCAGGCATGTTCCTGGTTCATCGGCGCCACATAGTCCAGCCGGTCGAAATAGGGCAGGTTCTGCAGGTAGGTCCGGCTTTCCATCAGCTTCTCGGTCCCGCGATGCAGCAGGCCGATATGCGGATCGCAGCGTTCCACGATCTCGCCGTCCAGCTCCAGCACCAGACGCAGAACGCCATGCGCCGCAGGGTGTTGCGGGCCGAAGTTGATGTTGAAGTTGCGGATCTTCTGTTCGCCGGTCAGCGCGTCGTCGAAGTTGCCGTCCATCATGCCTGGACCCCCGTCATGCCTGGACTCCCGTCCTGCCGCCCGCCCAGCCTTGCGGCAGCGGGCCGAAATTCCGTTCCACGAAGTCGTATTGCGGCGCGAGCCATGCCAGCGCCTGATCCCGCTGCGCGGGGTCGAGCGGCAGCGGCCGCCCCTCATGCGCGCGTTCGGTCGTGTCGGCCGGCGCCGGGGCAATGCCGAGGAAGCCGCAGAGCCGCGTCAGCCCCTCGGGCGTCAGCAGCCGTTCGGTGAAGTCGATCAGCAGCTGCGCCGGCGGCACCGCCGCCCACAGCCGCTCCACCGCGCCGCGATAGTCGCTGCGGCTGGCGACATGGGTTTCCAGCCCCCGCCGCACCACCCGGTTCAGCACCCGGCGCGCCTTGACCTCGACCGTCTCGCCCGGGCGCAGCTGCCGCGCCGCCTGCATCCGCACATGGCTCCACAGCCGGTCGAGCGGGTCACGCATCAGATAGAGCACCCGCACCGCCGGCGACAGCGCCGCCATCATCGCCAGCCGCGGCACCGACAGCAGCGCATAGCCGGGGGTGATGTCGCCCACCAGCCGCGTCGCGCCGTCGGCCGTGCCCGCCAGATAGGCGCGATAGGCGGCCAGCGCGGCCGGCTCGTCCCCCGCCTCGGCCAGCCGCAGCGCCGCCACCACCTCGTCCACGTCGTCGATCTGCCGCTGCAGGTTGCGCCGGCGCCAGGCATCCCCGGCCTCGCCCTGCCGCCGCAGCAGATCGTCCCGCAGCCGCGCATAGGTGTCGAACTGATGCGCATAGTCGCGGAAATCGACGGTGTCGAAGAAATGCAGTTCCTTGATAGACCGCAGCCGGCACTCGGCATGCCCGTGCAGATAGCGATACAGCCAGGACGTGCCCGCCTTCGTCGCCCCCACGCAGAACAGCAGTGTCGGCTCGCCCGCCACTTACGCCTTCGCCCCCGCGCTGGCCGGTTTCTCACCGGGCTTGTCGCCCGCCTTGTCATCCCCCGGCAGCACGTATTGCGCGCCTTCCCACGGCGACATGAAGTCGAACATGCGGTATTCCTGAACCAGCTTCACCGGCTCGTAGACCACGCGCTTCTGTTCCTCGTCATAGCGCACCTCGGTATAGCCCGTGGTGGGGAAGTCCTTGCGCAGCGGGTGGCCGCGGAAGCCATAGTCGGTCAGGATCCGGCGCAGGTCCGGGTGGCCCGAGAAGAGGATGCCGAACATGTCGAACACCTCGCGCTCGAACCAGTTGGCCGAGATGTGGATCGGCGTGATCGAGGGCACCATGTCCTCTTCGCGGACCGGCACCTTCACCCGGATGCGGTGGTTCCGGTACATCGATAGGAAGTGGTAGACCATGTCGAACCGTTCGGCCCGGGTCGGGTAGTCCACCGCGGTGATGTCCACCAGCGTCGAGAAGCGGCAGGTCGGGTCGCTGCGCAGGAAGTCGATCAGGCCGGTCAGGCCTGCCAGCGTCGCGGTCACCGTCAGTTCGCCGAAGGCGACCTCGGTGGCGACCACGGCATCGCCGCGCTTGGCCTCGATATGGGCGGCCAGTTCGTTCAGGGCTTCGGTCATGCGCGCCTCCTCAGCGGACGAGGGTGCCGGTGCGGCGGATCTTCCGCTGCAACTGGAGGATACCGTAAAGCAGCGCCTCGGCCGTGGGCGGGCAGCCCGGCACGTAGATGTCGACCGGAACGATCCGGTCGCAGCCGCGCACCACCGAGTAGCTGTAGTGGTAATAGCCGCCGCCATTGGCGCAGCTGCCCATCGAGATCACGTAGCGCGGCTCGGGCATCTGGTCGTAGACCTTGCGCAGCGCCGGCGCCATCTTGTTGGTCAGCGTGCCCGCGACGATCATCAGGTCCGACTGCCGGGGCGAGGCGCGCGGCGCGGTGCCGAAACGTTCCACGTCATAGCGCGGCATCGAGGTCTGCATCATCTCGACCGCGCAGCAGGCCAGACCGAAGGTCATCCAGTGCAGCGATCCGTTGCGCGCCCAGTTGATGACATCCTCGACCGAGGTCAGAAGGAAGCCCTTGTCCTGCAGCTCGCGGTTCAGGGCGGCGGTCGCCACCTCCTTGTCGGGGCCCGCCGTGTTGGCCGAGGTCATCACTCCCATTCCAGCGCCCCCTTCTTCCATTCATAGGCGAAGCCCACCGTCAGCACGCCGAGGAACACCATCATCGACCAGAAGGCCACGTCGGACAGCCCGCCGAAGGCCACGGCCCAGGGGAACAGGAAGGCCACTTCGAGGTCGAAGATGATGAACAGGATCGAGACGAGGTAGAAGCGGACGTCGAACTTCATCCGCGCGTCATCGAAGGCGTTGAAGCCGCATTCGTAGGCCGAAACCTTTTCCGGATCGGGATTGCGCACGGCGACGATCACGGCGGCGAGGATCAGGACCAGCCCCAATCCCACGGCCATCGCAAGGAAGATCAGGATCGGAAGGTATTCTCGCAGCAGCAAGTCCACTGGTGGCTCCCTCGTGTCGCGGGCAGGCCCGCGCAGTTCCGGCTGACGCCCGTTTACGCCCCCGCAGCGGCGCGGTCAACCGAAGCCGGGTCCGGGCGGGCCCGGTTTCGATGCGCGCACAGGGCCTTGTGCAGCACTGCGGCATTGCTGTCGCGGCACTGAGGTATCGGCTGCAAGCCTAGGCAGAATCGTCAGGAATTCCAGCGCGGTTTGCGGCGGTCGAAGAAGGCGGCGATTCCCTCGGCGGCCTCCTCCGTCTCCCAGATGTCGGCCAGCGCGGCGATGCTGTCGGTCACCGCCTGCGCATCCTTGCCTTGGCCGAGCCGCCGGGCCAGCGCCTTGGCCGCGGCCACCGCCCCCGGGGCGCAGGACAGGTAGGGGGCGACCTCGGCCTCGACGGCCTCGTCCAGCGCCTCGGGCGGCACGGCGCGGGCGATCAGTCCCAGTTCCACCGCCTCGGCCGCGTCGAAGGCACGGCCCGACATGAACACCCGGCGCGCCTTCCCCTCGCCCATCCGCGCCAGCACATAGGGGCCGATGGTGGCGGGGATCAGCCCCAGCCGCGTCTCGGTGAGGGCCAGCCGCGCGCCCGCCGCCGCCACCGCCACGTCGCAGACCGCGATCATGCCGACACCGCCGCCATAGGCCGGGCCCTGCACCCGCGCGATCACCGGTTTCGGGCAGGCGTCGAGCGCGCCCAGCATCGCGGCGAGCTTGCCTGCTTCCTCAACCCGCGTGGCGCGGTCCGCCTGCATCTGCGCGCGCATCCAGCCCAGATCGCCGCCCGCGCAAAAGCTGTCGCCCGCGCCTTCCAGCACGACGACGCGCACGGCCGGATCGGCCCCCAGCCGGGCCACGGCCGCCGTCACCTCGGCGATCATCGCGGCGTTCAGCGCATTGTGCCGCTCGGGCCGGTTCAGCCGCAGCCGGGCGACGCCCCGGCCGTCGGCGGACAGGTCCAGCGTCTCGTACCCGTCAGACATGCGCGCCCGCCTTCAGCGCCCGGGCGAGCCGCGCAGCCTCCCCCACCCGCCCGGCATCGAGCCCGGTCGCGAAGCCCATCTCGGCCAGCCGCGCCGCCAGCGCCTCGGTCGCGAGATTGCCCGCCGCGCCCGGTGCATAGGGACAGCCGCCCAGGCCCCCCACCGAGGCGTCGAAGACCCGCAGGCCCAGGTCCAGCGCCACCGCGACATTGTCGAGCGCCCGCCCGCCGGTATCGTGGAAGTGCCCGGCCAGCCGGTCCGCCGGCAGGTCGGACAGCACCGCCTCCAACATGGCGCGAACCCGGTCGGGGGTGCCGCGGCCCAGCGTCTCGCCCAGGCTGATCTCGCCGCAGCCCATCGCCGCCAGCGCCCCGGCCACCCTCGCCACGGCGGCCGGGTCCACCGCGCCCTCGAACGGGCAGTCGGTGACGACCGAGACATAGCCGCGCACCGGCAAGCCGTCGGCCCGCGCCGCCTCCAGCACCGGGGCGAAGCGGTCGAGGCTTTCGGCGATCGAGCAGTTGAGGTTGGCGCGGCTGAAGCCTTCGGTGGCCGAGGCGAAGACCGCGACCCCGTCGGCCTTCGCGGCGCGCGCGGCCTCGTAGCCCTTCAGGTTCGGGGTCAGAACCCAGTAGGCGGTGCCGGGCCGGCGGGCGATGCCCGCCATCACCTCGGCCGCATCGGCCATCTGCGGCACCCATTTCGGGCTGACGAAGCTGGTGGCCTCGATCCGGGCGAAACCGGCCTCGGTCAGGGCGTCGATCAGCGCGATCTTGCCCGAGGCGGGGATCGGGCGGGACTCGTTCTGCAGACCGTCGCGGGGACCTACCTCGAAAATGTCGACGCTGTCGTTCATGGGGCCTCCGGCGGCGGGTAGAAGGGCTTCAGGTAGATCTGCGGCGGCCCGTCCCGGTCGGCGGCACGGGCGAAGGCCGGGCGCGCCGCGCAGCGGGACAGCCAGCCCGCGACGCGGGGCAGCCTGTCCGGATCGACGAAGCGGCGCCCGATCATCGCGCCGTAGCTTACGGCAATGTCCGCCGCCGAAAAGCCCGAACCCAGCAGCCAGTCGCCCGCCAGCCGCCGTTCGACGCCCTCCAGCGTCTTTTCCAGCCGCTTCGCCTCCAGCCGCATGACCGTGGGGCTGCGCATATGGTCCTCGCGCAGCATGATGTGCTGCTGCGTCAGGTTCGCCACATGCGCGGCGACGGTTTCGGCATAGTGCAGCCATTCCAGCCAGTCGGGCCGTTCCTGCGGCGAACCCAGCAGTTGCGGCCCCCGCGTTTCCGCCAGCCATTGCAGGATCGCGCCGGATTCCGCCAGGCAGCGCCCGTCGATTTCCAGCGCCGGAACCCGGCCCGCCGGCGACATCGCCAGATAGGCCGGATCGCGCAGGCCGCGGTCGAAGAAATCGTGCCGCACCAGATCGTAGGGCAGGCCCAGCTCCTCCAGCATCCACAGCACGCGAAAGCTGCGGGTCTGGGCGACATGGTGCAGGCGGATCACGGCGAAACCTCCGGCGCCAGCCGGACCAGCGCCGCCCCGGCCTCGACCTGATCGCCGGCGGCGGCGAGGATCTCGGCCACCTCGCCATCGCGGCCGGCGGTCAGGGTATGTTCCATCTTCATCGCCTCGAGGATCGCCAGCCGGTCGCCCTGCGCCACCGCCTGCCCCGCGGTCACGAAGACCGCCTTGAGCAGCCCCGGCATCGGCGACAGGACCACATCCGCCCCGCGCCCCGCCGCCGCGGCGCGGTCCAGCGGGTCGGGCAGGTCGAAGCGCCATGTGCCCGCGCCGCCGCCGAAGACGGTGACCCGGCCGACATCGACATGCGCCGTCAGGTCCGGCCGCCGGCCGTCGAGCCGCCAGCCGCCATCGACGCGCTCGGCCGCCACCGCCCCGCCCTCGGGCAGGTCCGCCACCACCCGGTCCGGCCCCTCGCAGGCCAGCGTCACCGGCAGCGCCGCGCCGTCCCGCGCCAGCACCACCGTCCGCCGCAGCGGCGCCCAGAGGGTGAAGCCCCGCTGCGGCGCGGGCGGGCCGTCCAGCCCCGCCGCGGCAATGGCGGCCAGCGCCAGCGCCTGTGGCGGGCAGGCGGGTTCGGCCACCAGCGCCGGCAGGTCGCGGGCGATCAGGCCGGTATCCACCTGCCCCGCCGCGAAGCCCGGATGCCGCGCCAGCGCCGCGAGGAAGGCGAGGTTGGTGGTGCTGCCCGTCACCTCGGTCCGGTCCAGCGCCGCCGCCAGCTGCGACAGCGCCGCCGCCCGCGTCGGACCGTGGGTGATGATCTTGGCGATCATCGGATCGTACCACGGGCTGATCGCATCGCCGGGGCGCACCCCGGTGTCGATCCGCGCGCCGTCGGGGAAGGCCAGCCGGTCGAGCCGCCCGGTCGCGGGCAGGAAGCCCGCGGGCACATCCTCGGCATAAAGCCGCGCCTCGAAGGCATGGCCGCGGATCGCCAGGTCCTGCTGCCGCGCCGGCAAGGGCTCGCCCGCTGCCACGCGCAGCTGCCATTCCACCAGATCGACGCCGGTGATCGCCTCGGTTACCGGATGTTCGACCTGCAGGCGGGTGTTCATCTCCATGAACCAGAAGCGGTCGGGCCGCAGCCCGTCGGAGCCGTCGACGATGAATTCCACCGTCCCCGCGCCGGCATAGCCGATGGCCTCGGCCGCGCGCACCGCCGCCTGCCCCATCGCCGCGCGCATCTCGCCGGTCATGCCGGGGGCCGGGGCCTCCTCGATCACCTTCTGGTGGCGGCGCTGCAGCGAGCAGTCGCGTTCGAACAGGTGGACCGCCCGCTGGCCGTCGCCGAAGACCTGCACCTCGATATGGCGGGGGGTGTCGATGTATTTCTCGATCAGCACCGCGGGGTTGCCGAAGGCGCCCTCCGCCTCGCGCCGGGCCGAGGCCAGCGCCTCGGGGAAGTCGCGCGCCGCCTCGACCCGCCGCATCCCCTTGCCGCCGCCGCCCGCCACCGCCTTGATCAGCACGGGATAGCCCACCGCCTCGGCCGCGCCGGCCAGATGTTCGGCGTCCTGATTGTCGCCGTGATAGCCCGGAACCACCGGCACGCCGGCCTCGGCCATCAGCGCCTTGGCCGCGTCCTTCAGCCCCATCGCCCGGATCGCCGCCGCCGAGGGGCCGATGAACACCAGCCCCGCCGCCGTCACCGCCTCGACGAAATCGGGGTTCTCGGACAGGAAGCCATAACCGGGATGGATCGCCCCGGCCCCGGTGGCCAGCGCCGCCTCGATCAGCCGGTCGCCGCGCAGATAGCTGTCGGCGGGCGCGGGGCCGCCGACCGGCACCGCCTGATCCGCCAATGCCACATGCCGCGCGGCGCGGTCGGCCTCGGAAAACACGGCCACGGTGGAAATGCCCATCCGGCGGCAGGTGGCGATGACCCGGCAGGCGATCTCGCCCCGGTTGGCGATCAGGATCTTGCGGAACATGCGTGCCTCCGGTGGCGACGGTCGCGGCGGGGGAGAGCCGAGCGGGGGAGTTCGAGGTGGGGGCCGCCTGCCCCCGCACCCCCGGGAATATAGGCGAACGGAAGATCGGCACCGCGCATCGGCGTCACATCCGGAACAGGCCGAAGCGCGTGTCGGGGATCGGCGCGTTCAGCGCCGCCGACAGCGACAGGGCCAGCACGTCGCGGGTCTTGCGCGGATCGACGATGCCGTCGTCCCACAGCCGGGCCGAGGCATAGAGCGGATGGCTTTGCCGCGCGAACATCTCGACCGTGGGGCGGCGGAACTCGGCCTCCTCCTCGGCGGACCAGTCGCGGCCCGCGCGGTCCAGCGCCTCGCGCCGGACGGTGGCCAGCACCCCCGCCGCCTGTTCGCCGCCCATCACCGCGATGCGGGAATTGGGCCAGGTCCACAGGAAGCGCGGCGAATAGGCGCGGCCGGCCATGCCGTAATTGCCCGCACCGAAGCTGCCGCCGACCAGCAGCGTGATCTTCGGCACGGCGGTGGTGGCGACGGCAGTGACCATCTTCGCACCGTGGCGGGCGATGCCCTCGTTCTCGTATTTCCGGCCCACCATGAAGCCGGTGATGTTCTGCAGGAAGACCAGCGGCACCTTCCGCTGCGAACAGAGCTCGACGAAATGCGCGCCCTTGATCGCGGCCTCGGAAAACAGCACGCCATTGTTGGCGACGATGCCGACCGGCATCCCCTCGACATGGGCGAAGCCGGTCACCAGCGTCTCGCCATAGCGCGGCTTGAACTCGTCCAGCCGCGAGCCGTCGACGATGCGGGCGATGACCTCGCGGATGTCATAGGGCTGGCGCGGATCGGCGGGCACGATGCCGGGGATTTCCTCGGGGTCGTAGGCGGGCGGTTCCGACGCCTGGATCAGCGGCCCGGCCGGGCGCTGGCGGTTCAGCCCCGCCACCGCGCGCCGCGCGAGCGCCAGCGCATGGGCATCGTCCTCGGCCAGGTAGTCGGCGACGCCCGACAGCCTCGTATGCACCTCGCCGCCGCCCAGATCCTCGGCGCTGACCACCTCGCCCGTGGCCGCGCGCACCAGCGGCGGACCGGCGAGGAAGATCGTGCCCTGGTCGCGGACGATGATGGTGACATCCGACATCGCGGGCACATAGGCGCCCCCGGCGGTGCAGGAGCCCATCACCACCGCGATCTGCGCGATGCCCTCGGCGCTCATCCGCGCCTGGTTGAAGAAGATGCGCCCGAAATGGTCGCGGTCGGGAAAGACCTCGTCCTGGTTGGGCAGGTTCGCCCCGCCGGAATCGACCAGATAGAGGCAGGGCAGCCGGTTCTCCTGCGCGATCTCCTGTGCGCGCAGATGCTTCTTCACCGTCATCGGGTAGTAGGTGCCGCCCTTCACCGTGGCGTCGTTGGCCAGCACCATCACCTCTTGCCCCATGACCCGGCCGATGCCGGCGATCAGCCCCGCGCCGGGCGAGGCGCCGTCATAGAGGCCGTGGGCGGCGGTCGCACCGATCTCGAGGAAGGGCGCGCCGGGGTCGAGCAGGTTCGCCACCCGGTCGCGCGGGGCCATCTTGCCCCGCGCCACATGGCGGGCGGTGGCCGTGGCGCCGCCCCCGGCGGCGGCCAGCGCCGCGGCCTCGGCCACCTCGGCCAGCGCGGCCAGGTGATGGGCACGGTTGGCGCGGAACGCGTCGGAACCGGTCAGGATCGCGGATGTCAGTTTCATGCGTCCCCCCGCGCCCCCCGCCCTGCGGCGAAACGTCCCGGCAAGTGTCTGGCCGGCGGACGCTTTTCTTGATCTGCGTCAAGGCCCGGCTGCGCCGGCCGGCCGAGTGTCGCCGGCGTTACAGACCGAAGGGACATCCCATGACGACCAAGATCATCGCCCCCGCCGCCCTTGCCGCCGCAATTGCCGCCGCTCTGGCCGGCGTCCCCGCCCAGGCCCAGCAGGCGGGCGACTTCACCCTCGGCCTCGGGCTGGGCTATGTCGCGCCGAAGGACGGCAACGGCACGCTGGCGGGCCTGTCCGCCGATGTGGACGACGACATCCGCCCGACGATCACCTTCGAATACTTCATCCGCGACAACCTCGGGATCGAGGTTCTTGCCGCCACGCCCTTCGAGCATGACGTGAAGCTGGACGGGCTGGGCCGGGTGGGCAGCGTGCAGCACCTGCCGCCGGTCGTGTCGATCCAGTACCATTTCGACGCGACGCCGGTGCTGAAGCCCTTCGTCGGCGTCGGGCTGAACTACACGATCTTCTTCGAGGAAGAGACGCGCGGCGCGCTGGCGGGGACGAAGCTGAAGCTGGAGGATTCCGTCGGGCTGGCGCTGCATGCGGGCTTCGACGCCAAGGTCAGCGACAGGGGCGCCGTCCGCGCCGACATCCGCTGGATGGACATCGACAGCGAGGTGAAGCTGGACGGCACCAAGATCGGCACCGCGAAGATCGACCCGGTGGTGATGGGCGTCTCCTACGTGCACCGCTTCTGATCCCGGCCGGCCCGGGCGCGCCGCCGCCCAGGCCGCTGCGGCGGGGGCGCTCATGCCGTGGCCGCCATCAGTTCGCGCCCGACCAGCATGCGGCGGATTTCCGAGGTGCCGGCGCCGATCTCCATCAGCTTGGCGTCGCGGAACAGCCGGCTGACCACGCTGTCGTTCAGGAAGCCCGCGCCGCCCATCGCCTGCACCGCCTGATGCGCCTGCACCATCGCCTGTTCGCTGGCATAAAGCACGCAGGCCGCCGCATCGGCCCGCGTCACCCGCCCCCGGTCGCAGGCCTGCGCCACCGCATAGAGATAGGCCCGCGCCGTGTTCATCGCCGTATACATGTCGGCGATCTTGGCCTGCATCAGCTGGAATTCCCCGATCTTCTGCCCGAACTGGCGGCGTTCGTGCATGTAGGGCATCACCTCGTCCAGGCAGGCGGCCATGATGCCGGTGCCGATGCCCGACAGCACCACCCGTTCATAGTCCAGCCCCGACATCAGCACCCGCACGCCCCGGCCTTCCTCGCCCAGGACATTCTCGAAGGGCACCTCGCAATTCTCGAAGATCAGCTCGCCCGTATTCGATCCGCGCATCCCCAGCTTGTCGAAATGCGGGGAGGTGGAGAAGCCGGCAAAGCCGCGCTCGACGATGAAGGCGGTGATGCCCTTCGACCCGGCCTCGGGGTCGGTCTTGGCATAGACTACCAGCGTGTCGGCATCGGGGCCATTGGTGATCCAGTATTTGCTGCCGTTCAGCAGGTAATGGCCGTTGCGGCGTTCGGCCCGCAGCTGCATGCCCACCACGTCGGAGCCTGCGCCCGCCTCGGACATCGCCAGCGCGCCCACATGCTCGCCCGAGACCAGCTTCGGCAGGTAGCGCCGCTTTTGCTCGTCGCTGCCGTTCAGCTTGATCTGGTTCACGCAGAGGTTGGAATGCGCGCCATAGGACAGGCTGACGCTGGCCGAGGCGCGGGCGATCTCCTCCACCGCGATGGAATGGGCCAGATAGCCCGTCCCTGCCCCGCCGTAATCCTCGGACACGGTGATCCCCAGCAGGCCCAGATCGCCCATCTCGCGCCACAGCGCGGCCGGAAAGGCGTTGCCGCGATCGACCTCGGCCGCCAGCGGCTTCACCCGGTCCTGCGCCCAGCGATGGACGGTGTCGCGCAGCGCCTCGATCTCGTCCCCCAGATCGAAAGCCATCGACGCCATGAACATGGGCCCTCCTCCCTGACCGCACATGTTATTGAACACCTGTTCATAAATGAGCCCGCCCGGCGAGTCGCGTCAAGCCCCGCGTTGCGGGGCCGGGCCTGACATCGCGTCACGGGCTTGAACATCGGCCGGTGCCGGCGGAATGTGGCCGGGCGGCAAGCGAGGATCGGATGGGCAAGGACGGCGGCATCGCCTTCGTCACGATGGTGCGGGACGAGGATCTGTTCCTGCGGATTTGGGTCGAATACTACAGCCGCTTCGTCCCGCGCGCGGCGCTGATCGTGCTGCTGGACGGGCTGGACCAGCGCCTGCCCGACTGGGCGGAGGGCGTGCAGGCGCTGCGCCTGCCCCGCGCCGAACCCGGCCCCGGGTGGGACGCGGCGCGCTGGCGCATGATCTCGGCCATCGTCTCGGGGCTGACGGAACGGTATCAGGCCGTGGCCTTCAACGACGTGGACGAGCTGATCGCGCTGGACCCCGTGCGGGGCACGGACCTGCCGGGCGCGATCCGGGCCGAGGTCGCCGCACATGGGGTCGTGTCGCCCTTCGCGCTGGAACTGGTGCATCGCCGCGATCTGGAAGCGCCGCTCGACCCCGCCCGCCCGGTTCTGGACCAGCGCCGCCACGCCCGGATCAACGCGAGCTATTGCAAGCCCTGCCTGACCGGGCGCCCGATTCGCTGGAGCCTTGGCGGCCATTATGCCGACCATCCGCGCCTGCATCTGAGCGAGGCGCTGTTCCTGTTCCACCTGCGCTATGTCGATGCGGGCATCCTGATGGCGCGGCAGGCGCGGCGGCTGGCGATGGCCGGGGCGGCGGCCGATGTGGCCGGGGGCGGCTGGTCGCAGGACGAAAGCCAGATGGAGGCCTTCCTCGCCAGCATCGAGGCGCGCCCGCCCGAGGTCACGGATTTCACCTTCGGCTGGCAGCGCCGGCGCATCCGCGACAGCTGGCGCCATGACGAACAGGCAGGGATCTGGCGGCACGACACGCTGCACAACCGCCGCAGCTATGTGCTGCCGGACCGGTTCGCCGGGTTATTCTGAGGCCAGCGCCCCCACCTCGTCCCGGACGATCCGGGCAATCTGGTCGCAATCCTCCAGCGTGAAGGTCAGCGGCAGGCGCAGGTCGATCAGCCCGGCCAGCACCCGGTCGGTCTGCGGCAGGTCCTGCCGCGGCAGCCAGCGCCAGTGGTCGTGGCGCGAGGTGAAGCCCTGCGGCTCCGCCGCGCCGAACCACTTGACCTCCACCCCCCGCGCCGCGCAGGCCGCGACCAGCGCCGCCATCCGCGCAGGCGGCCAGCCCGGCAGCAGCGCCTGGAAGGACGAACCGACGAAATCCTCGGCCGCCGGGCGCGGGATCAGCCGCAGGCCCGGCGTGCCCGCCAGCCCCGCCTCCAGCCGCCGGTAACGGGCATTCCAGCGCTCGCGGCGGTCGGCCAGCCCCGCCAGCTGCGGGCGCAGGATCGCCGCGCGCAGGTTGTCCATCCGGCCCGAGATATTGGGCATGTCCCATCGCGCGTCCTCGAACGCCTCGGGCGGCGGCGCGGCGCGGTGGCGCGGATACAGCATGTAGCTGCCCGACAGCACCACCGCCCGCGCCATCGCCGCCGCATCGTCCGACACCAGCAGCCCGCCCTCGCCCGAATTCATGTGCTTGTAGGTCTGGGTGGAATAGCAGCCGAACAGCCCGTGCCGCCCCGAGGGCGTGCCGTTCCACGCGGCCCCCATCGTATGGGCGCAATCCTCGATCAGGATCAGCCCCAGATCGCGGCACAGCGCGGCGCAGCGGTCCATGTCGCACAGATGTCCGCGCATATGCGACAGCATCAGCACCTGCGCAGCCGAGGCCGCCGCCTTCGCCGCCAGATCGTCGAGGTCGATCACCAGATCCCCGGTCACCTCCACCAGCACCGGCCGGGCACCGACCGAGGCGATGGCGCCGGGCACAGGGGCCAGGGTGAAGGCGTTGGTCAGCACCGCATCGCCCGGCGCGACCCCCGCCGCGCGCAGGGCGCAGGCCAGCGCATAGCCGCCCGAGGCGACGGCCAGGCAATAGCGCGCGCCGGTCAGCGCCGCGAACTCCTCTTCCAGCAGCGCCGCCTCGCCCGCCTCGCCGGGGGCGAGGTTATAGCGGTGCAGCCGCCCGTGGCGCAGCACGGCCACCGCCGCGGCGATCGCCTCTTCGGGGATCGGCTCCTGCTGGGTGAAGCTGCCGGTGAAGACCTCGCCTCCGGTCACGGCACCAGCCGCTCGGCCAGGTCCGGCAGATCGTCGAAATGGTCGAGCAGCGCCTCGGGCGACAGCCGGGCGATGCCTGCGCCTTCCGGCCCGAAGGTCACCAGCGCCACCGGCACCCCGGCCGCCGCCGCCGTCCGCCGGTCGGTTTCGGTGTCGCCCACCAGCATCGACCGCGCGACCTGCCCGCCCGCCCGTTCCACCGCCGCGACATAGGGGGCGGGATCGGGCTTCCTCACCGGCAGCGTATCGGCCCCGATCATCGAGCCGAAGAGCTGCCGCACCCCCATCTTCGCCAGCAGCGCCTCGGCCAGATCGGCGGGCTTGTTGGTGCAGATACCGACGGCGAAGCCCCGTGCCTTCAGCGCCTCCACCGCCGCGATGGCGCCGGGATAGGCGCGGGTATGCACCATGATGTCGCGGCGGTAATGGTCGAGAAGCCGGGGGTAGTGGTCCGATACCAGCAGCTCGTCCACCGCCTCCTCGGCGGTGGCGACGCGGGCGAGCCCCAGCCGCAGCATCGCCCGGCCGCCATGGAAGGCGGTCAGCGCATCGCAGGCCGGGTCCAGCAGGTCGCCATGGCCCATCGCCCGGAAACAGGCATTGGCGGCGGCGATCAGGTCCGCCGAGGTATCGGCCAGCGTGCCGTCCAGATCGAAGATCACCGTGCGCATCGGCCCGCCTGACGCCCTGAAATCTGTGGTAAGGACAAGTGAAGCCCCCGCCCCTTGCGGGGCACCGGCCCTTCGGTAAAACGGCAGCGAGCAGAAATAAAGGTGCAAGAATGGCCACAGCGCTGATCGTCCTTGCCGCGGGCCAGGGCACGCGGATGAATTCGGACCTGCCGAAGGTGCTGCACCCGCTGGCGGGCGTGCCGATCCTCTGGCACGCGCTGCAGGCCGGCCGGTCGCTGGACCCGGAGCGGGTGGTCGTGGTCACCGGCCACGGCGCCGCGGCGGTCGAAGCCTCGGTCCGCGCCTATGACCCCGACGCGACCTGCGTGCGGCAGGCCGAACAGCTGGGCACCGGCCATGCCGTCGCGCAGGCGATGCCGGCGCTGGCGGGCTTCGCGGGGCGGGTCGTGGTTCTCTATGGCGACACGCCCTTCATCCATCCCGACACGCTGCAGGCGCTGATCGACAGCCCGGCCGAGGTGACGGTGCTGGGGTTCGAGGCGGCGGACCCCGCCCGCTATGGCCGGCTGGTGGCCGCGGGCGACCGGCTGGACCGGATCGTCGAATGGAAGGACGCGACCGAGGCGGAGCGGGCGATCACCCTGTGCAATTCCGGCGTGCTGGCGGCCGAGGCGGGGTTGCTCGCCGAGCTCGTTGCCGGGCTCGGCAACGACAACGCGGCGGGGGAATACTACCTGACCGACGTCGTCGGTGCCGCCCGCGCCCGGGGCCTTGCCGCCCGTGTCGTCACCTGCCCCGAGGCCGAGACGCTGGGCATCAACACCCGGGTGGAACTGGCCCGCGCCGAGGCGGCCTTCCAGGCCCGTGCCCGGGCCGAGGCGATGGAGACGGGCGTGACCCTGCAGGCGCCCGACACGGTGTTTTTCAGCTTCGACACCGCGATCGGGCGCGACGCGGTGATCGGCCCCAATGTCGTCTTCGGGCCCGGCGTCACGGTGGAATCCGGCGCCGAGGTGCGCGCCTTCTGCCATCTGGAGGGCTGCCATATCAGCCGCGGCGCCAGCGTCGGCCCCTTCGCCCGGCTGCGCCCCGGCGCGGAACTGGCCGAGGACGTGCATGTCGGCAATTTCGTCGAGATCAAGAACTCGATCCTCGATGAAGGCGTGAAGGTCGGCCACCTGACCTATCTGGGCGACGCGCAGGTGGGCGAGCGCACCAATGTCGGCGCGGGCACCGTCACCTGCAACTATGACGGCGTGTCCAAGCACCGCACCGTCATCGGGCGCGAGGTGTTCATCGGGTCGGACACGATGCTGGTGGCGCCGGTGACGGTGGGCGACCGCGCGATGACGGCCAGCGGCTCGGTCATCACCGGCGACGTGCCCGAGGCGGCGCTGGCCATCGGCCGCGCCCGGCAGGTGTCGAAACCGGGGCTGGCGGTGAAATTGTTCGAAAAGCTGAAGGCCGAGGCCGATCGGCGGCAGAAGAAGGTGCGGTAAATGTGCGGAATCGTCGGAGTTCTCGGCAATCACGAAGCGGCGCCGATCATCGTCGAGGCGCTGAAGCGGCTGGAATATCGCGGCTATGACTCGGCGGGCATCGCCACGGTGAACGCGGGCCGGCTGGACCGCCGCCGCGCGGTGGGCAAGCTGGTCAACCTGTCCGACCTGCTGGTGCACGAGCCGCTGGCAGGCAAGACCGGCATCGGCCATACCCGCTGGGCCACCCATGGCGCGGCGACGGTGGGCAATGCCCATCCGCACCGGTCCGGCAAGGTGGCGGTGGTCCATAACGGCATCATCGAGAATTTCCGCGAGTTGCGCGCCGAACTGGCGGCCGCGGGCCTGACGCCCGAGACCGATACCGATACCGAAACCGTGGCCATGCTGGCGCGGCTGCATCTGGACCGGGGCCTGTCCCCGCGCGAGGCGGCGGTGGCGACGCTGGACCGGCTGGCCGGGGCCTTCGCGCTGCTGTTCCTGTTCGACGGCGAAGAGGATCTGATGGTCGCCGCCCGGCAGGGCAGCCCGCTGGCCATCGGCCATGGCACGGGCGAGATGTTCGTGGGCTCGGACGCCATCGCGCTGGCGCCGATGACCGACCGCATCACCTATCTGGAGGAAGGCGACCACGCCTTCGTCACCCGTCAGGGGGTGGAGATCTTCGACCGCGCCGGCCGCCGCGCCAACCGCGACATGCAGACCGTGGCGCTGGACGCCACCCGGATCGAGAAGGCCGGCTTCAAGCATTTCATGGCCAAGGAGATCGCCGAACAGCCCGTGGTGCTGGGCGACGCGCTGCGCCACTACCTGCCGGCGGACGGCATCGCCCTGCCCGAGGGCGTGGAGTTCGCCGGCACCGACCGGCTGGTGCTGGTGGCCTGCGGCACCGCCTCCTATGCCTGCCTCGTGGCGAAATATTGGTTCGAAAGCCTCGCCGGCCTGCCCTGCGACGTCGATATCGCCAGCGAGTTCCGCTATCGCGAGCCGCCGCTGTCGCCCGCCTCGCAGGCGATCTTCGTCAGCCAGTCGGGCGAGACCGCCGATACGCTGGCCGCGCTGCGCTTCGTCCGCGACAAGGTGGCGAAGATCCTCGCCGTGGTGAACGTGCCCACCTCCTCGATCGCGCGGGAAGCCGACATCGCCCTGCCGATCCTCGCCGGGGTGGAGGTCGGCGTCGCCTCGACCAAGGCCTTCTCCTGCCAGCTGGCGGTGCTGGCGCTGCTGGCGCTGAAGGCCGCGGCGGATCGCGGGCGGCTCGACCCCGAGACGCTGGCCCGGCATCTGGACGAGATGCGCGCCCTGCCCGGCCTGATGAACCAGGCGCTGGCCCGCTCGGACGAGATCGCACGGCTGGCCGAACGGCTGGCCGAGGCGCAGGACATCCTGTTCCTCGGGCGCGGCGCGATGTATCCGCTGGCGCTGGAAGGCGCGCTGAAGCTGAAGGAGATCAGCTATATCCATGCCGAGGGCTATGCCTCGGGCGAGCTGAAGCACGGCCCCATCGCGCTGATCGACCGGCAGGTGCCGGTGATCGTGCTGGCCCCGCATGACCGGCTGTTCGACAAGACCATCTCGAACATGCAGGAGGTGATGGCCCGGCACGGGCAGGTGCTGCTGATGACCGACAGCCGCGGCGCGGACGAGGCGGCGCAGGGCACATGGGCCACGGTGACCTTGCCCGAGGTGCCGGCGCTGCTGGCGCCCATCGTCTATGCCGTACCCGCGCAGCTGCTGGCTTATCACACCGCCGTCGCCAAGGGCACCGATGTGGACCAGCCCCGCAACCTGGCCAAGTCGGTGACGGTGGAATGACGCCCGGGACCGCGCTGGCGGAGCTGGAGGCGGCGGGCGACCCCGACCGCGCGCTGCAGTCCGCCGCCTATCACAAGGCGCCCCGCCGCTATCTGGGCGTGCCCGTGCCCGCGATCGACGCGATGGCGCGCGACTGGCGGGCGGGGCTGGACGTGCCGGGCCGGGTCGCGCTGGCCGACGGTCTGTGGCGGAGCGATGTGCACGAGGCCCGCGTGGCCGCGGCCAAGCTGCTGACCCAGGCCCGCATCCCCGATGACGGGCCGGTCTGGCGGCTGATCGCGGGCTGGGTGCCGGAGTTCGACGGCTGGGCCATCGCCGACCATGCCTGCAGCGCCGGCGGCCGGCGGCTGGTGGCGGACCCCGCACGCATCGACGAGGTCGAGCCCTGGATCGCGGCGCCGCATATGTGGACCCGCCGCGCCGCGCTGGTGATCACCCTGCCCTGGACGAAGCTGCCCTTCCCGAAGCCCGAGGATCAGGCGATCCGCGCCCGGGTGCTGGGCTGGTGCGCCGCGCTCGCCCCCGACCGCGACTGGTTCATCCAGAAGGCGGTGGCCTGGTGGCTGCGCGACCTGTCGAAGCACGACCCCGCCCTGACCCGCGCCTGGCTGGTGGAACACGGCGCGGTGCTGAAGCCCTGGGCCCGGACCGAGGCCGCCCGCCGCCTCGACTGAGCGGACTTGCGTCGCCCGCGCCGCGCGCCTACGTTCCGTCAATGGCTCCTCTCGTCGATCCCTTCGCCCGGCCGATCAGCTATCTGCGCGTTTCGGTGACGGACCGCTGCGATTTCCGCTGCACCTATTGCATGGCGGAACACATGCAGTTCCTGCCGAAGAAGGACCTGCTGACGCTCGAGGAACTGGACCGCCTCTGTTCCGCCTTCGTGCGGATGGGGGTCGAAAAGCTGCGCATCACCGGGGGCGAACCGCTGGTGCGGCGCGACATCCTGACCTTCTTCCGCGCCATGTCCCGGCATCTGGACTCGGGCGCGCTGAAGGAGCTGACGCTGACCACCAATGGCAGCCAGCTGGCACGCTTCGCCGCCGATCTGGCCGCCTGCGGGGTGCGGCGGGTCAATGTCTCGCTCGACACGCTGGACGAGGGCAAGTTCGCGCAGGTCACCCGCTGGGGCCGGCTGCCGCAGGTGCTGGACGGCATCCGCGCAGCCACCGCCGCGGGGCTGAAGGTCAAGATCAACGCCGTCGCGCTGAAGGGCTTCAACGAGGACGAACTGTTCCGCCTTGTCGACTGGTGCGGGGCCGAGGGCCATGACCTGACCTTCATCGAGGTCATGCCGATGGGCGACATGGGCGAGGAAACGCGGCTCGACCAGTACTGGCCCTTGCGCGAATTGCGCGAACGGCTGGCCGAACGCTTTACCCTGATCGACCTTGCCGAACGCACGGGCGGGCCGGCGCGCTATGTCCGGCTGGCCGAGAGCGGGCAGAAGATCGGCTTCATCACCCCCCTCACCCATAATTTCTGCGAAAGCTGCAACCGCGTCCGGCTGACCTGCACGGGCGAGCTGTACATGTGCCTCGGGCAGGAGGACATGGCCGACCTGCGCGCGCCGCTGCGGGCCTCGCCCGAGGATGGGGTGGTGGAGGCCGCGATCCGCGCCGCCATCGCCCGCAAGCCCAAGGGCCATGATTTCGACTATTCCCGACAACGTGTCGCCGGCCAGATGAGCCGGCACATGAGCCATACCGGCGGCTGAGATGGCAGACCTGTCGCGGTTCCACGCCGCGCAGGCGGACACGATCGAGGCGGCGCTGGCGGAAATGCGCGCCGGGCGCAAGCACAGCCACTGGATGTGGTTCGTCTTCCCGCAACTCGCGGCGCTCGGCCGCTCGGGCACGGCAAAGTTCTACGGCATCGCCGATCTGGCCGAGGCGCGTGCCTATGCCGCCGACCCGGTGCTGGGGCCGCGCCTCGTGCAGGCGGCCGAGGCGATGCTGTCCCATCCCGGCCGCAGCGCCGAGGACATCCTCGGCCCGGTCGATGCGCTGAAGCTGCGCTCCTCGGCGACGCTCTTCGCGCGCGCCGCGCCGGGAACGCCCCTCGGCGCGGCGATGGACCGGGTGCTGGCGGTCTTCTACGGCGGCACGGACTGCGAGGTCACGCGAGCCGCCTTGGACTAGTCGCGCACGGTTATGGTCGGCATCATCAGCACGACCTTGCTGTCGGGCGGAGGCACGGGCACACCCGTCACCCTGCATTCGGCCTCGGATGCCTCCGGCTTCTGGCTCATCCCGACACGCGCGAAGTATTGCAATCCCTCGATGACCGGCTTGCCGTTCACCTCGACGCTCGCCCGCTTCAGCAGCGTCCTGTCGTGCATCATCAGGCTGGGGTCGTGGTGCTGGATTAAGCCGCAGATCACCAGTCGCCCGGACGCGGCATAGGTGTTCCAGTAGACCGTCGACGAGCGATTGGTGATGTTCCGCTGGATCGGAAAGCTGGCGAAATCATCGTCGACCGGAACGCGAAGCGGTTCCGCACGGGCGGGCAAGGCCGCCAATGTCATCAACAGGACAGCAGAAATGAGGCGCATGATGATCCTTTGGGCAAAACGGGCTGCGTCCGGCGGTCACGCCGCCGGCATCCGCGCCTCGACCATACCCGCATACCAGCTGGACCCGAAGGGAATCGCGTTGTCGTCGAATTCATATTCCGGGTGATGCACGCTTGCCGTATTGCCGTTGCCGAGGAAGATGTAGGCGCCGGGGCGTTCGTTCAGCATGTAGCTGAAATCCTCGGCCCCCATCAGCGGCGCGGTGTCCGGATCGACATTGCCCGACACGTCCCGCGCCACGCTGACCGCATGTTCGGTCATCCCGGGTTCATTCACGGTGACCGGATAGCCGCGGTCGTATTGCACCGCCGCCGTCGCGCCAAGCGCCAGCGCCACCCCCTGCGCCACCTCGGACAGGCGGCGTTCGACCATGTCCTGCACCGCCGGGTCCATGGTCCGCACCGTGCCCTTCATCACCACTTCCTGCGGGATGACGTTGTAGGCCGGGCTGTCGGTGGCGAGCGTGCAGACCGACAGCACCGCCTGTTTCAGCGGGTCCACGTTGCGGCTGACGATGCTTTGCAGCGCCACGATAATCTGCGCCGCGACCAGCGTCGTGTCGATGCACTGATGCGGCTTGGCGGCATGGCCGCCCTTGCCGGTGACGGTGATGGTGAAATGGTCCGCCGCCGCCATGATCGCGCCGGGGCGGATGGCGAAGGTGCCGACGGGGATGCCCGGCATGTTGTGCATGCCGTACACTTCCTGGATGCCCCACCGGTCGATCAGCCCGTCGGCCACCATCTCGCGCCCGCCGCCGCCGCCCTCTTCGGCGGGCTGGAAGATCACCACGCAGGTGCCGTCGAAATTCCGCGTCTCGGCGAGGTATTTCGCGGCGCCGAGCAGCATCGCCGTATGCCCGTCATGGCCGCAGGCATGCATCACCCCCGGCGTTTTCGAGGCATGGGGCAGCCCGGTCTTTTCAAGGATCGGCAGCGCATCCATGTCGGCGCGCAGCCCCACCACCCGGCCCGAGGCATCGGTCTTGCCGCGGATCACCCCCACCACGCCGGTGCGGCCGATGCCCTCGACCACCTCGTCGCAGCCGAAGCCGCGCAGCAGGTCGGCCACCTTGCCCGCGGTGCGGTGCACCTCGTACAGCAGTTCCGGATTCTCGTGGAAGTCCCGGCGCCAGGCGGTGATTTCCGGGAGAAGCTCGGCGAAGCGGTTCTTGACGGGCATGGCAGCCTCCTTTGGTCAGATCCAGGGTCCAAGCTCGATCTTGGACCCGTCGGTGAAGCGGGAAAAGCGGAACCGGGTGAGATCATGCCCCGGATCGCGGCCCCGGACCAGATCGGCGACGATCCGGCCGAAGGCGGGGCCGATGCCGAAGCCGTGGCCGCACATGCCGGTGGCGATGGTCAGGCCGGGGATCGGCGCCGCATCCACCACCGGCACGATATCGGGCATGGTGTCGATCATCCCGGCCCAGGCGGTGGCGATCTTCACCTCTCCCAGTTGCGGGAACGCCCGGGCGAAGCCCGCGCGCACCGTCTCCAGCCGCCGCAGGTTCGGCGCAGGCTCCAGCACGCGCATCGCCTCGAACGGGCCGGGACGATCGGCATCCCAGCGGCGGGGCGTGGTCCAGGCATCCGGCCAGCCCTTCGGCGCGGCGGGACGGAAGGCGGTGGAGGACAGGTCGGCGCGGATCTGCGGGATGAAGGGACGCAGGGCGCGAAAGGCGTCGGGGCCGATGTAGAATTCGTGGAAACTGCCGGGCGCCAGCGTATAGCGCCCGTCCTCGCGCCGGCGAAAGGCAAAGCCGCTGCCCGCGGCCCCGCCCGCGAAGACCTCGGGCAAGGGTTCGGTGACGGCGACGGAAGAGCGGACCGACAGCTGCGGAATCGCGACGCCATGCGCCCTGAGGAACAGCGAGGACCAGGCGCCCCCCGCCACCACCACCCGGTCGCAGGCGATGCGGCCCCGTTCCGTGACCACCCCCCCAACCCGCCCCGCGGCCAGGTCGAGCGCGCGGACCGCGCACTCCTCGACGATGATGGCGCCCGCAGCCTCGGCCGCCTTCGCCAAGAGCGGCACCGCGGCCCAGGGTTCGGCCCGCGCGTCCGACGCCGTCCACAGCGCCGTGGTCCAGCCCTCGGCATGGGGCAACAGCGCCGCGATCTGATCCTTCGTCAGGATGCGGGTATCCAGCCCGTGCGCCTGCGCATGAGGCAGCCAGCCTTCGTAGCGGGCGCTGTCCGCCTGCGTCTTGCCCAGATACATCACCCCGGTCTGGCGAAAGCCCAGGCCCGGCATCTCGGCCGCGAGGTCGCGCCACAGGCGGTTCGCCTCGATCATGATCGGCAGTTCGGCGGGGTCGCGGGCCTGCTGGCGGATCCAGCCCCAGTTGCGGCTGGACTGTTCGCCCGCGATGCGGCCCTTTTCCAGCAGCGCGACCTTCACCCCCGCCCGCGCCAGCCACAGGGCGGTGGCGACGCCGATGATGCCGCCGCCGATCACCGCCACGTCGCAGGCGGCGGGCGGCGGGCCGGGATGGGCCACGGGACCGTCGGCCCGGATCGGGAAGCGGATCATCGCGTCAGATGCTCCAGCATCCGGCCCATGAAGGCCCAGCCTTCGTCCAGTTCCGCGATGGCGATATATTCGTCGGCCTTGTGCGCCCGGTCGATGTCGCCCGGCCCGAAGACGACGGTGGACCAGCCCTGCGCCTGGAAATGCCCGGCCTCGGTGCCATAGCTGACCACATGGCCGGCATTGTCGCCCGACAGGCGGCGCAGCAGTGTCTCGGCGCTGCCGCCGGGTTCGGGCACCAGCGGCGGCACGGTGAAATAGCGGTCGGCATGGATCCGCGTCTCGGGCCGCACCGCCTGCATCTGCGCCTCGACCTCGGCCACCTTCGCCTCGAAGGCCGCCACCCAGTCCTCGACCCGTTCGCCCGGCACCACGCGGAAGTCGAGCAGCATCCGGCAATCGCCTGCGGTGATGTTATGCGCGGTGCCGCCCTCGATCTTGCCCACATGCACCGTGGTCCAGGGCGGCTCGAAGGCCGCGCCGACGGGATCCGGCGTCTTCGTGCGGTTGGCGGCATTGGCCTCGTTCGCCCACATGGTCAGCTTCGCCGCCTCCATGATCGCGTTGACGCCGGTGTGCATGATCGAGGAATGCACCTCGTAGCCTTCCAGATGCAGCCGATAGGCGGTGCCGCCCTTGTGGCCGGTCACGACCTTCATCCGCGACGGTTCGCCCACGATCACCGCCTCGGGCGCGGGCAGGCGGGTGGCCATTTCCGCCACCATGTCCTTGCAGCCCTCGCAGCCCAGTTCCTCGTCATAGCTCAGCGCCAGCATCAGCGGCCGTTGCAGCGGCAGTCGTGCCGCCCGCGCCATCGCGGCGATGGCCAGCGCGTCGAAGCCCTTCATGTCCACCGCGCCGCGCCCGTACAGCCGCCCGTCGCGTTCGGTCAGCACCCAGGGGTCGGTCGTCCAGTCCTGCCCCTCCACCGGCACCACGTCGCTGTGGCCGGACAGCACGATCCCGCCCGGCACTTCGGGCCCCGTCACCGCATAGAGGCTGGCCTTGTCGCCGCCCGGGTTCGGCACCCGCGCGGTGCGAACGCCGTAGCCAGCGAGATAAGCCTCCACCCAGTCGATCAGCGGCAGGTTCGTGTCGCGGCTGACGGTGGGAAACGCCACCAGCTGCGCGAGGATCTCGCGCGGGGTCAGGTCCGGGGTCGTCATGGTCAGCCTTTCAGGACGTAGTGGTCGGGGCCGATCTCGTCATAGGCCGAGGCGGCGGGTTCATGGCCCACCGGGAAGATCGGCGAGGGGATGGGGGTATATTCCACCTCGCCCCGCAGCACCCGGCGGCGGGGATCCGCGATGGGCACCGCCGACAGCAGCGACCGGGTATAGGGGTGCGTGGGGTTGCCGAAGACCGCCGCGCGCGGCCCGATCTCGACGATCCGGCCCAGATACATCACGCCGACATGATGGCTGACCCGTTCGACCACCGCCATGTCGTGGCTGATGAACAGGAAGGACAGGCCGAGGTCGGACTGCAGTTCCATCATCAGGTTCAGCACCTGCGCCTGCACGCTGACATCGAGCGCGCTGACCGCCTCGTCGGCGATGATCAGCTTGGGGTTCAGCGCCAGCGCCCGGGCGATGGCGACGCGCTGGCGCTGCCCGCCCGACAGTTCGTGCGGATAGCGGCGCAGGAAGCTGCGCGGCAGTTCCACCCGGTCGAACAGCCCCGCCACCCGGTCATGCAGCGCGCTGCCCGAGGCGATGCCGTAGTTGCGCAAGGGTTCGGCCACCACGTCCAGCAGCCGCATCTGCGGGTTGAGGCTGGCGAAGGGGTCTTGGAACACCATCTGCACCTCGCGCCGGGCGCGGCGCATGCCGCGCTCGTCCAGCGTCAGCACATCCTGCCCGTCCAGCCAGACCTGCCCCGAGGTGGGTTCCACCAGCCGCAGGATCGACCGGCCGCAGGACGACTTGCCGCAGCCCGACTCGCCCACCAGGCTCAGCGTCTGGCCCTGCCGCAGGGTGAAGCTCACATCCTCGACGGCGTGGACATAAGCGATGGTGCGGCGCAGCAGCCCGCCCTTGACCGGAAAGCGCGTGGTCAGGTGCTTCACGTCCAGCAGCACCGCGGGCTCCACCGCGGGCGCGACCGGCGCGGGGCGGGCAGCGGCGGGTTCCGCCTGCGCCGCGCCGCCGCGATCCAGCAGGCGCATCGGCTCCGGCGCATCCTTGCCCGCCATCTCGCCCAGGCGGGGCACCGCGGCGAGCAGCGCCTTGGTATAGGGATGTTCCGGGGCCTCGAAGATCTTCTCGACCGGCCCCTCCTCGACCTTGTTGCCGCGATACATGACCACGACGCGGTCGGCCATCTGCGCCACCACCGCCATGTCATGGGTGATGAACATGACCGCGGTGCCCTTCTCGCGCTTCAGCCGGTCGATCAGGGCGAGGATCTCGGCCTGGATCGTCACGTCGAGCGCGGTCGTGGGTTCGTCGCAGATCAGCAGCCGCGGCTCGCAGGCCATCGCCATGGCGATCACCACCCGCTGCCGCATCCCGCCCGACAGTTCGTGCGGGTATTGCCGGATGCGGCGTTCGGGTTCGCTGATCCGCACCAGCCGCAGCAGTTCCAGCGCGCGGGCCTCGGCCGCGGCGCGGGACAGGCCCTTGTGCACGCGCAGGCCCTCGGTCAGCTGCCGGCCCACGGTGAAGACCGGGTTGAGCGAGGTCATCGGCTCCTGGAAGATCATGCCGATCTCGTTGCCGCGGATCTGGCGCATCAGGTCCGGTTCGGCCTTGGCCAGATCGATCTCGCCGCCGCCCTCGCGCCGGAACAGCAGCCGCCCGCCCGCGATCTCGCCGCCGCCGAATTCCACCAGCCGCATCAGCGACAGCGACGACACCGACTTGCCCGACCCGCTTTCGCCGACGACGCAGACGCACTCGCCCGGGGCGATGTCGAAACTGACATCCTCGACCCCGACGACGGTGCCCTCGCCCGTCTCGAATTCCACCCTCAGGTTGCGAATCGATACCAGCGGAGATTCGGCTGCGGCCGGCGTGTCGAGCATCTGGGGACCCTGTCAGATCGGAATTCGATGGACGCGGCCGACGGTCGCGGCCTTGCCCCGACGCTAGCGAGAAGCTGACCGGAAAGTCAAACGTGCTTGGGTCCTTCCCGTGCGGCAAGGATGACGCAAGGCCACCTCGCAAGCCTATTGCCTTTTTTCGCGGCTTGATCCGACAATCAGCATCAGTCGGGCCGCGCCGCACCGGGGCACCCGTCAGCAACCATCAGACGCGAAAAGGAACGCGCATTGCCGAGGTCATCGACACCATCCGGAACCGGATGAAGGACGACAGGTGATGCGGGGTGCCCGCCGGGATCCGGCCGGGTGCCTGCCGCGAACGGCGGCCGACGCGGAACCGCGCGGATATCCAACAAGGAGAGTGGAATGAAACTGAAGACGATCTTGCTGGGCGCGGGTGCGACCCTGGCGCTGGCCCCGGCCGCATTGGCCGAACGGGGCGCCGACGGCCATGTGAACGTGATCTATTCGCAGGCGCCGTCGATCATGAACCCCTACCTGTCCTCGGGCACGAAAGACATCGAGGCGGCGAGCCTCGTGATCGAACCGCTGATCCGCTATGACGAGACGGGCGCGATGCTGCCCTGGCTGGTCGAGGAGGTGCCGACGCTGGAAAACGGCGGCGTGTCCGAAGACCTGATGACCATCACCTACAAGATCAAGCCCGGCCTGAAATGGTCGGACGGCACCGACTTCACCGCCGAGGACGTGGCCTTCACCGCCGAATACTGCATGCATCCCGAAGGCGGCTGCGCGCAGCTGGCCAAGTTCGAGGGCGTGAGCAGCGTCGAGGCGGTGGACCCGCTGACGGTGAAGATTACCTTCAGCGAACCGAAGCCCTTCCCCTATGGCCCCTTCTCGGGCGGCCAGGGTCCGGTGATCCAGAAGGCGCAATTCGCCGAATGCCTCGGCGCGCGGGCGCCCGAATGCACCGACGCCAACTTCATGCCGGTCGGCACCGGCCCGTTCAAGGTCGACGAGTTCCGCCCGAACGACGTGATCTCGCTGTCGGCCAACCCGGAATACCGCGACCCGGCCAAGCCCGCCTTCGCCACCATGACCTTCAAGGGCGGCGGCGATGCGGCGGCGGCGGCGCGGTCGGTGCTGGAAACCGGCGAGTTCGACTATGCCTGGAATACGCAACTGGCACCCGAGGTGCTGGCCGAGATGCTGAAGGGCGGCAAGGGCCAGCTGGTCAACGCCTTCGGCACGCTGGTCGAGCGGATCGAGATCAACATGACCGACCCCTCGCCGAGCCTGCCCGAGGGCGAGCGCTCGACCGCCGCGCACCCCCACCCGATCTTGTCCGACATCCGGGTGCGGCAGGCGCTGTCGATGGCGATCGACCGCCAGCTTCTGTCCGACGTGGGCTATGGCGAGGCCGGCCGGCCGACCTGCAACCTCGTGCCCGCGCCCGAGATGTATGCCTCGACCGACAACACCGGCTGCCTGACCTGGGACATGGAGGGCGCGAAGGCGCTGCTGGAGGAAGCCGGCTGGACCGATACCGACGGCGACGGCATCCGCGACAAGGACGGCATGAAGCTGAGCCTGCTCTACCAGACCTCGACCAATGCCGTGCGCCAGGACTTCCAGGCGATCATCAAGCAGTGGTGGACGGAACTGGGCGTCGAGACGGAGCTGAAGAACGTCGACGGCTCGGTCTTCTTCGGCGGCGACCCCGGCTCGCCCGACACGTTCCAGAAGTTCTATGCCGATGTCGAGATGTACGCGAACAACTTCGACGGCACCGACCCGGAAAGCTATCTGGCCATGTATACCTGCGACAAGGCGCCCAAGCCGGAAACGCAGTGGCAGGGCGAGAACATCAACCGCTTCTGCGACCCGGAGTACGATGCGCTGATCGCCGAACTGGGCAAGACGGGCGAACTGGAACAGCGGGGCGAGATCGCGAAGCGGCTGAACGACATGCTGACCAAGGACAGCATGGTCATCATCCCGCTGGTGGATCGCGGCCGCCTGTCGGCGCATTCCAACACCCTGGGCGGCGTGGTCCTGAACACCTGGGACAGCGAGCTGTGGAACGCTGCCGACTGGTACCGCATCAAGTAAGGCGGTCCGCCGCCTGAACCGGACGCCCCGCCCGCAGCCCGGGCCGGGGCGTCCGTCGCATTCCCCTTCCCTCTCGCGCCCGGAGGCATCGCCCCCGCATGCTGACCTATACGATCCGCCGCCTGCTGATCGCCATACCGACGCTGCTGTTCATCAGCCTGATCATCTTCCTGCTGCTGGACCTCGCGCCCGGCGACCCGATGGCACAGATGCCGCTGACGGTGCCGCCCGAGGTGCGCCAGAGAATGCGCGAGGCGCTCGGCCTCGGCGAACCGATCCATATGCGCTATCTGCTGTGGCTGAAGCAGTTCTTCGTGATCGAGCCGCTGAACATCCTCGACCAGATGCTGGGCACCGACATGGCCGGCGATGCGCAGCGGGTAATTTCCTGGCAGACGCGCAGCCCGGTCGCCGACATCATCGCGCAGCGCATCCCGCAGACGCTGTGGGTGGTGGGCCTCGCCTATGTGCTGGGCGTCGCCATCGCGCTGCCGATCGGCATCCTGTCGGCCTACCGGCAATATTCGTGGTTCGACCAGCTGGGCACCTTCGTGTCGATGGTGGGCTTCTCCGTCCCGACCTTCTTTACCGGCGTGGTGCTGATCATCCTCTTCGCGGTCAACCTGAACTGGTTCCCCTCGATCTACGACACCACGCACCGAGTGACGGACTGGGACAGCTTCGTCTTCCAGATCCGGCAGATGGTGCTGCCGGTGACGGTGCTGGCGCTGTACAACGCCAGCCAGATCAGCCGGTTCATGCGCGCCTCGATGCTCGACAACCTGCGGCAGGACTATGTGCGCACCGCCCGGGCCAAGGGGCTGCGGGAACGGGCCGTGGTGCTGACCCATGTGCTGCGCAACTCGATGATCCCGGTGGTCACGGTGATCGCGCTCGGCGTGCCCACGATCTTCGGCGGGGCGATCATCACCGAACAGGTGTTCAAGGTGAACGGGCTGGGGCAGCTGCTGATCACCGCCATCCAGGCCAACGACATCCCGATGGTGCAGACGCTGACCTTCATCTTCGCGGTGCTGATCGTGCTGTTCAACCTGGTCGCCGATGTGCTGTACGGCCTTCTGGACCCGAGGATCCGCTATGACTGAGACCGTGGTCCCCACCCCGCAGACCGCCCCCGCCTCCAGCCAGATGCGCGACATCTGGCGCCAGTTCCGCAGCCATCGCGGCGCGATGCTGGGGCTGGCCATCTTCGTCACCATCCTCGTGGTGGTCTGGCTCGGGCCGCTGGTCTGGAACACCGCGCCCACCTTCGTCGACATGCGCAGCCGCAACCAGGGGCCGTCGCTGGCGCATCCGCTGGGCACAGACCAGCTGGGCCGCGACATGCTGGCCCGGCTGATGGCGGGCGGCAAGGTGTCGATCGCCGTGGGCCTGACCGCGATGGGCCTGTCGATCCTGCTCGGCACGCTGATCGGCGTGTCGGCCGGCTTCTTCCGCCGGCTCGACGGGGTGCTGATGCGGCTGACGGACCTGTTCCTGGCCCTGCCGCTGCTGCCTCTGCTGCTGGTGATGGTGATGCTGTTCCGCGAACCGCTGTCGCAGCGCTTCGGTCCGGAAACGGGGATCTTCATCCTGATCGTCATCGCCATCGGCGTGACCAGCTGGATGCAGACCGCCCGCATCGTCCGCGGCGAGGTTCTGGCGCTGAAAGAGCGGGAATTCGTGCTGGCGGCGCGGTCCATCGGCACCTCGCCCGCCAAGATGATCCTGCGCCACATCCTGCCCAACGTGCTGTCGCCCATCATGGTCTCGGCGACGCTGGGGATCGCCGCGGCGATCATCACGGAATCGGCGCTGAGCTTTCTCGGGCTCGGCTTTCCGCCGGATTTCCCGACCTGGGGGCGGCTGCTCTATGACGCCGTGGACCAGATCCAGCTGTTCCCGATGCGGGTGGTGATGCCGGGGATCGCGATCTCGCTGACGGTGCTGAGCGTCAACTACATCGGCGACGGGCTGCGCGACGCGCTGGACCCGCGCATCCGCGGCCGCTAGCAGGCGTGAAATGGAGGCGGCGGGGGGCCCTGCGCCCCCCGCAGGCTGTTCGGGTCGGCTGCAGGGGGCCTTGGGTCAGTGCCCGCCCTGGCGGATGCGACGGCGGATCACCCACCAGACCGCCAGCAGCACCGGCGGCACCAGCACCGCGGTCAGCACCTCCTTGCCGATACCCGCGCCCTTGGCGAGCGGCGCCAGCGCATAGGCGGCAAGGCTGACCGCGTAGTAGCCGATGGCCACCACCGACAGCCCCTCTACCGTGTGCTGCAGCCGCAATTGCAGCGCGGCGCGGCGGTCCATGCTGGCCAGCAGGTCCTGGTTCTGCGCCTGCCGTTCCACATCGACGCGGGTCTGCAGCAGCTCGCCCGCGCGGGTGGCGCGTTCGGCCATCCGCTGCAGCCGGCGTTCGGCGCTGGCCACGGTGCGCATCGCCGGATCGTAACGGCGCAGGAAGAACTCGCCGAAGGTCTGCCAGCCTTCCAGCCGCGTTTCGCGCAGCACGTCCAGCCGTTCGCGCACGATGGCCTCGTAGGCGGCGGTGGCGCCGAAGCGGAAGGCATGGCGCATGGCCAGCGCCTCCAGCTCGGCCGAGACGGTCAGCAGCCCGTGCAGCACCTCTTCGGCCGGGCGGGCCTCGTCGGACATGTCGGCGACGAGGTCGAGCAGACGGCGGTCGATGCCGTTCAGCCGGGCGTTCAGCGCCCGCGCCTGCGGCAGCCCCAGCATCGACATGGCGCGATAGGTCTCGATCTCGCACAGGCGCTGCACGATCCGGCCCACCCGCTGCGGCCCGGTATCCGGCCGCACGAAGACGGCAAAGCGCATCTGGCCCGAGGGGTCGATGCGGAAATCGCCGGCGATCACCGCCTGCCCGTCATGGATCGCCGCGACGGCGAGGCTTTCTGGGACGAACCAGCCCGACAGCCGGCCCTCCAGCGCGCCCATGTCCGGCAGGTAGTCGACCCGGATCAGCACCGCCGCCAGCCGCCGCCCCGGCGCCTCGGCCCGCCAGTCCGCCGGGAAAACCTCGGCCAGCGCCGGGTCGAAGGGCCGGTCGGACAGGCCGGGCGAGAAGGCGGAATAGGTCACGAATTCGGTATGGCTTTCCCATTTCAGCGCATGGCGCCCGATGGTCCCGGCATGATGGGTGACCTCGGCATCCGGCGCGGACGCGCCATGGCGGGACAGCAGCGCGACCAGATGCGCATGGTCGCGGGCGCGGTCGCGATTGGCGGCATCGGCGGGTTCCTTGATCGCCAGGAACGCCGCCTCGCAGGGGGCAGCCAGCGCGGGAAAGGGCCGCGCATGCAGTTCGGATACCAGCGGGTAGCGCTGCGGGTGGTCGTCGGGTGTGGGCATCGGGCATCTTCCGTCGGGCTGACCCGCAGCTAGGCGCGCGGGCGCGCCCCCGGCAAGGGACGGCCTGTCGCAGCGGTTGCATGCGCGCGCATACTGGCACCGATGCCACGCCCTGCGAAGGGGGCGCCCCCTTCCGGCCGGTCCCGCGTGCCGGCCGCCCGGCCGGACCTCGACGGCTGCCGGCAAGGCCGGCGACCCGCCGCTGCCGCAAGAGCCGGGGGCACCCGTTTCCTGCGCATTGCCCGCACGGCCCGACCGGACCCGCAGGTTCCGGGTCGTGACGGCGGGCTGCCGCGACCAGGTTCCCCGGGCAACCACACAGGAGCCAAGACCATGGAACTTCGCAACAAGATCATCATCGTGACGGGCGCGAGCAGCGGCATCGGCGCGGCCGCCGCCGCCCTGTTCGCGCGCGAGGGCGCAAGACTGGTGCTCGGCGCGCGGCGCGAACCCGAGCTTCGGGCGCTGGCCGACCGCATCGGGTCGGCCGAGGTGCTGGCGGGGGATGTCTGCGAGGCCGGATATGCCCAGGCCCTGGTCGATCTGGCGCTCGCCACTTACGGCCGGCTCGACGGCGCCTTCAACAATGCCGGCATCCTCGGCGATCTGGGCCCCCTGCCCCAGATGACGCCCGACACCTGGCACCGCGTGATCGCCACCAACCTGACCAGCGCCTTCCATGCGGCGCGCGCGCAGATCCCGGCCCTGCGCCGGACGGGCGGCGGCTCGATCGTCTTCACCTCGTCCTTCGTCGGGTTCAGCAATGGCGGGCTGCCGGGCATGGGGGCCTATGCCGCCTCGAAGGCCGGGCTGATCGGCCTGACCCAGTCGCTCGCCAGCGACCATGCCGCCGAGGGCGTAAGGGTCAACGCCCTGCTGCCGGGCGGCACCATCACCCCGGTTCTGGGCGACGACAGCCCCGAGGTGATGGACTACATCGCCGGGCTGCACCCGATGAAGCGGATGGCAGAGGCGGAGGAAATCGCCCAGGCGGCGCTGTTCCTGCTCTCGGACCGCGCGAGCTTCATGACCGGCAGCCCGATGATCGTCGATGGCGGGATGTCGGTGCGGCTGGCGTAAAGCGAAAGGGGGCCGCCCGGCCCCCTTTCCTCAGTCGATCATCGGCAGCAGCTGGTCGATGCTCTTCTTGGCATCGCCATAGAACATCCGGGTGTTGTCCTTGTAGAACAGCGGGTTCTCGATGCCGGAATAGCCGGTGCCCTGACCGCGCTTGGACACGAACACCTGCTTGGCCTTCCAGACCTCCAGCACCGGCATCCCGGCGATGGGGCTGTTCGGGTCTTCCTGCGCCGCCGGATTGACGATGTCGTTCGAGCCGATGACGATGGCCACGTCGGTCGAGGGGAAGTCCTCGTTGATCTCGTCCATCTCCATGACGATGTCATAGGGCACCTTCGCCTCGGCCAGCAGCACGTTCATGTGCCCGGGCAGGCGGCCGGCGACGGGGTGGATGGCGAAGCGGACCTCCTTGCCCCGGGCGCGCAGCTTGCGGGTCAGTTCCGACACGCTCTGTTGCGCCTGCGCCACCGCCATGCCGTAGCCCGGCACGATGATCACGCTGTCGGCCTCGTTCAGCGCGGCGGCCACACCGTCGGCGTCGATGGCGATCTGTTCGCCGGTAACTTCCATCGCCGGGCCGGCCGTGCCGCCGAAACCGCCGAGGATCACCGAGACGAAGCTGCGGTTCATCGCCTTGCACATGATGTAGCTGAGGATCGCGCCCGAGGAGCCGACGAGCGCACCCACGACGATCAGCAGGTCGTTGGACAGCGAGAAGCCGATGGCCGCGGCGGCCCAGCCGGAATAGCTGTTCAGCATCGACACCACCACCGGCATGTCGGCGCCGCCGATGCCCATGATCAGGTGATAGCCGATGAACAGCGCGGCCAGCGTCATCACGATCAGCGCCAGCGTCGAGCCGGATTGCAGGTAGACCAGCAGCAGGACCAGCGACAGCGCCGCGGCGCCCGCGTTCAGCAGGTGCCCGCCCGGCAGCTTCTTCGCCTTGCCGTCGACGCGGCCCGCGAGCTTGCCGAAGGCGATGACCGAGCCGGTGAAGGTGACCGCCCCGATGAAGATGCCGAGGAAGGTCTCGACCCGCAGGATGCCGATCTCGACCGGCGACTTGTGGGCGATGACGGCGGCGAAGCCGTCCAGCGCCGCCCGCGCCTCCATCGACATGCCGGCGATGCGCGCCATCTCGATATGGGTGTTGAAGCCGATGAAGACCGCGGCAAGGCCGACGAGGCTGTGCATCGCCGCCACGAGCTGCGGCATCTCGGTCATCTGCACGCGCGTGGCCACGACCCAGCCGATGCCGCCGCCGAGCGCGATCAGGATCAGCGACAGCAGCCACAGCCCGGCGCCGGGTCCGGCCAGCGTCGCCAGCACGGCCAGCGCCATGCCGGCGATGCCGTACCAGACGGCGCGCTTGGCGCTTTCCTGCCCGGACAGGCCGCCCAGCGACAGGATGAAGAGGATCGCCGCGACGACATAGGCGGCGGTGGTGAAACCGTAATCCATTGTCCCCGTCTCCTTACGACTTCTGGAACATGGCGAGCATGCGCCGGGTGACGAGGAAGCCGCCGAAGATGTTGATCCCGGCCATGAAGATCGACAGCGCCGCCAGCAGGATCACGAGGAAGGACCCCGATCCGATCTGCATCAGCGCGCCGAGGATGATGATCGACGAGATGGCGTTGGTCACCGCCATCAGCGGCGTGTGCAGCGAATGCGACACGTTCCAGATCACCTGGAAGCCCACGAAGACCGCCAGCACGAAGACGATGAAGTGCTGCATGAAGCTGGCCGGCGCGACCATCCCCAGCCCCAGCATCAGCACCGCGCCCACCGCGAGCAGCCCCACCTGGTTGCGGGTCTGCGCCTTGAAGGCCGCGACCTCGGCGGCGCGGCGTTCCTCGGGCGTGGGCTCCTTCACCTTCTCCTTCGGCTTCTGCGCGGCGATGGCCGCGACCTTGGGCGGCGGCGGCGGGAAGGTGATCTCGCCCGCCGTCGTCACCGTGGCGCCGCGGATCACGTCATCTTCCATGTTGTGGACGATGACGCCGTCCTTGCCGGGCGTCAGGTCGGTCATCATGTGGCGGATGTTGGTGGCGTACAGCGTCGAGGCCTGCGCGGCCATCCGGCTGGGGAAGTCGGTATAGCCCACGACCGTCACGCCGTTCGGGCTGACGATCTTCTGGTCGGGCACGGTCAGGTCGCAGTTGCCGCCGCGTTCGGCGGCGAGGTCGACGATGACCGAACCGGGCTTCATCATCGCCACCATGTCCTCGGTCCACAGCTTCGGCGCGGGCCGGCCGGGGATCAGCGCGGTGGTGATGACGATGTCGACCGAGGGTGCAAGCTCGCGGAACTTCTTCAGCTGCGCCTCGCGGAATTCCGGCGAGGAGGGCGCGGCATAGCCGCCGGTCGCGGCGCCGTCGGTCTGCTGTTCGGCGAAGTCGAGATAGACGAACTCCGCCCCCATCGATTCGATCTGCTCGGCCACCTCGGGGCGCACGTCGAAGGCCAGCGTGATCGCGCCGAGGCTGGTCGCCGTGCCGATCGCGGCGAGACCCGCGACGCCCGCGCCCACCACCAGCACCCGGGCCGGGGGCACCTTGCCCGCCGCCGTCACCTGCCCGGTGAAGAAGCGGCCGAAATTCGCGCCCGCCTCGATCACCGCGCGATAGCCGGCGATATTCGCCATCGAGGACAGCGCGTCCATCTTCTGCGCGCGGCTGATGCGGGGCACCATGTCCATCGCGACGACGGTCGCGCCCCTGGCCTTGGCGCGTTCCAGAAGCTCGGTATTCTGGGCGGGGTAGAAGAACGAGATCAGCGTCTGGCCGGGGCGCAGCAGATCGACCTCGGCCTCGGTCGGCGGGCGCACCTTGGCCACCACATCGGCTGCGGCATAAAGCGCGGCAGCATCGGGCAGCACGGTCACCCCCGCGGCCTCATAGGCCGCATCGGTGATGCCCGCCGCCATCCCGGCGCCGGCCTCGACGAGGCAGTCATGTCCGAGTTTCTTCAGCTGGGCTGCCGAATCCGGCGTCAGCGCGACCCGCGCCTCGCCCTCGTGGCTTTCCCGTGGTGAACCGATCTTCACTGTCTTTCCTCCATCTGTCGGGCCGTTCAGCCCCGGTGGATCCCCGTCGTGCGCCTTTAAACACGGGCAAAGCATGTTTCACAAGAAGATGATCGCGCCGGGCGGGGTGCGGGAGTGACCCTGCGGCACGCGCAAGGATGTTGCGCCCGGCCGGCGGCGGGGTCAGGGTGCCGGGCGATGGCGCATCTGGCGACGGGGCCGGCGCCGCCGGCCGGGGGAGGGCAGGCATGACCACGGATTTCGGGGCGACGCGGGCGATGTTCGACCTGCCGGCCGGGGTGATCTATCTCGACGGCAATTCGCTGGGCCCCCTGCCCCGCACCGCCCCCGCGGCGATGGAACGGGTGCTGCGGGCGGAATGGGGCGCGCAGCTGATCACCGCCTGGAACCGCGCGGGCTGGATGGACCAGCCGCGGCGGCTCGGCGACCGGATCGGGCGGCTGATCGGCGCGGCAGAGGGCAGCGTCACCGTGGGCGACACCCTGTCGATCAAGGTCTGGCAGGCGCTGGCGGCGGCGCTGGCGCTGCGCCCGGACCGGCGCGTGATCCTGTCCGACAGCGGCAACTTCCCCTCCGACCTCTACATGGCGGACGGGCTGGCGCGGCTGATGGCCCGGGGGCACGCGTTGCGCGTGGTGCCGCCGGAAGATGTCGCGCAGGCCATCGACGCCAGCGTGGCGGTGGTGATGCTGACCGAGGTCGACTATCGCACGGGCCGGCTGCACGACATGGCCGATCTGACGGCGCGGGCCCATGCGGCGGGGGCGCTGACGGTCTGGGATCTGGCGCATAGCGCGGGCGCCCTGCCCGTGGACCTGGCCGGCGCAGGGGCCGATTTCGCCGCCGGTTGCACCTACAAATACCTGAACGGCGGGCCGGGGGCGCCCGGCTTTCTCTATGTCCGGCCCGACCATGCGGGGGCAGAGGCCGCCTTGCAGGGCTGGCTCGGCCATGCCGCGCCCTTCGCCTTCGAACCGGGCTACCGCCCCGCGCCGGGGGTGGCGCGGATGCGGGTCGGCACGCCGCCGGTGCTGCAGATGGCGGTGCTGGAGGCGGCGCTCGATGTCTGGGAGGGCGTGGACATGGCCGATCTGCGCGCCCGCTCCATCGCCCTGTCCGAGGCGTTCCGGGCGCGGCTGGCGCGCGACTGCCCCAGGCTGGCGCTGGCCTCGCCCGCCGATCCGGCCCGGCGCGGCTCGCAGCTGTCGTTCCGGCATCCGCAGGGCTATGCGGTGATGCAGGCGCTGATCGCGACGGGGGTGATCGGCGATTTTCGCGCGCCGGACCTGCTGCGCTTCGGCTTCACCCCGCTCTACCTGTCGATGGACGAGGTCGAGCGCGCGGCCGACATCCTCGCCCGGCTGATCCGCGACGGCAGCTGGGACCGGGCAGAGTTCCACCGGCGGGCCGCGGTGACGTAAAATCCGGGGATGAGGGTGGAGTGGTGCGGTCGAGAAGACTCGAACTTCCACGGGGGTTAGCCCACAGCGACCTCAACGCTGCGCGTCTACCAATTCCGCCACGACCGCACCTTTCGGGGCGCACCCCTGAGGTGACGCGCTTCTAGCGCGGCGGCGACGGGTTGAAAAGGGGAATCTTGGCCCCTTTTCCCGCCCGCCGCCGCCCTGTCATCGGCCTGTGCGGCCCCGCCGCGGATCAGTTGCGGAACAGCAGGAACGGCAGCTGCGCCGCGACCGGCAGCGCCGAAACCGGGCTGTCGGACGGGGTGTCGGACGGGCTGTCGACTGCGGCCGCCGCCGTCTGCTGGACCCCCGGGGCCGGGGCGATCGAGGACTGATCCTCGCCCGCCGGCTGCGGCACCGGCGCGGCCGGCGCGCCGAAGTTCGGCAGCGCCGCGGGCACCGGGGCGGGCAGCGCATCGGCCTTGCCGCCCAGCGTATAGGCCGCGCGGCGGATCAGGTCGGTGCGTTCCGGCTGGCCCGGGGCGAAGACCGCCTCGGTCGCGCCCAGACCGATGTCATACCAGCCGAGCGCGAGGTCGGGACGGGTCGCCGCGCCGAAGCCCTGCGACAGGTGATGGCCCAGAAGTTCGGCATAGGCCGGCTCGCCCAGCGCGGTCAGCAGCAGCGCCGAGGCGATGGCCACGTCCATCGCATCGGTCCGGTAGCCGACCGACAGGCAGATGCCGGCGGTGCCGGTCAGCTGCGCCGGGGGCATGCCGCTCGACAGCGCGAAGGCCTGGGTCGAGGCCAGGACCTCGGCCGCCGGTTTCAGCGACAGCGCGGCGATCTGTTCCGCCATGGCCGGGCCGAAGCCCGCGCATTGCTGGCTGATCTGCTGCGGGGTGAAGCCCTGGATGCGCGCGGCGGCCGTTTCGCCCTCGGCGATGGCATAGGTCCGGGCGAGGCAGAACTGTTCGCCCAGCGCCTGCCGCGGATCGGCCATCGAGGCCGCGGTGACGAAGCCGCCATTGGTCGAGGTCATCAGGCTGACGGTATTGCAATGCGAGGCGAGCGAGGCCTGCGCCGTATCGCCCGCCATGAACGAGGGCAGGCCCGGCGCCGCCGGGGCCGCCGCCTCGACCGGGGCGGGCTCGGCGGCCGGGGCCTGCGTCATCGGCACGACCGGCATCACCGCCATAGCGGCGCCCGGCATCGCCATGCCCGGCATCACCGGCATCGCGCCGCCCATCGCCGCCATGGCCGAACCCGGCGGCAGGCCGCCCGCGGCCTCGGACTGCCAGGCGACCAGCAGGCCGCGCATCCCCATCGGGTTCTGCGCCGCCATCTGCATCGTCGTGGGGCCGCCCGCCACCGCCCGGTGATAGGAGCCGAGCAGGAAGGTCTTTTCGTATTCCGTCAGCTGGCCGGTGGGCGGATAGCCCAGCACCATCTGGTAGTCCGAGATGGCGGCGCGGCTTTTCGGGCCGATGGCGCCGTCGGGGGTGCCCACGGGGAAGCCGAAATAGTTCAGCGCGGTCTGGACCTGACGGTTTTCCTCGCGCTGCGCCGAGGAGACGCCCGAGGAACTGCGCCGCACGACGGTCGTGGTCTGGCGCTTCTTGTTGTTCTCGTTGACGATGGCACCGGTGATGATGCCGCCCACCACCGCCCCCAGCAATGCGTCCCCGGTATCCGCCACCGCCCGCGCCGCGGGGGTGATGGCAACCGAGGCCGCGATGCACATGCTTGCAATCCGCTTCGCCGTCATTTCTTTTCCCTCACCTAAAGACTCAATTCCAAAAATCTGGCGGCAATCCTAGCACGGCCGGGCGCAGGCACCGAATCGAAATGCCGCCCGGTCCGAGGCCCGCGAGAACCCGAGGCAGCCCGATGGTCGACTGGATCCACGCCCCCGCCCCCGTGGCCTATCCCGAAGCGCTGGCGAGGATGGAGGCGCGCGTCGCCGCCATCGCGGCCGGCACCGCGGATGAGGCGGTCTGGCTGCTGGAACACCCGCCGCTTTACACCGCAGGCACCTCGGCCCAAGTGGCCGATCTGGTCGATCCGGGCCGGTTTCCGGTCTTTGCGGCGGGCCGGGGCGGGCAATACACCTATCACGGCCCGGGGCAGCGGGTGGCCTACACGATGCTGGACCTCAACCGCCGCGGCCGCGACGTGCGCCGCTTCGTCTGCGCGCTGGAAGACTGGGTGATCGCGACGCTGGCGGAATTCAACGTGCCGGGCGAACGGCGGGCCGGGCGCGTCGGCGTCTGGGTTGTCCGGCCGGACCTGCCGCCCGGGCCGGACGGTACCCCGCGCGAGGACAAGATCGCCGCGATCGGGGTCAAGCTGCGCCGCTGGGTCAGCTTCCACGGCATCTCGATCAATGTCGAGCCGGACCTGTCGCATTTCGCCGGGATCGTCCCCTGCGGCATCCGCGACCACGGGGTGACGAGCCTCGTGGACCTCGGCCTGCCGGTGACGATGGCCGATCTGGACGCGGCGCTGCTGGCGACCTTCGACCGCGCCTTCCCCGGCTGAGCCCTCTTCAAAGGGCAGGCGGAGACAGGGCTGCGGCATCCGGTCCGGTTTTCTTGACGCACCGCAAAATGCTACGGTATCCTGCGCGTCGAACAGGCCACCGACACCCAGAGGAAGCCATGACATTCCGTATCTTCGCCGCGGGCCTCGCGCTCGCCCTGTCCACCGCCGCGATCTCGGTGCCGGCCCTCGCCCAGGATGCGGCCAAGGGCGAGACCGAGTTCAAGAAGTGCAAGGCCTGCCACGCGATCACCGCGCCCGACGGCACCGACATCGTCAAGGGCGGCAAGGTCGGCCCGAACCTCTATGGCGTGGTCGGGCGGCCGGTCGCCTCGGTACCCGATTTCAAGTATGGCGACGGCATCCTCGCCGTGGGCGCGGCCGGCACGGTCTGGGACGAGGCGACGCTGGCCGAATATGTCACCGACCCCACCGCCTTCATCGACACGCATGGCGGCTCGGGCAAGTCGAAGATGACCTTCAAGCTGGCCAAGAACCAGGCCGACGTCGTGGCCTACCTCGCCTCGGTCGCGCAATAACGCCACCCGCCGCGGATCGCGTCCGGCAGCGCGGCCCCCGGGATCGCGCCGCCGGATCGCATCGGGCGCCGCGTCAAGCATCGCGTTCAAGGGGCATGGGGCAATTTTTCGCAGCCGCCTGCCCCTTCCGCCGTTGCCGAGTCTCGGGCAAGGTCCTATGACGACTGCATATGTGCGCCGCTGGAGGGAGACCGGCGGCGGACGGCTCGGAACGGGAGTATCGCATGGCCGACGCAGCCATTCACGGCCACGGAGATCATGACAACCGCGGGTTCTTCACCCGCTGGTTCATGTCCGTGAACCACAAGGACATCGGTGTCCTCTACATCTTCACCGCAGGCTTCGTGGGCCTGCTGTCGGTCATGTTCACCGTCTACATGCGGCTGGAGCTGATGCATCCCGGCGTGCAGTACATGTGCATGGAAGGCGCGCGCTTCATCGCCGACTCCGCCGCCGAATGCACGCCGAACGGCCATCTGTGGAACGTGATGATCACCTATCACGGCGTCCTGATGATGTTCTTCGTCGTCATCCCGGCGCTGTTCGGCGGCTTCGGCAACTACTTCATGCCGCTGCATATCGGCGCGCCCGACATGGCCTTCCCGCGGCTGAACAACCTCAGCTACTGGCTCTATGTCGCGGGCGTCTGCCTCGGCATCGCCTCGATGCTGACCCCGGGCTCGTCGGACGGGCAATGGGGCGCGGGCGTGGGCTGGGTGCTGTATCCGCCGCTGTCCACGCAGAACGCCGACATGATCTCGATGGACCTGGCGATCTTCGCGGTGCACGTCTCGGGCGCCTCGTCGATCCTCGGCGCGATCAACATCATCACCACCTTCCTGAACATGCGCGCCCCCGGCATGACGCTGCACAAGGTGCCGCTGTTCGCCTGGTCGGTCTTCGTCACCGCCTGGCTGATCCTGCTGGCGCTGCCGGTGCTGGCCGGCGCCATCACCATGCTGCTGACCGACCGCAACTTCGGCACCACCTTCTTCGACCCCTCGGGAGGCGGCGACCCGATCCTCTACCAGCACATCCTGTGGTTCTTCGGCCATCCGGAAGTGTACATCATCGTCCTGCCCGGCTTCGGCATCATCAGCCATGTCATCGCCACCTTCGCCCGCAAGCCGATCTTCGGCTACCTGCCGATGGTCTATGCGATGGTCGCGATCGGGGTGCTGGGCTTCGTCGTCTGGGCGCACCACATGTACACCGTGGGCATGTCGCTGACCCAGCAGAGCTACTTCATGCTGGCCACGATGGTCATCGCGGTGCCGACCGGCATCAAGGTCTTCTCGTGGATCGCGACGATGTGGGGCGGCTCGATCGAGTTCAAGACGCCCATGCTGTGGGCCTTCGGCTTCCTGTTCCTGTTCACCGTCGGCGGCGTGACCGGCGTGGTGCTGAGCCAGGCGGCGGTGGACCGGGTCTATCACGACACCTATTACGTGGTGGCGCATTTCCACTATGTGATGAGCCTCGGCGCGGTCTTCGCGATCTTCGCGGGCGTCTATTTCTGGATCGGCAAGATGTCGGGCCGGCAATATCCGGAATGGGCGGGCAAGCTGCACTTCTGGGCCATGTTCATCGGCGCGAACCTGACCTTCTTCCCGCAGCACTTCCTCGGCCGTCAGGGGATGCCGCGCCGCTATATCGACTATCCCGACGCCTATGCGCTGTGGAACTACGTGTCGTCGATCGGCGCCTTCATCTCCTTCGCCAGCTTCCTGTTCTTCATCGGGGTGGTCTTCTACACGCTGTTCGCGGGCAAGCGCGTGACCGAGAACAACTACTGGAACGAATACGCCGACACGCTGGAATGGACCCTGCCGTCGCCGCCGCCCGAACACACGTTCGAGCAGCTGCCGAAGCGCGAGGACTGGGACCGCGGCCACGCCCACTGAGGCCGCCGCCCGGCACAGAACACAGCGAAGGCCCCGGTGATCCGGGGCCTTTTCCTTTGCGGCGGACACCATAGACTGCCCGCAAACAGCGCGATGACCCCATGCCCTACGAATGGATTTCCGAAGACGGCGAGTCCCGGCGCCGCCTGCACCTGTGGCCCTACCGCTCGCTGCCCAAGCGCGGCTTCGTCGCCTTCATCGGCGGCACGGCGCTGCTGCTTTGCGTGCCGCTGAGCCCGGTCATCGGCTCGGCGGCGCTGTGGGTGGTGCTGCCCTTCCTGCTGGCGGCTCTCGGCGGGATCTGGTGGGCGCTCGACCGCAGTTATCGCGACGGCGAGATCGTCGAGGATCTGCGCCTGTCGTCCGACCTGATCAGCCTGACCCGCACCGGCCCGCGCGGACGGCGGCAGCACTGGCAGGCGAATGCCTATTGGGTCAGCCTGCACCTGCATCCGACCGGCGGGCCGGTGCCGGATTACCTGACGCTGAAGGGCGCGGGGCGCGAGGTGGAGATCGGCGCCTTCCTCGCGCAGGAGGAGCGGCTGGCGCTGCATGGCGAGCTGCGGGCGGCGCTGGCGGGGCTGCGCTAGGGCCGGGGCGTGCAGCCGCGGCGCCGTCGCGGGGGCGCTGCCCCCGCCCCCCGGGATATTTGGATCAGCTGCAGGAGGGCGCGGCTCTCAGTCGCCCTTCTTCTCGGGCAGGCCCTTGCGCTTCGTCTCGGCCAGGTCCTCGAGTTCCGTTTTGGTCATGCTTTCGGCCATGCCCTTCGAGGCGCCTTTCAGCTTCGACTTCGGCATGTCGCCGCGCTTGGCGGCCAGGGCGGCGCCGGCGGCCTTCTGCTGGGCTTTCGACTTGGCGGGCATCGGGTCCTCCTTCGGGGCGGTTGCGCCTTCGGAAAACCGGCAGGGGGCCGCGGATGTTCCCGCGGCCCCCTGCCCTGTCCTGCCCTATCCTGTCCGGCGCGCAGGTCAGCCCAGCCGGTCCTTCACCGCAGGCCCCGCCGCGCCGAAATCCATCTGGCCCGTGTGCCGCGCCTTCAGCACCGCCATCACCCGGCCCATGTCGCGGATGCCGGTCGCGCCGGTTTCGGCGATGGCCGCGTCGATCGCCGCCGTCACCTCGTCGGGCGACAGCTGCCGGGGCAGGAATTCCTCGATCACCCGGACCTCGGCCAGTTCCTTTTCCGCCAGTTCCAGCCGCCCGCCCTCTTCATAGGCGCGGGCGCTTTCCTGCCGCTGCTTCACCATCCGCCCGAGGATCCCCAGAACCTCGGGATCGCCGACGCCGGTGTCGCCCCCGCCCTCGCCGCGCAGGGCGATGTCCTTGTCCTTGATCGCGGCGTTGATCAGCCGCAGCGTCGAAAGCCGGTCCGCCTCTTTCGCCCTCATGGCCTCTTTGAGAGCCACGGCGATGCGGTCGCGCATGTTCATGTCCAGTCCCATCCCCAGGGTCACCAAGGCGCGACTCTACCTGCTCGCCCGGGGCGGCACAACCGGCCGCAACTTTGCCAAGTCCTTGATTTTCCTGACCCGGCGCTGCCGCCGCGGCGGCCCTTGACCCCGGGACACGCCCCCCTTAGGTTCCGCAGGATTTTTCCCCGGGAGTCGCGCCATGCCTGCCAGCCAGAGCCAACCGAAGCCGACCGCCTGCCTCGCGCTCGCCGACGGCACGCTGTTCTACGGGCAGGGGTTCGGCGCCGTGGGCGAGACGGTGGCGGAACTGGTCTTCAACACCGCGATGACCGGTTATCAGGAGATCATGACCGACCCCTCCTATGCCGGGCAGGTGGTGACCTTCACCTTCCCTCATGTGGGCAATGTCGGCGTGACGCCCGAGGATGACGAGACCGCCGATCCCGTCGCCGCCGGCATGGTGGTGAAATGGGACCCGACGGAGCCGTCGAACTGGCGGTCGGTCGAACATCTGGTGGGCTGGCTGGAGCGTCGGGGCCGTATCGGCATCGGCGGCATCGACACCCGCCGGCTGACCCGCGCCATCCGCCAGCAGGGCGCGCCGCATGTGGCGCTGGCGCATGATCCGTCGGGCAATTTCGACATCGCGGCGCTGGTGAAGAAGGCGCGCAGCTGGACCGGGCTGGTGGGGCTCGACCTCGCCAAGGACGTGACCTGCGCGCAAAGCTATCGCTGGGATGAAACGCGGTGGGCCTGGCCGGGCGGATTCGGCACCCGGACGGAACCGGGAATGCGGGTCGTCGCCATCGACTATGGCGCGAAGCGCAACATCCTGCGCTGCCTCGCCTCGGCGGGCTGCGACGTGACGGTGCTGCCGGCCTCGGCCACGGCCGAGGATGTGCTGGCGCTGGAGCCCGAGGGCGTGTTCCTGTCGAACGGTCCGGGCGACCCTGCGGCGACCGGCAGCTATGCCGTGCCGATGATCCGCGGCGTGCTGGACCGGTCCGAGGTGCCGCTGTTCGGCATCTGCCTCGGCCATCAGATGCTGGCGCTGGCGCTTGGCGCGAAGACGATCAAGATGAACCACGGCCATCACGGCGCCAACCATCCCGTGAAGGATCTGGAAACCGGCAAGGTCGAGATCACCTCGATGAACCACGGCTTCGCGGTGGATGCCCAGACCCTGCCCGAGGGCGTGACCGAAACGCATGTGAGCCTGTTCGACGGGTCGAACTGCGGCATCCGCATGGCCGGGCGCCCGGTGTTTTCGGTGCAGTATCACCCCGAGGCGAGCCCCGGCCCGCAGGACAGCTATTACCTGTTCGACCGGTTCGCCGAGGCGATGCGCGCCCGCCGCGGCGCCTGAGCCGGCCCTTCGACGGGCGGCGGCAAGGCTTAACGCCGCATTAACCACGGGAACGCCATGCTGACCCCGCCACGAGCGCGGGGGCACCATGGCGCAGCCGATTCCACAGCCGCATCCACTGCCGCCGGTGCCGCAACCGGCGCCGCCCCCCGTGCGCGGCGGCGCGGCAGCACGGGGCTTGCGCGCCATCGGCGGCCCGCCCCCGCCCCGCCCCGACCTTGCACAGACCCTGCTGGCGGAGGGTTCCGTGACGGCAGAGGTGCTCGCCCGGGCGCAGGCCGTGGCCGGCCCGGGGGACAAGGCGCTGGCCGATCTGCTGCTGGCCGAGGGCGCGATCGCGGAACCGGCGCTGACCGCCGCGCTGGCCCGGCAATGGGCGCTGCCGCAGCTCGATCCCCGGCGCGACGGCGCCCGGCCGGACCCCCGGCTGATCGACGCGATGGGGGCCGCGACCTGCCTGCGCCATGCGCTGCTGCCCTGGCGGCAGGCGGGGGCGGTGACGCTGCTGGCCGCCGCCCGCCCGTCGGTCTTCCTCACCCGACGGGACGAGATCGAGGCCGCGCTCGGCCCCTGCGCGCTGGCGCTGGCGCCCGAGGCGCAGATCCGCGCGGCGCTGCTGGACTGCCGGGCGACGCGCCTTGCCCGCGCGGCCGAGGCGCAGGCCCCGGCGGCCACCAGCTGTCGCGGCAGCGACCCGCGCCGCGCGGCAGAGGCGGCGCTGCTGGCGCTGCTGGCCGCCGCGATCTGGCTGATCGTCGCGCCGCTGACGGCGCTCGCGCTGCTGGCGGCGGCGGTTCTGGGGCTGCTGGTGGCGGTGCAGGCGCTGAAGCTCGCGGCGCTGGTGGCGGCGATCTGGCCCGCGCCCGCCTTCGCCCCGCCCGAGCCGCCCGGCCCCGCCCTTGCCCGGGCCGAGGCGGCGCGCCTGCCATTCGTGTCGGTTATGGTGCCGATGTTCCGCGAACCCGACATCGCGCCCCGGCTGCTGGCGCGTCTGGGGCAGCTCGACTATCCGCGCCACCGGCTGGAGGTGCTGCTGGTGATCGAGGCCTGCGACCACACCACGCGCGCGGCGCTCGCCGGCGCCGGGCTGCCCGGCTGGATGCGCGTCGTCAGCGTGCCGGCCGGGCCGGTGCAGACCAAGCCGCGAGCGCTGAACTACGCGCTGAACCTGTGCCGGGGCAGCGTGATCGGGGTCTGGGATGCCGAGGATGCGCCCGATCCCGGCCAGATCCGGGCCGTGGCCGCCCGCTTTGCCACGGCGCCCGAGGATGTGGTCTGCCTGCAAGGCATCCTCGACTTCTACAACCCCGCCACCAACTGGCTGGCCCGCATGTTCACCATCGAATATGCGGCATGGTTCCGGCTGTTCCTGCCGGGGCTGGCCCGGCTGGGGCTGGTGGTGCCCCTGGGCGGCACCACGCTGTTCTTTCGCCGCCGCGCGCTGGAGGCGCTTGGCGGCTGGGACGCGCATAATGTCACCGAGGACGCCGATCTGGGCCTGCGCATCGCCCGCGCCGGCCTGCGGACCGAACTGATCGCCACCGTGACGCGGGAAGAGGCGAATTGCCGCACGATCCCCTGGGTCAAGCAGCGGTCGCGCTGGCAGAAGGGGTTCCTGATGACCTGGGCCGCGCATATGCGGGCGCCGCGGGCGCTGTGGCGCGATCTGGGGGGACGGCGGTTCCTGGGGCTGCAGGTGCTGCTGGCGGGGACGGTGGGCCAGGCGCTGTTCGCCCCGCTGCTGTGGAGCTTCTGGCTGATCGCGGCAGGCCTGCCGCATCCGTTGCAGGCCGTGCTGCCGCCCGCGGGCCTGCGGGCGATGGTCGCGCTGTTCCTGCTGGCCGAGGCGGCGACGCTGGCGGCGGGGGCCATCGCGACCCGCGGCCCGGCGCATCGGCATCTGTGGCCGTGGATGCCGCTTCTGCACCTGTACAACATGCTGGGCACGTTGTCGGCCTGGAAGGCGCTGCGCGAGATCGTGGTCAAGCCCTTCTACTGGGACAAGACCCAGCACGGGATCTACGATGCCGATCCGGCCGCAGTGCCGGAGGCGACCCTGCCCCGGCCCGCAGCCTAGACGCGCTGGCGCAATTCGCCCGCGTCGATCTTCAGCCGGGTCTCGAAGGCGCGCGAGATGTGGTCGCGCAGGCTGTCCTGCGCCGCCGCGCCGTCCCGCGCCTCAATCGCGGCGACGATGGCCGAATGCTCGGCCAGCGCGGTTTCCGTTCGCCCCTCGCCGGCCAGCGATGTCGAGGCCATCAGCGCCATCGACCGGTGCACGAGGTCCAGCTGCTGCACCAGATAGCGGTTGTGCGAGGAGAGGTGGATCATCCGGTGAAAGCGCCGGTTCGCCCGGGAGAGCGCCCCCGGATCGTCCACCAGCGCCCGGTCGGCCTCCACCATCTCGCGCAGCACGCGAATTTCCTCGGGCGTGGCATGCTGCGCGGCCAACCGCGCCGCCAGACCCTCCAGCTCGGCCCGCACGACATACAGTTCGGCCAACTGGTTGTGGTCCAGAGAGGCGACGATCAGGCTGCGGCCGTCGCGCGCCACCATGCTCTGCGTCTCCAGCCGCTGCAGCGCCTCGCGGATCGGGGTGCGCGACACGCCGAAGCGTTCGGCCAGTTCCGCCTCCACCAGCCGGTCGCCGGGACGGTAGGCCCCCTGCTCGATGGCTTCGAGGATCAGGGTATAGGCGTCTTTCTGCATGGTCATCGGCCCCGGTGGGTCAGAGGGCGAAACCTTAGGCGGCAGCGGGAGGCGGAGGCAAGCGGGAAGCCGGGGCGCGCGTGCGCGCGGCCCGCGTTGCCGCCCGGCCGGACAGCGGCTAGGCTGCGCGCCATGCAGCCCGATGCCCCCCCGCCCGCGGCCGACCGCGCAAAGCCACCGGCCGGCGACGGGATCGCCGCGGCCTTCGCCCATGTCCGGCACTGGGTCTTCGACCTCGACAACACGCTCTACCCGCCCGAGGCGCGGCTTTTCGACCAGATCGAGCGGCGGATGACGGCCTGGGTAATGCAGGCGCTGAACCTCGGCCAGCCCGAGGCCGACGGGCTGCGCCGCCGCTACTGGCAGTTGCACGGCACGACGCTGGCCGGGCTGATGGCCGAACACGGGGTGGACCCGGTGCCCTATCTGGTGGACGTGCACGACATCTCGCTCGACCATCTGACGCCGGACCCCGGCCTGCGCGCGGCCATCGCGGCGCTGCCGGGGCGCAAGATCGTCCACACCAACGGCTCCGCCCCCTATGCCGAACGGGTGCTGGCGGCGCGGGGACTGGCGGGCCTGTTCGACGGGGTCTATGGCGTCGAGGATGCGGGCTATGTGCCCAAGCCGCAGCGATCCGCCTTCGAGACGGTCTTCGCGCGGGCCGGCATCGCCGCGGCCACCGGCGCGATGTTCGAGGATGACGCCCGCAACCTTGCCGCCCCGCACGACATGGGCATGCGCACCGTGCATGTGGCCCCGCTGCCCGCGCCGGCCCCGCATATCCATCACCACACCGCCGGACTGGCCGAATTTCTCGCCCGGCTGCGCGGCTGACGGCCGCGCGCCGGCGGGTGCGGCCGCTTGCCGCTTGGATGCCGGCCGGCCCCGCGCTAGACCGGAAGGTGCAGGAGGACCGCGCCATGAGCCATGACAGCACCGATATCCTGATCGCGGGCGGCGGCGTCGCCGGGCTGACCGCGGCCGCGGCCTTCGGCGCCGCCGGGTTCCGGGTGATCTGCGTCGATCCGGCGCCTCCCGTCACCAGCGACGCCGATCCCGCCGCCGACCTGCGCACCACCGCCTTCCTGCAGCCCTCGATCCCGGTGCTGCAGGCGGCGGGGCTGTGGGACCGGCTTGCGCCGCACGCGACGCCGCTGCAGGTGATGCGGATCGTCGATGCCGGCGGCGCGCGGCCCGAACCGCGGGTGACGAAGGATTTCGACGCCGCCGAGATTTCCGGCGACATCGCCGGCCAGCCCTTCGGCTGGAACCTGCCCAACTGGCTCTTGCGGCGCGAGATGGTGGCGCGACTGGCCGAACTGCCGCAGGTCGACTTCCGCCCCGGCACCGGATTTGCCGGGATGACCCACCGGCTGGACGCGGCGCTGGTCGGCCTGAGCGACGGCAGCCGGGTCGCGGCGCGGATGGTCGTGGCCGCCGACGGACGCGACAGCGCGGTGCGCCGGGCGCTCGGCATCGGCGCCCGCACCTGGCGCTATGGGCAAAAGGCGCTGGCCTTCGCCGTCACCCACCCGATCCCGCATGGCAATGTCTCGACCGAGATCCATCGCTCCGGCGGCCCCTTCACGCTGGTCCCGCTGCCCGACCGCGAGGGGCGGCCCTGTTCCGCCGTGGTCTGGATGGAGACCGGGCCCGAGGCGGAACGGCTGGCCGCGCTGCCGGTGCCGGAGTTCGAGGCCGCGATGACCGAACGGTCCTGCGGGCTTTTCGGTCCGCTGACGCTCGCCAGCCGCCGCCCGGTCTGGCCGATCGTCAGCCGCATCGCCGACCGTTTCGACGGCCCCCGCACCGCGCTGATCGCCGAGGCCGCGCATGTGGTGCCGCCGATCGGGGCGCAGGGGCTGAACATGAGCCTCGCCGACCTCAGGCTGCTGCTGGACCTTGCCGTCGCCGCCCCGGCCGGGATCGGCAACCCGCAGATGCTGGCGCGCTATCACCGCCGCCGCTGGCCCGAGGCGCGGGCGCGTCTGGCGGGGATCGACATTCTGAACCGCACCTCGATGCTGGCGCCGCAGCCGCTGCGCGACCTGCGGGCCGGGGCGCTCGACGCGCTCTATTCGCTGGCGCCGGTGCGGCGCGGGCTGATGCGGGCGGGGCTGGGGATGCGCTAGCCGATCGGGCCGGGCCGCCGTTCCTCGGATAGCAGCACATTGGCCTCGACCTGCCCCACCCCCGGCAGGGTCATGATCCGCCGCCGCAGCACCCGCTCGAAATCCGGGATGTCGCGCGCCACCACCCGCAGCCGGTAGTCGAACAGCCCCAGCACATGCTGGACCACCTGCACCTCGGGGATCGCCGTCACCGCGCGCTCGAAATCCTCGAGGCTGACCCGCCCCTTGGTGGCGAGCTTCACCCCCAGGAATACCGTCACCCCGAAGCCGAGCGCGGCGCGGTCCAGCACGATGCGCCGCCCCTTCAGCACCCCCGCCTCTTCCAGCCGCCGCACCCGGCGCCAGGCGGCGGGCTGGCTGAGCCCGAAGCGGCGGCCGAGCGCGCCGGCCCCCTGCGTGGCATCCGCCGCGAGCGCGCGCAGCAGGGCGCGGTCGGTATCGTCGAGGTCGATCATGGTCTTCTTGTCGGTCCAAACATCCTCGGGGAGGGTGCGGGAGGGGCAGACGGCCCCTCCCGCCGGAAGGGTCTACAGCGGCAGCGCCTCGGCCTGCTTGATCGTGGCCACCAGCATCAGCGCCTCGATATCGGCGATATGCGGCAGGGTCAGGATGCGGCGGCGATACACCTCCTGATAATGCGCCATGTCGCGGGCGATGACATTCAGTCGCACGTCCACCCGGCCGAGGAAGGTCTCGATCCCGATCACCTCGGGCACCTCGCGGGCGGCGGCGATGAAATCGTCGAAGGCGCGCGGCTCGGTCTTGTCGAGGATGAAGCGCAGGCTGACCTCGACCTCATAGCCGAGCGCGCGCCAGTCGATCACCGCCTCCTGCCCCCGGATCAGGCCTTGGGCGCGCAGCCGGTCCAGCCGGCGCCAGCAGGTCGCGGTGGTCAGCCCGGCGCGCGCGGCCAGTTCCGCCGTGGGCAGGTCGGGTTCGGCCAGCAGGTGGCGCAGGATACGGCGGTCGATCTCGTCGGCAGACATTTTTCATCAAACGCAATTTCGCGCATGATCGTTACCGTATCCGGGCGCCCAAGGCAAATTTTGCACGAAGCCGCATCTCAACCTGCCTATGCTGGCCGCAGCAGACAGAGAGGAGCGCCCCATGCGCGTGTATTACGACCGCGATTGCGACATCAACCTGATCAAGGACATGAAGGTCGCGATCCTCGGCTATGGCAGCCAGGGCCATGCCCATGCGCTGAACCTGCGCGATTCCGGCGCGAAGAACGTCGTCGTGGCGCTGCGCGAGGGTTCGGCCTCGGCGAAGAAGGCCGAAGGCGAAGGGCTGAAGGTCATGGGCATCGCCGAGGCCGCGGCCTGGTGCGACCTGATCATGTTCACCATGCCCGACGAGCTGCAGGCCGAGACCTACCGCAAATACGTGCATGACAACCTGCGCGAAGGATCGGCCATCGCCTTCGCCCACGGCCTGAACGTGCATTTCGGCCTGATCGAGCCGAAGCCCGGCATCGACGTCATCATGATGGCGCCGAAGGGGCCCGGCCACACCGTGCGCGGCGAGTATGTCAAGGGCGGCGGCGTGCCCTGCCTGGTGGCGGTGCATAACGACGCCAGCGGCAAGGCGATGGAGATCGGGCTGTCCTATTGCTCGGCCATCGGCGGCGGCCGGTCGGGGATCATCGAGACCAACTTCCGCCAGGAATGCGAGACCGACCTTTTCGGCGAACAGGCGGTGCTGTGCGGCGGTCTGGTCGAACTGATCCGCATGGGCTTCGAGACGCTGGTCGAGGCGGGCTACGAACCCGAGATGGCCTATTTCGAATGCCTGCACGAGGTGAAGCTGATCGTGGACCTGATCTACGAAGGCGGCATCGCCAACATGAACTACTCGATCTCCAACACCGCGGAATACGGCGAATATGTCAGCGGCCCGCGCATCCTGCCCTATGACGAGACCAAGGCGCGGATGAAGGCGGTGCTGCGCGACATCCAGACCGGCAAGTTCGTCCGCGACTTCATGCAGGAAAACGCCGTGGGCCAGCCCTTCTTCAAGGCGACCCGCCGCATCAACGACGAACACCAGATCGAGAAGGTCGGCGAGAAGCTGCGCGCGATGATGCCCTGGATTTCCAAGGGCAAGATGGTCGACCGCGCGCGGAACTGACCGCGCCCCGCCTGCAACTGGCCTGCAACCGGAACGGGCGCCCCCGCGGGCGCCCGTTCTGCTGCCCGGCCCGGCGATCCGCCGCCGACGCACGTCACGCCCGCGTCATGGGCACGTTACGGGCGGAACCGGAGGGGCCAAGCGAAGGTTTCCGCTGCAACTTATCTCGCAGCACCCTCCGGTCGATCCCGCATGGCATCCCGGCCCGCGCCCCTGCGCGGCGGCCGCCGGCCCCGGCTCGACCCGCGGGCCTTGAAAGGATGCCGCCAATGCGGTTCGTCATTCTCGACGGTTTCCGGGGGTTCTTCCTCCTGTTCATGATGATCGCGCATGCGAACGCGGTGCTGAACGCGCCGATCGGGCGCTATAACCACCACTACATCGGCTGGGTCGAGGATGCGCAGGGCTTCGTCTTCATCTCGGGGCTGGTCGTGGCGATGGTCTATGGCAAGATCCTGCTGCGCAAGGGCCGGCAGGCGATGGCCGAAGGGATCGGAGGCCGCATCCGCAAGATCTATGCCTATCACGCGGCGCTGATCCTGACCTTCCTCGTCGCGGCGCTGCTGCTGCCGATGGCGGGCATCCGCGCCGACATCCTCGGCCAGCAGCAGGACGAACCCTTCGTGTTCACGCTCGCGTCGCTGATGCTGACCACCGGCACGCTGCATATGGGCATCCTGCCGATGTACCTCTTCTTCATGCTGGCCACCCCCGGGGTGCTGTGGCTGTTCCATACCGGCCGGGCGCCGGTGGTGCTGGCAGGCTCGGTGCTGCTGTGGCTGTTCGCGCAGACGGGCCTGCCCGACCTTGCGCAGCTGCCGGTCGAGGCCGGGCTGGACGCGGCGGGGCATCCGATCAACATCGGCATCTATTTCAACATCTTCGGCTGGCAGGCGCTGTTCTGCGCGGGGCTGTGGATCGGCTGGTTGTCGGCGTCGCGGCGGCTCGACCTTGGCGTCCTGCGCCGGCCCGAGCTGCGGCCGATGGTCTGGCTCGCGCTCGGGGCCTTCCTGCTGCTCCTGGTGCTGGATGTCATCGCCTACAAGGGCTACCTGCCGCAGCACTGGCGCCAGCTGATCCTCGCGCCCATCGACCGCGGCAATTTCCACATCGTCTATGTGATCGCCTTCGCGGTGGACCTGTTCCTGGTGACCTGGCTGATCGTTGCCGGCCCCGGCAGCGGCAATCGCGGCTTTGCGCTGGCCGGCACGGCCCTCAACTGGCTCTTCACCCGGCCCGCGCTGATCGCGCTCGGCAAGCATTCGCTGCAGATCTTCGCGGCACATATCCTGATGGTCTATGCGCTGTCGATCTGGGCGGGCGAGACGGATGTGGACGCGATTTCGCCGATGACGCGGAACCTGCTGCTGCTGGCGAGCCTCGCGCCGCTGTGGGGCGTGGCCTGGCTGCACGAGCGGGTGAAACTGCGCCGCGCCGCGACGGCCGCCGCCGCGGCCTGAGGAGAGGCGGTCAGGCCACCGCCGTGACCGCCTCCACCACCTGATCGACGACGAGGCGCAGCACGCCCTCATCCTCGCATTCCGCCATCACCCGGATCAGCGGCTCCGTCCCCGACTTGCGGATCAGAAGCCGCCCCTGCCCGTTCAGCCGCGTCTCGGCCGCCGCGATGGCGTCGCGGACCCCGGTTTCGGCCAGCGGATCGTGACCGGCGCGGTAGCGGACGTTCTTCAGCATCTGCGGCACCGTCTCGAACTGGCGCACCAGGTCCGAGGCCGGCCGCCCGGTTTCGGCCATCGCCGCCAGGAACTGCAGCGCCGCGATCAGCCCGTCGCCGGTGGTGGCATGGTCGGTCATCACGATATGGCCCGACTGTTCGCCGCCGAGGTTGAAACCGCCCTCGCGCATCCGTTCGACCACATAGCGGTCGCCCACGGCGGTGCGTTCCAGCCGCAGCCCGCGCGCCTGCAGGAAGCGTTCCAGCCCGAGGTTCGACATCACCGTCGCCACCAGCGCCCCGCCCCGCAGCTTGCCCGAGGCCGCCCAGCGGTCGGCCAGCAGCGCCATGATCTGGTCGCCATCCGCGACGCTGCCGGTTTCGTCGAGGATCATCACCCGGTCGGCATCGCCGTCGAGGCTGATGCCCAGATCGGCACCATGCGCCACCACCGCCTCGGCCGCGGTGCGGGTATGGGTCGATCCGCAGTCGCGGTTGATGTTGTGCCCGTCCGGTGCCACGCCCACGGCGACGACATCCGCCCCCAGTTCCCACAGGACCTGCGGCGCGGCCTTGTAGGCGGCCCCGTTGGCGCAATCGACCACCACCTTCAGCCCGGCCAGCCGCCCCTGCCGGGGGAAGGTCGTCTTGGCATATTCGACATAGCGGCCCAGCCCGTCGTCGATCCGCTTCGCCCGGCCGATCTGGGCGGGCGGGGCAAGCTGCGGCGCGCCCTCGGCCAGCGCCTCGATCCGCGCCTCGGCCTCGTCCGACAGTTTGAACCCTTCGGGACCGAAGAACTTGATGCCGTTATCGGCCGCCGGGTTGTGGCTGGCCGAGATCATGATGCCCAGATCGGCGCGCATCGACCGGGTCAGGAAGCCCACCGCCGGCGTCGGCACCGGGCCGAGCAGCAGCACGTTCATGCCAGTGGAGGTCAGGCCGGCGGTCAGGGCGTTTTCCAGCATGTAGCCCGACAGCCGCGTGTCCTTGCCGATCACCACCCGGTGGCCGTTGCGGCCGTCGGTGCGGAAAAAGGCCCCCGCCGCCGCGCCGAGGCGCAGCGCCATTTCGGCGGTCATCGGATGGCTGTTGGCGGTGCCCCGCACCCCGTCGGTGCCGAAAAGCCTGCGTGTCATTCCCGAACCCCCTGCTGAACCGCCTGCCACAACCGGATGCCCTGCACCACCTCGGCCACATCATGCACGCGGTGGACCTGCGCCCCCTGCGCGATCCCCGCCAGCACCAGCGCCAGCGTGCCGGGGGCGCGGCGGTCGGGCCGCGCCTCGCCGCCGATGGTGCCCACGAACCGCTTGCGCGACACGCCCAGCAGGATCGGGCAGCCCAGACCGTGCAGCAGGCTCAGGCCGCGGATCAGCTCCAGGTTCTGCGCCGCGGTCTTGGCAAAGCCGATGCCCGGATCGACCCAGATGCGCGCGCGCGGGATGCCCGCCGCCTCGGCCGCCGCGATCCGCGCCGCGAGCCAGTCGAAGACGTCGAGCAGGACATTCTCATAGGCGGTGTCCGCCGCCATCGTCTCGGGCGTGCCGCGCATATGCATCAGGCAGACCGGCACCTGCCGGTCGGCCACCAGCGGCGCCAGCGCCGGGTCGAAAGTCAGCCCGGAAACATCGTTGACGAAGCCCGCCCCCATCTGCAGCGCCATGTCGGCGACCGCGGACTTGCGCGTGTCGATCGACAGCGGCAGCGCGGCATCCGCCCGGTGCAGGGCCTCGATCACCGGGGCGGTGCGGGCGATCTCCTCGGCCAGCGGCACCTCGGGCGCGCCGGGGCGGGTCGACTCGCCGCCGATGTCGATGATCTCGGCCCCGCAGGCCCGCAGCGTGTGCGCCTGCTGCAGCGCCGCCGCCGTGTTCAGATAGCGCCCGCCATCGGAAAAGCTGTCGGGGGTGACGTTCAGCACCGCCATCACCCGCGGCCGGTCGAGCGTCAGGCCTGCCAGCGCCGGGCGCGGCGCGGTCAGCCGCGCCAGAAGGTCGTCCGGCAGGTCGCCCGCGGGCACCACACCCTCGCTGCCCGCGCGGGTCAGCACCTCTGCCCGGTCGAACCAGCACCAGCCGCCGGCCAGCGGCAGGGCACCCGCCGGTCGGGCGGGATCGGTCATCGGGATCGGGCGGTAATAGCGGCTCATGTCGTCATTCACCGCATGGGCGGCAGCTTGGCAAGCGCTCAGCGCGGCAGATGGCGCACGGGCACGCGGCTTCCTGCCGGGACTGACATATCGCCGTGAATGTCGAGCTGCGCGGCCGCCAGCGTCTCGGCCAGCCACAGCGCCAGCGCCACCGCGTCCGAGGGCGCCGATTTCGGTCCGTCGACGGCATCGAGCACGATCTTCGACGGCGCCCAGACGATGATCTGGCGATGCCGCATCGCCCAGTCGATTTCCGTCCGGGTCGAGACGACGACGCAGCGCCGGTCGCGCGCCGCCAGCCGCCAGGCGTTCTGCTCGATCGCCAGCAGGTCGATCCGGCGCTGCACGACCCGGTTGCCGCTGTCGGGGCGCGGCCCGTCCGGCAGGCCCACGGTCAGGATCACCGGCTCGGGCAGCGCCTGCAGCGCAGTCAGCCGCGCCGCCAGATCGGGCGCGTCGATGGCCGGGTTGGCAAGGTAGACGACGCGGGGATGGATCGCCGCCTGCGACCCGTCCGCCGCCGTCCGCTGCACCGGCTGTGCCGCGCGCGAGCGCACGATTTCCACGCCCAGCGCGCCGGGGCCGCGGTCGAGCTTCTCGACCCGCACGAAGGCCCGCATCGCCTGCGGTTCGGCGAGGATGCGTTCGGCCACCTTCTCGGCCAGCGTTTCCAGCAGGTTCAGCCGTTCCGCCGCCAGTTCCGCCTGGATCGCCTCGGCGATGCGGTCATAGGACAGGATCAGGTCCACATCGTCCGCCAGCGGCGCGGGATGGGGCCGCACCTCGACCACGACGTTAAAGCGCAGCCGCTGCGTCTGGCCCCGTTCCTGCTGGAAGGCGCCGATATCGGCCTCGACCACATGGTCGCGCAGGCTGATCCGGTCGCGCGGATCGGCGCCGGCCGAGGCGATGGCGCGCTCTTCGGGATGGGCGAAGGCGAGGGTAATGTCGTTGCTCAAGGGGCGGCTCCGGCGGAACAGGTCCGCCATCATAGCGCGCCCCGCGGCAGAGGAAAGGCCGGGCCCGTCCGGCGGATCAGTCGCGGCCGCCCTCGGCTGCAAGGCTCCCGGTGCTGCGCGGCTGGCGCAGGAACCCGAACAAGCCGGCCGGACGCTTCGGCTCGGCCTCGGCCATCGCCACCAGCACCGGCGGCCGGTAGAAGACATGGCCGTCGATCTGCGCCGTCCGCACGAAGGCGCTGGCCCAGTCGGGCCGGACGCGCGGCGTGTGGAAATGCGTGGCGCCGTTGGTCAGCACCCGCGGCGCGCCGTCGAGCATCGCGCGGGCGACCCGCGCCGCGCGGTCCCAGGCGGCAGGTTCGTCGACGACATCGGCCCTGCCGTCGCAGAAATAGGAAAACTGGCAGCCCCGCGAGTTCGACTGCTGCACCACGCCGCAGACCGAGGCGGGATAGCGCGGGCTTTCCACCCGGTTCAGGATGACTTCCGCCACCGCCGCCTGCCCCGACAGGCTTTCGCCCCGCGCCTCGAAGTAGAGTGCGTTGGCGAGGCAGCGGAACTGCTGGTCGCCCTTCGGCGCGGGCTGCGCGGCCAGCCACATCATGTCGGTCACGCGCAGGTCGGCGCGGCCCGGAACAGCGGCCCTGCCCCGACCGGGCGCGGCGGCAAGGCGCAGGTTCGGCGCGGCCGTGCGACCGGCGGTCTGCGCCACGGCGGTGCCGGGGCGCGGCATCGGCCGCAGCGCGGGCATGTCAGGCGCGGCGAGAATCACGGGGCCGACGGCGGCGGTTTCGGCGACCGCGCCCGCCGCCGGCCGCCCGAACAGCGCCCGCCGCTGCGCCGGTTCGGCCACCAGCCCCGCCAGCGCGGCATCCGGGATCCGGGCAAACCCCTCCCGGTCCTGCCCCAGCAGCGTGGCCAGCCGCGCGTCGAGCGTGGCGGTCGGATCGTTGGAATGGCTGACGGTGACATCGGCCCGCAGATGGCCCGGCAGGATCAGCAGCAGGCCCACGGCCATCGCCCGGCCCCCCGCCGCCACAGTCCGCCAGATCCCCAGCACCCTCATTCCCGCGCCCCGATCAGCTTCCGGCCCCCGTTCAACTTTTCGTCAGAACAGCAGGAACCTGCCGCCGACAGCCAGTTCCGTAGCGGAAGGAGGGTTCACGGTCCACGAAAGGGCGTCCGCATCGGCGGTTTTTCGCCGATCACGCGCGGAAACAGGCCCGGATTCGGCAGCGAATCGGGTAGGTGATCCCACAAGGGATAGCGTCAGCCTTGCCGCTGTCCACCGGAATCTTGGGGTTTCGGCCGGTCCAGCAGCGCGAAATGCGCCGCCGCCAGCCGCGCCACCGGAACCCGGTAGGGCGAGCAGGAGACATAGTCGAACCCCGCCGCCCGGCAGAAGGCAATCGATTCGGGGTTGCCGCCATGTTCACCGCAGATCGACAGGGTCAGGTCCGGCCGCGTCTGCCGTCCGCGCCGGGCGCCGATCAGCAGCAGTTCCCCCACCCCGTCCTCGTCCAGCACGTGGAACGGGTCCTCGCGATAGACGCCCTGATTGACATAGGACCCCATGAACCGCCCCGCATCGTCGCGGCTGAGCCCGTAGGTCATCTGCGTCAGGTCGTTGGTGCCGAAGGACAGGAAGGCGGAATGCTGGGCGATTTCCGAGGCGCGCAGCGCCGCGCGCGGCGTTTCCACCATCACGCCCAGCCGATAGTCGAAATCCTCGCCCGTCTCGTTGCGTACGCCGGCGGCGACGGCGTCGATCCGGGTCTTGACCAGTTCCACCTCGCGCTTGGCCGACACCAGCGGGATCATGATCTCGGGCACCACCGGCGCGCCGCGGCGGCCGGATTCCACGGTCGCCTCGAAGATCGCCCGCGCCTGCATTTCGTAGATTTCCGGTATGGTGATGCCCAGCCGGACCCCGCGCATTCCCAGCATCGGGTTGAATTCGGACAAGGCGTCCACCCGCCGCGTCACCTCGGACAGCGGGCGGTCCAGCGCCTCGGCCAGTTCGCGCAGGCCCTCGCGGTCATGCGGCAGGAATTCGTGCAGCGGCGGGTCGAACAGCCGGATGCAGACCGGCTGGCCCGCCATGATGTCGAACAGCGCGATGAAGTCGTTGCGCTGCATCGGCAGCAGCCGCTCCAGCGCGATCCGCCGGTCATGCGGGGTGTTGGCGAAGATCATCTCGCGCATCACCGTCAGCCGGTCCTCGTCGAAGAACATGTGCTCGGTCCGGCACAGGCCGATGCCCTCGGCCTCGAAGGTGCGGGCGGTGCGGGCATCGTCGGGCGTGTCGGCATTGGCGCGGATGCCGATGTCGCGCACATTGTCGGCCCAGCGCAGCAGCGTGCGGAACCCGTCGTCCAGCGCCGGTTCCAGCATCGCGGGCGCGCCCGCCAGCACGTCGCCGGTGGTGCCGTCGACCGTGATCACATCGCCGTCGCGGAACACCCGCCCGTCCGGCCCGGTCATCGTGCGCTCGCGCGGATGCATGCGGATGTCCGATGCGCCGACGATGGCGGGCAGACCCAGCCCCCGGGCGATCACCGCCGCATGGCTGGTCATGCCGCCGCGTTCCGTCAGCACCGCGACCGAGGCATGCATCCCGCGGATGTCCTCCGGCGCGGTTTCGCGGCGGACGAGGATGCAGGGTTCGTCCCGCGCCGCGCTGGCCTGCGCCGCGGCGGCGCTGAACACGATGCGGCCGGTCGCGGCGCCGGGGCTGGCGGCAATGCCGGTCGCGATGCGGTCGCGGGGGACGCGCGGGTCCACCTGGTGGTGCAGCACCTCGCTCAGCGCGCGCGGCTCGATCCGCAGCAGCGCATCCTCGCGGGTGATGATGCCGTCATTGGCCAGCGCCACGGCGATGCGCACCGCGCCCCGGGCGCTGCGGGTGACCTTGACCGCGTCGATGACGCGCAGCGCGCCGTCCTCGATGGCGAACTCGATCTGCATCTCCTCGCGCAGCCGCTCGCGGCAGACCCGCCCGTGGCGCAGCAGCTCGGCGAAGATGCCGGGCGCGATCTCTTCCAGCGCCGGGCCGCGCGGATCGGCGACGAGGTAGAGCGTTTCCTCGGGCCCGTCGCTGTCCGGCCGCTGCCCGCGAAAGCGCCCGGTGATCTGCGGCCCGCCGGTCACCCCGTCCACGAACTGGATGGTGCCCGATCCGCACAGCCCCGGCCCCATCGGCAGCGCCATTTCCTGCACCACCAGCCCGAGCGCCGCGTCGGGCGTGGCGCCCTTGGCCGCGCGCAGCAGCCGGGCGGTCGTGCCCTCCCAGGCCCGGGCCATGCTGCGCAGCACCTCGGCCAGCTGCCGGGCCGGGTCCTGCGGGAAGGGCTCGTCGGTTTCCGCCTCATAGGCCGCCAGCGCCGCGGGCAGCGCATCCGGCCCCGCCGGGGCCGAGAACATGTCGGGATCGAGCCGCGCGACATGGATCGCGAAGGCCTGCACGAAGCGCAGATACAGCGCATCCGCCGCCTCGCGTCCGTGGGTCCGGGCGAGCGAGGCGTGGCGGCGGGCATTCATCCCCACGTTCAGCACCGTCCCCGGCCCGCCCCATTCCGGCCGTTCCGGCGAGGGCCGGACCGAGATCAGCGGTTCGTCCCCGAAGGGCGCGAGCAGCCGCGCGAGGTCGGGCATCGTGCCGGCCGCGATGGCGCGGACCGTGTCCGAGGGCAGCGCGACGGTCACCGGCACCGGCAGGTCCAGGCGGATCAGCCGCTGCAGGCATTTCGCGCGCCAGCCGTGCCGGGCCGCCGTGATGGCGGCGACCGGCTCGATCAGGGTGAACTCGGCGAAGTCGGTGATTTTCTGCACTGCGGCGAACTCCTTCCGCGGCAGGATACGCCGCTGCCGATTCTCCGCAAGTGGCCGAATTGGGCAAATCTGCACCCGGACGCCACGATAATTTGCACAGACATGACGCGTGCGTGAAGTTTGGGCGAAACCGGGGCCGGTTTTCCGGCCCCGCGCCCTAGCCTTCGACCTTCGTCAGATCGGCCACCGACAGGCAGATGCTGCGGATGCGAGACAGCAGGTTCAGCCGGTTGCGCCGCACGACGCCATTGTCGGAATTCACCTGCACCGCGGTGAAAAAGGCGTCGATCGGGCCGCGCAGGGCCGCCATCGCCGCCATGGCGCGGGCGAAATCCTCGGCCGCCATCGCGGGCGCGATCTCGGCCTCGGCGCGGTCGAGTGCCGCGAACAGGGCACGTTCGCTGTCATCCTCGGCGAACTTGACATCGGCGCCGAAGCTGTATTCGACCCCGTCCTTCGCCTCGGCCTGGGTCAGGATGTTGTTCGCCCGCTTGAACCCCTGCAGCAGGTTCGCGCCATCCTCGGTCTTCAGCGTGGCCGACAGCGCCTCGGCCCGGCGGACCAGCAGGGTCAGGTCGTCATTGCCGGGCATGGCGAGGCAGGCGTCGATCACGTCATGCCGGATGCCCTGGTCGCGGAGGAAGACCTTGAGGCGGTCGTGGAAGAAGGCGAGGAGGTCGGAGATGGCCTCGGCTTTCGCAGGAAAGCGGAAGTCTAAGCCTCGGCCGTCCGCGGTGAGGATGCCCAACTCGCCCTTCACAAAGGCACCCAGCAGGCGGGTGCGGTCCACTTTGAGCGTCTCCGGAAAATCTTCCGCCAAAACCTCGGCGTCTCTCAAAGCCGAAAGCAAAGAGGTTCCGTCGGGCGAGTCTTCAATAAGAACCGCCCGCTTGTGTCCGGCAACGCTCAACATGACGCTAGCCAATGCGTGGTCGATTTCGCGGCGAAGCTCCAATCGCACCCCATTCCCCACCACCAGCCGGATCACCCCCAATGCCGCCCGCCGCAGCGCATAGGGGTCCTTGGACCCGGTCGGCTTCTCGTCGATGGCCCAGAACCCGGCCAGCGTGTCGATCTTGTCGGCCAGCGCCACGGCGACCGAAACCGGTTCCGCAGGCACATCGTCGGACGGCCCCAACGGCGAGTAGTGGTCCTTGCAGGCGGCGGCCACGGCATCGGGCAGGCCGGCGGCGCGGGCATAGTAGCTGCCCATCAGCCCCTGCAGTTCCGGGAACTCGCCCACCATCGCCGATTGCAGGTCGGCCTTGGCGACCCGCGCCGCCTCGGCGGCGAGGTCCGGCGCGGCGCCGACGAGGGGCGCGATCTCGCGCGCCAGCGCCTCGATCCGGCGGATGCGGTCCATCTGCGAGCCAAGCTTGTTGTGGAAGGTCACGTGGGCCAGCCCCGCCGCCATGCCCTCCAGCCCCTGCTGCGCCACGGTGCGCAGGTCGTTGTCCCAGAAGAAGCGGGCGTCGGACAGCCGGGCGCGCAGCACCTTGCCGTTGCCCGCCAGCACGGTCGCGCCGTGATCCGCCGTCTCGCGGTTGGCGACGGTGATGTAGCCCTCGATCCGGCCGGTGCCGGGATTGCGGACCGAAAAGAACTTCTGGTGTTCGCGCATCGAGGTCTGCAGCACCTCGGGCGGCAGGCCCAGGAACTCCTCCCCGATCCGGCCCATCAGCACCACGGGCCATTCGACCAGCCCCGCCACCTCGGTCAGCAGGCCCGCATCCTCCACCACCTCCAGCCCGGCGGCGAAGGCGGCATTGGTCGCATCGTGCCAGATCCGGTCGGCGCGTTCGGCCGGGTCCAGCAGCACATGGGCGCGTTTCAGCTTCGCGGCATAGTCGTCGAAGGAGGACACCGGGAACCGCCCCGGCGCCATGAAGCGGTGGCCTTCGGTCGTGTTGCCCGCGACGATGCCGTCCACATCCAGCGGCACCACGCGGGCGCCGGCCTCGTCCGACATCAGGCACAGGATAGATTGCAGCGGCCGCACCCAGCGCAGGCTGCCCGTGCCCCATCGCATCGACTTCGGCCAGGGGAAATTGCGGATCGCGGAGTCCAGCACCTCGGCCACGATGGCGTCGGCGGGCCGGCCCGGCCGTTCGATCACCGCCATGTAGACCTGCGCCTTCTTGTCGTCGCGCACCGTCAGCTGCTCGCGCGTCAGGCCGGTGGAGCGCAGGAAGCCCTCGACTGCCGCCGCCGGCGCATCCACGCGCGGCCCCTTCCGCTCTTCCCGCAAGGTCGGGCTTTCCGCCGTCAGCCCCTGCACGGTCAGCGCCAGCCGCCGCGGGGTCGAGAAGGCCGCGGCCCCGGCATAGGTCAGCCCGGCCTCGACCAGACCGTCGGTCACCAGCTTCTTCAGGTCGTCGCGGGCGCGGGCCTGCATGCGCGCGGGGATCTCTTCCGAGAAGAGTTCGATCAGAAGGTCGGGCATGTCAGTGTTCCAGCGTCTCGTTGATCTGGTGCCAGGCGTAGGCGCGGCCATCGGGGAAGACCGCGATCACGCGGTCCACGCCGGGGCGGATGTCCTTCTGCGACAGGAAGGCCACCGCCTCGCCCGATTCCAGCGCGGTGCCGATGGCCTCGGCGTCGAAGCAGTCGAACCAGGCGGGGGCGATGGTGGGGGTCGGGGCGTCGTAGACCTGATAGGTTTCGGTCAGCATCGCCAGCGACTGGCTGGTGCGGAAGCAGGCCCGATAGCGCAGGGGCGAGCTGTCGCCCTCGATCCCCTCGAACTCGGTCGTCAGGATCGGCTCGGGCGCGCCGCTCGCCACCGAGGTCAGCCGCTGTTCCGCCGCCGCCGCATCGGCCGAGACGGGCTCGAAATGGCCGTATTCCTGCGACCAGTAGACCAGCCCGCCGAAGGCAAGCGCCGAGATCACGATGCTGCCGGCCACGATCTTGCCATTCACACCGCCACCTCTGCCGCCGCGCCGCCTGCCCCGCCGCCGCCCGCTTCGGTCGTCACGAAGGCATCGGCGCATTTCTTCGCCAGCGCGCGCACCCGGCCGATATAGGCCTGCCGTTCGGTGACCGAGATCACGCCCCGCGCGTCCAGCAGGTTGAACAGGTGGCTGGCCTTGATGCACTGGTCATAGGCGGGATGGGCCATCACGATCGCGCGACCGGCACCGTCCGTCGCGGGCGCGGCCAGGATGCGCTCGCACTCCGCCTCGGCATCCTCGAAATGGCTCAGCAGCATCGCGGTATCCGCCTGGTCGAAGTTCCAGCGGCTGTATTCCCGCTCGGTCTGGCGGAAGACATCGCCATAGCTCAGCGCGATCGGCGATTGCGGGTCGTTGTAGGGCATGTCCATCACATGGTCGATGCCCAGCACATACATGGCCAGCCGTTCCAGCCCATAGGTCAGCTCGCCCGAGACGGGGCGGCAGTCATGGCCGCCGACCTGCTGGAAATAGGTGAACTGGCTGACCTCCATCCCGTCGCACCAGACCTCCCAGCCGAGGCCCCAGGCGCCCAAGGTCGGGCTTTCCCAGTCGTCCTCGACAAAGCGGATGTCGTGCAGCGCAAGGTCGATGCCGATGGCCTGCAGCGAACCGAGATAGAGATCCTGCAGGTCTTTCGGCGAGGGTTTGATCAGCACCTGGTACTGGTAATAGTGCTGCAGCCGGTTCGGGTTCTCGCCATAGCGCCCGTCGGTCGGGCGGCGCGAGGGCTGGACATAGGCCGCAGCCCAGGGACGGGGCCCGAGCGCGCGCAGCGTCGTGGCCGGGTGGAAGGTGCCCGCGCCGACCTCCATGTCATAGGGCTGCAGCACGGCACAGCCCTTGCCGCCCCAGTAGCTTTGCAGGCGCAGGATGATCTCCTGAAACGAACGGGGCGTGTCGGTCATCGCGGTCTCGCGTCTTCGGTGGGGTCCCGGGCCGGCAGGGCGGCCGAATGGCGCGTTCTCAATAGGCAACAGGGCCGGGGCGGTCAATCGGCGCCGGGCCGCGTTGGGGGCGTCCGCCCTTGACGCGGCGGCGGGCTTTCGGAATGGAGTCCGGGACGGGTGAGGTGGCGAAAGTGATGATGAGGACGTTTCTGGGACTTGGCGTGGCGCTGGCGGCGCTGCCCCTGGCAGGCCTGGCCCAACAGCAGGGCGCACCGCTGGTGACGGTCCAGCCCCGCGACGCGGTCGTGCAGGGGGTCTGGGTGCAGGTCGAGGCGCAACCCACCCTCGCCCAGGCCGAGGCCCGCGCCCGCGCCTATGCCAGCCGGCTGCCGCAGGTGGCGGGCTATGCGATGGACACCGGCTGGTACGCCATCGTCCTCGGCCCCTTCGCCCCGGAGGACGCGGCCGAGCGGCTGGCCTTCCTGCGCGGACAGGGGGTGATCCCGGCCGACAGCTATGTGACCGATGGCGCCCGCTTCGGCCAGCGCTACTGGCCGGCGGGCGCTTTCCCCGATGCGCTGGCGGTCGCCCCGCCGGACACGGCGCTGCCCGGGACGGCCGCTGCGCCCCTGCCCGCCGATCCCGCCCCCGCCGATCCCCTTGCAGCCGATCCCTTCGCGGCCGAGGAAACCCCCGCCGAGGCCCGCGCCGCCGAGGCCGCGCTGGATGCCGAAGCCCGCCGCGCCCTGCAGGAGGCGCTGCAATGGGAGGGCCACTATCTGGGCGCCATCGACGGCGCCTTCGGCCCCGGCACGCGCGCCAGCATGGCCGAATGGCAGGGCGAGCGCGGCCTCGACACCACCGGCGTGCTGACCACCCGCCAGCGCGAGACCCTGCTGGCCGAGGTCGCCGCCGCCCGCGTCGCGCTCGGCCTGGCCACCGTCACCGAGGAAGAGGCCGGGATCTCCGTCACCCTGCCGATGGCGCTGGTGGAGTTCGCGGGCTACGAGCCGCCCTTCGTGCAATACGCACCGAAGGACGGCTCCGGTGTGCGGGTGATGCTGATCTCGCGCCGCGGCGATGCGGCCACGCTCGCCACGCTTTACGACCTGCTGCAGGGGCTCGAGGCGATGCCGCTGGAGGGCGAGCGCAGCCTGACCCGCAGCGACTTCCGGATCTCGGGCCGCGATGCCCGCCACCGCAGCCATGCCGAGGCCGAACTGAGCGGCGGCAGCATCAAGGGCTTCGTGCTGGTCTGGCCGGCCGGGGATGCCGACCGCATGGACCGCGTGCTGGCCGCGATGCAGGGCAGCTTCCGCGCCACTTCCGACCGGACGCTGGATGCGGGGCTGGGCCTGCCCTCCGCCGTCGCGCCGGACCTGCTGATGCAGGGGCTCGACACGCGCAAGCCCCTGCGCGCGCGGTCGGGGTTCTACGTGGACGGGCGCGGCACCGTCGCCACCACGACCGAGGCGGTGGAGGCCTGCGGGCGGATCACGCTCGACGGCGGGATCGAGGCACGGGTCCGGCTGACCGATGCCTCGGGGCTCGCGCTGCTCGACCCCGCGATGCCGCTCGCGCCGCCGGCCCATGCCGCCTTCGCCAGCACCCCGCCCCGCCCCGGCAGCGAGGCGGCGGTCGCGGGCTTCGCCTATGCCGAGGTGCTGGACGCGCCGGTGATGACCTATGGCGCGGTGGCGGAGCTGACGGGCCTCGGCGGCGAGACCGACCTGATGCGCCTGTCGCTGCCGGCGCTGCCGGGCGACGCGGGGGGCGCGATCCTCGACGCCTCGGGCGCGGTTACGGGCATGCTGCTGCCGCGCGCCGAGGGTCCGCGGGTCCTGCCGGAGGAGGTGGCGCATGCGCTGCAGGCGGGGCCGCTGGTGACACGGCTGGCCGAGGCCGGGCTCGCGCCCGAACCGGCGGTTCCCGGCCCGTCGCTGCCCGCCGCCGACCTGACGGCACGCGGGGTGAAGATGGCGGTGCGCGTGCTCTGCTGGGAGTGATCAGACCCGCCAGAAGCGGGGCAGCAGCAGCACGATCACCGACAGAAGCTCCAGCCGGCCCAGATACATCCCGACCGTCATCATCCACTTCGCGGCGACGGGGAAACCGTCCACTGCGCCGGTCGGACCGACCTCTGCCCCCCAGGCCGGGCCGACATTGGCGATGGCGGTCCATGCCGCGGTGATGGCGGTCTGCCCCGACAGCCCGGTCAGCGACAGCCCGACGATCAGCACGCCGAAGGTCAGCACGAACAGGCTGACGAAGGCCATGACCGAGCTGACCACCTCCTCATCCACCGGCACGTGGCCCATGCGGATCGTCTGCACCCGGTGCGGGCTGTGCAGCCGGCGGATCTGCGCCCGGATCGCGCTGAGCAGGATCATCCAGCGGAAGACCTTGATCGAACAGACGGTGGACGAGGAACAGCCGCCGATCAGCCCGACCATCAGCAGCAGGACCAGCGCCATGTGACCCCAGGTCGAGACATCGACCGACACGAAGCCGGTGCCGGTGAAGACCGAGACCACGTTGAACATCACCTCGCGCAGCACGGGCCAGAACGCATCCTCGTGCCGGATCATCCGGTACAGCGTCAGCACGACGATCGTGTAGCCCATCCAGCGCAGGAAGGTACGGACCTGCCGGTCCTCCCACAGCGGGCGGGCCTGCCCCTGCGCCAGCTGGACGAAGCGCACGAAGGGCAGCGCCGCGAGGATCATGAACAGCGTCGCAACAACCTCGAGCGCGCCGGTCATCGCGCCGAAGCTGGCGTCATAGCTGGAAAATCCGCCGGTCGAGACGGTGGCCAGCGCATGGGTCACGGCGTCGAAGGCGTCGAGCCCGACCAGCGCGAAGGCTGCGGCGCAGGCGACGGTCAACCCCAGATAGACCCGGATCAGCGCCGTCGAGATGTCCATCGCCCGGGGCAGGACCTTACCCAGCGTGTCGAACCCCTCGGTGCGGAAGAACTGCATGCCGCCGACCTTCATCACCGGCAGGAAGATCAATGCCACGATGACGATGCCGAGCCCGCCCAGCCATTGCAGCATCGCCCGCCACAGGTTCAGCCCCCGGGGCAGCGCGTCCAGCCCGACGATCACCGTCGATCCGGTGGTGGTGACGCCCGACATCGCCTCGAAATAGGCATCGGTGAACCCGAGCCCTGTCGCCCCCAGCATCAGCGGCAGCGCGCCGAACAGCGGCACCGCCGCCCAGATCCCCGCCGTCACAACGAAACTTTGCCGCAGGGTCAGCCCCGCCCCCACGCTGTTACGGCAGGACAGGGCCAGCAGGCCGCCCGCCGTCGCCGTGATCACCGCGCTTTCAAGGAAGGCCGCCCAATGCGGATCGCCCGACAGCGCGTCGAGCGTCATCGGCAGCAGCATGAGCGCCCCGAGGGTGGCCAGAACCAGCCCGATGACATATCCGACGGGACGCAGGTCGATCATGGCCGAGGCTTGGCCGGGCCGGCGGGCGGTGTCAACCGGCGAGGCGGGGGCGACCCGCGCCTCACGCCCGCCAGAACCGGGGCAGCACGATCACGAAAATCGCCAGCAGCGCCAGACGCCCCATCAGCATGGTGACGATCATCACCCATTTCGCCGTCTCGGGAAATTCCACGAATGTGCCGGTGCGCGCCACCATCGGGCCATAGCCGTAGCCGATATTGCCGATCGAGGTCCATGTGCCGAAGATCGCGCTTTCCAGATCGACCCCGGTCAGGGTCAGCGCGACGCTCATCACGCCGATGGTCAGGACATAGCCGTAGACATACATGATCAGCGCGCTCATCGCGTCGTCATCCACGGTGCGGCCGTCGTATTTCACCGGGCTGACCCGGTGCGGGGCGTGCAGCCGGCGGATCTGGTTCAGGATCGCGGCCCCGGTCAGCTGCACCCGGAACACCGTCAGTGCCCCGGAACTCGACGAGGAGCAGCCGCCGATCACCCCGATGATCAGCGACACCACCATCGCGAAGGCGCCCCAGCCGCCGAAGCTGCCGGAAAAGAACCCGGTGCCCGAAAAGATCGACACGATGTTGAACAGCGCCTCGCGGAACACCGCCTCGGCCGGCATCTCCGAGGTGGCGAGCCGCCACAGCGTCACCGCCGCCACAGCGATGGCGATCCAGCGCAGGTAGCCATGCACCTGCGGGTCGCGCCACAGCGCCGTCCGCGCGCCCGACACCATCTGCACATAGCGCACATAGGGCAGGCTGCCGAGGATCATGAACAGCGCCCCGGCATATTCGCCCGCGCCCTGATACTTCCCGAACGAGGCGTCGGCGGGCGAGAAGCCCCCGGTGGCAATGGTGGCCATGGCGTTCACCACGGCGTCCAGCGGCTCGAACCCCAGCGACAGATAGGTGACGAGGCAGGCGAAAGTCAGCCCCGCATAGACCAGCACCAGCGACCGCGCGATGTCGGTGGCGCGGGGCAGGATCTTGCCCAGCGTGTCGAAGCCCTCGGTGCGGAAGAACTGCATGCCGCCCACCCGCATCACCGGCAGGAAGATCATCACCACGAAGGCGATGCCGAGCCCGCCCAGCCAGTTCAGCATCCCCCGCCACAGGTTCAGCCCCGGCGGAAAGTCGTCGAGCCCGGTGAAGACGGTGGAGCCGGTGGTGGTGATGCCCGACACCGCCTCGAAATAAGCGTCGGTGAACGAGGCTTCGGTCGCGCCCAGCATGAAGGGCAGCGCCGCGAACAGTGGCAGGAAGGCCCAGATCCCCACCGTCAGCAGGAAGGCCTGCCGCACCGACAGGCTGGGCCCGATGGCATTGCCGGTGGAGATGGCGAAGAACAGCCCGACGCAGCCGGTGATGACCGCGCTTTCGATGAAGGCCCACCAGTTCGCCTCGGCCGACAGCGCGTCGAGCGCAGCGGGAATCAGCATGAGCACACCGAGGACGGTGAGCATGACACCGATGACATGCCCCACTGGACGAAGGTCGATCATGATGCGCGAGCCTTCGCCGCGGTGCCGCGACAAGTCAAGCCCGCGGGACGGGACCGCCGCCCGGACGATGGCCGCCGGGGTGGAACGGTTCCTGCGCGCCGACGCGGCCATCCCGGCCGAGGTGGCGGGTCCCGTGCGGCTGAGCGTGTCCGAGGCGATGGGGATCGAGGTGATGCCCCGGGTGCGGGCGGTCATCGACGCGGGTCGCCGCCTTCACCGCCCCGGCCGGCGGCGATCAGCCGGCGGGATAGCCGGGCGGGATGTCCACCCCCGGCAGCCAAGGCTTGATGTCGATCAGCGGCGTGCCGTCGAAGGCGTCGATGGCGTCGATCTCCAGCACCCCCGCCGCCGCATCGACGGATATGAGCCGCACCACCGCCAGCGCCACCGGGTTCGGCCGCGCCGGCGAGCGCAGTGCGAAGGTGCCGCAGGGCGCCGCCTTGTGCCGGGGCGCCTGCACCACGAGGTCGCGCCGCGCCTGCCCCGTCCAGTACAGCAGGATCGCCGCATCCCCCGCCTGCAGCCCCGTCAGCGCGGGCCGGAACGCGGGCGCCACCACCGCCGCGAACCGCCCGCCCCGCGCCCGCGCCTCGGTCAGGTTCTTCGGGCAGTCGCCCCGCCGCCAGGGCGATGCGATATGGCCGATGAAGCACAGGCCCGCATCGGCCCGCGCGCCCGGATCGACGGGCAGCGCGACCTCGCCCGGCCGGGGCGCCTGCCCTGCCCCGCCGCTCATGCCGCCGCTCATGCCGCCTCCTCCATCCGGTCGACGATCATCGCGGCGATGGGCATGGCCGAGGTCGCGGCCGGCGAGGGCGCGTTGCAGACATGCAGCTGCCGCGGCGTGTCGAGGAACAGGAAATCCTGCACCAGCGTCCCGTCCGCCATCACCGCCTGCGCCCGGATGCCGGCGCCGGGCTCGCGCAGGTCGTCCAGCGTCAGCGACGGGCAATACTTGCGGCACAGCGCCAGATAGCCGCGCCGGGACAGGGAATTTCGGAACTCTCCGATCCCGCTGCGCCAATGGCCCGCGGCCATCCGCCAGAAGCCGCCGAAGCCCGCCATGTCGGCCAGATCGGCCGGCCGCAGGCTGCCCCTGGCATAGCCCTCGCGGTGAAAACCCAGCACCGCGTTCGGCCCCACCGTGACCCGCCCGTCGATCATCCGCGTCAGGTGGACGCCGAGGAACGGCAGGTCGGGGTCCGGGATCGGATAGATCAGGTGCCGCACGATCCCCGACCGCGCCGGCGGCAGGGTGTAATATTCGCCCCGGAACGGCACGATCCGGTGGCGGGGCGCGAGGCCGCCCATCCGCGCGACCCGGTCGGATTGCAGCCCGGTGCAGGCGATCAGCCGGTCGGCGGCGATCCGGCTGCCATCGGACAGACGCAGCTCCACCCCGCTGCCGGTTTCGGCGATGGCGGTGGCGGCGATACCGGTGCGCAGCTCTGCCCCCGCCGCCGCCAGCTCCTCGGCCAGCGCCGCACAGATGCGGCGATAGTCGACGATCCCGGTCGAGGGCACGAGGATCGCGCCCAGCCCGGCCACATTCGGCTCGATCTGCCGCAGGCACGCGGCCGAGACAGGCTCGATCCCGATGCCGTTCTCTGCCGCGCGGCCGGCCAGCACCTCCATCCGCTGCAGTTCCAGCGGCGTGGTGGCCACGAGGAGCTTGCCGCAGGTGTCGAAGGGAATGCCCTTCGCGCGGCAGAAGGCCTTGGTCGCCTCGGCCCCCGCCTTGCACAGCCGCGCCTTCAGCGAGCCGGGCGCATAGTAGATGCCGGCATGGATCACGCCGCTGTTATGCCCGGTCTGGTGGCGGGCGAAGCCCGGTTCCTTTTCCACCAGCAGCAGCCGCGCCCGCGGGTCGCGGCGCAAGAGTTCTGCCGCCGTGGCGAGGCCCAAGATGCCGCCCCCGAGGATACAATACCGATAGCGCATCCGCCCTGCCCCCTTCACCGGCCGTCCCCGATGCTTTGCCTCTGCCCGCGAAAGGCGCTAGAACGGCGCGAAGGAGAGACATATGGCCGACCTGAACCGCCCCACCCTCACGCCGCCCGGCGGACACCGCAAGGTGCTGCTGCATTCCTGCTGCGCGCCCTGTTCGGGCGAGGTGATGGAGGCGATGACCGCCTCGGGCATCGACTACACCATCTTCTTCTACAATCCCAACATCCACCCGCAGAAGGAATACCTGCTGCGCAAGGATGAAAACATCCGCTTCGCCGACCAGCACGGCGTGCCCTTCGTCGATGCCGATTACGACACCGACAACTGGTTCGCCCGCGCCAAGGGGATGGAATGGGCGCCGGAACGCGGCATCCGCTGCACCATGTGCTTCGACATGCGGTTCGAGCGGACGGCGCTTTACGCCCACGAGCACGGCTTTCCGGTGATGACCTCCTCGCTCGGCATCTCGCGCTGGAAGGACATGAACCAGATCAACGGCTGCGGCGCGCGGGCGGTGGCGCCCTATGCGGGGCTCGACTACTGGGACTACAACTGGCGCAAGGGCGGCGGGTCCAACCGGATGATCGAGATTTCCAAGCGCGAGGAATTCTACCAGCAGGAATATTGCGGCTGCGTCTATTCCCTGCGCGACACCAACCGCCACCGGCGCGAGACCGGCCGCGGCCCGATCGAGATCGGGACGGTGTATTACCGGAAGGACGGGACGGGGGAGTAGGGGGCGGACCGGAGCGCAAGTCCGTTTGGGACGTATGAGGGCTCGGGGCCGTTTTTGTGGGAAATAAGGCAATGACCGACGACGAGGCGAAATTTTTCCAGCTTCGCAAGTCAGGGAAGACCTTCATCTCCAAGGTCTTTAGTTGGAAGGAAAACTCAGAGGAGCGACTTCGCCACGTTAGGATAGTCATGGACGGCTCCGATATTATCCACCTTGGTGAAATCGAAGGGGCTGTGTGCCTTAGGCTCTCTGGTGAGAAACGGAAGACACAAGTCGCGGCAGTCGTGTCACAGGACGACAAGGCAATCCGGCGCCTGACCTTGCAGACCTTCCAGTCGCGCCAACAGGGCGATTGGTATCAGGGTTACGAAGAACATGCATTCACTTTCCGCCGTGACGAATTCGAGCGGTTGCTAGCGTTTCTGGAGCGCATCAAGTTTGTCGATCTCTCGAACCAAGAACGCTTCGAGATCGAAGATATCTCCACGGGAACTGGACGCAAAGCGATCATCGACGCCGCCGACGGGGACATTGTAAAACGCTTCCTTTCGATGGGCGCTCAGGATCGAGAAGCGGCACTGCGCGCACTCGGGAACTCCCTTTCTCCAAGAGATATCGACATCCTCTTGGGCCGACAGGCGGCGCTAAAAGTTTTTGAGCAGCAGCTTCTTGCAGGAAGTTGGATCGAACGCGATTGGCAGCAGTTCTTTGAGTCTCAGCCTTGGGTCTTTGGCTACGGTCTAGACTATAGGGTGATGCGAACATTCGACCGTGAGGTGACTGTCGGTGCCGGGGGAACGGATAACCGCAATAAGCCGGCCGTAGACTTTCTCACCTCCTTCAGCGACTACACGGTGCTTGTAGAGATTAAGCGTCCCGACGCTCGCATTTTCCAGGTCAGGAAAGGTGGCCGCGCGGGAACGTGGAGTTTCAGCGCCGACTTTACCGATGCCGTATCGCAGATCTTGGAGCAGAAGGCCGAATGGCTCTCTTTCGCCTCGACCGGCGAGCACCACAGCAAAGATGGAAAGCGACGGCTGGAGGCTCGCACGCGCGATCCTAAGGCAATTCTCGTAGTTGGTTCCAAGAAAGAGTTCGATGCCACCGATGACCTGCGCGCTCGGCAGGTCATGCGGGACACCTTTGAACTATTCCGAAGGGACTCACGCTCGGTCGAGATCATCACTTTCGACGAGTTGCTAGAGCGGGCCCAGTTCATCACCCGGGAGCGATAGCACTCGAACAAAGGGCCGGAATACTTTGGTGAGCAAGCCTGGGCGTCACAGTGTAGCCGGCGTGCCATATGTCATTAGTGAAAGTCGTGCCCGCAACCCATCCGGCCGCGAGCATCCGCACGTCCGCAGAGGCCTCTCCTCAGATCTCCGCCGTCCGCGCCCGGTAGGCCTCGGGGATCTTCGCATCGGTGCCGAAGAAGGCGTGTTTCGACATGTCGGCGGTATAGCGGCTGGCCTCGGGGTGCTTGCCCACCGCCTCGGCCACGGCGCGGATGTGGTGCGGGCCCGCGCCGCAGCAGACGCCGAGGTAATGCGCGCCGATCTCCAGCGCCGCCTTCGCGAAGTCCGCCATCTCGTAGCGGTTGCAGGTGAAGGGGTCGAGCGCCACCGGGAAGGGCCGGTCGCCGGGGATGCAGCCGCAATGCGGGTCGCGCAGGGTCTGGAAGGTCGGTTCCGCCTCGGAGGTGCGATAGGGCACGGGAAGCGCCGCGACATGGCAGGATACCGCCGCGCGGATCTCGCGGATATAGGGCAGCATCGTCTGCGGGCCGCGCTGGCAGTTCAGCCCCACCACCGTCGCGCCCGCCTGTTCCAGCCGCTGGCAGGCCTCGACCACCGACACCTTGTCGAACATCTCGCGGCCGCGATGGGCCGACAGCGTCACCACGGTCGGCAGGCCCGTCGCCGCCATCACCTCCAGCGCGCAGTCGGCCTCGCCCGCCCAGTCGATGGTCTCGGCGATCAGGATGTCGGCGCCCTCCTCGACCGCCCACCCGATCTGCTCCTCGAACATGGCGCGGACGGCCTTCTGCTTGGCGGGATCGTCCGCCTCCCAGACATTGGTGTTGCAGATATTGCCGGCCATCAGCGTGCCGGGATGGCGGTCGCGCACATCGCGGGCAATGCGCAGCGCCTGCCGGTTCATCGGCTCCAGATCGCCCTCGCGGCCGATGACGCGCAGCTTCTCGCGGTGGGCGTAATAGGTGAAGGCCTCGACGATGTCGGACCCGGCATGGACGAAATCCTCGTGCAGGCGGGTCACCGCCTCGGGATGTTCCAGAACCACCTCGGGCACGAAGGCGCCGGCCTGCAGATAGCCGCGGCGTTCCAGTTCGAAGAGATAGCCCTCGGCGCAGATGACCGGGCCGGCGTCGAGCCGGGATTTCAGCACGTTCTCGGCCATGACAGCCCCCTCCAGCGTTGATCCTGCCAGGGGCCGCGACCGGCCCCGGCCGCCGCAGGCTCGCATGGCCGCCGGGGCCGGTCTGGACGCCGAGCGACGCCGCGATGTCGCGGGCGGACAAGGGGGGAAGCAAGGGCGGGAAGCAAGGGCGCGGGGCCGCTAGCCCCAGGTGCCGTCCAGCACGGCCAGCCAGTTCCGCCAGGCCAGCTTCTCGACCAGCGCCTCGCCATAGCCATGCGCGCGGAACGCGTCGAGAAGCCTCGGCAGGCCCGCCACGTCGCCCAGGGGTTCGGGGACCGTCGCGCCGTCGAAATCGGAGCCGAGCCCCAGGTGATCCTCGCCGAGGATTCCCAGCAGATGGTCCATGTGCCGCAGCACCGGGTCCCAGCCGATGGCGGGGTCGCGCCGCCCGTCGGGGCGCAGGAAGGAGGTGGCATAGTTCAGCCCGACCATGCCGCCGCTGTCGGCGATCATCGCCAGCTGCCGGTCGGTCAGGTTGCGGGCCGAAGGCGTCACGGCATGGGCGTTGGAATGGGTGGCCACCAGCGGCGCGTCCGACAGCCGCGCCACCTCGTCGAACCCCGCCGCGTTCAGGTGGCTGAGGTCGATCATGATCTTCAGCGCGTTGCATTCGGCCACCAGGCGCCGTCCCGCCTCGGTCAGCCCCGCGCCGGTATCGCCGGTCGAGGGATAGCGGAAGGGCACGCCATGACCGAAGGCCGTGGGCCGCGACCAGACCGGGCCCAGCGACCGCAGCCCCAGCCCGTGCCACAGATACAGCGCGTCGAGATCCTCGCCGATGGCCTCGGCCCCCTCCATATGCAGGATCGCGGCGATCCGTCCCGCCGCCATCGCGGCGCGGATGTCGGCGGTGGACCGGCAGATCTGCAGGGTGCCGGTGCGTTCCATCCACAGCAGATGCCCGATCATCGCGGTGGCGACGGGCAGCGCCGCCTCCATCGGCACCGGCGGCGGCAGCGGCAGGTCATAGGGCGGATTGTCCATCAGCCTGTCGATGTCGAGCGGCTCGCCCTCCGAAGGCGACGGGATGTAGACGGCGAAGAAGCCGCCGGCAAAGCCCCCTGCCCGCATCCGCGGCAGGTCGAGATGGCCCTTGCCCTCGCCCCGAAGCCAGATCGCCTCGCGCGCGGCGGGATTGCGCAGCAGGCGCAGCAGGAAGTCGTTGTGACCGTCGAAAACGGGCGTCAGGGTCATGGATCAGGCCGCCGTATAGCCACGCGACGCCTCGAGCAGCGCCTGCGTGTAGGGGGATGTTGCGGCCCGCGCGCGCAGGGCCGCGCGGGTCAGTTCCTCGACGCCCTGCCCGTGCTGCATCACGAGAAGCCGGTCGCACATATGCGCCACCACGGCAAGGTCATGGCTGACCATGATATAGGTCAGCCCCCGTTCCGTGCGCAGCCGGTCGAGCAGGTTCAGCACCTCGGCCTGGATCGAGGCGTCCAGCGCCGAGGTCGGTTCGTCGAGCAGCAGCACCCGGGGTTCTAGGATCAGCGCCCGGGCGATGGCCACGCGCTGGCGCTGCCCGCCCGACAGCTGATGCGGATAGCGGAAGCGGAAACCGCGGCCCAGCCCCACCTCCTCCAACGCCCGCTCGACCCGGGTCTCGCGGTCGGAAAAGCCGTGGATCGCCAAGGGCTCCGACAGCACCCGGTCGACGGTGTGGCGCGGATGCAGCGAGGCATAGGGGTCCTGGAACACCATCTGCACCTGCCGGAAGAACTCCGGCCCCCGGCGCGGCGGCAATGCGCGCCCGCCGATCAGGATCGTGCCGTCCCATGTCGGCGCCAGCCCGCAGATCGCGCGCAGCACCGTGGACTTGCCCGAACCGGATTCCCCGACGAGGCCGAAGCTTTCACCCTCGGCCACGGTCAGCGACAGGCCGCGCACCGCATGGACCTGCGAGGCCCCGGCGGTGAAGCGCACGTCGAGGTCGCGGATGTCGATCAATGGCGTCATCGGGCCCAGTCCGCCTGTCGTTCGAGGGTGGGAAGCGGGTGACGGTCATGGTCGAGATCGGGCAGGCAGTTCAGCAGGCCCCGCGTATAGGGGTGCCGCGCCAGATGCAGGTCGGCCGCGCGCAGCTCCTCGACCATGCGGCCGGCATACATCACCAGCACCCGGTCGCAGAAGGACGAGACCAGCCGCAGGTCGTGGCTGATGAAGATCAGCCCCATGCCCCGGTCGGTCACCAGCCGGTCGAGGATGCGCAGCACCTCGACCTGCACCGTCACGTCCAGCGCCGAGGTCGGCTCGTCCGCGATCAGCAGGTCCGGCTCGGCCACCAGCATCATCGCGATCATCGCCCGCTGGCCCATGCCGCCCGACAGTTCGTGCGGATAGGCGGCGAAGACCCGTTCGGGATCGCGGATCTGCACGGCGTCCAGCATGTCGAGCGCGCGGCGCCGCTTGTCCGCGCCGGACAGGCGCCCGTGGAACTTCAGCGCCTCCATGATCTGCCGGCCCACGGTCATCACCGGGTTCAGCGAATACTTCGGGTCCTGCATCACCATCGACATCCGCCCGCCGCGCAAGCCGCGCCAGTCGCGCGGGCTGGCGCGGTTCAGGTCGATACCGTCGAAGACCAGTTGCCGTGCGGTGGCGCGGCCCGGCGGCGGGGTCAGGCCCAGGATCGCCCGGCCGGTCTGCGACTTGCCGGACCCGGATTCCCCGACGATCCCCAGCCGTTCGCGCCCCAGCGTGAAGCTGACGCCGCGCACCACCTCGCTCGGGCCCTGGCGGGTCGGGAAGGTCACGCGCAGGTCGTCCACCGTCAGCAGCGCCATCACTTCCTCGCTTTCGGGTCGAGCACGTCCCGCAGGCCGTCGCCGAGGAAGTTGAAGCCCAGCGACACCACGAAGATCGCCAGCCCCGGCATCGTCGCCACCCACCACTGGTCGATCAGGTAGCGGCGGCCTGCGGCGATCATCGCCCCCCATTCCGGCTGCGGCGGCTGCGCCCCCAGGCCGATGAAGCCCAGACCCGCCGCCGTCAGGATGATGCCGGCCATGTCGAAGGTCACCCGCACGATCACGGACGAGGTGCACAGCGGGACGACATGGCCCCAGATGATCCGCGCGCTCGACGCCCCCTGCAGCCGGATCGCGGCGATGAAGTCGCTGTCGCGGATGGTCAGCGTCTCGGCCCGGGCCAGCCGCGCATAGGGTGGCCACGAGGTGATGGCGATGGCGATGATCGCGTTCTCGATCCCCGGCCCCAGAGCCGCGACGAAGGCGAGCGCGAGGATCAGGCGCGGGAAGGCAAGGAAGACATCGGTGACGCGCATCAGCACCGTATCGACCCAGCCGCCGAAATAGCCGGCGGTGGTGCCGACGAAGACCCCGATCGGCGTGGCGATCACCGCGACCAGCGCCACCACCATCAGCGTCAGCCGTGACCCGTGCACGAGGCGCGAGAAGATGTCGCGCGCCTGGTCGTCGGTGCCCATCAGATGCGCGGCCGAGGGCGGCAGCAGCCGTTCGGTGCGCAGGTCGCCCCCAACAATCGGATTGTAGGGCGCGATCAGGTCCGCGAAGACCGCGACGAGGATCAGCGCCACGATGATGCCGAGCCCCACCATCGCCAGCGGATTGCCGCGAAAGGCCAGCCAGGTGCGATAGGCCTGCCCCAGCCGCGCCTGCCGGCGCGAGGCGGGCTGTTCCGTCAGCAGCCAGTCCCGGCGCGAGGGCACGTGCGGCGCCACGGTCATCCCCGCCTCCGCACGCGCGGGTCGAGCAGACGGTAGAGCAGGTCCGACAGCATGTTCAGCCCCACGAAGCAGGTGCCGATCAGCAGCGTGCAGCCCAGCACCGCGTTCATGTCGGCGTTCTGCAGCGAGTTGGTCAGATACATCCCCAGTCCCGGCCAGGCGAAGACCGTCTCGGTCAGGACCGAGCCTTCCAGGAGGTGCATGTAGCTCAGCACCACAACCGTGATCAGCGGCACGGCGGCGTTCTTCAGCGCATGGACCCAGATGATGCGCCATTCCGGCACGCCCTTCACCCGGGCGGCGATGACGTATTCCTGCGCCAGCTCGCCCAGCATGAAGCTGCGGGTCATCCGGCTGATATAGGCCATGGAGAAATACCCCAGCAACGATCCGGGCAGGATCAGGTGCGAGAAGACGTTGCCGAAGGCCGCCCATCGTCCCTGCAGCGCCGTATCCAGCAGCAGGATGCCCGTCCGCACCGTGAAGTCGTATTCATAGGCGATGTCGACACGGCCGGGGCCGGCCACCCAGCCGAGCCGCGCGTAGAACAGCAGCAGCCCCAGCAGCGCCAGCCAGAAGATCGGGGCGGAATAGCCGACAAGGCCGATCACCCGAACGACCTGATCGGTCAGGCCCCCCTGCCGCACCGCGGCCAGCACCCCCAGCGGGATGCCCAGCACCGTGCCGATGATCACCCCCGTTGTCGCCAGTTCCAGCGTCGCGGGGAAGACCCGGCCGATGTCCTGCAGGATCGGCCGCTTGGTCAGGAAACTCTCGCCGAAATCGCCGCGGAAGACATCCGTCAGATACAGCCAGAACTGCACCCAGATCGGCTGGTCGAGCCCCAGTTCCTTGAAGACCCGGTCGTAGGTCGATGCCGTGGCGCGGTCGCCCACCACCGCCAGCACCGGGTCCACCGGCACCAGCCGGCCGATGACGAAGGTGACGAAGAGCAGGCCGAGGAAGGTGACGGCTGCCGTGGCGACGATCTTCAGCGCGCCCCACAGGATGGCAAGGGCGCGCCCGCGCCCCTGCCGCTGCATCGGGATCGCCGTCACTCCTTGGTGACCCCAACGAAGGAGTTGTCCGAGAAGGACGGGCCGACGACGAAGCCGTCCACGTTCTCGCGCATCGCCGCCACCTCGACCTGCTGGAACATGATGATGAAGGGGCTGTCCTCCAGCACCTTGCGCTGCGAGTCCTCGTACATCGCCGCGCGGGCGGCGGCGTCGGGCTCCATCATCGCGGCATCGGTGGCGGCGGTCAGCTCCGGGATGTCCCAGGAATTCCGCCATGCCAGCGGCTTCGACGTCGCGTCGTCCGAATTGTCCGGGTTGTAGGCGAAGGTCGAGGCGTTGGTATGCGGGTCCTGATAGTCCGGGCCCCACTGGCCGATATAGATGTCATGGGTACGGGCGCGGTACTTGGTCAGGGTCTGGCCACCATCGCCGGGGATCAGTTCCAGCGTGATGCCCGCCTGCGCCATCGTCGCCTGGATCGCCTCGGCGATGGCGGTGATGTCGGCGGTGTTGCGGGTGTCCATGGTGACGGAGAAGCCGTCGGGATAGCCCGCCTCGGCCAGCAGCGCCTTGGCCTTTTCCACGTCTAGCGAATAGGGCGTTTCGTCCAGTTCGCCCAGGAAGCCCTTGGGCAGGTAGGTCTGGTGCACCGTCGCCACGCCGGACATGATGGTGTCGGCGATGGCCTGGTAGTCCACCAGATATTTCATCGCCTCGGCGACCTTGGGGTTGGACAGGTATTCGTTCTTCTGGTTCAGGCCCATGTAGTAGATGGACCCCTTCACCCCTTCCATCATCTTGATGTCGGGATTCGAGGACAGCGCCTGCAGCTCTTCCGGCCCCAGCTTGCGGGCGATGTCGATATCCCCCTGTTCCAGCAGCAGCCGTTCGGTCGCCGGTTCCGGGATGTGGCGGTAGATCACCCGCGCCATCGCCGGCGCCTCGCCCGAGTAGTTCTCGTTCCGCTCGAACACCACCGCCTCGTTCGGGCGCCATTCGCGGATCACGAAGGGGCCGGAGCCGGCATAGTTGGTCTTCAGCCAGTTGTAGCCATAGTCATCGCCTTCGGCATGTTCCATGACCAGCGCCTTGTCCACCACCATCGCCACGTTTGCGGTCAGGCAGTAGAGCACCAGCGAGGGCGAATAGGGCTTGTCCATCTCGAACTCGACCGTGGTCGCGTCGACGGCGCGGATCTTTTCCTCGACATTGTCGGGGGTAAAGCCGAACTGGGTGATGATGAAGGCGGGCGACATGTCCAGCTTCACCGCCCGCACCAGCGAGAAGACCACGTCCTCGGCGGTGATCGGATTGCCCGAGGCGAATTGCCGGCCCTCGGCGATCTTGAAGGTGATGGTCAGGCCGTCCTCCGACACGGTCCAGCTTTCCGCGACCTTGCCGCGGATGTCCGACACGTTCATCGGGTCATAGCTGATCAGCGGCTCATAGCTGTTGCCCAGCATCTCGCCGGCCGAGAACTCGAACACTTCGGCCGGATCGAGCGTGATGATGTCGTCGATCGCCCAGGCCTGGATCAGCGTGTCGGGCGGGGTATCGGCAAGGGCGGGCAGACCCTGAACGGCGGCCCAGGCGGCCACGGCGGTGGCCAGCCAATGCGAACGGTGGAACATCGGGTATCCTCTCTGCTGGAGCGTCGCCATGCCCGCAGCCTTGCAACGGCAGCTGTCGGTTGGACTGAGGAGGTCATTAACCGCGCGGTCAAAATTCCTGTCAACCCTTGCCGTCGCGCAAGTTCGTCCCCCGGCCCGGAGTCGGCGTCGCGCGCCCCGGAGCTGCGCGTTGCGGTGCAGCCGGGATCGTCCGGGGGTTCCGGGGAATGGGAAAAGGATTCGGCCCCTGGACCGCTCCGGCGTCCCGCGGCCTGCCCTCGCGGGCCGGCCGCGACCGGTGCGGCGGGTCCCGGGCGCTGCGCCGTCAGGGTGCGGGAATGGTCTTGCCCGGGTTCATGATGTCGGCCGGGTCCAGTGCGGACTTGATCCTCTGCATCGCGGCCAGCCGTTCGGCCGTGCGGTAGCGGCGCATGAAGTCCAGCTTGCTGCGGCCGATCCCGTGCTCGGCGCTGAACGAGCCGCCCATCTCGCGCACCCGCTCCAGTATCCGGCGCTTGAGGCCATCCACCGCGCCCTCCGTCCAGGCGGCGTCGTCGTCGCTGGTCATGGCATAATGCAGGTTGCCGTCGCCCAGATGCGCGACGTTCAGCGAAAGGAACCCCGCGGCGGCTACCTCGGGATCGCTGACCCGGATGAAGTCGGGGACCCGTGCCAGGGGCAGGGCAATGTCGAACATGTACACGTTGCGCCGCGCGAAGATGATCTCGCCCACGCTTTCGCGCATGCGCCACAGGTCCTGCCGCTGCTGCTCGGAACTGGCGATGAGGGCATCCGTGACCAGACCTTCCTCCATCAGCGCCTCGAGTGCCGACAGCATGATCCCCTGCAGGGTCTGCATTCCGCTGTCGTCGGGGACGGCATCGCCGGGACGCGAGGACGCGATCTCCAGCAGGATGCCGGTTTCGGCCGGCACCTCGACGGGCGGGCGCATCTTCAGGTGGTCGCAGATCGCGGCGATCATCGGGGCGGGCATGTATTCGAAAGCCTCGACCAGCCCGCCCGAGACGTCCTGCAGCCGGTTCAGCACGACGAGCGCCGCATCCAGGTCGCGCAGGCTGAGGAAGGCCGTCGCCACCGCCACCGGAGCAGGGAACAACCGCACCGTCGCCGCGGTGATGACGCCGAGCGTGCCCTCGGACCCGACCAGCAGGTCGCGCAGGTCATAGCCCGTGTTGTCCTTGCGCAGGCCGGACAGATCGCTGACGACGCTGCCATCCGCCATCACCGCCTCGATCCCGATGCAAAGCGCCCGCGCATTGCCGTAGCGCAGCACGTTCGAGCCGCCGGCATTGGTCGCGAGGTTGCCGCCGATGGTGCAGCTGCCCCGCGCGCCGAACATCAGCGGATAGATCAGGCCGTCATCGGCGATGGCCTCCTGCAAGGTCTGCAGGACGACTCCCGCGTCCACCGTGGCCGTGCGCCCGGCCTTGTCCACGTTGCGGATGCTGCGCATCCGGTCCAGCGACAGAAGGATGTGGGGGCGGTTCCCATGGGGGGTGGCGCCGCCGGCGATGCCGGTGTTGCCGCCCTGCGGGGTGATCGCGATCCCGTTGGCGGCGCAGATCCTGACGATGGCCGACACCTCTTCGGTCGAGGCGGGGCGGACGACGGCGATGGCCTCGCCGGTATACCGGCCCGTCCAGTCGGTGAGATAGCGTGCCGCGTCCCCGGCATCGGTGACGAGACCGCGTTCGCCGACGATGGCGCGGATCGCACCGATGGTGTCGTCGGCGGCGGGGATCGGGTCGTGCGGCATGATGGGACCTGTCTGTTCGGGCTCAGTTCGGGTGGGTTGCGGCGGCGCCATGGCCCTTGCGGCGGCCGAGGAAGACGATGATCGCCACCGCCATCAGCAGGAAGATCACCGAGGTGGCGGAGCGGAACAGGAAGAACGGATCGCCGCCGGTTGCCGAGAAGGCCTGCCGGGCGGTGTTTTCCAGGGTCCCCGCCAGGATGAAGGCGATCACGAAGGGCAGGACGGGGATGTCCAGCCGCCGGAAGAAGAAGCCGAGGATGCCGAAGCCGAAGGTGATCCACAGCGCCGCCATCCGCGTGTCCTGGATGTAGATGGCGGTCAGCGTCACCATCAGGACGATCGGCAGCAGCAGCCGGATCGGAATGCGCGACATGACCGACATGGCGCGCATGAAGGCGCCGCCGATGGTCCAGTTCAGCAGGTTGCCGAGGGCCATCAGGGTGAAGATGCCGAAGGCCACGACCAGCTCGGGGTTGATCTGCGGGCGGGTGAAGTTGAAGACGGCCGGGCCGGGGTTGAAGCCCCCGATCGAATCCGCGGCGAGGATCAGGAACACGGCCGCCGCGTTCCCGGGGATGCCGAGCGACAGCACCGGGATCAGGTTCGCGCCCGAGACGGCGGAATTCGCTGCCTCGGTCGCGGCGATGCCTTCGGGCGCGCCCTCGCCGAAATCCGGATCTTCCGGCCTTTTCCTGCGCTTGTGGATGCCGCGGCCGACCGTATATCCGAGCGTCGCCGCAAGGGTGGACCCGACGCCCGGCAGGGCGCCGATCAGCGTCCCGATCACCGAAGACCGGGCGATATGGGGCATGATCCGGCGCAGATCGCCCTTCTGCAGCCCGTCCGCGACGTCGCCATGGCTGCTCTGGACGGTGCTGGCCTGTCTCTCTCCGCGCCAGATGTCGTTCAGCGTGACGAAGATCTCGCCCAGGATCAGGGCCCCCAGAACCGCGCTGACCATCGGAAAGCCGTTCTGCAGCCCGTCGATGCCCAGCGTCAAGCGGGGGTGGAAGGTCTGCCCCGTCGCCACGGTCGCGGCCAGCACGCCGAGCGCCACGGCAATCAGACCCTTGCCGACCGAGCTGCCCATCACCGACGAGATGAAGGTCAGCGACAGGATGATCAGCGCAGTCTTTTCGGGCAGGTCGAGGAAGCGCTCGACCATGATCGCAAGGAAGGGCGCGCAGACGAAAAGCACGATGTCGGAGGCCGTATCGCCCGTCACCGACGAGAAATGCGCGATCCGCAGCGCCCGGCGGGGCATCCCCCGCTTGGCCATCGGGTGGCCGTCGAGCGTCGTCATGATCGCATCCGGCGTGCCGGGCACGTTGAAGAGGATCGCCGGAACGGCCCCGCCGACGGTGGCGCCCTTCATCACCCCGATGAGAAAGCCGAAGACCGGCAGCAGCGCGTCGGGACGGACGCCGAAGACCGAGATCAGGATCGGCAGCGACACCGCCATCGCCGTGGGTCCGGCAAGACCGGGGGTCGCGCCGACCGCGATCCCGGTCAGAAGGCCCAGGAACAGCGTCACCAGGCACGAGGGGATGCCGACGCCGAAGACCGAGAACATCGCCGTGTTGGAAAAGACGGACTGGATGCCGAGCAGCACATAATCCATCACACGTCTCCGTTGGGCGGCAGCAGAAGGCTGCCGAAGGGCAGGTCATAGACAAGCGCGAGGCACAGGGCGACGACGAAGCCCAGCAGGTAGACCCGGGCGGTCAGGCGGCGGTCGACCAGCGAGATCAGCGTGCCGATCATGAATCCGCCGCCGATGATGAAGCCCACGTATTTCCAGGGCAATGTGCCGCGCAGGTTGCGGTAGCTCTCGTCGCTGAACAGCGCGGCCGCCAGCGGGCCGGACCAGCGCATCAGCAGCATCGCGCACAGGAAGATGCCCCCGACCCCGGCGATGAAGACGAGGTCGAAGCGATCGAGGCGCAGGGTCGATCCGGTCGCCCGCGCCTCGATCATCAGGATGAGGCCCGCAATCCCCAGAAGCGAGAAGCCGATCGTGGGAGCAAGGGCATCTCCGATCCTCATGCTGCCGCGGACGACCTCGACGATGGCGCTGCCGGTGTCCCTCGGCACCCAGACCAGGACGGCCAGGACGGAGGCCACCACGATGGCCGCACCGAGCACGGCGTCGCCATTGACACGATTCATCGCTTTCTCCTCCCAGGATTGCGGGCGGGGTGGTTCACTTGATCGCTTCGAGAAGCTGGCTCGAGTCCTGGACGCCCTTGGCGATATAGGCGTCAAGCTCGGCCCCGGTCAGCACGGCTGCCCCGCCGAAAGACCGCTGGATCAGCGCGCCGGCCTGGGTGTTCGGATCGCTGGCGACATCGGCAATGGCCTGGGCGAGGGCCACGCGGGCCTCTTCGGGGATGTCCTTGGGCGCGATGAACATGAAATAGCCGTCCAGATAGAACTCGCTGCCCAGATCGACGATCGAGGGCGCATCCGGGCTTTCGGCCAGCGGGGTCGGGATCGCCGTCGCGATGTTAACCAGTTCGCCCGCGGTGACCGCCTTGGCCTGCGCGCCTGCGACCCAGCCGATGTCCAGATCGCCCGCCCGGACCCCGTTCATAATCTCGGCCCCGCCGGCGACGCTCACGATGTTGAAGGGGATCCCGGTTTCGAGGCCGAAGTGATAGGCCATGTCGGCCTGACGCTCCGTGGCGACGCCGAAGCGGATCGGCGTGCCGGCCTCGGCCTCGGCCTTCACCTTGTCCCAGGTGGAGAACCGGCCATCGGCCACGGCGATCAGACCCATCTGGAACGCCGCCGTGGTGGCCAGCGGCGTGAAGTTTTCGGCCTGAAGCGCGGGATCGCCCGCGATGACCGCGTTATAGGCCAGGGTCTCGCTCACGACCATGCCGATGACGGTGCCGTCGGCGGGGGCGGTGCTGAGTTCCTTGGCAAGGTTCAGGCCGCTGTTGCCCGTGACCTGCTGGGGCAGGATGGTCCAGCCCGTCTTGTCCTCGACGCCCGAGGCGACGAGGCGGGCCTGGGTATCGGCGCCGCCGCCCGCCGCGAAGCCGATCATCAGCGTGATCGGACCCGGCGGGGTCCAGTCCTGGGCGGTGGCGGCAAACGGCGCGGCAACGAGCGATGCGAGCATCGCGCAGGTTCTGGCGATTCGGTTCATGAGTAGCTCCTCCCTCTACTCGGTTGACAAATCCACCAAACGACCCTAGCTGTCAATTAGAAGGTTTACTTTTCCACCTTTTTGCGCAAATTGACGGACAACGCGGTGGAGGCGCATGTGGGACATCATCAGGACAGCAGGGGCGGCCTCGATCTGCCTCTCAGCATGCTGATCGCCCAGGTGCATTCGGCGCTCAACGCTCAGGCCCGGGCAATTCTTGCGCATTTCGGTCCGCTCAACCTTGCGCAGTGGCGCATCGTGCGGCTCGTCGGGACGGACATCGCCAGAACCAGCACGCAGGTGCGCAAGATCATCGGCCTCGACAAGAGCCAGCTGAGCAAGGAGCTGAACGCGCTGGTCAGCCATGGCTACATCACCACGCGGACCTACGAGCGGGACAGGCGACAGCAAGTGCTGGAGCTGACGCCCCTGGGGCGCGAGGCGCTCGACCGGCTGCTGCCCGTGCTGACGATCCGGCACGACCACCTGATGAACGCGTTGCGCCCGGAGCATCGCGCAATGATCCGGGAGGCACTCGCCGCCCTGGAAGAAGCCGCACAGAAGACCGATTTCGGGATAAAGGCGGCGCTTGAGAAAGCCGAGCCATGACACGCACGCCGCCACGCACGCCCAATCTACTCGTGATCCTTTCCGACCAGCACCAGGCCCAGGCCATGTCCTGTGCCGGTCATCCGGTGGTGCAGACGCCGAACCTCGATGCGCTGGCCGCGCGGGGCACGCGCTTTACCAATGCCTACACGCCCTCGCCCATCTGCGTGCCGGCACGCGCCGCCTTCGCCACGGGGCAATACTGCCACCGGATCCGGTGCTGGGACAATGCGATGCCCTATTCCGGCCAACCGCGCGGCTGGGGTCATGCCCTGCAGGACAAGGGCATCCGCGTCGAATCGATCGGCAAGCTGCATTACCGCAGCACCGAGGACGATGCCGGCTTCGACGTGGAGCATATCCCGATGCATGTCCACGAGGGCAAGGGTATGGTCTGGGGCTCGATCCGGCGCGAGGACGAGCGGGTCTACAAGCACCATGTCCGGATGATGGGCGATACGGTCGGCCCCGGCGAGAGCAATTACACCCGCTATGACGCGGCAGTCACCGAACGGACCTGCGGCTGGCTGCAGGAGGCTGCGGGCGATGACAAGCCCTGGTGCCTGTATGTGGGCCTGGTCGCGCCGCATCATCCCCTGATCGCGCCGCCGGAATTCTACGACATGTATCCCCATGACGCGTTGCCCTCCGACAAGCTGCGGCCTAAGGACGGATACGAACAGCATCCGTGGATCGCCAAGACCGCGGCCGCCATGGTGGGCGAGGACGGCTGGACCGGCGAGGACGAACGGCGCGTGGCGATCGCGGCCTACTACGGCCTGACCAGCTGGATGGACCACAATGTCGGCCGCATCGTCGCGGCGCTGAAGGCCAGCGGCCAGTTCGACGATACGACGATCGTCTATTCCAGCGACCACGGCGAAAGCCTCGGCGTCCGCGGCCTGTGGGGCAAGATGAACATGTATCAGGAATCGGCCGCGATCCCGCTGATCGTTGCCCCGGCACCGGCTGCGGGCAAGACGCCGCCTGCCCTCTGCGCCACCGCGGCCACGCTTCTCGATGTGTCCGAGACGATCCTGGCGCATTTCGGCGCGAGCCTCGAGGGCGAGAGGCCGGGAATGTCGCTCTACGAGATGGCCGAGGCGCCCGAGAACACCGAACGGGTGGTCTTCAGCGAATATCACGCGGTGGGCGCGGTATCGGCCTCCTACATGATCCGCAAGGGACGCTGGAAGCTGATCGACTATGTGGGCTTCCCGCCCGAGCTGTTCGACCTGGACGCCGATCCCGAAGAGATGCGGAACCGGGCGCAGGATCCCGACGCGGCAGAGGTGCTGCGCGATCTTTATGCCGAACTGGCCGCGATCTGCGATCGCGAGGCCGTCAACGCCCAGGCCTTCGCCGATCAGGACAAGATGATCGCCGGTTACGGCGGACGCGAGATCGCGATGAATATCGGCGCCCCGTCCTCCACCCCTCCCCCGACGGCCTGACGCCTGACCCCGGCCCGGCGACGCAGCGCCGGGCCGATCCGCCGCAACCGATGCGCCTGCGACCATCAGGATTGCCGCCATGAGCTGCTGCCCCGCCTCGCGCCGCGCCGCCACCGCCGAGGCACCGATCGTCTATGCGGCATCCGCCAGGGACAGCGCCCCGGTCGTGGCGCTGGACGGCGGACGCTTCCACATGGGCACGAATGACAGGATCCTGCCGCAGGACGGCGAATATCCTGCCCGTCCGGTCACGATCCGGCCCTTCGCAATGGATGCCTCGGCCGTGACGGTCGCCCGCTTCGCCCGTTTCGTCGCCGAGACGGGGCATGTCACCGAGGCGGAGGGCTTCGGCTGGTCCTATGTCTTCGCGGCGCTGCTGGAGACGCCCGACGCGTATCGCGCGCTTCCCGGCCTTGCCTGGTGGCGCGGCGTCGACGGCGCGTGCTGGAAACATCCCGAAGGCCCCGACAGCGAAGTCGAAGGGCGCGCCGATCACCCGGTCACGCATGTGTCGTGGAACGACGCGACAGCCTTCGCCTCCTGGGCGGGCGGGCGGCTGCCGACCGAGGCCGAATGGGAATACGCGGCCAGCGGCGGCATCAATGGCACCCGCTTTCCCTGGGGGGATCAGGAGCCCGACGATACCGGCTTCCAGCCCTGCAACATCTGGCAGGGTCATTTTCCCGATCACAACACCCGGGCCGACGGCTTTCTGGGCACGGCCCCCGCGGCCAGTTTCGCGCCGAACCGTTTCGGCCTCTACAACATGGTCGGCAATACCTGGGAATGGACGGCGGATGTCTTTCGGCTCCGGTCCGTCGCCAAGGCCGCGCGGCAGGCGAATGCAGCGGCGCGGGGCGCGCGGACGCGGGTGATCAAGGGCGGCTCCTACCTCTGCCACCGAAGCTATTGCTACCGGTATCGCATCGCCGCCCGCAGCGGCAGCCCGCCGGATTCGAGCACCGGCCATATGGGCTTCCGGCTCTGCTACGACAGGACCTGAACGGGGCGGCGGGCCAGCACGACCCCGGTCGCCGGCTGTCAGAGGTTGCGGGCGATCACCAGGCGCTGGACCTCGCTCGTCCCTTCGTAGATCTGCGCCACCCGCACATCGCGATAGATCCGCTCGACCGGATAGTCGCCGAGATAGCCATAGCCGCCATGGATCTGGATCGCGGCCGAGCAGACCTCCTCGGCCATCTCCGAGGCATAGAGCTTGGCCATGCTCGCCTCGGTCAGGCAGGGCTTGCCGGCCTCCTTCATCATCGCGGCGCGCAGCACCAGCAGGCGCGCGGCCTCGATCCGGGTGGCCATGTCGGCCAGCCGGAAGGCGACGGCCTGATGCTCGATGATCGGGCGGCCGAAGGCGATCCGCTCCTTCGCATAGGCCAGCGCCGCCTCAAAGGCACCGCGCGCCATGCCGACCGCCTGCGCCGCGATCCCGATGCGCCCGCCCTCGAGGTTCGAGAGGGCGATGCGATAGCCCTCCCCCTCTGCGCCCAGCCGGTTTTCGGCCGGAACGCGCATTCCGGTGAAGGCCAGCGCGCAGGTGTCCGAACTGTTCTGGCCCAGCTTGCGCTCGACCGACATCACCTCATAGCCCGGCGTATCGGTCGGGACGATGAACGCAGAGATGCCCTTCTTGCCCGCCGCGGGGTCGGTCACGGCGAAGACGATGACGACATTGCCGTTCTTGCCCGAGGTGATGAACTGCTTGGCCCCGTCGATGACGTAGACATCGCCGTCCCGCCGCGCCCTGGTGCGCAGGTTGGCGGCGTCGGATCCGGCATGCGGCTCGGTCAGGGCGAAGCCGCCGATCCATGCGCCGCGCGCCATCGCCGGCAGGAAGCGGGCCTTTTGGTCGTCCGTCCCGTAGCGCAGGATCGGCACGCAGCCGACGGAACTGTGGACGGCCATGATCGTGCTCAGCGCGCCGTCCGCCGCCGCCACCTCTTCGACGGCCAGCGCATAGGCGACCATGCCGGTCTCCGAACCGCCATGGGCCTCGGGAACCAGCATTCCCAGAAAGCCCAGCTCGCCCATCTCGGCCAGCTCGGCGCGGGGGAAGGCGTGGTCGCGGTCCCGCTGGGCCGCGCCCGGCGCAAGCCGCTCCTGCGCGAAGGCGCGGACGGCGTCGCGGATCTGTTCCTGCTCTTCGGTCAGCATCAGGACATCCTCTCGATGGAAACGGCCGTCGCCTCCCCGCCCCCGATGCAGAGCGCGGCGAGCCCGCGCGTCAGCCCGTGGGATTCGAGCGCGGCGAGCAGCGTCACCAGGACCCGCGCCCCGGACGCGCCGATGGGATGGCCGAGCGCGCAGGCCCCCCCGTGGACGTTGACCCGGTCATGCGGCAGGCCGAGATCCTGCATCGCCGCCATCGCGACCACCGCGAAGGCCTCGTTGATCTCGAACAGGTCATAGTCGCCGAGACCGATACCGCCACGCTCAACCAGTTTGCGGATCGCTCCGATGGGCGCAGTCGGAAACGCGCTGGGCTTGCCGGCATGGGTGGCATGGCCGACGATCCGCGCCCGGGGCGTCAGGCCCCGCCGCTCGGCCTCGGACGCACGCATCAGCACAAGCGCCGCCGCCCCGTCCGAGATGGACGAGCTGTTGGCCGCCGTCACCGTGCCGCCGTCACGGAAGGCCGGGCGCAGGGTCGGGATCCGGTCCGGCCGCGCCTTGCCCGGCTGCTCGTCGGTGTCGACGATCCTGTCGCCGCCGCGGCCCGGGACGGTGACGGGCGCGATCTCGGCCGCGAACCGGCCCTCGGTCGCCGCCTTGAGGGCACGGGTGAGGGAAGCGAGCGCGAAGTCATCCTGGGCCTCGCGGGTGAACCGGAAGGCCCCGGCGCAATCCTCGGCGAAGGTGCCCATCAGCCGGCCCTTGTCATAGGCATCCTCCAGCCCGTCGAGGAACATGTGATCCATCACCTGCCCATGTCCCATCCGGTAGCCCCCGCGCGCCTTCGGCAGCAGATACGGGGCGTTCGACATGCTCTCCATTCCGCCCGCGACGACGATATCGGCACTTCCGGCGAGGATCAGGTCATGGGCCAGCATGACCGCCTTCATCCCCGAGCCGCACATCTTGTTGACGGTCGTGGCCCCCGCCGCCAGCGGCAGCCCCGCACCCAGCGCGGCCTGCCGTGCCGGGGCCTGCCCCTGGCCGGCGGGCAGCACGCACCCCATGATGACCTCGGCCACGGCCTCGGGCGCGAGATCGCCCAGCGCCGCCCGGATCGCGGTGGCGCCGAGCACGGGGGCCTGCAGGCTGCTGAAATCGCCCTGGAAGCCGGCCAGCGGCGTCCGGGCGGAACCGACGATGACGACGGGATCGCTGCGCATCTCTTCTATCCTCATTTCGGGGCCATGCGCAGGGCGCCATCCAGCCGGATGACCTCGCCGTTCAGCATGAGGTTTTCGACGATGTGACGGACCAGCGCCGCGTATTCGGCCGGATCGCCCAGACGGGCCGGAAAGGGCACGGTGCCGCCCAGACTTTGCTGCACCTCTTGCGGCAGGCCCGCCATCATCGGCGTCGCGAACAGGCCGGGCGCGATGGTGACGACGCGGATGCCATGGCGGGCCAGTTCGCGCGCGGCGGGCAGGGTCAGGGCGGCGACCCCGCCTTTCGAGGCGGCATAGGCGGCCTGTCCGATCTGCCCGTCGAAGGCCGCGATGGAGGCGGTGTTGACGATGACGCCGCGCTCGCCGCCGCCGTCGGGATCGTTGCGGGACATGGCCTCCGCAGCGAGGCGCAGCATGTTGAACGTGCCGACCAGATTGATCTGGATGGCGCGGGCGAACCGGTCGAGGTCGTGCGGTCCGTCGCGGCCGAGGATCTTCTCGCCGGGCGCGATCCCGGCGCAGTTCACGCAGACGTCGATATGCCCGAAGGCCTCGGTGGCGGCGGCGATCCCCGCCGCGACTGCCGCCGCCTGCGTCACGTCGCAGGCCGCGAAGCGCGCGTCGGCGCCCAGGTCACCGGCCGCGGCGGCGCCGGCCTCGGCATTGACGTCCAGCAGCATGACGCGCGCGCCGCCCCCGACGGCCATGCGCGCCACCGCCAGCCCGAGGCCGGAGCCGCCGCCGCTGATGAGGAATGTCCGGTCCTTGGTCTGCATGGCATGTCCTTCCCTGATGTCTGCCGGCGGGCGGAGGGGGTTCCTCTCCCCGCTCCGGCGGCCCTAGATGTGCAGCGCGTGGCCGAGGATGCGCAGGGACGCCTCGTGCAGCGCCTCGCCCCGCGTCGGATGGGCGTGGATCGTGCCGGTGATGTCCTCCAGCACCGCGCACATCTCGATGGCCAGCGCGAATTCGCCCGCAAGTTCCGCCACGCCGGCACCGACGGCCTGGATGCCGACAACCTCGTGACTGGTCTTTCGCGCCACCACCCGGATGAAGCCGCCGTCATCGCCCGCCGTCATCGCGCGGCCGTTGGCGGAAAACGGGAAGACCCCGACCTCGACCGCGAGTTCCCTGGCCTTCGCCTCGTCGGGGGACAGGCCCACCGTCACGATCTCGGGGTCGGTGAAGCAGACCGCGGGGATCGCACGCTTGTCCCAGGACCGCGGATGCCCGGCCAGGATCTCGGCCAGCATCTCGCCCTGCGCCATGGCGCGGTGGGCCAGCATCGGATCGCCGGTCACATCGCCGATGGCGTAGACGCCCTGCATCGAGCTGCGGCAGCCCTCGTCGATCCGGATGAAGCGCCCGGCCATCTCCAGCCCCAGCCCCTCGAGCCCGAACCCCTCGGTCGCGGGGGCGCGCCCGGCGGTGACCAGCACCTTGTCGGCCGGAATGTCGCGCGGTCCGTCCGGGGCGGTGACGCGCAGGCAGCGGTCGGCAAAACTGTCGGCGCTGGTTCCGGTCAGGACTGTCGCGCCGAGCGCCTTGAGCCGGGCCAGGACGGGGCGGGTCAGGTCGGCGTCGTATTGCGGCAGGATGCGCGGCGCGGCCTCGACCACCGTCACCTCGGCCCCCAGCTTGGCCATGGCCGTGCCGATCTCGAGGCCGATATAGCCGCCTCCGACGATGGCGAGGCGCTGCGGAACCGCGCTCAGGGACAGGACCTCGGTCGAGGACAGGATGTCGCCGCCGAAGGGCAAGGCGGGGATCGCCTGCGGGCGCGAGCCGGTGGCAATCACCAGATGCTCGGTGCGGATGCGGAGCGGGCCATCCGGCGTCGCGACCTCCACCGTCTTGCCGTCGAGGATCCGGGCCTTCCCCCGGACCATCTGCACCCTGGCCTTGCGCAGAAGCCCGGCCACGCCCTCGGTCAGCCGCGCCACGATGCCGTCCTTCCAGGCCACGGTGCGGGACAGGTCGATCCGGGGCGCCGAGGCGGTGATGCCAAGGGGATTGTCGCCGGCATGGGCGCGGGCCGCGAAGAACGCCTCGGCGGCGTGGATCAGCGCCTTGGAGGGGATGCAGCCCACGTTGAGGCATGTGCCGCCGGGGGCCGCGGCCTCGACCACGATGGTGTCGAGGCCCAGTTGGCCCGCGCGGATGGCGCAGACATAGCCGCCGGGACCGGCGCCGATGATCAGCACCTTGCAGCTCTCGTGCCTCATGCCTCGTCCTCCATGAAGATCAGCGCGGGCGTTTCCAGCAACTGCTTGACGCCCTGCACGAAGGCGGCCGCGTCCCATCCGTCCACGACGCGGTGGTCGAAGCTGGCCGAGATGTTCATCATCTTGCGCGGGACGAACTGGTGCCCGTCCCACATCGGCCGCACAGCCATCTTGTTCACCCCGAGGATCGCCACCTCGGGATGGTTGATGATCGGGGTGGTCGCGATCGCCCCCAGCGGCCCGAGCGAGGTGATGGTGATGGTCGAGCCGGTCAGTTCGTCCCGGCTGGCCTTGCCGCTGCGGGCGGCCTCGGCCAGCCGCGCGATCTCGGCGGCGGTGGCGCGGATTCCGAGCGCCTCGGCATGGCGCAGCACCGGAACCACGAGCCCGCTGTCGGTCATCGTCGCAATGCCGATATGCACCGGGTTGTAGCGGGTCACGATGCCGGCGTCGTCGTCGAAATGGGCGTTCATCCCGGGGTGATCGGCAAGGGCGCGGCACAGGCCGGCGCTGATGAAGGGCAGCATCGTCACCTTGGGCCGGTCCCCGCGCGCGGCATTCATCGCGGCGCGCAGATCCTCCAGCGCGGTGACGTCCACCTCCTCGACGACGGTGATATGGGGAATGCGGCTGTTGGCCAGCGACATCCGGTCCGCGATCTTGCGGCGCAGTCCGATGACGCGAAGCGTGGACGTGCCCTCGCGGCGGCGGCCGCGCGACGGCGCGGCGGCGGCGGACCCGGGCCCGGCCTCGAAGACCCGGTCCAGATCGGCGGCGGTGATCCGGCCCGCCGGGCCGGTGCCGGCCACCTGCCGCAGGTCGATCCCGGCGGCGCGGGCCCGGGCCCGGACCGCGGGGGCGGCCAGCGGCGCCTCTCCCTCGGCGCGCAGGGGCCGCGCCGTGCCGGCCGGGGGCGCGGCGCGGTCGGGGGTCCGGTCGGCGGTCCGTTCGGGCGCGGGGGCCGGTTTCGCGGGGCTGGCCTCCGGGGTCTCTGGCGGGGCCTCGGGTTTCGCCTCCGGCGTCGCCGCCGCGCCGGCCGCGGCACCGCTGCCGCCGCTCGTCTCGATCACGACCAGCACCGATCCGACCGCGATCGTATCGCCGATCTCGCCGCCGAGCGAGACGATGGTCCCCTCGAAGATGCTGGGAATCTCCACCGTCGCCTTGTCCGTCATCACGGCGGCGATCACGTCATCCTCGCGCACCATGTCGCCGGGTTTGACATGCCATTCGACCAGCTCGACCTGGGCCACGCCCTCGCCGACATCGGGAACCTTGATGTTTTTCTCGGCCATGTCAGTCCTTTCCAACCTCGAGCAGCGCCCGGGCGATCCGCGCGGGGCTGGGGAAATAATCCCATTCCTGCGCATGGGGATAGGGGGCGTCCCATCCGGTGACGCGCAGCAGCGGCGCCCGCAGATGCCAGAAGCAGGCCTCCTGTATCTCGGCGATCAGTTCGGCGCCGAAGCCGCTGGTGCGCGTCGCCTCGTGGACGACGACGCAGCGGCCGGTCTTTTGCACCGAGGCCGTGATCGTCTCGAGGTCCAGCGGCAGAAGCGTGCGCAGGTCGATGATCTCGGCATCGACGCCCGCCGCGGCGGCCGCGGCCTCGGCAACATGGACCATGGTCCCGTAGGCCAGCACCGTCACCCCGGCGCCCTCGCGGTGCACCCGCGCCTGGCCGAGCGGCACGACGAAATGCCCCTCGGGCACCTCGCCGCCGTCATGGCTGGCCCAGGGCACCGACTTGCCGGAATGGTCGCCGTAGAAGGGGCCGTTGTAGATGCGTTTGGGTTCCAGGAAGATGACCGGGTCCGGATCCTCGATCGCGGCGATCAGCAGGCCCTTCGCATCATGGGGCGTGGCCGGAATCACGACCTTCAGCCCGGCGACATGGGTGAACAACGCCTCGGGGCTCTGGCTGTGGGTCTGGCCGCCGAAGATGCCGCCGCCGGTGGGCATCCGGATCACCAGCGGGCAGGTGAACTGGCCGTTCGAGCGGTGCCGCAGCCGGGCGGCCTCTTGCGTGATCTGGTCGTAGGCGGGAAAGACATAGTCGGCGAACTGGATCTCGACGCAGGGGCGCATCCCCTGCGCGGCCATGCCGACGGCCAGCCCGACGATGGCGCTTTCGTTGATCGGGGTGTCGAAGACGCGCTCTTCGCCGTGGCGGGCCTGAAGCCCGGCAGTGCAGCGGAAGACGCCGCCGAAATAGCCGACATCCTCTCCGAAGATGATCACCGACGGATCGGAAGCCAGCTTCACGTCCATGGCGCTGCGCAGCGCCTCGATCATGGTCATGCGTGCCATCTCAGAACCCCATTTCCTGCCGCTGCCGGCGCAGATGCGGCGGCGGCTCGGCATAGACGCCCCGGAAGATCTCGGCCGGAGAGATGGGCTGCGGATCGACGAAGGTGCCATGGGCCTCGACCGCCTTCTGGACCGTCGTCACCTCGTCGAGGATCTCGGCCTCGGCCTGCCTGTGCCGGTCCTCGGACCAGTCGCCGCGCAGGATCAGATGCGTCTTCAGCCGGTCCACCGGATCGCCCAGCGGCCAGGCCTTCGCCTCGTCCCGGGGGCGGTAGGCGGTGGGATCGTCCGACGTCGAATGCGCCGCGACGCGATAGGTGAACCACTCGATCAGCACGGGGCCATGGCCGTTGCGCGCCCGCTCGATGGCCCAGCGCGACACGGCGATCACCGCCAGATAGTCGTTGCCGTCCACCCGCAGCGCGGGGATGCCATAGCCGAGCGCGCGGGCGGCATAGGTCTCGCTCTGGCCGGCGGCGACGCCGGTATAGGTCGAGATCGCCCATTGGTTGTTGACCACGTTCAGCACGACCGGGGGCAGATAGACCGAGGCCGACAGCAGGGCGCTGTGGAAATCGTTCGAGGCGGTCGCCCCGTCGCCGATCCAGCCCGCCGCAATCTCGCCCGTGCCGCGCAGCGCGCAGCCCATCGCCCAGCCGACCGCCTGGACATACTGCGTGCCGAGATTGCCCGAGATCGAGAAAAAGCCGTGATCGCGCGCGGAATGCATGATCGGCAGCTGGCGTCCCTGCAGCGGGTCCAGGTCGTTCGAGTAAAGCTGCCCCATCAGCGCCTCCAGCGGATAGTCCGCGGCGATCAGCAGGCTTTGCTGGCGGTAGGTCGGGAAATTCATGTCGCCTGGCGACAGCTCTCTCTGGAAGCCGCAGCCAATCGCCTCTTCGCCGGTGCATTGCAGGTAGAACGAGGTCTTGCCCTGCCGCTGCGCGTTCAGCATCCGCCGGTCCACCGCGCGCATCCGCAACATGTCGCGCAGCCCGCGCAGCAGCGGTTCGGCGGACAGATCGCCCAGATATTCCGCCCAGGGGCCGACGGCCCGGCCGTCATCGTCCAGCACGCGGATCATCCCGGTGGCGAAGGGCCGCGATGCCCCCGCGTCCAGATCCGGGGGCGGCACCGGCAGCGCGCCGGCTTGCGGCACGACGATCGCCGAGAAATCCGGCGCCTGATCGGGCCGCGCGGGGGGGCGGGGAAAACTCAGCCTGGCCGTGCTCATCGTCAGATCCTCCAGGGCGGCGCAGCTCGGCGCCGCATGGGCCGGCACAGATGGGCAGGGGACGCACCCGTGCCGCCCTCCCCGCCGGTTGCATTGCGGAAGCATAGCTCCGTCCGCGCGGCTATTCCTTGCTTTCGATGCCGGCCCGCGAGATCATCAGCATGATCCAGCCAAAATTTGAGGGCCAATCGGGGATTCCATGCACACGATCGACGAGACCGACATCCGGATCCTGCGCGCGATGCAGAATGACGGCAGCCTCACGGTAACCGAGATTGCCGAGCGCGCGGGGCTGTCGCAGTCGCCCTGCTCGCGACGGATCGCGATGCTGCAGGAGAAGGGGATCATCCGGGGCAAGCGCACGATCCTCGACGCAGGGCAACTGGGCTTTCACACCCTCATCATCCTGCGGATCAAGCTGCAGGGGCACGAGTCCGCGCTGCTGGCGCAGTTCAAGGCCGCCGTCCGCACCATCCCCGAGATCCAGATCGCGCTGCTGGTGCTGGGGGATTTCGACTTCTACCTGCGCATCGTCGTGCGCGACATCCAGCACTACCAGACGCTCTTGCAGGAGCGTCTGGTGGTCCTTCCCGGGGTCCGGGAAATGCACAGTTCCGTCATCCTCGAGGTGGTGAAGGACTCCGCGGCCCTGCCGATCTGAACCGCGCCCCTGCCCCGCACGCCTGCCCCGCACGCCTGGCCCCCGGGGCGCTGCCTCTGCACCCGCTCCACAATGTGGAATGCGTCGGTTGTGGCCTCCCCGAACACCGGGACAATGGCGTCATGACACGAGCATCATTCAGTTAGGGAGGACATGAAATGATGACGTCGAAGAGAACGCTTCTACAAGCGCTGGCGGCGGCGGCGGCACTTGCGGCCGTCGGCGGAGTCGCGAATGCCCAGGACTACCCGTCGCGCCCGATCACGCTGATCGTACCGCAGTCGCCCGGCGGCGGGACCGACCTCGTCGCCCGCGCGATCCAGACCGGGGTCGAGTCGGCCGGCGCCTCGCCTCAGCCGATCGTCGTCATCAACCGCGAGGGCGCCGGCGGATCGGCAGGGACGCGGGAGGTCCTGAACGCCGATCCCGACGGCTATACGATCGGGATCTGGCATTCGGGTCTGGTCTTCGGCAAGGCGATGGGGGTCGTGGACTACGATCACACGGCGTTCACCCTGATCGGCCAGGTCGCCGAGACGGCCATGGGAATCGGCGTGTCTTCGACCAGCGACATCATGACCCTGCCGGATCTGATCGAACGTGCGCGCTCGGGGACAGTGTCGTTCGCAACCAACTTCGGGGCCTCGCCCCAGATCGTGCCGCTGCTGCTGTCGAACGAGGCGGGCGCTCCGTTTCGCTTTGTCCAGACCCAGGGTGGCGACGGCGCGCGCATGACTCAGGTCGTCGGCGGCCATACGGACGCGGCCCTGCTGTCCGCGGGCGGGCTGGTCCGGTTTGCCGAACAGGGCGTCCGGCCGCTTGCGGTCTTCTCGAGCGAACGCGAGCCCGTCCTGCCGGATGTGCCGACCGCTGCCGAAAGCGGCTACGATACCTTGTTCAGCGAGCGGCTGGTCCTGATTGCGCCGCCCGACACGCCGGCCGAGGTCGTTGAAACCCTGGTCGGGTATGTGAACACCGCGCTTGCGCAACCTGCCGCGGCCGAACAACTCGCCTCTCTGGGCTTCAACGTCCGGTTCCTGGACGGTGCGACGGTGTCCGGCATTTTCGATGATCTGAGCACCGATATCGAGGCCGTTGCGGATCAGCTGAACTGATCTTCCAGTCGTGAGGGTGCCGTCCTGCGATGACGGCATCCGCCCGATCCCGACGCAATCCGAACCAACGCCCGCGGGCGCGGAGATGATGCATGTCCAATGATGTCCCAAGATCCGTTATCGTGACCGGCGCCGCCTCGGGGATCGGTCTTGCTGTGGCCGAGGCGCTGGCGGAATTTTCCTTCCATCCGATCCTGGTCGACCGCGATGCGGACAGGCTGGACGCGGCCCGCTCCGGCCTCGGTGCGGCAGGATGCGACGCCGCCGTTTTGGATGTTGCGGACGAAACCGCGGTTCTGGAGGTCACGGAGGGGCTGTGCGACCGGCATTCCATCGTCGGGCTGGTCAATTGCGCCGGCATCGGGATGGACAAGCCTGCTGTCGAAACCTCCGTCGCGGAGTTCCGCCGCATCCATGATGTCAACCTGATCGGGGCGTTCCTCCTCTCGCGGACGGTCGCGCGGCACTGGCTTGCGCACGACAGGCGGGGTTCGATCGTGAACATCACCTCGGTCTCGGGGATGGTCGGCAACAAGGGGCGCAGTGCCTATGGCAGTTCCAAGGCCGCGCTCAATTCGCTCACCGAAATCATGGCGACCGAACTGGGTCCTCACGGGATCCGCGTGAACGCGGTCGCGCCCGGCCCCATCAATACGCCGCTGGCCGAGGCTGCGCATACCGACGAGGTGCGCCGCCAGTGGAACGAACGGACCGCGCTCAAACGCTACGGGACCCCCGCCGAGGTCGCGGGCATGGTGGCGTTCCTGCTTTCGGACCGTGCCAGCTACATGACCGGTCAGGTCATTCCGGTCGACGGCGGTTTCCTGAGCAGCGGCCTGCACATCTGAGCGGCCGCGGCCTATCGCTCGAGTCTTGCGGACACGCGCTCTTTCTCCTCCCTCATGATGGCGACCAGTTTGCTGATATGCGCCTCGGTCATGCGATGATCCACCGCAGAGACCGTGATCGCGCCAATGGCCTGTCCGGTGGTGGAGATAATCGGAATTCCGATGCCCCAGGCATGTTCGAACAAGAGCCCGCGATTCAGCGAATAGCCGTTTCGCCTTGCATTGCCGACATTCTTCACGATCACCGACGACGTGTTGGCGGGGAATTGCTTGTTGAGGGTCTCGCGGTTCAGCACGACCAGATCGACGACTTCCTCGTCCGACATGGCAGACAGGATCGCGATCCCGGCCGCGCCGGCGCCGAGCGGAATGCGCTGGCCGGGTTGCACCATATGCGAGCGGATCGGGTAGGTTCCTTCCACGCGGGCGATCACCACGCAGAAGTCGCCCTGCCGCATCGTCAGGATGCAGGTGTCCCCGGTGCGTTCGGCGATCCGGACGATGGCGCTGCGGTAATGCTCCATCAGCGAGAACCGAGGCGAGGCGAGATTGCCCAGCGAATAGGAGGCCGATCCAAGCAGATAGTGCCGCGATTTCGGGTCCTGATCGACAAGGCCGACATTGAGCAGCGATAGCAGAAGACGCCGGCAGGTCGGCTTGGAAAGGCCAAAATCGGCGCACAGACCGGCGAGCGGCGCACCCCGCTCGCCATAGGTGCCGATGGCCAGCAGCAAGGCGAGTGCCCGGTCGACGCTTTGTGCGCCCTTCGTGTTTCGTTCCCTGTCGCCCATGCGGCCATCGTGGTGGTTGCGCGTTCCACATCATAGACGAACGTTCCACATTGCGGAAGCGGCGCATTACCCGGCACAGCCGTCCCGGTATGATCGGCTGACACGGACCCACAGCATCGGAGAGGGCCCACATGGATGCGCAAAACTTCCTTTTCATCTTCTCGGACGAGCACCGCCGGTCCCTGACCGGATGCTATGGCAGCGAGGTGATCAAGACGCCGAACCTCGATCGGCTGGCCGCACGCGGCGCGGTGTTCGACAACGCCTATACGCCCAGCCCGATTTGCGTCCCGGCCCGCGGGGCGCTCGCCACCGGGAAATGGGCGCATCAGGGGCCGTACTGGGACAATGTCTTCGCCTATCACGGAGAATGCCCGAGCTGGCATCGGCGGATCCGCGAATTCGGTCATCGCATGGATGTCACCGGCAAGCTGCATTACCGCAGCGACGCGGATGACAACGGCTTCACCGAAGAACTGGACACGATGCACAGGCTCAGGGGCACCGGCGACCTGATCGGCTCGATCCGGAACCCTTCGCCCCCACCGCGTCTTGCAATGCCGGCCTTGGCGAATGGCGCCGGCGCCGGCGAATGCACCTACAATCACTACGACCGAAAGATCGCGGACAATGCGGTGCGCTGGATCGCGGAACGGGCCGGAAATCCTGACCCGACGCCCTGGGCCTATATGGTGTCGTTCACCAGGCCGCATTATCCGCTGACCTGCCCGCCGGAATTCCTGTCGCTTTACGACCCGGCCGACATCGAATTGCCCGCCTGGTATCGCGGCGAGCGGCACGCGCGCCACCCATGGATCGAGGAACTGTCGCAAACCATCAACTATGGCGACTATTTCCGCGACGACGACCATGTCCGCCTTGCCATTGCGTCCTATTACGGGCTGGTCAGCTTCCTCGACGCCCAGATCGGCCGGGTCCTGGATGCGCTATCCGACGCCGGGTTGGAAGGTTCCACCCGCGTTCTCTATTCGTCGGATCACGGCGACAACGTCGGCGATCGGGGGCTGTGGGGCAAATCGACGATGTACGAGGAAAGCTGTGCGGTGCCGATGATCTTCGCCGGGCCCGGGATCGACGCGGGTCGCCGCATCTCGACCCCGACATCGCTGATCGACATCTACAAGACCGCGATCGAGGCGATGGGCCACGACGTTCCCGCGGAGGATCGCGACCTGCCGTCCCGGTCGCTCTTCGACTTCCTCGCCAGGGAAGAGCCCGAGCGGGTGGTGTTTTCGGAATATCACGCCATGGGCTCGAACCATGCCAGTTTCATGGTCAGGTCAGGGTCGTGGAAATACATCTACTACGTCGGACACGAGCCGGAACTGTTCAACCTGGCGGTCGACCCGTACGAGACGACAGACCTCGCGGCGGATCCGGGGTCGAAGGCGGTGCGACAGGCCTTCGACGCCATCCTGCGATCCATCTGCGATCCCGAGGCGACGGATCTGCGGGCACTCGAGGACCAACGGCAGATGCTCGACGGCTACGGGGGCGTTGCGGCGGTGCTGGCGCGGGGCGACCTGCTTTATACGCCGACGCCCGGCGAGGAGCCCAAGCTGAAGCACGACCGGACGCAGGCACTGGAGGCAAAGGCATGAGCGCGCAACCCGAAAAGCGCCCTGACGGACTGCCGACGCTCGAGGCGGTGCGACAGGCCTACGAAAGGTCGCGGGATCGCCTCCTCGAACTCGGCATCGCCCTGCTGCTGATGGGTCTGGGGATCGTGATCGCGATTGTCGCGGCGCGCATGCCGCCCAGCCGGTTCGAACCCATCGGCCCGGGGCCCGTTCCGCTGATCCTTGGCATCCTCCTGGCGGTCATGTCGGCATTGGCCGCGGCGCAGACGCTGCGTTCCCTGGTCCGGATGCCCGAGGGATGGCGGCTTCGCGCGCCGGACCCGCACAGGCTGGTGATCGTTTCGGCCATCGTGGTCTACGTGGCCGTCATGCAATGGGGCGTCGTGCGCTACGACGTGCTGACAGCGGCGTTCCTGTTGCTGACCGGCCTTTACCTCGCGCGCTTCGATCCGCGCCAGATCGTGCCGATGGGTGCGATTGCCGTCGTGCTCGCGGTCGGCATCCAGTTTGTCTTCACGCAGGTCTTCGTGACGGCTCTGCCCGGCGCCTACTGAGCCGCGACAAACGACTGAGGGAGGACTCTTCTTGATTACCGGACTCGCAAGCGCGATGGCGGTCATGCTGACGACGCCATGGACCGCTGCCCTGATGCTCATCGGGACCCTGACGGGCATCATCGTCGGCGCAATACCGGGGTTGAGCGGCGGCATGCTGATCGCCCTGTCGCTGCCCATCACCTTCTATTTCCATCCCGTCGACGCCGTGGCGCTGCTGATCTCGATGTATGTGGGGTCTGTGTCCGGCGGGCTCATCACCGCGGCGCTGCTGCGCATTCCCGGCGCGCCGGCGAATGTGATGACCACGCTCGACGCCTATCCCATCGCCGCCGGGGGCGAGCCCCGCCGGGCGCTCGGGCTCGGCATCTATGCATCCTTCGTCGGCGGCCTGGTCGGTTGGGTGGCGCTGTATCTCTTCACCGAACCGCTGTCGGTTCTCGCGCTCCGCTTCGGCCCCTTCGACTATTTCGCGCTGACGATGACGGCGCTCGTGCTGATCGTGACGGTCAGCAAGGGGACGATGTTGAAGGGCCTGATCGCGGGCGTGCTGGGGATGCTGGTCGCGATCCCGGGAATCGATCCGTCCTCCGGCCGGCTGCGCCTGACCGGCGGGCAACACTGGCTGGAGAGCGGCTTCGACATCTTGCCGGTACTGGTCGGTGTCTTCGCCATCAGTCAGGTCATCGTGCTGGCGACACGGCATTCCGACCATGCCACGGTCATCGAGACGGGTCTGGGCCCCGTGTTCCTGCGGACCCGGCAATGGGCGCGGCACTGGGTCAACCTGCTGAGGTCCTCGGCTCTCGGCACGATCATCGGCATCCTGCCCGGGATCGGGGCCTCCATCGGCTCCGTCGTGTCCTATGCCGCCGCCAAGGCCTTTTCCCGCACCCCGGAACGCTTCGGCAAGGGCAGCGAAGAGGGGGTGATCGCTTCGGAGGCGGCGAACAATGCGACGGTCGGTGGTGCCCTGATCCCTCTCATCGCGATCGGCATTCCGGGCAGCGTCATCGACGCGATCCTCATCGGCGCGCTTGCGGCGCATTCGCTGCAACCCGGTCCCCTGCTGTTCACGCAGAACGTCGATGTGGTCTGGGCGATGATCGCGGCCTGCCTTATCGCCAACGTGCTGATGTTCATCGCGATGATCTTCCTCGCCGGTCCGATTGCCAAACTTGCCAGCGTGCCGCGCCACTATCTGGTGCCCATCGTCTCGGCCTTCTGCGTGGTCGGGGTGTTCGCGGCGCACAATTCCATGACGGATGTCTGGGTCATGCTCGGCTTCGGCGTGCTCGGCTATCTTCTGGAAAAGGCGGAATACCCGCTGGCCCCCTTCGTCATCGGGCTGGTCATCGCGCCGATTGCCGAAGCGAACCTGCGCAGCGGCCTGATGGCCTCGGGCGGCGACGCCTTCGAGATCTTCCGCCATCCCATCGCGGTCGTCTGCCTGATCGCCGCCGCAGTCATGCTGCTGTGGCCGTTGATCGCCCGGCTTTTCAGCAGCCGGACGTTCCGGGCGCGGAGCAACGGCGAGGTGTAGCGGCGGACGCAGCGGCGACCGGCAGCCCGGCCCTGTCCCCGCAAAAGGCAGCAGCGCCCGGCAGGGGCGCCCCGAGGATCGAGAGGAGACGCCACCATGGCATCGAAAGCCTGCATCGTCGGCTGGTCGCACAGCCCGTTCGGCAAACTGGACATCCCCGATGCCGAAGGCCTGATCGCGGCCACGGTCCCGGCCGCACTGGCGCATGCGGGCATCGCGCCCGAGGATGTCGAAGGCATCTTTCTGGGCACCTACAATTCGGGCTTCATGCCGCAGGGCTTCGAGGCCGGTCTGGTGGGCATGGCCGTGCCCGCGCTGCGCCACGTCCCCGCCGTGCGGCTGGAGAATGCCTGCGCCACGGGCTCGGCGGCGCTGTATTCGGCGCTCGACTTCATCGAGGCCGGGCGCGGGCGCATCGCGCTGGTGGTGGGGGTCGAGAAGATGACCGCCATCGCGCCCGCCGAGGCCGCCGCGCTGATGATCCATGCCAGCTATGTTCCCGAGGAAGGGCACTTCATTCTCGGGTTCGCCGGTGTCTTCGGCCATATCGCCCAGAGCTACTTCCAGCGCTTCGGCGACCAGTCCGACGCCCTGGCGATGATCGCGGCCAAGAACCATCGCCACGCGGTGGCAAACCCTCTGGCACATATGCCCAGGGATCTGGGCTTCGATTTCTGCAACACCGTCAGCGACAGGAACCCGCTGGTGGCGGGCCCGCTGCGGCGCACCGACTGTTCGCCGATCTCGGACGGGGCGGCGGTGCTGGTGCTGGCCTCGGAGGACGTGGCGGCCGGGTTGCCGCGGGCGATCCGGTTCCGCGCCCGCCGGCACGTCAACGATTTCATGGCCCTGTCGCGGCGCGAGGCGCCCTATGTCTTCGAGGGCGCGGCGCGGGCCTGGGCCGGGGCGCTGGAGGACGCGGGTGTGACGCTCGACGACCTCGATCTGGTGGAAACGCATGACTGTTTCACCATCGCCGAGATGCTGGAATACGAGGCGATGGGCCTTGCCCCCCGCGGCGAGGGACACCGCGTGATCCGCGAGGGCGTCACCGCGCGCGACGGACGGTTGCCGGTCAACCTGTCGGGCGGGCTGAAGGCGCGCGGTCATCCGCTGGGTGCCACGGGTGTGTCGATGCATGTCATGGCGGCGATGCAGCTGGCCGGCGAGGCGGGGGCCATGCAGCGCCCGGGTGCCACGCTGGCGGGCGTGTTCAACATGGGCGGCGCCGCCGTCGCCAACTACACCTCGATCCTGGAGCGTGCGCAATGACCGCGGCAAGCCCCTGGCCCAGCAGCACGCGGGTTCCCAACATCGCCTATTTCCTGACCCGCAACGCACGGCGCCAGCCCGATGCGGTGGCCATCGCCTATGACGGGCAAACCTGGACCTGGGCGCAGTTCGACGCGCGCGTGGGCGCACTCGCGGCAGCATTGACGGGCGAACTGGGTCTCAGGCGCGGCGACCGGGTGCTGGTGCAATCGGCCAACAACAACCAGATGCTGGAAATCATGATGGCGGTCTACCGCGCGGGCCTGGTCTGGGCCCCCGCCAATTTCCGCCAGAGCCCCGACGAGGTGGCCTTCCAGTGCGGCACGGCCCGCGCCCGTGCGATGTTCGTCGAGGCGGGCTTCGCGGGCCATGCCGCCGCCTGCCGCGCGCTGGTCGATCATGTCATCGCCATCGGCGGCATGGAGAATGCGCTGGATTACGAGGATCTGCTCGCCCGCCACGAGGGGCAGGCGCCCGACAATGCCGCCGTCGAGCGCGACGACACCTGCTGGCTGTTCTTCACCTCGGGCTCGACCGGACGGCCCAAGGCCGTGGCATTGACGCATGGCCAGCTGACCTTCACCATCCTCAACCACATCAGCGACCTGATGCCGGGCCTCGGGATGTCGGACAGCAGCTTGGTTGTGGCGCCGCTCAGCCACGGCGCGGCGGCGCATCAGATGGCGCAGATCGCGGCGGGGGCGAAAAGCGTGATCCTGCCGCAGGGCCGCTTCGATCCCGCGGTGGCCTGGGCGCTGGTCGAAGAGTGGCGGGTGACCAACATGTTCACCGTGCCGACCATCGTGAAGATGCTGGTGGAACACCCGGCGGTGCAGGCGCACGATCATTCCAGCCTGAAGCACGTGGTCTATGCCGGGGCGCCGATGTACCGCGCCGACCAGAAGCGCGCGCTGCAGACGCTGGGTCCGGTGCTGGTGCAATATTACGGGCTGGGCGAGGTCACGGGGGCGATCACCGTGCTGCGCCCGGAGGATCATTCGCTGTCCGACGGTCCGGAGGCGCGCCCCGGAACCTGCGGGGTCGAGCGCACGGGCATCCAGGTCACGATCCAGGATGACGACGGCAGGCTCTGCGCCCCGGGGGAAACCGGCGAGATCTGCGTGATCGGCCCGGCGGTCTGCGCGGGTTATGACGGGGACGACGCGGCGAACGCCAAGAGCTTCCGCAACGGCTGGTTCCGGACGGGCGACCTGGGGCACATGGACGCGCAAGGCTTCCTGTTCATCACCGGGCGCGCCTCGGACATGTACATCTCGGGCGGATCGAACGTCTACCCGCGCGAGGTCGAGGAAATCCTGCTGACCGTGCCGGGCCTGTCCGAAGTGGCGATCCTCGGCGTCCCCGACACGCGGTGGGGCGAAGTCGGGCTGTGCGTCTGCGTGGCCGAACCGGGCGCCACGCTGGACGAAGGCGTCCTGCGCCAACATCTCGAGGGGCGGGTTGCCCGGTACAAGCTGCCCGCCTACTTCGTCGTTCTCGACGAGATGCCCAAGACGGCCTATGGCAAGATCACCAAGAAACTGGTGCGCGAGAACCTTGCGGCCCGCGGCCTGATCCCCGCGCCCGCCGGGGCGGCGGTCTGACGATGCGCGCCATTCCCGGCCCCCGACGCGCCGATGCGCCGCCGATGCCCGAAGGCGACAGCCGCGACTGGCTGCGCCATCCGGGCGCCGAGGTGCTGCCGCGCGTCAGTTCCACGCCCTGCCATGCGCGCCGCGTCACCGCACGGCTGCAGGCTGGCACGACCCTGCTGGACGCGGTCTCGGCCGCCGTGGAGGCCGCCGTCGCGGACGGGGGCGCGGACGGGGGCGCGGACGGCGCCTGCGCGATCCTCGACGGCGTGGCGCTGGCCGGGATGGCCTATGTCATGCCCGACGGCCCGCCCGATGACCGGCACGCCGCCTGGTACAGCGAGACCTGCACCGCCCGGAACGTGACGCTGGACCGCGCCACGGCGCCGGTCGGGCGGCGGGACGGGGCCTGGTTCCTGCATTGCCACGCGATGTGGAACGGCGGCATGGGCCATCTGCTGAACGACCGGTGCATTCTGGCGGCGGATTGCGAGGTCACGCTGTGGCTGACGCAGGGCGCGCGGCTGGAGGTCGCGCCCGATCCGGAAACCGGCTTTCCCCTGTTTGCGCCCCGTGCCATGGCGGCGGTCACCGGCGCCAACGCGGCGACGGTGACGGTCCGGCCGCATGAGGATCTGCACGCCGCGCTGGAAGCCGCCTGCGCCACCGCCGGGCTGATCGACGCCGACCTCCACGGCATAGGCAGCCTGATCGGCGCCGGCTTTCACGACGCCCCGCCGATGTCGGCGCCGATGTCCGAGGTCCTGCTGCTGCCCGGCTGCCGTCTGGAGGCCGGCCGCATCGGCGCGCTGCCCGTCGCCTGCGTCGATCCCTGGGGGACGATCCATCAGGGGCACCTGCGGCGCGGCGCGGGCCCCGTCTGCGTCACCTTCGAGGTGCTGGCCGTCGGCCGCTGACGCCATGGAACCGCATCGCCCCCGCCGCGTGCCGCCGGGTGCGGGGCGACAAAGGCATTCTTTGTTCCCGCGGCCCGTGGCAAGATGCGGCGATGACCGCCTCGATCCGTCCCCCCTTGCCGCCCCGGCGACTGGCCCTGCTGCTGATCCTCGTGGCCGCGCTGGCAGGGGCCGCGATGTTTGCCTCGCGCGAAGCGGGGCTGCGCCGGCTGGACGACGAGCTGCAGCGGCGGCTGACACTGACCCGCCACGCCGTCACCGCCCAGATCGAGCGCTATCGCTACCTGCCCGACGTGATCGCCCAGGATGCCCGCATCACCGAACTGCTGACCGCCGGTGCCGGAGGCAGCACCGAGGCCGCCAACCGCTATCTGCGCGCCGCCCGCGACCTGTCGGGGGTGGACGAACTGTATCTGCTGGACGCGGCCGGCCGCACCCTCGCCGCCAGCAACTTTGCCGAGCCGGGCAGCTTCGTCGGCCACAACTATGCCTTCCGCCCGTATTTCCGGCAGGCCATGACCAGCGGAGCGGGGCGTTACTATGCCGTCGGCGTCACCACGGGCGTTCCGGGCTATTTCCTCGCCTCGCGCATCGGGCCGGCCGGCGCGCCGCTCGGGGTGGCGGTGGCCAAGGTCGACATGTCCGAACTGTCCCGCACCTGGGCCGAAGCCGAACAGGACATCGCGCTGGCGGACGATCTGGGCGTGGTGTTCCTGTCCGGGCAGCAGGAATGGCTGTATCGCCCGCTCGACGGACTGGGCCCCGACGCGCTGGCCCTGATCGAGGCCGAGCAGCGGTATGCGGGCCTGTCCATCGCCGAGACCGGGCCCCTGCGCGACGCCCTGCGCGGCAGCGGGCTGCGCCTGGCCGAGGCCGGGCTGCAGCCCGACGGCTGGCGCATTCTCGCGGCACTCCCCTTGGCCGGCGTTCAGGCGCAGGCGCGGCTGATGGGCGCGGTCGCGGCCATGGCGGGCCTTCTGGGCGCGGCGCTCGGGGTCGGGCTGTGGCAGCGGCGGCAGCTGACGCGCATGCGGCTGGAACAGAACGCCATGCTGGAGCGGCGCGTCGCCGAACGGACCGAGGCCCTGGCCCGCGAGATCGACGAGCGCCGCCGGGCGCAGGAAGAACTGAGCGCGGCGCATGAAAGCCTGGTGCACGCGGCCAAGCTGGCGGTGCTGGGACGAATGTCCTCGACTATCGTGCATGAGGTCAGCCAGCCGATTTCGGCGCTGGACAGCACGCTCGCCGCGGCCGAGCTGCATCTGGCGGCAGGGCGGGACGGCAAGGCGGCGGCCAGCATCGGCTCGGCCCGCGCGTTGCTGGTGCGGATGCAGAAGATGGTGCGCAACCTCAAGCGCTTCGGCGCCCGCCAGCGGCTGGAGCCGCCGGAACCGGTGGACATGGTCGCGGTCCTGACGGCCAGCGCCGAGGTGCTGGCACCGCGCCTCCGCGAACTGGGGCAGCGGCTGGAGCTCGACCTGCAGGACGGCCTGCCGCCGGTGCGCGGCCATGCGATCCGGCTGGAGCAGGTGGCGACGAACCTGATCCTGAACGCGGCCGAGGCGAATGCCGCCGCCGGCAGCACCGCGCCGCTGCAGGCGGGCCTGTCGCTCGGGCCGGACATGTTGCGGCTGGTCGTGGCCGATCGCGGGCCGGGCATCGGACCCGAGCTGCAGGGCCGCATCGAGGAGCCGTTCTTCACCACCCGCCTGTCGGGCGAGGGGCTGGGCCTCGGCCTGTCGATCACGCGCGGGATCCTCGATCAGGCGGGCGGACGGCTCGCCTTCCAGCCGCGCCCCGGCGGCGGCACGCTGGCCGAGGTCGAGCTGCCGCTGTATCATGCGCAGGAGCGCCTCGCCGGCTGATCATGACCCAGGACCTGCGCGGCCGCATCACCTTCATCGACGACGAGGCGCAGATCTGCGCGGCCGCAGCCGACTGGCTGGAGGCCTCGGGCTTCGACGTCACCACCCATACCGATCCGGTAGAGGCGCTCGCCCGGCTCGATGCGGCGGGCTGCGACTGTCTGGTGACCGACCTGCGCATGCCCGGCATGACCGGGCACGAGGTGCTGGACGCGCTGCGCGCCCGCGACCCCGACCTGCCCGTCGTGCTGCTGTCCGGACATGCCGACGTTCCCGTCGCGGTCGCCGCGATGCGGACCGGCGCGCATGACTTCCTGGAAAAACCGTATCGCGCCGAACATCTGGTCGAGGTTCTGGACGGCGCCGTGGGCCTGCGCCGGATGCGTCGCGCGGCAACGGCGCCCGGTTCGGCGCTGGCCTCGGAACGGCTCGAGATGCGGCTGGCCGGCAGCAGCGCCGCGATCCGTCACCTGCGCGCGATGGTGATGGCCCTGGCCGACCTGCCGCTGGACGTGCTGATCGCGGGCCCGCCGGGCAGCGGCCGGCGCGGTCTCGCGCGCTGCCTGCACGATTTCGGACGCCGCGCCCGCCGGCCCTTCGTGACGCTGGACTGCGCCGCGCTGGAACCGGCCGGCGCCGAGATGATCTTTCTGGGGCACGAGCGCGGCTACCTGCCCGGTGCGGCGGCGCGCGCGGGCCTGTTCGAGCAGGCGCATGGCGGCACGCTCTATCTGGCCAGCCTCGACAGCCTGCCCGCGCCTCTGCAGGCCCATCTGATGGCCGTGCTGGGCGCGGCCGAAGTGACGCGGCTCGGAAGCGGGGTGCCGCGCCCGGTGGACCTGCGCGTCATCGCCTCGGTGTCGGATGCGGCGCGGGCGGAAGGGCTGCGGGCGGACCTCTACCATCATCTGTCGCCCGCGACGCTGGTCCTGCCGCCGCTGAGCGAACGGCGCGAGGATATCGCTGTGCTCTTCACCACCTTCGCGCAGGAGGCCGCGCGCCGGCTCGGGCGGCCGATGCCTGCGCTGCGGGCCGCCGATCTGGACCGGCTGAGGGCGCAGGACTGGCCCGGCAATCTGCCGCAGCTGCGGGCCGAGGCGATCCGCCGTGTGCTGAATCTTCACGCCCCGCCGCCGCCCGCAACCCCCGTGCCGCTGCCCGAGAGGCTGGCCCTGATCGAGGCGCAGATCATCGCCGAGGCGCTGGAGGCGGCCGGGGGCGCATCCGCCCGTGCAGCGGAGGCGTTGGGCATCCCGCGCCGCACCCTGAATGAAAAGATCGCGCGCCTCGGATTGCGGGCCGACTGATCGGGCATGATCTTGCCCCGCCATTTCGCTGCGTGGCGGAACGCCGCCAGGCGCCGACCGGCAGATCCTTGCGCAAACGACTGATGCGCAATGAATTCCTTCTGAATTGGCGAAACTCCCGATGCTGCGTGACTCTGCGTTCTCACGACAGGGCGAGTTGCTAGCCTGTGCTTCGAGGAGATCACGGGAGGACTTCATGTTTACGCGTTTCGCTGCCGTTGCGTCGACGGCCGCTCTTGTTGCCATCGCGCCGCAGGCGCAGGCCCAGAGCTTCATCAACGTGCTGACCGGCGGCACCTCGGGCGTGTACTACCCGCTCGGCGTCGCCCTGTCGGAGATCTATGCCGAGGGCATCGGCGGGGTGCGCACCCAGGTGCAGGCCACCAAGGCCTCGGTGGAAAATCTCAACCTGCTGGCCCAGGGCCGCGGCGAGATCGCCTTCGCGCTCGGCGACTCCGTCCAGATGGCCTGGGAAGGGAACGAGGAAGCGGGTTTCCCGCGCCCGCTGACCGAGCTGCGCGCCATCGCGGCGATCTATCCCAACTACATCCAGATCGTCGCCGATGGCAGCGCCGGGATCGAGACGCTGGAGGATCTGAAGGGCAAGACCCTGTCCGTGGGCGCGCCCGCCTCGGGCACCGAGCTGAACGCGCGCGCGATCTTCGCCGCGGCGGGAATGAGCTATGACGACCTGGCCCGCGTCGAGTACCTGCCCTATGCGGAATCGGCCGAGCTGATCAAGAACCGCCAGCTGCAGTCGACTCTGCAATCCTCCGGCCTGGGGGTCGCCTTCATCCAGGACCTCTCCGCCACGCATGACATCACCATCGTGGCCATCCCCGAAGAGGTCGTGGCCGCCATCGGCGCGCCCTTCACCCCTGGCGTCATCCCGGCCGGGACCTATGCCGGCCTCGACGAGGACATCCCGACCGCCGCCGTCGGCAACATGCTGATCACCCATGAGGGCGTGGACGAGGAAACCGCCTATCAGATGACCAGGCTGCTGTTCGAGAATCTCGACCGGATGCGCAGCGCGCATGGCGCGGCCCGGGGCATCAGCCCCGAGACCGCCGTCGAGGGCCTGCCGATCCCGCTGCATCCGGGGGCCGAGCGCTATTACCGCGAAATCGGGCTGATCCAGTAACGGCGCGCGGGCGCGCGCGGCGGGGCATGCCCCGTCGGCGGGCGCCCTGCCCCGGATCGCCTGTCCCCGGATCGCCTGTCGTTGCCATTCGTTCCTGAGCGGAGCCCGTCATGACCCTGTCCCCCACCGCGCCCGGCGAGGCGCGGAACGATGCCCTTCATGCCGAGGAGGTGGCCGAGGGCCTGCCGCCC
>NZ_RJRZ01000004.1 GCF_003993775.1 Frigidibacter oleivorans
GCCGGGCTGCGCGGGCGGCTGGGGCTCGGCCGGCGCGGGCGGCCCGAGGGGGACAGTGGCGGGGCGGACCCGGCGCCGCCCGGCCCCCTGTCGGTCCTGGCCTTCCAGGGCACCTGCGGCGGCGCCGGGGCCACGACGCTGGCGGTGACGCTGGCGGCCGAACTGGCGCGGCTGGGGCTGGAAACCTGCCTGCTGGACCTCGATCCGCAATTCGGCGGGGTGGCGACCTATCTGGACCTGCGCGCGCCCTCGCAGGTGGCCGATGCCTATCGCAACCTGACCCGTCTGGACACCGACGCCTTCCGCAGCTGCCTGGTCGAGGCGGCGCCGGGCCTGAAGGTATTCCCCGCGCCGGACGAGGTGCTGCCGCTGGACGCCATCGACGAGGAGTCGGTCAGCCGGCTGATCGGCTGCGCCCGGGCGGTGGCGCGGGTGGTGGTGATCGACATGCCGCACGCGCTGGCCGACTGGTCGGACCGCGCGTATGTCGAGGCGGACAGGGTCTATTGCGTCAGCCTGCCGGACGTGCGCTCGGCCCAGAACGCGCGCAAGCTGATGGCGCTGCTGTCCGGGGCGCGGCTGCCGCCGGGCCGGATGGTGCACTGCCTCAACCGCCTGCCGCAGCGGCGGCTGCCGCCCGAACTGCAGCGCAACATCGCCAGCTTCGAACAGGGACTGGGCCGGCCCTTCGCCGAACGGTTCGTCGATGGCGGCGTCGAGGTGTCGGCCGCCTGCGATCTCGGCACGCCGCTTGCAGAGCTGGCGGCGGCCAACCCGCTGCGACGGCAGGTCGCCGCCCTGGCCGACCGGCTGGCGGCGGACCACCGCACTGCGGCCGAAGCGCGCGGCGCAGGCCTTCTGGCGCCGCAAGGATCCCGGGCATGAGCATCTTTGACAAGTATCGGCAAAGTTTCGGCGAGTTCGGCTATGACGAGGCGCCCCCGGCGCAACGCGAGGCCGCGCCGCCCTCCGGCGAGGCGGAGGACGCCGCCCGCCGGATGCGCGAGTTCATGGCGCACCGGACCATGGAGGACCGGATGTCGGGCGGGCCGGGCGCGGCCCCCCGCACTGACGACGCCGCCGAGGCCGAGGCCGCCCGCGCCCGCCGCCGCAAGCTGGCCGACCTGCGCCAGCAGGCCCATGCGCAACTGCTGGAAACCTTCAACCTGTCCGCGCTGGTGCAGGCCAACGAGGCCGAGATCAAGACCGAGATCGGCAACATCGTCCGGGCGCTGGTGCCGCAGCAGGCCATCGCCCTCAGCCGGTCGGACCGCGACCAGATCATCGACGACCTCTATTACGAGGTGATGGGCCTCGGGCCGCTGGAAATCCTGATCAAGGACGACAGCATTTCCGACATCCTGATCAACGGGCCGGAACAGGTCTTCGTCGAACAGAACGGCATTCTCGAAGTCACCGACGTGTCCTTCCAGAACGAGGCGCATCTGCGCCGCATCCTGCAGAAGATCGTCGCGATGACCGGGCGGCGGCTGGACGAATCCACCCCCTATGTCGATGCCCGCCTGCCCGACGGGTCGCGGCTGAACGCGATCATCGCGCCCATTGCGCTCGACGGCACGCTGGTGTCGATCCGCAAGTTCAAGAAGGACAAGCTGAGCCTCGACCAGCTGGTGCTGTTCGACGCCTGCAGCGAGAAGATGGCGGCCTATCTGCGCGCGGCGGTGACGGCGCGGATGAACATCATCATCTCGGGCGGCACCGGATCGGGGAAGACCACGCTCCTGAACGCGCTGTCGGCCTATATCGGGCGGCGCGAACGGGTGCTGACCATCGAGGATACCGCCGAACTGCAGCTGCAGCAGGCCCATGTCGGGCGGATGGAAAGCCGCCCCGCCAATGTCGAGGGCAAGGGCGCGGTGACGCAGCGCGACTGCCTGAGGAACGCGCTCCGGATGCGGCCCGACCGGATCATCGTCGGCGAGACGCGCGGCGACGAGGTGATCGACATGCTGCAGGCGATGAACACCGGCCATGACGGGTCGATGACCACCATCCATGCCAACAGCGCCCGCGACGCGACCAGCCGGCTGGAGAACATGGTGGCCATGGCGGGGATCGAGATCCCGCTGGGGGCGCTGCGCCGCCAGATCGCCAGCGCCGTCAACCTGATCGTGCAGGTCAGCCGCCTGCAGGACGGCACCCGCCGCATCGTGTCGCTGACCGAGGTGGTGGGCTGCGAGGGCGACGTGCTGACGATGCAGGAACTGTTCTACTTCGAACATACCGGCGTCAGCCCGGATGGCCGGGTCGAGGGGCATTTCGTCGCCTCCGGCATCCGGTCGCATTATGCCGACCGCTTCAAGCGCTGGAACATCCGGCTGCCCGCCGACGTCTTCGGGGGCTGAGATGGGACCCTCCGCCTTCCTCAGCCTCGCCCTCGCGCTCGGTCTTGCGGCGCTGGCGGCGGCGATGGTCGTGGCGCTGTTGGACCGGGCGGCGCGCGACCGGCGGCGGGTCGAGCAGCGGTTTTCGGGCCGGGGCATCGAGCGGCGGCGCGTGGCGGTGCCGGCGGGCGGGGCCGCGCCGGTGCTGCGGCCGGTGTCGCGCGGCGGCTGGCTCGCCGAACTGACCGACGTGACGCCCGATGCCGTCGCGGCCTTCCGCGCCGACCTGCCGCCCTTCGCGGGTCTCATGCTGGCAATGGGGCTGGGTCTGGGGGTGCTGGCGGTGAACCGGATGCTGGGCATCGGGATCGCTCTGGCGGCGGCGGCGCTGGCACTGGCGGCGGTGCTGACGCTGGTGCTGGTGATCCGCTGGCGGCACCGCCGGCGGCTGCGGCTGATCGAGGCGAAGGTGCCCGAGGCGCTGGACATCATGGTGCGGGCGCTGCGCGTGGGCTCGCCGATCTCGGCCTCGATCCAGGTGGCGGGGCGCGACCTGACCGGGCCGATCGCGGAAGAGTTCACCAAGGCCGCCGAACAGGTCAGCTTCGGCAAGGATGTGGTGACGGCGCTGCGGGAACTGGCCGAACGCTGCCGCAGCCAGAACCTGCGCTTTCTCGCCACCGCCGTGGCGATCCAGTATGCGGCCGGCGGCAACCTCGCGGAGGTGCTGGACCGGCTGTCGGCGCTGGCCCGGCAGCGCCAGCAGCTGGCGCGCAAGATCTCTGCCATGACCGCCGAGGCGAAATGGTCCGGCCGGTTCCTGTCGGCCTTCCCGCTGGTGGCGGCGGGGCTGATCTGGGTGATCAACCCCGCCTATTTCGACACGATCGTCGGGCGGCCCTTCTTCTGGCCGATGCTGGGCATCGTCGGGTTCCTGCTGGTGCTGAACATCCTCTTCATGCAGCGGATGGTGCGGTTCGAATGACGCCTGTCGCCTCGCCCGCGCTGCTTCTGTTCCTGGCCTTCGCCGCGGGGCTGGTGCTGGCCGCGGCGGGCCTGATCCTTGCGGCGCGCGGCACGGCGGCGGCGCAGGCGGCCCGCCCGCCGCGGCCGGAACCGCTGATCTCGGCCCCGCAGCCCGAAACCCTGTCGGAACTGCGCCGCCAGCTGATCCAGGCGGGTTTCGGCCATCCCGCCGCGCCGCAGGTCTTCGTGCTGGCGAAGCTGGCGGCGGCGCTGGCCGGGGCGGCGCTCGCCGCGCTGGCGGTGGCGCTGCTGCCGCTGCTGTCGGGGCTGGCCGCGCCGCTGCGGCTGGCACTGGTCTTCCTCGGCTTCCTCGTCGGCTATCTGGTCCCCACGCTGGTCGTCGACCGCCGCCGCGCCGCCTATCGCCGCCGGATCGAGCTGGGCCTGCCCGACGCGCTGGACCTGATGCTGATCTGCGTCGAGGCCGGACAGTCGCTGGACCAGAGCGTGCAGCGGACCGCCCGCGAACTGGCGCCGATCCATCCCGACCTTGCGCTCGCCTTCGCCCGCGCGACCGAGGCGCTGGCGGCGGGGGCCGACCGGGAACAGGCCTTCCTGCGGATGGCGCAGGACACCGACAACGAGGATCTGCGCTCGTTCGCGGCGCTGGTGGTGCAAAGCGCGACGCTGGGCACGCCGGTGGCGCAGACGCTGCGCGTCTATGCCGCCGACCTGCGCGACCGCCGCATCCGCCGGATCGAGGAGCGCGCCAATGTCCTGCCCACCAAGATGACCCTCGGCACGATGATCTTCACCGTGCCGCCGCTGCTGATCCTGCTGATCACCCCCGCCGTCATCCGCATCCTCGATTCCTTCAAGTGACGGGAACCCCCTGACGTGGCCATGTCCCTTGCCACCGCGCCGCGCCTCGCCCCCACCCAGACCCCGCTGGCCCTCGCCTTCGGGCTGACGGTACTGGCCGCCGCCGCCCTGTCCGGCGCGACCGAGCCGCGGGGGCTGGCGCTGGCCACGGGCCTCGTGCTGGGGGTGACGCTGTTCAAGCTGCAACGCCAGTCGGGCGGGCTGCCCCGGCTGACGCTGGCGGCGCTGATCCTCGCCGGCGCGGGCATCGTGCTGTGGCACTCCCTCGTCCGCAGCGCCAGCGCGACGCGCGAGATCGAGACCGCCATCGCCTATCTGCTGGGCATGGCGGCGGCATGGCTGTTCGCGCGGGTGGATCGCATCGACCACCGGCTGGGCCGGCTCGGCACCCGGGCCACCGCCCTGGGGCTGGCGCTGCGGGCGGCCGGCCTGGTGCTGTTCCTCGCCCTGTGGCGCGGGGGCGAGGGCGTGGTCTTCGGCCGCCTGCCCCCGCCCGCCGAACTGGCCGAGACCCTGCTGGCCGCGCTGCATGTGCTGACCATGGCGCAATTCGCGGCGATCGCCGGCGAACGGCTGCCCGCCGACCGCCCCACCCGCCGCGCGGCGCTGACGGTGGCGACGCTTGCCGGCACCGGCACCGCGATCTTCTTCGACCTGCGGATGCGCGGCGCGCCCGAGGGCCTGCCCCCGGGGCTGCTGTCGATCACCGGGCTGATGCTGGTCGGGCTGCTGGTGCTGCAGATCCTGACCCGCCGGCGCATCGGCGCGCCGGTCGTGGCCTGCGCGATGGCGGGGCAATTGCCGGTCGTGGCGGCGCTGGTGTCCGAGGTTCATGTGCCGACGACCGGCCCCTTGGTCGCGCTGGGGCTGGGGCTGCTGTTGCTGTCGCTGCTGATCCTCGGGCTGCGGCTGGCCTATCCCGAGGGCGGCGCGGCCCGCGACCTCGCCCCCGGCACCACCGCGGGCTTTCAGGCGCAGGCGCAGGCCTGGCTCGCCGAACTGGACCTCGACCGGCGGCGGGTGCGCTTTCCGCTGCAGATCGACGGCAACGGCCCCGCGCCCGAGATGACCTTCACCGAATTCTTCGGCGCCGCGAATTTCGCCGACGTGCTGGAACTGCTGCGCCGCCTGCAGCAGCCGGGCGCCGCGCAGGCCGCCGCCGCCCAGCCCCGGATGACGATGGACCTGCCGCCGCCCGCGGGCAGCCCGCGCCCGGTGGTGGTGTCGATCCTCGCCGTGCAGGGGCAGCGCGGCTGGCTGGGACTGTCGAGCCTCGACGAAAGCCTGCAGTGGCGGCAGAGGGCGGCGCGGCTGGAAACGCAGCTGGCGCAGGCCCTGCTGCGCGAGGAGCGGCTGCTGTCCATCGCCTCGCACGAGCTGCGCACCCCGGTGGCGATCCTGTCGATGATGACCGAGGAACTGAAGTCGGGCGCCAGCTGGAACGACGTGTCGATCAGCTTCGAGGCGACGCTCGCCCGGCTGGTCGCCATCCTCGACGACCTGCGGGTGGGCAACGAGGGCATGCAGCGCAACGTCTTCGCCCTGCGCGAGATCGGGTTGCACCTGATGGAAACCTTCGGCGGTGCGGCGGCCGCGAACGGCATCGCGCTGCGGCTGGACCTGTCGCAGCTGTCGGACCTGCCCCTGCAGGGCGATCAGGCGCGGGTGCTGATCGCCCTGACGAAGCTGGTGCACAACGCGATCCTGCATTCCCGCGCCAGCACCGTCACCCTGACCGGCTTCGTGACGCTGCGCGACGAACATGCCGCCACCGTCACCTGGCAGGTGGCCGATGACGGCATCGGCATCCCGCCCGCCCGCCGCGACAGCCTGTTCGAGCCCTTCGACGGCGAGGCGAGTTCCACCGGCAACAGCGCGGCGGGGGCGGGCTTGGGCCTGTACACCGCGCGGCGGGCGATGCGGCTGATGGGCGGCGATCTGGTGCTGCAGCCGGCGGCGGACGATGCCCCCGCGCGGCCGGGGTCGATCTTCGTGCTGACCCATCCGGCGCGGCTGGCCGACCTACCCCCCGCGCCCGAGGCGGACCCCGCCCCCGCGCCCGAAAGCGACCTCGCCTATCCGGGGCTGAGCGCGCTTCTGGTCGAGGACAACCGCCTGGTGGGCGAGATCACCGCCAGCCGGCTGGGCAAGCTGTTCGGCCAGGTCTGGTGGGTGGAAACCGGGACCGAGGGGCTGGAGGCGTTCAGCCGTCAGCGCCCGGACATGATCTTCGTCGACCAGCTGCTGCCCGGCATGACCGGCAGCGAGATGGTGGCCGAGATCCGCAAGCTCGACCGCCGGGTGCCGGTGGTGGGCATCACCGCCTCGACCATGGGCGCGGAATGCGAGGAGCTGGAGGCCGCGGGCGCGAATATCGCGGTCGAGAAGCCGCTGAGCTTCATCCAGATCCAGGCCATCGCCCGCGACCTGCTGGGCGAGGCGGAGCCGGTGCCCGCCTGACGGATGCGGCGGGCGGCGGCGACCGCCGCCCGGACAGGTCGATTCAGTCCAGCCGGGTGACGAAGCGGGTGTCGAAATAGGCCTCGATCGCCTCGGACCCGCCTTCGGTGCCATAGCCCGAATCCTTGATGCCGCCGAAGGGCACCTCGGGCAGGGCCAGCCCCAGATGGTTGATCGTGGTCATACCCGCCTCGACCTCGGCCGCGATCCGCTGCGCCGCCCTGGCAGAGCCGGTCCAGGCATAGGCGGCCAGGCCGAAGGGCAGCCGGTTCGCCTCGGCAATCGCCGCGTCGAGCGAGTCCACGCGGTTGATCACCGCGACCGGGCCGAAGGGTTCCTCGTTCATGATCCGCGCCGAGGCCGGCACATCGGCCAGCACCGTGGGTTCATAGAACCAGCCCTCGTTGCCGATCCGCCGGCCGCCGGTCATCAGCCGCCCGCCCTGCTCTACCGCGTCCGCCACCAGCGCCTCCAGCGCCGGGATGCGCCGGTCATTGGCCAGAGGACCCATGTCGACGCCGCTGTCGAGCCCGCTTCCGACCTTCACCGCCTCGGCCGCCCTGACGAAGCCGTCGATGAAGCCGTCGGCCACCGGCGCCTCGACCAGGAAGCGGGTGGGCGAGACGCAGACCTGCCCGGCATTGCGGAACTTGTGCGCGGCCATCGTCGCCACCGCCTTGCCGATATCGGCATCGGCGGTGACGATCACCGGCGCATGGCCGCCCAGTTCCATCGTGGCGCGCTTCATGTGCTGGCCCGCCAGCGCCGCCAGATGCTTGCCGACCGGGGTCGATCCGGTGAAGGTGACCTTGCGGATCACCGGATGCGGGATCAGGTATTCCGAGATCTCGGCCGGGACCCCATAGAGCAGCCCGATCACCCCCGCCGGCACGCCCGCATCGGCGAAGCAGCGGATCAGTTCCGCGGGCGAGGCCGGGGTTTCCTCGGGCGCCTTGACGATGATCGAACAGCCCGCGGCCAGCGCCGCCGACAGCTTGCGCACCACCTGGTTGATGGGGAAGTTCCAGGGCGTGAAGGCCGCGACCGGCCCCACCGGCACCTTCACCGTCATCTGCGTCACCCCCGGCGCCCGGGCGGGGATCACCTGCCCATAGGCGCGCGGCGCCTCGCCTGCGAACCAGTCGATGACATCCGCGCCCGCCATCGCCTCCATCCGCGATTGCGCCAGCGGCTTGCCCTGTTCGCGCGTCATGATCCAGGCGATGTCCTCCGCCCGTTCCCGCAGCAGGGCCGCTGCCTTGCGCATCAGGCCCGCGCGGTCATGGGCCGAGGTCTTGCGCCAGACCGCGAAGCCGCGCTCCGCCGCCGCCAGCGCCGCGTCCATATCGGCCCGGCCCGCATGGGGAATGCGGCCGATCTCGGCCCCGGTGGCGGGATCGAAGACCGGAAGGCTGCGGCCATCCGCGGCCGGGCGCCAGGCGCCGTCGATATGAAGCAGCGTGTCGGGATAGCTTTGCATCTGTCGTCTCCTCTGGCCGGGTCATCTGCGGCGGGGTGCAGGGCGGGGCGCCCGCCGCCGGCGCGTCGCTCCGGGCTGCCGCCCGCCCCGGGCCGCCCCGTCGCGGCAAGTCTTACGCCGGCGCGGGAACGGGTGCGAGCGCAACTTGCGGCCGCGATGCGTCGTTTCCCGCACCGTCCCGATGCGCGGCGGCGCGGGATGGCCGACCCGCCGGGCAACCGGCCCGCCGGTCTTGAAGATCGCCGCCGGCCGGTCTACAGACGGCGCGGACACGCCAGACGCTCGCCTTCAGCCGTCCCGCCGCGATTGCCGCCGCGGCCAGCGAAAGTGAAGCGATGACCGTGACCCCTGCCTTTCCCGCCGATTCCGCGACCCTGTCGCCCGCCCCGATGCCCGCCTTCGCCCTTCTGGCTGGTGACGCCGCGCGCATCGCCGGGCCAGATGCGCAGCCGCTGCCCCCCGGCGGGGCGGCCGATCTGGGCGCCCGCCTTGCCGCGGCCTTTGCCGAAACCGGGCCGTGCGGCATCGTCGGGGGCACCCTGCCCTTCGATACGGCGGCGGCCGATGCGCTGTGGCTGAGCCGCCAGTGGTCCGCCGGCCCGCTGGCGGCGAGGACCGCGCCGGAACCGGTCGCCGCGCCCGGCGGCTGGACACTGCGGGAAGAGCCCCCGGGCGCGGACTATGCCGCCAGCGTGGCGGCGGCGTTGCGGATCATCGGCACCGGGGCACTGCGCAAGCTGGTGCTGGCCCGCAGCCTGACCGCCCGCGCGCCCGCCCCCATCGACCTTGCCGCGGTGCTGGCCCGGCTGGCGCTCGACCCCGCCGCCGCCGTCTTCCTGGCCCGCCTGCCCGGTCGCGACGGCGGGCCGCGCCATCTTGTCGGGGCGACGCCGGAACTGCTGGTCCGCAAGCGGGGCGCACAGGTCGCCTCGCATCCCCTCGCCGGTTCGCGGCCCCGCGCCGCCGATCCCGGCGACGACCGGGCCGCGGCGGCGGCGCTGGCCCGGTCCGACAAGGACCGCCGCGAACATGCGCTGGTGGTGGAATTCATCCTCGATACGCTCGCGCCCCTGTGCCGCACGCTCGACTGCCCCGAGGGCACGCGGCCCACGGCCACGCGCAGCATGTGGCATCTCGGCACCCGGATCGCGGGCGAGCTGCGCGACCCGGACCTGCCCGCGGCGCTGATCGCCGCCGCGCTGCATCCGACGCCCGCCGTCTGCGGCCTGCCCCGCGACAGGGCAGCGGCCGAGATCGCGCGGCTGGAACCGGTGCCGCGCGGCTTCTATGCCGGGGCGGTGGGCTGGTGCGGCGCGGATGGCGACGGCGACTGGTTCGTGGCGATCCGCTGCGCCGAGTTGGCGGGGCGCGCGGCGCGGCTCTTCGCCGGGGCGGGCATCGTCGCGGGATCGGACCCCGAGGCGGAACGGGCCGAAACGCAGGCCAAATTCGCGGCGCTTCTGGCGGGGCTGGGTCTTCCCCCGGCAGAAACCGGAGGGACCCCATGACCGACACGCCACGGCGGTTGCCCGCCATCGCCGCCTATCCGCTGCCTGCGGCGGCCGACCTGCCCGCGCCCCGTGCGCCCTTCCGGCTGGACCGGGCGCGGGCGGCGCTGCTGGTCCATGACATGCAAGCCTATTTCTGCGCCCCCTACCCGCAGGGCGACAGCCCTCTCGCCCCCGCCATCGCCCATATCGCGCGGCTGCTGGCGGCGGCGCGGGCGGCGGGGGTGCCGGTCTTCTATACCGCGCAGGAGCTGCGGCAGGACCGCCGCGACCGGGGGCTGCAGGCGGACCTGTGGGGGCCGGGGATGCAGGCGGAGGGCGCAGAGGCGATCCTGCCGGCGCTGGCCCCCGCCCCGGGCGATCATGTGCTGGTCAAGCATCGTTACAGCGCCTTCCAGCGGTCGAACCTCGAACCGCTGATGCGGGCGCGGGGGCGCGACCAGCTGATCGTCTGCGGCCTCTATGCCCATATCGGCTGCATGCTGACCGCCGCCGAGGCCTTCATGCGGGATATCGAGCCCTTCTTCGTGGCCGACGCGCTGGCCGATTTCAGCCGCGACCGGCATGACATGGCCCTGTCCTGGGTGGCGGAGATCTGCGGGGTGCCGATGATGACGGATCAGGTGGAGGCGCTGCTGTGACGGGATTCGGGCTGCAGGGTCGGCGGGCGCTGGTCACGGGCGCAGGCGGCGGCATCGGCCGCGCCACGGTGGCGGCGCTGGCGGCCGAGGGGGTGGAGGTGATCGCCACCGACCGCGCCCTGCCCGCCGAGCCGATCGCCGGCGCGCGCCACAGCCTGGCCCTGGACGTGACCGACAGCGCCGCCGTCGCCGCACTGGTGGCGCGGGTCGAGGCGGAGATCGGCCCCCTCGATATCGGCGTGTCGCTGGCCGGGGTGCTGGCGACCGGGCTGGTGGCCGATACCGGCGATGCCGACTGGCGCCGGGTCTTCGCGGTCAATTGCGACGGCGTCTTCCATGTCTGCCGGGCGCTGGCCGGGCCGATGCAGGCCCGCCGCCGCGGCGCCATCGTCGTCGTCAGCTCCAACGCCGCCGGCATCCCCCGGCACGGCATGGCGGCCTATGCGGCCTCGAAGGCGGCGGCAACGATGTTCACCCGCTGCCTCGGGCTGGAACTGGCGCCCTTCGGGGTGCGCTGCAACATCGTGGCGCCCGGATCGACGCTGACGCCGATGCAGACCGGCATGTGGGCGGATGCCTCGGGCGGCGACCGGGTGATCGCCGGATCGCCCGAAACCTTCCGCACCGGCATCCCGCTGGGCAGGATCGCCCGGCCCGAGGATGTGGCCGATGCGGTGGTCTATCTCGCCTCGGACCGGGCGGCGCATGTCACCATGGCCGATCTTTATGTCGATGGCGGCGCCACGCTGCGGGGATAGTCCCGGCGGATGATGCCCCGGCGAAGCTCCGCCGGCACAGGCCGTCGTGTTGTTATACTGTGACATTCGGCGGCTATAGCTCCCCTGCCAAGCAACCAAGCCAGGGGACATCACCATGAACCAGCGCCAGATTTTCCGCACCTCGAGGCTCGAGGAGGCCGACGGTCCCGGTCTGAACCCGACCGGTAACCCGACCATGGGCGACATCATCACTGCCCGCTTCTCGCGCCGCGGTTTCCTGCAGCGCTCGATGGCCACCGCCGCCATCGCCGCCACCGTGTCGCCGCTGGCGCTGATCGCCGCCGACGAGGCGCGCGCGCAGGGCACCGGTTCCGTCTTCGACTTCCCCGAGGTCGAGGCCGGCGTGGACGCCAACCATCACGTCGCCGAAGGCTATGACGCCGACATCCTGCTGCGCTGGGGCGACAAGGTCTTTGCCGACGCGCCCGAATTCGACCCGACCGCGCAGTCCGAAGCCGCGCAGGAACGCCAGTTCGGCTATAACAACGACTTCGTGGGCTTCATCCCGCTGGACGGCGCCACCGATCGCGGCCTGCTGGTCGTGAACCACGAATACACCAACGAACACCTGATGTTCCCGGGCATCGTCACCCTGCAGGACGGCAAGATCACCGTCGCCGACGCCACCGCCGAGCGCGTGGGCATCGAGATGGCCGCGCATGGCGGCACCATCATCGAGATCCGCAAGGAAAACGGCAAGTGGACGCCGGTTCTCGACGCGCCGCTGAACCGCCGCATCACCGCCAAGACCCGGATGCAGCTGAGCGGCCCCGCCGCCGGCCACGAGCGTCTGCGCACCTCGGCCGATGCCGAAGGCCGCACCGTCTATGGCACGATCAACAACTGCGCCGGCGGCGTGACCCCGTGGGGCACCTACATCATGGCCGAGGAGAACATCCACGGCTATTTCATGGGGGAACTGCCGGCGGATCACCGCGAAGCCGCCAACTACGACCGTCTGGGCGTGCCCGGCGGCGACTACCAGTGGGGCCGCTACGAGACCCGCTTCGACATCGGCCAGGAGCCGAACGAGCCGAACCGCTTCGGCTGGGTCGTCGAGGTCGACGTGATGGACCCGACCTCGGTGCCGAAGAAGCGCACCGCGCTCGGCCGGTTCAAGCATGAGGGCGCCGAAAGCGTCGTGGCCGCGGATGGCCGCGTCGTGTTCTACCTCGGCGATGACGAACGCTTCGACTATGTCTACAAGTTCGTGACCGCCGGCGCCTACAACCCCGACGACCGCGCCGCCAACATGGACCTTCTCGACGAAGGCACGCTCTATGTCGCGCGCTTCGACGAGGACGGCACGATGGTCTGGATGCCGCTGGTGCATGGCGAAGGCCCGCTGACCGCCGAGAACGGCTTCGACAGCCAGGCGGATGTGCTGATCGAAACCCGCCGCGCCGCCGACCTGCTGGGCGCGACGCCGATGGACCGCCCCGAGGACATCCAGCCGAACCCGACCACGGGCCGCGCCTATGTCATGCTGACCAACAACACCCGCCGCGAAGAGGCGAATGCCGCCAACCCGCGCGTGGACAACGCCTTCGGCCATATCATCGAGATCCTCGAGGACAACCAGGACTTCACCGCGACCGGCGGCCGCTGGGAAATCCTGCTGCAATGCGGCGATCCGTCTGTCGCGGAGGTCGGCGCGACCTTCTCGACCGAAACGACCCGGAACGGCTGGTTCGGGATGCCCGACAACGCCGCCGTGGACGCCGACGGCCGCCTGTGGGTGTCGACCGATGGCAACAGCAACGAATCCACCGGCCGCACCGACGGCCTGTGGGCGGTCGATACCGAAGGCGACGCGCGGGGCACCTCGCGCCTGTTCTACCGCGTGCCGGTCGGCGGCGAGATGTGCGGCCCCTGCCCGACCCCGGACATGACCACCATGTTCGTCGCGGTGCAGCACCCGGGCGACGGCGGCGACGACTGGGAAGGCCATGGCCGCCCGTCCTATTACGAGGACCTGTCGACCCGCTGGCCGGATTTCGACGACGCGATGCCGGTGCGCCCGGCTGTCGTGGCGATCACCCGGCAGGGCGGCGGCCGCATCGGCTGATCCGGCCCCGGCCGAACCGACAGGACCGGCGGCGGCAGCGATGCCGCCGCCGGTTCCGTTTCAGGCAGCGCAGCGGGCGCGCGGACCGGCAGCGGGCGTTGGAGTGCCCGGCGCCGGCTGCCCCGTGCGCGTGTCAGGCCGCGTCCTCGGCCGCGTCTTCCGCCGCCTCCTCGGCCTCTTCCTCGGCCGATTGCCGCGCCCACATCGCCGCATAGCGCCCGCCGCGCAGCAGCAGATCGTCATGCCGGCCCTGTTCGACGATGCGGCCCTGTTCCAGCACCACGATCAGGTCGGCATCGGCGATGGTGGACAGCCGGTGCGCGATGGTGATGACCGTCCGGCCCCGGCCCATGGCGCGCAGGGAGTCCTGGATGTCGCGTTCCGTCTGGGTGTCGAGCGCCGAGGTCGCCTCGTCCAGAAGCAGGATCGGCGGGTTCTTCAGCAGCGTCCGGGCGATGCCGACGCGCTGCTTCTCGCCGCCCGACAGCTTCAGCCCGCGCTCGCCCACGGTGGTGTCATAGCCTTCGGGCAGCGCGAGGATGAAGTCGTGGATCTTCGCGGCCCGGGCCGCCGCCAGCACCTCGTCGCGGCTGGCATCGGGACGGCCATAGGCGATGTTGTAGAAGATGGTGTCGTTGAACAGCACCGTGTCCTGCGGCACCACGCCGATGGAATCGTGCAGGCTTTGCTGCGTCACCTCGCGCAGGTCCTGCCCGTCGATGCGGATCGCGCCGCCGGTCACGTCGTAGAAGCGGAACAGCAGCCGCCCGATGGTGGACTTGCCCGAGCCCGAGGGACCGACGATGGCCACCGTCTGCCCCGCGGGCACGGTCAGCGACACGCCCTTCAGGATCGGGCGGGCGGCGTCATAGCCGAACTCCACCCGGTCGAGCGTGATCTCGCCCCCCGTCACCCGCAGCGCCGGCGCGCCGGGACGATCCGTCACCTCGGCCGGCTGGCCGAGCAGCCCGAACATCTCGCCCATGTCGACCAGCGCCTGCCGGATCTCGCGATAGACGGTGCCGAGGAAGCCCAGGGGCAGCGTGATCTGGATCATGTAGGCGTTGACCATGACGAAATCGCCCACGGTCAGCACCCCGGCCATCACCCCCCGCGCCGCCATCACCATGACGATCACCAGACCCGTGGTAATGATCATCGCCTGACCGGCGTTCAGGAAGGCGAGGCTCTGCCCGGTCTTCACCGCCGCGACCTCGTAGCCCTGCATGGCGCGGTCATAGCGTCCGGCCTCGCGCCCCTCGGCGCCGAAATACTTCACCGTCTCGAAGTTCAGCAGGCTGTCGATGGCCTTCTGGTTCGCGTCGGTGTCCTGGTCGTTCATCTGCTGGCGGATCTTCACCCGCCATTCGGTGACCTTGAAGGTGAAGGTGACATAGGCCCAGATCGTCACCACCACGACCAGCGCATACCAGATGTCGAAGGCCACGGCGAAGACGACCGTCACCAGCGCCAGTTCGATGATCAGCGGCCCGACCGAGAACAGCATGAAGCGCAGCAGGAAGTCGACGCCCTTCACCCCACGCTCGATGATCCGGCTCAGCCCGCCGGTCTTGCGGGTGATGTGATAGCGCAGCGACAGCGCGTGGATATGGGTGAAGGTTTCCAGCGCCAGCTGCCGCAGCGCCCGCTGCCCCACCCGCACGAAGACCGCGTCGCGCAATTCGCCGAAGGCCACCGCCCCGAGCCGGGCCATGCCATAGGCGACCGTCAGCCCGACCGCGCCCACCGCCAGCAGGAAGCCGTCGTCGCGCGCCTCGCCCGTCAGCCCGTCCACCGCTGCCTTGTAGAGGAACGGCGTCAGGATCGACACGACCTTCGCCAGCACCAGCGCCGCCAGCGCCAGCGTGACCCGGCGCCGGATCCAGCGGTTTTCGTCCCCCGGCGGCCACAGGTAGGGCGCCACGCGGCGCATGGTCTGCAGCCCCGCGCCGCGCGGGCGGGCGGTCGGTTCGGGTGTCGTGTCGGTCATTCGTGCTCTCCCGCGGGGCGGTTCCGGCGCGCGCTGGCCCCGGTGGTTGATCGCGCCGTCCCGATACCCTAGTTGTAGCGAAGGTTCAACCGTTCAAGAGCAGTTGAAGAATGGAGCGCAAACAGGTTCTCGCGGCGCTTGCGGCGCTGGCCAGCGAAACGCGGCTGGACCTCGTGCGCCTGCTGGTCGAGGCCGGCGACAAAGGGCTGGCGGCGGGCGAGATCGGGCGCAGGCTCGGCATCGCGGCCTCGCGGCTGTCCTTCCACCTCGCCGCGCTGGAACAGGCGGGGCTGGTCAGCTCGCGCCGGGAATCGCGCAACGTGATTTATGCCGCCAGCTTTCGCGGCATCGGCCAGACCTTCGGCTATCTGCTGAACGACTGCTGCCTCGACCATCCCGAGGTGCGCGCCTGCTGCCGGGCACGGGGCGAATGCGCCGGCGGCACGGGACCCGCGGCCCCCGCCCCCGGGCTGGTCATTCCGGCGGAACCTCCCGCGGGACGGTGAAGACCTGCCCGGGATAGATCAGGTCCGGGTCGCGGATCTGGCTGCGATTGGCCTCGAACAGCCGGACGTACTGAAAGCCGTCGCCGTAATTTTCGGTGGCGATGCCCCAGAGGGTGAAACCCGGCTGCACGGTGATCTGCACGAAGCGCAGCCGGTCGGCCTCTGCCGGGGCGAGCGTCTCTGCCGCCGGTGCGCCGGAGGCGATGCCGGGCGCGGCAGGCGCGGCCGTGACGGCGGCGGGCGCCACCGGGGCCAGTGCCGGGGCAGCGGCGCCCGGGGCCGCGGCGACGGGCGCGGGGGATGCGGCAGGCGCGGCGGCGGCGACCTCGGCCGGGACCGCCTGCGCGCTGTCCTGTCCCACGGTCTGCGCGACGTCCTGCGCCGCCCGCGCCATGGCGGCGGCGAGAACCTCGGGCGCCTCGCGCTGGAACGGCGTCTCGAACCGCGACCGCACCTTGCCATCCGGCCCGACCTGATCGACCCGCAGCGTGTAGATGCCGGATTCGAGCCCCGCCAGCCGGGTGGTCCAGCGCCCGTCCGGCCCCACCGGGGCCGAGGCGATCAGCCCGCCATCGACATAGACCCGCGCCTCGCCGCCGCCGCCCGCCCGGCCGGCTAGGGTGACCTCGCCCGCCGCGTCATAGGCGATGGCGTCGACCACGACATTCTCTCCCAACGGCGCGGGCGACAGCACCGACACGCCGGCGCGGTCGGCCAGCAGCACGGTCGGCGCCTCTGCCGGCGCGGGGGCAGCGGGTGCGAGGGCGGAGGGCGGTTCGGGTGCGGGGGCTGCGGCAGACGGGTCCTCGGCGAGGGCGGTTGCGGCCGCTTCGGGCGGCGCGGCGGCGGCCACCTGCCCCGGCACCGGTGTAGTCTCCGGCGCGGTCTCCGGTGCCGTCCGGGGGGCCAGCACCACCCGCTGGTCGGATTCGGTGACCTGCCCGTCGGCGCCGGTCACCCGCAGCCGCAGCTCGCGCGGGGCCGCCGCCAGCGGCACATCCGCCAGCAGCGCGAAATCGCCGCGCGCATTGGTATCGCCGCTGGCCACCTCGGCCCCGTCCGCCAGCAGCGCGACGCGGGCGCCGGGCGCGGCGCGGCCCGCCACCTGCACCCCGCCCTCGGCATCGGCGCGCACCGTGTCGAATTCGGGCAAGGGCGCCGCCGGCGCTGCGGTCGGTTCGGCAGGCGTCTCGGGCGTTGCGGGCGTCTCGGGGGAGAGGACCGCTGCTGTCTCTGCGGCAGGTTCGGCCCCCGCTTCCGGCACGGGCGCAGTCGCAGCTTCGGGCGCAGCCGCCCCTTCGGGCGCAGCCGCCGGCACCGGTTCCCGGACATCGGCCGGGGCAGCCGCCACCTCGGACCCCGCCTCCGCCACATCGGCAGCACCGGGCGCGGCCTCGGTCGTCGCAGGTGCGGGTTCCACATCGGGCCGGATCAGCCAGAAGCCGAGGATCGCCGCGACTACCACGCCCGCAGCAATGCCGGCCGCGAGCCCCGGTCCCAGCCCCGTCGTTGCGCGGGCGTCGCCGCCTGCCATGCCGCTGTCGGCGGGCGTCGCGCCCGCCGGTCCTTCCGCTGCCATCCGAGTCCCCCTGCCGCGGTTGCCGACCGCGCTTGAGAGACCATAGCAACCCCGGTATCAGGGGTCAAAGATACGCTGGTCCGCCAGCCGGATAGAGAAAGAGCGATGCCGAATTACACACGTTCCGTCTGCGTCTTCTGCGGCTCGCGCGCGGGCGGCGACCCCGCCTTCACCGAGGCGGCGCAGGCCACCGGGCGGATGCTGGCGCGCAACGGCTGGCGGCTGGTCTATGGCGCGGGCGATATCGGACTGATGGGCGAGGTGGCGCGCGCCGCCCAGACCGAGGGCGGCCAGACCTTCGGGGTGATCCCCGTGCACCTGCTGTCGAAGGAGAAGGGCAAGCGCGACATCTCGACCTTCATCGTCACCGAGAACATGCATGAGCGGAAGAAGGTCATGTACATGAACTCGGATGCCATCGTGGTGCTGCCGGGCGGGGCCGGCACGCTGGACGAGCTGTTCGAGGTGGTGACCTGGCGGCAGATCGGCCTGCATGGCAAGCCGATCCTGCTGCTGAACACCGCGGGCTACTGGTCGCCGCTGGTGGCGCTGACCCGCTCGGTCATCGACCATGGCTTCGCCGAGGAAAGCCTCGCGGGCTTCATGGAACCGGTGGAGGATGTGGCGGCGCTGGAACAGCGGCTGGCGGCGGCGCTGGCCTGAGCGCCGCCGCCGCGGCCGCCCGTCAGTCGGCTTCGGCGAGATCGGCGGCCAGGATGCGGGCGATGTCCGGCACCGGATGGCCGGTCAGCGTCTTTGGCACCTCGGCGATAACCCGGTCGCTGACCTCCTTGTGCAGCGCCGGGCGCATCGCGCCCAGAACGACGGGCGGGGCGGCGATCACCAGCCGGTCGAAGGCGCCTTCATGCGCCCGGTGATACAGCCAGTCGGCCAGATCGGTGGCGAAGCGTTCCTTGCCCTGCCGCTGGAAATCCGTCTCTTCCATGCTGGACCCGGTGCCGTCGCCGCGATTGCCGGCGCTGCCGGGGCGGTCGGTCGCCTGATCGCGGTCCGGCGGATTGAACTGCGCCTGTTCCTCGCGGACATGCAGCATCGGGGTGCCCCCCGCGACTTCGGTGTCGAAGACCATCGCCTTGCGGCCATCGGCCACCACTACCCAGGTTCCATCGGTCAGACGTTTCATGTGCCTCCTTGGCCCGCGACTGGACACGGGCTGCCGGGATCAACCCGCGGGGCAGGCCCGCTGTTCCGGGCGGCACGCCGCCGGAACCCGGACATGGCAAGGGCCCGCCGGGATCCGGCGGGCCCCGAAGGCCGCAAGGCAGGGGGGCCGAAGCCCCCGCGGCCCAAATGGATCACATGCGCGAGGCGACGTTTTCCCAGTTGACCAGCTTGTCGAGGAAGTTGGTCAGATAGGCCGGACGCTTGTTGCGGAAGTCGATGTAATAGCTGTGCTCCCACACGTCGCAGCCCAGAAGGGCGGTCTGGCCGAAGCAGAGCGGGTTGACGCCGTTCTCGGTCTTGGTGACCTTCAGGCCGCCATCGGCATCCTTCACCAGCCAGGCCCAGCCCGAACCGAACTGGCCCGCGCCCGCCGCCGCGAACTCTTCCTTGAACTTGTCGACCGAACCGAAGCTGTCGGTCAGGGCCTTTTCCAGCTCGCCCGGCATGGCCTTGGCCTCGCCCGGACCCATCATCTCCCAGAACTGCATGTGGTTCCAGTGCTGGCTGGCATTGTTGAAGATGCCGTTCTGCGCCACGGCGCCGGGCTGGTAGGTGCCCTTGACGATCTCTTCCACCGTCTTGCCGTCCCATTCGGTGCCGGCGATCAGCTTGTTGCCGTTGTCGACATAGGCCTTGTGGTGGATGTCGTGGTGATACTCCATCGTCTCCTTCGACATGCCGAGCGCGGCCAGCGCGTCATGGGCATAGGGAAGATCGGGAAGGGTGAAAGCCATCTGTCTGTCCTTTCGCGCGGTTGTGCGGTCGGTATCCTGCGGCGCGGCCACGCGCCATCCGCCGCCGGGTGGCGGCAAGTCGGGCACCGGTCGCCAACGTCTTTAGACGGGGGCCGGTTCCCGAGGTCAAGGCCAGATGCGGGGGCGGCGGCTGCGCCGGCGCCGCGCGGCGGCCGGCACATGGCCGGCACGCCCTGGTCCCCCTGCACCTGACCGAAATATCGTCTGAGGGTGAGTTGCGGCGCCAGCCGCAAGAGGGGGGGCAGACAGCCCCCCTTCCGTCACGCCGTCAGCTCCGACCCCGGCCGCACCGCGTTGTCCAGCAGGCCGAAGGCATAGGCCGCGACCGAGCGGAAGCAGACGATGCGCCAGTCGCCGGGCGCGGCCTGCCACAGCGCGGCTGCGACCTGCGCCATCCGGCTGCGGCGGATCTCGTCCGGCTCCATCGCGGCGAAATCGACCGGGAACAGCTTGGCCAGCGCCTGCACCGCCTTGTCGCCCGTCACCGCGAACATTGCCCGTGCGTCCGACACCTCGGCCACCAGCGCATGTTCGCCCGCCAGCGCCGCCTGCAGCGCGGTCGCCGCCCCGGGCGCATCGGCATGGGGCAGGATCAGCAGCAGTTCGTCCGGCGACATCCATGCGGCGGCGCGGTCCCCCGCCTGCACGATCCGGCGCGGCCCGGGCATGGCGCAGCCGGTGGCCTGCTGCACCGCCGCCGCCAGGACGGGCGAGGCCAGATCGCCCCGCAGCGTGATCATCCCCTGCAGCCCGGCCTCGGCCACGGTGGCGAAGCCGGCGGCGCGGCGGCCCGGCAGGGCGCTTTGCGGTTCAGACATCCTGCTTCGCTCCTTCCCGGTCGTAGAAGACCTGATCGACGATCCGCGCCTGCACCACCTTGCCGCCGACGGTGGGGAAGTCGAGCACCTCGCCCATCCGGTCCGGTCCGTGGCGGACGAGGCCCATGGCGATGCCCCGTCCCAGGGTGGGCGAGAAATAGGTCGAGGTGACGCGCCCCTGCGTCAGCCGCTGGCCGTTGGCATTGGTGCCCTCGGCCACCGCATAGGCGCCTTCGGGCAGGACCGAACCGTCGAGCGTTTCCAGCCCCACCAGCCGCCAGCGCGCCGGGTCCGCCATGTGCGACCGCTCCTGCGCGCGCTTGCCCAGATAGTCGGCCTTCTTCTTCGAGATCGCCCAGCCCAACCCCAGATCCTGCGGGATCACCGTGCCGTCGGTTTCGTCGCCGATCATGATGAAGCCCTTCTCGGCGCGCAGGACGTGCAGGCATTCGGTGCCATAGGGCATCAGCCCGAATTCCGCCCCCGCCGCAACGCAGGCTTCCCAGAATTCCGCGCCGCGGCTGGCCGGGATCGCGACCTCATAGGACAACTCGCCCGAGAAGGAGATGCGGAACACCCGCGCCGGGATGCCGGCCAGCCGGCCCTCGGCCCAGGTCATGAAGGGCAGCGCCGCCTTCGACACGTCCATCCCGCCCAGCTTTTCCAGCAGCCGCCGCGCCTCGGGCCCCACGACCGCCACCTGCGCGAACTGCTCGGTCAGGTTGGCGACATGGACCTTCCAGTCCCACCATTCGCATTGCAGCCAGTCTTCCATATGGGCGTGGATGCGGTCCGCCCCGCCGGTGGTGGTGTGGCACAGCCAGGTGTCCTCGGTCAGCCGGGCCACCACGCCGTCGTCGATCAGGAAGCCGTTGTCCGAACACATCAGCCCATAGCGGCACTTGCCCACCGGCAGCGTGGACATGAGGTTGGTGTAGAGCATGTCGAGGAAGCGCCCCGCATCCGGCCCCTTTACCACCAGCTTGCCCAGCGTCGAGGCATCGAGCAGCCCCAGCCGTTCGCGCGTGTTGCGCACCTCGCGGTTCACCGCCTCGTGGCTGCTTTCGCCGGGGCGGCGATAGCAGAAGGGACGGCGCCACAGGCCCACCGGCTCCCATTCCACGCCATGCGCCTGATGCCAGTCGTGGATCGGGGTGCGGCGCAGGGGCTGGAAGATCTCGCCCCGCGCCTCGCCCCCGATCGCCCCCAGCGTCAAGGGCGTGTAGGGCGGGCGGAAGGTGGTGGTGCCGGTGGCCGGGATCGGTTGATGCAGCGCATCCGAAAGCACCGCCAGACCGTTGATGTTGCTGAGTTTCCCCTGATCCGTCGCCATGCCGAGCGTGGTGTAGCGCTTGGTATGTTCGACGCTTTCATAGCCCTCGCGCGCGGCCAGCTGCACGTCCGACACCTTCACGTCGTTCTGGTAGTCGAGCCACATCTTCGCCTTCAGCGCCGGACCCGCGCCCTGCGGCATGATCCAGACCGGCTCCATCGGCGCCTCGTCATCCGCCGCGGCGGAGGGGGCCGGACCCTGCCCGCCCGCGGCGGCATGGGCATCGGCCAGCACGTCGGCCGCGGTCAGCGCGCCCGAGGCCGCGCCCGCCGTCACCGCGATCGGCTGGCCCGCATCGCCGGTGGGCGGCCGGGCGGGATCGGGGCGGAACATCGACCGCGTCTCGTCCCAGACCAGCTTGCCGCCGCAATGGCTCCACAGATGCACGGCGGGCGACCAGCCGCCCGACATGGCGACGGCATCGCAGCCGATCTCCTCCAGCACCGCGCCCTGCCCGGCCTGGGCGCAGATCGCGACCCCGGCGACGCGCTTGCCGCCCTTGACCTTGGCCACGGCGCGGCCCTCCAGCACCCGCACGCCGCGCGCCCGCACCGCCTGCGGCAGCGCGCCGGTGACCGAGGCCCGCGCGTCGATCACCGCCGGCACCACCAGCCCGGCATCGAGCAGCGCCAGCGCCGTGCGATAGGCGTCGTCGTTGTTGGTGACGATCACCGTGCGGTCGCCGGGGCTGATCGCCCAGTTCACGACGAAATCGCGCACCGCGCCCGCCAGCATCACCCCCGGCAGGTCGTTCCCGGCAAAGGACAGCGGCCGTTCGATCGCACCCGCGGCCACCACGGTCATCCCGGCGCGGATGCGCCACAGCCGCTGGCGCGGCCGCCCGTCGCCCGGCGTGTGGTCGGCGATCCGCTCGCCCGCCAGCGCGTAGCCGTGGTCGTAAAGCCCGGTCACCTGGGTGCGCAGCCGCATCGTGACGTTCGGCATCGCCGCCAGCGCCGCCACCGTGCCCGCCACCCAGTCGGCCGCGGGCTGGCCGTCGATCGCCGCGCCGTCGACCGGCGCCCGGCCGCCCCAATGCGCTGCCTGTTCCAGCAGGATCACCCGCTGCCCCGCCCGCGCCCCGGCCAGCGCCGCGGTCAACCCGGCGATGCCGCCCCCCGCCACCAGCAGGTCGCAGAAGGCATAGGCCTGTTCATAGCGGTCGGCATCGCCGCCCTGCGGCACCCGGCCCAGCCCCGCCGACTGGCGGATGAAGGGTTCGTAGACATGTTTCCAGAACGGGCGGGGATGGATGAACATCTTGTAGTAGAAGCCCGCGGGCAGGAACCGGGCCAGCGCGTCGTTGACCGCGCCCACATCCAGGTCGAGCGTCGGCCAGCGGTTCTGGCTGATCGCGGTCAGGCCGTCGAAGGTCTCGGTCGTGGTGGCGCGCTGGTTCGGCTCGAACCGCGCGCCCTCGCCCAGACCGACCAGCGCGTTCGGCTCTTCGGGGCCGGAGGCGACGATGCCGCGCGGGCGGTGATACTTGAAGGACCGGCCGACCAGCATCTGGTCGTTGGCCAGCAGCGAGGCGGCGAGCGTGTCGCCCGCGAAACCCGTCATCGTCCTGCCGTCGAAGCGGAAGCTCAGCGGTTTCGTGCGGTCGATCAGCCGGCCGCCGCGGCTCAGGCGGGCGCTCATTGCGCGTCCTCCGGGGTTGCTGCGTCCCAATCGGACAGGTCGGCCGAGGGCCGTTTCGCGCGGATCGCGGCCAGCAGGTCGGCCGGCGGCCGCGCGGTCTGCGCGGGATAGGTGCCGAAGACCTCGAGCGTGACGGTGCAGCGCGCGGCGATGAACCACTTGCCGCAGCCATAGGCATGGCGCCAGCGTTCGAAATGCACGCCCTTCGGGTTCTTGCGGGCGAACATGTAGGCCTCGAACTGCTCGTCGCTGTCGCCGGGGCCATAACGCTTCAGATGCGCCTCGCCGCCAAGGGCAAGCTCGGTTTCCTCGGCCGTCACGCCGCAATGGGGACAGGTCAGGATCAGCATGGCAGATGTCCGGTCTGGCGGCGAGGCCGGGGGCTTCGCGCCCCCGGACCCCCGCGGGATATTTGAGCCGACAAGAAGCTGCAGCGACGGGAAGGCATCAATGCGCCACCCCCGCCGCCACGCTTTCGTCGATGAAGCGGCCTTCCCTGAAGCGGTTCAGCCCGAATTCCGCGGCGAGCGGCCCGGGCGTGCCTTTGGCCACCAGTTCGGCCATCGCCCAGCCCGATCCGGGGATCGCCTTGAACCCGCCGGTGCCCCAGCCGCAATTGACGAAGATGTTGCCCACCGGCGTCGCCGACAGGATCGGCGAGCGGTCGCCGGTCATGTCCACGATCCCACCCCACTGGCGCAGCATCTTCAGCCGGCTGATCATCGGGAAGGTCTCGATCAGCGCCCGCACGGTTTCCTCGACATGCTGCCAGGATCCGCGCTGCGTGTAGTTGTTGAACCCGTCGGTGCCGCCGCCGATCACCATCTCGCCCTTGTCGGATTGCGACATGTAGCCATGCACGGTGTTGGCCATCACCACCACGTCCATGCAGGGCTTGATCGGTTCCGACACCAGCGCCTGCAGCGCCATCGACTCGATCGGCAGCCGGAAGCCCGCCATGCCGGCCAGAACCGAGGAATGGCCCGCCACGACGATGGCGAGCTTGCCGCAGTCGATCGCGCCCCTGGCGGTGTCGATCCCCTGCACCGCGCCGTTGGCGGTGCGGATGCCCGTCACCTCGCATTGCTGGATGATGTCCATGCCCATGGCCGAACAGGCCCGCGCATAGCCCCAGGCCACCGCATCGTGCCGCGCGGTGCCGCCGCGGGCCTGATACAGCGCGCCGAGGACGGGGTAGCGCGGCCCGTCGATATTGATGATCGGCACCAGTTCCTTGACCTTGGCCGGTTCGATCCATTCCGTCGCCACGCCCTGCAGCAGGTTGGCATGGACGGTGCGCTTGTAGCCCCGCACCTCGTGATGGGTCTGGGCCAGCATCAGGAGGCCGCGCGGGCTGAACATCACGTTGTAGTTCAGGTCCTGGCTCAGCCCTTCGTACAGCTGCAGCGCCTTGTCGTAGATCGCCGCCGAGGGGTCCTGCAGGTAGTTCGAGCGGATGATGGTGGTGTTGCGGCCGGTATTGCCGCCGCCGAGCCAGCCCTTCTCGATCACCGCGACATTGGTGATGCCGAAATTCTTGCCGAGGTAATAGGCGGTGGCGAGCCCGTGCCCGCCCGCGCCGATCACCACCACGTCATAGCGGGATTTCGGCTGCGGGCTGCGCCAGGCCCGTTCCCAGCCCGTGTGCCAGCGCAGCGCCTCGCGCGCGACGGCGAAAACCGAATAGCGTTTCATGTCCTGCCCTTCCCGCCTGCCGGCCCCGCGCCCCGATTCCGCCGCGGCGGCCCGCCCGTCGTTCTTGAAGAATGCGCACGGGGCGGGGCCATCGGCAAACGTCGTTTTCGGCACAAATGCGACATGCCGCCGGCAGGCCCGCCGCGGTCCTGCGGGCGGGCGCGCCGCCGCCTGCGACAGATCGCGGCGGCGGCGGCCGCGCTTGGCGCTTTCGTGCGCGGGCCGAAGCGCCTAGATGGGGGTGGACGTTTTCCGGAGGACCGATGCTGTTCTGGACCCTGAGCATCGCGCTGGCGCTGATCGTGGCGCTGGCGCTGGCGCGCGGCTATCTGCGGGCCGAGGGCGCGGCGACCCCCACCGCCGCCTATGACCTGCAGGTGTTCCGCGACCAGCTGCAGGAGGTGGAGCGCGACGCCGCCCGGGGCGTCATCGGCGCCGAGGATGCGGCCCGGCTGCGGACCGAGATCGGCCGCCGCCTGCTGGAGGCCGACCGCTCCCTGCGCCTGGCCGCGCCCGAGATCCGCGGGCCGCGCGGCATGGGCCGGATCGCCGGGGTGGCGGCGGCGCTGCTGATCGCGGGCAGCTTCTTCCTTTACTGGCAGATCGGCGCGCCGGGCTTTTCCGACCAGCCCCTGTCGCGCCGGCTGGCGCTGGCCGAGGCCGACTATGCCGCCCGTCCCGCCCAGGCCCAGGCCGAGGCGGCAGCGGCGGCGCAGCAGCCCGCCCCGCCGCAGCCCGATGCCGAAACCGCGGCCCTGATGCAGAAGCTGCGCGACACGGTGGCCGAGCGGCCGGGCGACCGGCAGGGCCTGTCGCTGCTGGCGCGGAACGAGGCCGCGCTTGGCAACTGGCAGGCGGCCTGGCAGGCGCAGGCGCGGCTGATCGCGGCCAAGGGCGACGAGGCCACGGCCCGCGACCATGCCACCCAGGCCGAGATGATGATCTTCGCCGCGGGCGGCGTCGTCACCCCCGAGGCCGAGGCACAGGTGGCGCAGGCGCTGCGGCTCGACCCGCGGAACGAGGCCGCGCGCTATTTCCTCGGGCTGATGTTCCTGCAATCGGGCCGGCCGGACCGGACCTTCACCCTGTGGCGCGGGCTGCTGGAGGATGGCGCGCCCGATGCGCCGTGGCAGGGCCAGATCCGCGCCGCGATGCCGGACCTCGCCTGGCTCGCCGGGCAGGAGGAGTATGTGCCCCCTGCCCCCGGTTCCGGCGCAGGTTCTACCCCGGCTTCGGGGCCGAGCGCGGCCGACATGGCGGCGGCGGCCGGGATGGGCCCTGCGGACCGCGAGGCGATGATCCGCGGCATGGTCGAGGGGCTGAACGACCGGCTGGCCAGCGAGGGCGGCAGTTCGGAGGACTGGGCGCGGCTGATCTCGGCGCTGGCGGTGCTGGGGGAAACCGACCGCGCCCGCGCCGTCTGGCAGGAGGCGGAGGACCTGTTCGCCGCCTCGCCCGACGATCTGCAGCGCGTGGCGGATGCCGCGCGGGCGGCGGGGGTGGCGGAATGATCTGCGCCACGATGGAGGATTTCGCCGCGGCCCTGCCGCCGATGCGGGCGGTGGCGGGGCTGGACCTCGGGACCAAGACCATCGGCGTTGCCGTGTCCGACCGGCTGCGGCAGGTGGCGACGCCGCTGCGCACGATCCGGCGCGAGAAGTTCACGCTCGACGCCGCCGCGCTGCTGCAGATCGCGACGCAGCGGGAACTGGGCGGGCTGGTGCTGGGCCTGCCGATCAACATGGACGGCAGCGAGGGTCCGCGCAGTCAGGCGACGCGCGCCTTCGCGCGCAATCTGGAACGGCTGACGCCGCTGCCCATCGCCTTCTGGGACGAGCGGCTGTCCACCATCGCGGCCGAACGCGCGATGCTGGAGGCCGACATGTCGCGCAAGCGCCGGGCCGAGGTGATCGACCATGTCGCGGCGGGGGTGATCCTGCAGGGCGCGCTGGACCGGCTGGGCCATCTGGCACGGGCGGCGCGGCCGCCGGCCGGGGACGATGACTGAGCCCCCGGCCGCGCCCCCCGCCGCGCCTGTTGCCTCGCCCTGCATCCGGCTGTGCCGGCTGGACCCGGAGACCGGCCTCTGCCTCGGCTGCCACCGGACGCTGGAGGAGATCGCGGGCTGGTCGGCGATGGACCCGGCGGCGCGGCAGGCGGTGATGGCGGCCCTGCCCCGGCGCGCGGCCGGTTCGTCGCGCGGCGAGGTCTGACGACCCGCCCGCTGACTACCAGCCCGCCGCCTTGCGCAGCATGTTCAGCGCCACGATGGCGAGGAAGCCCGCGAAGATCCGCCGCAGCCGCCCCGCATCGGTGCGATGCGCCAGCGCGGCGCCCATGGGCGCGGTGATCAGGGTCATGGCGATGGTGATCAGGAAGGCGGGCAGGTTGACCGCGCCCAGCGTCCAGGGCGGCGCATCCGGCACCGGGACCAGCAGGAAGGCCACCGCCGAGGGCAGCGCGATGGTGATGCCGAAGCCCGCCGCCGTCGCCACCGCCCGGTGGATCGGCACCCCGTGCAGCGTCATCACCGGCACGCCGAAACTGCCGCCGCCGATGCCCATCAGGACCGACAGGAACCCCACCAGCGGCGACAGGACCAGCCGCTGCCCGAGACCCGGCATCCGCTCGGCCACCCGCCAGTCGGCCCGGCCGAGCCCCAGATACAGCGCCACGCACAGCGCCAGCCCGCCGAAGATCGCCTGCAGCACCGCCGTCTTCAGCCAGGCCACCACCACCACGCCCGCCAGCGCGCCCAGGGCGATGCCCGGTGCCCAGTCCCGCAGGATGCCCCAGTCCACCGCGCCCTTGCGGTGATGGGCCAGCACCGACCGGGCCGAGGTGGCGATGATCGTGGCGAGCGAGGTGGCGAGGCAGACCCGCATGATCGAGGGCGTGTCATAGCCCAGCGTCACGAAGATGTAGAAATAGGCCGGCACCAGCACGATGCCGCCGCCGACGCCCAGCAATCCTGCCAGCAGCCCGGCGAAGGCGCCGGTGGCCAGCAGCATGGCAAGCATGGTCAGGATCAGGTCGAGGGGGGGCATGGCGGCCTTCGGCGGTTGACGGCCCGGCAAGGGTTAACCCCTGCGCGCGGCGGGCGCCAGCCGCAATCCGGTGCCGCGCCCGCCCGCCGGGGCCTCAGGCCGCCTGCTGCCGCAGCGGCTCCAGCGCGGCGTCCAGCACCTCGAGCCCCGCGCCCGCGACAGGCCCGCGTTCCGACAGGATGCGTCGCCACTGCCGCGCACCGGGCCGGCCGTGGAACAGGCCCAGCATGTGCCGCGTCACCTGCGGCAGCCGCCCGCCGGCCTGCAGATGCCGCGCGATATAGGGACGCATCGCCTCGACCGCATCGAACGGATCGCGCGGGCTGCCCTCGCCGAAGATGCGCGCATCCGCAGGGGCGAGCGTCGTGCCGGGGTCGTGATAGGCGGCGCGGCCCAGCATCACCCCGTCCATGCCGGCATCCAGCATCGCCTGCGCCTGATCCAGATCGGCGATGCCGCCGTTGATCGACAGGTGCAGATGCGGGAAATCCCGCTTCATCCGCAGCGCGAGGTCATAGTCGAGCGGCGGCACGGTACGGTTCTCATGCGGGCTCAGCCCCTGCAGCCAGGCCTTGCGGGCATGGATGGTGAAGCGCCGCACCCCGGCCGCCGAGACGGTTTCGAGAAAGCGCGGCAGCGCCTGTTCCGGGTCCTGCTCGTCCACGCCGATCCGGCATTTCACCGTCACCTCGACCGGCGCCACCGCGATCATCGCCGCCACGCACTCCGCCACCAGCTCCGGCCGGGTCATCAGCACCGCGCCGAAGCAGCCCGACTGCACCCGGTCCGAGGGGCAGCCGCAATTCAGGTCGATCTGGTCATAGCCCCAGTCCGCGGCGATGCGCACCGCTTCGGCCAGCATCGCCGGTTCCGAACCGCCGAGTTGCAACGCCACGGGATGTTCCGCGGCATCGAAGTCCAGCAGCCGCGCCCGCGGCCCGTGGATCACCGCCTGCGCCGTCACCATCTCGGTGTACAGCAGCGCATGGCGCGACAGCTGCCGGTGGAAGAACCGGCAGTGGCGGTCGGTCCAGTCCATCATCGGGGCGACGGACAGTCTGCTGGACGGATGTTCTGTCATTCTCTGGCACTACCGGTTCACGGCGCGGCGGCCTCTGCACCGCCCGCTTGTGCCCCATACCTGCGTTTCCGTCCGGTTTCGACCGCCCATCGCACCGTCCGGTACACGAATTGGCGACGGGAGCACAGCGTGCCCCCGTCCGCGTCGCGCCTTACGCGGCCTGATCGAAGGACAGGCCCGTCAACCGCTCCGCCTCGTTCCACAGACGGCCCGCGACGGCCGCATCCTTCGCTTGGTCGACCACCTTCGCGGGGGCGGGATGTCCCCGTGTCTCTGCCAGCCGGTCGGGCCCGTAATAGGCGCCGGGGCGCGCATCCGGCGAGGTGGCCGCATAGAGGCTCGGCAAGGCGCCCTGCGCGACCGGCTGGAACAGGAACGGCAGGCCCGTCCGCAGGAGCCTGCTGAACTCCCACCGGCCGGCGGAATTGGGGATCAGGTCGCTGCGCGAAATCCCGGGATGGGCGGCGATGCTGTCGATGCCCCAGCCGGCCCAGTCACTGCGGCGTTGCAGCTCGAAGGCGAACAGGATGCAGGCGAGCTTCGACTGGCTGTAGATCGCCATCGGCTGGTAGGCGCGTTCGGCATTGAGGTTCTGGAAGTCGATGGCGCCGCCATTCGCCGCGAGGCTGCCCAGCGAGACGACGCGCGCCCCCTCTGCCTTCCGCAGCAGCGGAAGCAGCTGCGCGGTCAGCGCGAAATGCCCGAGGAAGTTGGTCCCGAACTGCAACTCGAACCCGTCGGAGGTCAGGCGCTTGTCGGGCGGCGCCATGACGGCGGCGTTGTTGATCAGCACATGCAGGCTGTCGCGGCTGCGGCGCAACCTGTCGCCGAAGGCCGCGACCGTGGACAGATCCGCCAGATCGACGCGTTCGAAGGCGACGTCGGCCCCCGGCGTCCTTGCGTGGATCCGCTCCACCGCCTTCTCGCCGCTCGCGGGGTTGCGGCCGGCCACGATGACCTCGGCCCCCGCCGCCGCCAGCGCGGATGCGGTCTCGAATCCGATCCCGCCCGTGCCGGTGACGACCGCGGAACGGCCGGTCAGGTCGGGAATGTCGTTGGTGGTCCATTTGGTCATTCGGTCAATGTCCGTGTTGTGCGAAAGGGCCTTGCGGCGCGGAGGGCCGGCGCGCGATCCGATAGACGCTGGCCGGGGGAAGGTTGCGCAGGGTGCCGCCGATGCGCCGCGCCTCCAGCCCCAGCCGGTCCAGCACCGGCCGGGGCACCGGGCAGCGCGGCCCATAGGTGAACTGGTAGAACGCGGCGCCCGGCCGCAGATGGGCGAAGGTTCCGGACAGGATCGCCATCACCGTGCGGGGCGACATCGACAGCAGGCCGAGCCCGCTGACCGCGGCCCCCGCCTTGCGACCGTCGAACAGCGACAGCCCCCGCAAGCGCGCGGCGCTCATCTGCAGGATCTGCGCCTCGGGAAACCGTGTCCGGAGCAGACCGGCGAAGGTGTCGTCCAGTTCGACCAGCGCGAGGTCTTCCGGGGCGAGGCCCCGCGCGATCAGCGCCCGGGTGAAGACGCCGGTGCCCGGCCCGAGTTCCAGCACCGGGGCATGCCGCGTCCCGATTTCCGAGGTGATGAGGGCGGCCAGCGCCGGGCCGGACGGGGCGATCGCCGCCACTTGCAGCGGGGCCGCCCGCCAGGAGCGCAGGAAGCGCAGCGTGTCGGAGGGTTCGGCACGCGGATCGGTCCCGGGGGCGCGCCGGCGGGGCCGGCAGCCGGACCGCCGGAGGGGTTCGCCCTCTGCCGTCGGCCGCGGCGGCACCGGGCTGCCCGCAGCCTCCGGCGCCTCGGTCCCGGACCCCGTGCGAAGGGGCGGCGGTCCCGCGCGGACAGGATCGCTGAAGGAGGGCGGCACTGCAGTCATCGAAGGTCTCCGGCTTGCTCGTTTGCACAAAGATGCGGTCGCGCGGACCGTTTCGCTTGCCTGATCTGCCCGAAAACCTGCCTGATGCTCCGAACGGCTGGTCAGCGCGGCAGGCTTCCCCCATATTCGGCCCCAAGGACAAATCCCGGGAGCGCCGCAGTGAAAACCGATCTGGTCAAAGCCTTTTCCAGCTATGTCGCCGCGCATGGCGGGCCCGATGCGATGTCGACCACGCCGGTGGAAAACCTCTTCCTGATGTGCAGCACCATGAAACGCCTGCCGTTCCGCAAGATGTACAAGCCGTCGCTCTGCATCGTGGCGCAGGGGGCCAAGCGGATCGAGGTCGCCGAGACGGTTCTGGACTATACCGCGGGCACCGCGCTTGCGATCAGCGTGGAACTGCCGGGCTATGGCGGCGTGACCGAGGCCAGCGTCGAAAAGCCGTTCCTCGGCATGACGATCGAGTTCGACATGGGCATGATCCGCTCGGTCCTCGACAAGCTGCCGACACCGCCCGCCACGGCTGCGGACGGTTCGGGGCTGTTCGTCGAGCAACTGAACGACGCCCAGCAGGATTGCGTCGCCCGGCTGGTGAGGCTGCTCGATACGCCCGAGGCGGTGCCCGTGCTGTATCCCGCCATCATGCAGGAATTCTACTACTGGCTGCTCGTCGGGCCGAATGGCGGCGAGATCGCCAAGATGGTCCGGTCGGAAAGCCACACGCAGCGCATCGCAGACGCGATCTTTCACCTGCGCCGCGATTTCCGGCGGCCGGTCCGGATCGAGGAGCTGGCCGATGTCGCCTGCATGAGCCCGTCCTCCTTCCACCAGCACTTCAAGGTCCTGACCTCGATGACCCCGCTTCAGTACCAGAAGCAGCTTCGTCTGATCGAGGCGCGGCGGCTGATGGTGATGGAGGCGGCGAACGTGACGAAGGCCGCCTTCGAGGTTGGATATGAAAGCCCGTCGCAGTTCAGCCGCGAGTATTCGCGCCTGTTCGGCAGCCCGCCGAAGCAGGATGCGATGACGCTACGTCCGCATCGCGCGCAACTGGGGCTCTGACCGCCGGGCGCCACGTTCGCCGCAGACCGGCACCGGACGCTAGGCGTCCCCCGGCCCCGGCCGCACCGCCCGGGTGAAGAAGTCGATGAAGGCCCGCAACGCCGGGGGCATGTGCCGGCGGCTCGGATAATACAGGTGCCAGGCCGGCAGCTGGGGCGTGAATTCCTCCAGCACCCTGACAAGGCTCCCCTGCCGCAGGTGGTCTTGCGCATAGGGCAGCGCCACCCGGGCCAGACCTGTGCCGGCGGCGGCCGCCGCGACGGCGTGGCGGGCGTTGTTGACGGTCAGGCGGCCACGCGGCACGATTGCGATGTCCGTCCCCTCTGCCCGGAACCGCCAGGGAAAGATCGTCCCGCTGGGAAACCGGTGCCGGATGCAGTCGAACCGGGTCAGATCCCCGGGCTGTTCGGGCCGGCCCTCGCGCTCCAGAACCTCGGGCGCGGCGACGACGGCATAGTCCTGCTCCGGTCCCAGGGGCAGCGCGATCATGTCCTGCGCCATCTCCAGCCCCAGCCGGATCCCGACGTCATAGCCCTCGGCCACGATATCGACATTGCGCGCATCTTCGGTGATCTCGACGGCGATGTCGGGATGGCTGCGCAGGAAGTCCGGCAGGTGCGGCACGATCAGGCTGTCGAGCGCCGGCGCCGGCGCATTCATCCGGATCCGGCCCGAGGGACGCCGGCCGACCGAGCGAACCTCGTCCAGCGAGGCGCGGATATCGTCCAGCGCCGGCGCCAGACGCCGTGCCAGCAGGTCGCCCGCCTCGGTCGGGACGACGCTGCGGGTGGTCCGGTTGAACAGGCGGACCTGAAGGTCCTCCTCCAGCGCCCGGACGGTCTGGCTGAGCGCCGAGCCGGTCAGACCACGTTCGCGCGCCGCGGCCCGGAAACTGCCGTGACGGACCACGGCCAGGAAGGATTCGAGATCACTCTGCCGCATGGGCGACCATTCATTAGGTTTGCTTCACAGTCAGAGTAGCAGGTGGCGCCTAGTCTTTCCAATAGACACGCCCATTCTTTCAGCAGCCGGCGGAAGCCCGGTTCCCGGTCCGAATGGAAAGCACGTCGCCATGCGCCAGCCCCGCGCCCTCGCCGCCCGACCGCCCGCCCCCCGAACCGCCCCACGGGCCGCCCCACGGGCCGCCCCCCGCGGCACGGGGCGGCAGCGCGTGACGGGACCGGTCAGGATCGCGGGTTCGGGCATGTTTTTCGGAGTTTCGGGCATGTCGCCCGACCCCGTCGCACTCAATTCTCCCACCAGAGGAGCGCTGCGGGGGGATGCGATGACCGGACCGGACCCGTCCCGCAACCGATCCGCCGGGTCCACCCCCGGCCGGCTGCCGAGCCACCCGCATCAGACCGAAAGGACCGCGCCATGATCCGCCCGCCCTCACTGTCGCCCGACCGTCCCCGCGCCCTGCGGCTCGGCGGCGCCCTTACCCTGCTGACCGCCCTGGCCGCCCCCGCGGCCGAGGCGCAGTCCGCCGATGGCGAGCGCCTGTTCCGCCAGCGTTGCGCCGCCTGCCACAGCATCGAAGAGGGGGCGACCGGCAGCGGCCCCTCGCTGCACGGAGTCGTCGGGCGCGAGGCCGGAACGCTCGAGGGCGCGCGCTATTCGTCTGCGATGCAGGAGGCCGGGCTGGTCTGGGACGACCAGACGCTGGACGCCTTCCTCGCCAATCCCCGCGACACCGTCCCCGGCACCACGATGGCCGTTCGCATCACCAGCGCGGCGCAGCGCAGCGCGATCATCGCCTTCCTGCGCGAAGCGGGCGCCGGCGGCTGACCTTCGCACACCACCAGAGCCACATGCAGGACAAGGAGCTAACATGGTCAATCTCAACGTGAACGGTCGCGCGGTCGAGGTGAATGCCGCGCCCGAGACGCCCCTGCTGTGGGCCCTGCGGGACGAGCTGAAGCTGAAGGGCACGCGCTATGGCTGCGGCGCGGGCATGTGCGGCGCCTGCACCGTCCATATCGACGGGCAGGCCGCCTTTGCCTGCCAGATGACCATCGGCGATGTTGGGGGCAGCGAGATCACCACCATCGAGGGCCTGTCCGAAACGGGCGACCACAGCGTGCAACAGGCCTGGATCGCCGAGCAGGTGCCGCAATGCGGCTATTGCCAGTCGGGCCAGATCATGCGGGCCGCCGCGCTGCTGGCGCGCAATCCCCGTCCCAGCCGGCAGGAGATCGTCGACGAGATGTCGGCCAACCTTTGCCGCTGCGGCACCTATCCCCGCATCATCCGCGCCATCGAGCGCGCCGCACAGGAGGGCTGATCCATGACCGTCGACACCATCCGTCCCACGCGCCGCGGCTTCCTCATGGGGTCCGGCGCCCTGTCCTTCGCCCTTCTGGCCAGCGGTGCCGCAACGATCCTTCCCGCCGGGGCCGAGGCGCAGCCGCTGCCCGATGGCCGGGTCACCGCCTGGGTCACGATCACGCCCGACAACCGCATGACGATCATGTTCGGCTCTGCCGAGATGGGTCAGGGCGTCAGCACCTCGCTGCCGATGATCGTCGCCGAAGAGCTGGATGCCGACTGGTCCACCGTCGCCTCGGAACAGGTCAGCAGCGATCCCGAAGGCGTCTATGGCAACCCGATGGCGGGCGGCGTCCTCTTCGCGGCAGGCAGTTCGTCGGTGGAGGGATATTTCACCTATCTGCGGCAGGCCGGCGCGCAGGCCCGGCAGATCCTGATCCAGATCGCCGCGGCGCATTGGGACGTCCCCGCGGAAGAGGTGACGACGCACCGCAGCACGGTCCTGCACGGCCCGACGGGCGCCTCGATGACCTATGGCGAGGTCGCGGCCCTGCCGGACCCGGTCTGGCCCAGCGGCGAGATGCCGGAGGCCGAGCTGAAGCCGCGCGCGGACTGGGCCATCATGGGCACGGATGTCGAGCGGCTGGACATTCCCGGCAAGACCACCGGCGCCCCGGTCTATTCCATCGATGTCGAACTTCCGGACATGGTGCATGCGGCCCTGCTGCTGCCCCCGGTCGAAGGCGAGACGCCGACGCTGAACTCCGACGCCGCCGCACGCGCGGTCGAGGGCGTGGTGGACGTGATCGTGATGGATCATGCCGTGGCCGTGCTGGCCCGCAGCTTTCCCGCGGCCCTGGCCGGGCGGGATGCGCTGGACGTGGGCTGGACCGAAACCTCGCCCTTCCGCATGGCCAACAGCGCCGACGAACTGGTCGCCCTGGCCGAGGCCGCCGACGACATGTCGGCCGATGCCGTGGTCTGGGAAAGCCGCGGCAGCGGTCCGGCGGATTTCGCCGCCGCCGGTGTCGTCACCGGCACCTACACGACCGAACATGTCTATCACGCCCAGATGGAGCCGCTGAACGCCGTCGCCTCGGTCGATGCCGACGGCATGGGCGCCGAGATCTGGCTCGGCACGCAAAGCCAGACCGCCTCGATCCTGATCGCGGCCGCCGTTCTGGGCACGACGCCGGACCGCATCCGCTTTCACGCGATGCAGATGGGCGGCGCCTTCGGCCGGCGGACGGTCTTCGCCCGCGAGCAGATGCGCGACGCGCTGCTGCTGTCGCGGGCCTCGGGCCGGCCGGTGAAGGTGATCTGGACCCGCGAGGATGACGTGAAGAACGGCTGGCTGCGCCCGGCGACGGTGCAACGCCTCGATGCGGTGCTCGATGCCGAGGGCTACCCCACCGCCCTGCGCCACCGCATCGCCTCGCCCTCGATCTTCCAGTTCGCGATGCCCGACCGCTGGAACCCGGAAACGCGCCGCGACCTGCTGGTGATGGAGGGCGCGGAAAGCGCCGAATACGCGTTCGGCACCTTCCAGGCCGAACATGTGCTGCTGCCGCGGCAGTCGCGCCTTTCGGCCTGGCGCGGCATCGGCTGGGCGCCGAACTGCTTTGCGCGCGAATGCTTCCTGGACGAACTGGCCGGGCGCGCCGGCACCGACCCCGTCAGCTATCGCCGCAGGCTGCTGGCCGGCTCGCCCCGGGCGCTGGCCGTTCTCGACGCCGCGGTCGAGATGTCGGGCTTCGGCACCGCGCCCGAGGGCCGGGCGCATGGCCTCGCCTTCGCGGGCTACAAGAAGACGCTGGCGACGGGCGTGGCGGAGGTCTCTGTCGAGGACGGGCAGCTGCGCGTCCACCGCTTCTGGGCGGCCATCGACCCCGGGATGGTCGTCCATCCGCAGGCCTACCGCGCCCAGGTCGAGGGCGGCATCCTCTTCGGCCTGTCGAGCGTGCTGCGCGAACGCTCGACCTTTACCGCCGGTCAGATCGACCAGAGCAACTTCTACGACTACGAGCCGGTCCGGATCGCCGACATCCCCGAGATCGAGGTGCGCTTCGTCGAGTCCGGAGAGCCGCCGAGCGGCGGCGGCGAGATCGGCGTGCCGATGACGGCCCCCGCCATCTCCAACGCCCTGCGCCGGCTGACGGGCGAGGGTTCGACGCGGCTGCCGTTCCCGGCGCAGCAGGCCTGAGCGAGGGGGCCCCGGGCTGCCGGGCCCTCCCTTCCCGCCCCCGACGGATCAGAGACCAGAGATCGCGCGCCGGAAGCCTTGGGTCTTGCGGTCGCTTTCGATGCGCCAGCGCAGGATGTCCATGATCATCCCGGCCCGCCGGTCGGCGCAGCGGGGATTGTGGCGCGCGTGTCCCCACCGCGCGGCGGCCCGGATGCGGGTCAGGCCGGCCGGACCCTGATGCTTTGCGACAGCACCCGCTCCATGCCGCCGGTGCAGAACTCGATCAGCGTGTCGCGATAGGCCGAGGGCAGCCGCGGCGCGCAATCGGCGAGGCCGGCGATGCGCGCCCGGCTCGCCACCACCGCCAGCAGGCTGGCGACGCTGAAGGTCAGCAGCGCCGCCAGCGTCTCGCGTTCGGCCTCGGGATGCACCTCGGCCATGGCGGCGATGAATTCCTGCGCCACCGGATCGTAGAGGTCGCGCACATGGCAATAGTTGCGGTCGTCGGCCGTGGTGCGGGCGATCAGCGCGGCATAGGCCTGCCACTGCGGATCCCCGCTCGAGGCATAGTCGATATAGGGCGCAAGGTAGGCGGCGACGATCCCGCGCAGCGTCAGGCGCCCGCGCGCGCTGCGCAGCTCGGTCAGGCGCGCGCGCCGCAGCAGGTTCAGCGCATTGACCCGCCGCGCCAGAACGGTGCGGAACAGGTCTGCCTTGCTGCCGCCGTGGAACCCCACGACGCCGAGCGTGACGCCCGCCTCTGCCGCCACCTGCCGGATCGAGACGGCATCGAACCCGTCGCGCCCGAAGCAGCGCTCGGCGGCATCCAGCACCTTGTCGCGCGTCGCCTCGCCGCGAAGAAGGCGGCCATCGACCCGCGCCGGCGTTTCCTCCGGCGCATCCGCCGTGCCACCGGGCAAGGCCGCCGGACAGTCCCGATCTTTGCTTGACATATTATACGGACGTCCAGATAGTTTTCTCAGGCTTTGGGAGGAGCCTGCCGGGTTTGTCGATCCGGCGCAACGGGAGGATCTCATGATCATGGATTTCTTGCGCGGCCGCGGTGCCGCGTCCGGTCTCGTCATGGCGGCACTGGCGCTGGCCCAGCCGGCCCGGGCCGAGACGATCGACATCGTCGCGGTCGCCTCGCACCCGCCGATCTTTCTGTGGGTGAAGACGCTGTCGGAGGTGTTCATCCCGGCGGTGGACGAGGCGCTCAAAGGCAGCGGCCATTCCATCGACTGGACCGAGGCCTATGGCGGCACCCTGGCCAAGGCCGGCGGCGAGATGGAGACGATCGAGGACGGGCTTGCGCAGCTCGGGATCGTCTCGACCCTGTTCGAGCCCTCGGAACTGTCGCTGCAGAACGTCTCCTATGTGACGCCGTTCGGATCGGACGACATCGCGCTGGTTCTGCGCAGCGTGGACGAGATGCATGACCAGATCCCCGGCATGCGCCAGATCTGGGAAGATCACGACCTCGAATATCTGGGCGGGGCCTTCGGGCTCGAGGACTACATGCTGATGACGAAAGAGCCGGTGCCGGATCTGGCCGCGCTGAAGGGGCGCAAGATCAACGCGCCGGGGGCGGCGGTCAACTGGCTCGAGAATACCGGCGCCGTGGGCGTCGCGGGGAACCTGACCACCTATTACAACGACATCCAGACCGGCGTGGCCGACGGGGTGATCGTGTTCCCGACCGCCGCCGCGGCCGCGAAGCTGCAGGAGGTCGCGCCCTATATCACCCGCACCCATTTCGGCGCCCAGTATGCCGGCGGGATCGCGGCGCAGAAAAGCTGGTGGGACGCGCAGCCGGCCGAGGTGCAAGAGGCCATCCGCACCGGCGTGCGCGCTTTCGAGGCGGCCTATCACCGCGACCTCGAAACCCGCGTGGCCGAGGCCTATGCCCAGATGGAGGCGAACGGCGCCCGGATCAGCGAGCTGCCCGAGGCCGACCGCAGCGCCTGGGCCGCGGCCCTGCCGCCGATCGGGCTGAACTGGGCGCGGGAGCAGGATGCCCGCGGCCTGCCCGGCACCGAGGTGCTGCAGGCCTATATCCAGCGCCTGAAGGAGGCGGGCACCGTCCTGCCCCGCGACTGGTCGGCGGAATGAGCAGCGCCCCCGCCCGCCCCTCCCCGGCCCCCGCCGGCGCCTTCGGCCGGGCCGCCGACAGGATCATGGGGCTGGCCAACATCGTGGCGACAAGCTGGATCCTGCTGATCATGGCGCTGATCCTGGCCGATGTGGCGGGGCGCAACCTGCTGGGCCGCCCGGTCGCGGGGGTGCCCGAAATGGTGAAGTTCTCGATCGTGGGCATCGTGTTCCTGCAGATCGCCCATACCCACCGCCGGGGCGAGATGATCCGTTCGGACGGTATCCTCGGCATGCTGGCCGCCCGCCGGCCGGGGCTGGCGCGGGCGATGGACATCGGCGCGCAGCTGGCCGGCGCGGCCTTCGCGCTGATGCTGGCCTGGGCGATCTGGCCCAAGGCGCTGCGCGCCTTCCGCCGGGGCGAGATGGAGGGGGTGAGCGGCCACTTCCAGCTGCCGGTCTGGCCCTTCCACACCCTGATCCTGCTGGGGTCGCTGCTGCTGGCGCTGTCCTTCCTGCTCGCGGCCGCCGAACGGGCCCGCCTGCCCCACCCGGAGCGGTGAAGTGGAGGCGCTGACCGTCGGATATATCTCGCTCGCGGGGATCGTGATCGCGATCTACGCGGGGCTGCACGTCGCCATCGCCCTCGCCGGCGTCTCGCTGCTGGGGGTCTGGGCGATCACCGGCAAGCTGAGCCTCGCGCTGAACTTCGTGGCGCTGGCGGCTAGCGATTCCATCGCCGACTACACCTTCGGGGTCGTGCCGCTCTTCGTGCTGATGGGCCTCGCGGTGGCGGAATCGGGTCTGGGGCGCGACACGTTCGATATCGTCGCGCGGCGGCTGCGGCGCTGGCGCGGCGGGCTCGGCGTCGCCACCGTCCTGTCGAATGCCATCTTCGCGGCGATCACCGGCATCTCCATTGCCTCGGCCGCCGTCTTCGCCCGCGTCGCCGTGCCCGAAATGGTCCGCGCCGGAACCGACCGCTCGATCGCCGTGGGCGTGGTCGCGGGCTCGTCGGTGCTGGGCATGCTGATCCCGCCCTCGCTTCTGCTGATCCTCTTCGCGGTGCTGACCGACAGTTCCGTGGGCGCGCTCTTTGCCGGCGGGGTCGGGCCCGGGCTGCTGCTGACGCTGGCCTACATCGTCTATCTCACGGTCCTGGGCCGGCTGCGGCCGCAGCTGTTCGGAGAACTGGAGAGCGCGCTGCCGCCCGGTTCGGGGCGGCGGACGCCGGGCTGGCTGATCCTGCCCGTGGCCGGGCTTGCGGGGCTGGTGCTGTCGGGGATCTACCTCGGGGTCTTCACCCCGACCGAGGCCGGTGCCGTGGGCGCCTTCGCCGCGCTGGCGCTCGGCATCCTCATGCGCCGCATCGGCCTGCAGGAAGGCTGGCGCATCGCCCAGCAAACCGGCCATGTCACCGCCGCCGTCTGCTTCCTGATCATCGGCGCCTCGATCTACGGCCGGATGCTGGGATATTCGGGCGTGCCGCAATCGATCACCACCTGGGCCACCGGATCGGGAATCGGCCCGCTGGGCTTCCTGTTCCTCTTCTCGCTTCTCGTGATGGCCCTGGGGACCGTGCTGGACAGCTCGTCGATCATGCTGGTGACGGTCCCGCTCGCCTTCCCCATCGCGCGCGAACTGGGCATCGACCCGGTGCATTTCGGCCTCGTCACCGTGCTCGCGGTCGAGATCGGGTTGCTGACCCCGCCGCTCGGCCTGTCGGTCTTCGTCGTGCAGGCCACGCTGCGCGACACCGGCGTCACCCTGGGCGAGGTGTTCCGCGGCGCGGCGCCCTTCGCCGCGATCATGGCGGGGGTGCTGGTGCTGGTGATCCTCGAACCCGCCATCGTGCTGACCCTGGCGCGATGACCGCGCGCGACCGCAGCCCCTTGACAGAGCAGCCCCTGACAGAAAGGAGAGCCATGCGCCTCATCGACCTCTCGCGCCCGCTCGAGAACAGCCCCCATGCCGATCCGCCGGGCCTGGCGCCGCGCATCGACTATGCCCGGCACGACGAGACGGCCGAGGCGCTTCTCGCCTTCTTCCCCGGTGTGACGCGCGCGGCGCTGCCGGGGGGCGAGGGCTGGGCGGTCGAGACCGCCCATGTCTCGACCCATAACGGCACCCATCTCGATGCGCCCTATCACTATCATTCGACGATGGACGGCGGCGCGCGGGCCATCACCATCGACGAGGTGCCGCTCGAATGGTGCATCGGGCCGGGCGTGAAGCTCGACTTCCGCCATCTGCCCGATGGCCATGTGGTCACGGCGGCCGAGATGGAGGCAGAGTTCGGCCGCATCGGCCATGACCCGGCCCCGGGCGACATCGTGCTGGTGAACACGGCGGCGGCCGCCGCCTGGGGGACGCCCGCCTATGTGCCCAGCGGCTGCGGCATGGGCCGCGAAGCCACGCTCTGGCTGACCGGACGCGGCATCCGGATCTGCGGCACCGACGCCTGGAGCTGGGACGCGCCCTTCGTCCATACCGCGCGCCGCGTGGCCGAGACAGGGGATACCGATCTGATCTGGGAAGGCCATCGGGCCGGCATGCAGCGCGGCTATTGCCAGATCGAGAAGCTCGCCAACCTCGAGACCCTGCCCGATACCGGTTTCGAGGTGATGTGCTTCCCGGTGAAGATCACCGGCGCCTCGGCCGGATGGTGCCGGGCCGTGGCACGGCTTGCGGACTGAGGGGGCCGAACGGGACGAGCGGCCTGCAATGCGGGCCGGGCGTCCGCATTTGCATCGCCTAGGCCGGGGAGCGGGCCTCGGCATCCTCGGCGAAGGGCATGCGCGATCCCAGAAGGATGTCGGTCGTCCGCGTCAGGTGATCGCGCATCAGCGTCTCGGCCCGCGCCGCATCGCGACCGACCACGGCCTCGGCCAGCGCCTCGTGCTCGGCATGCACGTCGCGCCCGGTTTCGTCCGCGGGGCCGGACAGCCGGCGATACCGCTCGGACTGGACGTACAGCTGCTGGCGCAGCCGCAGCCACCAGCGGTTCGGGCAGGCGGCGGCCAGCGCGTCGTGGAAGGCCGCGTGCAACTGGTGCCAGGTCTGCGCCTCGGGCGCGCCCGGCGTCAGGAAGGCGTTGCGCAGCGATCCCAGCCGGTGGCGTGCCGCGATGATCGCGGCCTCCCACTCCATGTCGCCGTGCAGGATCGACTGGTGCAGGCAGCGCAGTTCGATGTCGATGCGGACCTCCGTGAGGTCGGTCAGGTCGCGGCGCGAGATCGGCGCGACGACGAAGCCCCGCTGCGGCTCGGCGATCACCAGCCCCTCGGCCGTCAGCCGCGACAGCGCCTCGCGCACCGCACCGCTGGAGGCCTGCAGGTCGCGGCAGATTTCCTCGATCCGAAGCCGCTCGCCCGGGGCATAACGCGATTCGATGACCGCCATGCGCAGGCGGTCGCAGGTGCGGGCAGTGAGGCTCTTGTGCACGGTGGTCATGGGCTGTTTCTGCCGTAAATGTCCTGTTCGCGCAAATATACATTTTTTGTTGCTTTGTGCAGATTATCTTCGTAGCCTCTACTCCGAGGATGACAGGAGGATGGCATGCGGTTTTTCAGCTTCACCGCCGAGGGTCGGCGCGGACTCGCGCTGGCGACGCCCGGCGGATATCGCGGCTGTCTCGAGGGCGAGGCCGGCTGGCCCGGCGATCTCGACACGCTGCTGCGCGAGGACCGGCTGGCCGAGGCCGCCACGGCGCTGGCCGCCTGCGGGCCGGTCGACCAGGGCGACGTGACGCCCGCGCTGCCCTTCAACCGGGCCGACAAGGTGCTGTGCGTCGGGCTGAACTATGCCGATCACGCGGCGGAATCGAAGATGGAGACGCCACCCTTCCCCACGGTCTTCGCCCGCTTCAACTCCAACCTGATCGCCCATGGCGCCAACCTCGTGCGGCCCGCCGCATCGGAGATGTTCGATTACGAGGGCGAACTGGTGGCGGTGATCGGCAAGCCGGGCCGCGCCATCCCGAAGGAGCGGGCGCTGGACCATGTCGCAGGCTACACCATCTTCAACGACGGCTCGATCCGCGATTTCCAGCTGCGCACCAACCAGTGGACGGTGGGCAAGAACTTCGACGGCACCGGCGCGATGGGTCCGGTCTTCGTGACCGCCGACGAACTGCCCCCCGGCGCCGCAGGGCTGCGCCTGACCACCCGCGTGAACGGCCAGGTGCTGCAGGATGCCTCGACCTCGCTGCTGATCTTCAGCGTGGCGGATCTGGTCTCGATGCTGTCGATCGGGATGGAACTGCGCCCGGGCGACCTGATCGTCACCGGCACCCCCTCGGGCGTCGGCATGGCCCGCGACCCGAAGGTCTTCCTCAGACCCGGCGACACCTGCGAGGTCGAGATCGAGCGCATCGGCATCCTGTCGAACCCGGTGGTGGCCGAAGAGGACGAGAGCCGCAAGGCGCTGAGCGCGGCCTGAGCGCCCGGCCCGCCCCTCCTGTCCGGGGGCGGGCGGCAGGATCGGACCGGCGCATCTGCCGGCAGGGAGGATCGGATGACTGAGGACTACGATGCCGACGTGCTGGTGGTGGGCGCGGGGCCCTCGGGGCTGGCGCTCGCGACCGAGCTGCTGATGCGCGGCATCCGGGTGATCGTCGTCGAGCGGAACGACCGCACGGGGCTGCAGCCCCGCGCCAAGACGACCAATGTGCGTTCGATGACCCAGATGCGCCGCTGGGGGCTGGCCGCCGAGGTTCGTGCCCGCTCGCCGCTGACGCCCGGGTTTCCGCGGCAGGTCAGCTTTCGCACCGGGCTGTTCGACCCGCCGATCTACCTGTTCCACGATGCCTTCTGCGCCACCCCCGGGCGGCGCGACGCCTTTCCCGAACATGCCGAATTCATCCCGCAATACGTCATCGAGGGCATCCTCGCGGACCATGTCGCCGCCCATCCGGACGCCCGGCTGTGCTTCGGCCACCGGCTGACCGGCTTCACGCAGGACGAGGCCGGCGTCACCGCCGAGATCGAGGGGCCCGGCGGGTCCTCCCGGCTGCGCAGCCGCTATCTGGTGGGGGCCGACGGCGGGCGCAGCCGGATCCGCGCGGCCCTGGGGATCGGGATGGAAGGCCAGAGCGACATGCTGACCTTCGCCACGCTGATCCTGCGTATCCCGGGGCTTCACGCGGAACCCGGGCTGGTGCCCGCGCTCTTCCACTGGATCATCGACGCCGAGGCGGCGTCCTTCATCGGGCCGCTGGATCACGGCGACCTGTGGTACTGGTCGAAACTCGCCCCGCGCGACACCTCGACCGAGACGCTCCTCGGCCATGTCCGCCGCGCGATCGGCCGCGAGATGCCGATGGAGGTGGTGACCCGCGACGACTGGGTGGTCAACAGCCTGATGGCCGCGCGCTACCGCGCGGGGCGGGTGTTCCTGGTCGGCGACGCCTGCCACCTGCATTCGCCCTTCGGCGGGCACGGGATGAACCTGGGGATCGGCGACGGCGTCGATCTCGGCTGGAAGCTCGCCGCCGCCCTGGAAGGCTGGGGCAGCGAGGCGCTGCTCGACAGCTACGAACAGGAACGCCGGGGCGTGCATGCCGCCGTGATCGACAGCGCCACCCGCAACGTCGCCTCGCTGTCGGATCATTTCGTCGATCCCGCTCTGGCCGATCCGGGCCCGGCGGGCGTCGCGGCCCGCGCGGCCACCGCCCGCGCGGTCGAGCGGCTGAAGACGCCGGAATTCCGCTCGCTCGGCCTCGTGCTGGGCTATCGCTATCCGCCCTCGGGCGCGGTTGCGGCCGAACCCGGCGCCGCGCCGCCGCTCGAGGTCACGCAATACGTGCCGACGGCCCGGCCCGGCCATCTCGCGCCCCATGCCTGGGGGACCGATGGCCGGTCGCTCTACGACCTCTTCGGGACCGGCTTCACCCTGCTGGTCACCGGACCGGTCCGCGACCCCGAAGGCGAGGCCGCCCTGCAGGCCGAGGCCGGCCGCAGCGGCGTGCCACTTGCGATTGCCGTGCCGGGGATCGACGGGCTGCGGGCGCTGTACGAGGCGAATTTCGCGCTGATCCGGCCCGACCAGCATGTGGCCTGGCGCGGCGACAGGCTTCCCGCCGCCGGGGCGCTGGTGGCGCTGATGCGCGGGCTGGCCCGGGACGGAATGCCCGAGGCCGCCGCCGCGCCCGACGGCCGCATCCTGACCGCCTGAACCGCGCGGCGGCAGGGCGACACCGCGACAGATCGACGACCGGGCCGGGGAGGGTCCGGACAACAGGGAGGATCCATGATGGACAGACGCGACTTCTTCGTGGCGGGGCTGGGTGCTGGGCTGGTCCTGGCCGCCCCCGCGGTGCTCAGGGCAGAGCCCGTCCGGCTGAAATGCTCGAGCTACCTGCCGCCGATGCACCAGATCAACGCCGAGCTGGCCCGCTGGGCCGCCGATCTGGGCCAAGCCTCGGACGGGCAACTGCTGATCGAGGTCTTCCCCGGCGGCCAGATGGGTCCCCCGCCGCGGCAGCTGGACCTCGTGCGCACCGGGATCGCGGATTTCGCCTTCGTCTACACCGCCCTCTATCCCGGCCGCTTCCCGGTGACCGACCTGCTGGCCCGGCCCTTCGCCCTGGCCGATGCCGAGGGCGAGCCGATCAGCAGCGCCCGCGCCTCGTGGGTCGCGACCTCGCTCGCCGATGTCACGGCGGCCGAATATCCCGGCTGCGAGCTGCTCTATTCTGTCTGTTCCACCGCGACCGGCTTCTACATGAAGGACGTGCTGGTCCGCCGCCCCGAAGACCTTGCGGGGCTGCGGATCCGCCCCACCAGCGGCGTGGTGGCCGAACAGCTCAAGGCCCTGGGCGCCAGCCCGGCCACCATCGCGCCCACGGAACTGGCCGATGCCATCGCCAAGGGGGTCGTGGACGGCGCGGTGTTCAACTTCGAGGGCGGCAAGGCCTTCCAGCTGCAGCAATCGGTGCGCCGGGTATCGACCATCGCCAATTCGGCCGCGACCTTCTCGCTCGTCGCGAATGGCGCGATGATCGCCGGCCTGCCGGCCGAGCTTGCGGCGCTGCTGCGCGACAGCGGCGGGCCGGAGGCCGGGCGCCGGGTGGGCGGGCTTTATGACACGGCCGAAGCCGCGGGCCGCAGCTTCATGGCCGAGGCGGGTGTCGAGATCGTCGACCTGCGCGGCCCCGCGCTGGAGCCGTTCCGCGCCGCGCTGGCGCCGGCCGGCGCGGCGCAGCTGGCCGCACTGGGCGAAGCCGAGGCAGCGGCCCTGGTCGCGCGGATCGACGCGCTGATGGCGGAGGCATGACCATGGCCGCGCCCCGCCCCGCCGCACAGCCCGCCGCACAGCCCGGTGCGATCAACCGCGCGCTGTCGCGCCTCGCACGGACCTGCACCTGGGGCGGGGTCGCGGCGGTCGCGGTGATGATGCTCGCCACCTGCTGGGATGTCCTCGCCCGCCAGCTTCTCGGCCGGCCGCTCGACGGCGTGGTGGAACTGGTCGAGGTGACGGTGCTGGCCGCGGCGATGCTGGGCCTGCCCGAAGCCTTCCTGCGGGACGAGCAGATCCGCGTCGATCTGGTCGACAGCCTGCTGCCGCCGCGGGCGCTGGCCACCGTCAAGGCGGTGGCGCTGGCGCTGTCGGTCGGGTTTCTGGCGCTGCTGGTGGTGCGGGTCTGGCCGTCGATGCTGGACGCCCGGCGCTATGGCGACATGAAATATGACCTCGGCCTGCCGCTCTGGCCGCTGTATGCGCTGATCGTCTTTGCCTTCGCCGCCTCGATGGCGACCGCGGCCCTGTCGCTGATCCGCGCGCTGCGCGGGGCGACCGGCGCGCCGGCCCCCGCCGGTGCCGAGGGCAGGCAGGAGCGCCCGGCATGAGCCCGCTCGCGCTTGCAGGGGTCGGCATCCTGTCGCTCGTCGCCCTGATCCTGGTGAGGGTGCCGGTGGCCGTGGCACTCGGCCTCGTGGGGGCGGCGGGCTATGCCGCGCTGGAGGGGCTGGGGCGCGCGGGGCTGGTCGTGGGCGCCGCGCCGGCGGAACTGGCACAGGCCTACAGCTTCTCGGTCGTGCCGCTCTTCACGCTGATGGGCGCTGTCGCCGCGGTGGCGGGCCTGTCGGCCGACCTGTTCCGCGCCGCCAATGCCACGCTGCGGGGCACCCGCGGCGCCTCGGCAGTGGCGGCGATCCTGGCCTCCGGCCTGTTCGGGGCGATCTGCGGCTCTTCGGTCGCGACCGCGCTGACCATGACCCGCGTCTCGATCCCCGAGATGCAGCGCGAGGGCTATCCCGACCGGCTGGCCGCGGGCGCGGTGGCCGCCGGCGGAACGCTGGGGATCCTGATCCCGCCCTCGCTGATCCTGATGATCTACGCGATCATCGCCCAGCTTTCGGTGGCCGAACTCTTCGCCGCGGCGCTGGTGCCGGGGATCGCGCTGATGCTGCTGTACGCGCTGGTGGCGCTGGCGATCGGCCGGCGCATCGCCCCGGCCCGGACCGGGCCCGCCGCGCCCCTTCTGCCGGCGCTGGCGCGGATCTGGCATGTGCTGGGCCTGTTCCTGCTGACCATCGGCGGGATCTATGCGGGCTTCTTCACCCCGACCGAGGCGGCGGCCATCGGCGCGCTGGGCGCGATCGTGCTGGCGCTGGTCACCCGCCGCACCGGCTGGCGCCAGCTGGGCACGACCGCGGTGGAAACGGTGCGGCTGGTCTCGTCGGTGATCTTCATCGTGATGTGCTCGACGATCTTCTCGTATTTCATCGTGCAGACGGGGCTGTCCGGGGCGCTGGCCTCGGCGCTGACCGCGGCGGGCCTCGGGCCGGTCGGGATGATCCTGCTGATCTGCCTCGCCTATCTGGTGATGGGATGCTTCCTCGACGGGATCGCGATGATCCTCATCACCGTACCGATCGTGCTGCCGCTGGTGGCGGCGGGGGGCTGGGACCCGGTCTGGTTCGGCGTGCTGCTCGTGGTGCTGGTGGAAATCGGGCTCGTCACCCCGCCCTTCGGCATGAACCTCTTCGTGATCAAGGCCTCGTGCCCCGGGCTTTCGGTGGCCGATCTCTACCGCGGCGCAGCGATGTTCCTCGTGGCGCCGGCGCTGCTGATCGCGGCGATGATCCTCTGGCCGGGCCTCGCGCTCTGGCTGCCCGCCCTGATGAACTAGGAGCCCGCCATGGCCGCACGTCCGAAAACCATCATCTCCTGCGCAATCACCGGCGCGATCCACACCCCCACCATGTCCGACGCGCTGCCCTATACGGCCGAGGACATCGCGACCCAGGCGATCGAGGCGGCCGAGGCCGGCGCCGCGATCCTGCACCTGCATGCCCGCCGCCCCGAGGATGGCGGCGTCTCGGTCGACCGCGGGCATTTCGCGGCCTTCCTGCCGCGGATCAAGCAGGCGAGCGACGCGGTCATCAACATCTCGACGGGCGGCAGCCTGCACATGAGCATCGAGGAGCGCGTCGGCCCCGCGCTCGCCTTCTCGCCCGAGATGTGCAGCCTCAACATGGGATCGATGAACTTCTCGTTCCACCCGCTGGCCAAACGCTACGACACCTGGAAGTTCGACTGGGAGCGCGACTACATCGCCAATTCCGATGCGAACATATTCCGCAACACCTTCCGCGACATCGAGACCGCGGCCCGCGCGCTGGCGCCCCACGACATCAAGTTCGAGCACGAATGCTACGATGTCGGCCATCTCTACAACCTGCGCTTCTGCATGGATATCGGCCTGTTCAAGGCGCCCGTCTTCATCCAGTTCGTCTTCGGCATCCTCGGCGGCATCGGCCCCGAGGTGGACAACCTCGTGTTCATGAAGCGCACCGCCGACCGCCTGTTCGGCACCGACTACCGCTGGTCGGTGCTGGGCGCGGGCGCGGCGCAGATGCCGCTGGCCACCACCGCCGTGCAGCTGGGCGGCAATCTCAGGGTCGGACTGGAGGACAGCCTGTTCATCGCCCGCGGCCGGCTCGCGCGGTCGAATGCCGAACAGGTCGCCAAGATCCGCCGCATCGTCGAGGATCTGGGCGCCGAGATCGCCACCCCCGAGGAGGCGCGCGAGATCCTCGCCCTGAAGGGCGGCGACCGGACGAATTTCTGAAGCCACGGCAACCGCGCGGCCGCCGCACAGCGCCGGCCGGATCAAGGGAGGACGCGGACATGACGGCGATCACCGGCAAGATCGGAGTGACGAAGCGCCCCGGCGAACTGGGCGTGCATTCCATGGACCATTTCGGCATGAGCGTGCCCGACCTCGCGGCCGCGGAACGCTTCTACGGCGATTTCGGGCTGATCGTGCGCGAGGAGGGACAGGGTCTCGGGCTGTACACCGAAGGGTCGGAACACCGCTGGATGCAGCTCTCCGAAGGCCCGCGCAAGAAGCTCGGCCATCTGTCCTTCGGCGTGTTCGAGGAAGATTTCGAGCCGATGAAGACCCGGATCGAGCGCGCCGGCGTCCGGCTGGTCGATCCGCCGCGGGGATCGGACAGCAATGGCGTGTGGTTCTTCGACCCGTTCGGGATACCGATCGAACTGAAGGTGGCCGAGAAATCGTCGCCCAACGTCAAGACATCCTTCGACATGGCCTCCTGCCCGCCGGGGCAGGCGGCGGCGCCGCTGCGCTCGCGCGCGGCGCGGACCCGGCCGCGCCGGCTCGCGCATCTGCTGATGTTCTCGCCCGACATCGGCCGCAGCATCGACTTCTACTGCCGGGCGCTCGGGTTGCGGCTGTCGGACCGTTCGGGCGACGGGGTCTGCTTCCTGCACGGGATCCACGGCTCCGATCACCACATGATCGCCTTCGCCAAGTCGGCCGCGCCGGGCATGCACCATGTCTCGTGGGACGTGGGCAGCATCGACGATATCGGGCGCGGGGCGATGCACATGGCGGACCGCGGCTTCCAGAAGGGATGGGGGCTGGGACGGCACGTGCTGGGGTCGAACTACTTCCACTACATCGGGGACCCCTGGGGCAGCTATTCGGAATATTCCTGCGATATCGACTACATCCCCCTCGATACCGACTGGGAGGCCGGGGACCACGACCCGCAGGACGGCTTCTACCTCTGGGGTCCCGAACTTCCCGCCGATTTCGTGCACAACTTCGAGGCGGAATAGGCCCGGCAGCCGGACGTTCAGGGACCGGCCCTGCCTCGCGCCACCCGACCGGCGGGCATCCGGCAGGCGCGGTCACGCGCCCGCGCGGGCCCCGGTGCGGCGGCTGCGCAGACGCTTCAGCAGCGGCAGGCAGGTCGAGACCGCAAGCAGGGCGATCAGGATCCACGAGATCGCGCCCGAGAACAGCGCCCCGGCATCGCCGCCCGAGATCAGCAGCGTGCGGCGCAGCGCATCCTCGGCCATCGGCCCCAGGATCACCGCGAGCACGGTGGGCGCGGTCGGGATGTCGAGCTTCTCCATCAGGAAGCCGAGCAGGCCGAAGCCCAGCATCAGCCAGACCTCGAACAGGCTGTTGTGGATCGCATAGACGCCGATCACCGACATCAGCATGATCATCGGCGACAGAAGCCGGGCCGGCATGCGCAGCACATAGATGAACGCCTTCGCGCCGACGGTGCCCAGGACATACATCATCCCCGCGGTGATCAGCATCGACAGCATGAAGCCGTAGGTGACGTCGGCATTGTCGCGGAAAAGCTGCGGCCCCGGGATCAGCCCGTGCACCAGCATCGCCCCCAGCATCACCGCCGCGACCGCGCTGCCCGGGATCCCGAGTGTCAGCGCCGGGATCAGCGTCGCCGCGGTATCGGCGTTGTTCGCGCATTCCGGCGCCGCCACACCCTCGGGTGCCCCCTGCCCGTACTTGGCCTTGTCCGGATCGCCGCGCCGCTGCTCGTTCCAGGCGAAGAGCGCGGCCACATTGCCGCCGAGCGCGGGGATGATCCCGGTCACCACGCCGATGACCGAGGCCTTGACCCAGACCGGCACCAGCTGCGACCAGCGGAAGCCCTCCGGCCGGCCGTCGAGCTGGCGCGCCTCGGTCCCGAGCTTCGGCGGATTGATCGCCAGGTCGATGGCCGGCGGGATCGCATAGAGCCCGGTCAGCAGCACCACGATGTCGATGCCGCTGAGCAGATCGAGCTGGTTGAAGGCGAAGCGTTCCACGCCGGTGATCGGATCGACGCCGATGCAGCCGATGACCAGCCCGAGGCAGGCGGCCAGAAGCCCCTTGACCGGGTTCCCCGACAGCAGGACGGCGATGGTCATCAGCCCGAAGATCGCCAGCCAGAAGTAGTTGGCCGGGCTGAACTTCAGCGCGACCATGGCCAGAGGCGGCGCCAGCAGCAGCAGCGCCACCGCGCTGACCGCCGAGCCGATGGCCGATGAGGCCAGCGAGATGCGCAGCGCGAGCCTGCCCTGCCCCTTCTGCGCCATCGGATAGCCGTCGAACACCGTCGCCACGCCCGCCGGCGTCCCGGGGATGCGCAGCAGGATCGCGGGGATCGAGCCGCCATACATCGCGCCGTTGTAGATGCCCGCCATCATCCCCAGGGCTGCCAGCGGCTCCATGGTGAAGGTCAGCGGGATCAGCACCGCGATGCCCATCGTCGCCGACAGCCCGGGAAGGGCGCCGACCGCGATCCCCACGGCCGTGCCGAGCAGCATCGACAGCACGACCGGCACGGTCATCAGCGCCGGCAGCGCGGCGACGATCTGGTGAAGGGTATCCAGCATCGGTTCAACCCAGCAATGAGAGGACGGCTTCCGGCGGCAGCGGAAGCTTCAGCAGCAGATGGAAGACGCCGTAGAGCAGTGCGATGAAGCACAGCGTCGCCACGGCGATCGGCCCGGGCGCCCGGTATCCCAATGCCACCGCCATCGCCGGCAACAGGATCAGGCCCGCGGTGAAGAAGCCGATGCTGTCGATGCCCAGCACCACCAGCGCCGTCCCCAGGATCAGCGCCGCAAAGCGGCCCAACTGGGCAGGCGAGATGCGGAGGGGATCCGGGGCCGGACCCTCGACCGGGGTCCGGCGCAGCTCGATGACGGACTGCAGGAACCAGATCGCGGACAGGGCGGTGGCGATCAGCAGCACGGCAGAGGGCAGCATCCCGCTGCCGCCGCCATAGCCGCGCGCGGTGGCATAGCCCAGCAGCGACAGCGCCGCACAGCCGAGCGAGAGGGCGAGTTCGAGGTGAACCCTGCGCATCATCGGGTCTCCGTCACGAATGGCCGCGGCAGGAGGGAGCCCCCTCCTGCCAGAGACGTCAAGCCGGCGTCAGTTCTGGGCCCAGGGCTCTTCGTCCCAGAGCTGCGAATAGGTCGCGTGCATCGCCTCGAGATCGGCGGTGAAGGCGGCGGCGTCCTTGTAGTCCAGCGCCAGCTTCTGTTCGGCGGCGCGGGCCTGGAATTCCGGGTCCTCGACCGCCGCCTTGACGGCCGCCTGCAGCTTGCCCAGCACGTCGTCCGGCAGTCCGACCGGCGCGCCGATGCCACGCTGCGAGCCAGAGATGACGTCATATCCCTGTTCGCGGAAGGTCGGCACGTCTGCGGCCTCGTCCCAGCGGCTTTCGGCCATCTGGCCCAGCGGGATCAGCGCGCCTTCCTCGGCGTCGGCGACCGTCTCGGAGATGTTCATGTTGCACAGCATGATATGCCCGCCGAGCGCGGCGGCACGGACATCGGCATTCCCGCTGAACGGCACGTGGGTCAGCTTGATACCCGCCTCCTTCTCGAAAGCGCGGGCCGCGAGATGGTCGTCGGAGCCGAGCCCGGTCGTGCCGTAAGTCACCTTGCCGGGGTTCGCCTTGGCATATTCCACCAGTTCGTCCAGCGTCTTGAACTCGCTCTGCGGCAGGACGCTGAACGCGCCGGGATCGGTGACCACATTGGCGACCGCCTGAATGCCTTCGAGCGTGTAGCGGGCGTCGCGCTGGATCGGGATCGTCACCACGTTCGGGGTATTGATGAAGCCGATGGTATAGCCGTCCGGATTGGCCTTCGCGAGTTCGGCAAAGCCGATCTCGCCGCTGGCGCCGGGGCGGTTCAGCACGACGATCGAGGCGCCGTCGCCGAGGTGCTTTTCGATGAAGGGGGCAAGCGTGCGCGCGGCGATGTCAGTGCCGCCGCCGGCGCTGTAGGCCACGATCATGGTGATCGGGCGCTCGGGATAGTCTGCCCAGGCAGCCCCACCCGCAAGCGTCATCAGGGCTGCAACCGCAGCCGTCGTCAGCCGGTTCATGTCATCCTCCCAGATCCCTAGCGCGCCCTCCACGACGCGTAACATGGACACAAATAGTGCTACAGTCGGGCCGGCAATGCGTAAAGGGAAAATTTCAGCACGCTCCGAACTATCGCATAATATCTATTTATTTCAGCATTTTCCTTGGCAGATTGCAGCGCTCATCAATAGTGTTTCAGACACGCCTCAAGCGAACCTTGCCCTTGCTTTGTATTTTTTCTGTTTTATCACGGAACCATCAGCAAGCCGAATCGTGGAGGAGGCGCCTTGCACAGTTCATCGCCACAGCAGACCCTCGCGGACCCGTCGCCGCAGATCCTCGTGCTGGGGTTCGGCGCCGCGGGCCAGCCCTTCGCGACCGGCCTGGCCGCGGCCGGGGCCCGGGTGACCGCCGTCGATCCGGCCATCGCCGCGCAGGGGCCGATCGACCGGCCCCGGCTGACGCTGTGCGCGGCCCTGCCCGCACGGCTCGACGACTATACGCTCGTCATCAGCATCCTGCCGGCCGCACTGACCCTCGCGGCGCTGCGCGACCTAGCGGGCCGCGGCGGCAACGGCACCATCCTCGATCTGTCGTCGTCGGATGCGGCCACGATGCGCCTCGCGGCCGAGGAACTCGACGGGCGCCTCGTCGATGGCGTGATCCTCGGGGCCGTCGGGCTGACGGGCCACACCACGCCCCTGCTTCTGGCCGGCGGCCCCTGCGAAACCGCCGAAAGCATCCTGACGCCGCTCGGCGCGCGGGTCACGGTGCTGCCCGGCGGCCGCCATGGCGATGCGGGCCAGCTGAAACTGCTGCGCAGCCTCTTTACCAAGACGCTGGAGGCGCTCGTGGTCGAGCTGAACCTCGCCGCGGATGCCCTGGGCCTGCAGGACAAGCTGCCGCTGGTCCTTGGCGACCTGCGGCAGGTCGCGTTCATCGACTTCATGGACGAGATGCTGCGCACCCACCCGCGCCACGCCGGACGCCGCGCCATCGAGCTCGAGGCGGCGCAGGCCCTGCTGGCCGGCCGGCTGCCGCTGCCCATGGCCGCCGCCGGACTGGGCGTGCTGGCGCGCGCCGCGGCGGAGGGGCCTGGCCCGGATGCGTCGCCCCGCGTCGCCCTCGACTGGTTGCGAGCCCATGCCGCCCCCGTGGCCGGCTGATCGCGACCGGATCGGCCCGCACAGGGCACGTTCGCGGCAAGGGGGCCGCAGCCGATGACGACGACCCGTTCCACCACCGAACCGCCCGCCGATATCCCGGCCGCCCCGGTCGCCGTCGCCCGGCGCGAGGACGCGATCGTGACGCGCAATCCCAGCCAGGTGCCGGCCCGGCTGCGCCGCTACCTCGCGCTGCAGGACTTCGAGACCCGCGCCCTGAAACGCCTGCCCGCCTCCATCGCGGGCTATGTCGCGGGCGGGGTCGAAACCGACCAGAGCCTGCAGGCGAACCGCGCCGCCTTTCGCCGGCACGTGTTCCTGCCCCGGACGCTGCGCGACGTCTCGGGCCGCAGCCAGTCGCGCCAGCTGTTCGGCCAGACCCTACAGGTGCCCTTCGGCATCGCGCCGATGGGCTTCAGTGCGCTGGCCGCTTTCGATGGCGACGTGGCGCTGGCTCAGGGCGCCGCGCGCTGCGGCAGCGTCGCGATCTGCTCGGCCGCCTCGCTGACGCCGCTGGAACGGGTGGCGGCCGAGGGCGGCAGCACCTGGTTTCAGGCCTACGTCCCGGGCGACAACCGCCGGATCGAGGCGCTGTTGCATCGCCTGCGTGCCGCGGGTTTCGACACGCTGGTGATCACCGCCGACGCCCCTGTCGCCGCCAATCGCGAACACAACGCCCGCAACGGCTTCGACGCGCCCTTCCGCATCACGCCGCAACTCGTCTGGCAAGGCGTCACCCATCCGCGCTGGACGCTGGGGACACTGGGGCGCGAACTTTTCCGTCGCGGCATGCCCCATTTCGAGAACATGGAGGCCGTGCAGGGGCCGCCGCTGTTTTCACGCACGCTGCAGCGTTCGACCATCGGCCGGGAACGGCTCGCCTGGGATCAGGTGCGTCTGGCCCGCCGCCTGTGGCCGGGCCGGCTGGTCGTGAAGGGGCTGCTCGCGCCGCAGGATGCGGCCATCGCGGCCGATTGCGGCTGCGACGGGATCATCGTGTCCAACCATGGCGGGCGACAGCTCGACGGCGCGATCGCACCGCTCGACGCCCTGCCGGCGATCCTGCGGGTCAAGGCTGGCATGACGGTGATGATGGATGGCGGGATCCGGCGCGGCACCGACGTGCTGAAGGCGCTCGCACTGGGGGCGGACTTCGTCTTCCTGGGCCGCCCGTTTCTCTATGCTGCCGTGATGGAGGGGGCCGAGGGCGTGGCCCATGCCATGTCCCTGCTGCGGGACGAGGTCGACCGCGGTCTGGCATTCCTCGGGCTCGGATCGCTGGACGACCTGTCGGCCGAGCATATTCATGCGGCCTGAGCTGCCCTTCCCGGCGCCCGAGCGCGGCTCAGCCGGCGGCGGCGCCCTGCGGCCGGTCGCGGCGCAGCGGCTCGCCGTCATTGCGCAGGAACCGCTCCATCGCCGCGCCCAGGTGGCAGGCGATCACCGCGCGTGCCCAGGGCCCGTTGCCAAGCCGGATCGCCTTCGTCAGTTCGCGGTGGTGGTGAAGGCTCTCGGCGATATCGTCGTCATTGTAGATGTAGAACCCGCCCATGACCATCTGCACGTCCAGCAGATGCCGGCCCGAAATCCGCAGGTAGGGGCTGCCCGAGCCGTCATACAGCATCTCGTGGATCACCCGGTTGCCCTCGCCCAGCACGTCCAGCCAGCCGCTGCGCTGGCTGGCGAAGGCCTCTTCCATGGCGGTGCAGGTCGCCTCGAGCGTCGCGATCTGTTCGGGCGTGGCATGGGTGGCGCAGAGGAAGGCCCCGTGCCCCTCGAGCAGGATCCGGATGGCGAAGATCTCGCTCACGTCCTCCTTGCGCCACTGGGTGACGATCGCGCCCCGCTTCTGGCCGGGGCTGAGCAGCCCCTCGGCGATCAGCCGGGTCAGGGCCGCCCGCACCGGTGTGCGGCTGACGCCCATCTCTGCGGCGATGGCCTCTTCCTTGAGGTGCATCCCCGGGTCGTAGACGCCCGAGGCCAGCTTGCGCCGAAGGAAGGTGTAGACGGTTTCGGTAACGTTCATCTTCGCCCGCCGGGGACAGGTTTGAGATCTGTTCCTTACCGTCATCCGCCCGCGGTGCCAATCGCGGGGCGGCCTTTTGTCCCGACATCGGCGCGGCGCGGGCGAGGATCGGGGACCCGCCCTGCCCCCGCACCGCAACCCGCCCGACACAGCCACCGGTGAGGCCATGCCGCATATCCATATCTCCAGCCCCATCCATCCGGCCGTAGTCGAGGCCGCCCGCGCCAGGGCCGAGGTCAGCCTCGCCTATGGTCCCGGCGCCGTGCCTCTCGATGCCGTGGCGGGCCGGGTCGATGCGGTGCTGCTGCGGTCCGGCGCCTTCACGGACGAGATGATGGCGGGGTGCCCGCGCCTGCGCATCATCGCGCGGCACGGGGTCGGCACCGACACGGTCGACAGCCCCGCCGCGGCCCGGCGCGGCATCTGGGTGACGAACACGCCGGGCGGCAACAGCCGCGCCGTGGCCGAACATGTCTTCGCGCTGACCCTCGCGCTCGGCCGCAGGCTGACCATCGCCTCGGACGAGACCCGGCGCGGTCGCTGGGCCGAGGACCGCGCGGCCCTGAACGGGATCGAGCTGGAGGGGCGGACGCTCGGATTGCTGGGCATGGGCAATATCGGTGCAATCGTGGCCGATATCGGCCGCGCGCTCGGGATGACGGTGATCGTTGCGGACCCGGCGCTCGACCAAGCGCTGCCCCATGTCGTCCCGCTGGACGAGCTGCTGGCGCGCGCCGATGTGCTGAGCCTGCATGTGCCGCTGCTGCCCGCCACGCATCACATCATCGACGCGGCGGCGCTGGTCCGGATGAAACCCGGCGCGATCCTGATCAATACCGGCCGCGGCGGCCTTGTCGACGAGACGGCCCTGGCCGCGGCGCTGCGGGCGGGCCATCTCGGCGGTGCCGGGCTCGACGTTCTCGAGGCCGAGATCGCCGACATGGTCGCGCCGATGCCGCATAACCGCCTGCCCATCGCAGAGCTGCCGAACCTGATCGTCACGCCGCATGTGGCCGGCCAGACCGACGAGGCGCTGATGAAGGTCGGGATGACGGCGCTGGCCGAGATCGCCGCCGTGCTCGCGGGCGGGCGCCCCACACATCCCGTCAACGCGCCGGCCACCCCGTTCCAGCCCTGACCCAGCCCTGACCCACCGGAGGAGACCACTGTGACCTATACCCCCAATTCCGCGGAAGAAACCGCGCTGTTCGACCGGTTTCGCAAGACCGCGACCGCGCTGATCAGCGACAACCTCGACCGCCTGCCGGGCGCGGTCGGGCTCCGGCCCTTCCACGGCGGGACGGAGCTGATGGTGGGCCGGGCGCTGACCGTCAAGGTCGCGGCGGGCGACAACCAGACGATCCACCGGGCCCTCGAACAGATCACGCCCGGAGACGTGATCGTCGTCGATGGCGACGGCGACACCTCGCGCGCCCTGATCGGCGGGATCATGGTGGCCATCGCCAGGTCGCGCGGGGCCGCCGGCTTTGTGCTGAACGGTGCCGTGCGCGACACAGCCGAGATCGGCGCGGATACCTTCCCCGTCTTCGCCAGGGCGGCGATCCATCGCGGCCCCTACAAGAACGGCCCCGGGCGGATCAACGTCCCGGTGGCGCTGCATGGCATGGTGGTGGCACCGGGCGACATCGTCGTCGGCGACAGCGACGGCGTGGTCGCCTTCGCACCGGCCGAGGCCGGGGCGCTGATCGAGGCGACAGAGGCGCAGGCCCGCAAGGAACAGGCGATCATGGACGAGATCGCGGCCGGCACCTACACGGGCGCCTACGCCAGATGATCGCGGCGGACGCCCCGCGACGGCAGCGAAAGCGGGGCTCCGATAAAATGAATGACAAATATGGCTCATTGACTTAACCTCCTCCCCGGAGGGTGCTTCCGACGACAGACCGGCGTCCGCTCGCCGCCGCCAGCCCGCTGGCGGCCACCGGCGACGCCTTGCCGCCGCCCCGGCACCGGCCAGTCCCGCCGCGCCATGCGCGACGGGAGCGGTGAGATCCTGTCCGGCAAGGCCCTTCACCCTGCCACAAATCCGACGGAGGAGACGGATGAGACAGATGCTGACCGCGCTTGGGTTATCCCTCGCCATATGTTCCGGACCGCTGCTGGCCCAGGAGGTTGCAGAGCGTACGGTGACGAACGGCGATGCCACCATCGCCTATTCCCTGCGCGGCGAAGGGCCGCTGGTGGTGATCATCGCCTCGACGGGCCGTTCGGCGGGGGAACTCGCGCCGGTGGCCGACCGGCTGGCGGAACGCGGCTATTCCGTCGCCCTGCCCGAGCCGCGCGGCATCGGCGGTAGCGTGGGTCCGATGGAAGGCGTGAGCTTCCATGACTTCGGCAACGACTTCGCCGAGGTGATCCGCGCCGAGGGGGGCCGGGCCATCGTCGTCGGCCATGCCTACGGCCAGTGGATCGCCAAGACCATCGCCTCGGATCACCCCGAGATGACCGACGGCATCGTGTTGCTGGCGGGCGGCGCGAAGTCCTGGCCGAAAGAGCTGTCGGATGCGATCACCACGATCAACGACCCTGCCTCGAGCCGTGAGGAAAAGCTGGCCGGCCTGAAGCTGGCCTTCTTCACCGAGGAGAACGACCCCGAGCCCTGGCTCGAGGGCTGGCATCAGGACGTGACGGTCAGCCAGCGCGCGGCGCGGAAGGCCACCGATCAGGCCGACTGGTGGGCCGGCGGCACCGCGCCGATCCTCGACCTTCAGGCGGGATCAGACCCGTTCCGGCCGGAATCCTCGCGCATGGAGGTGAAGGACGAGTTCGGCGACCGGGTCACCGTGAAGGTCATCGACGGCGCCAGCCATGCGCTGCCGGCGGCAAAGCCGGTGGAGACCGCCGACGCGATCGCCGACTGGGCCGACGCGCTTCTCGGCCGGAACTGACCCGTCCGCCGGGGCAGCCCGCCTTGGGGGCTGCCCCTTCCCGCCCCGGCTCAGCCGGCGGGATGCAGAAGCAGCAGGCCCTCAGCGACCAGGGCCGGGCGCTCCTGCCCCTCGATCTCGAAGGTCGAGGTGAGCGCCACCTGCGTCGCCCCGCCGCGCGGCACCGCGGACACCAGCCGCTGGCGCAGCCGCACGCGCGCGCCCACCGGCACCGGCGCGGTGAAGCGCACCTTCTCATAGCCATAGCTCAACCCGGCCCCGCGCCGCGCGATGCGGAACAGCCCCCGTTGCAGCCGCGGCACCAGCGACAGCAGGTAGAGCCCGTGCGCGATCGTGCGCCCGCCCGGCGCCTCGCGCGCCGCACGCGCGGTATCGACATGGATCCAGTGATCGTCCCCCGTCAGCTCGGCAAAGGCGTCGATCCGGGCCTGCGCGATCTCGAACCAGTCCGTCGCGCCCAGATCCCGGCCCGCATGCGCCGCAAGATCCGCAGGCGTGGTCACTTCCAGCATGTCATCCTCCCCTCGCCCGCGTCGGCAGACAACGCACCGGCAGATCAAAGCATAAAAAATCATATTTACGACTTTTTACTTGCGCAACCCGCCGCAGTGGAGAATCCTGCGACGGGGTTCGCGACGAGGGAGGCGTTGATGACCGGGTGTCTCGGCCATTTGAAGGTACTGGATTTCAGCCGGGTGTTCGCCGGCCCCTGGGCCGCGCAGCTGCTGGCGGATTTCGGCGCCGAGGTGGTGAAGGTCGAGCATGTGAAGGGCGGCGACGATGTGCGGCGCATGGGCGTCCCGCATCTGGGCGCGGATGGCGCGCCCACCGGCGAGACGTCGTCCTTCCTGTCGATGAACCGCGGCAAGCGCTCGGTTGCGATGGATCTGGCCACGCCCGAGGGGCAGGCGCTCGCGCGGCGGCTGATCGAGGGCGCGGATGTGCTGATCGAGAATTTCAAGACCGGCACGCTGGCGCGCTTCGGCCTCGATCCGCAGGAGGTCGCCAAGATCAACCCGCGGCTGGTCTATTGCTCGATCACCGGCTTCGGCCAGACCGGGCCGATGGCGCATCTGCCGGGCTACGACCCGATCTTCCAGGCGATGAGCGGGCTTCTGAGCATCACCGGCATCCCCGAGGGCCAGCCCGGCGCCGGCCCCGCGCTGATCGGCTATTCGATCTCGGACATCACCGCCGGCCAATATGCCGTGGCCGCGATCCTGGCCGCCATCGCCCATCGCGACGCGACCTCGGGCGAAGGACAGTTCATCGACATCGCGCTGCTCGACACCCAGATCCATGCGGCCTCGCACATGGCGATGAACTACCTGTCCTCGGGCAAGCTGCCCCGCCGCAACGGCACCGCCTCGCAGATCACCTGCCCGTGGCAGGCCTTCGACTGCGCCGACCGCCCGATCATGATCGCCATCGGCAACGACGCGCAGTTCCGCCGGTTCGCCGCCTATCTCGGGCTGCCGGAGCTGGCCGACGATCCGCGCTTCGCCACCAACCTCGCCCGCGTGCAGAACTCCGAGGTTCTGGTGCCGATCCTGGCGGCGGAACTGATCCGGCGCGACGCCGACACCTGCTATGGCGAACTCGAGGCGATCGGGATCCCCGCGGGGCCGCTCAATTCCTTCGAGGATACCTTCCGAATGCCGCAGGTGGTGGAGCGCGCGCTGCTGCGCGACCTCGACCATCCGAGCGCCGGCAAGGTCCGCTATATCGCCAATCCGGTCCGCTTCTCGGGCGCAGAGATGCCGCCGCCGCGCCATCCGCCGCTGTTCGGCGAACATACCGACGAGGTGCTGGGCGAGCTGGGCCTCGCCCCCGACGAGATCGACCGGCTGAGAGCCGCCGGCGTGGTGCGATAGGAGGCGCGGATGGACGGTGCGATGCAGGAGGACTGGGTCGAGAACGCCCGGATGATCGTGGACAGCGCCCGGGCCATCGTCCCGGCCGACGGTTCGCTCGACCGGGTGCGGCGCCTTCGGGCCAAGGGCGCCGGCTTCGAGCGCGACGTGATGGCACAGGCCGGCGCACTGGGCCTGTTCCTGATGCGGGTGGGCGAGGAGGCGGGCGGGCTGGGCCTCGGCCTGCGCGAGACCTGCGAACTGGCGCGGGTGCTGGGCGGCGGGCTGGTGCCCGAACCGATCCTCTCGACGATCCTGGCCGGGCGGCTGCTGCAGGGCGCGCTGCCCGAAACCGTCGCGGCCGGCGAGGCCGTGATGCTGACCGCCTGGCAGGATGCGCCGCGCAGCCTCGACTGGCAGGGCGGCCTTGGCGGGGGGCGGCTGTCCGGCCGCAAGGTCGCGATACCCGGCGCCGAGGGGGCGGACCTTTTCGCGGTGACGACGGCGGCGGGCGTGGCCGTCGTTCCGGCCGATGCGCCCGGCCTCACGGTCACGGCGGAGCCCACGCTCGACGGGGGCCGGCTGGGGACCGTCGCCTTCGACGGGGTCGAGGCGGAGCTGCTGCCCTGCCCCGACATCGGCGCCGCGATCGGCGAGGCGGGCCTCGTGCATTGCGCCTATCTGCTGGGCCTGTCCGAACGTGCGCTGGCGATCACGCTCGACTATCTGCGGGTGCGCGAGCAGTTCGGCCGCCCGATCGGCAGCTTCCAGGCGCTGCAGCACCGGGCGACCGAGATGAAGATCGAGGTCGAGCTGGCCCGCGCGGCGATCTTCGCCACCGCCCGGCGGCTCGACACCGGCACGGGCGGCGACGCGGCGCGGCGCGGTATCGCCCGCTGCCGGCTGCGCGCGTCGTCGAGCACGATGCGCGTGGTGCGCGAGGCGATCCAGATGCACGGCGCCATGGGCATCACCGACGAGGCCGATATCGGGCTGTTCGTCTGCAAGGCCATGGTCGAGACCGGCTTCTTCGGCGGGGCAGCGCTGCAACGCCGGATCCTGTCCGACCTTCTCGACCAGGGGGACGCCGCATGAGCACCGACTACAATGCGATGAGCGACGCCGATTTCCGCGCCATGGTGCGGGCCTTCGTCGAGGCCGAGTATCCCGCCGACCTGCCCCGCTATGCGCTGCACCGGCTGCACTGGTCCGAGGTGAAGCCCTGGTACCTCAGGCTTTCGGCGCGGGGCTGGATCTGCCCGACCTGGCCCCGCGCCTATGGCGGCATGGAGCTGACCGCCGGCAAGCACCTGATCTACATCGACGAGATGGAGCGCCACGGCTGCGCGCGGGTCAATGACATCGGCCCGGTCATGCTGGGCCCGCTGCTGATCAAGCATGGCACCGAGGCGCAGCGCGCCCGGTTCCTGCCCCGGATCCTGTCGGGCGAGGACATCTGGGCGCAGGGCTACAGCGAGCCGGGGGCGGGGTCCGACCTCGCCGCCGTGCGCTGCGAGGCGGTGCGCGACGGCGACGACTGGGTCATCACCGGCCAGAAGACCTGGACGACGCTGGGCATGGACGCGAACTGGATCTTCATCCTCGCGCGCACCGACAAGACGGTGAAGAAGCAGGCGGGGATCAGCTTCCTGCTGGTGCCGATGGATGCCCCCGGCGTCACCATCCGCCCGATCCTGAACCTGGAGCGCGACGCGGAATTCTGCGAGGTGTTCTTCGACGCGGTCCGGGTGCCGGCCGACCACATCGTCGGCGCCGTCAACGACGGCTGGACCATCGCGAAGGCGCTGCTCGGCCATGAGCGGGTATTCATCGGCGCGCCCCGGCTGTCCGCATCGGCGCTGGCGCGGCTGCGCCTTCAGGCTCGGGCGGGGGGCATCTGGCATGACCCCGCCTTCCGCGACCGCTACGTGACCCTTGCCTGCGAGGTCGAGGATCTGGCCGACCTTTTCGAGACCTATGTCGACGCGCTGCGCGACGGCCGCCCGATCGGGGCGGATGTCGCGATGCTGAAGATCTGCCAGAGCGAGCTGTACCAGCGCATCTCGGACCTCGGGCTGGAGATCGCGGCCGAGACGGCGGGCCTCGGCGAACCGCCCGACGGCGATATCCGCCTGCATGCCGCGGCCACCTGGCTTTCCGCGCGGCCGACGACCATCTTCGGCGGCTCGACCGAGGTGTTGCGCAACATGCTGGCGAAGGCGGTTCTGGACCTGCCCTCGTGAGATGGGCACAGACCGGCTAGCGGAAGGAAGGGACCTTATGACAAAGTCTGGAACGACGCGGAAGGTGGCGGTGCTGGGCGCCTTTCCGAAGGACGTGCGCGACGCGCTGGAACCCGAGGTCGACTTCGTGTCGCCGGAGGAACTGGCCGGCCTGCCAGAGCAGGCGGTCGCTGGGATCGTTCTGGGTCTCACATCGGCGATGGGCGGGGCCGACAAGAGCGTGATCGAGCGGCTTCCCGGGCTGCGGCGCATCGCCAGCGTGGGCGCCGGGATCGATCTCTTCGACCTGCCCTGGCTCGAGGCGCGCGGCATCGAACTGTGCCCGACCCCGGATGTCATGACCGAGGACACCGCCGAATGTGCCGTGGCGCTGGCCATGGCCGCGATGCGCAATGTCGCGGCCAATGACCGGTTCATGCGCAGCGGCGGGTGGGCGACGGGTCGCGCGCCGCTGGGCCGCAGGCTCTCGGGCGCGCGGGCCGGGATCGTCGGACTGGGGCGGATCGGCGGCCGCATCGCCGAAAAGCTCTCCGCCCTCGGCTGTACGGTGGCCTATACGGGCCGGCAGGCCAAGCCCGTGCCCTGGCACTTCGAGCCCGATCTGTTGCGGCTGGCGGCGGAGTCGGACCTGCTGGTGCTCAGTTGTGCGGGAGGCGCGGACACCCGGCACCTCGCCTCGGCCGCGCTGTTCGAGGCGCTCGGGCCGCAGGGCTATCTCGTGAACGTGTCGCGCGGATCGGTCGTCGACGAAGAGGCATTGATCGCGGCGCTTCGGGACGGGCGCATCGCCGGCGCCGGGCTCGACGTGTTCGAGAACGAGCCGACCCCCGATGAAAGGTTCCTCTCGCTGGAACGCTGCGTGCTGTCGCCGCATGCCGCGGTCTATACCCGCCAGAACCGGGTCGACCTGATCCGTCGCATTCGCGACATTGCCAACTCGACCTTATAAGTTATATCATTGATCTTTATCCGCGCGAACATGCGGAATGGCGGCCGAAGGTACGCCGATCAAGGGAGAGCCAGCCGTTGCCCATCACCGACGAGATGATCCAGACCGCGACGCGAGAGCTGTATTCGCGCTCGCTCCGCAAGGTGCCCGAAGACGCGAAAGAAGGGCTGCGGGCGGCCATGCGGACGGAATCGAACGAGCTTGCGCGGCGGACGCTCGACCTGCAGCTCAAAAGCGCGGAACTGGCCGAGCGCAAGGACCGCTTCGTCTGCTCGGACAGCGGCGTGCCGACCTATTTCGTCAAGATCGGCAGCAAGGTCGAGTTGGGCTGCGATCTGAAGGCCTCCATCCGGCGCGGCTACGAGGAGCTTGTCGACACCATCGAGCCACCCCTGCTCAAGCATGTGACAAACCCTCTGACGCAGGAACGCGGCTATCACGGCAAGGACATGCCCATCGTGTCCTACGACTTCGAAAGCGGGGCGGACTATATCGAGATGGTCTGCTCGCCCAAGGCGCTCGGGTCGGGTCGCTGGGCGGCGCTGGAACTGTTCACCTTTCCGTCGCTCGAGCAGATCGAGACCTACGTTCTCGACGTCGCCATCAAGGCGGGCGCGCAGCATTGCCCGCCGGTCGTCATGGGGGTGGGCATCGGCGGGTCCTTCGACCACTGCGCCTCGCTCGCGAAGAAGCAGACCCTGCGCCCGATCGGACAGGTGAACCCCGAACCGATCCTCGCGCAGATGGAGGAGCGTCTGAAATCCGCGGTGAACGCGCTCGGGTTCGGGCCGATGGGCACGGGCGGCGACACCACGGTGCTGGGGGTTCACATCGACTATTCGAGCGGGCACGGCTTCACGCCCGTCGCCGTCTGCTTCAACTGCTGGATCAACCGCCGGACCAGCGTGAAGATCTGGAACGATGGCCGGATGGAGTGGGGCGAATGAGCCTGCGCGAACACGATCTGACCCTGCCGATCGGCCAGGACGCGATCAAGGAGCTTCGGGCCGGGGACCTCGTGTACCTGTCCGGCGAGATCTTCGCCACCGCCGGGCTTCCGACCCATGACCGCCTGCTGCGCTGCATCGACGGGCAGGAAGAGCTGCCCTTCGACATGCGGAACGGCGCGCTGTTTCACCTCGGCAGCCTGAACGAGGAGGCCGAGGACGGATCGCTGCGGATCGTCTACATGAACCCGACGACCAGCACGCGCTTCAACGGCCACATGCCGCGGCTGATACCGGGGCTGGGCCTGCGGATGACAGGCGGCAAGGGCGGGTTGAGCGCCGAGAGCGCGCGCGCCATGGCCGAGGCCGGATGCGTCTATCTCGGCTTCCTCGGCGGCGGCGCAGAGATCATCACGGCAGCGATCCGCAAGGTCACCGGCATCGGCTGGCCCGAAATGATCTCGCATTACCGGATCGCGCGCATCGAGGTGGAACGCCTGGGCCCGCTGACCGTGGGAATCGATGCCCACGGCAACAGCATCTACGACACCACGCTCGAGGCAGCCGCGGGCCGGAGGGAGGAGATACTCGCCCGCATGAGAACGCAAAGAGAGGGCACCTGACCCCGTTCCTGTCGACTGCCTGCGGGGCCTCTCGGGCATCCCCGCGGACCGAGCCGGCACAAATCGCTTGCAACGAATCTGGCCCGGCGTCAAAAAGCTATGTGCTATATTTACGTTCTTTTTGGAGGAAGCGGCAGGGCACGGGCTTTGTGGTGCCGTGGGAGGAGGAGAAGCCCGGTGACGGGTCGGAACGCGCGGGACGGCGCGCTGATCCGGAGCCTCGAATGCGGGCGGGCGGCCGCCGCGAACCGATGGGGTTGAGGCCCCGACCCGCCGTTACGGAAGGGGGACCGGCACGGAACACGCGGGCGGACCAAGGCCGGGCGGCCGCCCCGTCAACCCCGAGATTACGCAGTCCAGCCGATCCGACGAAGACGGCCTGGCACATGAACCGACAAGAGGAGGAGTTTGAAATGTCCAACGGAACCTGGAATGTCACCCGCCGCGCGCTGATCGCGACAGCGGCCGGCGGCATCGCCCTCTGCAGCGCCGGCATGGCGTTTGCGCAGGATTACCCCACCAAGCCGGTGACGCTGGTCGTCGGCTTCCCGCCGGGCGGATCGACCGACATCGTCGGCCGGATCATCGCCGACAACATGTCGCGGACGCTGGGCCAGCCCGTGATCGTCGAGAACCGCCCCGGCGCCAGCGGCACCGTCGGCATCGCCCATGTGGCCAACTCCGCACCCGATGGCTACACCCTCGGCGTGAGCGGCCTGGGCGCATCCATCCTGGTGTCGGCGATGGGCCGTGACACCGGCTACGACATGGACAGCCAGCTCGACGTCATCGGCGTGATGGGCACGCTCGGCTTGGTGATCGCGGCCCGCAAGGACCTCGAGCAGAACACGCTGGACGAGCTGTTCGCCTATGCCAAGGAACATCCGGGCGAGGTGTCCTTCGGCACCTCCGGCGTCGGCACGCCGGGCCATCTGGGCATGGAGTATCTGCTGACGCTGGCCGATGCGGAAATGCTGCACATTCCCTATCAGGGCTCGACTCCCCAGATGAACGACGCCCTTGGCGGGCATGTCGACCTGGTGCTGCTGCCGACCCCGGAAGGCGCGGAACAGGTGCGGGGCGGCGGCCTGAAGGCGCTCGCCGTGACCTCGCCCGAGCGCGACACGTTGCTGCCCGACGTCCCGACCGTAAGCGAGAGCGGGTTCGAGGGGTACACCGCAGTCCTGTGGAACCTGCTGGTGACGGCTGACGGCACGCCGGCCGACGTGCAGGCCAAGCTCTCCGAGGCGCTGAACGCGGCGATGGAGAGTGAGGAGGTGCGCAAGATCTATGCCGAACGCGGCCTCGCCCCGACGCTGACCACGCCCGAGGAGGCCACGGCCTTCCTGGCGAGCGAGCGCGAGAAATGGGCGAGTGTGATTACCGATCTCGGTATCTCCGAATAAGCCTCAACCGCGGGGCGGCGGTCCGTGCCGCTGCCCCGACACAGAAGGACGGCGAAGCCAAATGCAGACGATTACCCTGCGGTTTGCGATATCGGCGATGCTTGCGGCCATCGGGGTTGCAGGACTGGTCATCGCACTCGACTACGATTTCGGCACGGCGCGGCAGATGGGCCCCGGATATTTTCCGGTCATTCTCTCGATCCTGCTGACCCTTCTCGCGGTCAGCGAAATGATCGGTGCCTTCCTCAAGCCCGAAGCGCAAACCATCGACTGGCGGCCGATGATCGCCATCCTTGCCGCGGTCCTCGGCTTCGGGATCTGCATGCGCTTCTTCGGCATGATCCCCGCCTTCTTCGCGGTCATCGGCCTGTCCGTCCTGTCCGAGAAGGGCTACGGCTTCGTGCCCGCGGCCGTGCTCGCCACCGTGACCTGCGCCTTCGCCTGGCTTCTCTTCTCGCGCCTGCTCGGGATGCCGCTGCCCCTGATCCGTTGGGATTTTTGACGCCATGCTGGAAAACATCCTGGTCGGTGCGGCGACCGCATTCACGTTCCAGAACCTGATCTACTGCTTCTTCGGGGTCTTCGTCGGGACCTTCATCGGGGTGCTGCCGGGGCTCGGCTCGCTCGCCGCGATCTCGATGCTTCTGCCGATTTCCTTCTACCTCGATCCGACGACGGCGCTGATCATGCTGGCCGGCATCTATTACGGCGGCGAATATGGCGGCTCGATCGCGTCGATCCTGCTGAACATTCCCGGCACCCCCTCGGCCGCGATCACCTGCCTCGACGGCAGCCCGATGGCCCGGCAGGGCCGCGCCGGCGTGGCGCTGTTCATCACCGCCATCGCCTCTTTCGTCGGCGGGAGCGTCGGCGTGGTGGCCCTGATGGGCTTCGGTCCCGCGATCGCGAGGATCGGCCTGTCCTTCGGACCGGGCGACTATTTCGCCCTCATGCTGCTGGGACTTGTCGCCGCGGTCACGGTGGGCGGCGGCTCGGTCGTCAAGGGCCTGCTGATGGTCGTGCTGGGCCTGCTGCTGGGGACCGTCGGCACCGATGTGACATCGGGCGAGTTTCGCTACACCTTCGGGTATCTCGAATTGCGGGACGGCGTGAGCCTCGTCGCGCTCGCCATGGGGATCTTCGGCATCGCCGAGGTGATCAGCTCGATCAAGGACGCCGGGCAGCGCAAGATCCGCGAAAAGGTGACAATGCGCTCGATGCTGCCCACGCGGGCGGACATGGCCAGAACCGTCGGCCCGATGGCCCGGGGCAGTTCCATCGGCGGCTTTCTGGGTGCCTTGCCCGGGGCCGGCACGGTCATCGCGGCCTTCCTTGCCTATGCGACCGAATTCCGGCTGGCGCGGGACAAATCCCGGTTCGGCAACGGGGCGGTGGAAGGCGTCGCGGCGCCGGAGGCCGCGAACAACGCCGCCGCGCAGACGGCCTTCATTCCGACGCTCACCATCGGGATCCCGGGCAGCCCCACCATGTCCATCATGCTGGGGGCGCTGATGATCCACGGCATCACGCCGGGGCCGCTGCTCGTGTCCGAGCATCCGACGATCTTCTGGGGGCTCATCGTCAGCTTCTGGATCGGCAACCTCTTCCTGCTGGTGCTCAACATCCCGCTGATCGGGATCTGGGTGCGCGTCCTGCAATTTCCCTACAAGTACGTCTACCCGGTGGTCATCGCGCTGATCTGCATCGGCGTGTTCAGCATGCGCAACAGCGTCTTCGATGTCGGGCTCGCGGTGATCTTCGGCACCTTCGGCTATCTGATGCAGCAGGTCGGCTACTCTGCCGCGCCGCTGATCCTCGGCTTCGTGCTGGGCCCGATGCTGGAAGAGAACCTGCGCCGGGCCATGCTGCTGGCACGCGGCGACGCGACCCGGCTGATCTCGGACCCGCTGACCGGCTCGATCCTCGCGATGTCGCTCCTGCTGCTGGTCTGGGCCGTGTTCGGCGGTCTGCTGAACCTGATGCGGACCCGCGCCAGGGCGAAGCTGCCTCCGGGCGAAGCGTGACGGAGACGCACATGAGCGCGACCCGCCATATCGCCCTGCCCGACGGCACTGCCCTCAACATCCGGATCGACGGAGCCGAGGGCGCGCCCTGGGTCGTGCTGTCGAATTCGGTGATGACCGACCTCACGGTCTGGGACGACACCGCCGCGGCCCTTGCCCCCCGCTTCCGGGTGCTGCGCTATGACCAGCGCGGGCACGGGCAGTCCGACGTGACCGCGGGTCCGCTCGCCTTCGCGGATTACGGCGCCGACCTTTCGGCGCTGATGGATACGCTCGGGATTGCGCGGGCGGTGCTGGTCGGCCTGTCGATGGGCGTGCCGAGCTGCCTTGCGGCCCATGCGCTGCGGCCGGACCGCACCGCCGCCTTCGTCGCCGTCGACGGGGTGGCGCGCTCCGCCCCGGGCCGCGAGGCCTTCTGGACCGAGCGGCGCGAGACCGCCCGCGCCGGCGGCATGGCCGCCATCGCCGCCGGCACCGCCGAACGCTGGCTGCCGGGGACGGCGGCCGACAGCCCCCTGCGCCGCAGGCTCGAGGCGATGATCGCCGCGACCCCGGTCGAGGGGTTCGCCGCCGCGACCCACGCGCTTGCCGCCTATGACCTGTCGGCGGTCCTGCCCTCGCTTGCCGGCCGTCCCGTGCTGGGGATCGCGGGGGCCGAGGACGGCGCGATTCCCGCGGCCGTCGCCGCCCAGTTCGGCGCCCTCCCCGGCGCCCGCACCGCCACCATCGCCGGGGCGGGCCACCTTCCCAATTTCCAGGCCCCCGCGGCCTTCGCCGACGCCCTGACCGGGTTCCTCGATCAGGCGGCGGTCACGACCAAGGAGACCGACTGATGCCCGGACCGCTATCCCATATCAAGGTGCTCGATCTCAGCCGGATCATGGCCGGTCCGTGGTGCGGCCAGATCCTCGCGGATCTGGGCGCCGACGTGATCAAGGTCGAACGGCCGGGCGAAGGCGACGATACCCGCCGCTGGGGCCCGCCCTTCCTGAAGGACCGGGACGGCGCGCCCACGAAGGAGGCGGGCTATTACCTGTCGGTGAACCGCGGCAAGCGCTCGGTCGAGCTGGATCTCAAATCCGAGGAAGGCTGCGCCGTGGTGCGGGCGCTGGCCGCCCAAAGCGACATCCTGCTGGAAAATTTCAAGACCGGGACGCTCGACCGGATGGGCCTCGGCTACGAGGCGCTGAGCGCGGTCAACCCGCGGCTGATCTACTGTTCCATCACCGGCTTCGGCCTCACCGGCCCGATGGCGGGCGACGCGGCCTATGACTTCATGATCCAGGGCATGGGCGGGCTGATGAGCGTGACCGGCGGCCCCGACGACGAGCCGGGGGGCGGGCCGCAGAAGGTGGGCGTGCCGATCATCGACATCATGACCGGCATGTATGCCGCCATCGGGTCGCTCGCAGCTCTGGCCAACCGCGACCAGACCGGGCGGGGCGACCATATCGACCTCGCGATGCTCGACGTCTCGGTCGCGATGCTGGCCAACCAGGCGATGAACTACCTCGTCTCGGGCAAGGCGCCCGTCCGGCGCGGCAACCGGCATCCGAACATCCAGCCGCAGAACGTCTACCCCGTCGCCGACGGCCATATCGTGCTGGCGGTCGGCAATGACGGGCAGTTCCGCAAGTTCGCCGAGGTGATCGGTCAGCCCGCGCTGGCCGACGACCCGCGCTTTGCCACCAACCCCGCCCGGGTGGAGAACCTGCCCGCGCTCGAGGCGCTGCTGATCGAGGCGCTGGCGCGGGCGCCGATGGCCGACTGGCTGGCGCGCTTCGCCGCCGCCGGCGTGCCCTCGGGCCCGATCAATACCGTCGACAAGGTCTTCGAGGAACCGCAGGTGATCCACCGCCGGATGCTGCGCGACATTCCCCACCCCACCGCCGGCCATGTCCGCCAGGTCGTGAGCCCGCTCAATTTCCGCGAAGCGCCGCTGGACTTCACCGCCGCCCCGCCCCTGCTGGGGCAGCACACCAGGGACGTCCTCGCCGCGCTCGGCCTGAAGGAGACCACTGCATGACCGGCATGCTCGGCCACACCTCGTCCCCCGTCGACAGCCCCGACAGCGGCCCCGACAGCGGGACCGACCGCATCAGCTTTCCGTCCCCCGAGACGATGACCGCCGCGCAGCGCGAGGTATACGACCAGATCGTCTCGGGCCCGCGGGGCACGCTGGTCGGCCCGCTGCGCGCCGCGCTGCACAACCCGGTCCTCGCCGACCGCTGGCAACGGCTGGGACAGGTGCTGCGGTTCGAGACCTCGCTGCCCACCCGGCTGAACGAACTGGCGATCCTCGTGACGGCGCGGCGCTGGAACAGCCAGCTGGAATGGGCGATCCATGCCGGCGACGCCGACCGCGCCGGGCTGGAACCCGCGATTGCCGAGGCGGTGCGGACCTGTGCCGCGCCCGATTTCGGCGAGGACGCGGCAGCGCGGGAGATCTACGAATTCGCGCGGCAGCTTCTGCAGCAGGGCGATGTCGATACCGCCGCCTATGACGCCGTGGTCGCGCGGTGGGGCGAGGTCGGCGCGGTCGAGCTGACGGCGGTGATCGGCTACTATTCGATGGTGGCGATGACGCTGAACGTGCATCGCGTGCCGCTGCCGCCGCATCTGGAGGCGGCGCTGCCGCCCGTGGCCGGGCCGCTGGCCGAGATGCCCCCCGCCGCCTGACAGGAGCCGGACCATGTTCTACGACCCGCGGTCCGAATCCCACGGCCTGCCGCACAACCCCTGGCTCGCGCTGATCGTGCCCCGCCCGATCGGCTGGATTTCCACCCGTTCGGGCAGCGGCGTCGCCAACCTCGCGCCCTACAGCTGCTTCAACGCGATCTCGGGCAATCCCCCCTTCGTGATGTTCTCGTCCGACAGCGCCAAGGACAGCCTGGGCAATGCCGAGGCCACGGGCGAGTTCTGCGTCAACATCGCCACCTTCGAGCTGCGCGAGGCGATGAACGCGACCTCGGCCCCCTACCCGCCCGAGATCGACGAATTCGCGGCCGCGGGCCTGACCCCGGCGCCCTGCCGCAACATCGGCGCGCCGCGGGTGGCCGAAAGCCCGGTCTCCGTCGAATGCCGGCTGTCGCAGGTGATCGACCTCGTGCCCGCGACCGGCGCGCCCTGCACCAACCGGATGGCCATCGGCGAGGTGGTGGGCATCCATATCGACGAACGCGTGCTGCGCGACGGGCTGGTCGATGTCGAGCTGCTGCGCCCGCTGGGGCGCATGGGCTATCGGGAATACACCGTGCCGCCGCGCTCGTTCGAGATGCCGCGCCCCGTGCTGGGCTGACCGGCGCGGCAGAGGCGGCGGCAGAGGCGGCGGCGGCTCAGCGCAGCTTGACCTCGATCTTCATCATGTCGCCGCGATAGATGCCGTTGGCCAGCAGGATGATGTCGCCCTGCTGGTCCACCGCGATCCGCTGCACCTTCGCCACCGGGTCGCCGATGGAAACGTTCAGCTCGCTCGCCGTCTCGAGATCGGCCGAACCGATGGTGACGATCTGGCGGGCATCGGCGATGCTATGGCCGGGCAGTTCGGCGATCAGCCGCATCGCCGTCATCCGGGTGTAATGCTCCTCGGGGATCAGCGGGCAGATCCGCTCGTCCACATAGACATCGGCCAGCAGGAAGGCGGCGCCGTCGCGGCTGTGGCGCCGGCGCAGGTGGCGATAGGCCGGCGCCGCGGCGCCGATGGTCGCATCATGGCGCGGCAGCGCCGTGTCCCGCTCGTCGCCGAGGATCTCGATGGTGGCATTGTCGCGCGCGATCAGCAGCCCGGACCAGTCCGTCTGCACCTCGCACCACAGGTCGCGGCTCGGCCGCTCCAGCACGAAGGTGCCCTTGGCGCGGAACCGCTCGATCAGCCCCTCGCCCTCCAGCAGGTCCAGCGCCTGGCGGATGGTCATCGTGGCCACGCCGCACTGGTCGGCCAGTTCCTTCACGGTGGGGATCTGGCTGCCCACCGCCCAGTCCCCCGAGTCGATGCGCTGCCGGAAGAGGCTCGCCAGCTGGATATAGCGCGAGACGTTGCTCTTCTGCAGCGCCCTGACCGTCGCGTTGCCGGTTCCGCCTTCGGGCATTGTGGTTCTCCGGTATGCCTGCTCCCGCTCAGGATACAGGCTGCCGGAGATCCCTTCAATCACAAAAGCTAGTCTTTAGGGTCTTTGCGCCGGCGGCGCATCGAACCGCAGCTGTCCCGCCGCGGGTTCCGGCCCCTCGTCGGCATCGTTGACGACGGCCGTCGCCGCCACCGAAGGCCGCGCCGCCCAGTCGGCGGCAAGGGCGGCGAGCCGGGGGAAATGCCCGCGCCACTCGGCATCGGCCCAGCGGAAGTCGAGCTGCCCGAGCGCGCAGACGACCGCGATCTGGCCCAGCCCGAACGGCGTGCGGCCCAGCGTGTCCGCCTCTGCCTCGAGGCAGGCCATCGCGGCACGCACCTTCACCGCCCAGCCCCCGGTCAGCGACGGCCAGGGGCCGCCCGGGCGCAGCATCTCGGTCCGCCAGGTCAGCAGGATCTCGGTCAGGCCATCCGCCAGCGCCTGCCAGCGCAGCTGCGCGTCGCGGGCCGGCCCCGAGGCGGGCAGCAGCGCGCCGCCGGCCCGCAGGTCGAGATGCTCGCAGATCACCCGGCTGTCGAACAGCGCCCGCCCGTCACCGGTGAGCAGGGTCGGGATCTTGCCCAGCGGATTGTCGGCCAGCACCGCGGGGTTGGGCGGCAGATGCGCCGCCACGACCGAACGGACCAGCGTCACCTCGTCCAGCTGCCCCGTCTCGTGCAGGACGATCATCACCTTGCGCACGAAGGGCGAGCGCGGCGACCAATGCAGTTTCATGCGGTGTCTCCTCCCTGCGATCCGGCGGCCCCGCCCGCCTCGGCCGTTTCCAGCCGGGCCAGCACCACCGCCACCGGCCCGGCGCGGAAGCCCGGCCCCACCGCGGCGGCCAGCGCCGCGAGGTCGGCCTGCACTGCCGCCGCATCCTGTCCCTTCGCCCAGTAGAGCGGCCCGCCCCGCCAGCGCGGAAAGCCGTAGCCGTTGACCAGCGCCACATCGACATCCGAGGGACGCTGCGCGATCCCCTCGTCGATCAGGCAGGCGGCCTCGTTGACGATGGCGGCCATCAACTGGCGGCAGATCTCTTCGGCGCCGATCTCGCGCGGGGTCACGCCCGCGGCACTGCGCTCGGCGGCGATCAGCGCGGCGACCTCTGGATCGGGCATCGCCCGGCCCGAGCCATAGTCATACCAGCCCCGCCCGGTCTTCCGCCCCAGCCGCCCCGCCTCGCACAGCCGGTCGGGGATGGCGACGTAGCGTGCCCGGGGATCGCGGGTGGCGGCCTGCCGCTTGCGCATCGCCCAGGCGATGTCGAGCCCCGACATGTCGGCCACCGCGAAGGGTCCCATGGCGAAGCCGAAGGCCGTGATCGCGGCATCGACCGCTTCGGGCGCCGCGCCGTCGAGGACCAGAAGCTCGGCACGCCGGCGATAGGCGGCATAGACCCGGTTGCCGATGAAGCCCTCGCCCACCCGCGCCACGACCGGCTGCTTGCCCAGCCGGCGCGCCAGCTTCAGCCCGGTCGCCAGCGCCGCGTCCGAGGTCCTGGCCGCGCGCACCACCTCGAGCAGCGCCATCACATCGGCGGGGCTGAAGAAATGCAGGCCCAGCACCCGGTCGGGATGGCTGAGGCCGGCGGCCATCGCGTCGATGTCGAGATAGGAGGTATTGGTGGCGAGGATCGTCTCTGCCGGCAGCGCCGCCTCCAGCCGGGAGAGGAGGTCGATCTTCAGCGACATCTCCTCGAACACGGCCTCGATCACCAGATCGACCCCGCCGAGCGCCGCGATATCCGCATCGACCGAAAGCCGGTCCTTGCGATCCCGGGCCTCGACCGCGCCGAGCCTGCCCTTGGCCACCTGCCCGTCGAAGGTCGCGCCGATGGCCGACTGTGCGCGGGCCGCGGCCTCGGCATCGCGCTCGATCAGCGTCACCGGCAGGCCGGCGCCCAGCATCGCGCGGGCGATGCCCTGCCCCATCGTGCCGCCGCCGATCACGCCCACGGCCCGCACCGGCCGCGCGAGCGCAAGGTCGAGCCCCTCGACCGCGGCGGCGCGCCGCTCGGCGAAGAACAGATAGCGCAGGGCCACCGCATCCTCGGCCAGCCGCAGCTGCTGGAACACCGCACGTTCGTCGGCCAGCGCCGCCGCTGCGTCGGGCCCGGCCGAGGCGCGGACCAGCCGCACCGCTTCGGCCACGTTGGGCCGGCCCCGGCCGCGCTTCGTCGCGCGCGCCGCCGCCGCCTCGATCTCCGCCACGGGTTCGGCCGGCGGCGTCAGTTCGATGGTGCGGCGCTTGCCGCGCTTGGTCTCGGCCAGAAAGCCGATGGCCGCCTCGGCGGGATCGCCCTCGACCACGGCGTCGACCAGCCCGTCAGCCAGCGCCGTCTCGGCCGGGATGCGCGTCGCATCGCAGATCAGTTCGATGGCGCGGGCCTGTCCGGTCAGGCGCGGCATCCGCTGGGTGCCGCCCGCCCCCGGCACGAAGCCCAGCGACACCTCGGGCAGACCGATCATCGTGCCCGGCGCCGCGACGCGCCAGTCGCAGCCCAGCGCAAGCTCCAGCCCGCCGCCCAGCGCCACCCCGTGCAGCGCCGCGACCACCGGCAGCGGCGCCGCCTCGATCGCGCGGATCACGTCGGGCAGTTCCGGCGGCGCCAGCGGCTTGCCGAACTCGCGCAGGTCCGAACCGGCCACGAAGCAGCGCCCCGCCCCGGCGATGACCACCGCATCCGCGCCCTCGGCGCAGGCGCGGGACAGCCCCTCGACCAGGCCGTGGCGCACCCCGTGCGATCCGGCATTGACCGGCGGATTGTCGATATGCAGGACCACGACGCGCCCTGCGGCGGTGTCACGCGACTCGAACCCGACCCTGCCCGGACCGGCGGGCGTGGCGGCGGTTTGGCTGGTCATCGGGCATCCCTTTCGTCAGCGGTTCGGGAACCGGGATAAACGACATTAAGCTATATGTATAGGTCAATGTCGAGGGTGCAGTCGGTTTGCCGTGCCGGTCGCGACCGATTGTCTTCGAAGACGGCCCGCCGTCCAATGCCCCCGGCAGGTCCCCGCCCTACCCCGCCTTGACCCCGGCGTGCAATCGGCAGAGCCTGCCCCCCAACGACCGCGTACAGCCAAGACCGGAGGTCCCCCAATGCCCGATGCCGCCGAAAACCCCGTCTCGCCCGAGATGCTGGACCGTCTGGCCGAGGCGGCGGTCCGGGTCGGGCTGAACCTGCAGCCGGGGCAGGATCTGGTCCTGACCGCGCCGGTGGCGGCGCTGCCGCTGGTGCGGCGGGTCGCCGCCGCGGCCTATCGTGCCGGCGCCGGCGTGGTGACCCCGATTCTGGCGGATGACGAGGTGACGTTGGCACGCTATCGCCACGCTGCCGACGACAGTTTCGACCGCGCGCCCGGCTGGCTCTATGACGGGATGGCCGCGGCTTTTGGCCGGAACGCCGCGCGGATGGCGATCGTCGGCGACGATCCGATGCTGCTGGCCGGCGAGGATCCGGGCAAGGTCGCCCGCGCCGGCAAGGCCAATGCGCTGGCCTACAAGCCCGCGCTGGCGAAGATCGCCGAATTCGACATCAACTGGACCATCGCCGCCTGCCCCACCCCGGGCTGGGCCGCGCGGGTCTTCCCGAACCTGCCGCCCGATCAGGCGCTGGCCCGGCTGGCCGAGGCGATCTTCGCCGCCTCGCGCGTCACCGGCGACGATCCGGTCGCGGACTGGACGGCGCATAACGCGGCGCTGAAGGCGCGGACCGGCTGGCTGAACGACCGGCGCTTTGCCGCGCTGCATTTCACCGGGCCGGGCTGCGACCTGACGGTGGGGCTGGCCGACGGGCATGAATGGCATGGCGGCGCCTCGCAGGCCAAGAACGGCGTGACCTGCAACCCCAACATCCCGACCGAAGAGGTCTTCACCACCCCCCATGCCCATCGGGTCGAGGGGTCGGTGCGGGCGACCAAGCCGCTCGCCCATCAGGGCAGCCTGATCGAGGGCATCGAGGTGCGGTTCGAGTCGGGCCGGATCGTCGAGGCGCGGGCCGAGCGGGGCGAGGCGGTGCTGCAGAAGCTGCTGGACAGCGACGAGGGCGCCCGCCGTCTGGGCGAGGTGGCGCTGGTGCCGCATTCCTCGCCGATCGCGCAGGCCGGGGTATTGTTCCTCAACACGCTGTTCGATGAAAACGCCGCCTGCCACATCGCGCTCGGCCAGTGCTATTCGGGCTGCTTCGTCGGCGGCGCCGACCTGACGCCCGACCAGATCGCCGAACGTGGCGGGAATTCCAGCATCATCCATGTGGACTGGATGATCGGCGGGCCCGGGACCGACATCGACGGCATCGCCGCCGATGGCAGCCGGGTGCCGGTGTTCCGGGGCGGCGAATGGGCCTAGTCTGTCACGCCAGCACCCGGCGCAACCCCTCCTGCACGCGCAGGAGTTCCGGCAGGTAGAGCGATACCAGATCGTCCGCGGTCGCCTGCACCGCGGCGGCGCCGGTGTTCATCGCCGCGACCGTGCGCCCCCGCGCGTCGATCACCGGCACCGCGATGGCGCGCAGGCCGGGCTCCACCTCCTGGTCGATCAGGGCATAGCCTTGGGCCCGCACCTGCCGCAGCCGATCCATGATCCGCTCCGGCTCGGTCACCGAGGCCGCGGTGCGGGGCGACAGGTCGGACCGGTCGAGGATCGCCCGTGCCTCGGCCTCGGGCAGGGCCGCCAGCAGCACCCGCCCCATCGAGGTGCAATGCGCGGGCAGCCGCGACCCCGGCAGCAGCCCGATGGACATCACCCGGCGCTGCGCCGCCCGCGCCAGATAGACGACCTCGGTCCCGTCGAGGATCGAGACCGAGGTCGATTGACCGATCCGTTCGGACAGCTGGTCCAGCCAGGGCTGCACCAGCTGCGGCAGCGGCAGCGAGGCCAGTGCCGCCGTCCCCAGCCGCAGCACCCGCGGCGTCAGCGCGAAGAACTTGCCGTCGTAATCGGCATAGCCGAGCGCGTGCAGCGTCAGCAGGCAGCGCCGCGCCGTCGCGCGGTCCAGCCCGGCCCGCGCCGCCGCCTCGGTGATCGACAGGCGGGGCGTGTCGGCGCCGAAGGCCTCGAGCACCCGCAGCCCCTTGCCCAGCGACGCGACGAAGTCGCTGTCGCGCCCGCCCCTGCTGCCTGAACCGCCGTCCATCGTCTGCATGTTCGCCATGCGCACAAGAAAGGGCGCCATGCAAACAAATGTCAACCACCGCACGGCGACGCTGGCGCGGCCGCCCGCCGGCGCCTAATTTGCCTGCGCATACGGACGGCATCGGGGGAGGCGCCATTGGACAAGACCATCGCCACGCCCGCCGCGGCGGTCGAAGGGATCGCCGACGGCGCGAGCGTGATGATCGGCGGCTTCGGCGGATCGGGCGCGCCGATCGAGCTGATCCATGCGCTGATCGACCGCTTTCGCGCCACGGGCAGCCCCGGCGGCCTGACCGTCATCAACAACAATGCCGGCAACGGCCGGATCGGCATCGCGGCGATGATCGACGCGGGCATGGTCGCGAAGATGATCTGTTCCTTCCCGCGCTCGTCCGACCCGCGTGCCTTCACCGAACGCTATCTGGCGGGCGGGATCGCGCTGGAACTGGTGCCGCAGGGCACGCTGGCCGAACGCATCCGCGCCGCGGGGGCGGGCATCCCCGCCTTCTACACACCCACGAGCTTCGGCACCGAACTGGCCGAGGGCAAGCCGGTGGCCGAGTTCGACGGCCGGATGTATGTGCAGGAACGCTGGCTGAAGGCCGATGTGGCGCTGGTCAAGGCAGAAACCGCCGACCGCCACGGCAACCTGACCTACCGCCTGGCCGCGCGCAATTTCAACCCGCTGATGTGCATGGCCGCGGCGCGCACCGTCGTGCAGGCCAGCCGCGTCGTCGCGGCGGGGGGCATCGACCCCGAACTGGTGGTCACCCCCGGCATCTTCGTCGATGCCGTGGTCGAGGTCCGGGAACCGCAACAGGAAGAGGCGCTGATCCGCGCCGGGGTGGGATACGCATGACCGGCACGATGGTCAAAGGGCTGACCAACGCCCAGATCGCCTGGCGCGCGGCGCAGGACATCGCGGACGGCGCCTATGTCAACCTCGGCATCGGCTTTCCGGAAATGGTGGCGCGCTATCAGCCCCCCGGCCGGCAGGCGATCTTCCACACCGAGAACGGCGTGCTGGACTTCGGCGAGGCCCCACCCGCGGGGCAGGAGGACTGGGACCTGATCAATGCGGGCAAGAAGGCGATCACGCTGAAGCCCGGGGCCGCGATCTTCCACCATGCCGACAGCTTCGCGATGGTGCGGGGCGGGCATCTCGACGTGGCGATCCTCGGCGCCTATCAGGTGGCCGAAACCGGCGATCTGGCCAACTGGCGCGTGGGTTCGAAGGGCGTGCCTGCCGTGGGCGGCGCGATGGACCTGGTGCATGGGGCCAAACGCGTCGCCGTCATCACCGACCATGTCACCCGCGACGGCCAGCCGAAGCTGGTGGACCGCTGCACCTTTCCGCTGACCGGGGTCGCGTGCGTCACCCGCGTCTATACCAGCCATGCCGTCGTCGACATTGCCGAGGGGCGGTTCGTCCTGCGCGAGAAGCTGCCGGGCCAGAGCCTCGAGGATCTGCAGGCGATGACCGGGGCGCGGCTGCACCTCGACGGCCCCCTGACCGACCTGACCGTACCGGAGCTTGCCGAATGACCGACGTCTTCATCTGCGACTATATCCGCACCCCCATCGGCCGGTTCGGCGGCGCGCTGTCGCCCGTTCGCGCCGACGATCTGGGCGCCGTGCCGCTGAAGGCGCTGATGGCACGGCATCCGGGGCTCGACTGGGCGGCGGTGGACGAGGTGATCTTCGGCTGCGCCAATCAGGCGGGCGAGGACAACCGCAATGTCGCGCGGATGTCGCTGCTGCTGGCGGGGCTGCCCGACAGCGTTCCGGGCACCACGATGAACCGGCTGTGCGGATCGGGCATGGACGCGGTCATCACCGGGGCGCGCGCGATCCGCGCGGGCGAGGCCGAGCTGATCGTGGCGGGCGGGGTCGAAAGCATGTCGCGCGCGCCCTTCGTGATCCCCAAGGCCGAAAGCGCCTTTTCCCGCGCCTCCGAGATTCACGACACCACCATCGGCTGGCGCTTCGTCAACCCGCTGATGAAGGCGCAATACGGCGTGGATTCGATGCCCGAGACCGGCGAGAATGTGGCCGAGGAATTCGGGATCAGCCGGCAGGATCAGGATGCCTTCGCGCTGGCCTCGCAGACGAAGGCGGCGGCGGCGCAGGCGAACGGCCGGCTGGCGCGCGAGATCACCCCGGTGACGATCCCGCAGCGCAAGGGCGACCCGGTGGTGGTGGAGCGCGACGAACATCCCCGCGCCACGACCATCGAGGCGCTGGCGAAGCTGCCCACGCCGTTCCGCAAGGGCGGCACGGTGACGGCCGGCAATGCGAGCGGCGTGAACGACGGCGCGGCGGCGCTGATCCTCGCGTCGGAGGCGGCGGCGGCGCGGCACGGGCTGACGCCCGTCGCCCGGGTGCTGGGGGGCGCGACCGCCGGCGTGCCGCCGCGGATCATGGGCATCGGCCCGGCCCCGGCCAGCGAGAAGCTGATGGCGCGTCTGGGGCTGACGCCCGCCGATTTCGACGTGATCGAGCTGAACGAGGCCTTTGCCTCGCAGGGGCTGGCCACGCTGCGCCGGCTCGGCATCGCTGATGACGACCCGCGGGTGAACGCCAATGGCGGGGCCATCGCGCTCGGCCATCCGCTGGGCATGTCGGGCGCGCGGATCACCGGCACCGCCGCGCTGCAACTGGCGCTGACCGGCGGCCGTCGCGCGCTGGCCACCATGTGCATCGGCGTGGGACAAGGGATCGCGGTGGCGCTGGAACGGGCCTGAGCGGGACAAGGAAGGCCGGGCCGCGCGGTCCGGCCCAAACCTTCATTTTCTGCATCGCATTTCCGCTGGTTGCGGACGGAAAATGTGGCAGACTTCCTGACGTGCCAGCCAGATTTCAGCAAGGCACGGACCTTCCATTCGATTGATCGGATCAGTTACATGAAATATTCCATTCTGCTTGCGGCCGGCTGCGCCGCCTTCCTCATGACATCACCGGCGGCCCAGGCGGCCTGCAACGGCGGTCTCGGCCGCGGCTGGGGCAGCGGCAAGGGCGACGGCAAGTTCGAGATGGGCGCCAGCGACAGCGTCTGCCTGATCGGCTTCGCCAATTTCGTCAACGACGCGACCGACAGCCGCGTACCGGCCAAGCAGGTCACGCTGACCCGCGCGCCGAAGAACGGCAAGATCGGCCTGACCGACAACGGCGTGGTCTATACGCCCAATCCCGGCTTCAAGGGCGCCGACAAGTTCTGCACCCGCAACAAGGCCGAAGGCGAAAAGGGCACGCTGTCGGGCTGCGTCACCGTAACGGTCCGCTGACTCTACGCCACATGGATGGTCCGCCCGGCCGCCGGGCGGGCCACCGTCACCGCCGCGCCAGTTCGTCCCGCAGCAGCGCCGTTACCACGGCCGGGTCCACCTTCTCGGCCACGAAGGTGTCGCCGATGTCATGGGCGAGGATGAAGCGCAGCCTGCCATCCACCACCTTCTTGTCCTGCGCCATCAGCGCCACCAGCGCCCCGGCATCCGGCAGGTCGCCCTCGATGTCGGCCAGATCGGTCTTGGCGCCCATCGCCCGCAGATGCGCGCGCACCCGGCCCGGCAGTTCCTGCGAACAGTATCCCAGCCGCGCCGACAGGTCGAAGGCCAGCGCGCAGCCGATGGCCACGCCCTCGCCATGCAGCAGGCGCGCGGAATAGCCCGTGGCCTTTTCCAGCGCATGGCAGAAAGTATGGCCAAGGTTCAGCAGCGCCCTCTCGCCCTGTTCGGTCTCGTCCCGCTCGACGATGCCCGCCTTCATCTCGACCGAGCGCAGCACCGCATATTGCCGCATGGCGCGGTCGCCCCGCGCCAGCGCCGGCCCGTTCGCCTCCAGCCATTCGAAGAAGACCTGATCGCCCAGCAGGCCGTATTTCATCACCTCGCCATAACCGGCGAGGAAGTCGCGTTCCGGCAGGCTGTCCAGCAGCGCGACATCGGCCAGCACCAGCGCGGGCTGGTGGAAGGCGCCGATCAGGTTCTTGCCATGGCCCGAATTGATCCCGGTCTTGCCGCCGACGGAACTGTCCACCTGCGCGAGCAGGGTGGTGGGAATCTGGACGAAGCGCACGCCCCGGCGCAGGATCGCCGCCGCGAAGCCCGCCAGATCGCCGATCACCCCGCCGCCGAAGGCGATGATCAGGTCGCGCCTCTCGATCTTCTGTTCCAGCAGCCAGTCGACCGTGCGCGCCAGTTCTGGCCAGCCCTTGGTGCCCTCGCCGGGCGGCAGGGCCAGCACCGCGACGTCGAGGCCGGCCAGCCCGGCCTTCAGCGCCGGCAGATGCAGCCTGGCCACGCTTTCGTCGGTGATCACCGCGACCCGGGGCCGGGCCAGCAGCGGCGCGATCTCGGCCCCGGCCTCGGCCAGAAGGTCGCTGCCGATGCGGATGTCATAGCTCCGCTCGGCCAGTTCCACATGCACCGTCTTGCCACTCATCCGCCTGTTCCTTCCTTTGCGGGCGGCGCGCCGTCCTCTGCCGCGGCGGGAGGCGGGGCGGGCCTGTCGAACAGCCCCGGCACCTGCATCAGCCGGTCGATCACCGCCGCGGTCATTTCGTCCACGCTAAGCCCCGCGCGCGACTCGACCGTGACATCGGCCAGCGCATAGACCGGCGCCCGCACCTCCAGCAGCGCGGCCAGCGTCCCCCGGGGATCGGCCGTCTTCAGCAGCGGCCGCGTCGACTTGTGCCGCACCCGGTGCCACAGCAGGTCGAGATCCGCCTTCAGCCACACCGAGATGCCGCGTTCGGCGATCTGGGCACGGTTGCGGTCCGACAGGAAGGCGCCGCCGCCGGTGGACAGCACGCAGGGCCGCCCCGCCAGCAACCGGCCGATCACCTGCGCCTCCTTCTCGCGGAAGAAGGCCTCGCCGTCACGGGCAAAGATCTCGGCGACGCTGCGATTGGCCGCACGCTCGATCTCGTCGTCGGAATCGAGGAAGGGCACGCCGAGCGCGCGGGCCAGCGCGCCGCCGACCGCCGTCTTCCCCGCCCCCATCATGCCGACCATGACCACGGTCTTGCGCAATCTCGCCTTCACCCGCCCTCCGCTTCGCCTTGTCCGGCAGGTCGCCGCCCGCCGGATCACGGCAAGTTTCCGCCGTCATGGCGTGAACCTGCCGGACATGCCATATATGATGCGCCCGCCGAACAGAAGGTAGCGGCGGATGCGATGCGGATGACCGGCGGGGAACGTGCCGGCATCCGGACGCGGGGCAGAAGGCAGAGGGCAGAGATATGGCGCGCATCTTCAAGGCGGTGGTGATTCTGGCGGTCCTGGGCTTCGTCGGCCTGACCGGCTACGCCTATCTGGCCGACCTCACCCCCGCGACCACCGAAATGCGCAAGCCGGTGACGCTGAATGACGGCCCGTGACACGACGACGGCGTTCGCGCTGGTCCTGACGCTGGCGGGCGCCGCACCCCTTGCCGCGCAGGATGACGGGGGGCGCCCGCTCTCCGCCATCGACTGGCTGTCGAACAGCGTGGCCGCCGTCGCGCCGCAAGCGGGCGCCCCGACCGGGTCCATCGTCGGATCCGACCCCGGATCGCGGCTGGCCGCCGAACCGCCCGTGGCCACGGGCGCTGCCCCCGAAACCATCGCCGTGTCGCCCTTGGGCGAGGTCACGCCCGATGCGCTCGGCCTGACCGCGGCCGCCCGGTCGGGCCTGCCGCGCGACCTGTGGGGCGCGACCCCCGCCGCCGATCTGGCGCAACTGATCGCCGACGACCGGTCCGAAACGCTGCCCGCGCTGCGCGGCCTGCTGATGCTGATGCTGACCGCGGAACTCGACCCGCCGCTCGACGGCTCGGGGCGGGACACGCTCTACCTCGCGCGGGTGGACAAGCTTCTGGACCTCGGCGCGCTCGATCCGGCGCTGGCGCTGCTGGAACTGCCGGCCCAGCCCGACCCCGAGGCGTTCCGCCGCTGGTTCGACGTGGCGCTGCTGATCGGCGAAGAGGACCGGGCCTGCGCCAAGATGCGCGACACGCCCGGCATCGCGCCGACCTTCCCCGCCCGGATCTTCTGCCTCGCCCGCGGCGGCGACTGGAACGCGGCGGCGCTGGCGCTGGCCACCGGCGAGGTGTTGGGCGAGGTCGATCCGGCGACGAGCGACCTGCTGCACCGCTTCCTCGACCCCGACCTCGCCGAAGAGGCGCTGGACCTGCCGCCGCCGGCGCGGCCGACGCCGCTGGTGCTGCGGTTGATGGAGGCGGTGGGCCAGCCGCTGAGCACGACCACCCTGCCCCTCGCCTTCGCGCAATCCGACCTGCGGTCGAATGCCGGCTGGAAGGCGCGGCTGGAGGCGGGCGAACGGCTGGCGCGGACCGGCGCGATCGAGCCGAACCGGCTGCTCGGGCTGTATACCGAACGCGCGCCCGCCGCCTCGGGCGGGGTCTGGGACCGGACGGCGGCGGTGCAGCGGCTGGAGGCGGCACTGGAGGCGGGCGATGCCGACGCGCTGGCCGAGGCGCTGCCCGAGGCCTGGGCGCAGATGGCGGCGGTGGAGCTCGAGGTGCCCTTCGCCGATCTCTACGGGGCGCGGCTGGCCCGGCTGGGGCTGAAGGGACAGGCCGGGGCGCTGGCCTTCCGGCTGGGGCTGCTGTCGCCCGACTACGAATCGATCGCGCTGGCGCGGCGGCCGCAGGACGGCGTCGAGGCCTTCCTGATCGGCCTCGCCCGCGGGGATGCCAGCGGCACGGTGCAGCCCGACCGTCTGGGCGCCGCGATCCGCGCGGCCTTCCTGCCCGATGCCACGCTGGCGGAACGGCACGCCCTGCTGGTGCAGTCGGACCGGATGGGCGAATTGCTGCTGCTCGCCATGCGCGACGTCACCGAGGGCGCGCGGGGCGACCTGCGCCATGTCACCGACGGGCTGGTGGCGCTGCGGCAGGCGGGGCTGGAATCGACCGCCCGCCGCGCCGCGCTGGAACTGATGTTGCTGGAGCGGCGGGGATGACCGCCCCCGCCAGCATGGACCTGTGGATTTCCGCCTTTCTCGAGGCGCAGGCCGCCGACCGCGACGCGGCCACCAACACCAGGCTGGCCTATGGCCGCGACCTGAAGGATTTCGCGGGCTGGCTCGCCCATCGCGGCGAGGGCTTCGCCGGCGCCACCCGCGAGCGGGTCGAGGCCTATCTCGTTTCCTGCGAGGCGCAGGGCCTGTCGAAGGCCACCCGCGCGCGGCGGCTGTCGGCGATCCGCCAGCTCTACCGCTTTGCGCATGAGGAAGGCTGGCGCGCCGACAATCCGGCGATCCGGCTGACCGGACCGGGGAAGTCCCGCAGCCTGCCGAAGACGCTGACCCGGGCCGAAGTGGAGGCGCTGCTCGACGCCGCCCGCGCCACCGGCCGCAGCCCCGCGGAACGGCTGCGCAACGCCTGCCTGATGGAACTGCTTTACGCCACGGGGATGCGGGTGACGGAACTCGTCTCGCTGCCGGTGGCGGCGGCGCGGGGCGATCCGCGGATGATCCTGGTGCGCGGCAAGGGCGGCAAGGAACGGCTGGTGCCGCTGTCCGCCCCGGCCCGCGCCGCGCTGGCCGACTGGCTGGCCACCCGCGATGCCGAGGACGAGGCGCGGCGCATGGCCAGCCCCGCGGCGCAGCGGCCCGCGCCCTCGCGCTTTCTCTTCCCGGCGAAAGGCGCGGCGGGGCATCTGACCCGGCAGGGCTTCTTCACCACGCTGCGGGCGATCAGCGGGGCGGCGGGGCTCGACCCCGCGGCGGTGACGCCGCATGTGCTGCGCCATGCCTTCGCCACGCATCTGCTGGAAGGCGGGGCCGACCTGCGCGCAATCCAGACGCTGCTCGGCCATGCCGATCTCGCCACGACCGAGATCTATACCCATGTCGTGGACGAACGGCTGAAGGCGCTGGTGCTGACCCATCACCCGCTGGCGAAGGACTGAGGGCGCGCGGGCGCGCCTTCGCGTCTTGTCGGCGGAAATATCCTCGGGGGTGAATTGAGCCGCAGGCTCAAGAGGGGGCAGACAGCCCCCTTCCCCCAGACCTGCACCCTCGCCTCAGAAATGCAGCGCGCGTCCGTAGGCGTCCAGCACGCTTTCGTGCATCATCTCGCTCAGCGTCGGATGCGGGAAGACCGTCTCCATCAGCTCGGCCTCGGTGGTTTCCAGCGTGCGGCCGATCACATAGCCCTGGATCAGCTCCGTCACCTCGGCCCCGACCATATGGGCGCCCAGCAATTCGCCGGTCTTGGCGTCGAAGACCGTCTTCACCATGCCCTCGGCCTCGCCCAGCGCGATGGCCTTGCCGTTGCCGATGAAGGGGAAGCGGCCGACCTTGACCTCGTGCCCCGCCTCCTTGGCCTTCGCCTCGGTCAGGCCGACGCTGGCCACCTGCGGCTGGCAATAGGTGCAGCCGGCGATGCTGCCCGGCTTGATCGGATGCGGATGCCCGCCCGCGATCAGTTCCGCGACCATCACGCCTTCATGGCTGGCCTTGTGCGCCAGCCAGGGCGCGCCCGCGACGTCGCCGATGGCATAGAGCCCCTCGACCCCGGTGCGGCAATATTCGTCGGTGATCACATGGGTGCGGTCGATCTTCACCCCCAGCGCCTCGAGCCCCAGATCCTCGACATTGCCGACGATGCCCACGGCCGAGATCACGGTGTCGAACTCGGCCGTCTCGGTCCTGCCGTCGGCCTCCAGATGCGCGACGACGCCCTTGCCGGGGGTGCGGTCCAGCTTCTTCACCGTGGTCTTCTCGCGGATCGTCATGCCCTGCTTCACGAACTGCTTCTTCGCGAAGGCCGAGATTTCGGCATCCTCGACCGGCAGGATCCGGTCCATCACCTCGACCACCGTGGTTTCGGCGCCGAGCGTGTTGAAGAAGCTGGCGAATTCGATGCCGATGGCCCCGGATCCGATCACCAGCAGCTTCTTCGGCATCCGTTTCGCCACCAGCGCATCGCGATAGCCCCAGACCAGGTCGCCATCGGGTTCCAGACCCGGCAGGTTGCGCCCACGCGCGCCCGTCGCCAGCACGATGGATTTCGCGGTCAGCTCCTCGGCGCCCTTGTCGGTCTTCACCGCGACGAGGCCCTTCGCGGCCAGCGTGGCCGTGCCCATGAAGACGGTGATCTTGTGCTTCTTCATCAGGTGGGCAATGCCCGAGGACAGCTGCTTGGCCACCCCGCGCGACCGTTTCACCACGGCGTCGAGGTCATAGCCGATGCCATCGGCCTTCAGCCCGAATTCCTTGGCCCGGTGCATTAGGTGGAAGACCTCGGCCGAGCGCAGCAGCGCCTTGGTCGGGATGCAGCCCCAGTTCAGGCAGATGCCGCCGAGGCTCTCGCGCTCGACGATGGCCACCTTCAGCCCCAGCTGCGCGCCGCGGATCGCGGCGACATAGCCGCCGGGCCCGGCGCCGATCACGATCATGTCGAAGCTCTGCGCTGCCATTCCGTCCTCCTGCTGCGACGATAGTTTGGCCTTAAACTATTTTCGGAAACGGTTCAACGCGCCTCGTCGTTCCGGCCTTCTTCGCCGCTTTCCGCGTCGATCGCCCGCAGCGCCGCACCATAGCCGCCCTCGGCCAGAAAGGCCGCCTCCTCGGCGCTGGTGTCGCGGTCCAGGGCCGCGTTGCGATAGGGAAAGCGCCCGAACCTGTCGATGACCCAGCGATGCGCCACCGCATGGCGCAGGTTGTCGGCGCCCGTTTCCGGCATCCGCTCGGCGATCAGCGCGCAGCAGCGTGCCTGCGCCTCGGGGTCCTCGGCATGCATGAAGGGCAGGTAGAAGAACTGCCGCGTCGGTTCGGCGATGCCCATGTCCCAGCCCGCCTCGACCGCGCGGCGCGCCGCGGCCAGCGCCAGCGCGTCGGTGGCAAAGCTGCGCGGATCGCCGCGGAACATGTTGCGCGGGAACTGGTCGGTCAGGATCAGATAGGCCAGCGCGCCGTCGGACCCGTTCACCCATGCCTCGCGCCGGCCGGCGCGCGCCTCTTCCCAGTCGGGCAGGAACCGGTCGCGGATGGTGGCGTCGAAAGCCTCGTCCTGGCGATACCAGCCCTCGGGGCCGGCCGCGGTCCAGAAGTCGATGATGTCGGCGGTCGTGGACATGGGGCACCTCCTGCGGCGGGACGGCCGGGGCGGCATCCGCCGGCTGACCGGAGGGTGGCAGAGCCGGGGGCGGAAGGCCAGACCCGGCGGACCGGCCCGGATCCGCGGCGGTCCCCGCCGCCCGGCGTCGGGTCAGCCCCGCCCGCCCGCCTGCGGTCCGTGCTCCTGCGCGGCACCCAGTGCCGCCTCCACCGCCAGCGGCGAGGCGGTGGGCGACAGCGCCGCGAAGGCGCCGGTCTGGTCGGAGGCCAGCGGCGGCCGCCGCGTCATCCGGTAGCCGGCATAGATCGCCAGCAGCGCCATCAGCGCGGTGATGTAGAGGAAGAACCCGGGCGGCCCCAGCCGGGACATCATCCAGCCGGTAACCAGCGGGCCGCCGATGGCGCCCAGCCCGTTGATGAACAGCAGCCCCGCCGAGGCGGCGGCCATGTCGGAATTGTCGAGGAAGTCGTTGGTATAGGCCACCAGCAGCGAATAGAGCGGGTTGGCGATGCCGCCGGCCACCATCGCCACCGCCAGGAGCAGCCAGAACGGCGTCGGCACCAGCACCGGCACCAGCGTCGCCGCCCCGCCGATGGCGGCGCAGATCAGGATCAGCTGGCGGCGGTCCATCCGGTCCGACACCCAGCCGATGGGATACTGGAACACCAGCCCGCCCAGATAGATCGCCGCCACGAACATCGAGATCTGCGCCACGTTCAGCCCCGCCGTCGTGCCGAAGACCGAGGCCATGCCCCAGAGCGCGGCGAAGATGCCGCCGACGAGGAACATCCCGACGCAGCCGAGCGGCGAGGCGGTATAGAGCGCGCGGAAGCTCAGCGGTTTGGTCGAATCGAAGGCCGGCGCCTGCCCCGCGCTCAGCAGGATCGGCGTGAAGGCGATCGAGACCAGCACCGAGGGCAGGATGAACAGCAGATAGCCCGAGGGGTCGCCCACGTTCAGCAGGGCCTGCGCGGCGATGATCCCGATCATCTGCACGATCATGTAGGCCGACAGCGCCTGCCCGCGCGTCTCGTTGGTGGCCGAGTTGTTCAGCCAGCTTTCGGCGGTGATGTAGACGCCCGAGAAGGAAAAGCCGATGACGACCCGCATCAGCGTCCAGGCGATCCAGTTGGGCGCCACCGCATACAGCACCAGAACCGCCGAGATCAGCGAACCGAGCGCCGCGAAGACCCGGACATGGCCGACGCGGCGGATCAGTTCCGGCGTCATCCGGCTGCCGAAGAGGAAGCCCACGAAATAGGCCGACATCACCACGGACATCTGCTGGGTGGAAAAACCCTCGATCCCGCCGCGAATCCCCAGCAGCGACCCCTGCATGCCGTTGCCGAGCAGCAGCAGGCTGACCCCGAGCAGCAATGCCCACGAATTGCGCAGCACGTTGATCATGGTCCGCCTCCGATCCGCGCCCTCCGCCTACGCGAGGGCGCGCGGGATGGCAAACCCGCAAGCGACCTTCCGGCGCGATTTCCGGGCATTCTTCCCATACGTCACCTCACCCGCGTGGGGGCGGCACCAGCAGCGAGGCGTCGCCATAGGAAAAGAAGCGATAGCCCCGCGCCACCGCATGGGCATAGATCGCCCGCACCCGCTCTGCCCCCATCAGCGCGGAGACCAGCATCAGCAGCGTCGATTTCGGCAGGTGGAAGTTGGTCATCAGCGCGTCGGTGACGCGGAAGCGGTAGCCGGGATAGATGAAGATGTCGGTGGTCCCGCGCCATTCGGTCATCCGGCCCCCGGGGCCGGCCGCGCTTTCGATCAGGCGCAGCGCGGTGGTGCCGACCGGAATCACCCGCCCGCCCGCCGCCCGCGTGGCGTTGATCTGGTCGGCCGCCGCCGCCGTCACCTCGCCCCATTCGGCATGCATCCGGTGCGTCGTCACATCCTCGACCTTCACCGGCAGGAACGTGCCCGCGCCCACATGCAGCGTCACCTCGGTGAACTCCACCCCGCGCGCCCGCAGCGCCGACAAGAGCGCGTCGTCGAAATGCAGGCTGGCGGTGGGGGCCGCCACCGCGCCGGCATGGCGGGCGAAGACGGGCTGGTAATCCTCGTCATCCTGCGCGTCGGGCGCGCGCAGCGCGGCGATATAGGGCGGCAGCGGCATCTGGCCGGCCTCGGCCAGCGCCGCGTCGAAATCCCCGCCCGTCAGGTTGAAGGCCAGGTCGAGCCGAGCTTCGCCGATCGCGGTCACCTCGGCGGACAACCGGTCGGAAAAGCGGATCGTCTCGCCCGGCCGCAGCTTGCGCAGCGGTTTCGCCAGCGCCGACCAGCCGCCATCGGGCAGCGGTTCCAGAAGCGTCACCTCGACCTTCGCCACCGCCGGCCCCTGCCCCGTCGCGCGCGTCCGCGTGCCGGTCAGCCGCGCCGGGATCACCCGGGTGTTGTTCAGCACCAGCCGGTCGCCGGGCCGCAGGATCGCCGGCAGGTCGGCCACGATCCGGTCGGCGATGCCATCGCCCTCGGCCAGCAGCAGCCGGGCCGAGGAGCGGGGCCTGGCGGGGCGCGTGGCGATCAGCGCCTCGGGCAGGTCGAAGTCGAAGTCGGACAGTTTCAAGGGCGATCCCGTCATTGCCGGATCTCGGGCGGCGGCGCGCGAAAGATCTCGCGGAACATGCCCGGCGTCAGGATCGACAACGGGTTGACCGAGACCTGCGGCACGTCGGAGGTGCCCGAGATCGTGTAGTTGAAGCCGAAGAGCCCCTCGCCCCGGCGCGAGACGAGTTGCCCGAGCGCATTGACCAGATAGACCGGCGAGACCACGCCGCGCAATTCCAGCCGTTTCGAGGCGAAGCCGTAGACGCCCTGCATCGACACCCCCAGCGAGGCCCCCATCGCCGCCGCCTGCGAGATCTCGACCCGGTCGGGGGTCAGGCGGAACCGGCCGTCCACGGTGTTGAAGAGGATGCCCTCGCCGCCCAGCTGTTCCAGCAGCCCGACGACGCTGACCGCCGACAGCAGCGCCGCCAGCACCGGCGCCTCGCGCACCCGCAGGTTCTGGGCGCGGAAGGTGCCGTCATATTCGCCCTTGGCCTGCCCGCGCGGGGTCAGCACCACGTCCAGATCGCCGTCCCCGGCGCGGCTGAAGATGCCCGCCGCGCGCAGCACCCGTCCCGCATTGTCGGATCGCAGCCGCACCGCGCTGCGCCCGCCCGCGCCCCGCGCCGGGGCGACCTCGCCGCGCAGCACCGCCGAGCCGTCGCCGTTGACGCTGCCGGTGAAGCTGCCGTTGAAGCCGCCCGCCGTGGTGAAATCGCCGCGCAGCCCGGTCAGGGCCAGTGTGTCGGACACCGCCAGCCGGTCCAGCACCACGCTGATCGGCACCGCCTCGCCGCCGCTGCCGCCGCCCCCGCCGCTGCCGAAATCGGCGCGGCGCAGGTCGGCCCGCCCGCCGGTGACCGCCACGGCCGGGTTGCGGCCCGCCCCACGGCCGCGCAGTTCCACGCCGCCGTCGAACCAGCCCCCGACCGCGGCGCGCGGCAGGCGTACCGCCTGCAGCGTGCCCTCGGGCGTCAGCGTCACGTTGCCCTCGGCCGTCAGCCCCGCCGCCTCGACCCGCAACCGGTCCACCCGGGGCGGGCTGCCGAGGCTCGCCTCGACCTCCAGCAGGCCGCCGGCGCCCTGCCCCTTGGACCAGCCGATCTCGGGGATGGACAGGCCCACGCCGCGCAGGTCGGACCGCAGCGACAGCGCGGGCGGGTCGTCGGGGGTCAGGTCGATCGCGATGTCGCCCCAGCCGCTGCCCGACACGCTGCCCGGCGGCAGCGCGATGCGAAAGGCGTCGAGCGCGCGCTGCGACAGCTCGACCTGACCCGTCACCCGCGACCGTCCCTGCGCCTCGGGACCGAAGCCCTGCGTCCATTCCGCCACGACCGGCACGCCCGACACCGTGGCGGGGCCCGAGATCGCCAGCCCTTCGTTCGTCGCCCGCAGGTCCAGCGCATCGGCCCGGATCTCGTGCCCCGGCACGACCCGGTCCGACTGCACCCCGGTCAGCCGGGCGGTGACGTCATAGGACACGTCCTCGGGGCGGATTGGGGGGGCGAGCGTCATCTTCAGCCGGGCCACCGCGCGGGCCTCGCCCTGGGCGATGTCGGTGGCCTTGCCCGCCCGCCGCATCAGCTCGAACGGCGGCTGGTCCAGCAACGACAGCGCGGCGGGTATCGACGAGCGGGTGCGCAGGGTGAATTCCAGCGGCGCGGGTTTCTGCGTGATGTCGGGTACGGTCATCACCGATCCCGCCATGTCGATCCGGCCGCCATCGGGGGCGGTGACATGCCCCGCCTCGACCAGCAGCACATGGGTCCGGTCATAGATGCTGGCGCGGCCGACACCGTCCTGCACCGGGGGCAATGTCTTCAGGATCCGCACCTCGGCGCCGCGGAAGGCGTAGGACAGCGACAGCTTCGGCTCCTGCCCCGGTTCCAGCCGCACCGCCGCGCGCATGTCGTGCAATTCGCCGGTGGTGACATTCTCGGCGATCCATTCCCGCGTGCCGGGCACCAGCCCCACCGGCCACAGCGCGATCATCCGGTCATGGGCGATCCGGTCCATCGTCACGTCCAGCGCCATCTGCCAGCCCTCGGGCCGCGCGGTGGCGCCGCCTTCGGCCGACAGGCGCCGCCCGTCGGGATCGACCAGCACGAACTGCCCCACGGTCAGCCGGAACGGGTCGAAATCGAGCTTCAGGTCCACCGCGCCCTGCCGGAACTCTGCCGGGCGCTCGAACAGGCCCAGCGGATCGGCCCGCAGCTCGCCCACCGCCACCTGCGCCACAAGACCGGTGGGCAGGCCCGCCTCCGTCCCCCGCAGCCAGGCGGTGCCGCTACCGGCCATGCGCAGCGCCGGGCCCTCGATCCGGAAGGCCGGGAAGTCGAGCCGTTCGGAGGCCGGATCATAGGCGAAATCCAGCGTCGCCCCGTCGAAGGACACCGGGCGCACGCCTTCCAGCGGCTTCACCGCGCCGCGCCCGATCGTCAGTTCGCCGTCGAGCCGCGCGACGCGCCCCCCGGCATCCACGCCGCTGGCGAATTCGCCCGAGATCGGTGCCTCCAGCACCGACAGCCAGGCCAGCGCCGGGGCCTGCACCGCCAGATCCTCGGCCCGGACGCCGCTGACCCGCGCCTCGACCCGCGCCTCGGGGCTGGCCTTGTCGCTCGACACCGTCAGTTCCGCCGAGGCCGGCGCTCCGCCCTCGCCCGCCAGCTCGAACCCCAGCACGGCGTTCAGCGCGGTCCGGTCCTGCCGGAAGCTCAGGCTGCCGTTCGACACCGTCCAGCGGCGGCCCGCCCGCTGGTCGTCGAAGATGATGCCAAGCGCGTCGACGTCGATCCGGGCGATGCCCGCCAGCGTCGGCTGGGCAAAGACCGCCTCGACCATGTCCAGCAGCTCGGGCAGCGAGCCGATCCGCCGCCCGCCCCGCGCATCCTGCAGAAAGATCAGGTCCAGCGCCCCGTCCGGCCCCCGCCGCACCGTCGCCTGCGCGCCCGAGATGCGCAGCGACAGGGGCTGCAGCCGCCCGCGCAGCAGGGCCGGCCCGTCGAGGCTGGCGCGCAGTTCCGGCAACAGCGCCACCGGCGCGCCGCTGCGGCCATAGACCTCGACCCCGCGCAGGCGGATGCGCGGCACATAGTCGTCGTCCACCAGCACCTCGATCCCGCCGATCCGCAGGCTGCCATCGGCCGGAACGCCGGAGCCGGACCCGGACCCCGTGCCGGGCTGCGCGAGGCTCGCGTTCAGCCGCGACTCGACCATCTCGACCAGCCGGGCCGGGACGGCGATGGGCCGCCCGGTCAGGGCCAGCGCGCCGAAGACGCTGCCGGCGGCGACCAGGATCAGGCTCAGCACCAGCGCCAGGCCCAGCCGGCCGCGCCGCCGGGGGGCGCGCCCTGCGGAGGCGGCAGCGGCAGGCGCGGCCGTCGCCGCCGCCTGCGGTTCCGCCTGCGCGCGCCCGGCCCTGTCCCCCATCCGTGGCGCGTCTCCCTGCGGCACCTGCCCTCCATCCTCATGCGCGGGGATGCCGCGCCGGTCGCGCCACTCCGGCCGATCCGCCCCCTTTATCTTCGGCCCGCCTGCATTAAAACCCGAAGGGACTGCACTAGGCAAAGGATCACACCGAGATGATCGAGACCGGAACCCCCGCCCCCGATTTCACCCTGCCCCGCGACGGCGGCGGCGAGGTCACGCTGTCGGCGCTGATGCCGAAGAAGGTGGTGCTCTACTTCTATCCGAAGGACGACACGCCCGGCTGCACGACCGAGGCGCTGGACTTCACCCGGCTGCGCGACGATTTCGACGCGGCGGGCGCCGTGGTCGTCGGCATCTCCAAGGACAGCGTCGCCGCGCATGACAAGTTCTGCGCCAAGCACGGCCTGGGCGTGATCCTCGCCTCGGACGAGGGCAGCACGGTCTGCGAGACCTATGGCGTCTGGGGCGAGAAGTCGATGTACGGCAAGACCTTCATGGGCATCACCCGCGCGACCGTGCTGATCGACGGCGCGGGGCGGGTGGCGCGGGTCTGGCCAAAGGTAAAGGTCGACGGCCACGCGACCGAGGTGCTGGACGCGGTGCGCGGGCTGTGAGCCCGCCCGCCACCCTTGCCGAGATGGCCGTCGAGGTGCTGACCACCGCCGACGGCCGCGCCAAGACCGCGCTCAGCCGCCGTCACGCCGCAGACTGGTTCGCCGCCCGGGCGGCGGGTCAGCCGATACCGGTGGGCCGCGCCGAACCGCCGCTCAGGCCCGCCCGCCCCGCCAAGCCCGACCTGCTGCCGCCGCGCGACGTGCCCCGCCGCCGCCCCGGCACCCCCGCGGGCCGGATCGCGCTGCTGCACGCGGTCGCGCATATCGAGCTGAACGCGGTGGACCTGCACTGGGACATCGTCGCCCGCTTCGGCCATGTGCCCATGCCCTTGGGATTCTACGACGACTGGGTCAAGGCCGCCGACGAGGAATCGAAGCATTTCAACCTGATGTGCGACTGCCTTGAAGCATTGGGCAGCCATTACGGCGCGCTGCCCGCGCATGCCGGCATGTGGCGCGCCGCCGAAGATACGGTGGACGACCTGCCCGGGCGGCTGGCCGTGGTGCCGATGGTGCTGGAGGCGCGGGGCCTCGACGTGACGCCGGGAATGATCGAGGTCTTCCGCAAGGCCGGCGATACGGGCGCCATCGCCGCGCTGGAGGTGATCTATGCCGAGGAGGTGGGACATGTCGCCTATGGGTCGAAATGGTTCAACTGGCTCTGCGGCCGCGCCGGCACCGACCCGAAGGACGAGTTTCACGCGCTGGTCCGGCGCTATTTCCACGGCGCGCTGAAGCCACCCTTCAACGAGGAGAAGCGCGCCGAGGCCGGGCTGCCGCCGGATTTCTACTGGCCGCTGGCCGAGGATCTGTCCCCGCCCGCCGCGACCGGGGCGCCACATCCCCGGTCTTAATGATTTCCGCACAACTTTCGGCGGTATTTCGCCGATGCCGGCGCCTTCCCGCGCCCCGGTAACGGATGGGACGGCAAAGCCGTTGCTCAATGCCCCCGGCGGTTGCTAATCCCGTCCACGGATGGGGACAATGAAGGGGCAAGGGGCGTGCCGAGGCGGATTCTGAACCGAACGAACGCGGCCATCGGCCGGTACCTGCCGGAACAGCGGCTGTTTCTGAGGTCAGACACCGAAACCCGGTTCATCCGGTTGCAGCCCGTCACCCAGGCCATCGTCCTGTGCACCAGCGGCGCCGTGCTGGCCTGGACCATCGTCGCCTCGGCCATCGTGCTGATGGATTCGATCGGATCGGGCACGGTGCGCGACCAGATGACCCGCAAGCAGGCGGTCTACGAACAGCGGCTCGACACCATCGCCCGCGAACGCGACGCCCGCGCGGCCGAGGCGGCAGCGGCGCAGGAACGCTTCGCCGTGGCGCTGGCGCAGGTGTCGCGGATGCAGTCGACGCTGCTCGAATCCGAGGAGCACCGGCGCGAGCTGGAAACCGGCATCGGCGTGATCCAGGCGACGCTGAAGCGAACGATGGCCGAACGCGATGCCGCCCGGGCCGAGGCCGAGACGGCCACCGCCGCGCTGGCGGGCGAGGATGCGGAGGGCACGGTCCGCACCGGCGACCTGATGGCGACGCTCGACATGGTGTCGGACACGCTGGAACAGACCGCCGCCGAACGCGACATGATGCTGGTGGCCGCCAACCGTGCCCAGGCCGAAACCGACAACATCGCCTATGAAAAGCGCCTGATGGAAGAGCGCAACGACCAGATCCTCGAGGCGGTGGAAGACGCGATCACCGTGTCGATGGAACCGCTGGACAAGGTCTTCCGCTCGGCCGGGCTCGACCCCGACGACCTGATCGCCGATGTGCGCCGCGGCTATTCCGGCCAGGGCGGCCCGATGATCCCGGCGCTGGTGCCCTCGGTCTCGTCGCGGTCCGATCCCACCGCCGCCGCCAGCGACGCCCGCGCCGAACGGCTGCTGGAAGGCTTCGACCGGCTGAACACCTATCGCATCGCCGCCGAAAAGGTGCCGCTGGCGATGCCGCTGAACACCGCCTTCCGCTTCACCTCGCCCTTCGGCAGCCGCTGGGGCCGGATGCACGAGGGCATCGACATGGCCGGCAAGCAGGGCTCGCCGATCTATTCGACCGCCGACGGCGTCGTGACCCATGCCGGCTGGCAAAGCGGATATGGCTATCTGGTCAAGGTCCGCCACGACTTCGGCTTCGAGACCCGCTATGGCCACATGTCCAAAATCCGCGTGACCGTCGGCCAAAGGGTATCGCGCGGGGACCTGTTGGGTGATATGGGAAACACCGGACGCTCCACCGGCACGCATCTTCACTACGAGGTTCGCAGTGGCGGTACCGCGATCAATCCGATGACCTACATCAAGGCGGGAAGAGATGTTTTCTAAGAGCAGGATCAACGAGCCTGGCCCGAAGGCGCCGGGCACCGAGACCGAGAAGCCGCGCGCCCCGGAAGGCGCCATGACCCGGCCCGCAAGCGACTTCACCCCTCCGTCGATGCCGAAGGCCAAGCCCGCGGCCTCGATCCTGTCCTCGGACCTGACGATCACCGGCAATATCAAGACCACCGGCGACGTGCAGATCGAGGGCACGGTCGAGGGCGACATCCGCGCCCATCTGCTGACCGTCGGCGAAAGCGCCACCATCCGCGGCGAGATCGTCGCCGATGACATCGTCGTCAACGGCCGCGTCGTCGGCCGGGTGCGCGGACTGAAGGTGCGCCTGACCTCGACCGCGCGGGTCGAGGGCGACATCATCCACAAGACCATCGCCATCGAAAGCGGCGCGCATTTCGAAGGCTCGGTCCAGCGGCAGGATGACCCCCTGTCGAACGGCACCACGCCGAAGCTGGCGCCGCCGACGGCCCCCGTCGTCGAGTGACGCAGCCGGCCGCGAGTTTCGGCCGAATGATCCCGCGCCGGTCAGCACCGGCAGCACGCTTTCCAGGCGGCCCTGATGGGCCGCCTTTTTCCTTACCGGACGGCCGCGGAGTCGTCCGACCGGGCACTGCGCAATCGTCCGATAACTGCTTTGCCTTTGCAGATTTCGGGTAACATCCCAAGATAGCGACGGATCGAGTCGATCCCCTGCCAAGCCGGCCCGGCCCGCTGGGGCTGGCACCTCGCGCCGGACCAGGCCGGGGTGCGGCAGCAGGAAGAGACGAGGAAGACGCATGAAACTGACAGACGAACGCATTATCGCGGCCCCTCCGGCAACGGTCTGGACGGCGATTCTCGATCCCGAGGTCCTGAAGGCCTGCATCCCGGGCTGCGAAAGCATGACCGGCAGCCCCGAAGACGGATTCGAGGCGGTGGTGGTGCAGAAGGTGGGCCCGGTGAAGGCGAGGTTCACTGGCATCGTGACCCTGACCGACATCCTGCCCGGCGAGGCCGTGACCATCAGCGGCGATGGCAAGGGCGGCGTCGCGGGCTTTGCCAAGGGCGGCGCGCGCGTGACCCTGCGTCCCGACGAGACAGGCGAGCGCACGATGTTGGCCTATGACGTGGATGCCAATGTCGGCGGCAAGATCGCCCAGCTCGGCAGCCGGGTGATCGACAGCTTCGCCAAGAAATTTGCCGACGACTTCTTCCAGCGGTTCCAGACCGCCGTCGAGGAGCCGGCCGAGGCCGAGGACATGCCCGCCGCTGTCGCTGTGGGAGAGACCGAACCCGCCGCGCGTAGGACCGGCTGGCTGAAGCGCCTGACGGGAGGCTGACGGGGGCTGACGGCGCGGCCCGAGGCGGGCAATTGAACAACATGTCACCCAGGTGTCCTTTTCAGGGAGGAAGGAAATGACCAAGGTAACGCTGACGGTGAACGGCAAGGCCGTGAGCCGGGAGGTCGAGCAGCGCACGCTGCTGGTGCAGTTGCTTCGCGATGATCCGGCAAGCGGCGGGTTGGGCCTGACCGGCACCCATGTTGGCTGCGACACCTCGCAATGCGGCGCCTGCACGGTGCATGTGGATGGTATGGCGGTGAAGAGTTGCACGATGCTCGCGGTCGAGGCCGAGGGCGCTGCGGTAACGACCATTGAGGGCATGGCAAATGCCGATGGCTCGCTGTCGCCGCTGCAACAAGCCTTCCAGGACCATCACGGGCTGCAATGCGGCTTCTGCACCCCCGGCATGGTGATGACTGCCGCTGCCCTGCTGGCCGAGAACCCGACGCCGAGCGAGTCCGCGGTCCGGTACTATCTGGAAGGCAATATCTGCCGCTGCACGGGCTATCACGGCATCGTCAAGGCTATCATGGCCGCCTCGGGGCAGGACATGCCCGCGATGGCCGCCGAGTAAGGGAGGACAGGACATGCCCAAGGACACTTCCGCCCCCGCCACCGGCATCGGCGCCGCCACCAAGCGGCGCGAGGACATCCGCTTCCTGACCGGGCGCGGCCGCTATACCGACGACATCAACCTGCGCGGGCAGGCGCATGCGCATTTCCTGCGCTCGGACGTGGCGCATGGCCGGATCCGCAGCATCGACACCGCCGCCGCCGAGGCGATGCCGGGCGTCATCAAGGTCTTCACCGCCGCCGATTTCGCCAGCGCGGGCGGGCTGCCCTGCGGCTGGCAGGTGACCGACCGCTTCGGCCAGCCGATGCAGGAGCCGAAGCACCCGATCCTCGCCGATGGCAAGGTGCGCCATGTCGGCGACCCCATCGCCTGCGTGGTGGCCGAAACGCTCGACCAGGCCCGCGACGCCGCCGACGCGATCGTGGTCGATATCGAGGATCTGCCCGCCGTCATCGACATGAAGGCCGCGCTGGCCGAAGGCGCGCCGAAGGTGCATGACGAGCTGACCTCGAACCTCTGCTACGACTGGGGCTTCGTCGAGGAGAACAAGGCCGCCGTCGAACAGGCCTTCCGCGACGCCGCGCATGTCGTCTCGCTCGACCTGGTCAACAACCGGCTGGTCGCCAACCCGATGGAGCCGCGGGTGGCGGTGGGCGACTACGACTTCGCCACCGACATGCACACGCTCTACACCACCTCGCAGAACCCGCATGTGATCCGGCTGCTGATGGGCGCCTTCGTGCTGGGCATTCCCGAACACCGGCTGCGGGTGGTGGCGCCGGATGTGGGCGGCGGCTTCGGGTCGAAGATCTACCACTATGCCGAGGAAGCCTTCTGCACCGCCGCAGCCAAGGCGCTGCGCCGGCCGGTGAAATGGACCTCGACCCGGTCCGAAGCCTTCATCTCGGACGCGCATGGCCGCGACCATCTCACCCGCATCGAACTGGCGCTGGACGCCGACCACATGTTCACCGCGCTGCGCACGGAAACCTATGCGAACATGGGCGCCTACCTGTCGACCTTCGCGCCCTGCATCCCGACCTGGCTGCACGGCACGCTGATGGCCGGCAATTACCGCACGCCGCTGATCTATGTGAACGTGAAGGCCGTCTTCACCAACACCGTGCCGGTCGATGCCTATCGCGGCGCGGGCCGGCCCGAGGCCACGTTCCAGATCGAACGGCTGGTGGACAAGGCCGCGCGCGAACTGGGGGCGGACCCGGTGGAGCTGCGCCGCAAGAACTTCATCACCGAGTTTCCCTATCAGACGCCGGTCGCCGTGGTCTATGACACCGGCAACTATCACGCGACGATGGACAAGCTGCTGGAAATCTCCGACCGCGCCGGGTTCGAGGCACGGGCGATGGAAAGCCAGGCCCGGGGCAAGCTGCGCGGCTTCGGCATCGCCCATTACATCGAGGCCTGCGGCATCGCGCCCTCGAACCTCGTGGGTCAGCTGGGCGCGCGGGCGGGCCTGTACGAAAGCGCCACGGTCCGGGTCAACGCCACCGGCGGCATCGTGGTGATGACCGGCAGCCACAGCCACGGCCAGGGGCACGAGACGACCTTTGCCCAGGTGGTGGCCGACATGATCGGCATCGATGCCGGACAGGTGGAAATCGTCCATGGCGACACCGCCAACACGCCGATGGGCATGGGCACCTATGGCTCGCGCAGCCTGGCGGTGGGCGGCTCGGCGCTGGTCAAGGCGGCGGGCAAGGTCATCGCCAAGGCCAAGAAGATCGCCGCGCATCTGCTGGAGGCGGCCGAGGGCGACATCGAGCTGAAGGACGGCACCTTCAGCGTCGCCGGCACCGACCGCACCGTCGACTGGGGCGCGGTCTGCCTTGCCGCTTATGTGCCGCACAACTACCCGCTGGCCGATCTGGAACCGGGGCTGGAGGAGACGGCCTTCTACGATCCGGCCAACTTCACCTTCCCCTCGGGCGCCTATGCCTGCGAGGTCGAGGTCGATCCCGAAACCGGCGCGGTCGAGATCCTCGCCTTCTCGGCCGCCGACGATTTCGGCAATATCGTCAACCCGATGATCGTCGAGGGTCAGGTGCAGGGCGGTCTGGCGCAGGGCATCGGCCAGGCGCTGATGGAACACTGCGTCTATGACGAGACGGGCCAGCTGCTGACCGGCAGCTACATGGACTATGCGATGCCGCGGGCCGAGGATCTGCCGCTGTTCCGCGTCGATCATTCCTGCATCACCCCCTGCACCCACAATCCGCTGGGGGTGAAGGGTTGCGGCGAGGCGGGGGCCATCGGCTCGCCCCCCGCCGTGGTGAATGCGGTGCTGGACGCGCTGAACCGCGGCGGCCATGCCGTGTCTCACATCGACATGCCGCTCAGCCCCGCGCGGGTCTGGGCCGCGATCAACGCCTGACGCGCAGGAGGATCGGATGCAGAGTTTCGACTTCGTAAGGCCCTCCAGCGTGGCAGAGGCGGTTGCGGCCCTCGGCGCGGAGGATGCGCAGCCGCTGTCGGGCGGGCAGACGCTGCTGCCCTCGATGAAGCAGCGGCTGGCCGCGCCCGCCGTGCTGGTCAGCCTGTCCGGCATCGCCGAGATGCAGGGACTGCGGCGCGAGGGCGACAGCCTGGTGATCGGCGGCGCCACCACCCATGCGACGGTGGCACGGGCGGCGCGGACGGATTTCCCCGCGCTCGCCGAACTGGCGGGCAATATCGGCGACCCCGCGGTGCGCAATCGCGGCACCATCGGCGGCAGCCTCGCCAACAACGACCCCTCGGCCTGCTATCCGGCGGCGGCGCTGGCGACCGGCGCCACCATCGTCACCGACCGGCGGCAGATCGCGGCGGACGACTTCTTCCAGGGGCTGTTCACCACCGCGCTGGAGGAGGGCGAGATCGTCACCGCCGTCCGCCTGCCGATCCCGCAGCGCGCCAACTACCAGAAGTTCATCCAGCCGGCGTCGCGCTTCGCGCTGGTGGGGGTCTTCGTCGCGTCCTATGCCGGGGGCGTGCGCGTCGCCGTCACCGGGGCCTCGGGCGACGGCGTCTTCCGCTGGACCGAGGCCGAGGCGGCGCTGTCGGACCGCTTCGCCGCCGATGCGGTCACCGGGCTGACGGTGGAGGCGGAGGGCATGATCGGCGACCTGCACGGCACCCCCGCCTATCGGGCGAACCTCGTGCGGGTGCTGACCGGGCGGGCGGTGGCGGCGGCGGGCTGAATGGCGGGCCGAACGGCCCCGCGTCCTGTCGGCCGAACTATCCCGGCGGGACGTGAGCCGCAGGCTCACGCCCAACAAGCTCACAGGGGGGCGGCGCCCCCTCCCCGGCCAGCCGGCCCGGTGCCGCGGCGCCGGCCAGCGCCGGGCTTTCGTCCTTCAGCCCCACGCCGGTCAGCCCCCGCGCCCGGGCCGCGCCGATCAGCCAGGCCAGCCGGTCCGCCGCCTGATCGTGGCCGAGGCCCCCCAGACCGTGGATGTTCGACACGCAGTTCCGTGCGCTGTCGGGGGTGCCGGGCCGCGCCCGCCAGGTCAGATAGGCGCCCAGGCTGTCGGCCACCGACAGGCCGGGGCGTTCGCCCACCAGCACCAGGCACAGATCGGCGCCCAGCCGGTCCGCCACCTCGTCGCCCACCGCCACCCGGCCCTGCCGAACCAGCGCGACGGGTGCCAGCCGCAGCCCGGGCAGCCGCGCCACCAGCGCCTTCACCACGCCCGCCGCCTGCCGGTCCACCGCCAGCGCCGACAGCCCGTCGGCCACCACGATCGCCAGATCGGCCCCGCCGGGCGGCGGCGTCAGCCCCGCCGCATCCTCCGCCCGCAGCCGGCGCCCCAGATCGGGGCGGCGGATATAGGTGGCGCGGTCGGGGGCGCGGCTGTGCAGGTCCAGCACCGGCAGCGGCGCCAGCGCCGCCGCCAGCGCCGCCCAGTCCACCGGCGCATGGATCGCGTCCCGCGCCCGTGCGTGGCAGGCCTGAAAGTCCAGCACCGCCGACAGCGGCGCCGCCCCGCCCGCCGGGTCCAGCCGCAGCCGCGCGGGGGTCAGCCGGCGCAGATTGCCGAAGGCGGGTGCCTCGCTCATGCCGGCAGGCCCATCCGCCGGGCCAGTTGCCCCAGATCGGGCAGGGCGCGCAGGCCACGCTCCTCGCCCAGGCCGGTCCGGGCCAGCCAGTCCTCGAATTCCGGCGCGGGACGCAGGCCGAAGGTGCGGCGCAGCCAGGCCGCATCCTCGAAGGCGAGGCTCTGATAGCTCAGCATCACGTCATCCGATCCCGGCACGCAGATCACGAAGTTCACCCCCGCCGCCGCCAGCAGCGTCATCAGCGTGTCCATGTCGTCCTGATCCGCCTCCACATGGTTGGTGTAGCAGACGTCCACCCCCATCGGCAGGCCCAGGATCTTGCCGCAGAAATGATCCTCCAGCCCCGCCCGGATGATCTGCTTGCCGTCATACAGGTATTCCGGCCCGATGAAGCCCACGACCGTGTTGACCAGCAGCGGATCGAAGGCGCGGGCGACGCCATAGGCCCGCGCCTCCAGCGTCTGCTGGTCGACGCCGTGATGGGCATCGGCGGACAGGGGCGCGCCTTGCCCGGTTTCGAAATACATCACGTTCCGCCCGACCGTGCCGCGGTTCAGCCCGCGCGCCGCCGCATGCGCCTCGGCCAGGACTGACAAGGTGACGCCGAAGCCCGCATTCGCGGCCTCGGTCCCCGCGACCGACTGGAAGACCAGATCGACCGGGCCGCCCGCCTCGATGATCTCCAGCGTGTTGGTGACATGGGTCAGCACGCAGCTTTGCGTCGGGATGCCGAAATCCAGCCGCAACCCGTCCAGCGCCTGCAGGATCGCGGTACAGTTGGCGATGTTGTCGGTGGCCGGGTTGATGCCGATCACCGCATCGCCCGTGCCCTGCAGCAGCCCGTCCAGCACCGCCGCCGCGATCCCCTTCAGATCGTCCGCGGGATGGTTGGGCTGCAGCCGGGTGGCGATGCGGCCCTTCTGCCCCAGCGTGTTGCGGAAGGCGGTCACCACCTCGGCCTTGCGCGCCGCGGCGATCAGGTCCTGGTTGCGCATCAGCTTGCTGACGGCGGCCACCATCTCGGGCGTCAGGCCGGGCGCGGCGCGGGCGAGGCTGCGCGCCTCGGCCGCGTCCGACAGCAGCCAGTCGCGCAGCTCGCCCACCGTCATCGCGGCAAAGGGCGCGAAGGCCGCGGCATCGTGGCTGTCGAGGATCAGCCGCGTGACCTCGTCCGTTTCGTAGGGCACGACCGTCTCGGTCAGGAATTCGGCCAGCGGCAGGTCGGCCAGCGCCATGCGCGCGGCCACGCGCTGCGCCTCGCTCTCCGCGGCGATGCCGGCCAGCTGGTCGCCCGACCGTTCCGGCGTCGCCGCGGCCAGCAGCGGCGCCAGCCCGTCGAAACGGTAACGCTCGCCGCCGAGCAGGGCGCTGTAGCTGGGCATGACCGGCCTCCCTCTGTCGCAGGGTCAGGCTAGCGCGGAGGCCGGGGCGCGGTCGAGAGGCGGAGCGCGCCCGCCGCGCGGCAACCGGCCCCCGCCCGTTCGCCGGGCGCAGGGCCGCCCGGCTGCCGCAAAAATGGGCTGGACCCCGGCCGCCGCCGCGCCATATCGCCCGTCACATCAAGGGCGCGGGGGAAGGGTGATGCCGAAGATGCGCAAGAAGGCCGACCTGCCGCGCAAGATCTGCGCGACCTGCGGCCTGCCCTTCACCTGGCGCCGGAAATGGGCGCGGGACTGGGAGCGGGTCACCCACTGTTCCGACCGCTGCCGCGCGGCCCGAAGCCGCCCGCGCGGGCCGCAGGACGGTCAGCCCAGCCGGTAGTTCGGGCTTTCCCGGGTGATCTGCACGTCATGGACGTGGCTTTCCTTCAGCCCCGCGCCGGTGATCTTCACGAACTGGCAACCGCCGCGCATCGAGGTGACGGTGCGATGGCCGGTATAGCCCATCGCCGCGCGCAGCCCGCCCACCATCTGGTGGACCACGGCGGTGACCGAACCCTTGTAGGGCACCTGCCCCTCGATCCCCTCGGGCACCAGCTTGTCGGAGGCTGCGTCCTTCTGGAAATAGCGGTCGGCCGAGCCGCGCGCCATCGCGCCGAGCGAGCCCATGCCGCGATAGGATTTGAACGACCGGCCCTGATACAGGATCACCTCGCCCGGGCTCTCGTCGGTACCGGCTATGGCCGAACCCACCATCGCGCAGGAGGCGCCCGCCGCGATCGCCTTGGCGAAATCGCCGGAAAACTTGATGCCGCCATCGGCGATGACCGGGCTGCTGCCGGCCGCGCCCGCCGCATCCATGATCGCGGTCAGCTGCGGCACGCCGACGCCCGCGACGATGCGGGTGGTGCAGATCGAGCCCGGGCCGATGCCCACCTTCACCGCATCCGCCCCCGCCCCGATCAGCGCCCGCGTCGCCTCGGCCGTGGCCACGTTGCCTGCGATCACCTGCACCGCGTTGGAGAAGGACTTGATCCGTTCGACCGCCATGCCCACGCCCTCGGAATGGCCATGCGCGGTGTCGATCACCACGATGTCCACGCCCGCGTCGATCAGCGCCTTGGACCGCTCGAACCCCTCGTTGCCCACGGTCGAGGCGGCGGCGACGCGCAGCCGCCCCAGCTCGTCCTTGCAGGCGTGGGGGTTCAGCACCGCCTTTTCGGTATCCTTCAGCGTCAGCAGGCCGGTCAGCTTGCCGCGGCCGTCGGTCACCAGCAGCTTTTCGATCCGCCGCGCCTTCATCAGGCTCTTGGCCTCTTCCAGATCGGCGGGTTCGGTGACCATGGCGAGGTTGTCCGCCGTCATCACCGCCCGCACCGGGGTGCGGTCGTCGCTGGCAAAGCGCATGTCGCGGTTGGTGACGATCCCCACCACATGGCCGCGCTCGTCCACCACCGGAAAGCCGGTGACGTTGTAACGCTCCTGCAGCGCCTTGGCATCGGCGACGGTCTGGTCGGCGGTCAGCGTGATCGGGTTGTAGACGACGCCCGATTCGAAGCGCTTCACCCGGCGCACCTCGCGCGCCTGCTCCTCGATCCCCAAGTTGCGGTGGATCACCCCGATCCCGCCCGCCTGTGCCATGGCGATGGCCATCCGCGCCTCGGTCACCGTGTCCATGGCCGAGGACAGAAGCGGGATGTTCAGCCGGATCGTCGGGGTGACGAAGGTCGAGGTGTCTGCCTCCGATGGCAGCACGCTCGACGCTGCGGGAACCAGCAGCACGTCATCGAAGGTGAGCGCCTCGCGAATCTCCATCGGGAACCTCGTTCGGGGAGTGTCGGTTGGCGCTTCCCTGTTTCACGGCCTTGACCCGAAGGCAAGGGGTCAGGCCGAAAGAAGGATGCGGCAGGCCTGCCCTGCCCGTCCGGCCGCGTCCTGCCGTCAGGCCGTGGCCGCGTTGGTGCGCGCCGCCAGCCGCCCGTCGGGCCACATCCGCAGGATGCCGAAGGCGATCCAGGGCACGATCACCGTGCAGGCCAGCAGGACCGCCAGCCCCGGCCAGCGCCACACCCCGCCCATCGACAGCCAGTAGGCCGCCATCGTCGTCAGCGGGAAGGTGAAGGCCCCCCAGAGGGGCGAAAAGCCCCCCGCGGTCAGCCAGCGCGCCCCGGCCAGCCCCGCCAGCGCCATCGCCGCCGTCAGCAACGCGAAGCCCTGCGCCACCCCATGCCAGCCCAGCCCGAGCGCGACGAAGCCCAGATAGTTGGCGGGCGTGCTGTGGATCGCCAGCAGCGGCCGCAGCGGGGCGGGCACGCTCTCGCGCCGGACCTGTTCGAGGCTGACGGCCCAGATCGCCAGCGCCGCGGGCAGCGCCAGCAGGAACATCACGAAGGCCAGGTCCATCAGGCCGAGCGCCTCGGCGATCAGGCCGCCGACGATGACGCCGGTGAAGTTCAGGTGCCAGACCGGCGTCACCACCCGCGCCGGCGCGGGCCCGAGGATCATGTGGCGGACCAGCAGCACCGCCACCGCCGCATGCAGCGCGATCCCCAGCAGAAGGATCGGGCGGGCCTGATCCGGCGCATAAGGGGCCAGCGCCCCCGCGAAGGCATAGACCGAGATCACCGCCGCGCCGATGCCCGCCCGTCCCGGCAGGATGCGCAGATCCTCGGACAGCACGGCGGGCCGGCGCGCGATCTTCACCATCAGCGCGGTCAGCGCCCAGAGGAACAGGCAGCAGGCCGCCCCCAGCAGCATCTCGCCGGCGGCAGGCGGCAGGGCGAAGGTGGTCAGCCCCGTCCGCCAGGCCAGCCCCAGCCCCAGCAGCCCGAGGATCGGCGGAAAGATCGCGGGCGGCGTGCGGGCAAAACGAAGGGCGGCGATGGGCGGGGCGGTCACGCGGAAACTCCCTCGGTGGCGGTACTGGCTGTAGGTGCGGATTAGCGCGGCCCGCGCGCCACGACACGCGGAAATGCCGCATCGGACAAGGGCGAAACGTCGCGCAGCCCGCCGGCCGCCGCGGAACCGTGGTGCTTGCCCCTGCCCCCGCACGGCCGCATCATCCGCCCCGAAGGCCATCGCGGCGCGGCCGGTCCCGAAGCGCCGCGCAACGCAGAGCAGGAAACGACCGACATGACCCCCCGTCCCCTCCGCCCCGCCGCAGTCCGTCCCGCCGCAATCCGTCCCCTGATCGCCCTCGCCCTGCCGCTGGCGCTGCTGGCCTGTTCGCGCGATCCGGGCTTCGTCGGCGTCGCCGGGGTGCGCGAGGCCGAGCCGGCCGCGGTCGCGGCCTGCGCCTATGTCACCGATATCCGCATGACCCCCGGCGTCTATGGCCCGCTGCTGGCGCAACAGGGCCTGTCCTATGCGCGCAACAAGGTGAAGGAGGATGCGCTGGCCGCCGGCGCCAATACCGTGGTGTTCGAGAAGGTCAGCCCCGGGGAACCGGTCTACGAGGTGCGTGCCCGCGCCTATCGCTGCTAGAACCGCAGCGGCAAGCAGACATGCGCCAGACGCATGTCCAGCCAGTCGCCAGACGCATGACGGCTCTGCCGGTGTGGCCGTTGCCGCAGCGCAGCACCGATGCTACCTGCTGGGACGGGGAGAAACCTGACCAAGGAGGTTTCCGATGGCCTATACCGCTGGACACAACAACCAACCCGCCGGCCTCTCGCTCGGTGCCCGCCTTTCGGCCCTGGGCGCGGCGATCGGCGCCGGCTTCGTGCGCTATGCCGAATACCGCTCGCGCTCGGCCGAGATCCGTGCGCTGGAAGCGCTGAGCGACGAGGAACTGGCCGCGCGCGGCCTGACCCGCGACCGGATCGTGCATCACGTCTTCCGCGACGCCTTCTTCATCTGACGGACGATCCGGCAGGACCGGGGGGCAGGACCGGGGGGAAGGGGCAACCTGCCTTCCCCCTCTTTTCTCGCCCGCGAAAGGATGGCACATCCTGTGCTGATGCCGGCCCTGCGGCCGGACCCGCACGGGAGATGTCCATGCAGGACCTGCACAGCCACGAGATCCGCCGCGCCGCCGACCGCGATACCGACGGCGGCGAGGCGGACAGCGTCACCCTCGACTATGCCGGGCGGTTCCTGCGGCGCAAGCGGCTGACCTCGGACGGGGGCATCGGCTTCCTCGTCGATCTGGCCGAAACCGCCAGCATCGAGCCGGGCGACGCGTTCCTTCTGTCCGATGGCCGGCAGATCGCCGTCCGCGCCGCCGACGAGACGCTGATCGAGGTCACGGGGCCGGACCTGCCGCGCCTCGCCTGGCATATCGGCAACCGCCACACCCCCTGCCAGATCGCCCCCGACCGGCTGGTGATTGCGCAGGACCCGGTCTTGGCCGGGATGCTGCGCGGGCTCGGCGCCACGCTCCGCGACATCACCGGCCCCTTCCGCCCCGAGGGCGGCGCCTATGGTCACGGCCGCACGATGGGACATGACCACGGCGATCACGGCCACCACCACGTCCACCATCACGGCTCTCACGGAACCGGCGCGGAAGATCCCGCCGCCGATCTGCCGCCCGATGAGTGACCGGATTGACTGACGCGGCCCGCCTTGTCCATGCGCCCGCGCCCCTCGACGCCGATGTCGCGCAGGGCGCGGGCGGCGGTGACGCGGCGCTGGTGACGCTGGTGCAATGGCTGTCCCCCGCCTTTCCGACCGGCAGCTTCGCCTGGTCGCACGGGCTGGAATGGGCCATCGCCCAGGGCCATGTCCGTGATGCCGGCGGGCTGGCGGACTGGCTGGCGGATGTGATCGCCTTCGGCAGCGGCCGCAGCGACGCGATCCTGCTGGCGCTGTCGCTCGCCCCCGGCGCCGACCATGCGCATCTGGCGGCCCTCGCCCGGGCGCTCGCCGCATCACGCGAACGCGCCGCCGAGACCGAGGAACAGGGCCGCGCCTTCACCGACACCGTCAACGCCCTTGCCGGCACCGGTCATCCGCCCGCGCCCCTGCCCGTCGCCGTCGGGCGCGCGGCGGCGGGGCTGGGCCTGCCCGCCGACCGGGTGGTGGCGCTCTACCTGCAATCCTTCGCCTCGGCGCTGGTGCAGGGCGCGGTGCGCTTCATCCCCCTCGGCCAGACCGAGGGGCAGCGCGTGCTCGCCGGCCTCTCCGCCCCGATCCTGCGCCTCGCTGCCGCGGCCCCCGGCTGGGGTCCCGACGATCTCGGCTCCGCCGCCTTCGGCTCGGACATGGCGGCGATGGCGCATGAGGCGATGGACGTGCGCATCTTCCGCAGCTGAAGGAACCTCTCATGACCAGTCCCCACGGCCCCCTGCGTGTCGGAATCGGCGGCCCGGTCGGCGCCGGCAAGACCACGCTGACCGAACGGCTGTGCCAGGCGCTGCGCGACCGCTGGTCCATCGCCGTGGTCACCAACGACATCTATACGCGCGAGGATGCCGAATACCTGATGCGGGCGCAGGCCCTGCCGATGGAACGCATCCGCGGGGTGGAAACCGGCGGCTGCCCGCATACCGCGATCCGCGAGGATGCCTCGATCAACCTCGCCGCCATCGCCGACCTGCGTGCCCGGCTGCCCGACCTCGACATCGTGCTGATCGAATCGGGCGGCGACAACCTCGCCGCCACCTTCAGCCCGGAACTGGCGGATCTGACGATCTATGTGATCGACACCGCCGCCGGTCAGGACATTCCCCGCAAGAAGGGGCCGGGGCTGACGCGCTCGGACCTGCTGGTGGTCAACAAGACCGACCTCGCGCCCCATGTGGGCGTCGATCTGGCGCTGCTCGAATCCGATGCCCGCGCCGCGCGGGGCAGCCGGCCCTTCGTCATGGCCGAACTGAAGACCGGCCGCGGCGTGGCCGAGATCGTGGCCTTCCTCGAACGCGAAGGCGGACTCTGACCCGGCGCGGTCGCGCCGGTCACGTCGTCGCGTTTGCTGCCCCCCTGCGGCTGATCCAAATATCCCGCGGGGGGCGCGGGTGGCGCGAAGCCCCCCGCTTCCACGGCGGCCTTACGGCCAGATCGGGTTCGACCAGGCGCGCTTGCCGCCCGCGTCGATCACCGTCACCCGCAGCCAGGGCGAGGCGGCGAAGCGGTCGCGGCGGATGCTGGCCCGGGTCATCGAGGCGCCGTGCTGCGCCACCGCCGCCGTGCCCCTGCCCTGCACGATCACGCTGACCGCGGCCGAGCACTCCACCTCCACCGTCGTGGGCGTCACCTCGATCCCGCGGATCTCGGGCCCTTGCGTCGAATAGAAGCGTCCCGCCTTCAGCGCCGCCAGCAGCGCCTCGGGATCGTTCGCCTCGGCCTTCACCATGACCCAGCCGCCGAAATGGTCGGGCTCGGTGAAATGTGCGTCGTCGGTGGCGACCAGCGACAGGCGGCGGCCTTCCGACAGCAACAGGTCGGCGATGCCGAAGCCGTCGCCGCGGTCGCAGCCGGTGGCGCAGCCGTGATTGTAGATCTCCACCGCATGCGCCGCCTCGATCCCGCGCGCATCGGCCAGCGTCAGCCCGGACCAGGCCGGATGGGCGATGGCGACGAAGGCCCCCGCCGCCACCGCGCGCGCCGCGATCTCGGCCCCCGTCTCCTGCCCTGCGACGGGGCGGAAATGCGGGCTGTCCGGGGCGGCGAAATCCGGCGGCAGGCCGACGGCGAGGATGTGCCACAACTCGCCATTCGCCATCGCGCCCGAATGCAGCTCGGCCCCGAGGATCGTGGTGAAGGCATTGCTGCGGAAGGGCACCGTATCCGCGACGGGATAGCCGTAGACCCCGACGAAATGATCGGTCAGGGCAATGAAGTCATAGCCCTCGGCGGCATAGCGGCGGCAGACCTCCTCGGGCGGCAGCGCGCCGTCCGACAGGTTGGAATGGGTGTGCAGGTTCCCGCGCCAGAACCGGCCCGGAGCGGTGAAGGGAGACTCGAAATTCATGGCATCCTCGCTTGGCCGGCGGACCATGCGCGACCGCTGTGACAACCGCGCGACGACCGGGTCCGGGCCTCAGGCCACCCGCCGCCCCTGCACCCAGGTGCCGCGCAGGATCGGCGTGTCGCCCAGGCGGCGGAACCGGATCAGGTCGGCGCGGGCGCCCGGCTCGATCCTTCCCCGGTCGGCCAGCCCCGTGGCGCGGGCGGGGGCGGCGGTGACGGTGGCCATGCCGCGCGCCAGGTCGCCCCAGAGGTCGCCCAGCCGCAGCGCCGCCGACAGCAGCGCGGCGGGCACGTAGTCCGACGACACGATGTCCAGAAGGCCCGCCTCGGCCAGATCGCGGGCGGCCACATTGCCCGAATGCGATCCGCCGCGGATCAGGTTCGGCGCCCCCATCATCACCAGGATACCATGGGCATGGCAGGCCTCGGCCGCCTCCAGCGTCGTCGGGAATTCGGCCAGCCGGATGCCGTAGCCCGCCGAGGTGGCCACATGGTCGGCGGTCGTGTCGTCATGGCTGGCCAGCGCCGCGCCCAGCCGCTGCGCCACCGCCACCGCCGCCGCCTCATGCGCGTCGCCATAGGTGTCGCGCAGCGCCTTCAGCCGGGCCACGTGCTCGGCAAAGCCCTCCTCGGACATGCCGCGCTTGCCCATGACGTATTGCGCCAGCTTGCCCACGTCACGGAACTGCCGCTGGCCGGGGGTATGGTCCATCAGGCTGACGATGCCGACCCGGTCGGTTTCGGAAAACTCGTCCAGTTCCGCGATCAGCGTCTCGGAACAGACCTCGGCCCGCAGATGCAGGAAATGGCTGATCCGCAGCGCCCCCTTGCCGCGCAGGTCCAGCAGTTCCGAGGCCAGTTCGCGGGCGTATTTGGCATAGTCGCCCTTGTCGCCCCGCGTGATCGACCCCACCCGCATCGCGTCGAAGACGGTGGTGATTCCCGTCCCCGCCAGTTCCGCGTCATGGGCGAGGATCGCCGCCGCATGCGGCCAGTCCACCCCCGGGCGCGGCTGGATGTGGCGTTCGAGGTTGTCGGTATGCAGCTCGATCAGCCCCGGCGCGAGGAAGTCGCCCTCGCAATCCACGGCACCCGGCGGAATGCCGCTGCCCTCGCCGATCTCGGCGATCCGCCCGTCACGCAGGCAAAGGCTGCCGCGAAGCGTCCGTTCCGGCAGCACGAGCGTGGCATTGGCGAAAATCGTCTCGGTCATGGTCTGGTCCTTTGGGTCCGGCACGGGCAAGGGTGGCGGGACCGGCAGAGCCCCGGATCACCCCGGTCTTCAGGGGGGAGGAATGTCACACCGCCTTGACGGTGCGACGCTAGAGGATACGGAATGACGGAGTTTCGACGCTATGCCATCTACTGGGCGCCCGCGCCCGGTCCGCTGGCCGATTTCGGCGCGCAGTGGCTGGGCTGGGATGCCGCCCGGGGCCGCGACCTGCCGCCGCTCGCCCTGCCCGGCCTGGCCCGCCCGGCCGACAGCCTGACCGAAGAGCCGCGCAAATACGGGTTCCACGGCACGCTGAAGCCGCCCTTCCGGCTGGTGGACGGCGCCACGCCCGAGGGCCTGATGGGCGCGACCGCGGCGCTGGCGGCCCGTCTGGCCCCGGTCACGACCGGCCGGCTGGCGCTGCACCGGATCGGCCGGTTCATGGCGCTGGTTCCCACCGGCGACACCGGCGCGCTGGAATGCCTCGCCGCGACCGTGGTGAAGGACCTCGATCCCTATCGCGCGCCGCTGACGACCGAGGATCTGATCCGCCGGCAGGCGGCGAAGCTGACGTCCGAACAGCGCGACCTGCTGGACCGCTGGGGCTATCCCTATGTGATGGGCGAGTTCCGCTTTCACCTGACGCTGACCGGCCGCGTGGAGGAGGACGAGGCCGACGCGGTCGAGGCAGCGCTGGCCGGGGCGGTGGCGCCCCTCTGCCCCGATCCCTTCGTGGTGGACGAGATCTGCCTGTTCGGCGAAGCCGGGGACGGACGTTTCCATATCCTGCACCGCTATGCCCTGACCGGCGGCACCGCCGCCGCGCCGCAATCCGCCGCGGGCTGAAGCGCCGCCAGCACCGCCTGCACCGCGGCCTCCAGCGGCCCGTCATTGTCGATGCGCAGCGTGGGCAGCCCCTCGGGCAGCGAAAAATCCGCCAGCCGGTCCAGCCGGCGGGCGATGTCCTCGGCGCTTTCGCGGCCGCGCGCGGCCAGCCGGGCGGCCAGCGTGACGGGCCGGGCCGTCACCAGCAGCACCGTCAGGCCGGGAAACACCGCCGCCGCCTGCGCCAGCATCGCCCGCGAGCCGTTGAAGATCACCGTCCCGCCTTGCGCCGCCGCAGCCGCCGCGCCGGCGGGGATGCCATAGCTCAGGCCATGCGCCTGCCAGTCCAGCGCGAAATCCCCCGCGGCGCGGCGGCGGGCGAATTCGGCCTCGGTCACGCCCTCGAAGGGTTCGCCCCCCGCCGCCTCGGGCCGGGTGATGACGCGGCGGACGACATGCAGGTCCGGCCGGGCCGCGGCCACGGCGGCGATCACCGTATCCTTGCCCGCGCCCGAAGGCCCGACCACCGCGAAGACCCGCCCCGCCATCGCTCAGGCGGCTTTCGGGGTGAAGGCGGCCACGTCGACCAGCCGGTCGCAGACCCGCGCCCGGGCCGGTTCGTCATGGAAGATGCCGACGATCGCCGCGCCCCGTCCCTTCGCCTCCTCGATCAGCCGCAGCACCGTCTCGCGGTTGGCGGCGTCGAGGCTGGCCGTCGGCTCGTCCAGCAGCAGCGCCGGATAGTCATGCGCGAAGCCCCGGGCGATGTTCACCCGCTGCTGTTCGCCGCCCGAGAAGGTGGTGGGCGACAGGCTCCACAGCCGTTCGGGGATGTTCAGCCGCGCGAGCAGCCCCGCCGCCCGGGCACGCGCCGCCTCTTCCTCCATCCCCAGGGCGAACAGCGGTTCGGCCACCACGTCCAGCGTCGGCACCCGCGGCACTACCCGCAGGAACTGGCTGACATAGCCCAGCGTCCCGCGGCGCAGGGCCAGGATCTGCCGCGGCTCGGCCCGGGCCACATCCACCCCCGCCACCAGGATCTGTCCCGCCGCGGCGAGGTAGTTGCCCCAGATCATCCGCATCAGCGTGGACTTGCCCGCGCCCGAGGCGCCGACCAGCCCCACGCATTCGCCCGCCGCCACCGACAGCTCGGCCCCCGCCATCACCGGAATGACCGCGCTGCCCTGGTTGTGCAGGGTAAAGGTCTTGGCCACCCCGGCCAGCCGGATCACCGCATCCGTCATCTGCGCTCTCCCGAAATCACAGCCATTTCTTCCACTTGAAGAACAGGTAGGTCGCCACCGCCGACCCCAGCATCATCCCCAGTGCCATCGGATAGCCGAAGCGCCATTGCAGTTCCGGCATCACCGCGAAGTTCATCCCGTAGAGCGAGGCGATCAGCGTCGGCGGCAGGAACAGCGCCGCCACCACCGACACGATCCGCACCGTGGTGTTCTGCGCGAGGTTGATCATCCCCAGCACCGCGTCCACGGCCAGTGCCACGCGCGCCGACAGGAAATCGGCATGCACCGCCAGCGCCTGGATGTCGCGCAGCTCGTTCTTGACGAAGCCCTTCAGCGCGTCGCCCACCCGGCCCGCCGCGCCCGTGCCATAGAAGGTCAGCGCCCGTTCCAGCGTCAGCAGCGCCAGCCGCACCCGGCCGATCATCTCGCCCTGCTGGCCCACCAGTTCCAGCATCTTCTGCAACGCCTCGGGCGGGCGCGCCTCGCCGGGCGAGAAGATGTCGGTCGAGATGCCGTCCAGCACCCGCCCCACCTGTTCCAGCAGGTCCGCCTGCCGGCTGACGATCTCCTCGATCAGGCCGAGGAAGATGCGGTCCGGGTCCGAACAGCCGGCCACCGCCTTGTCCGCCCGGTCGGGAAAGGTCTCGAACGGGCGCGGCGCGTGGTGGCGCACCGTCACCAGCCGCCCCGGCGACAGGATGAAGGTCACGGGTCCCGACACCTGCACCCGCGCCGGCGTCAGCCCGGGCAGCACCACGGTGATGTAATCCACCGCATCCTCGCGGTAGAGCCGGTTCGAGATCTCGATCTCTTCCATGTCCGCCAGCGTCGGCACCTCGATCCCGAGTGCGGCCAGCGCCTGCACCTGATTGTCGAGCGGGCGATAGATGTCGATCCACAGCGCCTCGGTCAGCGAGGCGCCCTGGCCGAGGCGCATCAGCCCCCGCGGACCGGGTTGATAGGCGAAGAGCATGGATCATACCTGCAGCACGGAGGAGACCAGAAGCTGCGTATACCCATGCTGCGGATCGTCAAGCACTTGATCGGTCAGGCCGGTTTCCACGACCCGCCCGCCCTTCATCACCATCAGCCGGTCGGCGAGCAGCCGCACCACCGCCAGATCGTGCGTCACCACGATCGCCGACAGCCCCAGACGGCGCACCAGCCCGCGCAGCAGATCCAAAAGCCGGGCCTGCACGCTGACATCGAGCCCGCCCGTGGGTTCGTCCATGAACACCAGCCGCGGCCCGGTCACCAGGTTGCGCGCGATCTGCAGCCGCTGCTGCATCCCGCCGGAAAACTGGCTGGGGCGGTCGTCGATGCGGTCGGCGGCGATCTCGACCCGGGCCAGCCAGTCGGTCGCCGTCTCGCGGATGGTGCCATAATGCCGCCCGCCCACCGCCATCAGCCGTTCGCCGACATTGCCGCCGGCGCTGACGCCCATGCGCAGCCCGTCGCGCGGGTTCTGGTGGACGAAGGCCCAGTCGGTGCGCGCCAGCATCCGCCGCGCGGGCTCGCTCATCGTCACGGTATCCACCGGCCCGCGGTCGCGGGTGGCGAAGATGACCTGCCCCGCATCGGGCGCCATGTGCCCGGCGAGGCAGGACAGGAGCGTGGACTTGCCCGAGCCGCTTTCGCCGACGATGCCCATCACCTCGCCCGGGAACAGGTCGAAGCTGACGCCGGTGCAGCCGATGCGGGCGCCATAGCGTTTCTCGATGTCGCGGACGGACAGCAGCGGGGTCATCTGGAAAACTCCTGTGCAGGAAGCGGACCTGTCAGGGGACTACGCCCGACCGGGGCGGATGCGGGACGAGGGAACGTGAGGACGGTCATCACGCCACCGCCCCCAGCCGTCCGGCATGCCCCGCCGCGCGGCGGGTCCGGCAATGATCGGTATCCGAACAGACGAACATCCGCCCGCCCCGGTCGTCGGTGATCACCTCGTCCAGATAGGTATCGGACGCGCCGCACAGATCGCAGTCGTGATCGGCCTTCGACGGCTCGAACGGGTGATCCTCGAAATCGAGGCTCACCACCTTTGTATAGGGCGGCAGCGCATAGATCCGCTGTTCGCGCCCCGCCCCGAACAGCAGGATCGCCGGATTGTCGTCCAGCTTCGGATTGTCGAATTTCGGGATCGGCGAGGGGTCCATCACATAGCGGTCCTCGACCAGCACCGGATAGGCATAGGCGGTGGCGATGCGGCCGTGGCGGGCGATGTCCTCATAGAGCTTCACATGCATCAGCCCGTATTCCTCCAGCTCGTGCATCTTCCGCGTCTCGGTCTCGCGCGGCTCCAGAAAGCGCAGCGGTTCCGGAATCGGCACTTGGAAGACCAGGATCTGCCCCTCGGCCAGCGGCGTTTCCGGGATGCGGTGGCGGGTCTGGATGATCGTGGCCTCGGCCGTGGCCTCGGTCGTGTCGACCCCCGCGGTGCGGTGAAAGAACTTGCGGATCGACACGGCATTGGTGGTGTCGTCCGCGCCCTGGTCGATGACCTTCAGCCGGTCCTCGGGCGTCAGGCAGGCGGCGGTCACCTGCACGCCGCCGGTGCCCCAGCCATAGGGCATCGGCATCTCGCGGCTGGCGAAGGGCACCTGATAGCCCGGGATCGCCACGCCCTTCAGGATCGCGCGGCGGATCATCCGCTTCGTTTCCTCGTCGAGATAGGCGAAGTTGTAGTCGTCGGTCACAGCAGGCCCCTTTCGGTCAGCGCGGCCTCCAGCGCCTCGGGCGCGGTGAAATGGATGGCCTCCATCCCCGCCGCCCGTGCGCCCGCCACGTTCTTCGGGCTGTCGTCGATGAACAGGCAGTCCGGGGCCGCCACGCCCGCCCGGGCGCAGAGCAGCCCGAAGATCGCCGGATCGGGCTTCAGCACCCGCTCCTGCCCCGACACCACGGTGACGCCGAAGGCGCTGGCCAGCCGCGGATGCAGGGCAAGCCCCGTTCCCCAGGTTTCGGACGACCAGTTGGTAATGGCATGGATCGGATGCCCCTTGGCGCGCAGCCGGTCCATCAGCGCCCATGTGCCCTCGATGGCCTCGGCGATGGTCAGGTGGTAGGCGGCGGGATAGGCCGCGAACAGCGCCCGATCCGCCGGATCGGGGATCTCGGCGGCGAGGTCGGCGAAGCGTTCGCCGCCATCCGCGCGCAGGTTGAGCGCCGCGAAATCCGTGCGCTGAAGGAAGGCTTCGGCGGCCTCGTGGCTGCCGAGAGGCCCGACGAAGGCCAGATGCGGCTGCCAGCGGACCAGCACATTGCCGATATCGAACACGATGGTCTTCATTCCGCCGCCTCCCCCAGCCCGGCCCGTGCCCGGTCCGCCGCCGCCCGGATCTTGCGCACCAGTTCCATCTCGGACTGGAAGTCGACGTAATGCGGCAGCTTGATATGTTCGAGGAACCCGGTCGCCTGGATATTGTCGGCATGGGACAGCACGAATTCCTCGTCCTGCGCCGGGGCGCCGGCGAAATCCTCGCCCAGTTCCTTCCAGCGCAGCGCCCGGTCCACCAGCGCCATGCTGATCGCCTTGCGTTCGGTCTGGCCGAAGGTCAGCCCGTAGCCGCGGGTGAATTGCGGCGGTTCGGTCTTGGAGCCCTTGAACTGGTTCACCGTCTCGCATTCGGTCAGTTCCACCTCGCCGATCTCGACGGCGAAGCCGAGTTCGGGGATGTCGAGTTCGACCGCGCAGGTGCCGATGCGCAATTCGCCGACGAAGGCGTGGTTGCGCGCATAGCCCCGCTGCGTGGAATAGGCGAGGCCCAGCACGAAGCCCTCGTCCCCCCGGGTCAGCGACTGCAATCGCAGTGCCCGGTCGGCGGGCAGTTCCAGCGGCTCGCGCGTCAGGTCGCGGGGGTCGTCCTCGCCCGGGGCTTCGGCCTGGATCAGCCCGTCCTGCCCGAGGAAGTCGAGGATATGCGGCACGGGCGCCGGTTCGGGTCGCGGTCCGGGGGCCGCTTCGGCCGGCGGCACATCGTCCGGCCGCGCCTCGCCTTCCGCGGCCAGCGCGAAATCCAGCAGGCGGTGCGTATAGTCGAAGGTCGGCCCCAGAACCTGCCCCCCCGGCGCGTCCTTGAAGGTGGCGCTGATCCGGCGGATGCAGTCCATCGCCCCGGTATCGACGGGGCGCGAGCCGCCGAAGCGCGGCAGCGTCGTGCGATAGGCGCGGATCAGGAATATCGCCTCGATCAGGTCGCCCCGCGCCTGCTTGATCGCCAGCGCGGCGAGGTCGCGGTCATAGAGCGAGCCTTCCGCCATCACCCGGTTCACGGCCAGCGCCATCTGCTCGCGGATCTGCGCGACCGACAGTTCCGGCACCGCCGGGTCGCCGCGACGTTCCTCGGCCAGCCAGTCATGGGCGGCGTCGATGGCGCGCTCGCCCCCTTTCACGGCGACATACATCAGGCGGCCTCCACGCGGGTGGTGCGCGGCAGGGCGGCAAGCCGGTCCCCCGCGGTCAGGATGGTGTCGAAGCCCAGCGGGAACAGCGCCCGGTTGGCGGCGAAGGCCGCGACCTCGGGCAGCGACAGCCACGCCGCGTCGCGGATGCCCGGGCCGGTGAGCCGCGCGCCCGCGGGTTCCAGCGCCGGCATCTCGACGATCAGCGTCGCCGACCGGTCGGGATAGTCGGGCAGGCCGACGGCAAAGCGGTCGAGCGGCTGCAACCCCGGCCAGTCGCCAAGGGCAAAGGTCGCCCCTTCCGCCGCGACGATGGGCGCGCCGGTGTGGAAGGCGATCCAGTCTCGCAGCTCGGGCCGGTCATGCGACGGCGCCAGATGCACCGGCGTGGTGCGGTCCGCCAGCGTCAGCAGCACCGCCCCCGCGGCGGGCGAACAGGGCCCGGGCGGCAGCGCCCCGGCCATGGCATGGATCGTGCCGGGCCGCGCCATCGCCTCCAGCACCGCGCGGAAGGCGCGGGCGGCGTCGCGGGCCGGATCGGCGAAACCGCCGGAGAGGCTGCCGGACATTCTGTCGGTCTGCATCAATCCTCTCCCCGGACGAGCGTGAAGAACTCCACCCTGGTGGCTGCCGCCTTGCCGGCCCGCGCCGCCCGCTGCGCCGCCCGGTCGGCGGCCAGCGGGTCCAGCACCGCCGCCTGCATCTCGGCCGCGCGCGGGCCCTGCATCAGCGCATCGACCAGCGCCGCCCGTGTGGCATGGGCGCGGTCCCGGCCCTGCACATAGGCATGGCCCACCTCGCCCGTCGCCAGCCGCAGCGCGCAGCGCGTCACCGTCATCTCGCCCAGGTTGAAGGGCGCGCCGGTGCCGCCGGCCCGCCCCCGCACCATCACCGCGCCGCTTTCCGGCGCCCGCGCCCAGTCATGCGCCGGCAGGTCCAGCGGCGCCAGCAGCGCGGCCAGCCGGTCGGGCCGGCTGCGGGCCAGCAGACCCATCCAGGCGGCGCGTGGCGCCGTATCATCGTCGATCTTGGACATCTTGCCAGGTTGTCGCCATTACTATACAACTAGACAAATTTTTATCCGCCGACCCCGAGTCGCACAAGGCCTTGCTCGGTGAAGATTTGATGACAGGATGATGACATGGCCCGCACCGCGCTCTGGACCGACATCGCCGCCACCCTGCGCGAAGGCATCGTGGCGGGGCAATACGGCCCCGGCGCCAAGCTGCCGACCGAGGCGGAGTTCGCCGCCCGCTTCGGGGTCAATCGCCATACCGTGCGCCGGGCGCTCGCCGATCTGGCCGAGGCGGGGCTGGTGCGGTCGCGGCGCGGGGCCGGGGTCTTCGTCGCCGCGGCGCCGCCTGTGGACTATCCGCTGGGCCGCCGCACCCGGTTCCGCCAGAACCTCGCCGCCGCGGGACGCATCGCGGGGCGCGAGATCCTGTCGCTCGAATCCCGTGCCGCCGACGACCGCGAGGCGCAGGCCCTGTCGCTGGCGCCCGGGGACGGCGTCACCGTCTGCGAGGGCGTGTCGCTGGCGGATGGCGCGCCGCTGGCGATGTTCCGGTCGGTCTTTCCCGCCGCCCGCTTCCCGGACCTGATCGAGACGCTGCGCCGCGAAACCTCGATCACCCGCGCGCTCGCCGCCTGCGGGCTGGCCGACTATACCCGCGCCGAAACCCGGATGACGGCGATGATCGCCACGCCGATGCAGGCGCTGCGGCTGAACATCCGCGAGGGCGACCCGATCCTGCGGACGGTGGCGATCAATGTCGATGCCGCCGGGAGGCCGGTGGAATTCGGCGAGACCTGGTTTGCCGGCGACCGGGTGACGCTGACGGTGACGCCCGAGGACGCCCAGCCGTCTTGACCCCTGCCCCGCGGCCCCGCACCAATGAGGCCCGCGCCGATGCCGTGCCCGGACCAGACAGGAGCCCCGGATGACCGAATTCTGCTTCCCCCCCGCCCCGCAGGTATCGCTGCCCGTCGCCGGGACTGCCGCCCGCTTTCCGGTGCGCCGGGTCTATTGCGTCGGCCGCAACTATGCCGAACACGCGCGCGAGATGGGGCATGACCCGGACCGCGAACCGCCCTTCTTCTTCCAGAAGAACCCCGACAACCTGCTGACCGGGGCCCGCTTTCCCTATCCGCCGGAAACGCAGGACCTGCATCACGAGATCGAGCTTGCGGTCTTGATCGGCCGCGGCGGGCAGGACATCGCGGCGGATGCGGCGATGGCGCATGTCTTCGGCTATGCCACCGCGCTCGACATGACCCGGCGCGACCTGCAGGCGCAGGCCAAGAAGGCGGGCCGGCCCTGGGAGGCCGCGAAGGCCTTCGAGCATTCCGCCCCGATCGCGCCCGCCCTGCGCGCGGCAGAGGCGCCCGGCATCGCCACCGCCGCAATCCGGCTGACGGTGAACGGCACCGTCCGGCAGGAGGCGACCATTGCCGACCTGATCTGGCCGATCCCCGAGGTGATCGCACACCTGTCGAGGCTGTTCGTGCTGGCCCCCGGCGACGTGATCCTGACCGGCACCCCCGCCGGCGTCGCCGCCGTCACCCGCGGCGACCGGCTGGACGCCCGGGTGGAGGGCCTGCCGCCGCTGGATGTGGAGGTGGTGTGAGGGCCCCACACCACCCCCTGTCACACCCGCGATACAGATTCGCCTTATCCACAGGCAACCACCCATCAGAAACGATCCGAGCAGCCCGTCCTTCCCATGTCGGCCTATCTTCCCCCCCTGCGCCTTGTCGGCGCCCAGATCCTGCGCGACGGCGAGATGCAGCGCCGCTCGCTGGCGATCGCCGAGGGGCGGATCACCAAGGGGCCGCTGCCGGAAATCGACATGCACGGCTTCTACCTGCTGCCCGGCATCGTCGACCTGCATGGCGACGCGTTCGAGCGGCATATCGCGCCCCGCCCCGGCGTGCCCTTCGACCCGGTCCACGGGCTCGGCTCGGCGGATCGCGAGGCAGCGGCGCATGGCGTGACCACCGCCTTCTTCGCCCAGGGCTGGAGCTGGGAGGGCGGCCCCCGCGACCCGGCGGCGGCCGAGGCGCTGATGGCGGCGCTGGCCAGCTACCGGCCCCGCGCCCTGACCGATATCCGCCTGCAGATCCGGGCCGAGACGCATCTGGTGGATGCGGGCGCCCGGCTGATCGCGGCGGTGGAGCGGCATCGCATCGGCTATGTCGTCTTCAACAACCACCTGCCCGACGCGCTGGAGATGCGGGCGACGCGGCCGGCCGAATTCGCCGCATGGGCGCGCCGGCTGGGCCGCGACCCCGAGGATCACCTCGCCGCCGTCGAGCAGGCCGCGACCCGCGCGCGCGAGGTGCCGCGCCACCTGTGCCGTCTGGCCGAGGCCTTCGACCGGACCGGCGTGCTCTATGGCAGCCATGACGATCCCGATGGCGAAACGCGCGAGCGGATGTCGATGATCGGCGCGCGCATCGCCGAATTCCCCGTCGCCCGGCAGGCTGCGGCAGCGGCGAAGGCGATGAACGACCCGGTGCTGATGGGCGCGCCCAATGTCGTGCGCGGGCAAAGCCAGAACGGCAATGTCGCGGCGCTGGACCTGATCGAGCACGGGCTCTGCGACGCGCTGGTGTCCGACTACTACTATCCGGCGCTGGTGCGGTCGGTCTGGACGCTGGTGGATCGCGGGCTGCGCAGCCTGCCGCAGGCCTGGGCGATGATCTCCACCCGCCCGGCCGAGATCCTGCGCCTGCCCGACCGCGGCACGCTGGATTTCGGCCGCCGCGCCGACGTGACCGTGGTCAATGCCGAAACCCGCGCCGTCGAGGCGACGATCGCGGGGGGCCGGCTGTCCTACCTCTCCGGCGAAGCGGGGCGGCGATTTCTTGCGGCGCCGCAGGTGATGCGGCTGGCGGCGGAATAGCCCCCGCCCCCGGGCGCGCCCACTCCGTTTCTCGTCGGCAAAATATCCTCGGGGAGGGTCCGGGAGGGGCAGACGGCCCCTCCCGGCCTCACCGCCCGCGCGGAACGGCGACCCGGATCAGAACAGGAAATACCGCTGCGCCAGCGGCAGTTCGCGCGCCGGCTCGCAGACCAGCAGCTCGCCATCCGCCCGCACCTCATAGGTCTCGGGGTTGACCTCGATCCGCGGCATGGCGCTGTTGTGGATCATGTCGGGCTTGCCGATGGTCCGGGTGCCGGTGACGGGCAACACCTCCTTGGCCAGCCCATAGGCCGCGCCGACCCCCTCCGCCGCCGCGGCCTGGCTGACGAACAGCACCGCCGAGCGTTCGACGCTGCGCCCGAAGGCGCCCCACATCGGCCGCGTATGCACCGGCTGCGGCGTCGGGATCGAGGCATTGGGATCGCCCATCTGCGCCACGACGATGGTGCCGCCGATCAGCACCATGTCCGGCTTGGCGCCGAAGAAGGCCGGATGCCACAGCACCAGATCGGCGCGCTTGCCTTCTTCCACGCTGCCGATATGGCGCGACATGCCCTGCGCGATGGCGGGGTTGATCGTGTATTTCGCCACATAGCGCTTCACCCGGACATTGTCGTTGTCGCCCGTCTCCTCGGCCAGGCGGCCGCGCTGCAGCTTCATCTTGTGCGCGGTCTGCCAGGTGCGGGTGATGACCTCGCCGATGCGGCCCATCGCCTGGCTGTCCGAGGACAGGATCGAGAAGGCCCCCATGTCATGCAGGATGTCCTCCGCCGCGATGGTCTCCTTGCGGATGCGGCTTTCGGCGAAGGCAACATCCTCGGGGATCGACTTGTCGAGGTGGTGGCAGACCATCAGCATGTCCAGATGCTCTTCCAGCGTGTTCACCGTGTAGGGCATCGTCGGGTTGGTCGAGGACGGGATCACGTTCCGGCTGCTGACGACCTTGATGATGTCGGGCGCATGTCCGCCGCCCGCGCCTTCGGTGTGGAAGGCATGGATGGTGCGGCCGCCGATGGCGGACAGCGTGTTCTCGACGAAGCCCGACTCGTTCAGTGTGTCGGTATGGATCATCACCTGCACGTCCATGTCATCGGCCACCGACAGGCAGCAGTCGATGGCGGCGGGGGTGGTGCCCCAGTCCTCGTGCAGCTTCATCGCGCAGGCGCCGGCCTTCACCATTTCCACCAGCGCATCGGGGCGGCTGGCATTGCCCTTGCCCGACAGGCCGAAATTCATCGGGAAGGCGTCCAGCGCCTGCAGCATCCGCGCGATGTGCCAGGGACCGGGGGTGCAGGTGGTGGCGAGCGTGCCATGCGCCGGGCCGGTGCCGCCGCCCAGCATGGTGGTGATGCCGGAATGCAGCGCGTCGTCCACCTGCTGCGGACAGATGAAATGGATATGCGCGTCCATCCCGCCCGCGGTCAGGATCCGGCCCTCGCCGGCGATGGCCTCGGTCCCCGGCCCCACGACGATGTCGACGCCGGGCTGGGTGTCGGGATTGCCGGCCTTGCCGATCCGGTGGATGCGCCCGTCGCGCAGGCCCACATCGGCCTTGTAGATGCCGCTATGGTCCAGGATCAGCGCATTGGTGATGACCGTATCGACCGCGCCCTCGGCCCGCGTCGCCTGGCTCTGGCCCATGCCGTCACGGATGACCTTGCCGCCGCCGAACTTCACCTCCTCGCCATAGGTGGTCAGGTCGCGCTCGACCTCGACGATCAGGTCGGTATCGCCGAGCCGCAGCCGGTCGCCGGTGGTGGGGCCATACATGTCGGCATAGGTGGCGCGGGAAAGGCGGACGGGCATTCGGACACTCCGGCTGATCGGTGCGGCTGGTCGCTGCCTTCCGGGTGTCGCCCGCGCGTCGGGGCGAAGTCAAATGCGGGCCGTCCCGGGCGGGGCCGGGGCCGCCCGCGCGTTTCGCCGCTGCCGGTTTAGGTGGCAGATCGCCCGATCCGCGATCAACCGGCAGGCAGCCCCGCCCCCTGCTGCGGGGGCGGGGCCGGGGGTCAGAACGAGCGCTTGTCGCCCGCCGGGCGGGTGCCGGGCGCGGGCAGGCCCGAGGACATGCCCGACGACAGGGCCGACACCGCGTCGACCGTCGCGCCGGCCGTTTCCTGCGCCGCATCGGCGGCATTGCGGCTGACCTGCGCCGCCGTGTCCGCGGTGGCGTCGGCCGCGTCGCGCATCGCCGACGCGCCCTGCTCCGCAGCCTCGGTCATCGTGTCGCCCTGCGCGCGGGCGGTGGCGCCGGCCATGGCGTTGAGCATGTCGATCTGCGACCGCAGCATCTGCTGCCACATATCGAAGGCCTGCTGCCAGAAGGCGAAGGGGGTGGTGAGGTAGCCATACATGTGCGTTCTCCGCTGGTTGCCGTGACGGGTCCGGTCCGGGCCGGGGCTGAACCGGGACCGGGGACATCTGCAGGTTCCGCGGGACCGCGCCGTCGGGACCGGACCCGGCCGCTGCAGCCCTGCAGGACTCAAAGTGCTGCGCCGCCGCGAAGTTCCGCCGCGCCCGCAACATCCGCGTGACCGGCCCGGGGCTGCGCCGCCGCTGCGACATATTGACACGCAACTGCCGCTGTGGCATCGCACGGTCCGCGATGCGGCGGATCGAACGGCCGTCGCGGCGCAGCCCCTATTTGAAGACCGAATTGATAAACCGACGCGCCCGGTGCCGCGCGCGCCATTTCCAGCACGCGCCCGTCCGGCGCCCATGCCAGAGACCGTCATGACCCGTCCCTTCCCGGTGGCCCCGATCGCCGCCCTCCTGCTGTTTGCGATGTCCCCCGCCCTGCAGGCCGAACCGTCGCTGGAACGCGGCGAATATCTCGTCCGCGGCCCCGCCGGCTGCGGCAATTGCCACACGCCTCTCGGCCCAGAAGGCCCGGTGCCCGGCATGGAACTCGCCGGCCGGCTGGTCGAGCAGAGCGCGATGATGACCGCCTATGCCCCGAACCTGACGCCCGCCGGCGCCGCGGCGCAGTGGAGCGATGCCGAACTGGCCCGCGCCATCCGCGAGGGCCTGCGCCCGGACGGCAGCGTGATCGGCCCGCCGATGCCCTTCAGCCTGTATCGCGGGCTTGGCGACGACGATCTCGCCTCGATCGTGATGTTCCTGCGCACGCTGGCGCCGGTGGAAAACCAGACGCCGCCTTCGGAATACAGCTTCCCGCTGCCGCCCGCCTACGGCCCGCCGGTGGACAGCGTGACGCCTCCGCCCGCCGGCCCCACCGCCGAATACGGCGCCTATCTGGCCGGTCCGGTGATGCATTGCATGGAATGCCACACGCCGATGGGTCCGCAGGGGCCGATGCTGGCCACCGACCTCGGCCGCGGGGGCTTTGCCTTCCACGGTCCCTGGGGCACCTCGGTCGCGGCCAACCTGACGCCGCATCCGACCGATGGCATCGGCCGCTACAGCGACGCGGAGCTGAAGGCGATGATCGTCGAGGGCCGGCGTCCCGACGGGTCGCCGATGCTGCCGCCGATGCCCTATGGCTATCTGGCGGCGATGACGCCCGAGGATCTGGAGGCGGTGGTCCTGTATCTGCGCAGCCTGCCGCCCCTGCCCTCGCCGTAAGGCCAGGCCGACGGCGCCTCAGGCCGAGGCGCCGTCATAGGCGACGGGCGACAGCGTCCGCGCGTCCACCCCGTCGAGGCAGTTGACATTGACCGCCACCATCGGCGTGCCGTCCGGCCCGTCGGCGAAGGAAAAGCTCTGGATGCCGCAGGTGGCGCAGAAGCGGTGCGCGATCCTGTGGCTGTTGAAGCGGAAGTCGCTGAGCGCCTCTTCCCCCTCGATCAGGGTAAAGACGGTGCGGGGCGCGAAGGCCAGCACCGCCCCCAGCCTGCGGCAGCGCGAACAGTTGCAGGTGATCGTCTGCGACAGGTCGCAATCCACCTCGAAGCGGACGGCGCCGCACTGGCAGCTTCCGATGTAATGGGTCATCGCGGTCTCCGGCCCCGGGAACGGCCCCTGCGGCCGCGCGATGCCAGCCTAGCCGCAGATGCCGGGCGGGCCAAGCCGCGCCAGACGCCGCATGTTCGATCCGGTCTTGCGGCCCACCGGGCGCAGCGCGGCGCGCACCACCGCCTCGGTGCCGCCGCCGCCCATCGCCGCGCGGCTGGCCGCGAACCATGCCGCCGCCGCCGCCTCGGGCTTCTCGCGGATCATGCGCGCCACCTCCTGCGGGCGCGTCGCCCACATGCCCATCATCCCGAGCGTGCGCATGGTGATGACGGCCTGTGCCTCCATCCCGATGCGCCACAGTTCGAGGCCCACGTAATAGGGGGTGAAGAAGTTGTGTCCGCGTGCCATGCCCGCCTCCGCTGTTGCGGGACCACAACGCCCGCCGCCCCCCCGCAGGTCCGTCACCGACCCGCGATTTCTGCAGTTGCAACATTTCATGCTGCACTGCGGCACGTCAACGGCGCTGCAACGCGGCATAACGTCGCCGGGCGCCCTTGCGGAGTGTGCGGGCGGGCACGGGCGGCTACAGCGCGCCCATCACCTTGCCGTTGAACCCGGTCACCACCCGCGCCCCGCGATAGGGCACCAGCTGCACCTCGCGGGTCTGGCCGGGCTCGAACCGCACCGCCGTGCCCGCGGGGATGTCCAGCCGGTGCCCCCGCGCCGCGTCGCGGTCGAAATCGAGCCCCGCATTGGTTTCGGCGAAGTGATAGTGGCTGCCCACCTGGATCGGCCGATCGCCGGTATTGGCCACCATCAGCCGCAGCGCCGGCAGGCCCGCGTTCAGTTCGATCTCGCCCGCGGCGGGAATGACCTCTCCGGGGATCATCTCAGCCCCCGAAGCCCAGCCACAGGCCCGCCGCCGCCGCGGCCGAGCCGAGCCCGCGCACCGCCCGCGACGATGCCGCCCGCGCCAGCACGACGCCCAGCCCGATCCCGGCCAGATGCAGCGCCAGCGTCGCCAGCGCGAACCCCGCCGCATAGGCGACCAGCCCCGAGGCCGGTCCCTCGGCCCCGTGCGCGTGCCCGTGCGCCAGCCCGAACAGCGCCAGTAGCGCCAGCGCCCCCGGCATCGGCAGCCGCACCGCCAGCGCCACCAGCGCGCCGAGGATGACGATCGAGGCGAGGATCATCGGCTCCACCGCCGGAAGCGGCATCCCCGCCAGCCCGAGCGCCCCGCCCGCCAGCATCGCGCCGACGAAGGCCGCCGGCATCGCCCACAGCGACCGCCCGCCCGCCTGTGCGGCCCACAGGCCCACGGCGACCATCGCCAGCACGTGATCCAGCCCGCCCAGCGGATGCAGCGCCCCGGTCATGAACCGGCCGGCCTCGTGCCCCGTATGGGCCAGCGCCGCCCCGGGGATCGCGGCCAGAACCGGCGCCGCGGCGGTCAGCATGGCAAGCTGTCGTCTCATCTTGTCCCTCGTTCTTCTGTATCGGTCTTCGGTCAGCGGATCGGGTGGTGCACGGTCACCAGCTTCGTGCCGTCGGGAAAGGTCGCCTCGACCTGCACCTCGGGGATCATCTCGGCGATGCCCTCCATGCACTGGCCGACGGTCACGACCTGCGCGCCCGCCTCCATCAGGTCGGCGACGCTGCGCCCGTCGCGCGCGCCTTCCACCACGAAATCGGTGATCAGCGCGATCGCCTCGGGGTGGTTCAGCTTCACCCCCCGCGCCAGCCGGTTGCGCGCCACCATCGCGGCCAGGCTGACCAGCAGCTTGTCCTTCTCGCGCGGGGTCAGGTTCATTCAAGTCCTCTCAGATCTGCCAGACACGGGGCAGCGCCGCACCGCCCCGCAGGATGTGAAGCGCCCGCGCCACCGCCCGCCGCAAGGGCAGCCCGCCCGCGGCGCGGATCCGGACGAGGCAGCGCCCGTCCCAGCCCGACACCGCGGCCTCGGCCGCCTCGATCCCGGCCAGCGCCGCGCGCAGCGGCCCGGCGGCATCCTCGGCGCCGTCGGCCACCAGCGCAAGCGTCGCCACCGCCCGCGCGCCCCCCAGCAGTGCCAGCCGCGACACCCGCGCCGCACCCGGCGGCGACAGGCAGGCCGAGGTCAGCGCGAAGGGGTCGATCAGCACCGGCTCCGACCCGCGCCAGACCTCGCGCCGGTCGGACAGGGCCAGCCGGGCCACCGCCTCGCCCATCGCGGCGCGGCCCAGCACCAGCATCTCGGCCAGCACCAGCCGCGCGCCGGGGGCCAGGTCCGCCCGCGTGCGCCGCGACAGCGCCGCCGCGTCATAGAGGATGGTCTCCTGCGGCAGCCAGTCGGCCCGCGCCCCCGGCCCCAGCCGCAGCCGCACCTCCAGCGCCGCCCGGCCCGCCCCGGCGGCATAGGCCCTTTCGGCGGTTTGCGTCGTCGCCGTCGCCGCCGTCCCCGCGCCCAGATCGAGCGCATAGCTCAGCCGGTCGCCGCCCGTCAGCCCGCCGGCGGTGTTGAGGAACACGACTTCCGGCACCGGGCCGTGGATGCGGGGCAGGAAGGCCTTCGCCGCCCCCGCCTGCGCCAGCCGCGCCAGCGCCGTGCCGCCCCGGCGCTGGTCGAGCGCCACCAGCGCCTCGCCCCGCGCGCGCTGCATGGGCGGGGCCGGGGCGGGCGCGGCTCCGGGCTGGTCCATCGGCGGCAGGGGCTTCGACGTGTCGAACATGGGCCGAGGCTAGGCGAGCCGGCCCCGCCGCACCATCCCGCCGCCGGAGGGCGCGGGCGCCACGGCCATCGCCGCCCCTGAACCGACGCGCGACTGCGCGGAACCGCGGCAGACCCGCCCAAAGAACAGGCAGAACGGCAACGCGCAAACCGGTGGAAACGGGCCCGGCGCTGATGTAGGCCAAGACCCATGACCAGCCTTGCCCCCAGCCCCGCCGCGAACCTCACCGCCAGCCTCACCCTGCGCCGCCCCGACGACTGGCACCTGCATCTGCGCGATGGCGCGATGCTGGCCGCGGTGCTGCCCGAAACCGCGCGCCATTTCGCCCGGGCGATCATCATGCCGAACCTCGTGCCGCCGGTGGCCACGGGGGCCGAGGCCGCGGCCTATCGCGACCGCATCCTCGCGGCCCTGCCCGAGGGCATGGCGTTCGAGCCGCTGATGACGCTCTACCTGACCGAGACGACCGATCCCGCCGATGTCCGGGCGGCGGCGGCCAGCGGGCTCGTCAAGGCGGTGAAGCTCTATCCCGCCGGGGCCACCACCAACAGCCATGGCGGGGTGCGCGACCTCGACAAGGTCCGCGCCGTGCTGGAGACGATGGCCGAGATCGCCCTGCCTCTGTGCGTGCATGGCGAGGTGACGACGCCCGAGGTGGACATCTTCGACCGCGAGGCGGTGTTCATCGACACGGTGCTGGACCCGCTGCGCCGCGCGACGCCGGGGCTGCGGGTGGTGATGGAACATGTCACCACGACCCAGGGCGTCGCCTATGCCCGTGCGGGCGGCCCCGATCTGGCCGCGACCATCACCACCCATCACCTGATCCTGAACCGCAACCACCTGCTGGTGGGCGGCATCCGGCCGCATTACTACTGCCTGCCCGTCGCCAAGCGCGAGGAGCACCGGCTGGCCCTGCGCGCCGCCGCCACCTCGGGCGAGGGGCGGTTCTTCCTCGGCACCGATTCCGCCCCGCATCCGGACCGGCTGAAGGAGCATCCCTGCGGCTGCGCCGGCTGCTTCACCGCCACCAACACCCTGAGCCTGCTCGCCCACGTGTTCGAGGAGGAGGGCGCGCTCGACCGGCTGGAGGCCTTCGCCAGCCTGAACGGCCCCGCCTTCTACCGCCTGCCCGCGAACGAGGACCGGATCGTGCTGGAACGGCGCGCCGCGCCCGTGACCTTCCCGGCAAAGATCGCCGCGGGCGACGAATGGGTAACGGTCTTCGACCCGGGCTTCCCTGTGCATTGGGCGGTGGCAGGCTGATCAGCGGATCGTCGCCGCGATCCGCATGGCGAAGGCCACGTTGTCGCGCGCCTGCCGGGCCTGACGCAGGTAAAAGCCGTCCTTGCCGTTCATCCGCCGCGCCGGGGCCAGCAGCCGGGTCCGGGTCTCGCCCCGCCCCGGCAGGCCGATCTGGAACAGCGTCTCCGCGGGCAGGAGCGTGCCCTTCCCGTCATCCTCGCTGACCTGCACCATGATCCAGCGCGACCGGCCGCCGCGATCGGCCAGCAGGAACACCCAGGTATAGGGCTGGTCCTGCCGGTCGCGGCCGCGCAGCACGATCCGCCGCCACGGCCCGTCGGCCAGCGTCACGGTGTCGATGACGGGCTGGCCCGACAGGCGGAAGCGGCCGGCGAGACCTTTCACCAGCCCGGCCCCGAACCGGTCCAGATAGACGGAGACGTCCTTCTTCGGCTGCACCTCGCTGCTGCAGTTCACCGTCAGCGAGGCGATGGGCTGCACGGTGGCGGGGTTCAGCGGATGCCTGTCCCAGCGGGCCGAGGCCTGCTCGCCGAAGCGCAGGTCGAAATCCGCGGTCCGGCCCGGCCTGCCCTCGGTCTGCTGCCAGACCGGATCGATCCCCATGGCAAAGCCGCAGGCGGGCAGCGTCACCAGCCGCGGCGCCCAGGGGATGCCACCGGGATCGTAGGGCGGCAGGTCCTGCACCGGCTGCGCCGCGCCCGGCCCGGCCAGCGCCAGCACCATCAGGCCCAGAATTCCGATCAGTCGGCGCATCGGCAATCTCTCGCGGCTTCCCCTGCGGCAGGGTATGCTGCCGCGCGGCATCCGACCAGCCTCAATGTCCCGCGCAGCGGCACCCTTTCCTTCCGGGGTCCATCTGGTCTAATCGGGCGCGATCCCGCACCAGCCTCGCCGCCGCGACGCCCCCATTCGCAAGGAGCCCCGATGATCCCCACCAGCCATCCCCCGAAGGACGAGATCGCCCGGCTGACCGCCCGGATGCTGCTGGAGATCCGGGCCGTGCATTTCAACGCTGCCGAGCCCTTCACGCTCGCCTCGGGCCTGCCCTCGCCCACCTATATCGACTGCCGCAAGCTGATCAGCTATCCGCGCATCCGCGCCACGCTGATGGATTTCCTCGCGGTCACGGTGCTGCGCGAGGCGGGCTTCGAGGCCTTCGACAATATCGCCGGCGGCGAGACGGCGGGCATCCCCTTTGCGGCGATGGTGGCCGAACGGCTGGCCCTGCCGATGACCTATGTCCGCAAGAAGCCCAAGGGCTATGGCCGCAATGCCCGGATCGAGGGCGCGATGACCGAGGGCCAGCGCGTGCTGCTGGTCGAGGATCTGACCACCGATGGCGGCTCGAAGCTGAGCTTCGTCGACGCGATCCGCGAGACCGGCGCCACCTGCGGCCATACCGCGGTGATCTTCTACTACGGCATCTTCCCCGACACCGAGGCGCGGCTTGGCGCGCATGGGGTGAAGCTGCACCACCTCTGCACCTGGTGGGACGTGCTGGCCGAGGCGCGGGCGCAGGGCGCCTTCGATGCGGCGACGCTGGCCGAGGTCGAGGCCTTCCTCACCGCCCCGCGCGACTGGCAGGCGGCGCGGCAGGGCTGAGCCGATCGGCGGAGCCTTGCGCGCGGCGGACCTATTCCGCCGACGGCGCGCCCCGGCTGTGGGCAAGGCTGTGGATGACTTCGGCGACGCTGTGGGAAAGCCCGGACCGGCGAATCCGCGCGGCGGCGGGCGCGATGCGCCGCACCACAAGATGTGGTAGGCTGTCCGCGACAGCGCGGGAATCCACAGGATATCCACAGCCTCGGGGCCGGGTTTCCCCCGGAACCATACCCTCTTTCCCTGCGGCCGGTTCGGCGTCAGGAACAGCGGACGGGCCGCAGGCGGGAATGACGGCGCGGGGACAGACAAGAGGAAGGCGGGACGGATCCGGCATATGACCGGGTCCGCGGGGATACGGGCAAGACCCCGGGGGTGTGCGAAGGCGGGTGCGGGCCGGCAGGGTCCGGTCCCCCGTCCCGCCGCCCCCGGTGCGCCACCCCCGGATGCCCGTCCGAAGGCAAGAGGGCAAGGCAGGCATGACCGAGATCAGGGCGATCCGCGACGCGGCACGAGACGAGTCCGCACGGGACGGGGCCGGCCGGATCGAGACAAGGCGCGATCCGGCGGCGGAGGGCGGCGACGCGGCCGGCACCGACCTGCTGCCGCACAGCATCGAGGCCGAACAGCAGTTGCTGGGCGCGATCCTGACCAACAACGATGTCTACGACCGCATCGCCAATCTGGTGCGGGCCGAGCATTTCTTCGAACCCGTGCACCGGCGCATCTTCGACATCGCCGCGGCGCGGATCCAGAAGAACGCGCTCGCCTCGCCGGTGACGCTGAAGGGCTTTCTGGAAGACGATGCCGGGCTGAAGGAACTGGGCGGGCCTGCCTATCTGGCCCGGCTGGCCGGGGCCGCGATCTCGGCCCTCGCCGCGCGCGACTATGCGCAGATGATCTATGACTATGCCGTGCGGCGCGAGCTGATCGCGCTTGGCCGCGACATCTCGGAACGGGCGACGCGGATCGAGGTCGACAGCGAGCCGAAAGACCAGATCGTCGAGGCCGAACAGCGGCTGTACAAGCTGTCGGAACAGGGGGTGACGGAACGCGGCTTCGTGTCCTTCCTGCGCGCGGTGACACTGGCGGTGAAATCCGCCAATGCCGCCTATGAACGCGAGGGCGGGCTGTCGGGCGTCTCGACCGGGCTCGTGGACCTCGACAAGAAGCTGGGCGGCCTGCATCCGTCGGACCTGCTGATCCTCGCCGGGCGCCCCTCGATGGGGAAGACCTCGCTCGCCACCAACATCGCCTTCAACATCGCCAAGGCCTATCGCCGCGGCCGCCGCCCCGATGGCAGCGAGGGCGCAGTCGAAGGCGGGGTCGTGGGCTTCTTCAGTCTGGAAATGTCGTCGGAACAGCTGGCCGCGCGGGTGCTGTCCGAAGCCTCCGAGGTGCCGTCGGAACAGATCCGCCGCGGCGACATGACCGAACAGGAATTCCGCCGCTTCGTCGAGGCCGCGAAGACGCTGGAAAACTGCCCGCTCTACATCGACGACACCCCCGCCCTGCCCATCAGCCAGGTCGCGGCGCGCTGCCGGCGGCTGAAGCGGACGCATGGGCTCGACGTCGTCTTCGTCGACTACCTTCAGCTGCTGCGCGGCACCGGCAAGGGCGACAACCGCGTGCAGGAGATCGCGGAAATCTCGATGGGCCTCAAGGCGCTGGCCAAGGAACTGTCCATCCCCGTGGTCGCCCTGTCGCAGCTGTCGCGTCAGGTCGAAAGCCGCGAGGACAAGCGCCCGCAACTGAGCGACCTGCGCGAGTCGGGCTCGATCGAGCAGGATGCCGACGTGGTGATGTTCGTCTATCGCGACGAATATTACCGCGAGCGCGAGAAGCCGGGCGAGGACAACCTCGAGGCGATGGCGAAGTGGCAGGAAACGATGGAGCGCGTGCATGGCAAGGCCGAGGTGATCATCGGCAAGCAGCGCCACGGCCCGATCGGCACGGTGGAACTGAGCTTCGAGGGACGCTTCACCCGTTTCGGCAACCTCGTGCGCCCCTGGCAGCAGGACGGCGACGGCTTCTGAGCGCCGCTGCGCGGCGCCGATTGCCGCCCATGCGTCGTCAATGCGCCTCTCAACGGGCGATTGTTGGACGCTATATGCCCTTCTGACACGGTTTTGCCGCCATGCAGCAGTATGCTATTGATACTGCCCCCCCGAGCCTGCATGGTGGCCACGGCTGGTGACGGACGAATAATCTACAGGTGATGCAATGACTTCCATACTTGGACTTGCCAAGGCGGCGGCGCTTGCCGTCGCTTTCGCTGCCGGTGGCTCGGCTGCAGGCGCGGCGACGATCGACTTCGAATTCTCCAACGGTGGGGGCACCGGCGGCTATGTCGACAGCGGTGCCAGCCCGGTTGTCGATTTCAGCTTTGCCATCGTCGGCAACAACGATGGCAGCAGTGACGTCTATACGACCATGACCGCCACGGCGACGGGCGACTTCGCGGTCAGCGGCAATTGGACCTATCTGACGGCCGACGTGGACGGCCCGTCCTACGACACGTTCGGCTATTTCGTCGGCGACGACTATTTTCAGCTCAGCGATGATGACGGAAACGTCACCCAGCTGGGAACCTACGACTTCGACGTGGCGGCGGGCGACAGCTTCGGCTTCTACCTCTTGTCCACCGACGGCGATTACGGCGCGGCGCTGGCCACCGTCAGCGGCAGCGTGACCGTGGCGCCGGTGCCGCTGCCGGCAGGCGGGCTGCTGCTGGTCGGCGCGCTCGGCGGTCTGGCGCTGCTGCGCCGTCGCGGCCGCGCCGCCTGATCGGCTGACCTGAACGACCCGGAACGCCGCCCGCCCCCGCGGGCGGCGTTTCTGCTTGACCTCGCCCGCACCCGACCCGAGAAGACGCGCATGGCAAGCCCCATCCTGCATATCGACCTCGACGCGGTCTGCGCCAACTGGCGCCGGCTCGACGCGCTCAGCGGGGCGGGCACCCGCACCGGCGCGGTGGTCAAGGCCGATGGCTATGGGCTGGGCGCCGGGCGCGTCGCCCGGGCGCTGGCCGGGGCCGGAGCGCGGCAGTTCTTCGTCGCCACCTGCGCCGAGGGCGCGGCCTTGCGCCGCCTTCTGGGCGAGGGGCCGGAGATTTCGGTGTTCTCGGGCCATATGGCGGGCGATGGCGGGCAGATCCGTGATGCCGGGCTGGTGCCGATGCTGAATTCGGTCGAACAGCTGACCCGGCATCTGGAAACCCTGCCCGGCCATGCCTTCGGCATCCAGCTCGACAGCGGCATGAACCGTCTGGGGATGGAGCCGGGCGAATGGCAGGCGGTGGGCGCGCTGGCGCTGCAGGCGCGGCCGCGGCTGCTGATGTCGCATCTGGCCTGCGCCGACGAACCCGATCATCCGATGAACCGCCAGCAGCTGCAGGCCTTCCGCGCGATGACCGACGGCACCGGCGTGGCGCGGTCGCTGGCGGCGACGGGCGGCATCCTGCTCGGCCCCGAGTTCCATTTCGACCTGACCCGCCCCGGCATCGGTCTGCATGGCTGCGCCCCCTTCGATGCGGGGCAAAAGCCCGTGACCCTGTCCCTGCCGATGGTGCAGGTCCGCGAGGTCGCAACGGACGAGACGGTGGGCTATTCCGCCACCTTCCGCGCCGCCGCCCCCGCCCGCATCGCCACGCTGGCCGCGGGCTATGCCGACGGGCTGCCGCGCAGCCTGTCGGGGCAGGCGACGCTGTGGGCGGGCGATATCCCCTGCCCGCTGGTCGGGCGGGTGTCGATGGACCTGATCACCGTGGACGTGACCCATCTGGCCGAGGTGCCCGAACATCTCGACATCCTCGGGCCGCATCAGTCCGCCGACGATCTCGCCGCCGTGGCGGGCACCATCGGCTATGAAATCCTGACAAGCCTCGGCGCGCGCCACGACCGGCGCTATCACGGCGGCGGGGCATGAGCGTGACCGCCCCCCTCGCCTGGCTCGGGCATCTGGTCCTGTCGATCCTCGCCGAAACCGGGCGGGTGTCGCGCTTCACCGGGGCCACGCTGGCGGCGCTGGTCCGCCCGCCCTTCTACGCGCGCGAATTCCTGCATGCGCTGCTGCAGATCGGCTGGCTGTCGCTGCCGGTCGTCGGCATGACCGCGCTGTTCACCGGGGGGGCGCTCGCGCTGCAGATCTATGCCGGCGGCGCGCGGTTTTCGGCGGAATCGGTGGTGCCCTCGATCGTTGCCATCGGCATGGCGCGGGAACTGGGGCCGGTGCTGGGCGGGCTGATGGTCGCGGCCCGCGTCGCCAGCTCCATCGCCGCCGAGATCGGCACGATGAAGGTGACCGAACAGGTCGATGCGCTGGTGACCCTGTCCACCGATCCGATGAAATACCTGACCGTGCCGCGCGTGCTGGCCGCGACCCTGTCGATGCCGGTGCTGGTGGCGGTGGGCGACAGCATCGGCATCTTCGGCGGCTATCTGGTGGGCGTGAACCGGCTGGATTTCAACGGCGCCACCTATATCAAGAATACCGTCGACTTCTTGCAGTTCTGGGACGTGGGCTCGGGCCTGGTGAAGGGCGCGGTCTTCGGCTTCCTCGTGGCGCTGATGGGCTGCTATCACGGGATGAATTCGGGCCGCGGCGCGCAGGGCGTGGGCCGGGCCACGAAATCCGCCGTCGTCGCGGCCTCGGTGCTGATCCTCGCCGCCAACTACCTGCTGACCGAGGCGTTCTTTTCCGCATGATCCGCCTGACCGACCTGCACAAGAGCTTCGGCGCCAACCGCGTGCTGGCGGGCGTGACGCTGGAGGTGGCGCGCGGCGAAAGCATGGTGATCATCGGCGGGTCGGGCACCGGCAAGTCGGTGCTGCTGAAGTCGATCCTGGGCCTCGTCACCCCCGATGCCGGGCGGATCGAGATCGACGGGCAGGAGGTCGCGGGCGCGCGCATGGGCCGCGCCGCGCGCGAGGCCTTCCTCGCCCGCTTCGGCATGCTGTTTCAGGGCGCGGCGCTCTTCGACTCGCTCAAGGTCTGGGAAAACGTCGCCTTCCGCCTGCTGCACGGCCCCGGCAAGCTGTCCAAGGCCGAGGCGCGCGACCGCGCCATCGACCGGCTGCGGCGGGTGGGCCTGCGCCCCGAGGTGGCCGACCTTTATCCCGCCGAACTGTCGGGCGGGATGCAGAAGCGCGCGGGCCTCGCCCGCGCCATCGCCGCAAACCCCGAGATCATCTTCTTCGACGAGCCGACGACCGGGCTCGACCCGATCATGGCGGGCGTCATCAACGAGCTGATCCGCGAGATCGTGACCGAGATGGGCGCGACCGCGATGACCATCACCCACGACATGACCTCGGTCCGCGCCATCGCCGACCGGGTGGCGATGCTGCATGGCGGCCAGATCCGCTGGACCGGCCCGGTGGCGGATATGGACGCGACGCCGGACCCTTACGTGCAGCAGTTCATCCATGGCCGCGCCGAGGGGCCGATCGCGGCGGTGCGCTGATGCGCCCCCGCCCGCCTCTAGGGCTGCCGGGCGGCTGGATCGCGGCGGCCAACCTGTCGCTGCTGCTGCTGTTCCCCCTCGCCTGGGCCGCGCCGCTGATGCGGGCGGGGCTGCTGCCGGTCTTCGGCCTGTCGGAAATCTCGGTGCTGTCCGGCCTCGCCTCGCTCTGGCGCGACAGCCCGGCGCTGGCGCTGCTGGTGGCCTTCTTCGCCCTTGTCGCGCCCTATGCCAAGGTCGCGGGGCTGGCGCTGGTGCTGGCGGGGCGGGCGCCGCCCGCGCTGTTGCCGGCGCTGAAGGCGTTGGGCCGGCTCGCCATGGCCGACATCTTCCTGATCGCGCTCTACATCGTGCTGGCGCGCGGCGTGGGCGTCGGCCGGATCGAGGTGGCCTGGGGGCTGTGGCTGTTCACCGCCTGCGTGCTGGGTTCGCTCGCCCTGTCGCATCTGGCCGCCCGCCGGCCCGGCTGAACCGTCGCGGCGGGGGCCAGCCCCCGCACCCCCGGGATATTTGTGCCGACAAGAAGCACAGGGCGCGCGTCCTGCCGGTCCAGGGGTGAACGGCCCCCGTCAGGGGCCAGAGGGGCAGCGCCCCTTCCCCGCCGCCGCTTGCGCCCCGTGCGCCTTGCGGGCATGAAGCGCCCATGGCCAGAACCGCCGCCAGCTTCACCTGCACCGCCTGCGGCGCCGTCCACAAGAAATGGGCGGGGCGCTGCGATGCCTGCGGCGGCTGGAACACCATCGTCGAGGAGGCGCCGCTGTCGCAAGGCGGCGCCAAGGCGCTGTCGGCAAAGGGCCGCAGCATCCCGCTGACCGATCTGGCCACCGAAGAGGCGCCCCCGCCCCGGGCGCGGTCTGGCATCGCCGAATTCGACCGGGTGCTGGGGGGCGGGCTGGTCCCGGCCTCGGCGGTGCTGGTTGGCGGCGATCCGGGTATCGGCAAGTCGACGCTGCTGTTGCAGGCCACCGCCGCCTTCGCCCGGTCGGGGATGAAGGTCCTTTACGTCTCGGGCGAGGAGGCGGCGGCGCAGGTCCGGATGCGGGCGCAGCGGCTGGGGCTGCATGACGCGCCGGTGGCGCTCGGGGCCGAGACCAACCTGCGCGACATCCTGACGACGCTCGATGCCGAACGCCCGGCGCTGGCGGTGATCGATTCCATCCAGACCATGTGGGCCGACACGGTCGAGGCCGCGCCCGGTTCGGTCAGCCAGGTCCGCGCGGCCGCGCATGAGCTGGTGACCTTCGCCAAGCGGCGGGGCGTGGCGGTGATCCTCGTGGGCCATGTCACCAAGGAGGGCCAGATCGCCGGCCCCCGCGTGGTCGAGCACATGGTGGATACCGTGCTCTATTTCGAGGGCGAGCGCGGCCATCAGTTCCGCATCCTGCGCGCGGTGAAGAACCGCTTCGGCCCCGCCGACGAGATCGGCGTGTTCGAGATGACGGGGGGCGGGCTGTCGCAGGTGCCGAACCCCTCGGCGCTGTTCCTGTCGGAACGCGGCCAGCCGCAGCCCGGATCGGCGGTCTTCGCCGGGATCGAGGGCACCCGCCCGGTGCTGACCGAAATTCAGGCGCTGGTCGCCCCCTCCACCCTCGCCTCGCCGCGCCGGACGGTGGTGGGGCTGGACAGCGGCCGCGTCTCGACCATCCTCGCGGTGCTCGAGGCGCGCTGCGGCATCCCCTTCGCCGGGCTCGACGTGTTCCTCAACGTCGCGGGCGGAATGCGGGTCACGGAACCGGCCGCGGACCTTGCGGTGGCGGCGGCGCTGCTGTCGGCGCGCGAGGATGCGGCCCTGCCCGCGGACATGGCGGTTTTCGGCGAGATCAGCCTGTCGGGCGCGCTGCGTCCCGTGGGGCAGGCGGAAAACCGGTTGAAAGAAGCGTCGAAACTTGGTTTCTCACAGGCGATCGCGCCGGAGGGGACAAAGTCCGACGGTGGCGAAGGGATCCGGCTGCGGAAGATGGCCGATCTCGCGGCGTTTGTCGGCGAAATCTTCGGCGCGGGCTGAACCCGGGCCGGACAGAACTGCGGGGAAGCGACCGAATTCGCCCCGCCGAAGGAGCGAGGGGAATGGAAGGCTTCACCATAGTCGACGCCGTTGTGGCGGGCGTCATCCTTCTGTCGGCCATACTCGCCTACAGCCGGGGCCTGGTGCGCGAGATCCTCGCCATCGCCGGCTGGGTCGCGGCCGCGGTTCTGGCCTTCCTGTTCGCGCCGCAGGCCGAACCGCTGATCCGGCAGATCCCGGTCCTGAACGACTTCCTCGGCGAAAGCTGCGAACTGTCGATCATCGCGGCCTTCGCCGCCGTCTTCGCGCTGAGCCTGGTGCTGGTGTCGATCTTCACGCCGCTCTTCGCCTCGGCGGTGCAGCGGTCCGCCATCGGCGGGCTCGACCAGGGCTTGGGCTTCCTCTTCGGCGTGGCGCGCGGCATCCTGCTGGTGGCGGTGGCCTTCGTCGTCTACGACCGCGTGGTGGTGGACGAGGCGGTGCCGATGGTGGACAACTCGCGGTCCGCCCAAGTCTTCGCCTCGCTGCAGGGCAATCTGAACGAGCGGATGCCGGAAAACGCGCCGGGCTGGATCGTCGGCAAATACGAACAGCTGGTCGGCGCCTGCGGCACCCCCGCGACCCCGGTCCCGGCGCAGACCGCCCCGGCCGCGCCCTCGGACGCCGCCCCCGCCGCGCCGGCCACCAACGGCTGAGAAACGGGCAAAGCCGGCATTGGGGATGGATTCTGCGACGCGGCGGATCAGAAACACGCGATCCGGCGTGACAGGATCGTGACACCCGGCCCGGCAGCCCCTAAATGGGCGCTGACGGCTGCCAGCCCATTGCAGCGACGGATTCGGAGGTCACGCGACATGCGGCCATTCCTCAGCCACCCGTTCGATGACGACAAGCTGAAGGAGGAATGCGGGGTCTTCGGCGTGATCGGCGTGGCCGACGCGGCGAGCTTCGTGGCCCTCGGCATGCATGCGCTGCAGCATCGCGGGCAGGAGGCGGGCGGCATCGTCGCCTACGATCCCGCCACCGGCTTCAACTCCGCCCGCCGTTTCGGCTATGTCCGCGACAACTTCACCTCGCGTGACGTGATGGACACGCTGCCCGGCAGCCTTGCCATCGGCCATGTGCGCTATTCCACCGCCGGGTCGAAGGGCGCGACCGCGATCCGCGACGTGCAGCCCTTCTTCGGCGAATTCTCGATGGGCGGCGCAGCCATCGCCCATAACGGCAACCTGACCAACGCGGCGCAGCTGCGCCGGGAACTGATCGAGCGCGGCTCGATCTTCCAGTCGTCGTCGGACAGCGAATGCATCATCCACCTGATGGCGCGGTCGATCCAGCGCACCGTGCCCGAACGGATGAAGGACGCGCTGCGCCGGGTCGAGGGCGCCTTCTCGGTCATCGCCATGACCCGGACCAAGCTGATCGGCGTGCGCGATCCGCTGGGCGTGCGCCCGCTGGTGCTGGGCAAGGTCGGCGAGGGCTATGCGCTGTCGTCGGAGACCTGCGCGCTCGACATCATCGGGGCCGAGTTCATCCGCGAGATCGAGCCGGGCGAGATGGTGGTGATCGAGCATGGCCAGATCGACAGCTCGCGCCCCTTCGGCGCGCCGTCGCGCGGCCGGTTCTGCATCTTCGAGCATGTCTATTTCAGCCGTCCCGATTCCATCCTCGGCGGCCGCTCGGTCTATGAGACGCGGCGCCAGATCGGGGTGGAGCTGGCCAAGGAGGCGCCGGTCGAGGCCGACCTCGTCTGCCCGGTTCCCGACAGCGGCACCCCCGCCGCCATCGGCTATTCGCAGCAGTCGGGCATTCCCTATGCGATGGGGATCATCCGCAACCAGTACATGGGCCGGACCTTCATCGAACCGACCGAACAGATCCGCAACATGGGCGTCCGGCTGAAGCTGAACGTCAACCGGGCGCTGATCCGGGGCAAGCGGGTGATCCTTGTCGACGACTCGGTGGTGCGCGGCACGACCAGCCGCAAGATCAAGGACATGATCATCGACGCCGGCGCGGCCGAGGTGCATTTCCGCATCGCGAGCCCGCCCACCTCCTGGCCCTGCTTCTACGGCGTCGACACGCCCGACCGCGACAAGCTGCTGGCCGCCCGGATGACCGAGGAGGAGATGCGGCAGTGGATCGGCGTCGACAGCCTGAAGTTCATCTCGCTCGACGGGCTCTATCGCGCGGCGGGCGAGGCGGCGGGGCGCGATCCCGAGAACCCGCAATATTGCGATGCCTGCTTCTCGGGCGAATATCCGGTGGCGCCGGCCGACCAGCTGGAAAAGGGCTTCCGCATGAAGGAAGCCGTCTGACGCGCCGCAGCGGCGTCCGGGGGCTGCGTCACGCTGTCCGCCCCGGCCCGGCGCGCGAGCCCTTGCCAGCGCCCGCGCGGAATGCCAAAGCCGCGCCATGACCGACAATGCCGCCCCCCCCGCCAGCCCGCAGACCAGACTCGCGCTCGTGACCGGCGCCTCGCGCGGGCTTGGCGCCGCGCTGGCCGAGGCGCTGGCAGGCCGCGGCTATCACGTCCTGGCGGTGGCGCGCACGACCGGCGGGCTCGAGGAACTCGACGACCGGATCCAGGCGGCGGGGGGCGCGGCGACGCTCGCGCCCATGGATGTGACCGATCCCGAGGCGATGACCCATCTGGCCACCTCGATCGCCGCCCGCTGGGGCAGCCTGCAGGTCTGGGCGCATTGCGCGGTCCATGCCGCGCCCCTGTCGCCGGCCGGGCATGTGGACCTGAAAGACCTCGACCGGTCGATCGCCACCAACCTGCGCGCGACGGCGGTGCTGGTCTCGCTGATCGACCCGCTGCTGCGGGTGGGCGGCGGCACCGCGCTGATCCCCGACGATCCGCGCGGCGGCGAGCGGTTCTTCGGAGCCTATGGCGCCACCAAGGCCGCACAGATGGCGCTGCTGCGCAGCTGGCAGGCCGAGGGCGAACGGATCGGCCCCCGGGTGCTGCTGCCCGAGGCGCGGCCCATGGCCACGGCGACGCGCGCGCGCTTCTTCCCCGGCGAGGATCGCGCGCCGCTGGCCGACATCCGGGACGAGGCGGCGCGGCTGGTCGCGCTGATCTGATCGCCCGGCCCGGGGCCCGCCAGTCTTTACGCTCGGCGAACCCTCGCCTAAACAGGCGGGGGCGGCATTCGCCCCAGGACGATCGGGCGCGCAATTCCGGGGGCAGACATGCGGATTCTCATCACCAATGACGACGGCATCAACGCCCGCGGGCTGGAGGTGCTGCACGCCATCGCGACCGAGGTGGCGGGACCGGGCGGCGAGGTCTGGACCGTGGCCCCCGCCTTCGAGCAATCCGGCGTCGCGCATTGCATCAGCTATACCCATCCGATGCTGATCGCGCGGCTGGACAAGCGCCGCTTCGCCGCCGAGGGGTCGCCCGCCGATTGCGTGCTGGCCGGGCTCTACGACGTGCTGCAGGGCGAAAAGCCCGATCTGGTGCTGTCCGGGGTGAACCGGGGCAACAATTCGGGCGAGAATGCCGTCTATTCCGGCACGCTGGGCGGCGCGATGGAGGCGGCGCTGCAGGGCCTGCCTGCCATTGCCCTGTCGCAGTTCATGGGGCCCGAGATCGCGGCGCTGGACGACCCGTTCGAGGCGGCGCGCACCCATGGCGTGGATGTGGTGCGGCGCCTGCTGGAACACGGCTTCGGCCCGCAGGACGAGGATTACCGCATCTTCTACAGCGTCAACTTTCCGCCCCTGCCCGCCGCCGAGGTCAAGGGCATCAAGGCCGCGGCGCAGGGCTTCCGCCGCGACACCAGCTTCGGGGTGGAGCCGCATGTCTCGCCCTCGGGCAAGCGGTTCCTGTGGATCCGGGGCGGCGACCAGCGGGCCGAAACGGCCCCGGACAGCGACGTGGCGCTGAACCTCGACGGCTGGATCTCGGTCACGCCGATGCGCGCCGACCTGACCGCGCATGACGCGCTGCAAGGCCTTGGCCGCGCGCTCGGGTCGGGGGCGGAGCCCGCGCCGCGATGACCGGCGCCGAGGCGGCCGAGCGCAAGATGCGCTTCCTCTTCACCCTGCGGTCGAAGGGGGTCACCGACGCGCGGGTGCTGTCGGCGATGGAACAGGTCGATCGCGGCCGCTTCGTCCGGGGCCTGTTCGCCGACCGCGCCTATGAGGACATGCCCCTGCCCATCGCCTGCGGCCAGACGATCAGCCAGCCCTCGATCGTCGGGCTGATGACACTGGCGCTGAACGTGCAGCCCCGCGACAAGGTGCTGGAGGTGGGCACCGGGTCCGGCTATCAGGCCGCGGTCCTCAGCCATCTGGCGCGGCGGGTCTACACGGTCGACCGTCACCGCCGTCTGGTGCGCGAGGCCGAGGCGCTGTTCCGCGACCTCGACCTGTCGAACATCACCGCGATCACCGGCGACGGCAGCTTCGGCCTGCCGGAACAGGCGCCCTTCGACCGGATCATCGTCACCGCCGCCGCCGAGGATCCGCCCGGCCCGCTGCTGGCGCAGCTGCGCGAGGGCGGGATCATGGTGCTGCCCGTGGGCCAGTCCGACGCGGTGCAGAGCCTGATCAAGGTGACGCGCGGGCCGTCGGGCTATGACTACCAGGAATTGCGCCCCGTCCGCTTCGTGCCGCTGGTCGAGGGGTTGGGGCAGGACTGACCGCGCGGGCCTCACGTCCGCGTGTGGGGCGGGCCGAACCCCCGCCCTGCCGCCCGGGGGCCGGTTGACCGGGCCGCGCGGATGAGGCAAGCCAAGGGCGGTGCGCCCGCCGCCAACCTCTGGCGCGCCAGGACGTCTGAGGAGAGCGATGCCGCATCGAACCGCCCTGCCCCGCCGCATATCGTCCCGCAGCCTCGCCGGGGCCGCGCGCGCCCCGCTGCCCTGCCGCCGGGCCGGGCCGCTTCTGGCCGGGCTGTCGGCGCTGGCGCTGGCCGCCTGCACCACCAGCGGCTTCGACCCCGACCTGCGCGGCCGGATCGCGGCGGGCGGGCTCGACACCTCCGGCGCGGCGCAGACGGCGACGGCCCCCCGGCCGCAGCCGGATGCGCGGGGCGTGATCTCCTACCCGAACTATCAGGTGGTGGTGGCGCAGCGCGGCGACACCGTCGGCAGCATCGCCGCCCGCGTCGGCATTTCCGCCGATGAGCTGGCCCGCTACAACGCGGTGCCGGTGGGCGCGACGCTGGGACAGGGCGAGGTGCTGGCCCTGCCCGGCCGCGTCGCCGCCGCCCCCACGGGCGCGGGCGGGGCGATCGACATCACCACCATCGCCTCGGGCGCCATCGACCGCGCACAGGGCGGCAGCCCGGCGGCCGGCGGCACCGCCGCCCCGGTGCAGGGCGGGCCGGAACCGGTGCGCCACCGCGTCGTGCGGGGCGAGACCGCCTATACCATCGCCCGGATGTACAATGTCTCGGTCAAGTCGCTGGCCGACTGGAACGGCCTGTCGGGCGACCTCGCGGTGCGCGAGGGGCAGTATCTGCTGATCCCGGTGGCGATGGCCGGCGCCGCCCAGCCCGTCAGCGCCACCGCGATCACCACCCAGCCCGGGACCGGCTCACCGACACCGGCGCCGCCCTCCGCCTCGCAGCCGCTGCCCGCCGAGACGACGACGGCCGCCGCCGCGGCCACGCCGAAGCCGCCCGCCGCGAACATGGGCGCGCAGACCACGACGGCGGCGCAGTTCGCGATGCCGGTGTCGGGGTCGATCATCCGACCCTATGCCAAGGGCAAGAACGACGGGATCGACATCTCGGCCAGCGCCGGCGCGGCGGTGAAGGCCGCCGAGGCGGGCACCGTCGCCGCCATCACCAAGGATACCGACCAGGTGCCGATCCTGGTGATCCGCCACGCCAACAACCTGCTGACGGTCTATGCCAATATCGACGGCATCACCGTGCAGAAGGGCGCCAGCGTCAGCCGCGGCCAGACCATCGCAGCGGTGCGGGCGGGCAGCCCGGCCTTCCTGCATTTCGAGGTGCGGAACGGCTACGATTCCGTCGATCCGATGCGCTATCTGCAGTGACGGCAGCGGGGGGCTTCGCGCCCCCGCACCCCAAGACAGCAGCGGGGGGCTTCGCGCCCCCCGCACCCCCCGCGGGATATTTGGATCAGCTGCAGGGAGGCGCGCGTCAGGTCGGGCGTGTCAGATCCGCAGGCCGCGCCGCCCCGCGAGGTCGATGAAGAACTGCCAGGCCACCCGGCCCGAACGGGCACCGCGCGTCGCCTGCCACTCGATCGCCTCGGCGCGCAGCACGTCTTCCTCGACCGTCAGCCCGTAGGCCGCGCAATAGCCGTGGATCATCGCGAGGTAATGGTCCTGGTCGCAGGGGTGGAAGCCCAGCCACAGGCCGAAGCGGTCCGACAGCGACACCTTTTCCTCGACCGCCTCCGACGGGCTGATCGCGGTCGAGCGTTCGTTCTCGATCATGTCGCGGGGCATCAGGTGGCGGCGATTCGAGGTTGCGTAGAGGATCACATTGGCCGGCCGGCCCTCGATCCCGCCGTCGAGCACCGCCTTCAGCGACTTGTAGTGCGCGTCGTCATGGCTGAAGGACAGGTCGTCGCAGAACAGCACCACCCGGTGATCCGGGTTGTCGCGCAGATGGCCGAGCAGCCGCCCGACCGTGGGCAGATCGTCGCGCGCCAGTTCCACCAGCTTCAGCGCCAGCCCCTCGGCCAGCACCGCGCCATGCACCGCCTTGACCAGCGAGGATTTGCCCATGCCCCGCGCGCCCCAGAGCAGCGCGTTGTTCGCGGGCAGGCCCCGGGCGAACTGCAGCGTGTTCTGCAACAGGATGTCGCGCACCCGGTCGATGCCGACCAGCAGCGACAGCGCTACCCCCGCCACCTGCGGCACCGGGGCCAGCCGCCCCTCGCCCCCGTGCCACAGGAAGGCATCGGCGGCGGCGAGGTCCGGCGCGGGCGGCGGCGGCGGGGCCAGCCGCTCCAGCGCGGCGGCGATCCGGTTCAGCGGGTCCGCGGTCATTCGCCTGCGGCCTCGCGCGCGGCCTCTTCGGCGTCGCGGCGCCGCTCGATGCGCCGGATCAGGTGGATCGACACCTCGTAAAGCGGGTAGACCGCGCAGAACATGATGACCTGGCTCATCATGTCGGGCGGCGTCGCCACCGCCGCCAGCGCGAGGATCGCCACCACCGCATAGCGCCGGACCGAGGCGAGCCCCTCGGCGCTGATCAGGCCCGCCTTGCCCATCAGGGTCAGCAGCACCGGCAGCTGGAAGCACAGGCCGAAGGCCAGCACGAATTTCATCGTCAGGCCCAGATATTCCTGCATCGAGCCCTGGAACAGGATGCCCGCCGGCGCGGTCGAGGTCAGGGCCGCGTCCACATCCGCCGCGGCCTCGGGGGCGGCCACCTGCTGGAACCCCAGGAAGAAGTCGAAGGCGATCGGCAGCACGACGTAATAGGCGAAGGCCGCGCCGAGGAAGAACATCGCGGGCGAGGCGACGAGGAAGGGCAGGAAGGCGCTTTTCTCGGACCGGTAGAGGCCGGGCGCCACGAAACGCCACATCTGGTAGGCGATGATCGGGAAGGCCAGCACCAGCCCGCCGAACATCGAGATGCTCATGGCGACGAAGAAGCCTTCCTGCAGCTTGATCAGCACCAGCCCGCAGGCCTGCCCCTTCGCCTCCAGCGCGCGGCACAGCGGATGGGTCAGGAAGTTGAAGATCGGGTTCCAGAAGGTGAAGGAGGCGATCATCGCCACCAGGAAGGCGGCGAGCGACCACATGATCCGGCTGCGCAGTTCCGCCAGATGCTCGATCAGCGGCGCGGCGGAATCGTCGATCTCGTCTTGCGTGCTCATGCGTCAGGATCCGGGACGGCGGTTCGGGGATCGGCGGGTTGTGGCGCGGCGGGATCGGGTGCTGTCGCCTTGCGGGCCTTGCGGGGCTTGTCTGCCTTGGCGGCGGGCTTGGCTGCGGGCTTCTCGGCCTTCGGTTCCTTCGCCTTCGCGGGCTTCTTCTTGGCTGCGGGCTTGGCTGCGGGCGTCGCGGCCGGATCGGGCGCGGGCGCGGCCGGGTCGCGGACGGCGGCCTTGGCGCGGGTCTTGGGGATGCGCCGGACCGGGGTCTCCGCGACGGCCCCTGTGGCAGTCTCTTCCGACTTCGGCCGTCCGACGGCCGCCTTGCGCCCGGCCACCTCGGCGGCCCGCGCCTCGGCCAGCGCCTGCGTGGCCGGGCCGCGGACGGTCTCGCGCGCAGGGTCGGCGATGGTCGGCTCGACGATCGCGGGTGCGCCCGGCAGCGGTTCCGCCGCAGCGGCGGCACCGGTCGCCGCCGCCGGGCTTGCAGCCGAATTCGGCACCTGCCCCGGCAGCTTCGGTTCCCACTTGTCGAAGCGGTCGGCGGCGCGTTCCAGCGCGTCGAGGCCCAGCGACTTCTTCGAGGTCACGGACTTCAGGTCGCGCGACACCTCGTCCATCCCCGACTCGCGCGCGGCATCCTCCATGGCGCGGGAGAATTCGCGCGCCATGCCCCGGGCCTTGGCCGTCATCCGCCCGAGGGTGCGGAACATCCCCGGCAGGTCCTTGGGCCCGACGACGATCAGCGCGACGACGCCGATGACCAGAAGCTCGCTCCAGCCGATATCTAACATGGGTCAGTGCTTTCCCGCAGGGCCGCGCCGCGAGGGCAGGGCCGGATCGGCGGCCGCGTCGTTCAGGCGCGGTCCTTGTCGGCTTGCGGGGTCACGTCGCGGACCGGGCGCTGATCGGCGGCGCGGTCGGCCTCGATCTCGTCCTTGCCGTCGTTGACGCCCTTCTTGAAGGCGGTGATGCCCTTGCCGACCTCGCCCATCAGCGACGACACCTTGCCCCGCCCGAAGAGCACCAGCACGATCACCGCGATCAGCAGCAGGCCGGGAAGTCCGATATTGTTGAGCATGATCCAAATCCCCTGGCTGACCGCCCCTCTACCGATGTCCCCGGGGGCGGTGCGACATGTCCTGATCCATCTAGGCGCAAAGGCCCCTGCCCGAAAAGGCCGATGCCCCCTCGCGCTGCGGCTCAACTGACAGTAATTTGTCAGTATGTCCCCGCCCCGCACCCCTGGCCCGCACCGATGAAACGCGATGACCGGCTTTACGATCTGGTGCGGCTGATGCGCGACGGGCGGCTGCACACCGCCGCCGAACTGGCCGCCAGGCTGGGCGTGTCGCCGCGGACGATCTGGCGCGACATGGCGATGCTGGCCGCGACGGGCATGCCGGTCGAGGGCGAGCGCGGCCTTGGCTACATCCTGCGCGCGCCGCTGGTTCTGCCGCCGACGCTGATGACGCCGGACGAGCTGCGCGCCCTGTCCGAGGGCCTGCGGCGGGTGGCGGCGGACGAGGCCGACCCGCTGGCCCGCCCGGCCCGCAGCCTGCTGGCGAAGGTGGCGACGCTGCTGCCGCAGGCCGAGATCGGCGAGGGCTGAGGCCGCCCGCTTCCCCTGCGGCAGCCCGGCGCGGTGCATCAATCGGGGAACGTTTCGCTGAGGCCCCTGTTCGATGGACGGTCCCGGGGCCGCGCCGGAAGCCGCGCCCTGCCCCGCCGGACCGGATGCAGACAAGCGCCACCCCCGAAACGCTTTCACGCGAGGACGATCCCATGTTCCACCATTCCAGCCGGCTGCAATACGAGGTCAGGGTCGACAGGCCCGACCCGCAGTTCGCCAAATTCCTGCAGCAGGCCATCGGCGGGGTCGAGGGCGAGATCCGCGTCGCCATGCAGTACTTCTTTCAGGCGATGGGCTGCCGCGGCGACCCGAAATACCGCGACATGCTGATGATGACCGCGACCGAGGAGCTGTCGCATATCGAGTTCCTGGGCCATGCCGTGGCGCTGAACCTCGAGGGCGCACCGGTCGAGGTGCAGGACGAGGCGACGAAGGACCCGGTCGTGCATGCGATCATGGGCGGGATGAACCCCCGGCATATCCTGTCCTCGGGCCTGTCGGCGATGCCGGTCAACGCCAACGGCGTGCCCTTCGACATGAGCCATGTCTATGCCACCGGCAACATCGCCGCCGACATGATGGCCAATGCCATGGCCGAGGGCAGCGGCCGGGTGCTGGCCAGCCGGCTCTACAACATGACCGACGACAGCGGGATGCGCGACATGCTGTCCTTCCTGATCGCCCGCGACACGATGCATCAGCAGCAGTGGCTGGCGGTGATCGAGGAACTGGGCGGGATGGAGGCGAACCTGCCCGTCCCCAACTCCACCCCGCCGGAACACGAGGCGGTGGAGCATTCCTACTACTTCCTCAACACCTCGCTGGACGAACCGACGCCGCAGGGCCGCTGGACCTCGGGTCCCTCGCTCGACGGGCGGGCGGAATTCTCGGTGGTGGAAAAGCCGCAACCGCTGGGCCAGAAGCCGGACCTCGGCCTCGCCAGGCCGAAATCGGGCGCGCAGCTGAAGCAGATGGGCTGACCGGACGCGGCCCCCGAAAAACGCGGGGGGCGGCGCCGGACGGGCCGCCCCCCTCTGTTTCTGTCCCGTCCCCTCGTGCGAGGTCAGTCCTCGACGAAGACCTCTTCGCGCTTCGCCCGGACCGAGGGCAGCAGCACCACGATCAGCACCACCACCGTCAGCGCCAGCAGCGTCGCGCTGATCGGCCGGGTGACGAAGACCATCGGATCGCCGCGGCCCAGGATCATCGCCCGGCGCAGGTTCTCCTCCAGCAGCGGCCCCAGCACGAAGCCCAGCAACAGCGGCGCGGGCTCGCAGCGCAGCTTGATCAGCACATAGCCGAGCAACCCGAACATCGCGACGGAGTAGAGGTCGAAGACGTTGGAATTGACGCTGTAGACCCCGATCGAGCAGAAGGCGAGGATGATCGGGAACAGCACGAAATAGGGCACCTTCAGCAGCCGCACCCACAACCCGATCAGCGGCAGGTTGAGGATCACCAGCATCAGGTTGCCGATCCACATGCTGGCGATCACCCCCCAGAACAGCGCGGGCTGTTCGCTGGCGACATTGGGACCGGGCACGATGCCCTGGATGATCATCGCGCCCACCATCAGCGCCATCACGGGGTTCGCCGGAATCCCCAGCGTCAGCAGCGGGATGAACGAGGTCTGCGCCCCGGCATTGTTGGCCGATTCCGGCCCCGCCACGCCCGCCACCGCGCCCTTGCCGAAGGTGTGCGGTTCCTTGGACAGCCGCTTTTCCACCGTATAGGCGGCAAAGCTCGCGAGGATCGCGCCGCCCCCCGGCAGCACCCCCAAGGCCGAGCCCAACACCGTGCCGCGCATCATCGGCGCCAGCATCTTGCGCAGGTCCTCGCGGCTGGGGAACAGGCTGCCCACCTGGCTGGTGATGACCTTGCGGCTGCGCTCGTCCTCGAGGTTGCGCAGGATCTCGGCGATGCCGAAGACCCCGACCGCCAGCGCCACGAAGTTCAGCCCGTCGGCGAAGTTGGTGATGCCGAAGTTGAAGCGCGGCGTGCCGGTATAGATGTCGGTGCCCACCAGCCCCAGCAGCAGGCCCAGCACCACCATCGCCAGCGCCTTGGGCACCGACCCGTGTGCCAGCGCGATCGCCGAGACCAGCCCCAGCAGCATCAGGCTGAAATACTCCGCCGCGCCGAATTTCAGCGCGATGATCGTCAGCGGCGGCGCGAAGATTGCCACCAGCAGCGTCGCGAAGGTGCCGGCGAAGAACGAGCCGAGCGCGGCGATGGCCAGCGCCGTGCCGGCCTTGCCGTTCCGCGCCATCTGGTAGCCGTCGATCGCCGTCACCGCCGACGAGCTTTCGCCCGGCAGGTTGATCAGGATCGCCGTGGTCGATCCGCCGTACTGCGCGCCGTAATAGATGCCGGCCAGCATGATCAGCGAACTGACCGGTTCCAGCTGGAAGGTGATGGGCAGCAGCATGGCGATGGTCGCGGTCACGCCGATGCCGGGCAGCACCCCCACCAGCGTGCCCAGAAGCGCGCCGATCAGGCAGAAGAACAGGTTGGCGGGCGTGGCTGCGGTCGAAAAGCCAAGGGCGAGATTTGAAAACAGGTCCATGCCGGCCTCACATCGGGAGCCAGGGGCCGAAGCGCCGGAACGGCAGCCCGAGGCCATAGCTGAACACCAGGGTCGAGAAGATCGTGATCGCCACCGCCAGCACCAGCGCCCGCGCCGGGCTCATCTTCAGCGAGGCGAAGCCCGCGACGAAGGCGGTGAGGAAGATCGAGGGCACGAAGCCCAGCCCCCGCACCGTCAACCCGAAGACGATCGGCGCCGGCAGGATGAACAGCATCCCGCGCCAGGCCATCGCGCCGAAGTCCTGCGCGGTGGCGCCCAGCGACCCGGCAAGGATCACCGCGCCCAGCAGGATCAGCACGCCGGACAGGATCAGCGGGAAATAGCCCGGCCCCATGCGGAAGGCGGTGCCGAGGTCGAGCCCCAGCGACTGCACGCCGAAGAACAGGCCGAACAGGATGAAAAGGACGCCGGCCGCGGCGTCTGTGGGATCGAATGCGGTCTTCATGGTCCCCCCGGGACGGCTGCGGCTGCCCCGGCGACGGATGCCGCCGGGGCAGGTGTCGGTGTCAGTCGGCGTAGACGCCGGCGGCCTCGATCACCGGCTTCCAGCGGTCGATCTCGGATTCCAGCTTCGCCTGCAGCGCCTGGGGCGTCGCATCCTCGGCGGGCGAGGGCGCGGTGCCGAGATCGGCCATCTTCGCGGCCACGCCCTCGTCGGCCAGCGCCGCCTGAAGCGCGGCGGACAGCTTCTCGATCGCTTCGGGGGGCGTGCCCTTCGGCGCGTAGATGCCGTGCCAGATCGCCACTTCCATGCCCGGCAGCCCGGCCTCGGCCACGGTGGGCAGGTCGGGGAAGATCTCCAGCCGCTCGGGCGTGGTCACGGCGTAAGCCTTGATCGTGCCGCCGCGGACCTGTTCGCTGGTGTTGGTGGTCTGGTCGCACATGATGTCGACCTGCCCGCCCAGAAGGTCGGTCATCGCCGGACCGGTCCCCTTGTAGGGCACGGTGACGATCGGCGCGTCGAGCGCCTGCATGAACAGCATTCCGCACAGATGCGAGGCCGCACCGATCCCGGCATTGGCCAGGGTGATGCTGTCGGCATTCTCCTTCACGTAGGACACGAAGGCCGCCATGTCGGCGGGCTCGAAATCCTTGCGCGCCACCAGCGTCATCGGCACCTCGGTCACGAGGCCCACATAGTCGAAGGCGTTCAGCGTGTCATAGGCGAGGCTGCGGTAAAGCGTGGCCGAGGTCGCCATGCCGATGTGATGCAAAAGCACGGTGTAGCCGTCCGCCTCGGCGCTGGCGACGCGGCCCGCGCCCAGCGTGCCGCCGGCGCCGCCCACGTTCTCGACGATGATCTGCTGGCCGAGCGATTCCGACATCTTCTCGGCCACCAGACGGGCCACGGTATCGGTCGGCCCGCCGGCCGAGAACGGCACGACCATGGTGATCTGCCGCTCGGGATAGCCCTGGGCCAGTGCGGCCGAGCCGAGCATCAGCCCAAGCATCGAAAGACCGGCGAACCGGGTGAATTGTGCCATTGTATCCTCCCTGACTGCGCGGCCCGCGGCCTCCTCCGGCCCGGGCGCTTGACAGGGGCAGAATGTCAGGCGGGCGAAGGGGCGGCTATTGTGGGTTTCCGCAATAACAAGGCGCCGGGCCCCTCCCGCCCGCCCGCCGCCCCATCTTCTGTTCGGAAATATCCCGGGGGAGTCCGCGCCAGCGGACGGGGGCAGAGCCCCCTTCCAGGGCCTCAGCCCGCCGCGCGCGGCGGGTCGAGCGCGTGTCCCGCCAGCAGCGCCGCCAGTTCCACCGCGTTGCGCACGCCCATCTTCATCAGCACCCGGCCGCGATGTACCTCGACCGTGCGCATGGCGATGCCTAGCCGGTCGGCCATCTGCTTGTTCAGGCTGCCCTGCAGCATCAGCCGCATCACCTCGGCCTCGCGCTCGGACAGCGTCGCCAGCCGGTCGGACAGGGCCTGCCGGGCCGCGGCCTCGGTCAGCCGCCGCGCATGGGCGGCGGCGGCGGCCAGCGCCCGGTCGACGATCTGGTTGTCGTTGAAGGGCTTCTCGACGAAGTCATGCGCCCCGTCCTTCAGCGCCTGCACCGCCACCGGCACCTCGGCATGGCCGGTCAGGAAGATCACCGGCATGTCCGCCCCCGCCGCCTGCAGCCGGGCAAAGACCTCGGGGCCGGACAGGCCCTCCATCCGCACGTCGAGGATGATGCAGCCCGGCCCGGCCAGCGGCAGCGCATCGAGCAGCGCCTCGCCCGAGGGCCAGCCCGTCACCGCCACCCCGCGCGAGGCGAAGAGCCATGACAGCGCGTCGCGGATCGCCGGTTCGTCATCGACGACGTGGATCTGCGGTTCGGCGGCGATTCCGGCCATGCTCATCCCGTCCTCCCGTCCCTTCATTCCGCGGCCCGCCCCAGGCCCATCGCCGCCGGCAGGGTCACGACAAAGCAGGTGCCGCCTCCCGGCGCCGGCTCGACGCCGATGCGCCCGCGATGCAGTTCGAGGATCGACCGGCAGATGTTCAGCCCCATGCCCATGCCATCGGCCTTGGTCGAGGCGAAGGGCTCGAACAGCCGGTCCGCCAGTTCGGGCGCGATGCCGCCGCCCTGGTCCATCACCCGGATCTCGGCCGCGCCCTCCCGCGCCGACAGGCGCAGCGTCACCCGGTCGCCGGACCGGCGCGCCTCGGGCATCGCCTCCATCGCGTTGCGGATCAGGTTGACCAGCAGCTGTTCGACCAGGATGCGGTCGGCCATTACCGGCGGCACGGTGCCGTCGTCCTCGACGACGATCCGGACCCGGCGCTGCCGGGCATCGGCGGTCATGAAGCCCAGCGTCTCGGCCACCACATCCGGCAGGGACAGCGGCTCGAAATGCGGCTCGCGCTTGCGCACCAGGTCCTGCACCCGGCGGATGATCTGCCCGGCGCGGTCCACCTGATGCGCCAGCTTTTCCAGCGCCGGGGTCAGCGCGGCCGGATCGCCCTGCCCCGCGCGCAGCATGTTCAGCGCCCCCGCGGCATAGCCCGACACCGCCGCCAGGGGCTGGTTCAGCTCATGCGCGAGGGTCGAGGCCATCTCGCCCAGCGACACCAGCCGGCCGGTGCGGGTGACGCTGTCCTCCTGCGCGCGGGCCAGCCGTTCGGCCCGCCGCGCCTCGGTGATGTCGATGATCGACCCCATCCAGCCCCGGTGCCGGCCATGCGCGTCGATCAGCGGCGCCTCGTAGACCTGCACATCGATCTCGGCTCCGTCGCGGCGGCGGAACCGCGTCTCGAAGCTTTGCGGCCGCGCGCCCCCCGCCGCCAGCGCCCGCTGCCGCGCCATCGTGTCCTCCAGCCGTTCCGGCAGCCAGTAGGGCATCGGCATCGGCTTGCCCACCAGATCGCCGGGGCCGAAGCCCACCAGCTGGCAGAAAGCGGTGTTGACATAGAGGATGCGCCCCTCGTGATCCTTGGCGCGCAGGCCCACGGTCAGGCTTTCCTCCATCGAGCGGCGAAAGGCCATCTCGCCCCGGAGCCGCATCTCGGCCCGCCGGCCGCGGTTGAGGCTGCGCGCCAGCGCCGCCAGCGCCAAGAGCGCCAGGATCGACAGCGCCACGATCGCCGCCTGCAGCAGCTGGTCGCCCAGCGGCCGCGCGGCGGCGAAGGGCGCGATGCGCAGCAGCGTGCCCCCGAGCGGCGGGTCGAAGCTGATCACATGGGTGCGGGCGTCCCCGGGCGCGGCCATCCGCGCCCGGCTGGCCAGGGGCGCGCCGCCGATATCGGTGATCGTCACCGCATAGCGTTCCGCGATCCACCACGGCACATGCCGGGTCAGCAGCAACGGCAGCGAGATGGTGGCGGCGATCATCCCCTCGCCCTCGCGCACCGGCACGCCCAGCATCACCGTGGGCCCCCCCGCCCCCGCCTGCACCGCGCCATAGACGGGCCGCGCCGAGCTCTGGTCGAGCCGGCCGAGAAGGTCGAGCACCGCAGGCGGGGCCGCCGCCCCGGCATCGGGGCCGGGGATCTGCCGGATCACCGCGCCGCCGGCATCGAACCAGCCCACGGACAGCAGTTCGGGATTATTGGCGATATGCAGGCGCGTGCGGCTGTCCAGCGTCTCGTCGGGCGTGCCGTCGGCGGCGTCCAGCGCCAGCCGCGCCAGCAGATCCTCGTCCACCGACAGCTGGAAGCGCAGCGTCTGTTCCACCCACAGCGCATCGGTGGCCAGCTGGACGCGCGTCGCCTCGGCCTCGTCGCGGCGCAGCACCCAGACCAGGGCCGCCACCGCCGCCACCAGCGCGAGGATCGACAGCATCGGCAGCACCGACAGCAGGTCCAGCCGCGCGCGGAACCGGCCGCGGCCCCCGGGCTGCGGCATGCTGTCCATCTGCCAGGCGTCCTCCCGCTCCGACATCGCCGATAGGCCCCTCCGCCCAGCAAGGGCTTCACAATAGCCGCGCGATCGGGGAAGACAATGCTGGGAACGGCCCAGGTCGGGGAGGACCGCTGATGCCCATGGCCCATCCGACGCGGCGCGATCTGGCGGCGGCAGCGATTGCCGGGCTGGCGGGACTGGCCGCGCCGACGATCCTGCGCGCGCAGCCGATGGTGCTGCGTTTCAGTCACGTCGTCGCGCCCGACACGCCCAAGGGCCGCGGCGCGCTGCGCTTTGCCGAACTGGCGGCACGCTACAGCGATGGCGCGGTGACGGTGCAGATCTACCCCAACAGCACGCTCTACAAGGACAAGGAAGAGCTGGAGGCCCTGCAACTCGGCGCGGTGCAGGTGCTGGCGCCGTCGCTGGCAAAGTTCGGGCCGCTCGGGCTGTCGGAATTCGAGATGTTCGACCTGCCCTACATCTTCTCGGGCGAGGCCGACCTGCGGCGGATCACCGAAGGCGAGATCGGCACCGATCTTCTGGCGAAGCTGGACACCAAGGGCATCCGCGGCCTGGCCTTCTGGGACAACGGGTTCAAGCTGATCTCGGCCAACCGCCCGCTGCACCGGCCGGGCGACTGCCGGGGGCTGAAGATGCGCATCCAGTCCTCGCGCATCATCGAGGCGCAGATGGCGGCGCTTGGCGCGGTGCCGCAGATCACCGGCTTTTCCGAGGCCTACCAGGCGCTGGCCACCGGTTTCGCCGACGGCACAGAAAACCCGCCCTCCAACATGTACACCCAGCGGATGCACGAGGTGCAGCGCCACGCCACCCTGTCGCATCACGGCTATCTGGGCTATGCGCTGATCGTCAACGCCACCTTCTGGGACGGGCTGCCCGCCGCCCTGCGCGACGGGCTGGACCGGGCGGTGGCCGAGGCCACGGCCTATGCCAATTCCACCGCCGCCGAGGACAATGCCGCGGCGCTGGCCGCGATGCGCGCGGCGGGCACAACACAGTTCCACGACCCCACCCCCGAGGAACGCGCCGAATGGCTGGCGGTGCTGCGCCCGGTGCAGGACCAGATGGCGGGCCGCGTGGGCGAACGGTTGCTGGGCCGGGTGCGCGACCTGCTGGGACAGGGCTGACCCCGGACGGTCGCGCCGGCGGCGCGGACAGAGGGGGCGCTGCCCCCGGGGATATTCGCGCCGACAAGATGCACGAGTTCGCGCCTTGCACCGCAGGGGCGCGCGCGCCGCTTGAACCCGCGCGCGCCGCCGCTAGCTCGATCCGGGACGACGATCCTTTGCCCAGGATGCCCCCGATGCCCGCAGCCGCCCCTGCCCTGCCCCTTCTGTCGCGCGCCACCCTCGCGCGTGCCGCCCTGCCGGCGCTGATCGCGCTGGCGTTGTCGCCCGCTTTGTCCCCCGCCCCGGCCCGTGCCTTCGAGGCGGTGGTCGCGCGGGCCGGCATCCCCGATCCGGCGCCGATCGGGGCGGCGACCCTGCGCTGGCTGGGGCTGCCGGTCTATGAGGGGCGGCTTTACACCGCCCGCGGGCAAGAGTTCGACTGGACCCGGCCGATGGCGCTGGAACTGCACTACCTGCGCGGGTTCAGCCGCGAGGACATGCTCGACGCCACCCGGGCCGAGCTGGAGCGGCTGGAAGGCCCGCGCCCCGATCACGACGCACTGGTCGAGGCGCTCGCGCCCTGCTTTCGCCAGGTGGGCCGGGGCGACCGCTTCGTGGCGGCGATGCCCGCGCCCGACCGGCTGACCTTCTGGTTCAACGGGGCGCCCACCTGCGACATCGCCCGCCCCGGGATCGGCCCGCGCTTCCTGTCGATCTGGCTGTCGGACAACAGCCGCTCGGCCAGCCTGTCGCGCCAGCTGCGGGGCGAGGCCAACTGAGCCCGTCCGCCCGATGATCCGGACCGAAGCCAGCGCGGCGGCCGCGCAACCGGCGCGCCCGGCGCAGGTGGGGCTCTTCGCCCTGACCTTCGCCTGCGCGGGGCTGCCGCTCTATATCCACCTGCCGGCCTTCGCCGCGGCGGAACTGGGACTGCCGCTGGCGACCGTGGGCACGATCCTGATCGCGATCCGCATCCTCGACTTCCTGCAGGACCCGGCGCTTGGCTGGGTCACCGACCGCTGGCATCGCCGGCGCGGCGCCCTGGCGGCGCTGGCGCTGCTGCTGCTGGGGGGCGGCATCGCCGGGGTCTTCGCCCTGCCGCCCGACCCCGCGGCGGGGCCGGTGGTGCCGCGGCTGGTGCTGGCGCTGGTCATGGTCTTCACCGGATACAGCCTCGGCAGCATCCTTTTCTATGGCGAAAGCGCGCGGCTCGCCGGGTCGGGCAGCGCGGCCGCGCAATACCGGCTGGCCGCCTGGCGCGAGGGCGGGGCGCTGGCGGGCGTGATCCTCGCCGCCGCCGCGCCCGCGCTGCTGGCGGCGGTCGCGGGCGGATCGGGCTATGCCGCCTTCGGCTGGACGGTGGCGGCGCTGGCAGCGGTGACGCTCGCCACCACCGGCGCGCTGTGGCGGCAGCCGGGCCTGCCGGAACGGCGGTTCCGCATCGGCGACCTCGCGGGCAGCGGCGCGGGCTGGCTGGTGGGTCTGGCGCTGGTCAATACCCTGCCCGTCGCCCTGACCTCGACGCTGTTCCTGTTCTTCGTCGAGGACCGGCTGCGCCTGCCGGGGCTGGCCGGGCCCTTCCTGATCCTGTTCTTCCTCGCCGCGGGCCTGTCCGTGCCCGGCTGGTCGGCGCTGGCGCGGCGGTTCGGCGCGCGGCGAGTGCTGGCCGGGGCGATGCTCATGTCGGTTCTGGCCTTCGCGGGAACGGCGCTTCTGCCGCCGGGCGCGGCGCTGCCCTTCGCGCTGATCTGCCTCGCCTCGGGGGCGACGGTGGGGGCCGACATGGTGATCCTGCCCGCGCTTTTCGCCACGCGGCTGGCGGCGGCGGGGGTACAGGCCGGCACCGCCTTCGGCATCTGGTCCTTCGCGGGCAAGCTGGCGCTGGCGCTGGCCGCGGCGATCGCGCTGCCGATGCTCGACCGCGCGGGCTTCGTGCCGGGCGGGGCCAACGATCCCGGCGCGCTGCGGGCGCTGACCTTCGGCTATGCCATCCTGCCCTGCCTGCTGAAGGCCGCGACCGTCGCGCTGATCCTGACCCTGCCGCGCCGCCTGTTCGCGGGCTGAGCCGTCCCGGCCCGGCGCGCCCGCGCTTGACATCGCGCCCGCCGATGCCGCATCTGACGCCTGCTACGGTTTCGGCGGGCGACCGCCGATGAAAAGGGAACGGGGTGCGGGACGCGGGTCCCAAGGCCCCGGCTGCCCCCGCAACTGTCAGCGGCGAGCGACGGCCATCCGTGCCACTGGACCGACGGTCCGGGAAGGCCGGCCCGAGCACCGACCCGCGAGCCAGGAGACCTGCCGCAGCACCACCCATTTCCGGCGCGGGGCGCGTCCGGGAAGCGGTCCATCCGCAGTGGTGACTCACCGTCTGCGGAGGGCCGATGCGCTTCCGGAGACTTCGACAGTCCATGCGGGCACCGCCCGCCGCTTTGGAAGGCAAACCCATGTCCCGACCCCAGGTGTCGCCCCTCGCGCTCGCCGCCGCGCTGGCCGCCGCGCCCTTCGCCGCCCCGCTCGCCGCACAGGAGGCGACGCAAAGCTATCAGCTGGACCGGCTGCTGATCTCGGGCGGCCTGTCGCCCGTGCCCGCCGATGCCTATGGCCGCGCCTATACCGTCGTCACCGCCGAAGAGATCGCCAGCCGCGGCTTTGCCACCGTGGCCGAGGCGCTGCGCGCGGTGCCGGGCGTGTCCGTCGTGACCAGCGAGCCGAGCTTCGGCCAGATCCGCATCCGCGGGGCCGAGGCCAACCACACGCTGATCCTGATCGACGGGGTCGAGGCCTCGGGCGGAGGCGAGGCCTATGTCCTGTCGGGGCTGGAAACCGCCAACATCGCCCGGATCGAGGTGCTGCGCGGCCCGCAATCCGTGTTCTACGGTTCCAACGCCTCGGCCGGGGTGATCAACATCATCACCGACAAGGGGACGCCGGGCCTCCACTACGGCGGCACCGTGGAACTGGGCGAGGATGGCAGCGCGGGCTCCGCCCGGGTCAGCCAGCGCGGCGACCGGGGCGGCATTGCCTTCGCCATCGCCACGCGCGACGACGACGGCTATGACGTCTCGGGCGACGGGGGCGAGAAGGACGGGCTGGAACGCACCACCGCCACGCTGTCGGGCGATTTCGCCGCGACCGACGCGCTGACGCTGGGCTTCGCCCTGCGCAGCGCCGACGAGACCTATGACTACGACTCGTCCAGCTTCCTCGCCACCGATGCCGACAGCTATATCGTCGACGACCCGGTGCCGCGGGGCGAACGCGACGAACGCACGGGCGAGGTCTGGGCCGAACTGTCGACGCTGGACGGACGGCTGACGCACCGGCTGTCCTATGCGGAAAGCACGCTGAAATCCGCCTCCGAGGACGCGTTCGGCCCCTATGTGGCCAAGGGCGAGACCGAGGCGCTGAAATACCGCGCCAGCTTCGGCATCGACGGCACGGCGGACACCGCGAACCATCTGGTCAACGTGCTGATCGACCGCACCCAGGAACGCAATCGCGACAGCTATACCGACTGGCAGGACAAGACCGCGACCTCGGCCGCGCTGGAATATCGCGCCTTCCTGCAGAACGGGCTCGACCTGCAGGCGGGCATCCGGCACGACGACAACAGCGACTTCAAGGACTTCACCTCGTGGAACCTTGGGGCGAGCTACCGGATCGCGGGCACCGGGCTGCGGCTGCACGGATCGGCCGGCACCGGCATGGTCAACCCGACCTTCAGCGAGCTTTACGGCTTTCCGGGTTTCAGCGTCGGCAATCCCGATCTGCAGCCGGAAACCAACCGCAGCCTCGACCTCGGCATCGAGGCGACGCTGCTGGACGGGCGCGCCGTGGTGGACGTGACCCTGTTCGACGAGCGGATCGAGGATCTGATCGCCACCGGCTCCTGCGGGGTGGACAGCTGTTCGGTCAATATCGACGGCGAGACGGAACGCCGGGGGCTGGAACTGGCCGCGCGCCTGCAGGCCACCGATACGCTGGCGTTGCGGGCGGCCTATACGCGGCTCGAGGCGGAGACCGAGGCGGGCGATCCGGTGACCCGCGCGCCGGAGCATGAGCTGAGCCTTGGCGCCACGCTCGATGTGCTGGACGGGCGCGGCAGCCTCAGCGCCGACCTGCGCCATGTCGCGGGGCTGTACGACACCCAGTTCTGGACCTTCCCCTCGCGGATCGAGAAGCTGCCGGACTACACCACGGTCGATATGGCCGGCGGGTTCGACCTGACCGACAATGTCCGTCTGACCGCGCGGGTGACCAACCTCCTCGACGAGGACTATTCCGAATCCTGGGGCTATGCCGCGCGGGGCCGCACGGGCTGGATCGGCCTGTCGGCGAACTGGTAGGCGGGCATGGTGCGGGCGGGGATCCTGGCGCTGCTGATCGGGACGGCCGGGTTCCTGCTGTGGCAGGGGCCGGCCGCACCTGACGGGGTGCCGGCGGCCCTGCCGGCGGAACGGGCGGAGACGCCCCCCGTCCCCGCCCGCGTCGTGTCGATGAACCTCTGCACCGACCAGCTGGCGCTGCTGCTGGCGGCGCCGGGGCAGCTGGTCTCCGTCTCGCATCTGGCGGCGGATCCGCGCGCCTCGGCGCTGGCCGGGGCCGCGGCGGCGCTGCCGGCGAACCGGGGGCTGGCGGAACAGATCTTCCTGATGCGGCCCGATCTGGTGCTGGCCGGCAGCTTCAGCAACCCGGCCACGGTGGACCTGCTGCGCCGGCTGGGGGTGCGGGTGGAAAGTTTCGCACCGGAAACCGGGATGGAGGACATCCGCGCGGCGATCGCCCGGATGGGGGCCCTGCTGGGGCGGCAGGCCGAGGCGGCGGCGATGCTGGCCCGTTTCGATGCCGATCTGGCGCGGCTCGCCGCCGGCGCCCCGGCGCGGCGGCCGCGCGCGGCGCTGTACGACGCCAATGGCTGGACCTCGGGCGATGCCAGCCTCGCCGGCCAGATCCTGCGGCTGGCGGGTTTCGACAACGTGGCCGAGGCGGCGGGGCTGCATCGGGGCGGCACGCTGCCGCTGGAACGGCTGGTGATGGCCGATCCCGATCTGGTCGTGTCGGCGGCGCGGCGCCCCGCCGCCTCGCGCGCGGAAGAGGTGCTCGACCATCCCGCGCTGGCGGCGCTGGCACCGGGCCGGCATGTGACCACCGGCGCCGACTGGGTCTGCGGCACGCCCTTCGTGCTGCGCGCGGCGGCCGATCTGGCGGCGCGGCGGCCCGCCCTTGGCCTGGGGGGCTGACCGATGCGCCCCGCCCTGCTGTTTCCGCTGCTCGGCCTGACGGTGGCGCTGCTGTTCGCGGGGTCGCTGCTGACCGGGCCCGCCGCCATCGGCCTTGGCGACAGCCTCGCCGCCCTCTTCCGCGGCGAGGGTGAGGCGGTCGTGCTGGTGATGCGGGAAATCCGCCTGCCCCGCGCCCTGCTGGGGCTGATGGTGGGGGCGGCGCTCGGCGCCTCGGGCGCGGCGATGCAGGGGCTGCTGCGCAACCCGCTGGCCGAACCGGGGCTGATCGGCACCTCGGCCGCGGCGGCGCTCGGCGCGGTGATCGCGCTGCAGACGGGGCTTGCCGCGGCCTTCCCGCCCGCGCTGCCGCTGCTGGCGCTGGCGGGGGCGGTCGTGTCGGTGCTGGCGATCCTCGGCCTCGCCGGGCCGCGCGGCGGGTCGCTGACGCTGATCCTGGCCGGGATCGCGATCTCGGCACTGGCGGCGGCCTTCACCGCGCTGGTGCTGTCGCTGTCGCCCAATCCCTTCGCGGCCTCGGAGATCGTCTTCTGGATGATGGGCTCGCTCGCCGACCGGTCGATGCTGCATGTCTGGATCGCCCTGCCGGCGATGCTGGCGGGCGCGCTGTTGCTGGCCGGGACGGGGCGCGGGCTCGACGCGCTGACGCTGGGCGAGGATGCGGCGGCGACGCTGGGCCTGCCGGTGGCGCGGCTGCGGCTGGCGGTGGTGCTGGGCGTGGCGGCACTGGTGGGCGCGGCCACGGCGGTGGCGGGCGCGGTGGGCTTCGTGGGCCTGGTGGTGCCGCATCTGCTGCGCCGCGCGGTGGGGGCACGGCCCGCGCGGCTGGTCCCGGCGGCGGCGCTTGGCGGGGCTGCGGTGGTGCTGGCCGCCGATATCGCCGTGCGGCTGATCGCGCCCGACCGCGACCTGAAGCTGGGGGTGCTGACCGCGCTGGTGGGTGCGCCGTTCTTCCTGCACCTGATCCTGAAAAGCCGGGGCGAGCGCCCATGACCCTGCTCGCGCTCGACCGTCTGTCCGTCACCCGCGCCGGCCGCCCGGTGCTGGAGGGCGCGACGCTCACCATCGGCGCGGGCGAGGTGGTGGGGCTGATCGGCCCGAACGGCGCCGGCAAGACCACGCTGCTGCGCGCCGCACTGGGGCTGATCCCGGCCAAAGGGCACGCATCGCTGGCGGCGCTGCCGCCCGCCCGGCGCGCCCGGGCCGCGGCCTTCCTGCCGCAACAGCGCGACATCGCCTGGCCGATGCCGGTGGCGGCAGTGGTGGCGCTCGGCCGCGTCGCCCATGCCGGGTCCGCCGGTCCCGCCGACCGCGCGGCGGTGGAGCGGGCGCTGGCGGCGATGGGACTGGCGGACCTCGCCGCCCGCCCGGCGACCGAACTGTCGGGCGGCGAACAGGCGCGGGTGCTGATCGCCCGCGTTCTGGCGCAGGAGGCGCCGCTGATCCTGGCCGACGAGCCGGTGGCGGGGCTGGACCCGGCCCAGCAGATCGCCACGATGCAGGTCTTCGCCGCCCATGCCGCGGCCGGGGGCGCGGTGCTGGCCTCGCTGCACGATCTGGGGCTGGCGGCGCGGCACTGCACGCGGCTGGTGATGATGCAGGCCGGCCGGATCGTGGCCGACGGTCCGCCCGCCGCGGTGCTGACCGGGGCGCATCTGGCCCGGGTCTTCGGCATCCGCGCGCAACTGAGCGAGGGGCCCGACGGCCCGCTGTTCCAGACGCTGGGCCTGCTGTGACCTAGCCGCCGAACTTCTCGAGAAAGGCCTCCGCCGGCAGCGCCCGGAAATCGTCGAGCGCGGCGCGCAGCCGGTCGTGATCCCAGTCCCACCAGGCCAGCGCCATCAGCCGGTCGGCCACCGCCGCCGGGAACCGTTCGCGCAGCGGGACGGCCGGCACGCCCGCCACGATCATGTAGGGGGCGACGTCCCGGGTCACCACCGCGCCCGCGGCGACGATGGCGCCGTGGCCCACCGTCACCTCGGGCTTCACGATGGCGCCGTGGCCGATCCAGGTGTCATGGCCGATGACGGTGCGGCGCGACCGCCGATGCGCGAAGAACCCTGTATCCGGCCCCGCATCGTCCCAGTAATCGGCCGAGCGGTAGAGGAAATGATGCAGGCTCGCCGTGGTCATCGGATGGTCGGTGGGGCCGATCCGGGTCATCGCGGCGATATTGGCGAACTTGCCGATGCCGGTATTGGCGATATCGGCCTGCCGGTCGCAATAGCTGTAGTCGCCGAAGTCGGAATGCAGCACCCGGCTGCCCTGCCCCACCTCGCAATACCGGCCGAAGCGGCTGTCCACCACCTCGCAGCCCTCGTGGATCAGCGGCGTGTCGGCAGAGAGTTTCGGCATCCTATCCCCGGATCAGGCGGCGGCGCAGCCAGCCGGACAGCGTGTCCATCAGCATGACCACGATCACGATCAGCACGATGTAATAGGTGACCTCTTCCCAATCCTTCTGGGTGATGATCGCCTGTGTCAACAGCAGGCCGATACCGCCGCCGACGATGGCACCGATGACGGTTGCGCTGCGGGTGTTGGATTCAAGGTAATACAGCACCTGGCTCAGGATCACCGGCGCGACCTGCGGGATCACCCCGAAGCGGTTGCGCTGCAGCGCGCTGGCCCCGGTGGAGCGCAGACCCTCCACCTGCTTTTCGTCGACATTCTCCAGTGCCTCGGAAAAGAGCTTGCCGAAGCTGCCGGTATCCGTCAGCAGGATGGCAAGCGACCCGGTCAGCGGCCCCGGCCCGAAGGCGCGGCTGAGAACGATGGTCCAGATCAGCGCATCGACCCCGCGCAGGAAGTCGAAGATGCGGCGGATGCCGAACAGGACAGGGCGGTTCGGCGTGAAGTTGTGAGCCGACAGGAAGGCGAGCGGCACGGCGATGATCGCGGCCGAAATCGTGCCGAGGAAGGCCATCAGCACCGTTTCGCACAAGGCCCAGGCCACGTCCCGGTGCCGCCACATCGAGTTGTTCCAGAAGTCCGACCAGATCGCGGCGGCGTTCGACACGCCGGGGCGGACCTCGTCGTCCGAAAAGGCCATCCCGACCAGTTCGGTGAAGGACCGGCCGTGGAACGGGCTGTCGAGGGTGAAGAAGAACAGCTCCCACCCGAAGAAATAGCGGAAGACCTCGGTGCGGGCCTTGGTGACGGTCAGCCGGCCGCCCTCGGTCGTGATCATCACCCGGGTGTTCGAGGCGCTGATCCAGTCCGGCACCTCGCCATCGGGGGTGTCCAGCACGATGCCCGACTGCGCGGGGACGATCCGGTAGGTCTCGCCATCCACGGTGACGAAGCGCACATCCTCGGGCGCGATGGTCACGGTCTGGCCGTGGCCCAGCGTCACCACGGTCGTGCCCGCGCCGGCGGGGGTGACCCAGGCCGGCCAGGCGTCGGCGGGATAGGTGCCCTTGCGCTCGCCCTCGATGGCCACCTCGACGGCGCCGGTGCGGTTGTCGCGCTCGACATGGGTCTTGTGGCTGTACATGTCCGACAGCAGCACCGCGGCATTTTCGGGCCGGGCACGGGCGGCGAGGCCTGCGATGTCGAAGGCGAAGAAGATGTAGACCAGATAGGCCAGAACCAGCGCCGGCGCGCCGAAGGCGATCATCCGCTTGCGCGCGATCAGCCGTTCGGCGCCGCGGCGGGCGCTGGCCAGGTCGAAGCCGGCATCGGGGGTCGCGCCCGTCGTGAACGCCATGTCAGTGCCCCTTTACCAGTCGGTTGCGCATGTGGCTGGAAAACTGGTCGATCACCACGATGGTCAGGAACAACAGCAGGAAGATCGCGGCGGCGGCGTCATAGCGCCCCTGCCCCCAGCCGATGGCGATCTTCAGCTCGTATCCGATGCCGCCCGCGCCGACGAAGCCGAGGATCGCCGAGGCGCGCACGTTGATCTCGAACCGCAACAGCGCATAGGACAGCCAGTTCGGCGCGACCTGCGGGATCACGCCCAGCCACATCCGCTGAAACCAGCTGGCGCCCACGGATTGCAGCCCCTCGACCGGCTTCAGATCGGCATTCTCCGCCACTTCGGAAAACAGCTTGCCCAGGGCGCCGGTGGTGTGGAAGGCGATGGCCAGCATCGCCGGGACAGGGCCGCCGCCCAGCACGAAGATCAGCATCAGCGCGATCACCACGTCGGGGATCGCGCGCATGATGTCGAGGATGCGGCGGAAGACCGGGATCGCGCGCGGCCACAGCGACAGGCCCGGCGTCGCCAGCAGCGCCAGCAGGATCGCCAGCAGCGACCCGATCAGCGTCGAGACGGCGGCGATGTTCAGCGTCTCGATCAGCGCCGGGACATAGGTCACGAGGTTGGCGGGAAGGTTCGCCGCCTTCTCGACCGCCTCGGCCACCAGTTCGGAGGGGAAGTCGAGAACGCGGTGCAGCCCGTCGAAGAAGCCGCCCGCGTTGCGGTCGTTCGCCACCCGGAAGCCCGAGGCGAGCAGCGCCACGAAGACGATCATCAGGATGCCGGAATACATCCTGCGCCGGCGAACCATCGCCATGTAGTCGGCCTTGATGCCGCCCGCCGCGAGTTCCGTCATGCGCCTGCCTCCGGGGTCCGCCCGTCGCTGACGGGTCCGCCCACAAGAAAAGGACGGGCCGCCCGATAGGTGTCGGAGGCCCGCCCGCTCGTCATCGAAAACTCAGTTGGTCAGCTTGCGCGCGTCGATGATCGACTGATACTGCTCGTGCTTGACCGGGATGAAGTCCTTGGCCTCGCCGGCGGCGACGCCATAGGCGCAATCCGGGTCGGTCTCGTGCAGGTCGGCGACGATCTGGGTGACCGTGGCCTTGACGTCGGCGGGCAGCGCCTTGCGCAGGGCGACCGGGCCTTCGGGGATTTCCTTCGACTTCCAGATCTCGACCAGGTCGTTCATGTCGACCAGACCGGCGTCCACGGCCTTGCGCAGCGCGCCCGAGTTGTAGCCGTCTTCCCAGTTGCCCAGACCGTCGGCCCAGGTCACGCCGGCATCCACGTCGCCGTTGTTGACCGCGACGATGGTCTGTTCATGGCCGCCGGTGAACTTGACGTCGCCGAAATATTCACCCGGTTTCATCGAATAGCCGGCGGCGGTGATTTCCACGTTCGGGATCAGGTAGCCCGAGGTCGAGTTCGGATCGCCGAAGCCGAAGACCTTGCCCTTCATGTCCTCGAGCGAGGTGACCCCCGAGTCCTTGCGCGCGAAGCCGATCGAGTAGTAGCCGATCGAGCCGTCCACGTTCTGCTTGACCAGCACCGGCTCGACCGCTTCCGGGTCGGTCAGGTAGATCTTGGCATAGGACGAGGCGCCGAGCCAGGACACGTCGATGGTGCCGCCCAGCATGCCCTGGATCACGCCGTCATAGTCGGCGGGGGTGAAGATCTTGACCGGCACGCCCAGCGCCTCTTCCAGCTTGACGCGCAGGCATTCGTTCGAGGTCATGCGGTCCTGGGCGTTTTCGCCGCCCAGCAGGCCGATGTTGAATTCGGTGATGTCCTGCGCGACGGCCGGGACGGCGATCGCGGTGGCCAGCAGGGCGGCAGCAAGCGTCTTCATGGGTCTCTCCGGTTGTTGGCCTCGGCCCGTGGCTCGGGCCCGAGGGTGGGGATCAGTCTGCCAGCATCCGCTGGGCAAAGGCGGACTCGGCCGGCGCATTCGCCTCGAGCGTGTCGATCGAGGTCGAGGTGGCGGCCTCGGAAAAGCTGTCGTCCGCGCCGTAGATCTCGCGCGCGGCCTGGGTGGTCAGCAGGTCGGGGGTGCCGTCGAAGACGATCCGCCCGGCCCGCATCCCGATCACCCGGTCGCAATAACGCCGCGCGGTGTCCAGCGTGTGCAGGTTGGCGATGACGGTGCGGCCGTCCTCTTCGTGGATGCGGCGCAGCGCGTCCATCACCACCTGCGCGTTCATCGGGTCGAGCGAGGCGATGGGTTCGTCGGCAAGGATCACCTTGGGGTCCTGCATCAGCGCGCGGGCGATGGCCACGCGCTGCTGCTGGCCTCCCGACAGCGCCTCGGCCCGCTTCGGCGCCTGTTCGGCGATGCCCAGCCGGTCGAGGATGTCGATGGCGCGGTGGATGTCGGCGGTGGGCCAGAGGTTGAACATCGTGGCCAGGGTGCCCCGGCGGTTCAGCAGGCCGTGCAGCACGTTCGACACCACGTCCATGCGCGGCACGAGGTTGAACTGCTGAAAGATCATCGCGCATTCGCTCTGCCAGGCGCGCTTGTCGGCGCCCTTCAGGGCCAGCACGTCGCGGCCCTCGAACAGCAGCCGGCCGGCGGTCGCGTCGGTCAGCCGGTTCATCATGCGCAGGAAGGTCGACTTGCCGGCGCCCGACCGGCCGATGATGCCGATCATGCAGGGCCGGTCCACCGCGAAGGTCATGTTGTCCACGGCCGTATTCCGGCTGAAGACCTTGGTCACGCCTTCGACGCTGATCAGCATGGAGCCCCCGTTCCTGTCGGGGGCGGTCTACGGCCCCGATCAAACGGAGATGCTAAAATTCTGTGAATGTTTGATGACGCTCGCCCGCGTTTTTCTGCGCCGCGGCAGGTCCGGCCGCGCGGGGGCCGGCATCCGCGGGTCCTCCGCCCTGCGGGGGGACGGCGGTCGCGGCGGGGGAACGCATCCGCCGCGACCGGTCCCTCAGGCCCCGAGTGTCCGGGGGGCCCGAGAGTCTGAAAGCGCGCGCAGCGACAGCGCGGCACCGAGGACGACGAGGGCGAGGCCGATGGTCAGGAACATGCCCGGAATGTCCAGCGCCGCCACCAGCGGCCGCGTGACCAGCGGCGAGGCGAACTGCCCCGCGAAGAAGGCCGTGGCGAGGAAGCCCGCCGCCCGGCCCCGCATCGCCGCCGGCACCCGGTTCATCACGAAGGTCGTGTAGTTGGGCATGCCCGGCCCCATGCCGATGCCGATCAGCAGCACCCCGGCCACGATCCCGCCGACGCCATCCGACAGGCCGATCAGCGCGTGGCCCGCCCCCATGAACAGGAAGCTGCCGGCAAAGACCGTCATGGACGAGACGTGCCGCCGGATCCTGCCATAGAACAGCGACCCCGGCAGTGCCGTCAGCGTGCCCGCGGCCAGCACCATCCCCACCAGCAGGGTGTTGTCGATGCCGATGGTCTGCAGCCGGAAGGGCAGCAGCGTCGGGATCGCGTAGTAGGAGGCCATGAACAGGAAGGCGAGCCCGCTGGCAAAGCTGAAGACGCCCCAGGGAAACGGCCCCTCGGCCAGTTCGCCCGGTGCGACGTCATGCCCGCCCGGCCCGGCGCGGTGCCCGGCTTGCGCCGCCGCCTGCCGCGCATGACGCGCCAGCGCCACGATCGCCATCGCCGCGATCGGCAGCACCAGCAGGTAGACGGCGAAGGCCCCGCGCCAGTGCAGCCCGGCCAGCAGGCCGCCCGCCAGCAGCACGATGATGCCGCCCGCCGACATCGAGGCGCCCTGCAGCCCCATGAAGCGCGCCCGCGCCGGCCCGTGAAACAGATCGGCCGAAAACGCCATGGCCAGCGTCATCGTGCCGGCCACGCCGACGCCCAGCAGCGCCCGCCCGGCCAGAAGCTGCCACAGCTCGTCCGCGACCAGCCCCGAGGCGCCGCCCGCCGCGTAGAGGCCCGCCGAGATTCCCACCAGCACCAGCCGGTTGGTGCGGTCGGCCAGCATCCCGAACAGCCCCGCCGTCAGCATCACCGACAGCGAGGGCAGCGTCAGCAGCAGCCCCACCAGCGTGTCGATGCCGGGCGTTCCGGCGAAATGGTCGCGCAGCCCCGGCAGCGAGGGCGAGATCGTCGCATTGGCCATGATCGTCATCGCGGCCAGCATCAGCACCGACACGGTGACGAAGCGCCCCGGAACGGCCGATGCGGGCATGGAGGATGCGGGTCTGGACGCCGCGGGTCTGGACGCTGCGGGCGATGACGCCGAAGCCGCGGCTGCCGCCGGGGAGAGTGTTCCGGTCATGGGTCTGTCCTGTCGGGAAGATCGCGGGCCGCCGGGGCATCGTGACGCCGAAACGTCATGACGCGGGCACGCGAGCGATTATGCACTTGCGGCATAAAGGCTGGAACCGCTAGTGTTCAAGCCATCCATTCTTGAACAGTTTATGCAGTATCATGGATTATGACCTCGACCTGACCGCGTTGCGTGTCTTTCGCACCGTCGCGCGCGAACGTTCGTTCTCGAATGCCGCACGGCTGATGCGGGTTCCGAAGTCCACGGTGTCCAAGCGCGTGCGCGACCTCGAGGCGGGCCTGGGGGTGCGGCTTCTCGAGCGGACCACGCGGCAGTTGCGGCTGACGGCCGAGGGCACGGTACTGGCGGCACGGGCCGAACGTCTGCTGGGCGAGGCCGAGGATATCGCCCGCGCACTCAGCGCCTCGGGCAGCGCGCCGCAGGGGCATCTGCGGCTGGCGGTGCCGCAGCTGTTCGGCCAGCTGTTCATGGGCCGGATCGCTGCGGGTTTCCGCGCCCGCCACCCGGAAATCACGCTCGACATCGTGCTGCTGGACCGGCCGCCGGACCTGCTGGAGGAAGGCTTCGACGGCATGGTGCGGCTGGGTCCGCTGGAAGACAGCGGTCAGGCCGCCCGCCGTCTGGGCGAGGTGCATGGCGTCCTGGCCGCGGCTCCCGCGCTTGCCGCGGGCCTTGCCCTGAACGAGCCCGAGGATCTGCGCGACCTGCCGGCCGTGGTTCTCAGCCCCGCCGCCGCGCATGGATGGGAATTCGAGCGGATCGACCGGCCCGAGATCCGCCGCCGGGTCGATCCGGCGGCGGGGCTCGCCATCGGTTCGTTCCTCGCGCTGCGCGAGGCGGCGCTGGCGGGTGCGGGGGCGGCGCTGCTGCCCGATTTCCTGGTGCGGCGGGACATCGAACGGGGGCGGCTGGTGCATCTGCTGCCGGGCTGGATCGGCAACCGGCGCGAGCTGCATTTCGTCTATCCCTCGCCGCAATCGGCCACCGCCCGGCTGCGCGCCTTCATCGACCATCTGACCGAGGATCTGCGCGACAACGGCCTGGCCGCGGAACCCTGCGCCGTGGCCCTGCCGGATGGCCGGGACTGACACCCGGCGGGGCCACGGGGGGAAGCCGCCGATGCCGGCGGTGCCGATCTGGAAAAGGCGGGCCGCGGATGTTACATCGCCTTAATCATGCCAGATCGACCCCTCCTCGCCCGAGCCCCGCGCGCGCAGGCTGCGCCCGGTTCGCCGCCACCCGCGGATGCCCCGGACATGACCGCCCGCGCGGGCGAGGCCGCGGCCTTCCTGAAGGCGATGTCGCATGAGGGCCGGCTGCTGATCCTGTGCCATTTGGCGCAGGGCGAACGGTCGGTCACCGAACTGGAACAGCTTCTGTCGTCGCGGCAAGCGGCGGTCAGCCAGCAGCTGGCCCGGCTGCGGGCGGAAGGGCTGGTCCGCACAAGGCGCGAGGGCAAGGCGATCTACTATTCCCTGCATGACCCGAAGGCCGAACGGCTGGTGCAGCTGCTTTACGCCATGTTCTGCGAAGGGCGCTGAACGCCCCCTGCCGCGCCCACCGCCTCGCCCGCGGCCAAGGCCAGACCGTCGACCACGGCGGTGAAGGCCTCCGACCGTTCGACGGTTGCGGCGGGGCACAGGCGCGCGGCCTCGTCGGCCACCAGTCCCATCAGGCTCGACCCGCCGACGAGGATCACCCGGTCGACCGCGCCCGGTGCGATGCCGCCCAGGCGCAGCGTTTCCGCCGCCGCCGCCGCCAGATCGCCGCGATAGGCCCATAGCGCGGCATCGAGCGAGGCGGCCGTCACCGGCACCGACAGGCCCGGTTCCACCATCGCCATGTCCACCGCCGCCCCCGCCGCCCCGGCGTTCGCCGCGATCTTGCCGCGCTCCACCGCGAAGGCGAGGTCATGGCCCAGCTCCTCGTCCAGCACCGTGGCCAGCCGGTCCAGCCGGGTGCCGGGCGCGGCCAGCCGCACCATCCCCGCCACCATCCGCCGGGTATCGGGCGTGTAGAGGAAGGGGATCTTCGCCCAGGTCGCCAGATCGACGAAAACGGCGTTCGGCACCGGCAGCAGGCCCGTCCCCATCTCGCGCCGCAACTGCCCGCCATGGCCGAGGGCGGGCATCGCATGGGCCATCGACAGCGCATGGTCGAAATCCGTCCCGCCCAGCCGGATGCCGTGGCTGGCGACGATCCGCACCCCGCCTTTGGCCCCCGTCTCGAACAGCGAGAAGTCCGAGGTGCCGCCGCCGATGTCGACGATCAGCCCCAGCCCCGCGCCCGGCGCGGCCCGGGCCGCCGCCTCGGGTTCCGGCAGGAAGTCCACCGCCTCGAACCCCGCGGCCAGATAGCAGGCGCGCAGGTCGGCCTCGGCCTGCGCGTCGCGGGCGGCGTCGTTGGAGTGGAAATGCACCGGCCGCCCCGACAGCGCGCGGCGGAAGGGCCGGCCCGCCGCCGCCTCGGCCCGCAGCCGCAGTTCCGCAAGGAAGGCCGCGACGATGTCGGCCAGCGTCCGTCGCCGCCCGCCGATCAGCCGCGATTCATGCAGCAACGTGGTGCCCAGCACGCTTTTCAGCGCGCGCATGTAGCGCCCCTCCTGCCCCGCCACCAGCGCCTCCGCCGCGGCGCTGCCGATCCGCATCGCCCCGCCCGTGGCCGGGAAGAACACCGCCGTCGGCAGGGTTTCCGCCCCGGGTTCGATCGCAAGCCGCCGCACCCGCCCGTCCTGCAGCACGGCGGCGGCGGAGTTCGAGGTGCCGAAGTCGACGGCAAGCGTGTCGGTTGCAGCTGTGGCGGTCATGGTCGCACCCTTGGGGAAGGGCGCGCTGGTAGCGCCTCGCGGGCCGCGATGCAAGCGGGCTCAGCCGGCCCGCCTCAGCCGGCCTTGTGCAGCGACTGGAACAGCCGCGGGTCGAGGCTTTCGGCCGCGAAGGTCGGGCCTTCCGTCAGCACGCTGACCGCATCGTGGGAATGCAGTGATTCCTGATGGCTGGCCACCACCCGGAAATCGCCCACGCGCGGATCGGCCAGCAGCTGCGCCGCGAAGCTGCGCGCCGCATCCTCGACGAAGATCGGATGCGCGGCGTTCAGTTCGGCGAAGGCCTGTTCATCCTCGCGCTTGACCATCACCTGGGTCTCGGTCGGGACCGCGGCGCGAGCCATGTCGATCAGATCCTCGAACCACAGGCAGGACTTGCCCACCGACTCGACCGACAGCCGCGCCACCGACCGCTGCGAGTGCGGCGTGGCCAACTGGCCGCGCGTGGCCCGCGCATGTTCCGACAGTTCCAGCGAGCAGGGGCAGGTCGAGCTGTAGACATAGTCGAGATGCACGATGCGCTTGCGCTGCCCCGCCGTTTCCACCAGTTCCAGCGCGATGTCGTAATACTGCCAGCCCGACAGGCCCGACCGCAGCGAGGCCACCCGCAGGGGGAAGCTGAACCGCATCTGGATGCGCGCGTCAAAGCTGCCCAGATCGGCCTTGTAGTCATCGAGCGCCGCCTCGATCACGTCGAAGCTGAAGGTGCGTTCGGAATGGGCATAGAAGGACCGCATGATGCGGCTCATGTTGATGCCCTTCTTTTCCGCCTCGAGGCTGACGGTGCCGGTGACGCTGGTTTCCAGCGTCAGGTCGCCGCCGTCGCGCGTATGGACCCGCAGCGGCAGGCGGAAATTCGAGATGCCCACATGCTGGATCATCGCGGGCGCCCCCACGATCAGGCTGGACGGGCCGTTCTGCAGGTCCGGCAGGGTGGCGCGATAGGCCTCGGTCGCGCGGAATTCGGCCGGATACTGCCGCGCGAGGTCGGGATAGGACCCGGCCGGCGCCGACCCGGGCAGCAGCCGCGCCACCACCGGATCGAGCGTCGCGATCTCGGCCTCGGTCGCGGTGCCGGCCCAGCGGCGCAACAGCGCCAGCGCCTCGGCCGCCTCGCCGCGCGAGGGGTCGCGTTCGATCACGCTCTGGATGTTCATGGCCTGTCCCTTCCCGAAACCGCCCGGCACCGCCGGTGCCGGCCTTGCGCCGGCACCGCGCGCACTATGTGGGGGCGGCGCGGCGCTTGTCCAACCTCTTGCGACCTCCTACGCCGCGGCTGCGGCACCGGATCAGTGCCGCAGCGGGATCAGGCCTGCGCCAGCGCCTGCGTCAGGTCGGCGATCAGGTCGCCCGCATCCTCCAGCCCCACCGACAGCCGGACCAGGCCCGGCGTGATCCCCAGCAGCGCGCGCTGATCCTCGGCCAGACGCTGATGGGTGGTGGTGGCCGGATGGGTGGCGATGGATTTCGCGTCGCCGAGGTTGTTGGAAATCTTCACGATCTCCAGCGCGTTCAGCACCCGGAAGGCCGCGTCGCGCCCGCCCTGCACCTCGAAGCTCAGCATCGTGCCGAAGCCGCCCATCTGCGCCGCCGCGATCCCGTGTTGCGGATGGCTCGCCAGCCCCGGATAGATCAGCCGGCCGAGCTTCGGATGCCCCTCCAGCGCGGCGGCGATGGCGGCGGCGGTGTCGGTTTGCGCCCGGACCCGCAGGTCCAGCGTCTGCATCCCGTTCAGCATCAGCCAGGCGTTGAACGGGCTGAGCGCCGCGCCCGTGTGCTTCAGATAGGGTTCGGCCACCTTGCGCACGAACTCCTTCGTGCCGCAGATGACGCCGCCCAGTGCCCGGCCCGCGCCGTCGATATGCTTGGTCGCGGAATAGACCACGACATCGGCGCCCAGGGCCACGGCCCGGCTCCAGACCGGGGTAGTGAAGACGTTGTCGACGATCACCGTCGCGCCCGCGGCATGGGCCAACTCCGCCACCGCCTTCAGGTCCACGATCTCCAGCGTGGGGTTCGACATGGATTCGAAGAACACGGCCTTGGTGCCCGGCGTCACCGCCGCCTGCCATTGCGCGATGTCGGTGCCGTCCACATAGACGACCTCGACCCCGTAGCCCGCCAGCCAATCGAGCACATAGAGGCAGGAGCCGAACAGCGCCCGGGCCGAGACCACGCGGTCGCCCGGTTTCAGGAAGGCCGCCAGCGCGCCGTTGACCGCGGCCATGCCGCTGGCGGTGGCGAAGGCATCCTCGCAGCCCTCGACCGCGGCGATGCGTTCCTCGAACATCCGGGTGGTGGGATTGCCGTAGCGGGCATAGATGAACTCGTCGGCCCCGACCTCGATGAAGCGCGCCTCGGCCTGTTCGGCGCTGTCATAGGCGAAGCCCTGCGTCAGGAACAGCGCCTCGGCCATCTCGCCATACTGGCTGCGGCGCGTCCCTTCGTGGACGAGCTTCGTGCGGGTCTTCCAGTTGCGGTCGGTCGTCATCGGCAGGTTCCTTCGGCCTTGGCACCCCCGGCGGGGGCGGCGGCCGCGCCGGCACGGGCCGGCGGCATCCTCCGTCCTCTTTAGCGGATTGTTTAACGTGGCCCGCAATCGGGGCAAATCGCCACGTCTGCCCCGATAGCGCCGCCGGCAGGTCCGGTCAAGGGCGGCGGCGGCCGCGGCCGGTTTGCCACAGGCCGGGGCCGTCATGCCGCTGTGATCTGCCGGTCATGCTGCCGTCGCAGCATCCATCTAGATGTAGCGGCAGCTTCGTTCGGGACCGCACCCCATGCCGCTTTTGCAGGTCAACGCGCTCGGTTCGCAGCCGGTGGCTGCGGGGGGGGACTCTGACCTCGTCGCACGGATCGCCGCCCATGCCGCCCGGCTGGCCCCCGGCGCGCCGGTCACGGTGATGATCCACGGCTTCCGCTTCTCGCCCTTCTCGGCCCCGCACAGCCCGCATGAACATATCCTGTCGCTGGACCCGGCCGAACCTTGCGCCCGCGTGCCGTCCTGGCCCCGCCATCTGGGCTTCGGCCGCGATCCGGCGGCGGGGCTGGCGGTGGCCTTCGGCTGGCATGCGCGCGGCACGCTGTGGCAGGCCTGGGCCGAGGCGCCGCGCGCCGGGGCGGCGCTGGCCGCGCTGATCGGGATGCTGCGCCGGGCCCTGCCCGACCGGCCGGTGGACATCGTCGCGCATTCTCTGGGCGCGCGGGTCGCGCTGGCGGCGCTGCCGCTGCTGGCTTCCGGCGACGTGGGGCGGATGGTGCTGATGACGGCGGCAGACCTGCGCGCCCGCGCCGCCGCCGCCATCGACACGCCGGCGGGCCGGGCGGCGTTGGTGCTGAACGTCACCACCCGCGAAAACGACCTGTTCGACGCGGGGCTGGAACTGGCGGTGGCAGGCGGCCTGCGCCGGGGGCTGGGCCATGGCCTGCCCGCGCCGCGCGCCAACTGGATCGACCTGCAGCTGGACCATGACCGGACGCCCGCGGCGCTGGCCGCGCTCGGCATCCGGCTGGGCGCGCCCGCCCGCCGCATCTGCCACTGGAGCGCCTATCTGCGCCCGGGCATCTTCGCGCTCTACCGCGGCATCCTGCATGACCGCGACCGGTTCGACGCGGCCCGTCTGCGCGCCGCGCTGACCGGCAACCATGCCCCGCGCTGGTCGCGCCTGCTGCCGCGCCCCACGCTGCGGGCGCCCTTCGCCGGGCTCGGCAGCCCGCAGGCCTGATCCGCGGCGGCAGGCCCGGGGCTTGCGCGCGGCCACCGACCGGCGTTCACTGGCGCCGACGCGCAGAGGAGCCCCCAGGATGACCGCAGAAATCGAGCTTCACTACTGGCCCACGCCCAACGGCTGGAAGATCGCCATCGCGCTGGAAGAGATGGGCCTGCCCTACAGCGTACATCTGGTCAATATCGGCGCGGGCGAGCAGTTCGCACCCGACTTCCTGAAGATCGCCCCGAACAACCGGATGCCCGCCATCGTCGATCCCGAGGGCCCGGACGGGCAGCCCGTCTCGGTCTTCGAATCGGGGGCGATCCTGCAATACCTCGCCCGCAAGACCGGCCGCTTCTACGGCGGCACCGAACGCGAGCGCATCGCCGTCGAGGAATGGCTGATGTGGCAGATGGGCGGCGTGGGGCCGATGGCCGGACAGGCGCATCACTTCCTGAAATACGCCCCGGCGATGGACCCGCCGAACGACCTGCCCTATGCCAAGGACCGCTACCGCAACGAGGTGGCGCGGCTCTACGGCGTGCTCGACCGGCGGCTGGCGGAGAACCGGTTCGTTGCGGGCGACTTCGTCTCGATCGCCGATTTCGCGATCTGGCCCTGGGCCTCGCTGTGGGAGGGCCAGAGCCAGAGCCTCGACGACAAGCCGAACCTCGCCCGCTGGCTGGACGAGATGGCGGCCCGCCCCGGCGTGCAGCGCGGCCGCGCCGTCGCCGCCGACAAGCGCGGCGACATCGCCAAGGACCGGCAGGCGCAGTCGGTGCTGTTCGGGAAACGCTAGGCCGGGCGGCCGGGGCGAAGGGGGGCGCTGCCCCCCGGCTCGTGCCGAGCCTCCCCCCGGGATATTTCAGCCGACAAGAAGGGCCTGCGCCGCGCTCAGGCGGCGTCGTCGCCCTCGTCCTTGCGCGGCAGGCCGTGGGTCTGCATCAGCCGCCCCTGCGCCATGAAGAAGCCGAACATCGCGACGGTCAGGCCGAAGGTCTTGAAGTTGACCCAGGCCTGATCCGACATCGTCCGCCATACCGCCTCGTTCGCGACGGCTAGCGCGAGGAAGAACAGCGCCAGCCTGCGGGTCAGGATCAGCCAGCCCTCGGGCGTCAGCGGCATCACCTCGTCCATCACCAGCGCGAGGTAGGACCGGCCCCGCATCAGGCCGAAGCCGAGGATGCCCGCGAACAGCAGGTAGATCATCGTGGGCTTCATCTTGAAGAAGCGTTCGTCGTTCAGCCAGATCGACAGCCCGCCGAAGACCACGACCAGCACCAGCGTCGCCACCTGCATCGGCGCCAGACGTCCCGTCAGCCGCCACAGGATGCCGGTGGTCGCCACCATCAGCAGCACGAAGCCGGCGGTGGCGAGGATGAAGCCGCCATATTCGGTGCCGCCGATGGTCACCGTCGTGTCCTTCAGCCGCCCGAAGGCCAGGAAGAAGGCCACCACGGGGCCGAATTCCAGCGCGATCTTCACCCAGGGGTTCACCGGCCGCCCCGCGGGACGCGCACCCAGTTCCTCGGCCGCGACCCGGCCGCCCGCGACTTCCTCGTCCGTCATCGTCCGCTTTTCCCCCGTTTCCGTCCGTTACCTGCCCGCGACCTCGACGATCACCGCCCCCGCGGCGATGGCCGCCATCAGCGCCGCCCGGCGCGGCCCCACCTTCTCGCCCAGCATGATCCATCCGATCAGCGCCGCAAAGACGGTCGAGGTCTCGCGCAGCACCGCCGCCTCGCCGACCTTGTCCAGCCGGGTGGCCAGCATGATCGAGCCGAAGCTCATGTAGGCGACCCCGGCGCCGATGACACCCAGCCTGACGATCGACCGCGCCTCGGCGGCGGGAAGCCGCCACAGCCTGCGGCCGAAGACGACGGGCAGCGTCAGCCCGTCGATGAAGAAGAACCAGACGAGGAAGGTGAAGGGGTCCGCCGTCGCCCGGATGCCGAAGGCGTCATAGGTGGTGTAGAGCGCGACAAAGGCTCCGGTCGCCACCGCGAAGCCCAGCGCGGGCACCAGCGTGTCGCGGCCGACGGTGACATGGCGCAGGTTATAGACCGCCAGCCCGTAGATCCCGGTCAGCAGCACCGCCAGTCCCAGCCACTGGCCCGGCGTGTAGCGTTCGCCGAAGACGAGGATCGCGCCGAACATCGCGAACAGCGGCCCGGTGCCGCGCACCACCGGATAGACGACGGTATAGGCGCCGCGGGAATAGGTCATCGCCTGCAGGATCTTGTAGCCGGTATGGATCGCCCATGCCCCGGCGAAGATCGGCCACATATGCGGTTCGGGCCAGGGCACCAGCGGAATCAGCGCCAGCGACAGGAGCGTCACCGCCGCGTCGATGGCGGCGCGGCTGAGCCAGGGATCGTGGCGGCCCTTCTGCAGCGCGCCGAAAATCGCGTGCAACAGTGCCGCCGACAGCGCCAGTGTCAGCGCCAGCGTCCGGCCTGCCTCGGTCCCCTCCAGCGAGACGAGCCAGCCGCTCATGCCGGAACCCGCCGGGGATCGGCGCATTGAGCGGGTTGGGACAGGGGGGAGGATATGCAGATGTGGCAGACCGTGCTTGCGGAACTCGAAGGCTCGTTCCGGGCGACGCCGCCGGAGCTGATGGCTGTGCGGATCGTGGCGGCGCTGTTGCTGGGCGCGGCGATCGGGCTGGAGCGGGAGTTGCACGACAAGTCGGCGGGGCTGCGCACCCATATCCTTGTCGCGGTCGGCGCGGCCGTCTTCGGCCTGATCGGGCTGGAACTCGTGGCGCTGGCCGGGCTGCAGGACGGGCAGCAGCAGCTCGACACGCTGCGCCTGATCGAGGCGGTGACCGCGGGCGTCGCCTTCCTGGCCGCCGGGTCGATCCTGCGGGCGCGGGGCGAGGTGCACGGGCTGACCACCGGCGCCGGGATGTGGCTGGCCGGGGCGGCGGGGCTGGCCTGCGGGGTGGGGCTGATGGGGCTGGCGCTGATGGCGACCGGCATCACCATCGTCGTGCTGTGGCTGTTCAAGTCGCTGTCCAACCGCATCGGCCGTCGCTAGCGGCCCAGCCCGACCAGTGCCGCGGCGAATTCCTCGGGGTCGAAGGGCTGCAGGTCGTCGATCTGCTCGCCCACCCCGATGGCGTGGATCGGCAGGCCGAAGCGGTCGGCCAGCGCCACCAGCACCCCGCCCTTGGCCGTTCCGTCGAGCTTGGTCATCACCAGGCCCGAGACATCGGCGATCTTGCGGAAGATCTCGACCTGCGTCAGCGCGTTCTGCCCGGTGGTGGCGTCCAGCACCAGAAGCGTGTTGTGCGGCGCGTCGGGGTCCTTCTTGCGGATCACCCGCACGATCTTGGCCAGTTCCTCCATCAGGTCGGCGCGGTTCTGCAGCCGCCCGGCGGTGTCGATCAGCAGGAGGTCCGCGCCCTCGGCCTCGGCGCGGGTCAGCGCGTCGAAGGCGAGGCTCGCCGGGTCCGACCCTTCCGGCGCGGTCAGCACCGGCACCCCGGCCCGCGCGCCCCAGACCTGCAGCTGTTCCACCGCCGCCGCGCGGAACGTGTCGCCCGCCGCGATCACCACCGTCTTGCCGGCGGCGCGGAACTGGCTGGCGAGCTTGCCGATGGTCGTGGTCTTGCCCGATCCGTTGACGCCCACCACCAGCACCACCTGCGGACGGGTGGGATACAGCGGCAGCGGACGCGCCACCGGCTCCATGATCCGGGCGATTTCCGCGGCCAGGGCGGCCTTGATCTCGGCCACCGACAGACGGCGGCCCATCCGACCCTGCGCGAGGTTCGCGGCAACCCGGGCGGCGGTGTCCACCCCCATGTCGGCGGTGATCAGCAAGTCTTCGAGGCTTTCCAGCATCTCGTCGTCCAGCACCCGGCGCGGACCCTCCGCCGCGCGGTCCGGCGCGGGCGCCGCCTCGCCGCCGAAGAGCCGCCCGATCAGGCCGCGGCGTTCGGGCGCCGGGGGGGGCGGCACGGGGGCCGTCTCCGCAGCGTCCGGGGCCGCTTCCGGCGGGGCGTCGGGCGCCTCCTCCACGATGGCCTCGATCCCCTGTTCCAGACGCGAGGACGAGCGGCCGAGGCGGTCGCGCAGCTTGGAGAAGAAGGACATCGGGCCTCCGGGCTTGGGGCGATGGGGCGGCGGCCGTCCGGTGACGGCCGACCGGCCCGCCGCGGCCGCATTCCCCTCACCTAAGCCTTTCCGCCGCCGGATGGAAGCAGCGCCACGTCGGGGGCGCGCCAGCGCTTCCGGAAGGCGGCGCGGCGCGATAGGGTGCGGCGGCATGCCCCGATCCGGCTTCCGACCATGACCGACACCGCGCCGCCCCGCCGTATCCGCGCCTTCGCGCTGGCGACCCTGGTCCCGGCGGCCCTGCTGACCGCGGGGGCGGTCGCGGGCGGCCTCTGGCTGCTGGCGGCGCTGGCGAGCATGACCCTGGCCGTCAGCCTGCTCGACCGGCTGCTGCCCGAAGGCGGCGCGGCCGAGGCGGAGCCGCCCGCCGCGCTGGCGCTGTCGACGGGGCTGGGGATCGCGCATCTGGTCTGGGTCCTGCCGCTGGCGGTGGCGGGCGTCGCCGGGGCCACGGGCCTGTCCGGCTGGGAGAGGTTCCTGGCCTTCGCGGGCTTCGGCCTTTGGCTGGGGCAGGTGTCCAATTCCAACGCGCATGAGCTGATCCACCGCCCCGGCCGCTGGCCGCGCCGGCTGGGGGTGGCGGTCTATGTGACGCTGCTGTTCGGTCATCACGCCTCGGCGCACCGGCTGGTGCATCACCGCCATGTGGCGACGCCGGCCGATCCGAATTCCGCCCGTCTGGGCGAGGGGTTCTGGCGCTTCGCGCTGAGGGCCTGGGCGGGGTCGTTCCTCGAAGGCTGGCGGGCCGAGCGGGCGCTGCGCGGCGGCGCGGGCGGGGCCGGCCCCTATCCCGTCTATCTGGGCGGCGCGGCGCTGGCGCTGGCGGTCTCGGCGCTGGCCTTCGGCTGGGCGGGGCTGGCCGCGCATCTGGCGCTGGCGGGCCATGCGCAACTGCAGCTGCTGCTGTCGGATTACGTGCAGCATTACGGCCTGACCCGCCGCCTGCGCCCGGACGGGCGGGCCGAGCCGGTGGGCCCCGGCCACAGCTGGGACGCGCCGCAGCCGTTTTCGGCGCTGATGCTGCTGAACGCGCCGCGCCATGCCGATCACCACCTGCATCCGGGGCGCGGCTATCCGGAACTGCGGCTGGACCCGGCGCAGACGCCGATGTTGCCCCGCGCGCTGCCGGTGATGGCGGCGCTGGCGCTGGTGCCGCCGCTGTGGCGCCGCGCGATGGACGGCCGGGTGCGGCGCTGGCAGGCGGCGGCCGCGGCCCGGGTGACGCAGCCGTGAAGCGCCTTCGGCTGGCCCGCGCCCGCGGCATCTGGCAGGGTGCCGGCGAAATCCGCGCCTGTCCGGAGATGCCGATGCACCGCGCCGCCCTGTTCGCCCTGCCGCTGATCCTCGCCGGGCTGCCCGTCGGGGCCCAGACCGGAACATCGCCGACCGGCGCACCGCTGGGGGCCGAGGCCTTCGACGCGATCTCGCGCGGGCGCACGCTGACCTATGCGACCGGCGGGCAGGTCTATGGCATCGAGCAATACCTGCCGAACCGCCGCGTCCGCTGGGCTTTCGTCGACGACCTCTGCAAGGAGGGGCACTGGTATCCCGAGGGCGAGCAGATCTGTTTCGAATATGACGGCATGCCGGACCGGCAGTGCTGGACCTTCTACGACACGCCCGGCGGGCTGACCGCGCGCTTCGCCGGCGATCCGGACAGCGAACCGCTGGTCGCGGTCGAGGACAGCGCCGAGCCGCTGGCCTGTCTCGGCCCCGAGGTCGGGGTCTGACGGCCGGTGGCGGGGGGCGCTGCCCCCCGGGCTGCTGACTGAGCCTCCCCCCGGGATATTTGGATCAGCTGCAGGGGGGCGCGCGCTAGAACAGCGATCCCTGCCCGCCGCCGCCCCGGTCGTCGCGCGCGGGCCGGCGCGGCTGCGGCGCGGGCTGGCTGTCCGGGCGGACCGTCAGCCGCCCGTCGCGGAACTCGACCTCCAGCAGCGGGGCGGCGGCGGCGGCGGCGCGGTCGGTGACGGGTTGCCCGCCCGCCCGCACCACCGCATAGCCCCTCGCCAGCGTCGCGGTGTAGCCCACCCCGCGCAGCACCCGGTCCAGCCCCTCCAGCCGGTCCCGCCGCCGGTTCAGCGCCGCCGGCAGCGCCGCGGCGAGCCGGCCCGCCAGCAGGTCCAGCCGCTCGCGGTCGCGCTGGCCCGCCCGCCGCGCCTCGGCCAGCGCCCGGGCCAGCGCCGGGACCAGCCGCTCGCCCCACAGCGTCAGGTGCCGGCGTTCCGCCGCAAGGAACCCGGCCAGCGCCTGCGGCCCCGCCCGGCCGGCCAGCCGTTCGAACCGGGCGCGGCGATCGGCGGCCAGACCCCGCAGCGCCGGTTCCAGCCGTCCGCCGGTCAGGTCCAGCCGCTGGCGCGGCGCGGCGGTCAGCGCCTCGGGCCGGCCGAGCAGCCGGGCCAGATCGCCCAGCCTTTGCCGCCGCCGGTCGCCCTGGACGGTCATGCAGCGGCCCATCCGCGCCTGCCAGTCCGCCATCTGCGCCATCAGGTCGGCCCGGACCGGCACCGCCAGCTCGGCCGCGGCGGTGGGCGTCGGCGCGCGCAGATCGGCGGCGAAGTCGATCAGCGTCGTGTCCGTCTCATGCCCCACGGCCGAGATCAGCGGGATCGCCGAACCCGCCGCCGCCCGCACCACGATTTCCTCGTTGAAGCCCCACAGATCCTCCAGCGAGCCGCCGCCCCGCGCCACGATCAGCAGGTCGGGCCGCGGCAGCGACCCGCCGGGCGTCAGCGCGTTGAAGCCGGCGATGGCGCGGGCGACTTCGGGCGCGCAGGCCTGTCCCTGCACCGCCACCGGCCAGATCAGCACCTTGCGCGGAAAGCGGTCGCGCAGCCGGTGCAGGATGTCGCGGATCACCGCGCCCGAGGGCGAGGTGACGACACCGATGACCTCGGGCAGGAACGGGATCGGCCGCTTGCGGGCCGGATCGAACAGGCCCTCGGCCTGCAGCTGCTGGCGGCGCTTTTCCAGCATCGCCATCAGCGCGCCGGCACCCGCGGGTTCGACATTCTCGACGATCAGCTGGTATTTCGACTGGCCGGGGAAGGTGGTCATCCGCCCGGTCGCGATGACTTCCATCCCCTCTTCGGGCCGCACCGCCATCCGCGCCGCCTGCCCCTTCCAGGCGATGGCGGCCAGCACCGCCCGGTCGTCCTTCAGGTCGAAGTAGAGATGGCCCGAGGAAGGGCGCGACACCCGCCCCACCTCGCCCCGCACCCGGACGAGGCCGAATTCCCCCTCGATCACCCGCTTCACCGCGCCGGACAGTTCCGACACGGTATAGGCATGGGCGTTGTCCTGCCCCGGCCCGCCGGCGTTGCCTTCGGGGCCGTCATCCTCGAAAAGGTCCATCATGCCTCCTGTCCGCGACCACAGATAGGCGCCGCGGCCGGCGCTGGCCAGAGGGAGGGTCCGGTGCAGTTCGACAGGGTCTGGGACCGGCCGCCCTTCGCGGTAGACTACGTGGACGGCACGGGCGGCGACCTGGTCATCGCCTTCGCCTCGGTCGGGCAGGACCCGGACCGCCCGCCCGCGCCGGAATTCGTGGCCACCGCGACGGGGCGCGGCACCCGCGCCTTCCCTCGCCGGGCACTGTTCGTCATGGATGCGGCGCGCAGCTGGGCCAGCGATCCGGGCTTCGCCCCCGCGCTGGCCGGGGCGCTGGCCATCGTCGCCCGCCGCGCGCCGGTGGCGCGGATCCTGACCATCGGCCTGTCGATGGGCGGCGTCGCGGCGCTGGCGGCGGCGCGGGTGCTGCCGGTCGATGCGGTGCTGGCCTTCGGCCCGCAGGCCGACCCGCATCTGCCGGGCGAGACGCGCTGGCGGCACTGGACCGCGCGCCTGCCGCCGACCGCGCGCCCCGCTCTGCCCCTGCCCGACCGCGGCCGGGTCTGGCTGTTCCACGGCGCCGCGGACGACATGGCGCAGGCGCGCGCCTTCCCGCCGCATCCGCGGACCGACGCGCTGATCTTCCCCGGCCTCGGCCATTCCGACCTCGTGCCGCATCTGAAGGCGCGGGGCGTGCTGGCGGGGCTGGTCGAGGCGGGGCTGGCGGGCGACCGCCGCCGGCTCCTGCGCATCGCGGGCTCGGCGGGCGGGCTGCGCCGACGCCCGATGCTTGCACCGCCGTCCGACCCCGCCTAAGACGCCTGCGGACGGAACCGGGGGCGCGCAAGCACATGAACATCCTCATTCTCGGCGGCGGCGGGCGGGAACATGCGCTGGCCTGGGCGGTGAAGCAGAACCCGAAATGCGACCGGCTGATCGTGGCGCCGGGCAATGCGGGGATCGCGGCGCTGGCGGAATGCGCGGCGCTCGACATCCTCGACGGCGCGGCGGTGGTGGAATTCTGCGCGGCCGAGGCCATCGACTTCGTGATCGTGGGGCCGGAGGCGCCGCTGGCGGCGGGCGTGGCCGACGCGGTGGCCGCGGCGGGCCTGCCAGTCTTCGGCCCCTCGGCGGCGGCCGCGCGGCTGGAGGCGTCGAAGGCCTTCACCAAGGAAATCTGCGACGCCTGCGCTGCCCCCACCGCCCGCTGGGCGCGCTTCGCCGATCCCGCCGCGGCGAAGGATTACGTCCGCGCCGAGGGCGCCCCCATCGTCGTCAAGGCCGACGGGCTGGCCGCGGGCAAGGGCGTGATCGTGGCGATGACCGAGGCCGAGGCGCTGGCGGGCATCGACATGATCTTCGCCGGAACCTTCGGCGCCGAGGCCGGGGCCGAGGTGGTGATCGAGGAGTTCATGGCCGGCGAGGAGGCGAGCTTCTTCGTGCTGTGCGACGGCGAGACGGTGCTGCCCATCGGCACCGCGCAGGACCACAAGCGGGTGGGCGACGGCGATACCGGCCCCAATACCGGCGGCATGGGCGCCTATTCCCCTGCCCCGGTGCTGAGCGATGCCATCGCCGAACAGGCGCTGGCGCAGATCATCCGCCCGACCGTGGCGGAAATGGCCCGGCGCGGCACGCCCTATCGCGGCGTCCTTTACGCAGGGCTGATGATCGCGGACGGGCAGGCGCGGCTGGTGGAATACAACTGCCGCTTCGGCGATCCGGAATGCCAGGTGCTGATGATGCGGATGGGGGCGCAGGCGCTGGACCTGATGCAGGCCTGCGCCGAAGGGCGGCTGGCCGGGCTGCAGGTCAACTGGGCCCAGGATCACGCGCTGACCGTGGTGATGGCGGCGAACGGCTATCCGGGCGACTATGCCAGGGGCAGCCAGATCCGGGGGCTGGAGGAACTGCCCGAGGACAGCCGGCACATGGTCTTCCATGCCGGCACCGCCGAACGCGAGGGGGGCATCGTCGCCGCGGGCGGGCGGGTGCTGAACGTCACCGCGCGCGGCGCCACGCTGGCCGAGGCGCGCGACCGGGCCTACGGGCTGGTGGACCGGATCGACTGGCCGGGCGGATTCTGCCGTCGCGACATCGGCTGGCGGGCGCTCTGAGGCGCCTGCCCCTGCAGCTGACGAAAATATCCCGGGGTGAATTGGCCGGCACGGCCAAGAGGGGCAGCGCCCCTCCCCTTCTCTCGCCGCCTCAGATCTCGATCTGCCGGTAGCTTTCGCGCAGCGCGACCGACCAGGCCTCGCTCATCCGCTTGAACTGCGGGTCGCCCGCCTCGATCCGGCGGCGCTGCGTCACCCGGCAGGCGTCGCGCTCGATCACCGCAAGGTCGAGCGGCATTCCCACCGACAGGTTCGACCGGAGCGTCGAATCCATCGACAAGAGCACCGCCTTCTGCGCCTCGGCCAGCGAGGTGTCGGGCGTCACCACCCGGTCGAGGATCGGCTTGCCGTACTTGTGCTCGCCGATCTGCAGATAGGGCGTGTCGTCGGTGGCCTCGATGAAGTTGCCCTCGGGATAGATCAGGAACATCCGCATCGCCCCGCCGGCCCGCTGCCCGGCGACGATCAGGCTGGCCGAGGCGGTGATCTTCGCCGCCTGCATCTTGCCCTCGATGTCCTGCCGGACGCTGGCCAGCGTGTTGCCGACGATCTCGGCCACCTTCAGCATGGTGGGGGCCAGCATGATCGAGCTTTCGGAATCGGCATCCGGCGCCTCGACCGCCTCGCGCAGCCGGGCGATGGTGGTCTGGGTGACCGACAGGCTGCCCGCGGTCAGGATCGAGATCACCCGTTCGCCCGGTTCCTCGAAATGGAACATCTTGCGATAGGTGGCGATGTTGTCGAGCCCGGCATTCGTCCGCGTGTCGGACAGAAGCACGATCCCCCCGGTCAGCAGCAGACCCACGCAATAGGTCATCGTTCCAGTCGTCCCGTCCAGCACGCGGCCGCCCGTCCGGCCCGTTCCCCGAGGCGGGACACTATTGCTGCACGGCGGCCACGGCAACAGAGACGTCGAGCGATTCCGTCACGCGACCCCGTGCCACACCCCGGACCGGCGCCGCGTCCTGCGCGTCGAGGCCCGATCCCAGCCGGATATAGCGCGTGTCCGGGCAGCAGGCATTGGCGGGATCGAAGCCGACCCAGCCCAGCCCCTCGATCCACAGTTCCGCCCAGGCATGGGCAGCCTCCTGCGCCATGTCGGACCCGGCCTCCAGATAGCCCGAGACATAGCGCGCGGGCGTTTCCAGCAGCCGCGCGCAGGCGATCAGCACATGGGCATGGTCCTGGCAGACGCCCTCGCCCAGGGCCAGCGCCTCGGCGGCGGTGGTATGGGCCTCGGTCGCGCCGGGCTTGTAGGCCACCGCCTCGGCCACGGCCGCGGCCAGCCGGTGCGCCCGGTCCAGCGCGCCCGTCGCGCCCTCGATCCCGGCATGGGCCAGATCGACCAGCCCCGCCTCGGACCGGGTGGAGGCGGTGTCGCGCAGATAGACCTCGGGCGGGACCTGTTCGCGATGGCCGCGCAGCACGCCGGCCATGTCGGTCGTCGCCACCTCGCCCGAGACGCTGACCGCGATCTCGGTCGCGGGGCCGCGCAGCGACCAGCTTTCGATCCAGTCGCCGGCCCCGTCGCGGAAGGCCGCGCCGCGCATCCCGCCCTCGACCCCGATCTGCCAGCGGATCACCCGCTGCCCGTCGCACAGCGAGGGCGTCAGCCGCAGGCTCTGCACCGCGCCGCGCACCGGCGCGTCATAGCGATAGGTGGTGACATGGGTGACGCTCAGGATCATCGCGCCTCTCCGCTCAGATAGACCTCGCCGACCAGCGCCGTCAGCTTCGACACCTCGCCGATAAACCGGCTGAGGAATTCGTGCAGGCCCTCGTCGAAGATGTCCTCCACCGTCATCTCGGACAATTCGCCCAGCAGGCTGCGCCCCTTGCTCTGCGCCGGGGTGCTGGCGTGATAGCCGCGCGCCAGCCTGTCCAGATGCTCGACCGCGCCGCCGGTCGAGGTGATCAGCGACCGCGGGCATTGCGGGTTCAGGATCAGGAAATGCGCGATCTTGCCCGCGGTGATGTCGCCGCCATAGGCCCAGTGGAAGGCCCGGTGCGAGGACATGGCGCGCAGCAGCGTCGTCCACTGGTAGTTGTCGAGGCCCGAGCCCACGAAATCCACCTTGGGCAGCAGGACGTAATATTTCACGTCCATCAGCCGGGCGGTGTTGTCGGCGCGTTCCAGCTTGTAGCCGAGGCCGAGGAAATCCCAGCCGTCATTGCGCAGCAGCGTCGCGTCGATCGCGCCCCGTACCATCGCCGCGTGCCGCATCGTCCATTCGGTCAGCCGCGACAGTTCGGTTTCCGACCGGGGCAGCCGTTCCAGCGCCTTCATCTCCTGAAAGGCGGTGTTCAGCGCGTCCCAGACCTGGCTGGTCAGCGCGGTCCGCACGATGCGCGCATTCTCGCGCGCGCGGCCGATGCAGGTGGCTACCGACGACGAATTGTCGTGGTCGAAGAACAGATAGCTTTCGATGTTGCGCTGCACCGGGTCGCCGTATTTCTTCGCGAAGCCGTCGGCGGTGCCCGAGGCCTGCAGCAGGCTGTCCCATTCGCTGCGATAGCCATGCCCGGCCGAGGGCAGCAGCGCGATCCGCGCCCCCACTTCCAGCAGGCGGGCCATCGTCTCGGCCCGCTCCATGTAGCGGGCGATCCAGAACAGGTTGGCGGCGGTTCTGCTCAGCATCGTCCGGTCACTCCGCCAGCACCCAGGTGTCCTTGACCCCGCCGCCCTGCGACGAGTTCACCACGAGACTGCCCTCGGTCAGCGCCACCCGCGTCAGCCCGCCGGGGACCAGCTCGATCCGCTCGCCCACAAGGCAATAGGGCCGCAGGTCCACATGGCGCGGCGCCACGCCCTCGTCCACGAAGGTCGGCACCGTGGACAGGGCCAGCGTCGGCTGGGCGATATAGTTCCCGGGATCGGCCTTGATCCGGTCGGCGAAGACCGCGATCTGCTCCTTCGTGGCCTTGGGGCCGACCAGCATCCCGTAGCCGCCGGAGCCATGAACCTCCTTCACCACCAGTTCCGGAAGGTTCGCCAGCACATGCTTCAGGTCATCGGCCTTGCCGCATTGCCAGGTGGGCACGTTCTGCAGGATCGGCTCCTCGCCCAGATAGAAGCGCACCATGTCGGGCACGAAGGTATAGACCGCCTTGTCGTCGGCCACGCCCGCCCCCGGCGCCGAACAGATCGTCACCCCGCCCGAGCGGTAGACATCCATCAGCCCCGGCACGCCCAGCATCGAATCCGGGCGGAAGCACAGCGGGTCGAGGAAACTGTCGTCGATCCGGCGGTAGATCACATCCACCTTCTTCGGCCCCTCGGTGGTGCGCATCCAGACGAAGCCATGCTCGACGAAGAGGTCCGCGCCCTCGACCAGTTCCACGCCCATCAGGTCGGCAAGGAAGCTGTGTTCGTAATAGGCGCTGTTGAAATGGCCGGGCGTCAGGATCACGATCACCGGGTCGCGGTCGCATTTCGCCGGCGCGACGCTGGCCAGCGTCCGGCGCAGCAGGTCTGAATAGCCGTCCACCGGTTCGATCCGGTTCGACTGGAACAGGCCCGGGAACATCCGCATCATGATCTCGCGGTTTTCCAGCATGTAGCTGACGCCCGAGGGCGTGCGGCAGTTGTCCTCCAGCACGTAGAAATCGTTGGGGCCGGTGCGGACGATGTCGATGCCGACGATATGGCTGTAGACCCCGCGCGGCGGCACGAAGCCCGCCACGGCCTTTTCATAGGCCTCGTTGCGATAGACCAGCCGCGAGGGGATGCGCCCCGCGCGCACGATCTCGCCCCTGCCGTAGACATCGACGAGAAAGGCGTTCAGCGCCCGTGCCCGCTGCTTGATCCCCCGTTCCAGCCGCCGCCATTCTTCTTGCAGGAAGACGCGCGGGAACATGTCGAAGGGGATCAGCCGGTCCGGATCGCCGCCCTCGCCATAGACGGCGAAGGTGATGCCGATGCGGCGGAACAGGGTTTCCGCCTCGGCCTGCTTCATCTGCCGCAACTCGGCGGGCATGGACTGCATCCAGTCCTGAAGCCGGGCATAGGGCGGGCGGACCGCGCCGCCATCGTACATCTCGTTGAAGTAAGTGGTCGTCATGCCGCCCCTGATGCCGCCCCTGCCGCTGTCCGCCGCGCTGTCCTGCCGTTCCGGCTGCCTGCGCTGGCTGCCCGGCCCTGCGGCGATTCCGGGCGTCTGGTCCAAGTGTTAGGCAGGCCCCGGGGCCGGGGGAAGAACCCTCATGCCATTCGCGCAGAGCGCCGGCAAGAGGCCGCCCATAACTTGGGCATGCGATCAAATCCTGTGCAACCGCGACCAGTACCGGCCACCGTCGGGCCGCCGCGCCCCGCCTTCCCTTCCCGCAACCGGGCCCTATCTTCTGCGCATGGCCCGCGAACCCGTGCTCAGCTTCACCGACAGGGGCATCTATTGCGCCGCCGGGGATTTCCACATCGACCCGTGGCGCCCGGTGGACCGGGCCATCGTCACCCATGCCCATTCCGACCACGCCCGGTCCGGGATGCGCCGCTATCTGGCCACGCCGCGCACCATCGCCGCGATGCGCCACCGGCTCGGGCCGATCGCGGCCGAGCCGCTGCCCCATGGCGAGGCGCGGCGCATCGGCGGCGCGACGGTCAGCCTGCATCCCGCCGGGCACGTTCCGGGTTCCGCCCAGGTCCGGGTCGAGGTGGGGGGCGAGGTCTGGGTAGTCTCGGGCGATTACAAGACCGTGCCCGACGGTCTGTCGGAACCGTTCGAGCCTGTCCCCTGCCACGCCTTCATCAGCGAATGCACCTTCGGCCTGCCGGTCTTCCGCTGGGCGCCCGAGGCGGAGATCCGGGCCGACCTGAACCGTTGGTGGGCGGAATGCGCGGCCAGCGGCCGGACGGCGCTGGTCGGGGCCTACAGCCTTGGCAAGGCGCAGCGGATCCTCGCGGCGCTCGATCCCTCGGTCGGGCCGATCCTGACCCATGGCGCGGTCGAGGCGATGACCGAGGTGCTGCGCGGCGAGGGGCTGGCCCTGCCCGCGACGGAGCATCTGGTCCCGGGGATGACCGCGAAGACCCATCCCGGCGCGATCCTCGTCGCCCCGCCCTCGGCGCTCGGCTCGCCCTGGGCACGGCGCTTCGGCCCGGTCTCGGACGCCTTTGCCTCGGGCTGGATGCGGCTGCGCGGCATCCGCCGCCGCCGCGCGGTGGATCGCGGCTTCGTGATGTCCGATCATGCCGACTGGGAGGGGCTGACCACCGCGATCCGCGCCACCGGGGCCGAGCGTGTCTTCGTCACCCACGGCTATACCGCGCCCTTCCGCCGCTGGCTGGAAGACCAGGGTTACGATGCCGGCATCGTCACCACCGACTGGCAGGGCGACGAGGCCGAAGAGACGGAGGTGACGGAGTGACCGCGCCCCGACCCGGCTGTTGTCCCCGCCGCGCGCCCGGCCCCGTCCCCCGGGGCGCTGCCCCGGACCCCGGGATATTTCCACCGACAAGAAGCAGCGGCGGCTTCTTGTCGGGGCAAATTTCCTCGGGGGGTGAACCGGCGCGGCAGGCGCCGGGAGGGGGGCAGACGGCCCCTCTGCGCGGGCTGCCGCGGGGCTGAGCGATGGAGCGGTTCGCGCAGCTCTTCTCGGCGCTCGACGCCACCACCCGCACCGGCGAGAAGACGGCGGCCCTCGCCGCCTATTTCCGCGAGGCGCCGGAACCCGACCGGCTGTGGACCGTGGCGCTTTTGTCGGGACGGCGGCCGAAGCGGGCGGTGACCGCGACCCGGCTGGCGGAATGGGCGGCCGACCGGGCTGGGCTGCCCGGCTGGCTCTTCGACGAAAGCTATGCGGTGACCGGCGATCTGGCGGAAACCATCGCGCTGATCCTGCCGCCCGCGGGCGCGCCGCAGGCGCGCAGCCTGTCGGACTGGATCGGGCTGATCCTGACCCTCTCCGCGCAGGCCGAACCCGAACGGCGGGCGGCAGTGCTGGCCGCATGGGATGCGCTGGACGGCACCGAACGCTTTCTCTTCAACAAGCTGATCACCGGCGGCTTCCGCATGGGGGTGGCGCGCGGGCTGATGGTGCGGGCGCTGGCGCAGGCGACGGGGATCGAGGAGCCGGACCTCGCTCATCGGCTGATGGGCGACTGGACGCCCGAGCGCACGACCTGGGCCGGGCTGATCCTGACCAACGATCCCGGCGCCGACCTGACCCGCCCCTATCCCTTCTGCCTCGCCCATCCGCTGGAGGCCGAGCCCGCCACGCTGGGCGATCCGTCCGACTGGGCCGCCGACTGGAAATGGGACGGCATCCGCGGGCAGGCGGTGCTGCGCGGCGGGCGGTTCAGCCTGTGGTCGCGCGGCGAGGATCTGGTGACGGACCGCTTCCCCGAACTGGCGGAACTGGCCGACCGGCTGCCGCAGGGCACGGTGGTGGATGGCGAGATCCTCGCCTTCCGCGACGGGCGGCCCCTGCCCTTCGCGGCGCTGCAGACCCGGATCGGGCGCAAGACGGTGACGAAGAAGCAGCTGGCCGAGGCGCCGGTGGTGCTGATGGCCTATGACCTGCTGGAAGCGGAGGGCCGCGACCTGCGGGGCGAGCCCTTCGACACCCGCCGCGCGGGGCTGGAGGCGCTGGCTGCCGCGATGCCCGGGGGCACGCCCTTCCGGCTGTCGCCGCTGATCCCTTTCGCCGACTGGCCGGCCCTCGCCGCGGCGCGCGCTGGCGCGGCCGGGGAGGCCGCGGAAGGGGTCATGGTCAAGCGCCGCGGCTCGCCCTATCACACCGGACGCAAGCGCGGCGACTGGTGGAAATGGAAGCTCGACCCGATGAGCTTCGATGCGGTGATGGTCTATGCGCAGGCGGGGCACGGGCGGCGGGCGAACCTCTATACCGACTTCACCTTCGCGCTGTGGGACGGCGATGTGCTGGTGCCGGTGACGAAGGCCTATTCCGGCCTGACCGATGCGGAATTCAACGAGATCACCGCCTGGGTGCGCCGGCACACGCTGGAACGCTTCGGCCCGGTGCGGCGGGTGGCGCCGGATCTGGTGTTCGAGATCGCCTTCGAGGGCATCCAGGAAAGCAGCCGGCACAAGTCCGGCATCGCGTTGCGCTTTCCGAGGATGGCGCGCTGGCGGCGCGACAAGCCGGCGGCCGAGGCCGACACCATCGACACCGCGCGCGACCTGCTGCGCGCGCGGGGCCCGTAGGGCGACCGCCCCCGGCCCTTGCGCCCGCCCGCCGGGCCACCCTATGTCAGGACTGCCAAGAGAGAGGTTTCCCGATGCTGCGTCCGTTTCCCCGCCCGCTGTCCGATGCCAATGCCACGCCGGGGGGCGCGGGCTTCGGCGACCTGCCGGACTGGGACCTGACCGACCTTTACCCCGCGCCGGACGCGCCCGAGGTGGGGCGCGACATGGCCTGGCTGAAGGCCGCCTGCCGGGATTTCGCCGACGACTACGAAGGCCGCCTGCATGAACTGGACGCCGACGGGCTGCTGGACTGCGTGCATCGCTATGAACGGATCGAGACGGTCAGCGGCCGGCTGATGTCCTATGCGGGGCTGCGCTATTACCAGAACACGCTGGATGCGGGCCGGGCCAAGTTCATGGCCGACCTGCAGGACCGGATCACCGACGACACCACGGCGCTGGTGTTCTTCAGCCTCGAATTCAACCGCCTGCCCGACGAGCATCTGGAAAGCCGGCTGCAGGCCGATGAGCGGCTGGCGCGCTATCGCCCGGTCTTCGACCGGTTGCGCGCGATGCGGCCGCATCAGCTTTCGGATGAACTGGAACGCTTCCTGCACGACCAGTCCACCGTCGGCGCCGCGGCCTGGAACCGGCTGTTCGACGAGACGATGGCGGGACTGATGTTCGAGGTGGAGGGCGAGCCCGAGGCGCTGAACCTCGAGGCGACGCTGAACCTCTTGTCGGATCACGACCGCGCCCGGCGCGAGGCCGCGGCCCATGAACTGGCCCGCGTCTTCGGCCAGAACCTGAAGCTGTTCGCCCGCGTACACAACACGCTGGCGAAGGAGAAGGAGATCGAGGACCGCTGGCGCAAGATGCCGACGCCGCAGCATGGCCGGCACCTGTCGAACCATGTGGAACCCGAGGTGGTGCAGGCGCTGCGCGATGCGGTGGTGGCGGCCTATCCGAAGCTGAGCCACCGCTATTACCGGTTGAAGGCGAAGTGGCTGGGGCTGGACCGGCTGCAGGTCTGGGACCGCAACGCGCCGCTGCCGACCGAGGCCGCCCGCACCATCGGCTGGGACGAGGCGCGCGACACGGTCAGCGCCGCCTATGCCGCCTTCGACCCGCGCATGGCCGAGATCGCGGCGCCGTTCTTCACCAAAGGCTGGATCGACGCGGGGGTGAAGCCGGGCAAGGCGCCCGGGGCCTTTGCCCATCCGACCGTGACCGAGGTGCATCCCTATGTGATGCTGAACTACCTCGGCAAGCCGCGGGACGTGATGACCCTGGCGCATGAACTGGGCCACGGCGTGCATCAGGTGCTGGCGGCGGGACAGGGGGAACTGCTCGCCTCCACCCCGCTGACGCTGGCGGAAACGGCCAGCGTCTTCGGCGAGATGCTGACCTTCCGGCGACTGCTGGCGGCGGCGAAGTCGCCCGAAGAGCGCAAGACCCTGCTGGCCGGCAAGGTCGAGGACATGATCAACACCGTCGTCCGGCAGATCGCCTTCTACGATTTCGAGTGCAAGCTGCACGCCGCCCGGCGCGAGGGCGAGCTGACGCCCGAAGACATCAATGCGCTGTGGATGTCGGTGCAGGGCGAAAGCCTGGGCGACGCCTTCGACTTCATGCCGGGATACGAGACCTTCTGGGCCTATATCCCGCATTTCGTGCATTCGCCCTTCTACGTCTATGCCTATGCCTTCGGCGACGGGCTGGTGAACGCGCTCTACGCCGCCTACGAGGAGGGGCTGCCGGGCTTCGAGGAGAAGTATTTCGCCATGCTGCGGGCCGGCGGGTCGAAGCATCACAAGGAGCTGCTGGCGCCCTTCGGGCTGGACGCGACCGACCCGACCTTCTGGGACAAGGGCCTGTCGATGATCGCCGGCATGATCGACGAGCTGGAGGCGATGGGCTGAGCCTATTGCAGCGCGATCTCGGCCAGGATCCCGCGATGGTTCGAGCCGAGATCGTCGCCGAAGGGCCGGAGCGAGACCAGCCGCGCCCCGCCCCGCACCAGCGCGTTGTCGATGGGCACGCCGAAGGCCTGCGCATCCACCGGCCAGGTCGGCACCGGCAGGCGCAGCGCGGAGAGGCCCGTCTCGTCGATCATCCGCCGCATCGGCCGCGACCAGGGCGCCGAATTGAAGTCGCCCATCAGCACCAGCGGGCCGGCCACGCCGTTCACCCGCTGCACCAGATGGGCATCCTCGTCCTCGACCTCGCCGGTGAACCAGGGTTTGCGCTTGTGCGCGATCATCAGCGTCACCGGCTGGGCCGCGCCCTCGACCTGCAGTTCGACCGAGCGCAGGCGCGACTGCCAGGACCCGCGCACAGGGTCGGGGTCCACAGGGTTCAACGGCCGCTTTGACAGCACCACGACCTGACAGAGCTTCTCGCAGCCCAGCTGGTGCGGCCACCGGTCGTGCAGTTCGGGCAGGACCTCGCGCAGCGCGCCGCTTTCGGCGAAGGCCACCACATCGGGGTCGGCCGCGCGCACCGCGGCCGCGATGTTCTGCGCATTGGCGAAATTGTCGCCCAGCACGTTGAAGAACAGCACCCGCAGCACCGCCGGCTGATCGGCGGCCAGCGGCAGCGAGCGCGCCCCATGCTGGATGGCGAAGGCGCCGAAGGCCACGGCGGCGGCCAGAACCAGCGCCAACGCCGCCCGCCAGGCCCCCACCAGCGCCGCCACCAGCGCGATGACCGCGCCGCCGATCAGGAACTGCGGTGCCACGCTGTCGAACATGCGGGCGATCGGCCCCACCGCCATCGTGGTCGGGATCCGGGCCGGCAGGATGCCCGCCAGCAGCATCAGAAGCGACAGGCAGAGAAGCGCCCCGATCAGGCGCTGGCGAAAATGAAGGCGGCTCATGCGATCCTGCGGCTGTAAGACGGCGGTCGGGCCGGGGCGGTTCCCCCGGCCGGACGTGGCGCCACCTTAGCCACGCCGCGTCGCGGCGCAACCGCGGGGCAGGTTCACGACACGACACGAGCGGGTGAACGCCGCCCCTGCCCCGCCGATCCGCGCGGGATCACGCCGTCGCCATCATCCCGCGGTCGCGGGCCAGTTCCTGCATCCGCTTCTGCAGCTTCTCGAAGGCGCGCACCTCGATCTGGCGGATACGCTCGCGGCTGACATCGTAGCGGCCCGACAGGTCTTCCAGCGTGGCGGGATTGTCCTCCAGCCGGCGCTGCATCAGGATGTCGCGTTCGCGGTCGTTCAGCACGTCCATCGCCTGCTCCAGCAGTTCGCGCCGCGCCTCCAGCTCGTCGCGCTCCTCCAGATCGCTGGCCTGGTCGGCGGATTCATCCTCCAGCCAGTCCTGCCACTGGGTCGCGGATTCTCCCTCCTGCCCCACCATCGCGTTCAGCGAGGCGTCGCCGCCGGACAGCCGGCGGTTCATGTCGATGACCTCATCCTCGGTCACGTTCAGGTCGCGGGCGATCTGGGCCACGTTTTCCGGGCGCAGGTCGCCTTCCTCCAGCGCGCCGATCTTCGACTTGGCCTTGCGCAGATTGAAGAACAGCTTCTTCTGCGCCGAGGTGGTGCCCAGCTTCACCAGGCTCCAGGACCGCAGGATATATTCCTGGATCGAGGCGCGGATCCACCACATCGCATAGGTGGCAAGGCGAAAGCCGCGTTCGGGATCGAAGCGCTTGACCGCCTGCATCAGGCCGACATTCGCCTCGGAAATCACTTCCGCCTGCGGCAGGCCATAACCGCGATAACCCATGGCGATCTTGGCGGCGAGCCGCAGATGGCTCGTCACCAGCTTGTGCGCGGCCGAGGCGTCCTGATGGTCGACCCAACGCTTGGCCAGCATGTATTCTTCTTCCGGCTCCAGCAGCGGAAACTTGCGGATTTCCTGCAGATAGCGGTTCAGGCCCTGTTCCGGGCTGGGGGCGGGAAGATTGGTGTAACTGGTGCTCATCCTGTCCTGACCTTGATCCCGCGGGCATGATCGCATGCATGCCGGAGCGGGACTCGCTTAGCTATGAATGGCTCAAGCCCGGTTCAAGCCCCGTTACGGGACGGCAGTTGCGGCACGGGCGTTGCTCTTCGAACGATTGAACGCATGATGCTGTTCCGGCCGTCGCGACGCCAGCATCATGTCAGGGCCTTCACGCGCATGTGCCTGTGCGTCATCGCCCGGGATCGCCCGCTGCGGTGCGCGGGGGCCCGGACGGCTCTGCAGGGCCGCACAACGCCCCCTGCGGCGGGTCCGGTCAGATCAGCGGCGCGAAGCTGGCCATCAGGTTGTTGGCGATCCGCCGCGGCAGCGACCAGTCGCGCACCGCCGCCTCGTCCACCGGGGGCGCCTCGGCCAGCCACAGCGCCTGCAACCGCCCCACCGCACCGGCCAGCGCCGCGTCATGGGCCAGAAGGCCGTTCTCGTAGTTCAGCTCGAAACTGCGGCGATCCATGTTGGCCGAACCGATCACCGCCACGATCCCGTCCACGACCAGCGTCTTGGCATGCAGCAGGCCCGGCCGGTATTCGTGCAGTTCCACCCCCGCCGACAGCAGCTGGCGATAGAAGCTGCGGCTGGCCATGCCGACGATGCGGCTGTCGTTGCGGGCGGGCAGGATCATCCGCACCCGCACCCCGCGCACGGCGGCGGCGCAGATCTGCTGGTGCAGCGCCTCGTTCGGCACATAGTAGGGCGTGGTGATCACCAGATCGCGCCGCGCGGCCGCGATGGCCGCCTGAAACACGTCCGACACCGCGTGCTTGTTCAGGCTCGGCCCCGATCCGAAGGCAATGGCCACGGCCAGCCCCGCCGCCTCGGCATCGCGCGCCGGATGCACCGCTTCCTTCAGCAGGTCCGACACATCCTCTTTCGCATGGGTGATCCAGTCCGACACGAACAGCTGCTGGTGCTGCCAGACCACCGGGCCGGTCAGGCGCAGCATGATGTCCACCCAGGGCGCATAGCGGGCCTTGATCGCGAAGGCCTCGTCGGCGCAGTTGCGGCTGCCGCACCAGGCCACGTCGCTGTCGATCACCACGATCTTGCGGTGGTTGCGGATGTCGATGCGCGAGATCGCCAGCCGCAGCAGCGGGAAAGAGATCGAGAAGGCCTTGCGCGCCCGCACGCCCGCCGCCTGCATCGCCGCCCATGTGGCAGAGGCGACGAAGGCCCGGCTGCCGAGCGCATCGACCATCACCCGTACCTCGACCCCGCGGCCGGCGGCGCGGATCGCCGCATCGGCCACCCGCCGCCCGGCATGGTCGTCCAGCCAGATGTAGAACAGCAGGTGGACGTGCCGTTCCGCCGCGTCGATATCCGCCACCAGCCGGTCGATCGCGCCCTCGCCCTGCGGCATCAGCTCGATCCGGTTGCCCGTGAGCGCCGCGAAGCCGTTCGCCGCCGCCGCCCGGTCGAAGAGCGGCCGGAACGGGTCGGGCACCTGGGCCAGCGGGGCGGGCGGCGCGGGCGGCAGCGCCTCGATCGCGCCCGTCATCCGGTCCAGCGTGCGGCGGCTGATCTTGATCTCGCCGATGAGGAAATACAGCGCCACGCCCGCGAAGGGCACGGCGAGGATCACCATCACCCAGGCCATGCGGGTGGCCGGGTCGCGATCCTCGCGGGCCATGACCCGCAGCAGGGTCAGCCCCTGCAGGGCGACATGCAGGATCACCCACCACGACAAACTTTGCAGGATCATGCGCGCCCCCCGAGGCAGCGAGGCTGTCAGAGACCGCGCAGCCGATCAAGCAGCGCCTGCATGTCGGCGGGCAACGGGGCCGAAAAGGAGAGCGCGGCGCCGGTCACCGGATGTTCGAAGCCCAGCGTCGCGGCATGCAGCGCCTGCCGGGGGAAGGCCGCCAGCGCCTCGGCCGCCGCGGGGCCGAGCGCCGCGGCATTGGGCTTGCGCCGCCCGCCATAGGTCGGATCCCCCACCAGCCCGTGCCCGGCATGGGCCATGTGCACGCGGATCTGATGGGTGCGCCCGGTTTCCAGCCAGCAATCGACCAGCGCCAGCGCCGGCGGCGTGCCGAAGACTTCGTCCACCCGCGCCCGCGTCACCGCATGACGGCCGCCATGATCGACCACCGCCTGCCGCTGCCGGTCGGTCTTGTGCCGGGCCAGCTGCGTGGCGATGCGCAGGATGCCGCCGGATTCGAAGCTGACGCCCTTCGTGCCGCCGAGCCGGGGATCGGCGCGGTCGGGTACGCCGTGGCACAGCGCGAGGTAATGGCGTTCCACCGCATGCGCCTCGAACTGGCGGGCGAGGCCGTGATGCGCGCGGTCGGATTTCGCCGCGACCAGCAGGCCCGAGGTATCCTTGTCGATCCGGTGCACGATGCCGGGCCGCCGCTCGCCGCCGATCCCGGCAAGGCTGTCGCCGCAATGGTGCAGCAGCGCATTGACCAGCGTGCCCGAGGGCGAGCCCGGCGCCGGATGCACCACCATCCCCGCCGGCTTGTCGATCACGATCAGGTCGTCATCCTCGTGCACGATGACCAGCGGGATGGGTTCGGGCAGGGTTTCCACGCTTTCCGCCGGGCCGAGCGCGATCTCGATCTCGTCGCCCTCGGCCACCTTCGCCTTCTGGTCGGCCAGCACCGCGCCGCCCCGGCTGACCGCGCCCTCCTCGATCAGCTTCGCCAGCCGCGAGCGCGACAGCGACCATTCCTCTGGCACCGCGGCGGCCAGCGCCTTATCAAGGCGCGCGGGCGCATCCGGCCCGATGGTGACGCGCAGGAGACGGCTGCCGATGGCAGGATCGAACGCAGGTTCTGACAAGGGGCCTCCGCAGGACGAATACGCGACGCCGCCCGAACTGCGCTTTCTGAAGACGCTGGTGACGGTGCTGGCGGGCGTGATGATCGCAGGGCTTCTAGCGATCGTGGCGCTGCTTGTCATCCGCTTCTCGCAGCCGCTGCCGGAGGTCGTGCCCTCCGCGGGGCCGACCCTGCCCGCGAACATCGCCCTGCCCGAGGGCGAGACCGCCCGCGCCGTGACCTTCGGCACCGGCTGGATCGCGGTGGTGACCGGGGATGACGAGATCCTGATCCTCGACGGCGCGACCGGCGCGCTGCGGCAGCGGGTGCGGATCGGCGGCTGAGCCCGCAGGGCGGCTGGCGTTGCAGCGGGGGGTTTCACACCCCCCGCGCCCCCCGTGGGATATTTGGGTCAGCTGCAGGGGAAAGGGTCAGAAGCTCGCCCCGTCCGGGTCCGGCCCGATCCGCCCCGCCGGATCGTCCAGCGCCTCGATCGCCGCCATCTGCGCCGGGGTCAGGTCGAAGTCGAAGACCTGCGCGTTTTCGCGGATGCGGGCGGGCGTCACCGATTTCGGGATCGCCACATGGCCCTGCTGCAGATGCCAGCGGATGATCACCTGCGCCGGCGTCCGCCCCGTTTCCGCCGCGATGGCCGCGATGGCGCCCGTCGCCAGCGCCTTGCCCTGACCCAGCGGGCTCCATGCCTCGGTCAGGATGTCCCTGCGGCTGTGCACCGCCTTCAGCGGCCGCTGCTGGAAGGCGGGATGCAGCTCGACCTGGTTGAGCACCGGCGTGACGCCGGTATCCGTCACGATCCGGTCCAGCGTCTCCGGCGTGAAGTTCGACACGCCGACAGACCGCACCAGCCCGTCCTCGCGCAGGCGGATCAGCGCCTTCCAGCTGTCGGGGAAGGTGCCCTTGCGGGGCATCGGCCAGTGGATGAGGTAAAGGTCCACATAATCCGTGCCCAGCCGTTTCAGGCTGGCCTCGCAGGCGCGCAGGGCGCTGTCGAAGCCCTGGTCCGCGTTCCACAGCTTCGTGGTCAGGAACACCGCGTCGCGGGGCAGGCCCGATCCGGCGATGCCGCGCCCGACGCCGGTTTCGTTGCCGTAGATCGTGGCGGTATCGACGTGGCGATAGCCGGCGGCCAGCGCCTCGGCCACCGCCGCCTCGGCCTGGTCGTCGGTCGCCTGCCAGACGCCGAGCCCCAGTTGCGGGATGCGGTGTCCGTCGTTCATCTGCAGGACGGGCTGTTCGGTCATGCTGTCATCCTTCGCTTGCGGCAGGAGGCTCAGAGCCCCCACATCCGGGGTTCGCCGATCTCGACCGAGGTGCCGGCCGGATCGCGCAGATAGACTGACCGGGCGCCGCCCGGCCAGAGATGGTCATGTTCGATGGCAACGCCCGCCGCCGCCAGCCGGTCGCGCCAGGCCTGCACCGCCGCGCCATCGGCCACGCGAAAGCAGACATGGCCCGGTCCGCTGGCGCCGTGCCGGGGGATCGGGTTGTCGGGGTCGGGCCGGGCGGAGTCGCGCGGGTCGAAGATCAGCAGCATCTGCCCGCCGCAGCGCAGGAAGACGAAGCGCCCGGGCACGCGCCGCACCACCTGCAGGCCGAAATGGCGGGTGTAGAAGGCCTCTGCCGCCGCCAGATCCTCGGCATAGAGCACGGTTTCCAGAATGCCGTCGGGCTGCATCGCGCCTCCTTCCGCCGGTCTGGCGGTGCCGTTGCGTCCGGGTCAGTGGCCCGGGCGTATCACCCCGGCCTCCGTCACGATGATATCGAGCGGCTCGTCGGTCGGTTCCACCGGCACCTCCTCGACCTCCTGCAGGGCGAAGGCGAAGCCCACGGCGATGACCGGCCCCTGCGCGCGCAGCGCCGCCAGCGTCCGGTCGTAGAAGCCGCCGCCATAGCCGATCCGATAGCCGCGCCAGTCGAAGGCCAGCAGCGGCACGATCAGCACCGTGGGCACCAGCCAGTCGCCCGCCACCGGGATGCGCGCGCCGAACTCGCCGGGCACCAGTTCGGCCCCCGGCGTCCATTCGCGGAACCGGAGCGGCTGGCCCGCGCCCGGGATCACCGGCACGCCGACCCGCCCGCCGCGATCCGCATGGGCGGCCATCGCCGGCAGCGGGTCGATTTCCGTCCGCATCGGCACATAGCCCGCCAGTACCGCATCCGCGACCGGGGCCAGCACCGCCGCCAGACGCTGGGCGGCATTGCCCTGCCCCGCGGCGAAGGCGGTCTTGCGGGCGGCCAGGGCGGCGCCCCGCAGCTCGGCCTTGCGGGCCAGGATGTCCGCCGCCGCGCTCACAGCAGGATCACCGTGGCGAGGCCGAGGAAGGCGAAGAAGCCCACCACGTCGGTCATGGTCATCACGAAGGTGCCCGAGGCCAGCGCGGGGTCGAGCTCCATCCGGTCCAGCAGCAGCGGCACCATCACCCCGGCCAGCGCCGCGACCAGCAGGTTGATGATCATCGCGAGCCCGATCACCACCGCCAGCCAGGGCGAGCCGAAGAAGAGCCAGCCCACCGTACCCATCGTCACCGCGAAGACGGCGCCGTTGATCAGCCCCACCATCGCCTCGCGCCGCACGACCCGGCCCGCGTTCGAGCCGGTCAGGTTCTTGGTCGCCAGCGCCCGCACCGCCACGGTCAGCGATTGCGTGCCGGCATTGCCGCCCATCGAGGCGATGATCGGCATCAGCGCGGCCAGCGCCACGATGGCCTCGATCGTCGCCGAGAATTGCGAGATGACGATGGCCGAGACATTGGCCGTTAGGAGGTTCACCGCCAGCCATGGCGTGCGCTGGCGCACCGTTTCCACCACCCCGTCGGAGATCGAGCTGTCCTCGCCCACCCCGGCGAGGCGCAGCACGTCCTCCTCATGTTCCTCGTCCAGCACGTTCATCGCGTCGTCGATGGTGATGACGCCCACCAGCCGGTCGTTGTGGTCCACGACCGGGGCCGAGATCAGGTGATACTGGTTGAAGGCATAGGCGACCTCGCCCTCCTCCTGATAGACGCTGAAGGTGCGGAAACTGTCCTCGGTGATGGTGTTCAGCCGCACGTCCCGGCGCGAGGACAGAAGCTTGCCCAGCGTCACATAGCCGATGGGATGCTGGCGCGGATCGACCAGCACCACATGGTAGAACTGGTCCGGCAGCCAGTCTTCGGCGCGCAGGAAGTCGATGGTCTCGCCCACGGTCCAGTGTTCGGGGGCGGTCACCACCTCGCGCTGCATCAGGCGGCCGGCGGAATATTCCGGATAGGTCAGCGACTGTTCGACGGCGGCCCGGTCCGACTGGTCGAGCGCGCCGAGGATGATTTCCTGCTGCGGTTCCTCCAGGTCTTCCAGCAGGTCGACGACATCGTCGGAATCGAGGGTGCGCACCGCCTCGGTCAGGATCTCGCGCGGGAGATGCTCGATCACCTCCTCGCGGATCGACTCGTCGATCTCGGACAGGACCTCGCCGTCGATGCCGCGCGGCCACAGCTGCAGCAGCTCGCGCCGCTCGGCCCAGCCGATCTGTTCCAGAAGGTCGGCGATGTCGGCCGCGTGCAGGGGCTCGGTCAGCCGTTCCAGCCGTTCGGTGTCGCGGTGTTCGACGGCGTCGAGGATCTCTTGCACCAGCTCGGGATCGAGCGCGTAGTCCTGTTCCTCGCGCTCCGCCCCCTCGCGCGCGGCATCGCGCGCCTCGATCGGCGGATCCTCGACCTGCTTCTCTGCCATCGCGCCCCCTTCTGGTTGGCCGGACCTTAGCCGACCGCCCCGGCAGACACTACCCGCGCCGCGGCGGCGAAAGGCAAAATCCGGCCCATCCGGCGCAATCGCAGGGTTCCACCTTGATTTTTTCCCGCGTTTGGCCAAATACAACGGCGCACCATCTTCGAACTCTGTCCCTTCGGGTGCAGCTACCTTCGATCTGACGCTGCCGGGCCGCCGCACTTCCGCGGGCGGCACATACGAAAAGGGACAACACGATGGCCAATGGCACCGTGAAATGGTTCAACGCCACCAAAGGCTTCGGCTTCATCCAGCCGGATGGCGGCTCCAAGGACGTCTTCGTTCACATCAGCGCCGTCGAGCGTTCGGGCATCTCGCAGCTGAACGACGGCGCGAAAGTGACCTTCGACATCGAGAAGGGCCGCGACGGCCGGGAATCGGCGATCAACCTGTCGCTGGTCTGATCGCGGGCCCCTTTGGGGCCTGACGGATTTCGGAAGGGCCGGTGCCTGCGGGGCACCGGCCCTTTTGCATGCGGCCTCCCGGCGTTTCGCCTTGAAATTCCCCGAGGCGGAGAATATATCTAAACAGGTATAGCGGAGGTCGCGGTGCCGGAGCGCAGGCTGGTCTGGGTCGCGGACGCAAGAAAGCGGCTGCTGGAATTTCCCAAGCCGGTCAGGGTGCAGGTCGGCTACGCGCTCGGCGAGGCGCAGCTGGGGCGAAAGGCTGCTTCGGCCAAGCCGATGACAGGTCTGGGCGCGGGCGTGATGGAGATCGTCGCCGACCATGACGGCGACACGTTCCGCGCCGTCTATGCCGTGAAGCTGGGGGACGACCTCTATGTGCTTCACGCCTTCCAGAAGAAGTCGCGGACGGGCATCGCGACGCCCAAGCACGAGATCGATGTGATCAAGACCCGGCTGAAACGGCTGAACGCACAACTGGGGATGTCCTGATGGATCGGAAGGAAGACTTGGAACTGGAACCCGGCAGCGGCAATGTCTTTGCCGATCTGGGTCTCGAGGACGCGCCGGAGCTCAAGCTGAAGGCCGCTATCGCGGGACAGATCAATTCGATTCTCCTGCATCGGCACCTGACGCAGATCGAGGCCGCAGACCTGCTGCAGATTCCGCAACCCAAGGTCTCGGCCCTCAAGAACGGCAAGCTGCACGGCTTTTCGCTGGAGAAGTTGCTGGCTCTGATGGTCCGGCTGGATCGCAACGTCGAGATCGGCTTCCAAAAGGCGGCCTCCAGCGATCGGGCGGGCTATTTCCTGCACGACGGCAAGCGCCGGATCCAAGTGGCGACGTGATGCGGGGCTGAACGCCCCGCCCCCCTTGCCCGCGCGTGCCCGGCATGGTCCAAGCAGGAGGTAACCGCAGGAACCCCGACCCATGGACCAGCTGATCCTCGGCCAGACGCTGTCTTTCGCCGGCGACCCCTTCGCCGAGGGGCCGGGCGCGGCGCGGCATCATGCCAGGGGCGGGGTGCTGGTCCGCGACGGGCGGATCGTGGCGGTGGGCGACGGGGCGGCGCTGCGGGCGGCGCATCCCGACGCGGCCGTCACCGACATGGGCGCGCGGCTGCTGTCGGCGGGCTTCGTGGATGCGCATGTGCATTACCCGCAGACGGCGATCGTGGCGTCTTGGGGCAAGCGGCTGATCGACTGGCTGAACAGCTATACCTTCCCCGAGGAGATGCGCTTCGGCGACCCCGCCCATGCGGCGGCGGTGGCGGAAAACTATCTCGACCTCGCGCTGGCGCATGGCACGACGACGATGTGCAGCTATGCCACCATCCATCCCGAAAGCGTCGATGCCTTTTTCGCCGCCGCCCGGGCGCGGGGGCTGCGGGCGCTGGCCGGCAAGACCTGCATGGACCGCAACGCGCCCGAGGGGCTGCGCGACACCGCGCAGTCGGCCTATGACGACAGCCGGCGGTTGCTGGAGGCCTGGCACGGGGTGGACCGGCTGTCCTATGTGATCACGCCGCGCTTCTCGCCGACCTCGACGCCCGAACAGCTGATGGTGCTGGGGCAGTTGTGGCGCGAATATCCCGGTTGCCTGATGCAGACGCATCTGAGCGAGCAGACCGACGAGATCGACTGGGTGAAGGGCCTGTATCCGCAGGCCCGCGACTATCTGGACACCTATGAGGCGCAGGGCCTGCTGGCCGAGGGCGCGGTCTTCGGCCATGCCATCCACCTGACGCCCCGCGAACGCGCCCGGCTGCGCGAGACGGGGGCGGCGCTGGTGCATTGCCCGACCTCCAACACCTTCATCGGCTCGGGCCTCTTCGACATGGCCGAGCTGAAGGCCGAGGGGCAGCGGATCGGGCTGGCCACCGATACCGGGGGCGGGTCGTCCTTTTCGATGCTGCGCACGATGGCCGCCGCCTATGAGGTGGGTCAGCTGCGTGGCCGCGCGCTGCACCCGTCGGAACTGTGGTGGCTTGCGACCTGCGGCTCGGCCGGGGCGCTGCGGCTGGACGACCGGATCGGCAACCTCGCCCCGGGGATGGAGGCCGATATCGTCGCCATCGACCTTGCCTCCACCCCGGCCATCGCGCAGCGCGCGGCCCGGGCGAACAACCTGTGGGAGGCGCTGTTCCCCACCATCATGATGGGCGACGACCGCGCGGTGGCGGGCGTCTGGATCGCGGGGCAGCGGCGGGGCTGACCGGCAGCCGCTAGTGCACCGGTGCGCCGCCCGTCACCCCCAGCGTCAGCCCGGTAATGTAGGACGCCTCGCGGGAAGCGAGAAAGACATAGGCCCCCGCGCATTCGGCGGGCTGGCCGGCGCGGCCGATGGTGGTGTCGGCGCCGTGGCCGGTCAGCATGTCCATCGGCTTGCCGCAGGACGGTTGCAGCGGCGTCCAGATCGGACCGGGCGCCACGGCATTGACCCGCACCCCGCCCCGGATCGCCTGTTTCGACAGGCTTTCCACGAAAGCCACCTGCGCGGCCTTGCTGGCGGCATAGTCGGGCAGGCCGGCCGCGGGCGCGAAGGCCTGGATCGAGGCGGTGACGATGATCGACCCGCCGGGCGGTAGCAGCGGCAGCGCCGCGCGGCAGCTCAGGAAGGTGGACAGCACGTTGACGCGCAGCACCTCGTCGAACTGGCGGAAGGACACGTCGTCGATCGTGTCCGTCGTCATCTGCATCGAGGCGTTGCAGACCAGCAGGTCGAGCCCGCCCATCAGCGCCGCCGCCCGGCCAGGCAGCCCCTCGGCCGTTTCGCGTTCCAGCAGGTCGCCGGGGATCAGGTGCAGTTCCGCCCCCTCCTCTGCCGCCAGCGCCGCCACCTCCTGCGCATCGGCCTCTTCCGCGGGCAGGTAGGCGATGGTCACCGCCGCGCCCTCGCGCCAGAAGGCGATGGCCACCGCCCGGCCGATGCCGCTGTCGCCGCCGGTGACCAGCGCCCGGCGGCCCTGCAGCCGTCCCGCGCCGACATAGCTGGTCTCGCCATGATCCGGGCGCGGGTCCATCGCCGCCGTGGCGCCGGGCGCAGGCTGCGCCTGTTCGGGCCAGGGCGGCCGGGGATAGAGCGTGCGGGGATCGACGAGGCTCGGCACCGGGACCAGCGCCGGGGCCACCGGAACCTCGGGCGGAGGCTCCGGCGGCGGCGCGCCGGGTTCGGGCAGATCGGGTTCCGGTTCCGGCAGGTCGGGTTCGGGCAAGTCGCCCGGCACGGGCGGATCGCTGGCGTCGGTCATGGGCGTCTCCTTCGGGCAGGCGAGGATGCCGGACCAACGCCCCCCGCCCCGCCGCGTTCCGCCCGTCCCCGCCGTGCCCCCGAGGGGTGACCTCAGTGGATCGGGTTGCCGCCGGTCACGCCCACGATCTCGCCGGTCATGTAACCGGATTCCTGCGTGGCGAGGAACACATAGGTCGAGGCGATTTCGGCCGGCTGGCCCGGACGTCCGAAGGCCGACTGCTTGCCGAAGTTCTTCAGCTTCTCGGCCGGCTGCCCGTGCGAAGGTTGCAGCGGCGTCCAGAACGGCCCCGGCGCCACGCCGTTCACGCGGATGCCGCGGTCGGCTAGCTGCGCGGCCAGCGCCTTGGTGAAGCCGATGATTGCGTATTTGGTCATCGCATAGTCCATCAGCGTCGGCGAAGGGTCATAGCCCTGGACCGAGGTGGTGTTGATGATCGCGGCGCCGGGCTGCATGTGGTGCAGCGCGGCCTTGGTCAGCCAGAACATCGCATGGACATTGGTGCGGAAGGTGGCGTCGAACTGATCGGTGGTGATGTCCTCGATGGACCCTTGCGCCACCTGCTTGCCGGCATTGTTCACCAGCACGTCGATCCCGCCCATGATCTCGGCGGCGGTGCTGACCAGCTTCTGGCAGAAGGCCTCGTCGCTGATGTCGCCGGGCAGGGCATCGGCCTTCAGCCCCTCGCCCCGCAGCAGCTCGACCAGCGAGGTCGCGTCGCGGTCCTCGTCGGGCAGGTGATTGATGACCACATGCGCGCCCTCGCGGGCATAGGCGATGGCCGCGGCCCGGCCGATGCCGCTGTCGCCACCGGTGATCAGGGCGCGGCGGCCGGTCATCCGGCCGAGGCCCTTGTAGCTGTCCTCGCCGTGATCGGGCACGGGATCCATCGTCGCGGCCAGCCCGGGTTCGGGCTGCATCGGCGTGTCGAAGGGCGGGCGGGGATAGAGGTCGCGCGGATCGTGCGGTTCGAACTGGTTGTTCGGCTTGCGGCTTGCGTTCTCGGTCATGGCGGCTCCTTTCGGCTGCTGTCAGCGTCCGAACAGGCAGCCCGCCGGGATGTTTCCGTGAAACCGGGGCTGCCGCCACGTCGCCCCCTTCGGCAGAGCACCTCGCCGCGCCGCTAGCCGGCGAGCCGCCGCGCCAGCCGGTTCTGCCGCTCGATCACCCGCGGCAGGTCCAGCGTCGTCATCTGCCCGTCCCGCACCACCTGTCGCCCCTCGACGAAGAGGTGGCGCACCTGCCGCGGCCCCGCCAGCAGCAGCGCCGCCGCATCCCAGCTGCCGGCGCTGTCGATGCCGGTCACGTCCCAGATCGCCAGATCGGCGCGGAAACCGACGGCAACCTGCCCGATATCGTCGCGCCCCAGCACCCGGGCGCCGCCGCGCGTGGCGATCTCCAGCGCCTCGCGGGCGCTCATCGCATCGGCGCCCCGCGCCACCCGCTGCAACAGCATCGCCATCCGCGCCTCGGCCGCCAGGTTGCCGGCATCGTTCGAGGCCGAGCCGTCCACGCCCAGCCCCACCGGCACGCCCGCATCCCGCATCGCCCGCACCGGCGCGACGCCCGAGCCGAGCCGGCAGTTGGAACAGGGGCAATGCGCGACCCCGGTGCCCGAGCGGGCGAACAGGCCGATCTCGCCCGCGTCCAGCTTCACGCAATGGGCGTGCCAGACATCCGCGCCCGTCCAGCCCAGATCCTCGGCATACTGGCCGGGACGGCAGCCGAACATCGCCTGCGAATAGCGGATGTCCTCGTCATTCTCGGCCAGATGGGTGTGCAGCCGCACGCCCTTGTCCCGCGCCAGCAGCGCCGCATCACGCATCAGGTCGCGGCTGACCGAGAAGGGCGAGCAGGGGGCCACGCCCACCCGCACCATCGCCCCGGGCGCGGGGTCGTGGAAAGCGTCGATCACGCGGATGCAGTCGGACAGGATCGCGGCCTCGCCCTCGACCAGATCGTCGGGGGGCAGGCCTCCCGCGCTTTCGCCGATCGACATCGCGCCGCGCGTGGGGTGAAAGCGCAGCCCTGCCTCGGCCGCGGCAGCGATGGTGTCGTCCAGCCGCGCGCCGTTGGGATAGAGGTAGAGGTGGTCCGAGGTGGTGGAACAGCCGGACAGCGCCAGTTCCGCCAGCCCCGTCTGGGCCGAGACGAACATCTCTTCCGGCCCGAACCGGGCCCAGATCGGATAAAGCGTCTTCAGCCAGCCGAAGAGCAGCGCGTCCTGCGCCCCCGGAACCGCCCGTGTCAGCGTCTGGTAGAGGTGGTGATGGGTGTTCACCAGCCCGGGCGTCACCACGCAGCCGCGCGCCTCTACCCGTTCGGCGCCGGGGGCGACCAGCCCCTGCCCGGCAAGGTCATGGCCCACCGCGGCGATCTGCCCGCCCCGGATCAGGACATCGGCCCCCGCCAGTTCGCGGCCGGCGTCGTCCATGGTCACCACCACATCGGCCCGGCGGATCAGGATGTCGGTCATCGGCGTTCCCCTGCCCCTTCGGAACGCGCCGGACCCGGCGACAGAAGGGGAAAGGACTCGCCCGGGTCCCGCGCCGTCTAGCGCGGGCCGCCCCCCCGATCAAGCCCGCCGATCACGCGTTCAGCAGCGCCATCGCCTCGCCATGGATGGCGGCGTTTGCGGCGGCCAGCACCCGTCCGCCGTCGCGTGCCGGCCCCCCCTGCCAGTCGGTGACAAGGCCGCCTGCGGCCTCGATCACCGCGATAGGGGCGTGGATATCGTAGGGCTGCAGCCCCGCCTCGATCACCAGGTCGATCTGGCCCGCCGCCACCAGCGCATAGGCATAGCAGTCGGCGCCATAGCGCGTCAGCCGCGCCGCGCGGGACACCCGCGCGAAGGCCCCGGCATCCGCCGGGGTGCCGACCTCGGGGAAGGTGGTGAACAACGTCGCCCCGGACAGGGGCCGCGCCGCGCGGCAGGCGAGCGTCTGGCGCCCCAGCGGCCCCGTGACCTCGGCCACGCCAAGCCCGCCTGCGAACCGCTCGCCGATATAGGGCTGGTCGATCAGCCCGAACAGCGGATGCCCGTCCGGCCCCGCGACCGACACCAGCACGCCCCAGACCGGCGTGCCCGAGATATAGCCGCGCGTGCCGTCGATGGGATCCAGCACCCAGGTCAGGCCGGAGGTGCCCTCGCTGCGGCCGTATTCCTCGCCCAGGATCGCGTCCTCGGGGCGCAGGCGGGCCAGCACCGCGCGCATCGCCCGTTCGGCGGCGCGGTCGGCCTCGGTCACCGGATCGAAGCGGTGGTCTTCCTTCGTCGCGGCCTCGAGGTCGCTGCGGCGGAAATACGCCAGCGTCTCGACCCGCGCGACATCGGCGGCGGCATGGGCGGCGGCGATCAGCGCCGCCTTCAGGTCATCCGGGATCACGGTCATCTGGCCTCGCAAGGGTCGTCCCTGCGGTAGCCGGGTCCGGTGGGGGCCGTCAAGCGCGCCGGTCGGGTTCTAAGGTCCGGCCGGCCGTGACTAAGCTGCCGCGTCCGACAGCACCCGCGCGAGGTCGAACAGCCGGCGCCGCTGCGCCTCGGGGATGGCATAGTAGGAGCGCACCAGTTGCAGCGCCTCCTTGTCGGCGAGGATGTCGCCCTCGATCTCTTCCGCCGGGGTAGCGCCGCCTTCGAGCCCTTCGAAGAAGAAGGCGATGCTGACGCCCAGAACCTCGGAAATGTCCCACAGCCGCGATGCCGAAACCCGGTTCATGCCGGTCTCGTATTTCTGGATCTGCTGGAACTTGATGCCCACCCGTTCGGCGAGCTGTTGTTGCGTCATGCCAATCATCCACCGGCGGTGACGGATGCGCTTGCCGACGTGGATGTCTACCGGATGCTTCATCGTCGCATACTCCTTCGCTTCCACACTAGCTAAAGCAATCTTCGTGCCAAGCGTAGGCTGACACGAAAAATTTCATCGGGCGGCGCGCCGCCCCCGCCCCATCCTGCAGTTGCAGCATCGCGGCGGGACCGCCGCCAGAGGCGATCCGAGCCGGCTGGCGGGAAGACGCCGATGCGCCGCAGGATGACGCTAGGTCACTGTGACCGCGCGGATTCGGTAGATTCGCAAAATGCGTCGCAAAACGCGAAGATCGGTCAGGTATAGGCGCTGGCGAGATCGTGCTTCAGCCGGTCCACCACCTCTCCGCGCTGCACCTGCGCATCATAGAGGCAGATCCGCGTCTGCCCCAGCGGCGGCAGGATGTTCCCGGCCTCGATCACGGCGCAGCCCGCCGGCACCACGCCCCGCATCCGCACGGTGACCGCAAGGTCGGCGGCGGCCGTCGTTTCCATCACCTGATCCGACTGGCCGGAATAGCCCAGTTCCCACGGGATGCCGGCGGCGTCGAGCGCGGCCAGCGCCCGGGTGCGGAAGATGCACACCTCCTCGAAGGCCAGCCGCAGCGGGCGCCGCTGCCAGACCGTGCCCTCGGGCGCGCCGATCCAGACCAGATCGCGTTCGGCAAGGATCGCCCCGCCCTCGCCCGGCTGATCCTCGGTCGTCAGCATCAGGTCCAGCTCGCCCCGGGCGAACAGCTCGCGCAGGCGCAGGGTGAAGGACGAGACGAGGTTCACCCGGACCCGCGGAAATTCCTGCGCATGGCGTTTCAGGATCGCCGGGATGACCGGGTAGACGATGTCATGCGGCACGCCCAGCCGGATCTCGCCCTCATAGGCCGCGCCCGTCATCCGCGCCAGCGCCTCGTCGTTCAGGCTCAGCATCCGGCGGGCATAGCCCATCAGCTGCTCGCCCTCGGGCGTCAGCGACAGCCGCCTTGCCGCGCGGCAGAAGAGGCCGAGCCCGAGACTGTCCTCCAGCCGCTTGATCTGCATCGAGACGGCCGATTGCGTCAGGTTCAGCAGCGAGGCCGCGCGGGTGACGCCGCCGGCATCGGCCACCGTGACGAAGGACCGTAGGGCCGTCAGGTCGAGGTTCCGGGCCATATCAACATCCGTGATGAACAGGTCAGCAAACATTCGTTTCCAAGATGTGTCACGATCCGGCATCGTCATCAAGAGACTTCATCCTGACTCCCTCCACCATCACGAGACGTGAAAGGATAACCCGATGTACCTCTTCTCGCTCGCCCGTCCGAAGCTGCCCCCGGGCCTGCGCCGGGTCGCCCTGCTGCCCGCGCTGGCGCGGATGCGCGCCGCCCGCCGCCAGCGCCGGCACCTGCTGATGCTCGACCCTCACCTGCTGGCCGATATCGGGCTGGACCGGGCGTCGGCCGAACGCGAGGCCGCCCGCCCCGCATGGGACGTTCCGCGGCATTGGCGGCAATAGCCCCGCCGGCGCGGGCCGGGCGGGGGGCGCAAAGCTCACCCGCAGGTTCGCATTTCGGCCCGCCTGCGGCGCCAAGACCCTTGAACCCAAAGGCAGGCTTGCCGATATTCGTTGCAATCCATGCGCAACTGCGCAGGGATCAGGGAACGCAATTTTCGGAGGCTTCAATGGCTGACTTGAACACGATGCGCGCCGGCCGGGTTGGAGCCGGCACGCTGCGCGTCGACGCAGGACTGAAGGCGCATATGAACAAGGTCTACGGGCTGATGTCCGTGGCCATGCTGATCACTGCCCTCTCGGCCTGGGCGATTGCCGGGCTCGCCGTCGGGCCCGACGGCGCGCCCACCGCGCTCGGCCAGGCGATCTATTTCTCGCCGCTGAAGTGGGTCATCATGTTCGCCCCGCTCGCGGTGGTCTTCGGCTTCGGCGCGATGATCAACCGGATGTCGGCCGCCACCGCGCAACTGGTGTTCTATGTCTACGCGGTGCTGATGGGCCTGTCGCTGTCGTCGATCTTCCTGGTCTTCACCGGGGTGTCGATCGCGCAGACCTTCCTCGTGACCGCCATCGCCTTCGCGGGCCTGTCGCTCTACGGCTACACCACCAAGCGCGACCTGTCGGCGATGGGCTCCTTCCTGATCATGGGCCTGATCGGCCTGATCGTCGCCTCGATCGTGAACATCTTCCTCGCCTCCTCGGCGGTGGCCTTCGCGATCTCGGCGATCGGCGTGCTGATCTTCGCGGGCCTGACCGCCTTCGACACGCAGCGCATCAAGGTCGAATACCTGCAGCATGCGCAGATGGGCGATGGCGAGTGGCTGGCGAAGTCGGCGATCATGGGGGCGCTGAACCTCTACCTCGACTTCCTCAACCTGTTCATGTTCCTGCTGCAGTTCATGGGCAACCGGGAATAACCCGCCCGGAAAGACCCGCCTCATTGCGGGACGGACATTCGGGGGCCGGTGCGACAGCGCCGGCCCCTTTCGCATCCGTCGCCGGGATGGCAGTGGATCAGGCTACGGGCACGGCCCCGTCCGGGGGCAGCACCGCCAGCAGGTCGCGCACCGCCCCCGGCCCGCCAAGCCGCATCACCCGGCGCGCCCTTGCCTCGGCCTTCAGCAGCGCGGCATGGCGCGACCGCAGGTCGAGCCCGTGGAACAGCCCCGCCCGCAGTTCGGCCCGCAGCCGCGCCGCAGGCTCCCCCCGCCGCGCCAGCCGCCACAGCCGCAGCGCCAGCGGCATGTCCAGCCAGATGACCAGATCCGCCGCCGCGGCCGCCACCGCCTCGCAGCGCGCGCCCTCGGCCGCGATCACCCAGGCGGGGCCGGCGCAGACCGCGCGCGCCCAAGCCTCGCGCGCCGCGGGCGCGGTCCCCGGTTCGGGCCGGTGCACCGCCAGCGCCATCCGGTCGCCCAGCGTTTCCGCCAGCGCGGCCTTGCCCGCGCCCGCCGCCCCAACGATCGCCACCCGCTGCATGCCTGCCCTCCCCGGCACGGCCTCCGCGCCGCGCCGCCCGGCGCCGCGCCTTCCCTCGCGCCATCTTGCGCGCCCGGTCGCCACAGGCAAGGGCCGGATGAGGCGCCGCAGCCGCATGACGAAAGGCCGCGCCCTTGCGGGACACGGCCTTCGGATCGGCAGGCGCGCAGACCGCGCCGGAGGGCAGACCTTACTTGATCTTGCCTTCCTTGTATTCGACATGCTTGCGCACGACCGGGTCGTACTTGTTGACCGTCATCTTCTCGGTCATGGTGCGGGCATTCTTCTTGGTCACGTAGAAGTGCCCGGTGCCCGCCGTCGAGTTCAGACGGATCTTGATCGTCGTCGGCTTCGCCATTTTCGTCTCCTGCAGCCGGGCGGCAGTCGCAGTGTCGCCCCGCCCCTCAAATCCTTGAAGCCCGCCTTTTACCGATGGCCGGGCCAGAGTCAACCGCCTTTGCCCCTCGCGGCGCGGCTATTTTGGCCCCCCGGACCGGGCGGGGGAAATCATGCGCGGATGGCCTGTAAGCCGGATTCTGTCCGGGGGCGCGAACCCCCTGGATGACCATTCCTCTCGCCCCGCCCTTGCGGACGGGGTCCAGCTGCCAACCCGGGCCTCTCGGGCCGAAGCATCCCTGCGGCGGACCGGTTGCCCGCTCCCCGCACGAGGCCCCTATTCGGCATTGCTCCCGGTGGGGCTTGCCGTGCCGTCCCTGTTGCCAGGTCCGCGGTGGGCTCTTGCCCCACCGTTTCACCCTTGCCCGCGACGGATCGCGGGCGGTCTCTTCTCTGTGGCGCTTTCCCTCGGGTTTCCCCGGCCGGGCGTTACCCGGCACCGTTGCTTCGTGGAGTCCGGACTTTCCTCGCCTGCCCAGGTATCCGCGGAACGGACCTGTGGGCAGCCGCGGTCATCCGGCCATCCGCGCCCGCGCTGCCTACGCGCGCGCCACCCCCGCGTCAACATCCCGCTGCGGCCAGCGCGCCGCCAGTTCCGCCGCGATGGCCCCGTCGATCCCGTCCGCCGGACCGGTGGCGCCGGGCCGGAACCGCAGCCGGAAGGCCGCCAGCAGATCCGCCGCCGGCACCGCCGCGACCGGATAGCCGAACCGGCCCAGATCGGTCCCGAGCCGCCCCATCTTCTGTTCGGATATATCCTCGGGGGGTGAACTGGCCGGAACGGCCAGGAGGGGGGCAGACGGCCCCCCTGCCCCGGTCACCGACCCGATCCCCGGCCAGACCGACAGGCCCGACAGCGCCAGCCGCCGCCAGTCGAAGCGCGGGCCCGGATCGGTCTTGCGCCCCGGGGCCATGTCGGAATGCGCGATCACGCCTTCGGGGGGGATGGACCAGCGGGCCAGAAGGCCGGCCAGCAGCCGTTCCAGCGCCGCCATCTGCGGCTCGGCGAACGGCCCCTCGCCGGGATGGTCCAGCTCGATCCCGATCGAGCGGGAATTGACGTCGCTTGCGCCGCCCCATTCCCCCGCGCCCGCATGCCAGGCGCGCAGCTCTTCGGGCACCAGCGCCTCGGCCGTCCCGTCCCGCGCGATCAGCCAATGCGCCGACACCTCTGCCGCCGGATCGCACAGCCGCGCCCTGGCCGAGGCCGCATCGGCCATCGCCGTATAATGGATCACCACCAGCCGGGGCGTCAGCCCGCCGCGCCGCGGCCCGTGATTGGGCGAGGCGGGATGAGAGGGGGCCGGACGGTCCGGCGCCGTCATCGGATCAGCCGCGCGCCTGCTGGAAGGGCGTCGGATCCCAGTAGCAGGCAAAGCCGTCGCCATCGGGATCGAGGTTGCCCGGGTCGCGCTGCGGACCGCCGCGGCGCAGGAACTCGATCTGCGCCAGATCCTGCGAGGCGTATTTGCCGCAGTTCCGCTGCCAGTTCGACAGATGCACGCTGGACCGCGACCAGACCGGCTGGCCGAGCGTGTTGCCGGCATTCACCGCATATTCGGCGATGTTCGGGCCGGTTTCCGTCCGCTGCGGCAGCGCGGTCGGCGCCACCTGCTGATAGGCGGCGCGGTTCGCCTCGATCCGCGCGCGGTCGGACTCGATGGTCTCGCGCGCGGCGACGGCGGAAAAGTCGTTCTCGTCGGAAATCCGGGCGGACCCGGCGCCGCCCGGGCTGGCGGCCGGGGTCGCGCTGGCGGCGGCGATGGCCGCATTGGCGCTTGCCGGATAGCTGCTGGCATAGCCGCCGGCAGGGACCGCCGCGGCCGGCGCGGCATAGGGCACCGGGGCGGCATAGGGCACGGCGGCGGCCGGGGCCGCCGAGGAGGTGATCGGCCCGCTGGTGATGGGTCCGGTCGTGATCGGGCCCGAGGTGATGGGGCCGCCGGTGATCCCTCCGTTCAGCGGCGTGACGCTGCTGCCATAGCCGGGCTGCGCGCTCTGGCTGCGCAGATAGTCCTGATAGCTCTGGCCGCTGTCGGGAACCGACGGCGCGCAGGCTGCCAGCAGCAGCGCGCCGCTCAGGGCTGCGCGCGGCAGGACGGGACGCGGAATGACAGGACGCATCGGAAACCCCCGAATCGACGCAATGCCGCGCCGGTTACCACCATTTGTCCGGCCGCGAAACGAATCCGGCGGCGCGTTCGAGTACGAATGCGTGATTGAGAAGGTCGCCCTCCTCCCACGGCCGGCCGATCAGCTGCAGCCCCAGCGGCAGGCCGCGCGCGTCCAGACCGGCGGGCACCGCGATGCCCGGCAGGCCGGCCAGGTTGACCGTCACCGTGAACACGTCGTTCAGATACATCGCCACCGGATCGGCATCGGCCATCTCGCCCAGACCGAAGGCGGCCGAGGGCGTGGCCGGCGTCAGGATCGCGTCGATGCCGGCCGCGAAGGCCTGTTCGAAATCGCGCTTGATCAGCGCGCGCACCTTGCGGGCGCGGTTGTAATAGGCGTCGTAGAAGCCCGCCGACAGCACATAGGTGCCGATCATCACCCGGCGCTGGACCTCCTTGCCGAAGCCCTCGGCGCGGGTCTTTTCGTACATCTCGGTGATGCCGTCGCCCTGCGCCAGCTTCGCGCGGTGGCCATAGCGCACCCCGTCATAGCGGGCGAGGTTCGACGAAGCCTCGGCGGGCGCCACGACATAGTAGGCAGGCAGCGCGTATTTCGTGTGCGGCAGCGAGATGTCCACGATCTCGGCCCCCGCGTCGCGCAGCATCTCGGCCCCGCGATGCCACAGCGCCTCGATCTCGGCGGGCATGCCCTCCATGCGGTATTCGCGGGGGATGCCGATCTTCCGGCCGCGGATGTCGCCGGTCAGCGCCGCCTCGAAATCCGGCACCGGCAGGTCGGCCGAGGTCGAATCCTTCGGGTCCGGACCGGCCATCGCGCCCAGCATGATCGCGGCGTCGCGCACCGTCTTGGTCATCGGGCCGGCCTGGTCCAGCGACGAGGCGAAGGCGACGATGCCCCAGCGGCTGACCCGGCCATAGGTGGGCTTGATGCCGACGATGCCGGTGAAGGCCGCGGGCTGGCGGATCGACCCGCCGGTATCGGTGCCGGTCGCGGCAAGGCACAGATCCGCCGCCACCGCCGCCGCCGACCCGCCCGAGGACCCGCCGGGGGTCAGCGGCGCCGTGTCGTTGCCGCGCCGCCATGGGTTGACCGCCGGGCCGTAGCAGGCGCTTTCGTTGGACGAGCCCATGGCGAATTCGTCCATGTTCAGCTTGCCCAGCATCACCGCGCCCGCGTCGAACAGCTGCTGGGTGACGGTGGATTCGTATTCGGGGCGGAAGCCCTGCAGGATGCGGCTGGCCGCCTGCGACGGCACGCCCTTCGTGCAGAACAGGTCCTTGATGCCCAGCGGGATGCCGCACATCGCCGGCGCCTCGCCCGCCGCGATCCGGTCGTCCGCCGCGCGGGCCTGATCCATCGCGATCTCGGGCGTGGGGTGGACGAAGGCGTTCAGCGCCCCCGCCGCCTCGATCGCGGACAGGCAGGCCGCGGTCAGGTCGGTGGCCGTCGTCTCGCCCTTGCGCAGCGCGTCGCGCGCCTCGGCGATGGTCAGCTGGTTCAGCGCGCTCATTCGACCACCTTCGGCACGGCAAAGAACCCCTCGCGCGCATCGGGCGCGTTCGACAGCACCTTGTCGGGATAGCCGCCATCAGTTACCGCGTCGGCCCGCCGTTTCAGCCGCATCGGCGTGACCGAGGTCATCGGCTCCACCCCCTCGACATCCACCTCGTTCAGCTGCTCCATGAAGGTCAGGATCCCCGACAGTTCCTGCGCCAGCGCGGGCAGGTCCTCTTCCTTCACGGCGATGCGCGCCAGATGCGCGACCCGCCGGGCGGTGTCTGTGTCGATGGACATGGGCGGGTCTCCCTCGTGCCGGACAGCGTGCCGAAAAGCACATCGGGGCGGGTTTACGCGGCCCGCGCCCCGCCCGCAAGCCGGGCCGCGAGCATGTGGCGGCGCCAGACCTCGATCATCCAGCCCAGCATGACCGCGTTCAGCAGATGCCACAGGAAATGCGTCCCCAGCGGCAGCGCGGCGCAGACCGGCCCGTCGATGGTGCGGAAGAAGAGCGAGAGGACAAGGATGCCCGCGCCGATGGCCAGCCCCCGGGCGGTGTCCGGCGCGCGGCGGCGCAGCAGGAGCGCATAGGCGAAGATCAGCACCGGCACCGGCGCGTAGCCCGCCGACGATCCGATGCCCGGCACCAGCTGCCACAGCGGCACCGTCAGCGCCGCATAGGGAATGAAGAGCGCCGTCACCACCCCCGCCAGCCACAGCGGCGCGCCGAAGAAATCGCGGGTGGCGGTGAAGACATAGAGCAGGATGAAGACAAGGATCGGCAGCACGTCGGCGGTGCTGGCCCATTGCGTCGCATGGGTGTGGAACAGCCACGACCCGACGCCGATCACGAACAGCACGATGCACAGCGCCCGTCCCCGCCAGGCCCCCGGCATGTCGAGCGGCGCGATCCTGCGCCACATCACCGCCGCCGCCAGCAGGAAGGCGCCGTTCGTCACCGCGTTCACCGGCTCGGACCAGTAATCCGGGCCGGTCCGTTCGCAATAGGCGTCCACCCTGTCCGTCCAGGCCATTTCCTTCGCCCCCGATCCCGCTACCATGGTCCAGGATAGACCCCGGACGGAGGACTGCAATGAAGATCACCTGGCTCGGCCATTCCGGCTTCCGCATCGAGATCGAGGGGGCGGTCCTGCTGCTCGACCCCTGGATGACCGGCAATCCCGTCTTCCCGGCCGACCGCCGCGCCGAGGCCATCAGCGGCGCCACCCATGTGCTGCTGACCCATGGCCATGGCGACCATGCCGCCGACGCGCTGGCCATCGCGACCGAGCTGAACATCCCCATCGCCTGCATGCATGAACTGGCCGAGATCTTCGGCGCCGAAGGGGCGGAGTGCATCGGTTTCGGCAAGGGCGGCACCGTCGATCTGGGCGGGGCGCAGGTGACGATGGTGAACGCGGTCCATTCCTCGAGCATCGACTTCAAGGGCGGCGTCACCTATGGCGGCACCCCCGCGGGCTTCATGATCGCGGGCGAGGACCATGTGATCTATGTCTCGGGCGATACCGACGTGATGGCCGACATGGGCGTGTTCAACGACCTGCACAGTCCCGATATCGGCATCCTCGCCTGCGGCGGCCATTACACCATGGACATGCGCCGCGCCGCCTATGCGGCAAAGACGTTCTTCGACTTCAGGACGGTGTTCCCCTGCCACTACCGGACGTTCCCGCTGCTGGCGCAATCGGCGGCAGAGCTGGTCGAGGCGCTGCCCGGCGTCGACGTGCTTGTGCCGGAGGTGATGCAGGCGGTCGAGATCTGACGGAGCCGGGGGGCCAGCCCCCCGCACCCCCCGGGATATTTCCGCCGACAAGAAGGGGCAGCCTTCGACGCCGCCTCAGCGGCGCGCGGCGAAGAATTCCTTCAGCAGCGCCTCGGACTCCGCCGCCGCGATGCCGTCATAGACCTCGGGCGCGTGATGGCATTGCGGATGGGCATAGATGCGCGCGCCCTGCGCGATGCCGCCCGACTTCGGGTCCGCCGCCCCGTAGCAAAGCCGCGCGATCCGGGCGAAGCCGATGGCGGCGGCGCACATCGGGCAGGGCTCCAGCGTGACATAGAGCGCATGGCCCGGCAGCCGTTCCGACCCGGCGGCGGCGCAGGCGGCGCGCAGGGCCAGCATCTCGGCATGGGCAGTGGGGTCGTTCAGCTCGCGCGTGCGGTTGCCGGCGCGGGCGACGATCCGCCCGTCGGGGGCGACGACCACCGCCCCCACCGGCACCTCGCCGCGGGCGCCGGCGGCGCGCGCCTCGGCCAGCGCCTGATCCATATGGCTGCGGAAACGGGTCATGGCCCGGTCATGCCCGCAGCCGCCCGGCGGGGCAAGAGGGTCCGGGGCAAGAAGTTCGGGGCAGGAGAGTCCGGGCAAGGGGCTGCCCCTTTCCCGGCGGCGGGGAATGCTGTAGACAGGGCGCTTCCCGCGACGCGATGTCGCCACGATCTCATGGAGAGACAGATGACCGACGATACCCCCGATTCCGCGCAGAGCGACGCCCCGGCGAATTCCGGTGCCGAGCGCATCGCCAAGGCCATGGCCCGCGCGGGCGTCGCCTCGCGCCGCGATGCCGAACGGATGATCGTGGAAGGCCGCGTCACCGTGAACGGCAAGACCGTCGCCAGCCCGGCGCTGGACGTGACCGAGCGCGACCGGATCGCGCTGGACGGCAAGCCCATCGACGCCAAGCAGCCGACGCGGCTGTGGCTCTATTACAAGCCGCTCGGGCTCGTGGTGTCGGAGAAGGACGAGAAGGGCCGCCAGACCGTCTTCGACGTGATGCCCGAGGGCATGCCCCGGGTGATGAGCATCGGGCGGCTCGACCTCAATTCCGAAGGCCTGCTGCTGCTGACCAACGATGGCGAGCTGAAGCGGCGGCTGGAACTGCCGGAAACCGGCTGGCTGCGCAAGTACCGGGTGCGGGTGAACGGCCAGCCCAACGACCTGACCTTCGACCCGCTGCGCCGGGGCGTGACCGTCGATGGCGAGGATTTCCTGCCGATGGAGGTCACGCTCGACCGCCAGCAGGGCGCGAATGCCTGGCTGACCGTGGGCCTGCGCGAAGGCCGCAACCGCGAGATCCGCCGCGCGATGACCGAGGTGAAGCTCTATGTGAACCGGCTGATCCGGGTCAGCTATGGCCCGTTCCGGCTGAACGAGATGAAGCCGGGCGACATCGTCGAGGTGAAGGCGCGGGTGATGCGCGAACAGCTGGGCAGCCTGATGCCGGGGGCGGAGGACAAGCCCGCCCGCCCGGCCCGGCCGGCGATGGCGCGAGGCGCGGGGGGCGGCCCCCGCCGCGCCGCGCCGGGCCGCGATGCCGCCGAGGGCGAGGCCCCGGCCCGCAAGCCGCGCGCGCCGCGGAAGCCCGCGGAGGCGGCGGGCGACCGGCGCGCCCCGGGCGAGACCCCGCGCAGCTGGGGCAGCAAGAGCTTCGGCGCGCGGCGCGCCGAGGGCGATGCGGCCGGTGAAGGGTCCAGGGGCGGAGGCCGCAGCTGGGGCCGGAAATCGGCGGCCGAGGGCGCCGTGGGCGGCGGCAAGCCCGGCGGCAGGGCGCCGGGATCGGCCCCCCGCGGGCCGCGTCCGGCCGGAGAGGAGGCCCCGCGCGGGGGCCGCAGCTTCGGCGGCAAGCCGGCGGGCAAGCCCGAGGGCCGCAGCTTCGATGGCAAGCCCGGCGCCAGGCCGGAAGGCCGCAGCTATGGCGCCAAGCCAGGGGCGAAGCCGGAGGGTCGCAGCTTTGGCGGGAAGCCCGGCGCCAAGCCCGAAGGCCGCAGCTTCGGCGGGAAGCCGGGGGCCAAGCCGGAGGGTCGAAGCTATGGCGCCAAGCCGGGCGCGAAGCCCGAAGGCCGCAGCTTCGGCGGGAAGCCGGGCGCCAAGCCGGAGGGCCGCAGCTTCGGGGCCAAGCCGGCGGGGAAACCGGGGGGCAAGCCCCGCCCGGCCTCGACCCGCAACGGTCCGCCCGGCGGCAAGCCGCGCAGCCCGCGCTGACCGCGGCGGGCGCCCCGCGCGCCGCGGCCGCACTGGAACCTCGCGGGCGGCTCGCCTATACAGGGCAGAAGAGACAGCCACGCGAGGCGCCAGAGATGACCGATTCCACGCGGCGGGCCGCCTGGCTGCTGCTGATCGCGCTGACGCTCTATGCCGCGCTGGCAGGGGGCGGCTGATGGCCCGGCGTTTCGGCGGACGGTTCAGCCCGGACAATGCCCGCCCCGCGCCGGGCGAGGGGCCGCGCGCCGCGGCGCATCCTTTCGCGGGAAAGCGGCCGGCCGCAGGCGGCGCGCGGGTGAACCTCCTGTTCCTCGCCGCCCTGCCCTTCGCCATCACCGCCTTCTTCCAGCCGCCCGCGGGCCTGGCGTCCGACCTCGCCGCCTTCGCCTGCCTCAGCCTCGCCGCCTGGCTGACGCGCGAAGGGCTGCGGGCCGAGGCGGAATTCGACGCCCGCGCCACCGCCCGCCGCCCGCCGATCCCGCGCAAGATCTTCGGCTCGGTCCTGACGGCCTTGGGTCTGGGACTCGGCACCCTGTCCGGCGGGCCGGTGGGCGCGCTGCTGATCGGCGGGATCGGCGGGTTGCTGCATGCGCTGGCCTTCGGTCCCGATCCCCTGCGCAGCAAGGTGGCCGAGGGCACCGACCTGTTCCAGACCGACCGCGTCGCCCGTGCCGTGGCCGAGGCCGAGGCGCATCTGGCGGCGATGCGCGCGGCCATCGACGGCACCCGCGACCGGGCGCTGGCCGATCGCGTCGCCGGGTTCGAGGCGACGGCGCGCGGCCTGATCCGCCGGGTCGAGGACGATCCGCGCGACCTGACCGCGGCGCGGCGCTGGCTCGGCGTCTATCTGCAGGGCGCGCAGGCGGCGGCGGTGAAATATGCGGGCCTCGCCCCGCATGACCGCGACGGAGCGGCGCGGGCGGATTTCACGGCGCTGATCGACGATCTGGAAACCGGCTTCGCCGCCCGCAGCGACAGCCTGCTGGCGGGCGACCGCAGCGACCTGACGGTCGAGATCGAGGTGCTGCGCGAACGGCTGGCGCGCGAGGGTCTGGCCCGCCATACGCTGGGCCCGGGCAATTTGGACGACACGGGCGCCGCGGGGGCGGCCCGGCAACCGGAGGGACGATCCGCATGACCGAGACCACGCGCCAGCAGGCCGCCGCCGAATATGCCGAAGTCGAACGCATCGCCTCTGTGGCGCTGCCCGATCCCGATGACGCGGTGGTGCCGCTGTCCGAGGCGCCCGCCGCGATGGCCGAGGATATCCGCAAGGCGATGGCCGAGATCGACCTGGCCGATACCGGCTCGATCGTCGGCTTCGGTGCGGCGGCGCAGTCGGAACTGCAGGAGATCAGCCAGTCGATGCTGGCCGACGTGAAGAACAAGGATGTGGGGCCGGCCGGGGATTCGCTGCGCGAGATCGTCACCACGATCCGGGGCTTTTCCGTCTCGGAACTCGACGTGCGGCGCAAGTCCAGCTGGTGGGAACGGCTGCTCGGCCGTTCGGCGCCCTTCGCCCGGTTCGTGGCCCGCTACGAAGAGGTGCAGGGCCAGATCGACCGGGTGACCGACACGCTGCTGGGGCACGAGCACCGGCTGCTGAAGGACATCAAGTCGCTCGACCTGCTTTATGAAAAGACGCTGGATTTCTACGACGGGCTCGCGATCTACATCGCCGCGGGCGAAGAGAAGCTGCGCGAGACGGACATGGTCGCGATCCCGGCCAAGGAGGCCGAGGTGAATGCCGCGCCCGAGGATCAGCGCGTGCTGAAGGCGCAGGAACTGCGCGACCTGCGCGGCGCCCGCGACGATCTGGAACGCCGCGTCCATGACCTGAAGCTGACGCGGCAGGTGACGATGCAGTCGCTGCCCTCGATCCGGCTGGTGCAGGAAAACGACAAGGCGCTGGTGACCAAGATCAGCTCGACGCTCGTCAACACCGTGCCGCTGTGGGAAACCCAGCTGGCCCAGGCGGTGACGATCCAGCGCTCCGCCGAGGCGGCGGCGGCGGTGAAGGAAGCCTCGGACCTGACCAACGAGCTGCTGACCGCCAATGCCAAGACGCTGCGGCAGGCCAACCAGACCGTGCGCCAGCAGATCGAGCGCGGCGTCTTCGACATCGAGGCGGTGCGCGCCGCCAATGCCGAACTGATCGGCACCATCGAGGACACGCTGAAGATCGCCGACGAGGGCAAGACCCGGCGCGCGGCGGCGGAATCCGACCTGCGCAAGATGGAGGCGGAACTGCGCGACGCCCTGTCCGCGCCGCGGGCGCGCGCTGCGGCGGCGGCGGCGACGGGGGCCGCCCCCTCGCGCAGCGGCCCGGCCGCCTGACGATGCGGACCGCCTGCCGGACCCGTGGCCGGACCCGTGCCGTCCTCACCGGACTGGCGCTGGTCGCGCTGGCGGCCTGCGAGCCCGTGGCGCCGGTGACGGCCCCGGCGCCGCCGGCGCGGCCGCAGGTGACCGCCGCCCCGCCCGAACCCTCGGAAGACAGCGAGAGGATCCGGCTGCGGCTGGCGCTGGTGCAGGCGAACCTGCTGGACAAGGGCCTGCTGCGGACCGATGGCGGCGGGCGCGACACGCCCTACAACGCCCGGCAGCTGGCCGACAACTTCATTCGCATCGCGCTTTACGACGAATATGCGCCCGGCAGCTCGGGCCTCGTCGCCCGCCAGACGGCAAGCCGCCTGCGCCGCTGGGAACAGCCGGTGCGGATGGCGCTGGAATTCGGCCCCAGCGTCAGCGAGGCGCAGCAGGCGAAGGACCGGGCGGATGTGACGGCCTATGCCGCGCGCCTGTCGCGGATCACCGGCCTGCCGATCCGCATGGTCGGCCCCGAGGCCGCGAATTTCACCGTGCTGGTGCTGAACGAGGACGAACGCCGGGCCGCCGGCCCGCGCCTGCGCCAGCTTCTGCCCGGGATCGACGGCGGCAGCAGCGCGATGATCACCGGCCTGCCCGAGCCGATCTTCTGCGCGGTCTTCGCCTTCTCGCCGGGCGCCGGCGGCAGCTATACCCGCGCCATCGCCATCGTGCGCGCGGAACATCCCACCCGGATGCGGCTGTCCTGCTTCCACGAGGAAATCGCGCAAGGACTGGGCCTGGCCAATGACAGCCCCTCGGCCCGCCCGTCGATCTTCAACGACGACGACGAGTTCGCGCTGCTGACGGGCATGGACGAGCTGATGCTGAAGATGCTCTACGATCCCCGCCTGCGCCCCGGCATGACCCCGGACGAGGCGCGGCCCATCGTCGAGACGATGGCGCGCGAGTTGCTGGGGGGCGACAGTTGAACCCATGACGGAGACAGGCAGATGAGCATCTTCGACTTCCTCAAGGGCGAGTTCATCGACGTCATCCACTGGACGGACGATACCCGCGACACGCTGGTCTGGCGGTTCGAGCGCGAGGGCCATGCGATCAAGTACGGAGCCAAGCTGACGGTGCGCGAGGGCCAGGCGGCGGTCTTCGTGCACGAGGGGCAGCTGGCCGACGTGTTCGGGCCGGGTCTCTACCTGCTCGAGACCAACAACATGCCGGTGATGACCACGCTGCAGCACTGGGATCACGGCTTCCAGTCTCCCTTCAAGTCCGAGATCTATTTCGTCTCGACCGTGCGGTTCAACGGGCTGAAATGGGGCACCCGCAACCCGGTGATGGCGCGCGATCCGGAATTCGGGCCGGTGCGGCTGCGCGCCTTCGGCAGCTATTCGGTCCGCATCGCCGATCCGGGCCTGTTCCTGAAGGAAATCGTCGGCACCGACGGCGAATTCACCGCCGACGAGATCAGCGAACACCTGCGCAACGTCATCGTGCAGGAATTCGCGCGGGTGGTGGCGACCTCCGGTATCCCGGTGCTCGACATGGCGGGGAACACGGGCGAGTTCTCGAAGATCGTCACGCAGGCCATCGCGCCGGTCGTCGCGGCCTACGGGCTGGAATTCCCCGAGCTGTATGTCGAGAACATCTCGCTGCCCGAGGCGGTGGAGGCGGTTCTGGACAAGCGCACCTCGATGGGGATCGTCGGCGATCTGAGCCGCTATGCCCAGTTCTCGGCGGCCGAGGCGATGGGCAAGGCGGCGGAGACGCCCAATTCGGGCATGGGCGCAGGCATCGGCGCGGGGCTCGGCATGGCCATGGGCCAGCAGATGGCGCAGGGCCCCTGGGGCGGTGCACCGGCCGCGGCACCCGCCGCCGCGCCGCCCCCGCCCCCGCCGCCGGCCCGCCAGTGGCATCTGGCCGCGGACGGCGCGGCCAAGGGCCCCTTCCCCGAGGCCGAGCTGCGCGGCATGGCACAGTCCGGCGCGCTGACCCGCGCCAGCATGGTCTGGTCGCCGGGGATGGAGGGGTGGAAGGCCGCGGGTGACGTCCCCGAGCTTGCCGCGCTCTTCGCACAGGTGCCGCCGCCGCTGCCGCCCGGGGCCTGATCGTGGCTGACATCGCGGCGACCGCCGCGCGCGAGGTGCATTATCCCTGCGACCGGTGCGGCGCCGACCTGCGCTTTGCCCCCGGACAGACTAGCCTCGTCTGCGACCATTGCGGCCATCTGCAGCAGATCGCCGCCCCCGCCGCGCCGGAGGCGGCGACGGGCCTGCGCGAACTCGCCCTGAAGGACGGGCTCGCCGCCGACCTGCCGCCCGGGACCGAGGTCGAGGCGCGGACCACCCATTGCCCGAACTGCGGCGCGCTGGTGGAATTCGCGGGCGACCGCCATGCCAGCGAATGCCCGTTCTGCGCCACGCCCGTCATCGTCGATACCGGCACCCACCGCGCGATCAAGCCGCAGGCTCTGATCCCGTTCGCGCTGACCGAGGAGGCCGCCCGCGCCGCCCTGGGCCGCTGGCTGAAATCGCGCTGGTTCGCGCCTTCTGGCCTTGGGGAATTCGCGCGCAAGGGGCGGCGGATGCAGGGCATCTACACGCCCTTCTGGACCTTCGACGCCGATACCCGCAGCCGCTATGCCGGGCAGCGGGGCGATGCCTATTACACCACCCGCACCGTGCGGCGCGACGGCAAGACCCGGACGATCCGCGAACGGCATATCCGCTGGCGCCCGGTGCAGGGCACGGTGGCGCGGCGCTTCGACGACGTGCTGGTGCTGGGCTCGACCAGCCTGCCGAAGCCGATGACCGATGCGCTGGCGCCCTGGGATCTTGCGGCGCTGGTGCCGTGGCGGGACGACTACCTGTCCGGCTTCCTGGCCGAGGGCTACACCGTGCCGCTCGCCGCCGCGCATGGCGAGGCGCGCGAGGCGATGGCGCGGGTGATCGCGAGCGATGTGCGCGCCGATATCGGCGGCGACGAACAGCGCGTCACCTCGGTGGACACGGTGCATCAGCGCGAGACGTTCAAGCATGTGCTGCTGCCGGTCTGGGTCGCCGCCTACAAGTATCGCGGCGAAAGCTATCGCTGCGTGGTCAACGGCCAGACCGGCAAGGTCGACGGCGAACGCCCGTGGTCGCCGTGGAAGATCGCGCTGGCGGTCCTGCTGGCGCTGGCCGTGGCGGCGGCGGTCTATGCGCTCAGCCGCTGAGGCGGTCGCCCTTCTGGCCCGTTCCGGCCCTTGCCGGCCCCGGGGGGCGCGACTAGAAGGCTGATAGCGCTATCTGGGAGGATGCACATGATCCTGTGCTGCGGCGAGGCCCTGATCGACATGCTGCCGCGCAAGACGGCCGAGGGCGCCCCCGCCTTCGCGCCCCATGCGGGCGGCGCGGTGTTCAACACCGCCATCGCGCTTGGCCGGCTGGGGGCGGAGACCAGCTTCCTGTCGGGCCTGTCCACCGACCTGTTCGGGCAGATGCTGGTGGCCGAACTGGCGGCGTCGGGCGTCGATGCGGCGCTGGCCGTCCGCTCGCCCCGGCCGACGACGCTGGCCTTCGTCACGCTGTCGAACGGCCAGGCGAGCTATGCCTTCTATGACGAGAACACCGCCGGCCGGATGCTGTCGCCCGCCGACCTGCCCGCCCTGCCTGACGGGGTGACGGCGCTGTTCTGCGGCGGGATCAGCCTGATGGTCGAACCGGGCGGGGCGGCCTATGAAAGCCTGTTCCTGCGCGAGGCGGGGCAGCGCGTGACGATGCTGGACCCGAATATCCGCCCCTCCTTCATCGCCGACGCGGCGGCCTATCGCACCCGGATCGGGCGGATGCTGGCCGCGGCCGACATGGCGAAGGTGTCGGACGAAGACCTGCGCTGGCTGGAAGGCGAGGGCGCGGTCGCCGATCTGGCGCAGGGCCTGCTGGCGCGCGGGCCGAAGGTCCTGTTCGTGACTGAGGGCGCGGCCGGCGCCCATGCCTTCACCGCGCGCGGACATGTCTTCGTCCCCGGCCGGGCGGTGACGGTGGCCGATACCGTGGGCGCGGGCGACACGTTCAACGCGGGCGTACTGGCGGCGCTGCAGGCCAGCGGGCTGCTGACAAAGGCGGGCGTCGCCGCGCTCGACGCGCAGGCGCTGACCGCGGCGCTGAGCCTCGGCAACCGCGCGGCCTCGGTCACCGTGTCGCGGGCGGGGGCGAACCCGCCCTATCCGCACGAACTGCCCGCGGCCTGATGCGGGCGCTGATCCAGCGGGTGGCCGAGGCGCGGGTGACGGTGGGGGACCGGATCGCCGGCGAGATCGGGCCGGGGCTGCTGATCCTCGTCTGCGCGATGCAGGGCGATGGCGAGGCCGAGGCGCAGGCGCTGGCCGCGCGGGTGGCGAAGCTGCGCATCTTCCGCGACGCGGACGGCAAGATGAACCGCGCCCTTGCGGAGGCGGGCGGCGCGGCGCTGGTCGTCAGCCAGTTCACGCTGGCCGCCGACACGTCGCGCGGCAACCGGCCCGGCTTTTCCGCCGCCGCCGCGCCGGATCGGGGGCGGACGCTCTACGAGGGTTTCGCGCAGGCGCTGCGGGATCTGGGCCTGCCGGTGGCCATGGGCGAATTCGGGGCGGACATGCGGGTGGCGCTGGTCAATGACGGGCCGGTGACGATCTGGATGGACACGGCCGACCGCGCCCGGGCCTAGCAGCGCTCCGCCTGAAGGGCCCGCCACCCGGTCATGACGGCGGGGCCGACTGGCGCTGGCGCGACCGTTCCAGACCCAGCTGGTGTTCGCGCCAGATGATCAGGATGCCCGCCAGCACGATCAGCGCCGCCCCGGTCAGCACCACCGGCGTCGGCACCTCGGCGAAGGCGACATAGCCCACCAGCAGCGCCAGCAGCATCGAGGCATATTCGAAGGGCGCCACCACCGAGGCCGGCGCGAACCGATAGGCCGAGGTCAGCAGCACCTGCCCGATCCCGCCGCAGGTTCCGGCCAGAACCAGCAGCGCCGCCGTCCCCGGCGAGGGCAGCACCCAGCCCCAGGGCAGGGTGACGAGCGACAGCAGCGCGCCGTTCACCGAGAACCAGAACACGATCGCGCTGGTGCGTTCCTGATGGACCATGCCGCGGATGAAGACCTGCGCCAGCGCCGCGAACACCGCGCCCACCAGCGCCATCATCGCCCCCGTCGCCTCTACCGGGGCCATCCCGCCCTCGCCGAAGCTGCCCAGACGGGGCGACAGCACGATCAGCACCCCCACCAGCCCCAAGGCCACCGTGGCGATGCGGAACAGCCGCACCTCCTCGCCCAGAAACATCGCGGCGAAGATGACGGTCAGCAGCGGGGCGGCATAGCCGATCGCCGTCGCCTCGGGCAAAGGCAGAAGCCCGAGCGCGGCAAAGGCGAAGCCCATGGCGACGGTGCCCGCCAGCGCCCGCCACAGATGCGACAGCGGCCGGGCGGTGGCAATGCCGCTGCGGATGTCGCCGGTCGCGATCAGCCAAACAAGGATCACCGGCACCGCAAAGGCCGAGCGGAAGAACACGATCTCGCCCGGCGGCACGTCGTCGGAGATGAGCTTCACGATGCTGGCCATGCTGACGAAGACCAGGACCGACGCGATCTTGAGCACGATACCGCGCAGCGGCTGCATGGCGAATCCTTCCAGGGCGGGCGCTGCCACCAAGGGATGAGGGTCCGGAAATTGCAAGGCCCGGGCGAATCAAATGCCGCAGCGCAACAATCGCCGGTTGCCGTATTGGCCACGATGTTGCGCCGGTGAAAGGCCTGTCGCAGCACTGTTTCCCGGAAAATTCCGAAATTGCCACATTCCCATCCCAAAGCACATTTGATTTATACGTAAGGTTAGGTCAGAATAGATATCGGGATTGGGGGATGGCAGGGCCGTCCGAAAGGCATTGCAGTGCGAGGCGGATGGCTTCGCGTGATGGGTGCGGATCGCAGGGGCGCGCCGGGACAAAGGAGAATTGGACGATGACGAAGATGTCGGAGTTCGCGATGCATCTGGACGTGGCGCCGGTGCTGCAGAACGTGGACATGCGGGTGCAGCACGATGCCAATGCCAGCGCCGTCGCCTGGATCGGCGACCCGAGCAACCAGATCGAACTGTGCAAGGCCATGACGTTCTTCGAACATCTGCTGACGCATGGCCGCCGTCAGGTAAAGTTCTACGAAAGCCTCGCACCGATGTCGCGCGCCTCGTTCTTCAAGATGAAGCGCCGCTGCCTCGAGGCCGGGCTGATCCACCAGTCGGTCTGCAGCCGCTATATCGAGCCGGACCGCCAGCGCATCCTCGACATCGTGCAGATGACCTTCCCGACGCTGTGCCAGAAGGTCTGCGACCGGGTCGACTGACCGCGCCGGCGGACCGGGCGCGCCGTCCTCACTCGGCGCAGACCCAGACCGCGCCGCCGACCACCACCACGCTCGCCGCAGCGCCGGCAAGCGCGGCCGGGGCGGCCAGCACGCCCGCCATCGTGGTGCCAAGGCTCGACAGCGAGGCGGCGAGCCCCGTGCCGCTGCCCGACAGGATCACGGCGCCGGAATTGTGCCGCACCGCCTGCACGCCCGACTCCACCGCGACATCGGCCACCTCGCGGGCGCCGGCGGCGGTTTCGTTGACCAGTTCGCAGACGCGCCCCGTCTCCTCGCACAGGCCATAGGTATCGCGGGCGCCCATGGCCAGACCGCTGAACCCGTTCAGTACCGGATCGTGCTGCAGGCAGAAAACGCCCCGTTCCTGTTCGGTCAGGTCCGGCGCCATATGGGCGATCACCACCCGCGCCGGGCACTGCCCGTCCTCCAGCAACCAGCGTTCGCGGCGCGAGGACCAGACGTCGGATTCGTCGTTATAGCCCAGCGTCACCGCGACGCCCTCGATCACCGCCGAACAGACCTGCGCCTCGGCGCGGGCGGGGGCGGGCAGCACCAGGGCGGGCGGAAGGGCGGCCGCGACAAGGCCGCAGGCGAGGAACGGGCGCGAAAACTGGCGCATGGACGGCTCCGGCTGCTCGATCGGTCGGGTGGGGTCCGGTGCCCGGCGGGCGACCCTCTTGCGCGCAATCTACCGTCTCTGCGCGCGGCGCGACAGGGGCCGGCGCGGCGCGGCAGGTCACGGTCCCGTCAGCGGGGCACCGGGCCGCGTCACCTTGACATGCGCCCCGATCTGCGCCATCTGCGTCACGTGCCGACCTCCGCTGCCGCGTGAGCAGCCGCATGTCCCGACGCGCCGTTGCGCCGCAGGGGATGCCAGGAACGGCAAGCCGGTTCCCAAGTCACGCCAGGGGTCCAGCGGTCCGACGGACCGCACCCGCCCCCTCTGCCCGCGGCCTGCCGCGGGCGATCCCCGTTCGCGCGGCCCTGTTGTCCGCGCCCGACCGAAAGAACCGTCCCTTGACCGTTTCCTCCCCCGCCGCGATCCAGTCCTTCGATGCGCTCGACCTCGACAAGCAGGTGCTGGCCAATCTGAAGACCATCGGCCTGACCACTCCCACCCCGATCCAGGCCGAGGCGATCCCCTCGATCATCGCCGGCCGCGACCTGCTGGGCCTCGCCCAGACCGGCACCGGCAAGACCGCCGCCTTCGGCCTGCCGATGGTGACGCGGCTGATCCGCTTCGGCCGCCGCCCGGCGCCGGGCACGGTGCGGGCGCTGATCCTCGCCCCCACCCGCGAACTGGCCACCCAGATCGCCGACAACGTCACCGCCTATGCCGACGGCACCCCGATCCGCGTGTTCCGCGTGGTGGGCGGCGCCTCGATCAACGTGCAGGCCGAAAAGCTGAAGCGCGGCGTCGACGTGCTGATCGCCACGCCGGGCCGGCTGCTGGACCTGCTGGACCGCCGCGCCCTGACGCTGGCCGAGGCGAAATATCTGGTGCTGGACGAGGCCGACCAGATGCTCGACATCGGTTTCATCCATGCGCTGCGCAAAATCGCGAAACTGCTGCCGAAGGACCGCCAGACCCTGCTGTTTTCCGCCACCATGCCGAAGCTGATGGAGGAACTGGCGGACAGCTATCTGACCGAACCCGTGCGCGTGGCGGTGAACCCGCCCGGCCAGGCGGCCGAGAAGATCCGCCAGCATGTGCATTTCGTCAACCAGGGCGACAAGGCGCGGCTGCTGTCGGACTATCTGGCCAAGCATCCGGGCGAGATGGCGATCGTCTTCGGCCGCACCAAGCACGGGTCGGAGAAGCTCGCCAAGCTGCTGGACGGCTGGGGCCATTCGGTCGCGGCGATCCACGGCAACAAGAGCCAAGGCCAGCGGGAACGGGCGCTCGCCGCCTTCCGCAGCGGCGAGACCGAGGTGCTGATCGCCACCGACGTGGCGGCGCGGGGGCTCGATATCCCCGACGTGAAGCATGTCTACAACTACGACCTGCCGAACGTGCCCGACCAGTATGTGCACCGCATCGGCCGGACGGCGCGGGCGGGCAAGGACGGGCGCGCCGTGGCCTTCTGCAGCCCGGGCGAGATCGGCGAGCTGCGCGCCATCGAGAAGTCGCTGAAGACCGGCAGCATCGAGGTGATCGGCGGCGAGGTGCCGCTGGACACCGGCGCGCCGGCGCGCAAGCCCGGCAGCGGGCGCCCGTCCCGGCCGCAGGGCGGCCAGCCCCGGTCGCAGGGGGGCAAACCGCAGGCGGCGAAGCCCAAGACCGGTGGCGAGGCGATGCCCAAGCGCAAGCGCCCGGCCCGCCGCCCCTCGCGCCGGCCGAAGGGCGAACAGGCGGCGTAAACCCCGCCCCCGCTTGATAGGCCGCGCCCGCCGCGATAGGCGGGCGCATGGCCAAGCTCTATTTCCACTACTCGACGATGAATGCCGGCAAGAGCACGATCCTCCTGCAGGCATCGCACAACTACCGCGAGCGCGGGATGCAGACCTATCTGCTGACCGCCGCGCTCGACAGCCGCGCCGGCGCGGGCCGCATCGCCAGCCGGATCGGCATCGACGAAGCCGCCGACACCTTCGATCCCGGCACCGACCTTTTCGCCCGCATCGCCGCGCGGCTGGAGGCCGGACCCTGCGCCTGCGTCTTCCTCGACGAGGCGCAGTTCCTGACGCGCGATCAGGTCTGGCAACTGGCCCGCGCGGTCGACGACCTGACCATGCCCGTCATGTGCTACGGGCTGCGCGTGGATTTCCGGGGCGAGCTGTTCCCCGGGTCGGCGGCGCTGCTGGCGCTGGCCGACGAGATGCGCGAGGTGCGCACCATCTGCCATTGCGGGCGGAAGGCGACGATGGTCGTGCGCAAGGATGCCGCCGGCCGGGCGATGATGGAAGGCGATCAGGTGCAGATCGGCGGCAACGAGACCTATGACTCGCTGTGCCGCCGCCACTGGCGCGCGGCGGTGGGGCACCGGGCCCCGCCTCCGCCTTCTGCAGCTGACCGAAATATCCCGGGGGTGAATTGAGCCGCAGGCTCAAGAGGGGGCAGCGCCCCCTGCCCCGTCTACGGGCGCCCGGCCATCATGCCGATTGCGCATAGCCGCCGTTGTAGACCTCGCTCTTCCGGCGGATCTGCGAATGTTCGACGATCCGGTCGCGGGCGATGCCGCGGAACTCCTCGATCGAGGCATGGCCCTTGCGCTGCAGATAGTCGCCCAGATCGCCGGTCAGCTCCTGGATCAGGTTCACGCCGATGCCGCCGCTGCCCTTCTCCTCCATCGCGGCGGTGCAGACCTGCAGGGTGCCCGCGCCATGGGCGATGAAGTTGAAGGCCTCGCGAAAGCCCCGGATCCCGCCGATGCCGGAAATCGCCTTGTCCGGGAAGGCGCGCGAGATATCCGACACCCGCTGCAAGGCCTGATGCAGGATGGCGAGGCCCCCCAGCCCGCCAGAGGTGACCAGCCCGTCCACCTCGACCTCGAACTTCATCGTCTCGGGATCCAGCAGCGGCAGCGAGGGGAAGGTGTTGCAGAGCGATATCGCCGCCGCCCCCGCCGCATAGGCGGCCCGCGCCCCGTCCACCAGCGACGAGGAGGACGGCGTCAGCTTCACCCAGACCGGGACGTCGACCGCCCCGGTGACGGCGCCGAGCACGGCGCGGATGATGTCCTCGTCATTGGCGATATGCGCGCCCATGTCCTTGCGGTCCATATGCGGGCAGGACATGTTCAGCTCCAGCGCGTCGCAACCGGCCGCCACGCAGGCGCGGGCCAGCGTCCGCCAGTTCTCCATCTCGGCCGCGCTGCCGGCGCCCGCCATGATCGAGGCGATCAGCATCCGGTCGGGATAGGTCGTCTTGATCTCTTCCAGATCGGGCAGCCACAGATCGAGCGGCTGGTCCGAGATCAGTTCCCAGTTCCACGAGGAATGGGACACGGTGTCGGGCCGCTTGTTGCGCGAGACATAGGGTTTTTCCTCGCTGGCGCGCTGGAAGATCGTCCTGGGCCCCGCCACATTTTCCACCGGGTGCAGGCCGATCGTCTTTGTGACGACGCCGCCCCAGCCCGACTCGAAGGCCTTCAGGATCTTTCGCTTGCTCTCCGTCGGCGGCGCGGAGGCGAGGATGAAGGGATTGACGAAGCGAAGGCCGGTGAAATGGGTGGTCAGGTCATGGGTCATGGCGCGCTCCCGTGGTCACGCTCAGGAACCCATGTTTTTTACCAGCCAGTCAATAATTTTCCCCGCGCGGCAGGGGATGAGCCCGTGCAACCGTCCGTTGTCGGCGCCGGTTGATCGAAATCTGGGCAGAAACGGGTTCCCCCCGGGCCAGCGAGCGGCAGACATGCGGGGGCCAGACATGCGAACGGGGCCCGCAGGCCCCGTTCACCGGTCATTCGTTCTGCGGCTCAGATGCGACGGTCGCGGAAGTAGTCGTCCACTTCGCGCTCGGCCTCGTCGCGGGTCTTGCCGTACTTTTCCTGCACCAGCCCGGCCAGCTTGTCGCGCTTGCCGGCGGCAACGTCGAGCTCGTCATCCGTCATCTTGCCCCAGCGCTCTTTCACCGAGCCCTTGAGCTGCTTCCAGTTGCCTTCGACGATATCCCAGTTCATTGCATGTCCTCCGTGAGGTTATGCACAACAAACGCGCAGGATTAGAACGGGTTCCGGCGGCTCAGACGGGATTCGGCAGGGGCGCGCCCGCCGCGAAGGCGTGAAGGTTCGCCAGCGCGATCCGACCCATGGCCACCCGCACCTCCAGCGTGGCGGTCCCCAGATGCGGCAGCAGCACCGCGGTGTCGAGCCGGCGCAGCGCCTCGGGCACCTCGGGTTCGCGTTCGTAGACGTCGAGCCCCGCCCCCGCGATCAGCCGCTGGTCCAGCGCCGCGATCAGCGCCGCCTCGTCCACCACATCGCCGCGGGCGATGTTGATCAGGATCGCGTCGGGCCGCATCGCCGCCAGAACCTCGGCCCCGATCAGGTGCCGGGTCTCGGGCGAGGCGGGCACCGCCGCCACGAGGATGTCGGCCCATCCGGCCAGTTCGGCCAGCGGCATCGCCTGCGCCGGCATCCCCGGATCGGCGACGGGCGAGCGGTTGGCATAGCCCACCTCCATGCCGAAGCCGTAATGCCCCCGGCGGGCGATAGCGCGGCCGATGCGGCCCATGCCGACGATCCCCAGCCGCTTGCCGGTGACATGCCGGCCCAGCATCTGCGTCGGCTCCCACCCTGTCCAGCGGCCGGACCGCACCAGCCGCTCGCCCTCGGCGGCGCGGCGGGCGGTCATCAGGATCAGCGTCAGCGCGATGTCGGCGGTGGCATCGGTGACGGCGCCGGGGGTGTTGGTCACGGCGATGCCCGCCGCCCGCGCGCCCGCGACGTCGATATGGTTGTAGCCCACGCCGAAATTGGCCAGCAGCCGGCAGCGGGGCTGCAGCCCCGCCTGCGCGAAGGCCGCCGCGGTGAAGCGGTCGCCCAGCGTGCACAGCACCGCGTCATGGTCCGTCAGCGCGGCCGCGGCCTCGGCCTCGGTCAGCGGCGCCGCGCCGGGGCGGAAGGTGCAGTCGAAGGCCTGCGCCGCCTCGGCCGCCACGGCATCGGGCATGTCCCGGGTGATCAGCAGCTTCAATAGAGCCTCCCGCCTTCGGGCACCTCCAGCGAGGGGCCGATCAGCACCACCCGGCCCTCGGCATCCGGCACGCCCAGCGTCAGCACCTCGGACATCACCGGGCCGATCTGCCGGGGCGGGAAATTCACCACCGCCAGCACCTGCCGCCCGACCAGCGTTTCCGGAGTGTAGTGGTCGGTGATCTGGGCCGAGGACCGTTTCTCGCCCAGTTCGGGGCCGAAATCGATCCACAGCTTGTAGGCGGGCTTGCGCGCCTCGGGGAAGGGTTCGGCGCGGGTGATCCGCCCGACTCGCACATCGACCTTCAGGAAATCGTCGAATCCGATCCGCTCTGCTGCCGCACCGCTCACTTGCCCAGCTCCCGTCCCCGGTCCGCCGCCGCCTTCACCGCCGCCGCCATCAGCGCGGGGAAGCCGGTCTCGGCATTCATCAGCACAGCCAGCGCCGCGGCCGTGGTCCCGCCCGGCGAGGTGACATTGATCCGCAACTGCCCCGGATCCTCGTCCGCCGCCTCGGCCAGCGCGCCCGCCCCGGCGACCGTCGCCTTCGCCAGTCGCAGCGCCAGCGCCGGGGGCAGGCCCTCGGCGGCGCCGGCGGCGGCCAGCGTCTCGATCAGATGGAAGACATAGGCGGGGCCGGAGCCGGAGACGGCAGTGACCGCATCCATCTGGTGCTCGCCCTCCAGCCGCACCACCTGCCCCACCGCCGACAACAGCGCCTCGGCCAGCGCCATCTGCGCATCGGTCGCGCGGTCATTGCCGCAGATCGCGGTGATGCCGCGCCCGATGGCGGCGGGGGTGTTGGGCATCGCGCGGATCACCGGCGTCGTCGCGCCCAGCATCGCGGCATAGGTGGCAAGCGTGGTCCCCGCCGCGACCGACAGGAACAGAGTGCCGCCGCCGCCGAAGGCCGCCAGGGCCGGCAGCGCATCGGCCATCATCTGCGGCTTGACGGCGATCAGCACGACGGCGGGGCGTTCGGGCAGGCCGTCCAGATGCACGCCGGTGCCGCGCAGCCAGTCCGAGGGGTTGGGGTCGCGGACCCAGACCGACCCGGCGGGCAAGCCGCCCTTCAGCCAGCCCGCCAGCAAGGCCGAACCCATCTTGCCGCAGCCGAGGAGCACGAGCCCGCGCTCCCTGACATCGTTCATGTCCATGCCCCGTCTCCGTCGCAGTCTCTGTCCGAAGGACCGGGGCGGACCTTAGGCGCGGCCATAGGCCTCGGCAATGGCCACCTGCATCGCGGCCTCCGGGTCCTTGTCGCCCCAGGCCACCAGCTGGAAGGCGGGGTAGAAGCGTTCCGCCGCCATCACCGCGCTGCCGATCATCCGGTCGATCTGTTCGGGACCGGCCGATTGGCTGCCGGACAACAGCAGGCCATAGCGCCAGACCATCAGCCGCTGTTCCGCCCAGTAGGTGAAGGCGCCGCACCAGACCTGGTCGTTGATGCGGTTCAGCACCTCCATCAGTTCCGGCATCCGGTGTTCGGGCGGCTCCATCTCGAAGGTGCAGATCAGACGCAACGTCTCGTCGCGCGCCGACCAGGCGAGCGTCAGCGAATAGGTGCGCCACTGCCCTTCGACGGCCATGGCGATCTGGTCGTCGGCGACGCGGTCGAATTCCCAGTCGTGGTATTCGGCGAGCGTCTCGACAATGTCGATCGGGTCGATTTCGTCGGAGAGGGTGAAGTCTTCGGCAAGCGACATGCAGCGCCTCGTCTGCTTGTGCCGGTGTCCGGGGCAGGGCCTACTACCGGCAGGGTCTGACGCGAAAGGCGGCGTGACCTGCATCCGCCCTCACAACATATGGTGCAGTCGCAGCGTCAGCCTGTAAAGCCGATTCTGGTGGATAACCCCGCGATCTTGTGGATGACCCGAAGGCGGGGGCGAAAGCTGGGACGGCGCGGTCGCAGCTCTCACGCGGTCGTGACTTGGCACCCCTTTATCCTGCGGTGGAAGCATCTATTTAGCTTGCTAAGCAATTAGCAGGCTTTCCCATGACCGAGTCCCCGCTGCTCGACGCCCTTCTGCAGGTGCTGCGCGAACTGCGCCGCCAGTACGACACCACCGCCGCCGAGATGGGACTGACCATGTCGCGGGCGCGGGTGCTGACGACGCTGGCGCGGATGGAGGGCGCGACGCAGGCCGAACTAGCGCAGGAACTGGGGATCGAGGCGCCGACGCTGAAACGCCAGATCGACGCGCTGGACCAGGACGGGTTCATCGAACGCCGGGGCCTCGACGGCGACGCCCGCAAGCGGGCGCTGTTCCTGACGGACCGCGGGCGGTCGGCCGAGGTGACGCGTTTCGTCGAACGGATCCGGGCCGAGGTTCTGGCCGATATCTCGGACGAGGATCAGGAGCGCACGCGCCAGGTGCTGGAACGCATCGCCCGCAACGCCGCCCGGCTGCGCGGGCGTGACGGAGGGGTCGACCCATGACCGCCGCCCCCGACGTCCCGACCCCGGCCGCGCCTTCCCCCGAGGCCGGCTTTCCGCTGCACCGCGCGCTGCCTTACTTCGTTGCCTCGGCGCTGCTGGCGCTGTCGCAGGGGCTCGGCCAAGGTTTCGTCACCGCCAATGTCGCGCAATATGCGGGCGACCTCGGCATCACCACGACCGAAGCGAGCTGGCTGCTGGCGGCCTATCTGGTCCCCCGCGCCTCGATCACGCTGATCCTGATCAAGATCCGCACCCAGTACGGGCTGCGCCGTTTTGCCGAGATTGGCACCGCGCTGTACCTCGCGGTGGCCTTCGCCTCGGTCTGGATCAACGACCTGCGCTCGGCGGTGGTGCTGCAGTTCCTCGCCGGCATCGCCTCGGCGCCGCTGTCCACTCTGGGCTTTCTCTACATGCTGGAACCGCTGCCGCAGCAATGGAAAATGCGGCTCGGCCTGCCGATGGTGCTGGTGCTGCTGATGTCGGCGCCGACGCTGGCGCGGGTGATCTCGCCCGCGTTGGTGGGCGATGGCGGGCTGGAGGGCATCCACCTGACCACGCTGGCGCTGGCCATGCTGTCGCTGGTCGCGGTGCGGCTGCTGCCGCTGCGGCCAGTGCCGCATATGAAGGTGATCCAGCCGCTCGACCTGCTCAGCTTCGCGCTGATTGCCTTTGCCTTCGGCGGCATCGCCACCGGCTTCGTCATGGGGCCGATCCACTGGTGGGGCGATACCGCCTGGATCGGCTGGCTGCTGGCGGGGTCGGTGGCGGCACTGGCGCTGACGGTCGTCATCGAGTTGCACCGGCCGGAACCGCTGCTCGACATCCGCTGGCTCGTCTCGCCGGCGATGCTGCACCTGACAGCGACGCTGTTCCTGTTCCGGCTGCTTCTGTCGGAACAGAGCACCGGCGCCCCCCGGATGTTCCAGGCGCTCGGGCTGGCGCCGTCGCAGATGACCGGCCTTTTCGCGGTGATCTGCCTGGCCAGCCTGATCGGCGGGCTGGCCTGTGTCGCCTGGATGAAGCCGGGGCGCGAGCCGCAGTTCCACCTTGTCGCACTGCTGCTGATCGCGATCGGCGCCTTCATGGACAGCCATGCGACGGTCGATACGAGGCCCGCGCAGATGATCGTCAGCCAGTCGCTGATCGGCTTCGCGGGGATGCTGTTCATGCCCCCCGCGATGCTGAAGGGGCTGATGGCCGCGCTGGCGCGGGGGCCGAACTACCTGCTGTCCTTCGTCGTGGTTTTCCTGTCGAGCCAGAGCCTTGGCGGCGTCATCGGATCCGGCCTCTTCACGACGATCATCAACCGGCGGCAGGCGTTTCACTATCAGGGACTGGCCGAACAGCTGCAGGCGACCGATCCCGGCACCATGCGATCCATCGCCGGCGGCATGGCGGCGCTGGCCGGCCAGATGCCCGACGCCGCGGCGCGCCGGCTGCAGGCAGTGTCGGCGCTGGCACAGGACGCCGCAGCCCAGGCCTATGTCATGGCCTATAACGACGCCTATTTCCTGACCTTCCTCTGCGCGGCGGGTGCCGCCGGGCTGCTGCTGCTGCATCTGCTGCGCGACCGGCTCGCCGCGCGCCTCACCCCTCCCTCCCCCTCCGATATCCAGACCGCATCATGACCCGTCCCCAGCTGATCCCCACCGTCATCGTCACCGTCATCGGCATCGCCGGCGTGCTGCTGCTGCTGTTCGCCTGGCATCTGCCGCCCTTCTCTGCCGCCGAACCGCGAACGGAAAACGCCTATCTGCGCGGCAAGGTCACCGCCGTCGCGCCGCAGCTGTCGGGCTATCTGAGCGCGGTGGAGGCGGTCGATTTCCAGACGGTGAAGGCCGGCGACGTGATCGCCCGCATCGACGACCGCATCTACCGCCAGAAGCTGGCGCAGGCCGAGGCGCAGCTGGCCGCCGCGAAGGCCGCGCTGAAGGTGGGCGAACAGTCGCTGCGCTCGGCCGAGGCGGTGGCCCGGGCCGACGACGCCGCACTGGCCGCGGCCCGGTCGGCGCTCGCCACGGCGGAAACCGACTGGACCCGGTCGCAGGCGCTGCAAGAGCGGGGTGTCACCTCGCAATCGACGGCCGACCAGTCGGAACTGGCGGTGCAGCAGGCGCGGGCCGCCGTCGAACAGGCCGAGGCGCAGGTCGATGTGCAGGCCGAGGCGATCGAAAGCGCGCGGGTCGGCCTGTCCGCGCGCCGGGCCGACATCGCCAGCGCCGAGGCGGCGGTGGCGCTGGCGCGGATCGACCTCGACAATACGGTGATCCACGCGCCGGCGGACGGGCGGCTGGGGCAGGTCTCGGCCCGGGTGGGGCAGTATGTCACCGCGGGCACCGCGCTGGTGTCCCATGTCGGCACCGATCTGTGGGTGATCGCCAATTTCAAGGAGACCGGCCTGCACGGAATGCGGACCGGGCAGGAGGTCCGCTTCACCGTCGATGCGCTCGGCGGCCAGGCCTTCCGCGGCCATGTCGAGGCCTTCTCGCCCGCCACCGCGTCGGAATTCAGCCTGCTGGCCGGATCGAACGCCACCGGCAACTTCACCAAGATCGCGCAGCGCCTGCCGGTGCGCATCGGCATCGACCCGGGTCAGGCGATGGCGGACCATCTGGCGCCGGGCCTGTCGGTGGTGGTGGATGTCGATACCGGCCCTACCCCGCCCGCCAGCGCGGGGTGAGGGCCGGGGCGTCTCAGCCCTCGGCCAGACCCTGCGCCGCCAGCCAGCGTTCGGCATCGAGCGCGGCCATGCAGCCCATGCCGGCCGAGGTGACGGCCTGCCGGTAGACATGGTCGGTCAGGTCGCCCGCGGCAAAGACGCCCGGGACCGAGGTCGCGGTCGATCCGGGTTCGACCTTCACATAGCCGCCCGAATGCAGCTCCAGCTGGTCCTTGACCAGTTCCGAGGCCGGGTGATGCCCGATCGCCACGAAGAAGCCCGCGCAGGGCACGTCGGTCGTGGCGCCGGTCCGCACGTCGCGCGCCCGCACCCCGGTCACGCCGAGCGGCGTTTCGGTGCCCAGAACCTCGGTCACCTCGTGGTTCCACAGGAGCTCGACCTTCGGATGGGCGAACAGCCGCTCCTGCATGATCCGTTCGGCGCGCAGCGTGTCGCGGCGGTGGACCAGCGTCACCTTGCTGGCAAAGTTGGTCAGGAACAGCGCCTCTTCGACCGCGGTGTTGCCGCCGCCGATCACCACCACCTCTTTCCCGCGATAGAAGAAGCCGTCGCAGGTGGCGCAGGCCGAGACGCCGAAGCCCTTGAACTTTTCTTCCGAGGGCAGGCCCAGCCATTTCGCCTGCGCCCCGGTGGCGAGGATCACCGCGTCGGCAGTATAGGTGGTGCCGCTGTCGCCCACCGCGACGAAGGGCCGGCGCGACAGGTCCAGCGTCAGGATGATGTCGCCCACGACCTCGGTCCCCATGGCGCGGGCGTGGTCCTCCATCTTCACCATCAGGTCGGGGCCCATGATCTGCGCCTCGCCCGGCCAGTTTTCCACATCGGTGGTGATGGTCAGCTGCCCGCCGGGCTGGATGCCCTGCACCAGCACCGGCTTCAACATCGCGCGGGCGGCATAGACGGCGGCGGTATAGCCCGCGGGCCCCGAGCCGATGATCAGAACCTTGCTGTGCCGCGTCTCGCCCATCGTCGTCATCCTTGCTGTCCGCCGGCATCCCCGCGCCGGTCCCCATCCCCGCCCCGCCCGGCCCCGGCTTGGGGGTCCCGGGTCGGGAGGGCCGGGGTTGCACCCCGGCGCAGGCCGATATATGCCGCCTCGACTGGCGCGAAAAGACCGGAGATCGCTGATCCGGTCCGCGTCCTCCGCAGGGCTGCCCGCGGTGGTCCGCCGTCCATGCCGAAATATAATTGCGCATGCGGTGGGGCAGCGGTAAGCAACGAAAAGCATCATGAGGCATCGGCAATGGGCGCGAACAGACTCGACGAGATCGACCGAAAGATCCTTGCCGAGTTGCAGGCCGATGGCCGCATGACCAATGTCGAACTGGCCAAGCGCGTGGGCATTTCCGCCCCGCCCTGCCTGCGCCGCGTCCGCACGCTGGAGGAGCAGGGCTATATCCGCGGCTACCACGCCGAGGTCGATCCCCGCGAACTGGGCTTCGAGGTGGCGGTCTTCGCGATGGTACGGCTGCACAGCCAGGCGGAGAGCGACCTCTCGGCCTTCGAGGACCGCTGCCGCGCCTGGCCACTGGTCCGCGAATGCCACATGCTGAACGGCGAGATCGACTTCATCCTCAAATGCGTGGCGCCGGACCTGTCGAGCTTCCAGTCCTTCCTGACGGGCGAGCTGACGCGGGCCGACAACGTGGCCTCGGTGAAGACGAGCCTCGTGATCCGCGGCGCCAAGGACGAACCCGGCGTGCCCTTCGACGTGCTGGAAGAACGGGTCGGCCGCAACGCCTGACCGCCGGCGGGCGGGCCGACGCAGCGGCCCTGCCCGGACCGGCGCGCCCTCAGCGCGCCAGTTGCAGTTCCTCGGCCTCGAACCGGGTCAGGCGCGGATGCGCCACCGGGCCGAAACCGCGCAGCCGCTGGCGTTCGTCGCCCTGCGGCAGATGCGGGAACAGCGCCAGGAACAGCTGCAGCAACTGCCGGTCCATCATCCCCTCGAAGCCCTCGCCGGGATGGAAGCTTTCGATATCGACCCCCGCCGCGCTGAGCGTCCGCTGCTGGGCCAGCACCAGATGGTGCACCGAAACCGGCGTCGCGGGGGTGACCTCGATGACGCTTTCGCCGTCCGCCATGGCCCGGACCGGCGCATAGGCCTGTTCGGCCCCGACCAGCGACGGCAGGCGCGGGTCGCGGCGCAGGACGCGCGCATGCGGCCCCAGCACCACATCGGTCAGCGGTCGGCCAAGGCCATAGCTGTCGGCCATGATCCGCGTCAGCCGGGCAGGTTCGCCCGCATGGCCGCCCGTCCGTTCGGTCGTGGTCACGGGATAGAGGGTGATGGTCCCGGTCCAGAGCAGTTCCTCGGGGCCGTTCTCCAGCGTCGTCACCAGATCGCCGGGCATCAGATCCTCGACCGCGGTGGGGCCGTTCGGCGTCGCGATGACGGTGCCGCGGGCCACCGCGGAGAAGGCCTGCTCGAACAGCGGCAGCGCCGGGGCCAGCCGCGACACGGTGCCGACGCCGCCTTCGGGGCGCTGGAAGGCGACCTCGTAGCGGCGCGCCAGCGGCATCGCCCGCAGGGGCCGCCTCTCGCTGCGCGGGGCCCAGTCCTTCTGGCCCGTGATCTTCGAGACGCTGGACGTCACTTGCGGCGCCGGATCCGCCGGCGCGCGGTGGGGATAGGTCATGGGTTCAGCCTTCCGGTCAGCTCACCCGCGTCGGCCCCCACCGAAAACGCAGATGGAACGGACCAATTCTGCCCGGTGCGGGCAAGGGTGTCAAAATCTTCAACAGCAGGTGACGGATCGCGTCCGATCGGACGCCAGCCGCCCTTTTCGTTTCCTCCCCGGCGGTGCGGCCGCCGGGTTTTCGCCACATTCGCCTCTGCCCCCCGCCCGCCGATTCGCCGGGCGCGGCTCAGGCGCGGGCGGCGATCCGGCCGGTCGTCGCGGGCACCGCATCGGCCGGCACCGCCGGTGCGGGCTGCGCCGCGCCGCGCTGCCACGGCAGATGGGCGGTATCCGCCTCGCGCGTCGCCGCGGCCAGCGTGTTCAGAAGCCAGCGCCGTTCCTTCGTCATGCCATCCTCCGGTCTCGATCCCGCATCCGGGCGTTGAGGAACCTTTGCCGGCAATTCGGGCGGATCCGTGACCATCCGCGGACGCGGGCGGGGCATTCGGAAAGATTGCTTCGGACGCGCGCGCAGGCGGCGGATCAGAGCCGGATGGCCGAGATCAGCCGGCCGTAATCCGCCTCGCGGGCATGGCAGGTGCGGCGATAGGAATAGAAGCGGTCGGGGTCGGAAAAGGTGCAATGCCCCGTCCATTCCGCCTGCCCGATGCCGGCCGCGCGCAGGCGGGCCAGCGCATAGCCCGGCAGGTCGAACAGATAGCGGTCGCCCTGCCCGTTGGCGAAGAAGCGCTCGCTCGCCTCGTCCTCCATCAGGAAGGTGTCGAGGAATTCCGGCCCGACCTCATAGGCGCGCTGGCTGATCGCCGGGCCGATCACCGCCGCGATCCGCTCGCGCCGGGCGCCGGCCGCCTCCATCGCGTCAAGCGTCGATTCGAGCACGCCCCCCAGCGTGCCGCGCCAGCCGGCATGGGCTGCGCCGATCACCCCGGCCGACGCATCGGCGAACAGGACCGGCTGGCAGTCGGCGGTCAGCACCGTCAGCACCAGCCCCGGCACCGCCGTGACCAGCGCATCGGCCTGCCGCGCCTCGGCCAGCGGGCTGGTGACCGTCACCACATCGGCGGAATGGACCTGATGCACCCCCACCAGCATCTGCGGCACGACGCCCATCGCCTCGGCCACGCGGGCGCGGTTCAGCGCCACCGCCTCGGTCTGGTCGGACGAGCCGTGCCCGCAGTTCAGCCCCGCGAAGATGCCCGAGGAGGCGCCGCCCCTGCGGGTGAAGAAGCCGTGGCGCAGCGGCGCGAGCGAACGGGAGGTCAGGATTTCGAGCGTCATGAACGGGCCACCGGGGCTGTGTCGGGGGGCGGCGCATCGAAGCCGGGCGGCGGCGGTGTTCCCCGGGGGTGGACCGCCAGCGCCTTGAACACCGTTCCCATTTCCTGCGGATGGGTCAAGCGACGATGCGCGGCCAGATGCTGGCGCAGCGTGTCGCCGCCCATGCCGCGCGCCAGCCGCTCGGCCCGCGCGGCGATGCCCAGCCGGTCCAGCAGCGCGCCCTGCGGGGTCATGCCGGTGACGGCGGCGCCGGCCGCCACGGCCGCACGGGCGACCGCCTCGAAATCGACATGCGCGGTCAGGTCGGCCTCGCCCGGCCGGGCGAAGGGATCGACGGGCGCGTGATCCTGCACCGCCTGAAAGGTGTCGCCCCGGCTGCGCCAGCCGCCATAGTCGATGAAGATCGCGGCCCCCCCCTGCCGCGCCACCCGGCCGGCGACGGCGGCGACGATGGCGGGCAGCGCCGGGCACAGTTCCACCACCTCGCCCTCGGCCGTGTCGTCCAGCCGGCGGTCCAGCGCGGCCAGCGGGGCGGGGGCGGAAAGGCCGGGGACCAGCCGCCCCCCGTCATCGAGGCCCACCATCCGTTCCCGCCAGCCCGGCCCGGCCCGGACGAACTGGCGGATCGGCAGCGCGTCGAGAAACTCGTTGGCCAGCAGGAAGGTCGGCGCCTCGGGCAGATCCTCGACCCGGTCGAGCCAGAGGGCCCCCTGCCCGTCCAGCGCCGCGCGCTGGCGGTCGCGCAGCACGGGCGAGGCCTCGACCAGATGCGGCTGCGCCGCCGCCCGCATCCCCGGCACCGCCTTCAGCGTGCGCAGCACATCGGCCATCTGCGTGCCCCGACCGGGCCCGATCTCGGCCAGCACGATGCGGTCGGGGCTGCCCTGATCCGTCCAGGCCTGCGCCAGCGCCAGCGCCAGCAGCTCGCCGAACATCTGGCTGATCTCGGGCGCGGTGGTGAAATCGCCCGCCCGGCCCAGGGGATCGCGGGTGGCGTAATAGCCGTGGTCGGGATGCAGCAGGCAATCGGCCATGAACTCGGCCAGGCTGATCGGCCCCGTCTGCGCGATCCGCCGCGCCAGCAGGGCGGCGAGGGGGGTCATGCCGTCCGGCCCTCGGGCGCGGGCCGCGCCCGCAGGATCAGCCACAGGCCGAGCGCGATCATCGGCAGCGACAGCAGCTGGCCCATCGACAGGCCGGTGCCGAGGAACTGGATGGCATTGCCCGCCGGATTGTCGGGGGTGACGAATTGCGCGTCGGCCTGGCGCACGAATTCCACCGCGAAGCGTGCGGCGCCATAGCCCGCGACGAAGAGGCCCGCGATCCGCCCCGGCGCCTTCAGCCAGCCCGCGCGCAAGGCCAGCAGCAGCAGCGCCATCAGCACCAGCCCCTCCAGCCCCGCCTCGTAAAGCTGCGAGGGATGGCGGGCGCATTGGCCGAAGGGAATGCCCGGGCAGGTCTGCGCCGCCTCGCCCGGAAAGCGCACGCCCCAGGGGAGGCTCGTGGGCCGGCCCCAGAGTTCGGCATTGATGAAATTGGCGATGCGGCCGAGGAACAGCCCCGGCGGCGTCGCCAGCGCCAGCGCATCGGCCAGCGACAGCGGCGGGATCCCGTGCCGGCGGCAGAACCACAGCGCCGCGACCACCACGCCGAGGAAGCCGCCGTGGAAGGCCATCCCCCCGTGCCAGACCTTCACGATGTCGAGCGGATGGTCGAGGAAATAGGCGGGCTGGTAGAACAGCACATAGCCGAGCCGCCCGCCGAGGATCACGCCGAGGATGATCGCCGTCAGCAGATCCTCGACCCGCGCGGGCTCCATCGGCGCGCGGTCCGCCGGCCACAGCGCGGGGCGGCGCATCAGCGCGACGACGATCCGCCAGCCCGCGACCAGCCCCAGGATATAGGCCAGCGCATACCAGCGCAGCGAAAAGCCGCCGATGGTGAAGATCTCGGGCGAGAGGTCCGGGAAGGGCAGGCCGGTCATCGGGCTCCTCGGGTCATCGGGCGCCGCGGGGGCGGGTCATCCGCCGGCGGGCGGCGGTTTGCGGTCGGGCGCAGACAGACCGCGCCCGGGGGGCGGAGTCAAGGCGGCGAGCGGCGCGCGCGGGGGGCCGTCTGCCCCTCATGGCGCGTGCCGCGCCCGTTCGCCCGCCGGGGATATCCGGGAACGGAAGATGGGCGGGCTACGGGGCCCGCCTTGCCTTGTCAGCGCAGGGACGAGCGGCCATATAAGGCCCTACGCGCAGAGGGAGCATCCGCCATGCAGGGCAACAACAAGTTCTTCGACGACATCTCGAAGCTGATGACCAATGCGATGGGCGTGGCCCAGGGCGCCCGGACCGAGGCCGAGACCGCGATGAAGTCCTGGATGGACCGCTGGCTGGCCGACCGCGACTTCGTCACCCGCGAGGAATTCGACGCGGTGCGCGCCATGGCGCAGAAGGCCCGGGAAGAGAACGAGGCGCTGTCCGCCCGCATCGCCGCGCTCGAGGCGCGGCTGGCGGCGGACCAGACCGCCTGACGCCCCTGCCCTGCCGGCCGCGGGAATGCACCTGCCTGTCGCCTGGGTGACGATCGGCCTGCTGGTCGCGTCGAATGTCTTCATGACCTTCGCCTGGTACGGCCATCTGAAGTTCAAGACCGCGCCCCTGCTGCTGGTGATCGTCGTCAGCTGGGGCATCGCCTTCTTCGAATATCTGCTGCAGGTGCCCGCGAACCGGATCGGGCATGGGCAGTTCAGCGCGGCGCAGCTGAAGACCATCCAGGAGGTGATCACCCTGTCGGTCTTCGCGCTGTTCTCGACCTTCTACCTGAAAGAGCCGCTGACCTGGCAGCATGGCGTGGGCTTCGCGCTGATCGCGGCTGGGGCCTGGTTCATCTTCCATGACTGGGGATAGATCTCCCGTCGCGCCCCCCTCCGTCACGAGGCAGATGGACTTGCCCCTCGCCGGGCGCTAGCAGAAGCCATGCCTCCCGTCCGTTTCCTCGATCCGGCCACGCCGCCCCACATCGCCACGCTGGTGATCCTGTCGGGGCTGAGCGCGCTGACCATGAACATCTTCCTGCCCTCGATCCCCGGCATCGCCCGGCATTACGGGGTAGACTATGCGGTGATCCAGCTGGCGGTGTCGGGCTATCTGGCCTTCAGCGGCGCACTGCAGCTGATCATCGGGCCGCTGTCCGACCGCTTCGGCCGCCGCCCGGTGGTGCTGGGCGCGCTGGCGCTGTTCCTGCTGATGACGCTGGGCACGCTGCTGGCCCCCACGGCCGGGCTGTTCCTGCTGTTCCGCATGCTGCAGGCCGTCGTGGTCAGCGGGCTGGTGCTGGGGCGGGCGGTGGTGCGGGACATGGTGCCGGGCGCGCAGGCGGCGGCGATGATCGGCTATGTCACGATGGGCATGGCGCTGGCGCCGATGGTCGGGCCGCTGATCGGCGGCGTGCTGGACGAGTTCTTCGGCTGGAAGGCGAGCTTCGTCTTTCTCGGCGTCGCGGGGCTGGCGGTGATGGTGCTGTGCTGGTTCGATCTGGGCGAGACGGCGGCGCGCGGCAGCGGCGGCTTCCGCGACCAGTTCCGCCGCTATCCGCAACTGTTCGGCGCCAGACAGTTCTGGGCCTTCGCGCTGGCCTCCACCTTCTCCTCGGGTGCCTTCTTCGCCTATATCGGCGGCGCCCCCTATGTCGGCGCCACGGTCTACGGGCTCGGCCCCGCGCAGATCGGGCTGCACTTCGCGCTGCCCGCCGTGGGCTATATGGGCGGCAACTTCCTGACCGGGCGCTATTCGGTGCGTCTGGGGATGGAACGGATGGCGCTGGCGGGGGCGCTGTTCACGGCGCTGCCGTTGCTGGCCTCGCTGGCGCTGCAGATGGCGGGGCTGCTGACCCCGCTCGCCTTCTTCGGGCTGGTGGGGGGCATGGCCTTCGGCAACGGGCTGATCCTGCCCAATGCCAATGCGGGGATGATGTCGGTGCGGCCGGAACTGGCCGGCACCGCCTCGGGCCTCGGCGGGATGCTGACCATCGGTGGCGGGGCGCTGTTCGCGGCGCTGGCGGCCTGGGCCATCGCCGGGGCGGATTCGGCGCTGCCGCTGCTGCTGGTGATGCTGGGCGCGGCGCTGGCGTCGATCCCCTGCGTGCTGATGGCCCGGCCCGGTCCCCTCTGAAGCGGCCCGGTCTGAAGCGGCCCGTTCCGAGGCGACGAGACGGCGCTTGCGGGACCGGCTTTGCAAAGGCTACGACTGGTTTCGCAAAGTTCGGGGCGACGATCGGAGCGACGCTTGGCCACGCAGAAACTCTATGCCGGGTTGAAGCTGCGCGAGACGCGGGGGCGGCTCGGGCTGACGCAGAAGGTCTTTGCCGAACGGCTGGGCGTCTCGCTGCCCTATCTCAACCAGATGGAGAACAACCATCGCCCGGTCTCGGCGGCGGTGGTGCTGGCGCTGGCGGGGGAATTCGGGCTCGACGTCACCAAGCTGTCGACCGGGGATGCCGAACGTCTGGTCAGCGACATGCGCGAGGCGCTGGCCGATCCGGTCTTCGCGGATGCGGGGGTGCCGCTGGCGGACCTGCGGCTGTCCGCATCGAACGCGCCGGCGCTGGCGCGGGCCTTTCTGGAACTGCACCGCGCCTATCGCCAGACCCATGAACGGCTCGCCTCGCTCGACGAGGCGCTTGGCCGCGACGACCGCACCAGCCTCGCCAGCCCGTGGGAGGAGGTGCGCGACTTCTTCCACTATTGCGACAACTACATCGACGCGGTGGACCGGGCGGCGGAACGCCTGTTCGGGGCCGAAGGTCACCGCCCCGACCCGGTGGCGCGCGCCCGCGACCTGCTGGCGGCAAAGGGGGTCGACCTGCAATTCGTCGACATGGCGCCCCTGCGCGCCCGCACCGGCGACCGGCTGCAGATCTCGACCCGCGCGGCCGGCGCGACGCAGCGCTTCCAGATCCTGCATCAGGTGGCGTTGCTGACGCAGGGCGACCTGCTGGACGCGACGCTGGATCTGGCGCGGTTCCAGTCCGACACCTCGCGCGCCATCGCGCGGACGGGGCTTGCCAACTATTTCGCCGGAGCGGCCCTGCTGCCCTACCGGGTGTTCCTCGATGCGGCGCAGGCGGCGCGGCATGACCTCGAACGGCTGGCCGACCTGTTCGGCGCTTCGATCGAGCAGGTGGCGCACCGGCTGTCGACGCTGCAGCGGCCGGGGGCCAAGGGCATCCCCTTCTTCTTCGTCCGCGTCGATCAGGCCGGCACCATCACCAAGCGGCATTCCGCGACCAGGCTGCAATTCGCCCGCTTCGGCGGGGCCTGTCCGCTGTGGAACGTGCACCAGGCCTTCGAGACGCCGGGCCGGTTCCTGCGGCAGCTGGCGGAAACGCCGGACGGGGTGCGCTATCTCAGCCTCGCGCGCGACGTGTCGAAGCCGGGGGGCAGCTTTACCGCGCCGGTCCGGCGCTATGCCATCGGGCTCGGCTGCGAGGTCAGCCACGCGGCGCAGGTCGTCTATGCCGACGACCTCGACCCGTCGAACCCGCGCGCCTATCAGCCGATCGGCATTTCCTGCCGCATCTGCGAACGCAAGGACTGTCACCAGCGCTCGGTGCCGCCCCTGGAACGGCGGCTGAAGGTCGATCCCGACCGGCGGGGCCTGCTGCCCTACGAGATCGTTTGAGCCGGGCGGGCGCGGCCCCCGCCCGGTCAAGGTTGCCGGCTCAGGCCTGCGCCAGAATCCGCGCCAGTTCGTCCTTCAGCAGGGCGCGGCGCTTGCGCATCTCGATCTCGGCCAGTTGCTCGACCGGGTCCACCTGCACCTCGGCCCGGTGCACGGCGCGGTTGATCTCGTGATATTCGTCCATCAGCCGGGCGAAGCGGGGGTCCGCGGCCTTCAGCGCATGGATCCGCGCCGTATCGGCCGGGAAATCCTCGTAGATGTCATGGGGCGTGTTCGACATGGCGCTTCTCCTCTCGTTGCCCGGTCAGGCTAGTGCGGGGCGGCACCGCGCACTTTGATGCGCATCAAATGCGGCGGCGGCTTGCACCGCGCGGCCAGTTCCGCGATGGTCCGCCAGCCCTGCGGATGACCCGATAGCCGTGATCCTGTTTGCTTCCGGTCCCGATGACCGCCCCCTGATGTTCCGCGCGCCCCGCGGCATGATCCGCGCCGCGACCGGAGCCGAGGTCGCGCCGGCGCTGGCGGCGGCCGAAGCCGCGCTGGCGGCGGGGCACTGGGTCGCCGGCCATCTGGCCTATGAGGCGGGGCTGGCGCTGGAACCCCGTCTGGAACCGCTGCTGGCCCGCCATGCCGCCGAGGGGCCGCTGGTGCAGCTGGCGGTCTTCGACGGACCCGCGCCCGCGGCAGAGGCACGGGCGGCGCTGGACGCCACCGGCCCGGCATCGCTGACGCCCCCGGTGCCCTCCGTCACCGAGGCCGACCATGCCGCGGCGCTGGCCCGGGTGCTGGACTGGATCGCGGCGGGCGACATCTATCAGGCGAACCTGACCTTTCCGCTGACCGCCACGGCGACCGGCACGCCGGCGGCACTGTTCGCGCGGCTTCTGGCGCGGCAGCGGGTGGATCACGCGGCGCTGGTCGACCTGCCGGGATCGCCCGCGATCCTGTCGCTGTCGCCGGAGCTGTTCTTCGACACCGACGGGCAAGGCGGCATCGCCGTGCGCCCGATGAAGGGCACCCGCCCTCGCGCCGCCGACCCCGCCGAGGATGCGGCGCTGGCGGCCGACCTGCGCGGCTCGGTCAAGGACCGGGCGGAAAACCTGATGATCGTGGACCTGATGCGCAACGACCTGTCGCGCATCTGCGACGTCGGTTCGGTCCGGGTGCCGGCGCTGTTCCGGGTCGAGAGCTATGCCACGCTGCACCAGATGGTGTCCGAGGTGCGGGGACGGCTGCTGCCGGGAACGGGGCTGGCCGCGATCTTCCGCGCACTGTTCCCCTGCGGCTCGATCACCGGCGCCCCGAAGATCCGCGCGATGCAGATCATCGACGCGCTGGAACCCCGGTCGCGCGGCGCCTATTGCGGCAGCATCGGCTGGGCTGCGCCGGACGGGCGGGCGCGGTTCAACGTGGCGATCCGCACCCTGACGCTGGCCCGCGACGGCAGCGTTCGGCTGAACGCGGGCGGCGGCATCGTCGCCGATTCGACCGCCGCGTCCGAATGGCAGGAGGCGCTGTGGAAGACCCGTTTCGCGACGCTCGCCTGATCCCCGGCCTGCAGCTGATCGAGACGCTGGCCTGGGATGGCACCCGCCTGCCCCGCCGCGACCGGCATCTGGCGCGGCTGGCGGCGGGGGCGGCCACCCTGGGCTTCCCCTGCGATCCGGCCGCGGCGGCGGCACTGCTGGGCGGTGTGGCGGGTGACGCGTCCCTGCGCCTGCGCCTGACGCTCGACGCGGCAGGGCGGTTCGACCTGACCGCCGCCCCCCTGCCCCCGGCGCCGGCCGAATGGCGGGTGGCCCTGGCCGCGGAACCGCTCGCCTCCTCGCCCTGGCTGGGGGTGAAGACGACGATGCGTGCCCGCTATGACCGCGACCGCGCCGCGCTGCCCCCGGGCATCGAGGAATGGATCTATGCCAACCCGGCCGGCGAGGTCTGCGAGGGCACGATCACCAACCTGTTCTTCGACCGGGGGGAGGGTCTGCGCACCCCGCCGCTGGCCTGCGGACTGCTGCCCGGCTGCCTGCGCGCCGAACTGCTGGAGACCGGCGCGGCGCGGGAAGAGGTGCTGCGCGCCGGTGACCTGCCCCGGGTCCGGCTGTGGATGGGCAACTCGCTGCGCGGGCTGATCCCGGCGCGGCTGGTCAGCGCTGCGCCACCTGCCAGTTCGGGTTGATCCAGGGCTGCACATTGGCCGGCGCCAGCATCCCCCGGCCGAGGATGTGATCCGCCGCCTTTTCGCCGACCATGATCGAGGGCGCGTTCAGGTTGCCGTTCGTCACCTGCGGGAAGATCGAGCTGTCGGCGACCCGCAGCGCCTCGACCCCGATCACCCGGCATTCCGGGTCCACCACCGCCATCCGGTCGCCCGCCCGGCCCATCCGTGCCGTGCCGCAGGGGTGATAGGCGCTTTCGGCATGGTCGCGGATGAAGGCGTCGATCTGCTCGTCGGTCTCGACCGCCGCGCCGGGCTGGATTTCATGGCGCACATGGCCCGCCATCGCCGGCTGCGCGAAGATCTCGCGCGTCAGGCGGACGCAGCGGCGGAACTCTGCCCAGTCGTCGGGATGGCTCATGTAGTTGAAGCGGATCGACGGCGGCGCCTTCGGATCGGCCGACCGCAGGGTGACGGTGCCGCGGGATTTCGACCGCATCGGCCCGACATGCACCTGAAAGCCGTGCCCCTCGGCCGCGGCGCGCCCGTCATAGCGCACGGCGATGGGCAGGAAGTGATACTGGATGTCCGGATAGTCGATGCCGGGGGCAGAGCGGATGAAGGCGCAGCTTTCGAACTGGTTCGAGGCGCCGAGCCCGCCGCCCGTGGCCAGCCATTGCGCGCCCACCATCGCCTTGCCCCAGAGGTTCCAGTAGCGGAACAGCGTGATCGGATGGGTGGCCGCATACTGCATGTAGATTTCAAGATGGTCCTGCAGGTTCGCGCCGACCCCCGGCCGATCCGCCACGACCGTCACCCCGTGTTCGGCCAGATGCGCGGCCGGCCCGATGCCCGACAGCATCAGCAGTTTCGGCGTGTTGATCGACGAGGCGGACAGGATCACCTCGGCCCCGGCACGCAGCGTCTCGATCCGGCCGCGGCGCTCGACCTCGACGCCCACGGCCCGGCCGTCTTCGATCACCACGCGGCGGGCCAGCGCCCGGATCAGCCGGCAGTTGCCGGTCTTCAGCGCCGGGCGCAGATAGGCATTGGCCGCCGACCAGCGCCGCCCCTGCCAGATCGTCGCCTCCATCGGGCCGAAGCCTTCCTGCTTTTCGCCGTTGTAATCCGCCGTCGTCTCGTATCCGGCCTGCCGCCCGGCCTCGATGAAGTCGCGGAACAGGGGGTTGCTGCGCGGACCGCGGGTGACGTGCAGCGGGCCGTCCTTGCCGCGCCAGTCGGCATCGCCGCCGTCGCCCGCGCCGTGCCAGTGTTCCATCCGCCGGAAATAGGGCAGCACATCGGCATAGGACCAGCCGTCCGCCCCCATCTCGGCCCAGGTGTCGAAATCGCGGGCATGGCCGCGCACATAGACCATGCCGTTGATCGAGGATGATCCCCCGATCACCTTGCCGCGTGGCGTGGCCAGGCTGCGCCCGCCGAGTGCCGGTTCCGGCTCCGACCGGAAGCCCCAGTCATAGACCGGCATGTTCATCGGATAGCTGAGTGCGCCGGGCATCTGGATGAACGGCCCGGCATCCGATCCGCCATGTTCGATCACCAGCACCCGGCGCCCCGCCAGTGCCAGCCGATAGGCCAGCGCCGATCCGCCAGAGCCCGCCCCCACGATCAGATATTCCGCATCCATGACGTCACCTCACCCGCCAGACCGGCCAGCAATTTCCATAATTCAACATTCCGCCCGTTGCCGCGGGCAGCGGTCAATACGGCGCCTCGACCGGGCCGGTGCCGACATAGACCGACTTCACATGCGTCCAGTGCTCGACCGCGGCGCGCGAATTCTCGCGCCCGATCCCCGACATCTTCACCCCGCCGAAGGGCGCCTCGACCGGCGTCAGGTTGTAGGCGTTGATCCAGCAGGTCCCGGCCTGCAGCTGCGCCACCACCCGGTGCGCCCGGGCCAGGTCGGCGGTGAAGACGCCTGCCGCCAGCCCGAATTCCGTGGCATTGGCGCGGGCGATCACCTCGGCCTCGTCAGTGAAATCCAGCACCGCCATCACCGGGCCGAACACCTCTTCCCGGGCAAGGGTCATGTCATCCGTCACATCGGCGAAGACGGTGGGCTGCATGAAGAACCCGCTGTTGACGGCGGCCCGTGCGCCCCCCGTGACCAGCCGCGCGCCCTCGGCCTTCGCGCCCTCGACATGGGCCAGCACCTTGTCGAGCTGCGCCGCGCTGACCAGCGGCCCCATCTGGGTCGCCTCGTCGCGCGGATCGCCCAGACGGATCGCCGCCGTGCGCGCCGCCAGCCGGTCGAGGAAGCGGTCGCGGATACCCTTCTGCACGAAGACCCGGGTGCCGTTGGAACAAACCTGTCCCGCCGAGTAGAAGTTGCCCAGCATCGCGCCCGACACCGCAGAGTCGAGATCGGCATCGTCGAAAACGATCAGCGGCGACTTGCCGCCCAGTTCCATCGTCACCTGCCGCATGCCCTCGGCCGCCGCGGCATAGACCCGCCGCCCGGTCGGCACCGACCCGGTCAGCGACACCTTGGCGACCCGGCGGTCGGTCACCAGCGCCGCGCCCACCGGCCCCATGCCGTTGACCACGTTGAACAGGCCGGGCGGCAGCCCCGCCTCGATGAAGATTTCCGCCAGTTTCAGCGTGGCGAGCGGCGTCACCTCGGAAGGCTTGAACACCAGCGCATTGCCGAAGGCCAGCGCCGGGGCGGATTTCCAGCAGGCGATCTGGGTCGGATAGTTCCAGGCGCCGATGCCGACGCAGACACCCAGCGGTTCGCGGATCGTGTAGACGAAATCGCCACCGAGCGGGATCGCCTCGCCGGTGACGGTGGCCGCCAGTCCGCCGAAATATTCCAGAGCATCGGCGCCCGAGGCCGCATCCGCCACCAGCGTTTCCTGCAGCGGTTTGCCCGTATCCAGCGTTTCCAGTTCCGACAGGTCGCGGTTGCGGTCGCGCAGGAGGGCCGCCGCGCGCAGCAGCACCCGGCCGCGTTCCACCGGCTTGCGCGCCGCCCAGTCCCGCTGCGCCCGTTCGGCCGAGGCAAGCGCCGCCTCGATCACCGCGGGGGTGGCGGCGTGCAGCCGGGCGATCACCTCGCCCGTGCCGGGAAAGATCACGTCGAAGGGCGCACCCTCGGCATCCTCGACGAAGGCGCCGTCGACGAAATGGCTGGCGGTGGGTTGTGCGATCATCGGCCGTCCTTCATTCGCCGCGCGGGAAGCGCTTGGAGTCCTCGAGGATGTTCAGGTCCATGTGGTTGCGCATGTATTGCTCGGAGGCTTTCTTCAGCGGCTGGTAGTCCCAGGGGTAGTAGCCGCCCTGCCGCAGCGCCTCGTAGACGACCCAGCGGCGGGCCTGGCTCGCGCGGACATCGGCGTCGAAGCGGTCCAGATCCCAGCGGGCCGCGGCCTCGGCCTTCAGTTCCGCCAGCACCCCGGCATGGGCCGGATCGGCGGCGAGGTTGGTCAGTTCCCGCGGATCGGCCTCGAGGTCGAACAGCTGGTCGGGGTCGAGCTGGCAGAGGTTCAGCTTCCACCGTCCCTTGCGCAGGCAGACGAGCGGCGCCTCGGAAGCCTCGGCCGCGTATTCCACCGCGACGGGTTCGGTGCGCGGCGTGCCGGTCGCCAGCGGCACGAGGCTTTGCCCGTCGGTCCAGGGCCTCACCTCGTCCATCGAGATGCCGGCGAGGTCGCACAGCGTCGGGGTCACGTCGATGGTGGAGACCGGCGTGTCGATCCGCCCCGGCGGCAGGCCGGGCGCGGCAATCATCAGCGGCACCCGGGCCGAGCCCTCGAAGAAGTTCATCTTGAACCACAGCCCGCGCTCGCCCAGCATGTCGCCGTGATCCGACACGAACAGGATCACCGCCTGCTGGCGGGTCGTTTCCAGCGCCTCGAGGATCTCGCCGATCTTTTCGTCGCAATAGGAGATATTGGCGAAGTAAGCGCGGCGCGAGTCGCGGACCATATCGTCCGAAATGTCGTATTGATGCCAGTCGGAGGCGTCGAAGATCCGGCGCGAGTGCGGATCCTGTTCGGAATAGGGAATCAGCCCCACCTCCGGCATCAGGTGGTCGCATTCGGCATAGAGGTCCCAGTGCTTGCGCCGCGCGACATAGGGGTCGTGCGGATGGGTCATCGACACCGTCAGCATCCAGGGTCGGTCGTCCAGCCCGCGGGCCAGGTCATAGACCTTCATCTTCGCCTCGTGGGCGACGTTGTCGTCATATTCCAGCTGGTTGGTGATCTCGGCCACGCCCGCGCCGGTGACCGAGCCCATGTTGTGATACCACCAGTCGATCCGCTCGCCGGGCTTGCGGTAATCGGGCGTCCAGCCGAAATCGGCGGGGTAGATGTCGGTGGTCAGCCGCTCCTCGAACCCGTGCAGCTGATCGGGGCCGACGAAATGCATCTTGCCGGACAGGCAGGTGCGATAGCCGGCGCGGCGCAGGTGATGGGCGTAGGTCGGGATGTCCGACCGGAACTCGGCCGCGTTGTCATAGACGCCGGTGCGGAACGGCAACTGGCCGGACATGAACGAGGCCCGCCCCGGCGCGCAGAGGGGAGAGCCGGTATAGGCATTGGCAAAGCGCACCGACCGCGCCGCCAGCCGTTTCAGGTTGGGCGCGTGCAGCCAGTCGGCCGGACCGTCCGGGAACAGCGTCCCGTTCAGCTGATCCACCATAAAGATCAGGATGTTGGGCCGATCTTCGCTTGTCCCTGTCGCCGTCATTCGTTCCGCCTGCCGTTCTTGATGTGTCACCGTCCGCCGTCGCCGCGGGCCAGTTCCGCCTCGAAATGCCCCAGCACCAGCGCCGCCGCCCCCCGCCGGTCCGGCGCCGTCCGTTTCAGCGCCTCGCGCAAATAGACGCCGTCGATCAGCGCGCCGAGCGAGGCCGCCACCGCCGCGGCCCGGTCGCCGAGGATCGGCCGCAGCGCGTGGCGCAGGTTGCTGTCCAGCCGCCGGCGATAGATGTCGAGCAGCCGCCACGCCTCGGGCATGGTCTGCGCCAGCACGTAGAAGTTCAGCCATGCCGCGATCACCTCGCGGCGGAAGTTCGACTGCGAGAACGACACGCGGATCAGCGCCTCGGCCCGGGCGCGGGGGCCTTCCGCAGCGGCCAGCGCGCCCCGTACCTCGGCCCCGTACAGCGCCAGGACATGGCGCATGGCCGCCACGAAGATCGCCTCCTTGGAGCCGAAATAGTGGTGCGCCAGCGCCGAAGAGACCCCGGCACGCCGCGCGATCTGCGCCACCGTGACCTCGAGGGTTCCGGTTCGCCCGATCTCCTGTATGGTCGCCTGCACGATCTCGGCCCGGCGGAGGGGTTCTGCTGCGGATCTCGCCATCTGGATGTCGCAAAAATGGTTGCAATGACAGATGTGCCGTGAATTAATTGACGCGTCAATCAAGAAACCGGGCCCGACCCGAACCCAAGCTCACAGGGAGCACAGCATGAAGAAGACCATCCGCCACGCCACCGCCGTCTCGGCGCTCGCCCTGCTTGCCGCCGGGCCGGTCGCCGCCGCCTGCGACAGCGTGAGCTTCTCGGATGTCGGCTGGACCGACATCACCACCACGACCTCGGCCGCGAAACAGGTGCTGACGGCGCTCGGCTATGACGTCGACGTGAAGATCCTGTCGGTGCCGGTCACCTATGCCTCGATGGATGCGGGCGATGTCGACGTGTTCCTCGGCACCTGGCTTCCGGCGCAGGAAGCGGCGATCGGCCCCTATCTGGAAAAGGGCAGCATCGAGGAAATCTCCACCAACCTCGAAGGCACCAAATACACGCTCGCCGTGCCCACCTACCTCTGGGACAAGGGCCTGCAGAGCTATGCCGACGTGGCGAAGTTCAAGGACGAACTGGACGGCAAGATCTACGGCATCGAGCCGGGCAACGAGGGCAACGGCTACCTGATCAGCCTGACCGAGGCCGGCAAGCCCTTCGAGGGCTTCGAGGTGGTGGAATCCTCGGAACAGGGCATGCTGGCGCAGGTGTCGCGCTTCTATCCCGACCAGAAGGGCGTCGTGTTCCTCGGCTGGGAACCGCACCCGATGAACGCCAATTTCGACCTGAAGTACCTGCCGGGCGGCGAGGAGTTCTTCGGTGGCGAGGGCGTGGTGAAGACCGTCGCGCGCGAGGGCTTCGCCGAGGAATGCCCGAACGTGGCGACCCTGCTGAAGAACATGACCTTCACCCTGCCCATGGAAAACGAGATCATGGGCAAGATCCTCGATGGCGGCGAGGATCCGGATACCGCCGTCAAGGCCTGGATCGAGGCGAATCCGCAGGTGCTCGACACCTGGCTGGCCGGTGTGACCACCACCGACGGCGCCGAGGGCCTGCCGGTCGTGAAGGAAGAATTCGGTCTCTGACCGCCGCGACGGCCGGGGGCGCCGCTGACCGGCGGCGGCCCCGCGCCACCCGCTCCGCCCCCTTCCTTCCGACCGATCCCCCGCAGGAGATGCCCGCCCGATGGACTGGCTGACCGAAAAGATTCCCGTAGGCCAATGGGCGAAGATGGTCTTCGACTGGCTGAACGCCCATGGCGGCCCCGTCTTCGACCTGATCGGAACCGTCATCGGCGCGCTGATCGACCTGATCCTCGGCGGGCTGGAGGCGTTTCACCCGCTGGTCCTGATCGCGCTGCTGGTGGCGCTGGCCTGGGTGTTGCAGCGCAGCTGGAAGGTCTGCCTGCTGGTGGGGCTCGGCTTCCTGTTCATCCTCAACCAGCGCTACTGGGACGAGACGATGGAAAGCATGACGCTGATCCTCGTCTCCTGCGGGGTCTGCATGGCGGTGGGCGTGCCGCTCGGCATCGCGGCGGCGCATCGGCCGCGGCTCTATCAGGCGATGGCGCCGGTGCTGGACCTGATGCAGACGCTGCCCACCTTCGTCTACCTGATCCCGGCCATCGTCTTCTTCGGCCTCGGCATGGTGCCGGGCCTGATCGCCACCGTGGTCTTCGTGCTGCCGGCGCCGATCCGGCTGACGCATCTCGGCATATCCTCGACGCCCTCGGCCCTGCTGGAAGCGGCCACCGCCTTCGGTGCCACTCCCCGCCAGCGGCTGTGGAAGGTGGAACTGCCCTGGGCGCTGCCGCAGATCATGGCCGGGCTGACGCAGGCGATCATGCTGTCGCTGTCGATGGTGGTGATCGCGGCGCTGGTCGGCGCGAACGGGCTGGGCGTGCCGGTCGTGCGGGCGCTGAACCAGGTGAATACCGCGCTCGGCTTCGAATCCGGCTTCATCATTGTCGTGGTGGCCATCGTCCTCGACCGCATGCTCAAGGTGGAACGCCGCAGATGACCGACCAAGCCGTGCAATCCGCCGCCAACGCCACCGAAACGACCGCCCGCCCGGCCGTCGAGTTCGACAATGTCTCGATCGTGTTCGGCGAAAAGCCTGATGTGGCACTTCCGCTGATGGATGCCGGTCAGTCTCGCAGCGAGGTGCAGCGCGCCAGCGGTCAAGTGCTGGGGGTGCACAACTGCTCGCTGACCGTCGATCAGGGCGAGATCCTGGTGCTGATGGGCCTGTCCGGGTCCGGCAAGTCGACGCTTCTGCGCGCGGTGAACGGGCTGAACCCCGTTTGCCGGGGCCACGTCATCATCCATGACGGCGACTGGAACTGCGATGTGGTCACGGCGCCGCCGGCCGACCTCTTGCGGGTGCGGCGCGAGTGCGTGGCGATGGTGTTCCAGCAATTCGGCCTGCTGCCTTGGCGCAGCGTGCGCGACAATGTTGGGCTGGGGCTGGAGCTGGGGGGCATGGCCGCCGCCGAACGCCGCAAGAAGGTGGATGAGCAGCTGGCGCTGGTGGGGCTGAAAGACTGGGCCGACCGCCGCGTGGGCGAGCTGTCGGGCGGGATGCAGCAGCGCGTGGGCCTGGCCCGTGCCTTCGCCACCGATGCGCCGATCCTGCTGATGGACGAACCCTTCTCGGCGCTGGACCCGCTGATCCGGTCCCGGCTGCAGGACGAATTGCTGGACCTGCAGGCGAAACTGCACCGCACCATCATCTTCGTCAGCCACGACCTCGACGAGGCGTTCAAGCTGGGCAACCGGATCGCGCTGATGGAAGGCGGGCGCATCGTGCAATGCGGCACCGCGCGCGACATCATCGCCAATCCGGTCAATGACTATGTCGCGGATTTCGTGGCCCATATGAATCCGCTGGGCGTGCTGACCGCCGAGGACATGTGCGAACCGGGCGAGGCGCCGGGCGTGCCGGTGCCGCCCGGCCTGCCGGTGCGCGAGGTGATGGAACGGCTGCGGGCCGAGCCGGCGGTGCCCGTCGAGGGCGGCGGGCGCATCACCCGCGAAGGCGTCATTGCCCGGCTGATCGCCCCCCGGGGCTGACGAGGCCCGCGGCCGGTCCGGGCGGATTACAGCTCGGTCGCCGGCCGCGGCGGCGTCGCGGCCCGCCGCAGCTGCGCCTCGCGCCAGGTCATGTAGCTGATCGCGGCGATGATCATGCCGCCGCCAAGCAGCACCATCGGGTCCACCCGTTCGCCGAAGACCGCCATCCCCAGCAGCGCCGCCCAGACCAGCTGCAGGAAGGTCACGGGCTGGGTCACCGTCAGCGGTGCCGCGGCAAAGGCCCGGGTCATGCACAGATGCGCAGCCGTGCCGAAGACCGCCGTCAGTGCCATCCAGCCCAGTTGCCCTGCATCGGGCGTCACCCAGTCCAGCGCCGCGAAGGGGATCAGGAACAGCGTGACCGCCCCCGACATCAGCGCCACCACCGCCCCGGCCGGGATTGCGCCCGACAGCCGCTTGGCGAACAGATAGGACCCGGCGAAGCACAGCGCCGCCCCCAGCTGCGCCAGATGGCCGGGCTCGATGACCCGGGTGCCGGGCCGCAGGATCACCAGCGTCCCCACCACCGCCACCCCGATGGCGAGAATGCGCCGCAGCGCCAGCCGCTCGCCGAAGATCAGCGCCCCGCCGATCGTCACCGCCACCGGGTTCAGGTAGCCGATCGCCGTGACCTCGGCCACGGGCAGGCGCGCCATGGCGAAGAACCACAGGACCACCGCGCCGGTATGGATGACGCCCCGCGCCAGCACGATCCGCCACAGCGCCGGGGACAACCCCTGACGCAGCACCGCCCACAGCGCCGGCAGCATCAGCACCGACCCGAAGGCGAAGCGCAGGAAGGCCCCCTCCGCCGCCGGCAGGTCGGTGCCCACATGGCGCACGATGCCGGTCACGGCCACGAAGCACAGCCCGCAGGCCAGCATCCACAGGATGCCCGCAACGGGGCGGCTGGCGGCGGGAGGGGAAGGGTCGGTCATGGCGGGACTTGGCCCCAGCCGTGCGGCGGTTGCAAGGGCGAAAGGATCAGCCGCCAAGGGCCAGACCGAGGGCGATGGACCACATCACCAGCGCGATCATCCCGTCCAGCACCCGCCACGCGGCCGGGCGGGCGAACAGCGGCGCCAGCAGCCGCGCCCCGTAGCCCAGGCTGAAGAAGAAGACGCAGGAGGCGGTCATCGCCCCGGCGGCGAAGGCCGGCTCGCGCCCCGCGAACTGGGCCGAGATGCTGCCGAGCAGCACCACCGTATCCAGCCAGACATGCGGATTAGCGAAGGTGAACAGCGTCAGCGTCGCCAGCAGCGCCCCGATCCCGCCCGCGCCCTCGCCCGCGGTCGCGGCCTCCAGCCGCCCGCCGCCCTGCCAGGCCGACCGCGCCGAGCGCAACCCGTACCACAGCAGGAAGGCGACCCCGCCCCAGCGCAGCGCCGGGGCAAGCCAGGCCATCGCCCCGGACGCCAGGGCAAAGCCGCCCACGCCAAGCGCGATCAGCAGCGCATCGGCCAGCGCGCAGAAGGCGCAGGTCAGGAAGACATGCCGCCGCAGCAGCCCCTGCCGCAGCACGAAGGCGTTCTGCGCCCCGATGGCGACGATCAGGCCAAGGCCAAGCCGGAACCCGGCGAAATAGGCGGCGGTCATGCGGATCTCCTGTTGCCGCCTCTCGACTACCGGCACAGGCCGCATTAGAACAGTTGAACTTCGTGAACTAACTTAAGCCAAACTTATGTTCGATCCCGCCCAGCTTGCCGCCCTTGCCGCCGTCCTGCGCTGCGGCTCGTTCGAGGCCGCCGCCGCCGCCCTGTCGGTGACGCCGCCCGCGATCTCGCAGCGTCTGCGCGCGCTGGAGGAACGGACGGGCACGGTTCTGGTCGAACGCAGCCAGCCGGCACGGGCGACGGCGGCCGGCGCACGGCTCGCGCGGCTGGCCGACGAGCTGGCGCTGCTGCAGGCGGCGGCGGCCCGCGATCTGGGGCTGGAAGGCGACGGCGCCGCCCCCCGGACGCTGCGCATCGCGGTGACGGCCGACACGCTGGCGACCTGGCTGCTGCCGGCGCTGGCGCGGGTCGAGGGGCATCTCTTCGACCTGGTGATCGACGATCAGGACCATGCGGCGGACTGGCTGCGCCGGGGCGAGGTGCTGGCCGCCATCACCGCCCAGCCCCGCCCGGTGCAGGGGTGCGACGTGCGTGCCCTGGGCAGCCTGCGCTATCTGGCGGTCGCGAGCCCCGGCTTCCATGCCCGGTATTTCGCCGAAGGCGTCACGCCCGCCGCGCTGGAACAGGCCCCCGCGCTGATCTTCGACCGCAAGGACCGGCTGCAGGCCGATTGGGCACAGGCGCTGACCGACGCTAGCCTTCGGCTGCCCGCGCATCGCATCGCCTCGTCCGAGGCTTTCGTCAGCGCGGCGCTGCTGGGGATCGGCTGGGGGATGAACCCTGAATCGCTGGTGCGCCCGCATCTGGCCGCGGGCCGGCTGGTGGAGCTGCAGCCCGGGCGCCCGCTCGACACGCCGCTCTACTGGCAATGGGCGCGGCTCGCGGCCCCGGCGCTGGCACCGCTGACCGCGGCGATCCGCGCCGCGGCGGCCCGGGCGATGATCCCCGCCTGACACGCCCACCTGACACGCCGGTCAGGCCGGCTCGAACCCCGGCAGCGCCTGGACCAGCGCCACGAAATGGTCGCCCCGCTTCTCGAAGTTGGGATACTGGTCGAAGCTCGCGGCGGCGGGGGCCAGCAGCACGGTCTCGCCCGGTTCTGCCTCGGCCGCGGCGCGGGCCACGGCGCGGTCCATCGTCTCGCAGATCTCCTGCGGCAGGTCGCCCAGATCCAGCGCGAAGTCGCGGGCGGAATGGCCGATCAGATAGACCTTGGCGACCTCGGCCGCGACCAGGCGCAGCGCGGCGATCCCGCCCTCCTTCGCCAGCCCCCCGGCGATCCAGCGGATGCGCGGAAAGGCCTGCAGCGCCTTGGCTGCGCTGTCGACATTGGTGGCCTTCGAATCGTTGACGAAGCGGACCCCGCCCGCCGTGCCCACCGTCTGGCTGCGATGCGGCAGCCCGGCGAAGCTGTGGAACGCCCCCTCGACCAGCTTCGGCGGCAGGCCGATGCTGCGGACCGCCGCATAGGCGGCGCAGGCATTCTGGTGGTTATGCGCGCCCGGCAGGCCCCGCACCTCGCGCAGGTCGATCGAGGCGACCTGCCGCCCCTTGCGCCATTCCGCCAGAAACCCCTTCCGCGCAAAGACCGACCAGCCCTCGCCCTCCAGCTTCTGGCCGGCGCTGATGCGGATCACCCGGTCATCGGCCAGCCCCTCGGCCAGCTGACCGGCCAGATACAGCCCCTCGACCTCGTCCACGCCGATCACCGCCCGGTCCGGCCCGCCCTCGGCGAACAGCCGGCGCTTGGCGGCGAAATAGCCGCCCATCCCCGCATGGCGGTCCAGATGGTCGGGCGACAGGTTGGTGAAGACCGCCACATCCGGCGTCAGCGCCCGGGCGAGGTCGGTCTGGTAGGAGGACAGTTCCAGCACCACCACCTCGCCATCCGCCGCGGGTTCCATGTCCAGCACGCCGCGGCCGATATTGCCGGCCATCTGCGTCGGCCGGCCGGCGACCTGCAGGATGTGGTGGATCAGCGCCGTGGTCGTCGACTTGCCGTTGGATCCGGTGACCGCCACCACCTTCGGCATCACGTCGAAACTGTCCCAGTCGGGCGTGGCCCAGCTGCGGAAGAACAGCCCGATGTCGTTGTCGACCGGCACCCCCAGCTGCAACGCCTTCAGGATATGCCGGTTCGGCTGCGGATACAGATGCGGGATACCAGGCGAGGTGACCAGCAGCGTCACCCCGGTCCAGCTGCTGTCGCGGCCCAGATCGGCACAGGTCCAGCCCTCGGCCTCGGCCCGGGCGCGGGCCTCGGGACTGTCGTCCCACAGCAGCGGCTCCGCCCCGCCCGCCCGCAGCGCCCGCGCCGTGGCGATCCCCGACCGGCCCAGCCCCAGCACCGCGACCGTCGCGCCCTCGTATCCCCGCACCGGAATCATCGCCTGCCTCCGTTCAGATCGTCGCGGGACCATGAGCGACAGCGCCCGCCGCCGCAAGGACGGCGCGCCGGCGGGTCAGGCGTCTCCGCGCCGTAACCACAGCCGGTGCAGCCCCCAGCCGGCCAGCGCCAGCACCGCCGCACCCGCCGCCCCCAGCAGCAGATGGTGCGTCAGCGGCACCTCCCCCGCCAGCCGGCGCATCACGGCGCCCAGCCCGTAGCCGAAGCCCACCACCAGATGCGCCCAGGCCAGAACCGCCAGCGCGTCGAGCGGCAGCACCAGCCGCGCCGGCACCCGCGCCGCGCCGAGGCTGAGCGCCGCCACCGTGCGCACGCCCCACAGGAAGCGGAAGCCCAGCGCCACCCAGATGCGGTGGCGGTGCACGGTGGCCCGCATCCGCTCGGCCGGGCCGGTGGACAGCAGCCGCCGCACGAAGGCGAAGCGCCGGGAATGGCGGCCGAGGAAGAACAGCGTCGTGTCGCAGAGAAAGGCCCCCGCCGCCACCGTCAGCGCCGCCGCCTCGTAGGGAAACAGGCGGCGATGCGCCAGCACCCCGGCGAAGAACGCGGCCCCGTCGCCCTCGACCGCTGCGGCAAGGAAGATCACCGGCAGGCCCCAGGCGGCGAGCATCGCCTCGAGCGCCATTGCCCGTCACCGCAGCTTCAGCGTCGCCAGCCCTGCCAGCGCGAGGATCAGCGAGATGATCCAGAAGCGGATCACGATCTGCGGCTCGGCCCAGCCCTTCTTCTCGAAATGGTGGTGGATCGGCGCCATCAGGAAGACCCGCCGCCCCGTGCGCTTGAAGTACAGCACCTGGATGATGACGGACAGCGCCTCGACCACGAAGAGCCCGCCGACGATGGCCAGCACGATCTCGTGCTTGGTCACCACCGCGATGGCGCCCAGCGCGCCGCCGAGCGCGAGGCTGCCGGTATCGCCCATGAACACCGCCGCCGGCGGGGCGTTATACCACAGGAAGCCCAGCCCTCCGCCGATCAGCGCCGCCACGAAGATCAGCAATTCGCCCGAGCCGGGGACATAGTGGATGCCCAGATACTGGGTAAAGTCGACCCGGCCCACCGCATAGGCGATGACGCCCAGCGTGCCGGCCGCGATCATCACCGGCATGATGGCCAGCCCGTCCAGCCCGTCGGTCAGGTTGACCGCATTGGCCGCGCCCACGATCACCAGCATCGAGAAGGGCACGAACAGCAACCCGAGGTTCAGCATGAACTCGTTCACGAAGGGCAGCGCCAGCCGCCCGGTCAGCGCCGCGGGATGTGCCCAGGCGGCGGCGGCCCCGGCAGCGCAGGCGACTGCCAGCCCGATCAGGAAGCGCATGCGCGAAGACACGCCCTTGGTGTTCTGCTTGGTCACCTTGGCATAGTCGTCGGCAAAGCCGATCATGCCGAAGGCATAGGTGACGAACAGCACGATCCAGACATAGGCATTGTCGAGCCGCGCCCACAGCAGGGTCGAGACCAGCAGCGCCGACAGGATCAGCAGCCCGCCCATCGTCGGCGTGCCCGCCTTGACGAAGTGGGTCTGCGGCCCGTCCTCGCGGATCGGCTGGCCCTTCTTCTGCTTGCGGCGCAGGAAGTCGATCAGCGGCCGGCCGAAGAGGAAGCCGAACAGCAGCGCGGTCAGGAAGGCCCCGCCCGCCCGGAAGGTGATGTAGCGGAACAGGTTGAAGACGTCCCCGCCATCCGAAAACTGGCCCAGCCAGTAAAGCATCAGTCGGTCCCCCGATCATTGTGGGCGACCGCCTGCCCGAGTTTCCGGAGCGCGTCAACCACGAGGCTGACCTTCGATCCCTTGGATCCCTTGACCAGCAGGACGTCGCCCGCATCGGCCAGATGATGCGCGCGCGCGGCCAGATCGGCCGCCGACTCGTGCCATTCGCCGCGCTGCGCGCGTGGCAGCGACTGCCACAGCGCCTGCATCCGCGGACCGGCGCAATGGATCAGCGCGATCTCGGCCATCGCCGGGTGGTCGGCGATGGCCAGATGCAGCGCCGCCTCTTCCGGTCCCAGTTCCAGCATGTCGCCGAGGATGGCGATGCGCCGCCCGATGGCCTTGCGGCCGATCCCGTTCGTGGGCGTGGCGGCGGCCAGCACCTCCAGCGCGGCGGCCATCGAGGCCGGATTGGCGTTGAAGGCGTCGTCGATCAGGTCGAAGGCCAGATCGTCATCGACCGGATCGAGCAGGATGCGTTCGCGGGTGCCGCGGCCCGCGGGCGGCAGCCAGCGCCCGAGGTCCAGCGCCGCAAGACCCGGGTCCGCGCCCGCCGCCGCGGCCGAAGCCAGCGCGCAGAGCGCGTTCGAGGCGAAGTGCCGCCCCGGCACCGACAGTTTCAGCAGCAGGTCGCGCCCGTCATGCTGTGCCCGGATCACCGTCGCGTCCGGCACCAGCCGCGCCTCGGCCAGATGCCAGTCGGCCGCCGGATCGGGGCCGAAGGTCACCGCCCGTGCGCCCGCCTCCGCAGCCGCCGCCGTCAGGATCGGCGTCACCGGCAGGCCCAGGGGCAGCACCGCCACCCCGCCCGGCTCCAGCCCCAGGAAGATCGCGGCCTTTTCGCGGGCGATGCCCTCCAGATCGTCGAAGGCTTCCAGATGCGCGGCGGCGACGGTGGTGATCGCCGCGACATGCGGACGGGCCAGCCGCGACAGCGGCGCGATCTCGCCCGGGTGGTTCATCCCGATCTCGATCACCGCGAAATCGCTGTCCACCGGCATCCGCGCCAGCGTCAGCGGCACGCCCCAATGGTTGTTGTAGCTGGCCTCGGCGGCATGGACGCGCCCCTGTGGCGCGAGGATCGCGCGCAGCATCTCCTTGGTCGAGGTCTTGCCGACCGAACCGGTGACCGCGATCACCCGCGCCGCCGTCCGTGCCCGCCCCGCCGCGCCGAGCGCGGCCAGCCCCGCCAGCACATCGGGCACGATCAGCAGCGGGTCCGCCGCGCTGCAGCCATCGGGGATGCGCGACACCAGCGCCGCCGCCGCGCCCTTGTCCAGCGCGGCGCGCACGAATTCATGCCCGTCGCGCACGTCCTTCAGCGCGACGAACAGATCGCCCGGCACCAGCGTGCGGGTGTCGATCGACACGCCCTGCGCCGCGAAATCGCGCGTGGCCCGCCCGCCGGTCGCCGCCGCCGCCTCGGCCGCCGTCCAGAGCGGCGCTTCGGGCGGCGTCAAATCCGGCCCTCCAGCGCGGCGACGGCGACGCTGGCCTGTTCGGCATCGTCGAAGGGATAGACGGTGTCGCCGACGATCTGCCCGGTCTCGTGCCCCTTGCCCGCCACGATCAGCGCATCGCCCGGTTCCAGCGCGTCGATGCCGCGCAGGATCGCCTCGGCCCGGTCGGGAACCTCGGTCGCCTCGGGGCAGCCGGCCATCACCTCGGCCCGGATCGCGGCCGGGTCTTCGCTGCGGGGATTGTCGTCGGTGACAAAGACGACATCGGCATGTTTCGCTGCCGCCTCGCCCATCAGCGGGCGCTTGCCCCGGTCGCGGTCGCCCCCGGCGCCGAAGACGCAGACGATGCGGCCCATCACATGCGGGCGCAGCGATTGCAGCGCCGAGGCCAGCGCGCCGGGCTTGTGCGAATAGTCGACGAAGACCGTGGCGCCGTTGCGGCGGGTCGCCACCAGCTGCATCCGCCCCGGCACCGTCACCAGACCGGGCAGCGTGGCGAAGACCGCGTCCTGATCCGCGCCCGCGCCCATCGCCAGCCCCGCCGCCATCAGCACGTTTTCCGCCTGGAAGCCGCCGATCAGGTTCAGCCGCAGCTGCCGCGTCTCGCCGCCCCAGGACAGACGCACCTCCTGCCCCGTCGCGTCGAAGCGCTGGTTCAGGATGCGCAGGTCGGCGCTGTCGTCATGGCCCACCCGCAGGATGCGCAGCCCGCGGGGTTCGACCACCTCGGACAGCAGCCGCCGGCCCCAGGGGTCCGAGGTGTTGATGACCGCCGTCGCGTCATCCGGCAGAACCCGGTCGAACAGCCCCGCCTTGGCGGCGAAATACTCCTCGAAGTCCTTGTGGTAATCGAGATGGTCCTGGCTGAAATTGGTGAAGCCCGCCGCGCGCAGGCGCACCGCCTCCAGCCGGCGCTGGTCGAGCCCGTGGGACGAGGCCTCCATCGCGGCATGGCTGATCCCCGCCGCGGCGGCCTCGGCCAGGATGCGGTGCAGGGTCACCGGCTCGGGCGTGGTATGGGCGAGCTTCGCCTCGAAATCGCCCAGCACCCCCATCGTGCCCAGGTTGATCGCCGGAAGGCCGAGCGCCTGCCAGATCTGCCGGGTGAAGGTGGCGACGCTGGTCTTGCCGCTGGTGCCGGTCACCGCCACCACCGTGTCGGGCTGGGCACCGAACCACAGCGCCGCCGCGAAGGACAGCGCCGCGCGCGGATCTTCGGCCAGCACCAGCGCCACGGGGCTCGCCTCCAGCGCGTCGCGCGCGATCTCGGCCCCCTTGCGGTCGGTGAGGACCGCCGCCGCCCCCATCCGCAGCGCGTAGCCGATGAATTCCGCGCCATGCATCCGGCTGCCCGGCAGCGCCGCGAACAGATGCCCCGGCCGCACCTGCCGGCTGTCCACGCTGAGCCCCGTCACCTGCGCCTCGGCCCCGCCCTGTGCCGTCAGGCCCAGTTCGGCCAGCGTCTTCGTGCCTTCCATCTCTGCCTCGCTCGAAGGCCCGGACAGGGCCGAAGCGGCGCGGGACGACGCCGCGCCTCAGTTGCGGACGAGTGTTATCCCATGCCCGGTGGCGGGTTCAACCTCGGGGCGCAGGCCCAGCATCGGCGCGATCCGGCGGATCACCTCGGCCCCCACGGGCACCGCCGTCCAGCCGGCGGTGCGGCGCGGCTCGCTGCCGGAATTTTCCGAAGGTTCGTCGAGGGACAGGATGAACACGTATTTCGGATCGTGCGCCGGGAAGATCGAGGCGAAGGTGGCGATCACCTTGTCGTCATAATAGCCGCCGCCGGTGGGAATCGGCTTGTCCGCGGTGCCGGTCTTGCCGCCCACGGCATAGCCCGGCACCTCGCCGAAGCTGGCGGTGCCCTTGGTCACGACCCCGCGCAGCAGCGCCCGCACCGTGGCCGAGGTCTGTTCCGAGATGACGCGCGGCCCCACGGGGACCTGGTCCTGCTTCAGCAGCGTCGGCGTCACCCGGGTGCCCCCGGCCGCGACGGTCGCATAGGCGGCGGCCAGATGCAGCGGGCTCGCCGACAGGCCGTGGCCATAGCTGATGGTCATCGTGGTGATGTCGGGCCAGCGCGCCGGCACGATCGGCCGCCCCGTCGGCGCCTCGACCATCTCGATCGGCGTCGGTTCCAGCAGGCCGAGCGCGCCGAGGAAGGATTTCTGCCGTTCCGCCCCGATCAGCAGCGCGATCCGCGCCGTACCGATGTTCGAGGACTTGAGGATGATGTCGGTCACGCTCAGCCGCGCGCCGTAATTGTGGAAGTCGCGGATCCGGTGCTTGCCCCAGATCATCGGCGACTGCGTCTCGATCATCGTGTCGGGCGAGACGAGGCCCAGTTCGATGGCCTGCGCCACCGCGAAGATCTTGAAGGTGGAGCCGAGTTCATAGACGCCCTGCACCGCGCGGTTGAACAGCGGGCTGTCCGACGGGTCGCCCTTCACCGCCGGCGCGGGCCGGGTGTTGGGGTCGAAATCGGGCAGCGAGGCCATGGCGACGATTTCGCCGGTATGGGCGTCCATCAGCACCGCCGAGGCGCCCTTGGCGTTCATCAGCTTCATGCCGCCGTCGAGCACTTCCTCGATGGTGGCCTGGATCCCCAGATCCAGCGACAGTTGCAGCGGCTGCCCGCCATTCGCCGGGTCGCGCAGCCATTTGTCGAAGGTGGCCTCTACCCCGGCGGTGCCGATCACCTCGGCCGAATGCACGCCCTCGCGGCCGAAACTCGCCCCGCCCAGCACATGCGCGGCCAGCGCGCCATTGGGATAGATCCGCATCTCGCGCGGGCCGAACAGCAGGCCCGGATCGCCGATGTCATGCACCGCCTGCATCTGTTCGGGGCTGATCTTCTTCTTGATCCACAGAAACTTGCGGCTGCCGGTGAAATCCTTCTCCAGCTGTGCCGCGTCGAGATCGGGGAAGATGCGCGCCAGCTCGCGGGCCGAATGCAGCGGATCGACCATGATCTGCGGCTGCGCATAGAGCGAATGGGTCACGAGGTTGGTGGCGAGGATGCGGCCCTCGCGGTCGACGATGTCGGCGCGGGCGGCGACGATCGGCGCGCCGGCGGTGGCGGTGCGCGGCTCCACCGGCTCGGTTGCAGCCAGCAGCCCCATCCGCGCGCCGATCACCGTGAAGGCCGAGAAGAACACCAGTCCCATGAACAGCAGCCGCCCCTCGGCCCGCAGCCGCGCCTTGTCGCGCAGCGCCTCGTGCCGCACGCGCAGGTTCTCGCGTTCGATGGCGTCGGGGTTCTCGCCCTTCTCGCGGGCGTCGAGAATGCGGGCCAGCGGGCGCAGGGGCGTGCGGGTCATGGCAAGGCCTCGTCAGTATCGGGTCCGGCCAGCGCCGGCTGCGGCAGCGCGCCGAAGGTTTCGACCGGGTCGGTGACCGGCGGCAGCCCGGGCAGCGGATAGGGCACCTGCGCGGGCGTGCCGAACTGCGCCGCGGTCAGCGGCAGCAGTTGCAGCCGTTCGAAGTTGATCTCGGCCAGTTCCCGCAGCCGGTCGGGGCGGTTCAGATAGGCCCATTCCGCCTTCAGTACGCCGAGGCTTTCGCGCAGATGGCCGATCTCGGATTGCAGCGCCTCGATCTCGGCGATCTTGGCCTGGGTGCGGTAATTCTCGCGATAGGCCCAGAAGGCGAGACCCATCACCGCCAGCGCGGTCAGGACGAAGAACAGGCTGCGCATCAGTGACCCCCGTCTTTCTGCGAACGCCGCTGCGGCGCGCGGGTCAGCCCCGCGTCCAGCGCCGGTTGCGGCAGGCCCATCGCCGCCCGGTCCGACCGCCCCGCCGGCGCATCGGTGCGTTCCGCGACCCGCAGCTTGGCCGAACGGGCGCGCGGATTCGCGGCCAGTTCCACGTCATCCGGCCCGATCGCGCGGCGGCTGAGCAGGCGGAAGGCCGGGTCCGGGCCGGTGCGGCCGGGGGCATGGCGGCTGCCCTGCCCCTCGCCGCCCGAGCGCAGCTGCAGGAAGCGCTTGACCACGCGGTCCTCCAGCGAATGGAAGGTGACCACGGCCAGCCGCCCGCCGGGCTTCAGCGCGCGTTCGGCGGCCTCCAGCCCCTCGATCAGCTGGCCGAATTCGTCGTTCACCGCGATGCGGATCGCCTGGAAGCTGCGGGTGGCCGGGTGGCTCTGTCCCGGCTTCGGGCGCGGCAGGCAGGATTCGATCACCCGCACCAGTTGCAGCGTGGTCTCGAAGGGTGCGGCCTCGCGGGCGCGAACGATGGCGCGGGCGATGCGGCGCGCGGCACGATCCTCGCCATAGTGATAGATGACATCGGCCAGCACCGCCTCCGACGCGGTGTTGACCAGGTCGGCGGCGCTGTCGCCCTGCCCGCTCATCCGCATGTCCAGCGGCCCGTCCTTCTGGAAGGAAAAGCCGCGTTCGGCCTGGTCGAGCTGCATCGACGACACGCCGAGATCCAGCACCACCCCGTCGAGCGGTTCGCCCGCCAGCGTGTCGAGATCCGAGAAGGTGCCCTCGACCAGGCGCAGCCGGTCGCCCCAGTCGCCGCGCCACGGCTCGGCCATCGCAAGGACCGACGGATCGCGGTCGACGCCGATCACGCGGTCGGCCCCGGCCGCCAGCAGGCCGCGCGCATAGCCTCCCGCGCCGAAGGTTCCGTCGAGCCAGATCCCGGACACCGGCGCCACCGCCTGCAGCAGCGGGCGCAGCAGCACCGGGATGTGCGGATTCTCCGCGACCATCAGCCGCCCTTCTTCGCCAGAAGCGAATAGATGTCGAAATCGTCGTCGCGGTCGCCCAGCCAGCTGTCGATCCGCGCCTGATCCTCGGCCTCGAAGGTCTCGGGTTTCCAGATCTGGAAGGTCTGGCCGCCGCCGATGAACTTGGCCTCGCCGTCGAGCGCGATCTTCTCGCGCAGGCGCTGCGGCAGCACCAGACGGCCGTCGGGGTCGATCTCGGTCATCACCGCCGCGCCCAGAACCATGCGTTCCAGGATCCGCCGCTCCATCGAGCCGCGCTCCATCGCCGCGATCTCGGCGGCGAGCGCCTTGAAGTCGCCGGCGGTGTGGCATTCGAGATAGGATTGCTTCGGCCCGCCATAGACCACGGCGATCTTCGGGCGCAGGCCTTCGGTCCAGTCGGGATCGTTCTGTTCCAGTTCACGGCGATAATCGGCGGGGATCGACATGCGCCCCTTGCCGTCCACCTTGAAGGTGTATTCGCCGATGAACATGCCGGCCATCGGGCCGCGCTCCTTCGTTTCACTGCCCATCCGCCGGGGTGCGCAGTCCCCGGAGGAAAAACGGCGGACCGGGCTGCTGCCACTGCCCGATCCGCCGCCCTCGTCCCATCACTGGGTGTCCGGCTACGCGCGCCACCTGGGGGGATGTCTGCTCGCCCGCGCGCCGGATCTCTGGTTGTCGATGAGTCGGGTGCCTGTATGAAGCCTGCTCTTGTCGCCGTTGGGGTCTTGCCGCCCCGTTCCCGTGATCATCGTGTGAATAGGGATGCCACGGGATTACATGGGAAGCAATGCCATTCTTTGGGTATCGAGGCCGAACAAGGCTGGCGCGACCGGGAGGCGTTCGCGCAGAAACAACGACTTAGGTGACAGCAACGCACAAAATGTCGCGCTATACCCTAAAGGGACACCCGCATGTAGATGCCGTGAGGGAGCGAGATTTTTCCCGTGCGATCCCGCCACCGCCGCGGAAGCCGGGCTTGCTTACCGCCACCCGTTGCAGCTTCGCCACGCTTTTCGCTCCGATTCACGGAATTCTGGCCCCGACTCACGCCGATTCACGAAGCCGGGAGCGCGGGAACGAACATCTGTCCCGTGATTTCCCATGAGCTTCCCGGGTCGAACAGGCGTCGTGAGTCGCGGCGCCAGCCCCGGCCGGCCCGGCCAGACGCATCGTCGGAAACGGCAGTGAGGTGGGCGGCAGCCCTCAGGCCACGCCGCCGTCGATCAGGCCGCGGGCAAGGCGGGCATAGGCCTCGGCCACCGGCCCCTCGCCCGCGGCGGCCGGAATGCCCGCATCCCCCGCCAGCCGCACGTCGAGGCTGAGCGGCAGCTCGCCCAGGAACGGCAGGTCCAGCTTCGCCGCCTCGGCCCGCACGCCGCCATGGCCGAAGATATGCGCCTCGTGCCCGCAATTGGGGCAGACATAGGTGGACATGTTCTCGATCAGGCCCAGCACCGGCGTCTTCAGCTTGCCGAACATGTCGATGGCGCGGCGCGCATCCAGCAGGGCCACGTCCTGCGGCGTGGACACGACGATGGCGCCGGTCAGATGCGTGCGCTGGCACAGCGTCAGCTGCACGTCGCCGGTGCCGGGCGGCAGGTCGACGATCAGCACGTCGAGCTCGCCCCAGGCCACCTGCCCCAGCAGCTGCTGCAGCGCGCCCATCAGCATCGGCCCGCGCCAGACCACCGCCTCGTCCTCTTTCAGCATCAGGCCGATGGACATGACCGTGACGCCATGCGCGGTCAGCGGCAGGATCGTCTTGCCGTCGGGCGAGGCGGGGCGCCCGCTGACGCCCATCATCCGCGGCTGGCTGGGCCCGTAGATGTCGGCGTCGAGCAGCCCGACCCGCCGCCCCTGCCGCGCCAGCGCGACCGCGAGGTTGGAACTGACGGTGGACTTGCCCACCCCGCCCTTGCCCGAGGCGATGGCGAGGATCCGGTCGATGCCCGCCACCCGCTGCGGCCCGGTCTGGCCCGGGGCCTGCGGCGTCGGGTGGCCGCCGATCTTCAGGCTGGGCGGCGCGGGGCGCGGCGCCGGGCCATGCGCCGTCACGACGATGGACACCGCCTCCACTCCCGGCAGGCGGCGCAGCGCGGCCTCGGCCGCGGCGCGCACCGGATCCATGGCCCGGGCGGCCTCGGGCGTCGGCGCCTCGATGACGAAGCGCACCGTTCCGCCCTCGACGGTCAGCGCCCGCACCAGATCGCGCGATACCAGCGTGCCGCCGCCGATCGCCGGCGGCAGTTCGACCCGGGAAAGCGCCTCGACGGCGGTCTGGGGCGACAGGGACATGGGGGCGGCCTCCTCTGAATTCGGGCGCAATGTGGCATTTCTGCCAGCGCCCACAAGGGCAACCGGGCCGGTTGCACCCGGATTGGATGCCGATCCCGGTAGAATCCGCGGCGGGGACCGCGGATCGTCCAGAGAATGGCTCGGGTCCGGTTATGCAGCCATCGCATGGCAGGATTGAGCCTCAAAGGGATTGTGCAGTTGCAGCATGAAGCGCATGTTAGCCCCAACAGCGCAGAACACACCGGCGCTTCACACTTACGATCCGAGGCTCACGACAATGGCACTGGCCAATTCCTACAACGGTTCCTACAGCTTCACGGAACGGCTCTCGTCCTTCGTCAAGGGCGTTCAGGAGTTCCGCCAACGCCGCCGCGTCTTTCACCAGACGCTGCGCGAACTGAATGCTCTGACGTCGCGGGAACTGGCCGATCTGGGCCTGAGCCGTTCGATGATCACCCGCGTCGCGGCCGAAGCGGCCTTCGGCGACAAGTAATTCGCTTTCCTGGGCTCCTCCTCCTCCCTGAGCCCTGGAATCCGCGGCGGTCCCCTCCTCCTCCCTGGGACCGCCGCACCAGATACCGGGACGAAAGTCCCAGCCGGCACGCGATGGCTCTCCTCCTCCTCCCTGAGGGCCACGTGACGAAGGCGGCGGTCCCCTCCTCCTCCCTGGGACCGCCGCTCTTCACCCCGCCGGAACGGAATGCGCGGCTGGCCCTCCTCCTCCCTGGCCGGTCGTGATGAAGGTCGGCGGCACCCCTCCTCCTCCCTGGGTGCCGCCGTTCCCTTCGCAAGGAATGCGTCGGCCCCTCCTCCTCCCTGGGCTGGCGTTACAACGGTGGCGGCGCTCCCTCCTCCTCCCTGGAGCGTCGCCAGCCGTCACCCCGGTCGCCAATCTGGGCCGGTACAGGATACGGTGGCCCCCTCCTCCTCCCTGGGGTCGGCGTTCAGAACGGCGGTGCCCCTCCTCCTCCCTGGGCGCCGCCGTTCGCTTTTCAGGCATCCCCGTCTTTCAGGCATCCCCATCGTCGCCTATGGCGTCACGCCCTGCCGGACAGGACAGGGGGCGCGAAGGCTATCTGCCCTCACGCCCCCTGTTCGCGCCCCGTCGGGGCTGGATGCCGGTTATGGCAGGACGAACTTGTTGAACCGGCTTTCCTCGCCCGACGCCGTCATGTCCTGGTAGAGGAATTCCAGCTTGCGGTCGTCGAAGATGCTGAAGAATTCGTCCCAGCCGATTTCCTCCAGCTGGTCCTCGGGCTCGCCGAAGTCGAAGCGCAGGATGCCGCCTTCGCCGGTGCCGTCCGTCACCTTCGAGGGCCGCCCGCCCCGGGCCGTGGCCCAGTTGCGGATCGTGTCATGGTCGCGCGTGGTCTTCGCTGCGGTCATCGGTGCCTCCTTTGGTTCACCCACAGGAAACGCCCGCCGCCGCGCGCCGTTCCAGCCCGCGCCCCGCAGCTTCGGCACGGCCTGTCTTTCCCGAACGGCACCTCTTCAGAACGGCACGTCGCCCGCGTCCACGGCGGCCACGACATAGCCCGCCAGCACCTGCTTCGGCCCGGTCTGTTCGAACTCCACTGTCAGCTTGTCGCCCTCGACCGCCGTGACGTGGCCATAGCCGAACTTGCGGTGGAACACCCGGTCGCCCAGATCGTGCGGCGACACCGCGTCGAGGTCGATCACCGTGTGACGCGCCTCGCGCGGCTGGCTGACGGGACGGTTGCCGGCGCGGTCCTGCATCCGCTTCCAGCCCGGCGAGTTGTAGACATCGGCCCGCGCCGCCCGCGCCTCGACCGCCGAGGCGCCGAAGATGCCGCCCGCCCCGGCCGAGGCCGCGCCCGCCCAGGCCCCCGCCGCGCCATAGCCGCCGCCATAAAGCCCCGGCGGGGTCAGCACCTCGACATGCGCCTCGGGCAGTTCGTCGATGAATCGCGACGGCATCTGGCTTTGCCACTGGCCATAGACCCTGCGATTGCCGGCAAAGCTGATCGTGCACAGTTCCTCGGCCCGGGTGATGCCGACATAGGCGAGCCGGCGTTCTTCCTCGAGCCCCTTCAGACCGGATTCGTCCATCGACCGCTGGCTGGGGAACAGCCCGTCCTCCCACCCCGGCAGGAAGACCACGGGGAATTCCAGCCCCTTCGCCGCATGCAGCGTCATCAGCGTGACCTTCTCGGCCGCGTCCGTCTCGTTGTCGAGGATCAGCGCCACATGTTCGAGAAAGCCCTGCAGGTTGTCGAACTGCTCCAGCGCCTTGACCAGTTCCTTCAGGTTTTCCAGCCGGCCCGGCGCCTCGGGGGTCTTGTCGTTCTGCCACATCTCGACATAGCCCGATTCCTCCAGAATCGCCTCGGCCAGCCGGACATGGGAATGATCCTCGGCCGGGGGCACCGCATCGTCCGGCAGTTCGATCAGCGCATCGTCCTCACCCGTGGCCGGGGCCGCGGTGGCGGGCGATGCCGCCCTCACCGCCGCATGCCAGCGATCCACATTCTCGACGAAGCGGCGCAGTTCCACCGCCGCCTTGCCGGTGACGAGGCTGGCCGCCACCGCGTGGCGCGCGCCTTCCAGCAGGCTGGACCGGTCGCCGCGCGCCGTGGTCTGCACCACCTGCTGCGCCTTGTCGCCGATGCCGCGCTTCGGCACGTTCACCACCCGCTCGAAGGCGAGGTCGTCCTCGGGGCTGACGGCGAGGCGGAAATAGGCCATCGCGTCGCGAATCTCCTGCCGCTCATAGAAGCGCGGGCCGCCGATCACCCGGTAGGGCAGGCCGATGGTCAGGAACCGGTCCTCGAAGGCGCGCATCTGGTGGCTGGCGCGGACGAGGATCGCCTGGTCCGACAGGGCGACCGGGTCCATGCCGCGCGTGCCCCGCTGCAGCGCCTCGATCTCTTCGCCGATCCAGCGGGCCTCCTCCTCGCCGTCCCAATGGCCGATCAGGCGCACCTTCTCGCCCTCGTCCAGATCGGTCCACAGCGTCTTGCCCAGCCGTCCGGCATTCTGCGCGATCACCGAAGAGGCGGCGGCGAGGATATGCGGCGTGGACCGGTAGTTCTGTTCCAGCCGGATCACCCGCGCGCCCGGGAAATCCTTCTCGAACCGCAGGATGTTGCCGACCTCGGCCCCCCGCCAGCCATAGATCGACTGGTCGTCATCGCCCACGCAGCAGATGTTGCGATGCACCTGCGCCAGCAGCCGCAGCCACAGATATTGCGCGACGTTGGTGTCCTGATACTCGTCCACGAGGATGTAGGTCAGCCAGCGCTGATACTGCGCCAGCACATCGGCATGGGTCTGGAAGATCACCAGCACATGCAGCAGCAGGTCGCCGAAATCGACGGCGTTCAGGCTGCGCAACCGCTCCTGATAGGCGGCATACAGCTCCGTCCCGCGGTTGTTGAACGCCGAGGCCTCGGACGACGGCACCTTTTCCGGCACCAGCGCGCGGTTCTTCCAGCCGTCGATCAGCCCGGCCAGCTGCCGGGCGGGCCAGCGCTTCTCGTCCATGTCGGCGGCGGCGATCACCTGCTTCAGCAGGCGGATCTGGTCGTCGGTATCGAGGATGGTGAAGGTGGATTTCAGCCCCACCAGCTCGGCATGGCGGCGCAGGATGCGGACGCTGATCGAATGGAAGGTGCCCATCCAGGGCATCCCTTCCGCCGCATGGCCCAGCAGGCGGCCGACGCGGTCCTTCATCTCGCGCGCGGCCTTGTTGGTGAAGGTGACGGCGAGAATCTCGTTCGGGCGGGCACGCCCCGTCGCCAGCAGATGCGCGATCCGCGCCGTCAGCGCCTTGGTCTTGCCGGTTCCGGCACCGGCCAGCATCAGCACGGGGCCGTCCAGCGCCTCGACCGCCGCGCGCTGCGCGGGGTTCAGGTCGTCCAGCCAGGGATGGCGCGCGGGGTCCATGCCCATCGCGCGCTGCGACAGGCTCGCCCGTGCCCCCGGCCCGCCCGCCGGCGGCACGGCCCGGGCCGCAGCCTCGAAGGCGTCGTCTTCGTCGAAACCGTTCATGCCCCCAATCTAGCGCCGATCCCGGGCCGAGGGAAGGCACGGGTTCCCGGAATGTTCGCGCCGGCCGCGACCGCGCGCTGCCGGATATCTTTGCACAGCCCGCCGGCTGTGCCTGCGAAGATTGCAAAATCATGACAGCGGGGCTTGCGCTGCATCGCGGCATACCGGAAGCTGCATCCGCATAAGGAGTCTGGGGGGTTCCGGGCCCGGCAATGTCCGGTGCGAACCCCGATGCGGAGGGGCAGATGACCGAGTTCAAGAAGATCCTGATCGCGAACCGTGGAGAGATTGCGATCCGGGTTATGCGTGCGGCGAACGAGCTCGGGAAGAGGACGGTTGCCGTCTATGCCGAGGAAGACAAGCTGTCGCTGCACCGGTTCAAGGCGGACG
>NZ_RJRZ01000005.1 GCF_003993775.1 Frigidibacter oleivorans
CCCAGCTTCCTGCTCCCGCAGGATCGCAATGATCTGCTCTTCCGTGAACTTCGATCTCTTCATGTCCGGTCCTTTCCTTGGGCCGGACTCTAGCATCAGATGGACGAGTGATCGGGGGTCACAGCACGGAACGTCCCGGATCCCGTTCCGGGCGAGGCGGCCGATCGGATCGACAACAACAGAGATCGACGCGCGGGGCGCTCTCGCTGGAATCCTTGCGCTTTCGGTTCAAACGCAAAACCCCGCCGGAGTGGCGGGGTCATTGCGTTTGTTAATTCTGGTTGCGGGAGGGCGCAACAGACGATCTCTGCGGAATGGGTCTGGAAATGCAAAAACCTCCGCGGCGGCGCCTGCGGAGGTTTCGCAATTATCGTTGGTTGCGGGGGCGTGCAACCAACGATACATGCGATTGGTGGAACGCCAGATCCCCAAACTCGCTGCTTAATGTAACTCATTGGCGCCGTTTGGGAAACCTTGCCTTCGAGGTATTCCTGCCTCGCATTTAGCAGCAGAGACAGGTCAGTCCCCCGAGCGGAGCGATAGCCGCAGTGGTGACTAGCTGAACAGCGCTTCCAGCGCTGATCGGTACTCCGCATGCTTGGCCAGGTTATCCCTCTTCAGCTTCTCCAGATTGATCAGCTTCCAACGAACCGCAGGCAGGTCAGCCGCCCGCGGCCGCTCGATAGCGTCGAAGTCTGGCGTGCCGTCATGCAGGCTCACGAGAAACGTCCTGACTTTTCCATCGAGACGAGACCGGATGTCCGCAACCAGCCGTTTGCGGGTTTCCAGAAGGTCTTCGAGGCTAACATGCACCTTCGTCATGCCCTCGAACTCTTTCGTATAGGGCTGATCGAGGTCGATAAGGTTCGGGTCCATGAGCTACTCCCCGATGCTTGGACAGTTTTCGAGGATGTTTAAGCTACTGCCTGCGCCTGCTGGTCGTAAGCGGCGTCAGCACCGCACCTTCCGCCCTTCGTCCCGATCACCTCGTTGGAGGTGCGTGATTATCAGGACGGAGGTTCTCCATGGAGACCATATTGGAGGTTCTCCCAGCCGCAGGTCGGAGCCGTCGGAACCGGCAGTGGCCGGATGAGCTGAAGGCACGGATCGTGGCGGAAACGCTGGTGCCCGGTGCCACGGTGAACGGCGTGGCGCGGCGGCATGGTCTGCCGGCGAACCATGTGTCGTCGTGGCGAACGATGGCTCGGAAGGGGCGGCTGGTCCTGCCTGCACCCGAGGGCCCCGTCGAGTTCGCGGCGTTGATCCTCGGCCCGGGGGCGGACCCGCCTGCCGCAGCGCCCCTGTCGGCCGACAGAGTGGAGATCGCCATGGGTGCCGCGATCATCCGCTTGGAGGCCGGTGCCTCGGCAGATCGGATTGCTTCCGTGGCGCACGCGCTGACGGCCGGCGCATGATCTTCCCGTCGAACCGGGTTCGGATCCTGATCGCGACCAAGGCCATCGACTTCCGGAAGGGCCATGACGGGTTGGCGGCGCTGGTGGCGTCGGTGCTGCGCAAGGACCCGTTCACCGGCACGGTATTCATCTTCCGGTCGCGCCGTGCGGACCGGTTGAAGCTTCTGTATTGGGACGGCACCGGATTGGTGATGGCCTACAAGCGGTTGGAGAGTGGCAGCTTCACCTGGCCTGCCGTCAAGGATGGCCTGATGGCGCTGAACCACGCGCAGTTCAAGGCGCTGTTTGCGGGGCTCGACTGGCGCAGGGTCAAGGCGCTGGAAGCGCGACCGCCCGCCGCGGTGGAATAGAGCAACGCTCTGAATTTGCGTGTTTTTGCGGGTCGATCGTGGTAGGCTTGCCCCATGCCCGCCGCCCTCAATCTGGATCTCTCCGCCCTGCCTGCCGCGCAACGCGCGGCGGCGCTCGCGTTGATCGAGGAGGTCATCGCGCTTCGGGAGATCACCCGCCGGCAGGAGCATCTGATCGCCGAGCTGAACCATGCCCAGCATGGCAAGCGCTCGGAGAAGCTCTCGGAAGACGAGCGGCAGCTGGCCTTCGAAGACCTGTCCATCGCCCTCGCCGAAGTCGAGGCGGAGAAGGCCGCGCGCGGGACCAGGACTAACGACACAGCGACCCGACCCGCGCCTCGGCGCACGCTCGGCAATCTCCCGGCGGCGCTGCCGCGCATCGAGGTGGTCGTCGAACCCGAGAGCCTCGACTACCCCTGCGGTTGCGGTCCGCTGCACAGGATTGGCGAGGACCGGACCGAGCGCCTCGATATCGTGCCCGCGCAGCTGCGCGTCATCGTCACCATCCGCCCGAAGTATGCCTGCCGGGGCTGCACCGACGGTGTGACCCAGGCGCCGGCACCGGCGCATCTGATCCCGGGTGGAATGCCCACCGAGGCGACGCTGGCGCATGTTCTGGTCAGCAAATATGCCGACCACCTTCCCTTGTATCGCCAGAGCCAGATCCTGGCGCGGTCAGGCCTCGATCTGCACCGCGCCGTGCTGGCCGACTGGGTCGGCAAAGCCGCCTTCCACCTCAGGCCCATCGTGGACCGCTTGGCCGAGCACCTGCGGCGATCCAGGAAGCTGTTCATGGACGAGACCACCGCCCCGATGCTGGATCCGGGGCGCGGCACGACGAAGACCGGCTATCTCTGGGCGCTGGCCCGCGACGATCGAGCCTGGAGCGGCGAGGCCCCGCCGGGCGTGGTCTACTTCTACGCCCCCGGCCGCGCGGGTGAGAATGCCGAAGCCTTCCTGACCGGCTTCGACGGCATTCTGCAAATCGATGGCTACACTGGCTACAACCGCCTCACAAAGCCCGCGCGCCGGGGCGGCGTGCCGCTGCGCGTCGCGCATTGCTGGGTGCATGCGAGGCGCAAGCTGAAGGAGGTCTTCGACCGCGATGGCTCGGACATCGCCGCGGAGGGGCTGCGCCGGATCGCCGAGCTCTATGCCGTCGAGGCCGATATCCGCGGCACCTCCGCGGGCCAGCGCCTCTCGGCCCGTCAGGCCCGCAGCGCGCCGCTGGTGGCGGCCTTCGGCGCGTGGCTGCAGGCGCAGCGCCGCAGGATCTCCGCCAAATCGCGGCTCGGCGGGAAGCTCGCCTACATCCACAATCATTGGGAGGGGCTGAAGACCTTCCTGACCGATGGCCGGGTCGAGATCGATAGCAACAGGGTCGAGAACATGATCCGCCCGCTGGCCCTCAACCGCAAGAACGCGCTCTTCGCGGGTCACGACGAGGGCGGCATCGTCTGGGGCCGCATCGCGTCACTGATCGAGACCTGCAAGATCAACGGCATCGAGCCCTTCGCCTATCTCAAGGCGACGCTCGAAGCCCTCGCAAACGGCCACCCGCAAAGCCGTCTCGACGACCTCCTGCCGTGGAGCTTCAGGCCGTCAAGTTGAGCAGGACGTGATCTGCAGGAAACGCTTACTGCTGGTCGGTTTCGATGCTGTTGAAGTGGACCACGGCGGGCGGCTGTCCGCCATGGGCAGTGTGGGGTCGTCGATGGTTGTAGAAGGTGATCCAAGATCCGATGGCGGCCTTTGCCTGCGATCCTGTTTCCCAGGCGTGCCGATACCGTCGCGGGCTACATCTCAGGACTTCTGACTGGCAACCAATTCAAACAACCAGCCTACGCTTTTGATCGTTCCGCCAGAAAGCGTTCCCTGGATCAGTTTCTCGACGGGGTGGCGATTGCGAAAGATTGCTGATCGCCAAACTCTCCTAAAGCACAAAACACTGTGCCTCAAGCTCTCAAATCTTTAAAAAATCTTGATCGTTCAAGGACTGCGGCGCAGTACATCCGGTCCCTTTAGATGCACCGGTTGATCGCTCGAGCAGGGCTCGTCTGGCTCCGATGGCGGATGAACTAAGAAACCTTGGCCGGCCAGGTCCAGATCGCAATCCACGGCTTTCAACACCATAAAGAGTTCAAAACCCACGCTATAGTTCCATCGATTAGATCTGTTGCGATGCTTTAAGTGGAGATCCGCTGTCATGCCCCCCCCGTCAACTCTCGAGCTAGACGCGTCAAGGCAGCAGATGTCCCTTCATCCTCCGGCGTTAGGAAGAAAACCATTCCGCCGTGAGGAATTGAAAGGGGAAAACGTACCACATGCAACGCTGCTTCTCCCAGATCGACATGCCTCAAACGTACTGCTCGCGGTACCGGTGGTTCGGACAGGCGGGTGGACCAAACTTCGCGGAACAGCGGACTTTCTGCGTTCAAGGCATCGATGAGCAACTCGAAGTCTCCTTGCCCAACGCACGCGGCGGAACTCAGTCTGAACAGAGCAACGAAGTGACGTGCCTGCTCTTCGTAGTTGGCCAGAAGTGCCTGTCGCTCCGGATTCATCATCGTCTGCCAGAGTTGATTGCGATGGAACGGACCGACACTCCGATCGAAGCCATAAATACGATGCATCATCTTGTTTGCGCAAAGAAGCTCGAACATCGGGGTCATCGCCGCCGCCGGCCAATGATAGCCGTCGAGCACCTTGGCAATTTCGGGTGCGAGTTCGGACGACAGCGCTGACGGCGGTTCGTGCTGCAGGCCGGCAAGCCAGAAGAGATAGGCCCGATCGGTTTCCGAAAGTCGCATTCCCGATGCGATCCGTCCGAGCGAAGTGGCCGAAACGTTAATGTCCCGCCCCTGTTCCAGCCATGTATACCAAGTCAGGCCGACACCGGCAGCCGCCGCAAGTTCCTCACGCCGAAGGCCCTTGACGAGACGCCGCTTCCCCCGTGCGATCCCGTAGGCCTCAGGCTGCAACGCATCCCTCCGGACCCTTAGAAAGGCACTCAGTTCGGACCGTCGGCGTGCGGCGGTGTCATCTGATGGTGGTGTGACTACCAGGACTCGATCGCTCCTATCCTCAAAACGTCGCTGATGATCAATTAATCTAACACGCTTTCCTTACTGCGGGCGCACAACCTCCCGAAGTTGAGACGCAAAATGCCCGCCGTAAGTCGAAGCGTAGGACCATGCACCTCGGCTATCACCTGGCGAGCGCTATGCGCGAGGACGGATAAGCTGCTGAACTTTAACATTAACTGCCAAGCCATGCCACTTTTGCGCTGCGAGAGGGAAAATTGATGATAACTCCGAAAAAGATGCCTATCATTGCCGTTGCTGCCTCTATTTGGGCCAGCACCGCGCTTGCCGCGCCGCAGAGCCGATCCTTTAGCTTCGAAAGCGGCGGCTGCACGCTCAGCGGAACGTTGTACCTGCCTGAGGGCCATGACGGCACTCCATTGCCAACTGTCATTGTGACGGGCGCATGGACATCGGTCCAGCAGCAGATGCCCGCAAACTATGCGCGCGAAATGGCAGAACGCGGCTTCGCCGCCGTGACCTTCGACTTCCGCGGCTGGGGCGCTTCGGGCGATCTGCCCGGCGGTGTACGCTATGTCGAAAGCCCGCGCAACAAGATCGAAGACATCCGCGCGGCGATTGAACATGTCGCAACTCTGCCCGAGGTGGACGTCGCCGATATCAATGGGCTCGGCATCTGCGCCTCGGCCGGCTACATGGTCGATGCTACCGCGGGCAATACTTTGGTGCGGCGCGTGGCGCTGGTTGCGCCCTGGCTCCACGATGCTGAAATCGTCGAAGCCACCTATGGCGGCGCCGCTGGCGTTGCCGAGCTGATCGAAGTCAGCCGCCAAGCCGAGGCAGCCGGCGGCGAGGTTATTCCCGCGGCCGGACCTGAGGGTGCCGAAGGCGTTCTGATGCCAATCGGCGGATACTATTACGACCCCGCGCGCGGCGCGATCCCGGAGTATGACAACCAGTGGAACAACGCAGGCTGGGAAGGCTGGCTGACTTATGCACCGGCCGAGAATCCCGCCAGGCTCGATAAACCCTTGGCCATCGTTCATTCCGACGCGGCCGCGATCCCGCAGGGCGCCCGGCGTTTCATTGCCGGATATGCCAGAGATGTCACCCAGCTCTGGCTGCCCGATGTCACGCAATTCGAATTCTACGACGATCCGGCCGCTGTCGAAGCCGCCGCCGATATGGTTGCGCAGCATCTCAGTGCGGCCGGAATGAACTGAGCGCGCATACATACGGTCGCCGGGCCTCACCTTGCCCGGCGGTTCTTGATCCCACCCAACCGATGGAGCCTAATCGTGCCCACATTTCGTCTCACCGCTGCGATCCTCGCTCTGTCCGCCGGAGCCGTGATGGCGCAACCCATCCCGGCAGAGGATCGCTTTGCCATGATAGACGCAGTCACCGCGATTGCCGCTGGTGCAGATCGCCACGACTGGCACCGTGTCCTTACCGCCTTCGACGAGGTTGTCACGTTGGATTACACTAGCCTGTGGGGTGGAGAACCGACCACTCAGAACGCCGAAGAAGTGGTTACGCAATGGAGGGCCTTCCTTCCCGGGTTCGATCAGACTCTACACTTGGTCGCCAATCACACTGTGATGGCATTCGATGGCAGATCGGCAGTGATGGAGGCTGACTTCCAGGCTTCGCATCGGATAGGTGCAGAGCAATGGGTAATTTCCGGTCACTACGAATACGGCCTGGTAAAGTCGGACGGCCGTTGGAGGGTCAGTTCGCTGAAAATGCAATGGACCCACGAGTTCGGTGACCGAGAATTAACCCGCCGCGCCGGCCAACGAGCGGCATCCCTGCAATAGGGAACGCCAGCCGGAGGCAATAGTTGTGGTCCAAGAACGTCCTTATAGCCGGACGCAATCCCATCGCCCCAGCCAATGGCGCTGTGATCTTCACTATCAAGGACTTAGCCTCATTGAGCTTACAGATCCGAGGGCCCTTGCCAAAGAAAATGGGCGCTTCTTCGCCAATATTCTGACGGCCGATCTGCGCTCAGCCTGTGTTCCGTTCAGTCAGGGCCAGTGATCTCGGCGGTGCCGAAAGCGGTCTGCCATTTTGTGATGGGAGCACAGACCTGGACCTCTGCAGCCCGTCGTCCCGATAGTGTGGGGGAATCTTCTCCGAACGAATTGTGCCAATTCATGCGCGCCTCGAACTGGCTTCGGAGAGGGTAGCCGATCGGTCGTTCCGGTTTAGCGCCACCGAGGCTTTTCTGTTCATACAGGACGTCGTTGCGGACGCGAGCAACGACGCAATCCTCATTCCAGGCGCGACCGTTCCGGCGGATGGGCATGCTCGCCTTGAATTCCCACTCGATGATCGCTCCATGAAAGCGCCTGGTGTCATTGGCACCGTCGGCCGTGACCAAACTGGTGTCTACAACGTCGGAGGGCTGTTACCGGTGTTCCGATAGCAGCGGGCTGTCACCGTGGCGATTGGACGTGAACTCGGCGGCCCGGACATCGCCGGTCTGCACATCCCGTCAGCCTGTCTACCGTGCGTTGAGTGCTGCAAGCTGCTCCGCTGCGGCTGCCGCGACGCGCATGAACGCGTCAAGATCGTCCCGCGAGACGGCTGAGAACAGGACGTTGGCGAGGTCCATCATGTCTCGTTCGAGGCGCTCCCTCGCCGCCTCCCCCTCCGGTGACAGCGAGACGAGGATAGCCCGCCGATCGGTCGGATGCGCCGAGCGCCGGACAAAGCCTTTTGCCTCGAGCGCGTCGAGCAAAGTCGTGACATTGCGGGCGCTTACATCGAGCGCTTTGGCCAGTTCGCGTTGCGTCACCGGCTGCTTCTTCCCAAGTTCCCAGATCAGGTGCGCTCGAACCTGAGTCAGACCGCGCTGCTCCAACCCGCTCTGCATGTCGGCTCGCATCAGATCGGTCACAAGGAGCAGCTGCGACAAGGCCTCTTGCCTGGTTCGTGAATATTGTTCACTATGTGTCATGCACACATTATGGCCCTTCGGCCGTCACTCCGTCAACGAGGCTTGGCATGACAACCGCTGACGAGAACATCGAGATACTGCGCGCGGCGTTCACAGCGCTCAACCGTCGCGACATCGACGCGTGCACCTCTCTCATGACTGACGATTTCATCATCAACATCGCCGAAATGCCGCATCAGAAACATGGGCGGGCGGCGTGGCGAAAGCATGCGGAGATCATGCTCGATGCGTTCCCCGACACACGGGTCGAGATAGAGGACATCATTGCCTCACAGGACAAGCTTGCAGTGCGGGTAAAGATATCCGGCACCCACCAGGGAGAGTTCTTGGGAACGCGCCCTACGGCAAAGCGGGTCTCGTACACCAGCCACGAGGTCTACAGGTTTGAAAACGGAAAACTCGCCGAGGAATGGATCTGCTCCGACATGATGACCCTGTTCATGCAAATCGGCGCGCTCTCCAAAGGCCGTGTCATCTCGATGTGGTTGTCCGGATACCGCTTCTGGGGCGGGGCAGCTGTCGGCGGGTTGATTGCGGCATTCGCGACTGCGGCCCTTGCCTCGCTTTGATCAGAATGTGTGAACGAGTCTCGGCTGATAATACCTGACCCGCTGTCGGCGTCATGCCTGCCTTCGACGCGACAACGGGACGGGCCCGACCAGCCAATGGAACAACAATGATTGTCAAAACCCATCAAACAGGAGATGCGATGTCGATCACCGTCCAGGGTATCTACGCTGCCGCCATCGTCGAAGACTTCGACGCGGGCGTGGCATGGTACGAGAGATTCATGGGGCGTCCGGCAGATGACACGCCCATTCCCGGAATGGCCCAGTGGCGGAACATGGGAGGGGCCGGGCTCCAGGTCTGGGAGGAAGCGGAGCGCGCGGGGCAGGCAATCATGACGATTGTCGTGCCGGATCTCGCGACCGAGAAAGCGCGCCTCGCTGCTGCCGGCATGGAACTGATCAACGAGGCGAGCGGCGATTTCGGGGCGGTTGCACAACTGATCGATCCCGAGGGCAATCGCATAAACCTTGCCGAGCCGCCTCGCGGATTTGTGGACGGCTCGGAATAGTCACAGGGGAGCGGGGCTACCCTTCACGGGGCAGCGTCGCGCTGGAAATGGTCGCAGACGTTCGCCCTTTCTGAGGCGTTCGTCGAGCATTTGATTGAACACTGTCATTCTTGAGGATGGACATGGGAAGACTGATCGCAAGGAACTGGATCTCGGTCGATGGATTCATCGCTGGCAACGGAGGGGATCTCACCTGGATACGGGGCGACGAGGAAATGGGGGCTTACGAGCTCGATCTGATCGGCGGTGCCGACGCTGTCCTATTTGGTGGCAAGACGTATCGCGAATTCTCGAGCTTCTGGCCAAACGTTCCGCAGATGCCTCAGGCAAGCGCTTTCGAACAGGCTTTTGCAGAGAAGATCAACGGCACCCGGAAGATCGCTGTGTCCAGAACACTCGAGGCGTCGGATTGGGCCGGGACGGAGATCGTCAGCGCGGTAACGGCAGACAGCATCGGTGGCATCAAGGCGAGTGCGGAACGGACCGTGATGTACGGCAGCGCCGATGTCCTTGGTCAGATCATCTCGCTCGGGCTGCTCGACGAGTTGCACCTCCTGGTCCACCCCCTGTTGCTGGGTGGCGGCCTGAACGTCTTTGATAGTCTCGGAAAGACTGTCGAGTTGACCCGCGTTCGGGCTGCGGCCTTCGGCAGCGGCGTGGTGCTGGTGCAGTACGCGGTGAGCATCTAGCAGTCTGGCTTGGCGAACGCTCAGAGTACGGTCGGGGGTAGGTTCATTCGGGAAACCACGGCCAATACCCGAAATCTGCGGCAGGCACCGGACGGCCAGGCTCACACTCCGCTCGCCAGATGAGGATGCAATCCCAGCTTGATTTGCCCGCACGACAGATGCGGCATACGCTTGTCTCGCAGGCGACCCGAACCCGGAGGACGTCTCCGAGGGGTGCGGTATGGCCGTGAGCCAGCCACTACTTTGAAGTGGCCCATCCATCTCCGGCAAGGGTCCGACCGGCATGGGCATCGGGCTCACCATCGATGAGCCGGCGATCACCTATGTAAGCGGCCATTCATTCTGGCGGCGGTGCAGAGGGCACCCGTAGCTCCACCGCTCAGGGATCGGCGCGCAGCGGCTGCCAGACGCGAATGTCGCGGGGCATCGCGAGAAGGCTGTCCAGAGCCGAATGCCAGGCATCGCGATATGGACGCTTGAGCTGCACGTTCAGGACATCGTCGCGGTCGCGCCAGGTCTCGTGCAACTGGAAGACGCAAGGGTCTTCCGGATCGACGTGAAGCGCGGCGTGGACGAAGGTGTCCTCGTGACGCATCGCATCCAGCACGGGATCGAGCAGTTCGCGAAAGCGAACGCGCTGCTCCGGCTTCACGTGGAAGGTGATCACATAAGTCTCGGTCATCTCGCGTCTCCGATCTGTCTGAGAATGTCGGCGGAAAGCCGCTCGGCATCGGTCACCATCACGCCGTGGGCACGCCCCTCGTAGATCAGCAGCTCGGCCTGCGGCACGATCGCCGCGTAGACACTGGCGCTTGTCTCGATCGGGGCGGAAACGTCTGCGGTCCCGTGGATGATCGTCACCGGAAGCCGGAGCGCCGCCGCGTCCGCCGTCAGGTCGGCCTCCCCGATGCTGCGTTGAAATTCGACGATCGCGCGGCGTGAGCAGTCCAGCACCATGGATGCCATCCATTCGTTCAGACGCGCCGGCGTTCCTGGAGCGAATGGTTCGATGTTCTCGTCGATCCATCCGGAAAGGTCGAAGGCAAGTCGGCTGCAAAGGGCGTCCAGCATTTCCCGTGTCACGCCGGGTTCGCCGTCATCCGCCAGCACACGCGGACCCGTCGCGCCGACAAGAACAAGGCGCGTCACGCGATCGGACCCATGGCGCGACAGGTAGCGCAACGCCTCGCCACTCGCGCCTGAATGGGCGATGAGGGTGACACCTCGCAGGTCGAGCGCCTCGATCACCGCCGCGAGGTCGTCCGCGAGGGCCTCGTACTCGAAGTCCCCCCAGTCGGTCGAGCGTCCGTGACCGCGCCGGTCATACGCGACCGTGCGCACGCCGCCAGCATTCAGCCGGAGCATGGTCTCCGCCCAGATCCGAGAGTCCATTCCCCAGCCGGCCAGCAGCAAGGCGGGCGGGCCCGAACCCCAGTCCCTGACGAACAGGCCCTGCCCCTCGGCGCGCGGGATGAAGCCGGGGGTCATGCCGGAGCTCCATCGAGAAAGCCGACCACCTCGGCAATGCGGCCGTCTCCGTCCAGTCTGACGATATCCGTGCCGCCGGCAACGCGCGGGCCGTCCGCAGGAGCCAGGTCCCAGGCGAAGCGTACGTAGTCGCCATGGCCGTCCGGCGTGCCTCGAAGGGTGAAGCCGTGGCCGGGGAACTGGGCGCGCGCCGCTGAGATCATCGCGGCGATGCCGTCGCGGCCCGTGCCGTTCATCAGGGGATCGACATAGGTCGCGCCCTTCGACCAGCCTTCTGCCAGCAACGCTACACGTCGTTCGTCATCCGATTGATTCCAGACCGAGAGGTAGGCTTGGGCGATGCTGTGGGGTTCGATCATCATTCTTTCTCCGTGCTTTGCTCGGGACAGAATGGGCAAGGAGTCGGCGCAAAGCGATTACCTCTCAGGTAATGCCACTGCGGCCATATGTGTGTATCATGACAGAATGACCCATATGGATTTCACCGTCGGCGATCTTCTTCGCGACTGGCGTGGGAGGCGGCGTTTGAGCCAGCTCGACCTTGCCCTGGAAGCGGATGTGTCGACACGTCACCTCAGTTTCGTCGAGAGCGGACGGTCGGCGGCGAGCCGTGAGATGCTCCTGCGTTTGGCCGCGCCGCTGAGCCTGCCGCCTCGTGAACGCGACCGGCTCCTGCTTGCCGGCGGCTATGCACCACTCCATGGTGAGCGGGCAATCGACGAGCCCGACATGGCGGCCGCGAAGTCCGTCGTTGAGGCGGTTCTCCGAGGCCACGCGCCGTTTCCGGCACTGGCGGTCGACCGCCACTGGAATCTTGTTCTCGCCAATGAAGCCGCCACGGCGCTGTTGGCCGATGTCGCTGCAGAGCTGCTTGAACCGCCGGTCAACGTTCTGCGCGCCAGCCTCCACCCCAAAGGCCTGGCACGCCACATCGTCAATCTCGCGGAGTGGCGTCACCATGTTCTCGCGCGGCTTCGGCATGATGCCGATCGGAGCTTGGATCCTGCCCTCGACGTCCTTCACGCTGAGTTGAAAGCGTTGCCTGCACCGAATGGACAATCCGCGACCGGTGTCGCCGGCTGTATTGCGGTGCCGCTGACATTGCGCCATCCCGCAAGCGGATCGGTGCTGTCCTTCATCTCGACGACCACGGTGTTCGGCACGGCGACGGACGTAACCCTGTCCGAACTGACGCTCGAGTGCTTCTACCCTGCGGATGAGGCGACACGCCTTGCATTGACGAGCTGACACATCCGCTTCGACGGGGCTTTGATCAGGAACGGGTCAGGCTATCCCCACCCGGCGCTGACGGTAGATCGCCATTGGACGCTCATCACCGCGAACCCGACCGTCAAGGTGCTGATCACGGGCGCATCACCCGAGCTGCTGGCCGAAAACGTGCGGACCTTTGCCTCCGCCGGCAGTCGGATGGCCTCGCAGCACGACAACGCCTTCGCGACTCGCGGGATCACATGCTGAAACGACTGACCCGCGATGCAGCCATTTCGGACGATGCACGGCTCCCCACCCCGGCAAAATGCACCAACAGGCGATCTGGTTGCGCCTGGTCAGGCCAATGGCAGCGATGATCTGACCGCGAACCCGCACATCGCGGCGCCGTGCCGCCTGACGAACCAGCGTGGGATGCTTGCCTTTCCAAGCACTACAACAATCCTCGGGACGGCGGTCGATGAGACGCTATCCAAACGGGTGATCGAAGCTTCCTCCCGCCAATACGGCTACAGCTGCGGCGAAGACGGTTCCACCGGACCAGGCTCCAGCAGAGCCGCCACGGCCCGTTCCAGAGTCTCGATTGCAGCGAGGATTGGAGCTTCGTCGGTGTGTTCCTCGGGCACGTGGGACAGACCATCGCGCGATGGTACGAACAGCATCGCCGCAGGGATATGGGCGCCCAGGATGCCCGCATCGTGATTGGCCCCTGAAACGATCCGGCGCGCCGGATGCCCGGCGCGCTCCGCCGACCGGGCCAGGCACGCGATCAGGTCGGCATCCATCGGCACCGGAGCGGTGCTGAAGCCGCGCGCCGCCTCGACCGTCACGCCGGCCTGCACGGCTGTGCGCCGTGCCAGGGCCTCGGTCGCCGTCATCAGCCGCGTCAGAACGGCCGGATCAGAGTCGCGGATTTCCAGGTTCATCCGCACCTCGCCCGGGACGATCGTGCCCTGATTGGGTGCGACCTCGACCCGGCCGATCGTGCCGCGCGGGCCGTCCGCTTCGGCGCGGATCAGATCGTCGAAGCCGGCAGCGAACCGCGCCGCGGCAATGAACGCATCCCGCCGCCCCGCCATCGGCAAGGCCCCTGCATGTCCCGCCTGCCCCACGAACCGCAGGTTCAGGCGCGACTGCCCGGCAATCTCGGTGACGAGGCCAACCGGCAGCCCCGCAGTCTCCAGCACCGGGCCTTGTTCGATGTGCAGCTCGATCCAGCACGCCAGCTCGGCCGGGTCGCGCCGCGCGGCATGGGGACCTGACGGTGCGAGGCCCTGCTGCCGCATCGCCTCGCGCAGTTGCGTGCCGTCGATGGCGCTGGTGTCGAGCACGTTCTCCGCCAGCTTTCCCATCATCGCCCGACTGCCGGTGAAGGGACCGAATCGCCCCTCCTCGTCGCGGAACACGATGATCTCCAGCGGGCACCCGCCCTGCCCGACCCGGCGCGCAACCTCCAGCGCCACCACGACCCCGAGCGCCCCGTCATAAAGCCCGCCATTCGGCACGGTATCGAGATGCGACCCGATCGCGACCGCCGGTCTCGCTGCCGCGCGCCCCGGGCGTCGCGCGATGGTGTTGCCGAAGGCGTCCTGCCGGACGCTCAATCCGATCTCGCGCGCCCGCGCCGCGAACCAATCATGCGCCGCGGTCTCTGCCGACGACCAGCCCGGCCGCGTCCAGCCCCCGGCAGGGTCCGGCCCGATCCGGGCGATGGCCTGAAAGTCCTCGCGAACCTCGTCCGGGGTCATGCTGCTCCTTCGACGCGAATGTCCGCGGGATGCGACCCGCGTCCCGGGCGTCGCGCTCCAATTGATGTAGGTTCGGGCTTCCGAACTTTCCACCGTTCTCCACAGACCGGGAGCATGCCGTACGGAAAACGGCGCAACGGCGTACCGACAGCCGCGAGGGCTGTCACGCCCGGACGCACGACGCCCGGGCGGACCCTTGCAGCAAGTTTGCGGGTGCCCGCCCCCGACAGGGCTTGGCCGTTCATCACAGCAGCGGCGGAGAGAGCCGCGCGAAGCCTTCCTGCAGGTGATAGGGGAACTGCGGATAGGGTACCGGCCGGGCGCTGGCCGCATCGAGCCGCGCCACCTGCTCTGCCGTCAGGGTCCAGCCCACGGCGCCGAGGTTCTGGCGTAGCTGCCCTTCGTCCCGCGCGCCGACGATGACCGAGGACACGGTCGGGCGCTGCAGAAGCCAGTTAAGCGCGACCTGCGGCACCGTCCGGCCGGTCTCTTCGGATACCTCATCCAGCGCATCAACCACTCGGTAGAGATGCGCCTCCTCCACCGGCGGCGCGAAATCGGCGGTCGCTCGCAGGCGGCTGCCTTCGGGCAAAGACTCGCCGCGCCGGATCCTTCCGGTCAGCCGGCCCCAGCCAAGTGGGCTCCAGACCAGCGCGCCAAGTCCCTGATCCTGAGCCATCGGCAACAGGTCCCGTTCGTAATCCCGCCCGATCAGCGAGTAATACACCTGATGCGCCACGTAGCGCGGCCAGCCCTGCCGCTCGGCTGCAGAGAGCGATTTCATGACCTGCCAGCTTGCAAAGTTCGACACGCCGACATAACGGACCTTTCCCGCCCGCACGAGCATGTCGAGGGTCGAAAGCACTTCTTCGACCGGTGTCGCCGCATCAAAGGCATGAAGCTGCAACAGGTCGGTGTAATCGGTCCCGAGCCGGCGCAGCGCGGCCTCCACCGCCCGGATCAGCCGCAGTCGAGAAGTGCCGTAATCATTCGGCCCCTCACCCATCGGCAAACCGGTCTTGGTCGAGATCAGAACCTGATCGCGCCGCCCCCGGATCGCTGCACCCAGCACCTCTTCCGAGGCACCATCTGAATAGACATCCGCCGTGTCGAAGAGGGTCACTCCGGCGTCGAGACAGATGTCGACCAGCCGCCGCGCCTCAGTCGCATCCGAGCGACCCCAGTTGCCGAAAAGCGGACCGGAGCCACCGAAAGTGCCGGTACCGAAGCTCAGGACCGGCACTTTCAGGCCAGATTTTCCTAGGAGTCTGTAGTCCATCGCAATGTCCTTTCCTTATCGCTTCCCTCCGATATGGACCGCACCGCTTCTGTGAATTAGATTATCGTAAAGCACATGACTTGTGAGATGAACGCATCATGGCGCGGCTGCAGCTCAATCGCTCGGGCGAGATGGAGGTCTTTGTGCGCGCCGTCGACCTCGGCGGTTTTTCCGCCGCGGCGAGGGCCGTAGGGATGACACCTTCGGCGGTCAGTAAACTGATCTCGCGGCTAGAATCGCGGCTCGGGGCACGGCTGCTGAACCGCTCGACCCGCCAGCTGCTGCTAACGCCCGAAGGCTGCCTTTTCTACGAACGCGCGCGCGACATCCTCGAGGATATCAAGGCAGCGGAAACTGCGGCGGGGCTCGGCGAAAGGGCCGAGGGGGTGGTGAGGATCAGCACCAGTGCCTCATATCTCATCCACGTCCTTGCACCGGTGCTGCCGGAGTTTCTTGCCCGATACCCCAGGATCAGGCTTGATATCCTGCAGACCGATTCAGTAATCGACCTGCTGGCAGAGCGGGTCGATGTGGCTGTGCGCGCGGGCCCACTGAAGAGTTCAAGCCTGATTGCTCGCAAGCTCGGTGAAACGGGAATGATCCTTGTCGCCGCGCCCGCGTATCTGTCGCGGATAGGGGTACCCGGATCGCAGGTTGATCTTGCAAGCCACGACATTCTCGGGCTCGGCTATCGCCGTGCGGGTGACCCGCCTGATCCCGGGGCAGCCGAGCCATTTGCGCCTCAGACCGGGCGTGTCCAAGTGAGTGAGGGCGAAGGACTGCGGCAACTCGCCCTTGCCGGGGTCGGGCTCGCAAGATTGGCCGCCTTCACCGTCCGCAACGACATCGCCGAGGGACGGCTGGTCCCGGTTCTGCGCGGTTTGCATGCGGCCCCGCCTGAGGCCTTCCACGCGATCCATACTGGCCAAGTGGGCCCAATGCCCACGCGTGTTCGGACCGTTCTGGACTTTCTGGCGCAGAATGCCCGAGTGACGTGACCGCTGCGACCCAACGTGGCACATCGATGCCGTCGGGGGCGGTCACATCTTCGGTGTCCCAGTAAATCATCAGCGCCTCTGCCGTGGGCAAGAGAAAGTTTCACCCTTGACAACAATACCAACTGGTCGGTATTATATCATCAATGAAACGATGCTTGCCAATAGGACAGATCCAATGATGCCGAATACCTTTGCCCCCACGATCACGATCGATGCCCACCACGCCGACCATGTTGGCCGCCGTTCGGCGCAACAGGTGCTGGCCACGGCGTTTGCAGCGACGCTCGTCGCCCTGACCGCGACTGCCGGGCTGGCCGAGACCTCGCGTAGCGGCACGATCGTCGCGGGCGGAGCCGACTACGGCTACAGGATCTCTGGCGAAGGCTCGCCCCTGCTGCTGCTGCACGGCGGATTGATGTCATACGACTCGTTTGATCCCATCCTTCCGCTGCTCGAAGAAAGCCACGAAGTCATCGCGGTCGATCTGCTCGGCCACGGTCGCACCGCACTGGGAACGCGCAGCTTCGACATGGCGGAACTCGGCGCGGACGTGGGCGCGATCCTGACGGAACTCGGCTACGACACTGTTGACGTCCTCGGCTATTCGCTGGGCGGCGGCGTCGCACTGCAGCTTGCCCTCACGGACCCCGAGCGCATCGACCGGATGGTCCTTGTCTCGACCACGTATTCCTCGGACGGCTTCTTTCCCGAGATCAAGCAGCAGCAGGTGGCGATCGGGGCCGACATCGCGCCCATGATGGCAGAGACACCGATGTATCAGAACTACGCCGCCCTTGCCCCGGTGCCCGAGGACTTCCCGAGGCTACTCGACGAACTCGGAACGGTCATGCGCGCAGAGTTCGACATGAGCGATTTCATCGAAACACTCGAAATGCCGGTGATGCTGGTCTACGGCGACAGCGACATGATCACGCCGCAACACATGATCGAGTTCTACGCCCTACTCGGCGGCGGTCAGCAGGACGGTGGCTGGATGGGCGAGACGATGAGCCGGAACCGGCTCGCCATTCTGCCCGGGCTGACCCACTACAATATCTTCATGTCCCCTGCCCTAGCGGAAACATCGCTCGGTTTCATCAACGAGACGGAAACCGCGACCCCGGCCACCTCGAACTGACCGCCCTCACTGCCATGACGGTCGCGCCCCCGGCGCGGCCGACCAAAGACCGGAGCCACCAATGACCGACCCAGAGACCAGGACCGACCGCCGCCGCAAGGACGCCCGCACCCGGCTTCTCGATGCCGCCGTGGACATGGTACGCCAGCGCGGTTTCGGGGCGACGCGGGTCGACGATCTCTGCGCCGCGGCCGGTGTAACAAAGGGCGCCTTCTTCCATCACTTCAAGACCAAGGAAGAGATGGGCGTCGCCGTCATCGCCCATTGGGTCGAAACTACCGACCGGCTGTTCGCCGCGGCCCCGCATCATCGGCGCGCCGATCCGCTGGACCGGGTCCTGGGCTATCTCGACATGCGCAAACAGATCGGACAGGGCGAGATCGCCGATTTCTCCTGTGTCGCGGGCACCACCGTGCAGGAAATCCACGCCAGCAGCCCGTTGATCCGCAGCGCGGCCGAAGACGCGGTGCGCGCCGGGGCCGCGCATGTCGAGCACAACCTGGAACTGGCGCTTGCCGCGCAGCCGGTCGCAGGTGTGACGGCCGGCAGCCTGGCGCTTTACGTGCAGACTATCCTTCAGGGCTCCATCGTGGTGGCCAAGGCACTGGCCGACGACCGCCCGGTGACGGACGCCATCGAGCACCTGCAGCGCTACCTGCGCCAACTCTTCGACCGGCCCGCCGCCGCGTGAGGTTCTGCGCAGGAAATCGCGAAGACGACTCGAAAGGACCAGCGCCCTGCGGCGCACCGACCGCAACACCAACCGGACTGTCCCGGATCGCGCCGGGCCATCGCCGCCCGGACACGCAACCGCTGTCAAAGTGCGACGGCCTCTGCCTCGGGCCTGACGCGTCGCCCGAAACGGTTGGCCAGAGCCCGCGGCGCTGCAGAACCTTACGGCCCGCCGCAGTTCAGCCGCCGACAGTGCCGTGACTGTGGCGTATCGACAGGATCTGCACGGACCGGGGCAGCTCCAGAAGGAATTCCCTGTCCCGTGGCAGGTGATGAATCGCCCCCGGATCGGCGCCGGTGAAGGTCGCCATCGCATCGAAATCCGCCCAGTAGGACACGGTCACGAATTCCGAATACTCCGCCGCGTCTTCGCGGAACGTCTGGACGCCAAGCGCCTTCTCGATCAGCGGGCGGATCCCCACCTCGTAGTTGTAGGCCTCGTAATCATCGGCCTTTTCAGGCGATGTCCGGCCGCGCCAGACCCTTGCGACTGTCGGTTTCATATCGAACCCTCCAACAGGCGCAGCTTCAGATAGGGCTGCGCGATCCCGCAGCAATCTGTCCGCCTGCGCATCGCACCACCGCCAGAGGCGACCGACCCCGGCCCGCCTGCCCCCGCCCGTCAGGTCGGCAGCGCCTCTTCCGCGAACTGGGCCTGGAACTCGGCCGTCGGCGGGATCGGGGTGATCACGTCGATCAGCACGCCATCGGGATCGCGGGTGATAAAATGCCGCTGGCCAAAGGCTTCGTCCCTGAGCGGCAGCAGGATCGGGAGCCCTTCGGCCACAAGACGGTCATGGACCGCATTGACATCTGCCACTTCGAAATTGAGCAGCAGGCCCGAGACCCGCCCCCGCCCCTCTGCTGGAATGGTTTCGTGGGTGCCATCGAGAAGCGCGAGATTGACCCCCGCATCCTCGGCCGATTGCAGATGCACGTACCAGTCCGCCTCGAACAGCGGGCGGAACCGGAAGTGCCGCTGATAGAATGCGCTGGCGGCAGCGACGTCCCCGACCATCAGAACCGGATAATATTGCGTGGACTTCATGGACTTGCTCCTTCATAAAACATACACTCTGCATGTAAGTCGGGAATTAACATACAGGCTGTATGTATGCAAGAGAGAAAACCGAATGCCGAACGGCGTGCGGAAACCCGCGCGGCCCTCATCGGCGCAGCGCGGGCACTGTTCCTCGAGAAAGGCTTCGCCGATACCGGCACGCCCGAGATCGTGCGACACGCGGGCGTGACGCGGGGCGCGCTCTATCACCATTTCGAGGACAAGACGGCGGTCTTCGCGGCCGTGATCGCGGCGGAAGCCAACGCAGTACAGGCGGATGTCGAGGCCGCAGCACCAGGACGCGACCGGGAGGCCCTGCTGGACGGTGCCACGGCCTGGTTCGAGGCGATGCGTCAGCCGGGCCGTGCGCGGCTTCTGCTGCTCGAAGGTCCGGCTGTGCTGGGTATCTCCGAAATGCGCCGGATCGACCGTGAGCGCGGCGGCGCCGGACTTCGCGAGGCTATGATCAGCGCCAGGCCTGACACTGATGAGGCAGAGATCGAGGCGCTGGCCGACCTTGTCTCGGCACTTTTCGACCGCGCGGCTCTTGCCATCGAAGACGGCGCCGAGCCCGGTGCCTACCATGCATCAATACGCCGGATAATAATAACCTTGGGCCAATAACCGCGCCTCGTGTGCCATCAGACCTCTTCGTCCGGGTAGGGTAGCGCCTGCAGGTCCACGTTCACGAAATCCGGCTCTGGCGTCGGATTGAGCCGAATTGCAGCGATCTTGCACCGGTCTTCGACCAGCGCCTTCAGTACCCGGTGCATTCCATCCATCAGGCGTCCCTCGCCGCAGATTAGAATTGGCCACTTCAGGTCTGCTTCGGCCACCAACCGCAGGTGCACAGCAATAGACCTTGGGGTGGGAAATCTGTCCTCCCCCTGATACCACCAAAGCGTGTCTATTTCCGCCAGGGACTCAATGGCGATCCACTCGACTGGCACGCCGCGCGATAGACGCACAAGACGATGGACATCCCAAGTATGGCGTTCGCCGCCGACCGTCCGGGTATGATACTGTTTTCTCATGACCGTTCTCTTTTGCTGCGAGCGTCTCTGCAAGACCTGGTCGCCTCACCCCGGACCCAATCGTACTGATGTCTCCAACAACGTCTCCGCCGGGCGTCACGCCTGATTTGACCGTGTTTGCCCGCGCCATTCCGACGGGGACATGCCTCGGCGCTTACGGAAGGCGCGCGCTAGGTAGCTCGGGCTGGTGAAGCCCACATCGAATGCAATCTCCGTCAATGACGCATTAGAGGTCGAAAGTAGGCGCGCGGCGCGTTCAACGCGCCGGTCTGTGATAACCTCGAGTGGCGTTCGCCCGGAAGTAGCCCGGAATGCGCGGTAGAAATGACCTTCCGACATGTTCAGCTCCGCAGCGAGTTCCGCGATCCGGATGTGTTCCGTCAGTCCGGCCTCCATTCGCTCTGTCACGCGCCTCATTTGCCAATCCGTTAGCCGGTATTGGCACGATTGCCCTCGGATGACCTGACGGGACATCCGCAACAAATGATCGGTCAGAACAATGACCACCGCATCGCACCATGTGGGATCGAGCGCCCCGTCCGCCTTCAGAACCTGATCCATCTGCGCGACCAACGAAGCGATCAGTGGGTCCCTAGCGACCGTGAAGGGGGGAATTCGCGCCAATAAATCATCCGTCCCCCGGAAGCTGTCGGCGTCAATGGCAACGGCACCCCAACTCCATGCCACGTTCGACAGGGTAAGGTCGCGCCCGCACCCTGCGGGAAGGAAAGAGATGGTCCCGATGGTATCTCGCCCGTCAAAGATATTGCCATCATCCGTGCGGAAGCGATGCCGTTCTGCCCCGCCGGTGAGCGTGGCCATGACAAGATGACTCGAGGATTTGATCCGCCCCTCAACACGTTCGGTAAAGGGGCGATAGCCATTTTCATACCGCGCTCCCTGCCAGGCTATGCTGCTCCGGATCTCAGGTGGTCGACTGAGTTGCCAAGGTGAGATGTCCTCTTTTTCCAGTGCGATATCCTTTCTGAATCGACACCGGCTTTCCAAGTCGGCACGTGCGGACGAGCATAGTCGTTACGCACCGTTACGACAATTGTTCTGAACGCAAATCCTCGTTAGTTTGCCGAAAAGCGTTCTCACCCTTTGACCGACAGGAGCAGGCACGCATGTCAAAGGCCAGACCCCCGACGGGATCGCGCCGCAATCCCAGAGTATCCGAAGCAATACTGGATGCGGCCCGCGAGATTTTGACCGAACGGGGAGCCGCCGGGTTCAGCATGGAAGCGGTTGCCCAGCGTGCAGGTGCCGGAAAGCCGACGATCTACCGCTGGTGGCCAACGCGTGCTGACCTCCTGATGGATGTCTATGAACGCGAGAAGCTCGTCTCAGTTGTACCGGCTCAGAGCGATGATCCCAACGACGACCTCCTCCGCTATACGGTGAATCTTTGGCAGTTCTGGAGCACACATACGGCAGGACAGGCATTTCGTGGCCTGATCGCGGAGGCCCAGTCCTCTCCGGCCGCCATGACCGCGCTGCGCGATCGCTTCCTGCCACCGCGCCTTTCGACGATCCGGGAGATGCTGGGACGGATCCTGTCGCAGGCCAGCGCCGAAGAGATCGACCTGCGTGCCCGGCTCTGGCTTGGCTTTTCGTGGCAGGCCCTATTGCAGGACCAGATCCTGATGGAGGAAGTGGATATCGGCCGCGCTATCGCGATCATCACCTGCCCGAGCGGTGCCTAGCGCTTGTAGCATGCGGACTGACGAAGCAGCTGGATAAGCGTAATGCGCTGGCGTGCATCGAGCGCGCCAAATATGGCGTCCTGGACATCTGCCATGACCTCCTTGAGCGCAATGGCCCCGTGCTGACCGGCTTCAGTCAACGAGACGAGTTTCTTGCGGCCATGCTTTGGATCCGGCTCGCGCCGAATGAGACCGCGCTCCTCCAGCGACCGGACGGTATGGGTCACGTCGCGTGGGTCAAGCAAGACTGCCTCGCCCAATCGCGCCTGCGACATTCGCCCAGTGCCGGCAAGAATTGCAATACAGCGATACTCGTAACCATCGAACCCGGCCTTCCGCAGGCCAGACAGCACCTGACGATGGGACCGTGTGGCGGCAGAACTAAGCACCCATGACGGAAGATCGGTGAATTCTGAGGACATGTAGAGCTCCGCCAGGACCAGGGCTCTAAAGTGTTGGTGTCACCAACTCAATATTGGCAACACCAATATAACGGATGATGCCCCGATTCCAACCTCCGGCCACTGCCACTGTTATCGGTCCGACAGAGAACGCGCTAAGAGCGTTGCTTCTGCCGTCGCTTGCGACGACACGTATCGACACCTATGGCGAAAGGATCCTGCTCAATGCTGTGTCCGCGGCCGTTCGTTCTGCGGACATCCCCTGGCGCACGGCCGTGCGCCAAGCGCTTTGTGTCGAGCCACAGAAAGTCGATGACATGCTGTGCCGTATGAGATCCACCGGCCTTCTTGGTCCAGATGACACGCCGACCGCCCTCGGAGCCGCCGAGCTCGAACGCGGAAGTTCAGCCATTGCCGCGATCACCTCTGATCTTGTCGATGGCATAGACGAACCCGGACAGGCGATCACGCGCACCGTCCTTAAGCGCATCGGCACCAGCGCCCGTGACTTGCTAGCGTCGCCGCCCTATTCATTGACTTCATAGGCACAGCGAAAGCCGATATAGACCACCGCGAAATCGGCGGGCTTCCACTGCATCGCATCGGCGCGCATCTGCGCGGGTCCATACCACCATGACCCGCCAGCGGTCAGCGCCTGCCCTGCGTCGCGATCAGCCAGCCACTCCCATACGTTGCCGCCCATGTCGAAAAGCCCGTTGATTCCCAGACGTGTCGCACCGGCGGGCGCATGGCGCGGCCATGGATCATGACCAGCGCCATTAGCACCGTCGGCGCTTTCGCCTGTCGGATAGGGATAGCGGCGCCCGATCTCGAATCCCCCCGCCGCACCCTGCCCCTGTTCTGTGTACCCGGCACCTTCCCAATCATCCCGGGTGGGCAGGCGTCCCCCGGCCCAGGCGCAGAAATCTCGCGCTTCGAACCAGGTCACATGCACGGCCGGCTCCAACCTGTCGGCCGCCGGAGTGCCGAAGGGCGCCCGCCAGGTCCAGCCTGGCCGCCTTTCCCAGCCGGCGCCCCATTCGTTTCCGCCTCCGCTCCGCTCGGCCGTTGTGAGCAGGGACGTCGCATCAACGAAGGCGGCGAAGCGGCCTACCGTCACCTCGGTCCGATCGAGCGCGACCTGCCCGAGCACGACGCGGTCAGGGGTGGCCTGCGCGCCTGCAGCACCGGCCCAAGCAGCGACCAATGCAGCGGTCAGCGCGCAGGCCCTCGTCAGCCGCGTTGCGGGAAGGGCCATGTCACCACGCCTCCGTAGGTCTTTCCCGGATAGGGCGGCTGTCGCAGCGCCTCGGACACTCCGGGGAGTTCAGCGTAATAGCTTGCCATGCGTTCGCGCATCTCCACATCGGGCAAATCACCGTAGAGAGCGCCCATATTGTCCGCGACGTGCTCCGGGTTCGAGGTCGCCGGCACGACATTGGTCACGGCCGGATGTGAAACGATCCACTTCAGGAAATACTGCGCCCAGCTCTCGATTCCCAGCTCGGCGGCAAAATCCGGCAATGGCTGATCGGCGACAGGAGTAAACAGCCGCGCCTTTTCGAAGGGGATATTGATCTGAACCGCGACGCCATTGTCAGCGCAGGCATCCAGCAGCCGTTGCTCCGGTGTACGGGACAGGATCGTATAAGCGATCTGAACAAAATCCAGAGTACCCGTGTTCACCAGCCGCTCCATTGTATCCCAGTACTCCGGACTCCACTGCGTGGCGCCAATGTAGCGCACGACGCCTTCCTCCTTCTTCTGCGCCAGCCAGTGCCGGACCTGATCATGGTTCTCCAGCGAGTGTACTTGTAGGACATCGATCTGGTTCCGCCAGAGGCGCTCCTGCGACTGTCGCAACTGCCGTTCGGAGTGCGAGTTGTCCGAAAGGTAGTCCCCGGTGGTCCACGTCTTGTTGGTAATGAACATCTCGTTCGTGAGCCCGAGCTCGGTGAGGTAGTCACCTGTCACGACTTCGGACATACCGTAGAGCGGGGACGTGTCGATGACGCGCCCGCCCGCCTCATGGAACCGCCTCAAGACGTCCCTTACATGGTCCCGCGGTTCGCCCGGAGTGATGTCGAAAGTTTCGAATGTTCCAAGGCCGATAACCGGAACCTGCTCCCCAGTCGCGGGAATGGCGCGCAAGATGGGCCGCGGACCATTTTCCTGCGCCAGAGCTGCGCGTGGCCTGGCATAGGCGGTAAGAGCCATGGCCGAGGCGCCGGCGATGAATGCTCGACGGCTGGTGCTTCGCGGTGAAGATGTGTAGGTCATGCTATCGATCCTGTTCGAAGGGTTTCGATGGAACATCGCCTTCTCCAGCCCCCCGCGCGCGTCCGATCCTGACCAATCGACACGATCCTCACCATAATGCGACCGATGCCCGACTATGACTTTGGTGACGAAGGAAGGCCAGAGCACTGACGTTCCGACAGAACTTTGGCAGACCTTCCGGAGGGCTTTCAGACAGACCACTGGTCGATATCTGTCTGCACCCACTCGGTCGCATGGTGGATATCGATTGTCTGCAAACGGCCCGGGCCGAGATTCTCGAACCGGTGCGGCAACCCCATCGGGCCGAGCACCACCTCCCCTGCGCCGACTTCGACAACGGTGTTACCGACGAAGAACTTGGCCCGTCCTTCGATTACCAAAAAAGTCTCGTCATAGGGATGCACGTGCCACCGCGGGCCGGCCCCGATCTCGTCGGTGCCATAGGCAAGGATCGTGACCGGACCGCCGAGGGTGCCTCCTGCCACCACTCCGCGCCATGGACCGGCGGCGGTGGCATCAAACAGTTTCGACCTCGTGGCGAGCCGTCCATCCGGCACCACATCGTCGGGATCAAAATCGTGTCGTGACATGAGACCTTTCCTTTCCCTTCGGCCTGCCTCCGCACCTTCAGCCCTCAGGCATGTCCGCAATGGGCTTGCAGGCACGTACAAGGGCGTGGCATCACCAGCTTTCCTCCGTCGAAGCGTGCGTGCCAGCGCTTCGAGTTGATCCGCACATTGGTTCCAGCCGTCGTGAACCCCCATGTCGCGATGCTTCTGCATGGTCTCTGTCGACCAGTGGCGGGCCCGGGCCGTGTATCGCGTTTTCCCGTCTTCATCTGCGAAGGTGACAATCACAACCATAAAGGGCGCCCCCCTCCCCCGGCTCCCAACCAGCGCGAAAGGCATCAGTGACCACCAGCTTCTCGCCAGGCACCGCTTCTAGGCAAATGCCCTGCGCAGGCATTGCATCGCCTTCGGGGGATTGCATCGTAATGTTGTGCTTGCCTCCGGCCCGGAGCTCGACTTCGGCCTCCGAAACGTTCCACGGCTTCGGCGCGAACCATTGCTTCAGCAACTCGGCTTCGGTCCAGCAGCGATAAACTGCGTTCCGTGGAGCATCAAGGAGCCTGCTGAGCACAAGTTCGCGGTCATTGGGAACGTCGGTCATCAGGTTGTCTCCTGACTGAGAGTGCTGCACCGCAGTCAAACGTCGGGCCGCACAGAGTGCTGTTCCGTTTACCCCGCGGCGCATCGGGCTTGGAACGCAAATACAAACCGGTTGGTATCTATCAATCGATCAACACGTTGCCCGGCCCGGATGAGGTGGATCGGCGCAGACCTGCTGTCTGGACGCGGGACCGCCCGACCCCGGCGAAAGTCATCCGGGCACGTTCCAGCCGGCGTCGAGGGCCAGCCCCGCCAGGGCCGAACTCAGGATACGCTCGAGAACCGGATCATCAGGGGTGACCTCTTCCCCGAGAAAACGCGAGCCATCGATCCGCAACATCGCGTAGCCATGGACCAGGCACCACAGAGAGATCGCGGCATCGCGTCGGTCGCTGTCGGAGCGCCCGCTCAGGCAGACCGACAGCGCGGTCATCAGCGGCTCGATCGTGCGGCGTTTCGCCAGGGCCGCGCCGGGATGGTCCGCCCATGAGGTGATGAAGGCTCCGAACATCAGCCGGTACAACTGGGGCTTTTCGAGCGCAAAGGCCACATAGTCCCGCCCGAGCGCGTGCAGCGTTTCCCAGTCGGCCGCCGCAGGATCGGTGATCGCGTCCTGCCTCAGGCGCAGCCGCTCGTACCCCTGCTCGGCCAGGGCGGCCAGCAACCCCTCGCGGCTGTCGAAATGGTTGTAGGGCGCGGTCTGGGACACCCCGACGTGGCGCGAAAGCGCCCGGAAAGAGATCGCGTCGGCGCCGGAACTTTCCAGCAGGTCTCCGGCGGCATCCAGCAATGCTGCCCTGAGATTTCCGTGGTGGTACGCGCCCTTGCCTAGCTCGCGGTTGGCGTCTTCTCCGCCCATGAACGGCTCCCGGCTCCGTGAAACAGGTCAATATTGACAGCGATCATATCGACGTGCAACCATGTGTTCACTGTCAATATAGCACTCATCATCGCGGAGCACCGCCATGTCCCATCACCCGCCCCCGCCGCCGCTGGGACCCGCCGCCTTCCTCGCAGCCTTCCTACGCAGCCCGAGGCGGATCGCGTCCGCCTTGCCATCCGGCGCGGCGCTGAGCGACATCATGGTGCGGGACATTCCGCTGGGCGTGCCCATCCTAGAACTCGGCGCTGGGACGGGGGTCTTCACGCGGGCTATGCTGCACCAGGGCGTGGCCGAGGCGGACCTGACCCTGATTGAACGGCACCCGGGCTTTGCCCGGCGCCTCGCCGCCTGCCATCCCCGGGCGCGGGTGCTGGATGGCGACGCAGCGCGGCTCGGGCGGCACCTTGCGAAGGGTGATGTCGCAGCGGCCATCAGCGGCCTGCCGCTGCTGTCGATGTCGACCGCGACGAAGTTCCGCATCCTGGCATCGGTCTTCGGCGCGCTCTGCCGGGACGGCGCTCTCTACCAGTTCACCTACGGCCCGCGAGCCCCTGTACCGGCGGCCATGCTCAAACGACTCGGCCTGGTGGCCGAGGAAGTCGGCTTCACCTGGCGAAACCTGCCGCCCGCGCGGGTCTATCGCCTGAGCCGACGGCAGGCGCCGGCCGCCGGACACGCCCCGGCCACGGCCCCCGGTGCGGAGGAGCGGCGCGATGCGGCTTGAGTTCACCCTGAACGACGCCCCCGTCCAGGCGGACGCCGACCCGGACATGCCCCTGCTCTGGCTGCTGCGCGACGCCTTCGGGCTGACCAGCGTCAAGTTCGGCTGCGGCGTCGGCGCCTGCGGCGCCTGCACTGTCCATCTGGATGGTGGGGCGGTGCGGGCCTGCACGGTGTTGGCAGGCGATTGCCGCGGGCGACGCATAACCACGCTTGAAGGACTGGGCGGCGAGGCATCCCTGCACCCGGTCCAGCAGGCCTGGATTGATGTGCAGGTTCCGCAATGCGGGTACTGCCAGCCGGGCATGATCATGGCCGCCGCCGCGCTCCTGACGGAAACGCCCCGCCCGACCGAGGCCGAGGTCGACGCGGCGATGACCAACCTCTGCCGCTGCGGCACCTATCCGCGTGTGCGCCGTGCCATCGCACGGGTGGCCACGGAGTCCGAAGGATGAGCGGCGTGATCACCAGACGCCGCCTGCTGGCCGGCGGTGCGGCCCTTGCGGGCGGCGGTGTGCTGTTCGGCTGGCTCGGCTACCGGCGGGCGGAAGCCGCCGTGGCGGACCGTGCCGCGGCGCTGACCGATACACGGGGCGGACGGCTTCTGGCCGGATGGGTGCGGATCGACGAAGACGGCGCGGTCACCGTCTACGTGCCTCATGTCGATATGGGACAGGGCACCCAGACCGCGCTGGCGATGCAGTTGATCGAGGAGATGGACGGCGACTGGGACCGCGTCTCGGTCGCCCCGGCACCGGCCGATCCCGCCTTTGCCAACTGGTTCCTGGCGCTGGCCTACACGCGCGAGAACGGCGAACTGCCGGGCGCCGAGGCTGGCTGGCTGGACCCCGTCTTCCGCATCGCCGCGCGGCGGATGCACATGCAGCTTACCGCCGGATCGACCGCCGTCCGCACCACCGGCGAATTCGGCTTCCGGCTGATCGGCGCGGCGATCCGCGCGGTGATGGTGGACAGTGCCGCTGCGGCCCTCGGCGTGCCGGCGGCCGAGCTTTCGGTCGACTCCGGACAGGTGACACATGCGCAAACCGGCCGTGCGCTCGACTTTGGCACGCTGGCCGCCGATGCGGCAACGCGGGCCCTGCCCGCGCGCCCCCGGCAGAAGGCGGTGCCTGAGCGCTGGCTCACCGGGCGGCCGCGCGCGGGTCTCGACATCCCGGGCAAGGTGACGGGCCGGACCCGCTACGCCATCGACATCGCCCTGCCCGGCATGCTCCATGCGACAGTGCGCCATCCCCCCGTGCGCGGCCACCGGCTTGAGGCCGTCGATCTGGCGGCCGCCCGCGCCGTGCCCGGGGTTGTGGACGCGTTGGTCGAGGATAACACGCTCTTCGTTCTGGCCGACAGCCACTGGCACGCGGAACAGGGGGCCGATGTCGCCCGCCCCCGCTTTGCCGGCCCGGCGGGGCCCTCCAGCGCCGCGCTGACGGGGGACCGCCTCGCCGCGCTCGACACCGGCCCCTGGACCGAGGTCGAGGTTCAGGGTGAGCCAGCCGAGATGGCCGGGACCATGGCTGACGCTGACCTCTTCGACGTCACGCTCGACGTCCCCTATCTGCACCATGCCACGCTGGAGCCGATGAACGCCACGGCCCGGATGCAGGACGGCAAGCTCGACGTCTGGATCGGCCATCAGGACCCGCTGGGGGCCCGGGCCGATGCTGCAACACTTACCGGGCTCGCGTTCGAGGATGTCACCCTGCATCCCTGCCCCATCGGCGGGTCTTTCGGTCTGCGGGTGCGCACCGCGCCCGAGGCGTCGGGTCCCCTGCGCCAAGTATGCCTTCTGGCACGCCATGCCGCACCCCGCGCCGTGAAGCTGATCTGGCCCCGCGATCAGGACATGAAGCAGGGGCGCTATCGTCCGGCCGCAACCAGCCGCATCCGGATCGGCAGCGACGCAACCGGCCTGCCGGTGCTCTGGGACCAGACCTATACCGAAGGCGTGGTCGCCCGGGAAATCGCCCATCCGATCCCCTATGCGATCCCGCATCAGCGGTTCCGGTCCGTGCCCCGCAGGGATCCGGTCACGGTGGGGGCGTTCCGAGGCGTCAATGCCTCACAGCACGGGTTCTGGCGCGAGGCGGCACTCGATGCCTGGTGCGCCGCCCGGGGCGCGGATCCGCTGGATATCCGGCTGCGCCTGCTGTCTGGGGATGCGCGCGGCACCGCGGTTCTCGGCGCGCTTGCCGATGTGCTCGGCCCGGCCGCCGGCGCGCCCGGGACCGGCCGCGGGCTGGGATATGCCGAAGGGTTCGGAGGCACGCGCTGCGCCGTGGGGTTCGATCTGACGGCAGACGGGCCCCGCCCCCGCATCCTGCGGACCGTCGCGGTGGTGGATTGCGGACAGGTCGTCAATCCTCTCAGCGCGGCCCAGCAGGTCGAAGGCGCCATCGTCCAGGCGGTGTCGACAGCCCTGGCCGAAAGGATCACCCTGACGGGCGGGGCCGTTGATCAGTCCTACCTGTCGGACTATGGCGTGATCGGGATGGACGCCGCCCCCCGCGGGGCCGAGGTGATCTTCATCCTCTCCGACGCGCCGCCGTCGGGCCTCGGAGAATCCGCGTTTCCGCCCGTCTCATCCGCATTGCTCGAAGCTCTCGCGCAGGCAACCGGCGACCGCCGCGCCAGCCTGCCGCTGATGTGATCGTGCCTGCAGGGGTCATGATCCGCCAGTGCCACCTCCTGTGCCACTGGCGGCATTTTTCCCGCACCACGCCGCCACAAAGCTTCGAAACTTTTCAGCCGCGGGGTGATGCATTCGATCCTGCCAGCTGAGCGCAAACGGCAGTTCAGGCACGTTCTCCCCCGCCAGCGGACGAAAGCACACACCCGGCCTCCCGGCAAAAGCCATCGAACGGATGACGAACCCGATCCCGCGCCCGGCGGAGGCCAGCCCGATCACCGCGATGGAATTCGAGACCTCGTGGTCGATCATCGGCTCCACATTTGCGGTCCGTAGCATGTGAACGAGCCGGTCGAAGATCGCGGGTCCGATGGAGCGGCCGGTAAAGATCAGGGACTCGCCCGCCAGTTCCGCGGGATCGATCACGTCTCGCTGCGCCAGCGGATGGCCTTCGGGCAACACCGCCACGAAAGTTTCCCCCGGCAGTGCAAGCATCGGCCGGGCGCCGCGCTGGAGCGGCGGGTGAAGCACTCCGAAATCCAGTCTGCCGGCCCTGATCTCGACCTCAATTCCGTCCGACAGATGCTCGCTCAGGCGCAATCTTACCCCCGGATGCGCTGCCTCGAACGCGCGGATCAGGCGCGGCACGAAAGAGTAGAAGGAGACGGGCGTGTAGCCGACCCGCAGCACACCGTCATCGCCAGCGGCAATCCGTTGCGCGGTCTGGCCAAGGTCTTCGGCCTGGCGCAGGAGTGCCTCGGCATGGGGCAGGAATTCTGCACCGGCCGGTGTCAGCACCGTGTCGCCCGGCCTGCGTTCAAACAGCGCGAACCCAAGCAGATCCTCAAGACGCGCGATCCGCTGGCTGAAGGTCGGTTGGGCCAGGCTGACGCGCTCGGCAGAACGGCTGAAGCTTCTGGTTTCGGCCAGGACCGTGAAGCAGCGCAGGCTGCGCAGGTCGATATCCATCCATCTCCCCCATGCTCTATTGGTTTTTGCAATAATGACCGAAGACCTTAAGATTTGAAGCCCCGGCGCGCAGATTGCATCGTTTCCCAATGGTCCGGAGACAAGAAAAGGAAATAACATGCGCCATCTGATCATCGCCGGGCTTCTGTGCTCCGGACTTCCCCTGCCCGCCTTCGCCGAGGACACCGCGCTCCTGGACCGGCTGGATGCCAGCCGGATCGTCGCCATCTCGGATGGTGATTTTGTCGGCAGCACCTATGCCGACGGCGTGCTTGCGCCCGAGGCCGCGGGACACCGCGATGTCTTGAGCGTTCTGACCCGCAGCGCCGACGGCTGGATCCGCGCGGAGCTCGAACTCTCCAACTCCGTCACCGCAGCGCCCGAAATCCTGGCCCTTGACTCAACCGGCCGCTGGGCCTTTGTGGCGGAACGGCTGGCCGGTCGGCAGGCGGGCGACCAGACGGCAGCCGATCTCTCGCCCGGTCGCAGGGTCTTTGCCGTCGACCTCGAGGATCCCGCCGCACCGCGGCTGGCATTCGAGACCGAAGTGATGGACTTCCCCGAAGCGCTGGCCGTTAGCCCGGATGGACGCAGTATCGCGGTCGTCGGAGGCAGCGGTGATGACGCCCGCATCGACATCCTGCCCTTCGGACCCGATGGGTTCGGCACCGCGCTAAGGGCGGAGCTGAACACGCTAGGTGTTGACGGAGCACTGGCACCGCTGGCGGTGACCAATGTCCATTGGCACCCCGACGGAAACCGCATTGCAGTCAACCTCAACCGGCAGGACAGCGTGGCATTGCTGGAAATACTGCCGGAGGGGCTTCGACTGATTGGCACACCGGCCCCCACAGGAACCGACCCCTTCGTGGGCAGGTTCGCGGCAGGTGGCCGGTACTACGTGACCGCGAACTGGGGGCGGGACTTCACCGCCCAGACGGTGACGGGCAGGCTGCCGGACCGTCCGTCGACGCTTTCAGTCCTCGCCGTGGAGGACAGCGGTCTCATCGCCCTGGGTCGTGCGGAGACGGGTGAATCAGCCGAAGGCATTGCAGTCAGCCCAGACGGAGGCCTGATCGCGACCGTGAATATGGATGGCACCAGCCTTCCGGGTGACCGTTTCAGCCGCTTCGGCACGATCGGCCTGTTCCGGCTGTCCGACCAGGGCACGCTCGACCCGCTAGGTCTCTATCAGCTGGAAGGCGTCCTGCCCGAGGGCGGCACGTTCGATGCAACTGGCCGGCACTTCCTGGCGACGGTTTTCCATGGCCATGAGGACGCCACACCGGACACCGGCGCCGGTCTAGAAGTATTTGAAGTCGATCCGACAGCAGGTCCGAGAGGAGCGCTGACTGCCGTGGGCCGGATCGTCATGCCGCATGGCGTGCACCATGTGGCAATTCAACCGTGACCCTGCCTCACGTAGGGATGCAGCCCGTGACGAACTGCAGTCTACGTCTCACGCTTTAAGTTCGAGAGCACCTTGTCCCTAGGAACTAGCCATGCAGACGCAAATTACAAGGGCCTAATAGCTGCACAGTTATCATCTCGGATACCTGCTATGCCCTCAACTTTGAAGCAAGATGCATCACCTTTAGAACCCAGCCGCAACCGGCGGAAGCGAACTGCCGATTTCGCCAGCATTCATCACGATTGAAGCGAACAAACTGGTATATAGAACTTGGGATTGTAACCGAAATTTATTCTCGAAGCCAGTGCCCTTTCAAGCCAGAAGAATCAAGCCGGCATCACCTCTAACGCTTGAAAGCCAACAGATCTTCGGATCACGAAGCGCCTAATTGGAGCTGAGCAACATAGAATAAGGAACAGATCTTCTCATGATCCACACTTCTCGGAAACGATGCGATAATAACGTCCAGATTTCAATCCGACATCTGCGCTTCTTTGTTATCACTGCCGAGCAAGGTAGCTTTCGCAGGGCGAGTATTATCCTCGAAACTGAACAATCAACCGTTAGCCGTCGGGTGCGGACGCTGGAAGACCTCCTTGGCGTATCGCTTTTTCATCGGCAAACGAGCGGAGTTTCACTTACCTACGCAGGCCGTCAGTTTCTGCCGCGAGCACGTAGAATAATTCGAATTCTTTATGAGGGGGCGATCGAATCGTCTGCAAGTGGCCGGTCTGAAGAAGGCATCTTACGCATCGGACTCTATTCATCGATGGCTTCCGGATTTCTAGCGAGTGTAATTTCCGATTTCGCTCAACGCCACGAAAGTATCCGTCTTGAGTTTATTGAGGGGGCGCCCGGCGATCTCGTCGCATCGATCCGTCAATTAAACTTAGATATTGCTGTGACTGCAGGCACACGTTACTGGGAGAACTGCGATCAAGAGCAATTTTGGTCCGAATGCATTTACGTTGCCATTCCAGACCGCCACTTCCTATCAGGCCGTGAGTTGGTCACCTGGCATGACCTCTCAAACGAAGTCTTAATGGTGAGTGATGCGCCTCCCGGAGAAGAATTTTATAAATACATTGTCAGGCAAATGGGAAACATAGGCGTGCACCCAACGATTAGGACTCACAATGTTGTGCGCGATAACTTACTTCCACTTGTTGCAATAGGGCAAGGGCTGACCATTGTAGGTGAAGCCATAACCATCGCGAAGTTCCCCGGCGTAGTGTATAGACCGATAGCAAATGAACGAATGGCTTTCTCTGCTGTCTGGTCGATGCACAACGACAACCCTGCCCTAAGGCGCTTTCTAAGTACCGCGCGCGAATACTCTATCAAGTGGCATTCTCGAACGGCTTAGCCTCAATTTCCAATACTACTATCGTCGTGTCTTCGCAAACACGCGATCCGTCGCCATGAACCGCTCTAACATCGGCACTATAAGCCGGACGGGATCGGCGACAGGCTGGCCTGTCTCCCGTTCCAGCACCTCGGCATAGGCGACAAGATCGCGATGAACGGACGCGGGCAATTCCACTGTCACCTTCACCGGCTTGTCATCGGCCAACGGCCCAAGCTTGAGTTTCGACATGATCAACCTCCTGCGGGCTCGAATACGAGATCTCGGGTGACGATGATCCTGACCGGGAACCCCGGACGGATGGTCAGCGTTGGCGCGATCTGCAACTGACGCTGGACAATCTGCTGACCGGCCTGGTTGACCGTGTCCACAGCGCCATCGCGGATCGCCTGGACCAGGCGGTCTTCGTCATCGGTGGCGAGGTTCGCGCCGATCGCCAGCAGCGTGGACAGACCCGCCGCGCCCATCAACTCCCACCAATGATAGTCGACGCCATCTTCGAGGCCGGCATAGCCGCTCGCATCCGATCCCGGCAGACGTTCGAGAACAATGGATCGACCGCCGGGAAGGATCAGGCGGTTCCAGACCAACAGCACGCGGCGTTGGCCGAACGTCACGCCGTCATCGTATTGGCCGATGATGCGAGTTCCTTGTGGGATCAACAGCAGCGATCCGGTCGGGCTGTCATAGACGTTCTCGGTGACCTGTGCGGTGATCTGCCCCGGGAGATCGGAGCGAATGCCGGTGATCAGCGCGGCCGGGATCACCGCTCCGGCCTGAAGGATGTACGGCGAGGCTGGCGGCTGAATGCGATCCGATGCGACGGTTTGCCGGTCCACCGGACCGTTGAGGAAAGCCGTATGCCGGCTCCCCTCGGGTTGTTCGGTGCCACCCAGGCCCGGAAGGTTTACGCCGGCCCCGGCCGTCGTTGCCCTGCCAGTTGCCGACTGGAAGAAGACACCGCTCAGACGCGCGGTTTCCTCCTCTGCCCTGCGGCGCTCCGCTTCCGGATCGACGGTCGGGCCCACAATTGGCGGCGGGGTCACGGGCACTCCCCGCTCCTGCGCATCGAGGATCGGTCGCCCGAGGTCACCGGGCAGTGCAGGTCCCAGAACCGGTCCGGTATAGTCGGACGGCAACCCCTCCAGGCCGTCCGCGGCCGGTCGGTTGTCGATGGAATAGAGTTCTCCACCTCCCGGCCCGGCCTCACGGGTCTGGAGCGCATAGATCAGCGCGCCCCCAATGCCGAACAGGGCGAGAGCTCCGACACCGGCCAGAACCTTGCGCGACAGCCGGGTCACGCGCGGCGGATCGGGGCGCAGACGCATCGGAGCTGCAGGATTGGTGTCACTCATGACGCCCCTCCCCTTCGCGCATCCCCCTCCGTCCGCGCATCTGCCTCGCGCTCCTCCGTGCGCACGATCCGGACCACCTGCTGGCGGTCTCCTGCTCCCAAACGGAGCTCGGCGGCACCGAAGAGGCGATCCACGATCAGCACGTTCCGGTGGATACGGCTGTTGACGATCTGCGGCTCTCCGTCGGTGCCGAGCACGAAGAGCGGTGGCATTTCGCCCTGGGCGATGCCAGCCGGGAAGACGACATAGACGCGACGGCCATCGTCGAAGACCGAGACCGGGCGCCAAGGTGGGCTGTCCCCCGGAATCTGCAATCCGTAACGATGATTGCGGGCCGATGGTGCAGGGATGGCCGGCGCGGTCGCCACAGCCTGTCGACCGCCACGCGGCGCTGCCGGATAGGCCCAGGCGACCGACGGCATGTAGAGCGCCTCGCGCGCGCGCAGTTCGATCGTGTACACCCTCCTGTCAGTGCTGATCACCAGATTGGTCGAGATGTCGTCCCGTGTCGGTTTGACGAGGATGTGGACGCGGGCGGTGGATCCGGACCCGCTCTCCGTGTCGCCGATGATCCAGCGTGTGGTATCCCCCGCGGCAATCGGACCCGCGCCGGTCAGACGTTCGCCCGGCTCGAGTGCGATGTTGGTGATCTGACCCGGTGCGGCATAGACCTGATAGAGGGCGCCTTCCGACCAGGGATAGATCTGGATGGCATTGTAATAGCCTTCGCGGCGCGGCTCGACCCGGGCGGCAGCATTGGCGTTTTCGATGCGACCAGTCGGTGTGCCCGCCGCGGCTCCACCATGCGCCACTGTCCAGACCGGCGGCGTGTGCAGGGGCCGAGGACGTTCCTCGGCAGCCGAGGCGGGCGGAGTGGGCAGCGGCGGCACGGACTCGTCGTAGCTGAATTCCGGCACCGGGCTGCTGGCGCACCCCGCCAGCACGGACGCGGACAGCAGCAAGGCCACCAAAGTAGGCTTATTGACACCCGGAGACCTGGTTGCACGAAGATGCTGTTCAGTCATTGGCTCATCTCCCGCGACCAGGAGATCGCATTGACGTAGATTCCGAGGGGATTGGCGCGCAGGCGCTCGGCGCTGCGCGGAGTCTGGATCACGACGGTCAGGATCGCGGTCCAGCGCTCGGTCGTGGAAAGCTGACCGTTCTCGTAGTGCCGCTCGGTCCAGGCGACGCGGAACGATCCCGGTGAGGCCCGGATGACAGAGGACACCTCGACGGCGATCTGCTGACGGCCGACGCGTGTGAACGGGTCGTTGGCGCGAGCGAAGTCGTTAAGCGCGGCCGCGCCTCGGTCCGTGGTGAACTCATAGGCGCGCAGCCAGTTCTGCCGCACGATGATCGGATCGGCCGGAATCGATCGGACCTGTTCGATGAAGCGGCCGAGGTGGAAGGCGATCTGGGGATCGGTGGGCTCGTAGTCGGCGGAGGCCGGAGCGACAGCCTGAGCCTCGCCGAGCGCGTCGACCTGAACGACCCAGGGCACGACGGTGCCACGCGCGGATTGCCAGACCAGGGCGCCGGCAAATCCCGCCGCGAGGATCAGGCTGCCGAAGGCCATGTAGCGCCAGTTGCGGGCCTGAACGCGGGCGGAGCCGATACGCTCGTCCCAGACCTGCGCGGCCCTCTGATAGGGCGTCTCTGGCTGAGGTGTCTTGCCATAATGGGTGGCGGAGCGCCTGAAGAGGTTCATGAGCGATCCCTTTCGGAGAGATTGACGGAGGAGCCCGAGCCGTGGCTGTCGCCCGACCGGACGGCATGGGCCGCAGCGCGCACACCATGGCTCACGGCCTGGCTATGGCGCATGCGCTTCGCCCAGGCTGGCGGGCCATCGGAGGCGGACCGGCTGGAAGAAGGCTCGGGCGCCGCACCGCCGACCGTGCCCATCGAGGTGGTTCCGCCCGTCGCCGCAACACCGCCCTTGACGCCCTCGGCGTAGCTGGACTGGATGCCGCCAGCCGCGCGAGAGGACGCTTTCTTGAGCGGTGATGCCGCGGCAGCGGCCCCGGCGCGCGCCACACCAGCCATCCCCCCGGAGAGACCACCTCCGCCCATCGAGCCAAGCGTGTAAGCGCTCGAGGCAGCGCCCGCCGCGGTGACGCCGCCACGTGCGAGGGCGGCACCACCGGAGAGCGCGGACCCGGCCCCGCGCGCTGCGAGCATGGTCGCCCCTCCGGCCCCGATCGCAGCGCCACCAACGGCAAGGCCGGTGCCTATGGCGGCCCCCGCGCCGAGTTGCGGCCCGCCGGACACCAGACCTGAGGCGATACCCGGGCCGAAGATACCGAGGCCCAGCAGAGACAGGGCGGCCAGCACAATCGCCATGGCGTCATCGATGGTCGGCGTCACGCCTCCGAAGCCAGCGGTGAACTGACCGAAGAGCGTCGATCCGATGCCGATGATCACGGCGAGGACCAGAACCTTGATGCCGGAGGAAATGACGTTGCCCAGCACGCGCTCGGCCATGAAGGCGGTCTTGCCGAAGAGGCCGAAGGGGATCAGCACGAAGCCCGCGAGGGTCGTGAGCTTGAACTCAATCAGGGTGACGAACAGCTGCACCGCGAGGATGAAGAACGCGAGGATCACCAGCGCCCAGGCGAAGAACAGGCAGAGGATCTGGACGAGGTTCTCGAAGACCGCGACCCAGCCCATCAGATCGGAGATGCTTTCGAGCAGCGGCCGTCCAGCCTCTAGCCCGGTTTGGGCGACGCGGCCGGGGCGCAGAAGATCGGCGGCGGAAAACCCGGTGCCTGAGGCCATCAGACCGAGGCCCGCGAAGCTCTCGAAGACGATCCGGGCGAGGTTGTTCCAGTTGGAGATGATATAGGCGAAGACCCCGACAAAGAGCGTCTTCTTCACCAATCGCGCGATGATGTCGTCATCGGCGCCCCAGGCCCAGAACAAGGCCGCCAGCGTCACGTCGATCACGATCAGCGTGGTGGCGATGAAGGCCACCTCACCCCCGAGCAGCCCAAACCCGCTGTCGATATAGCTGGTGAAGATGCCCAGAAAGTTGTCGATGACGCCGGTTCCACCCATGGCTCACTGATCTCCCGGACGCTGCGGCGCTTCGGGTGCAGGCGTCCGGCCGAGGAACCGGTCACGGCTCTCGGCCCAGGCGGCGAGGCAATCGGCATCGCTGGAAGCGGCCTCGCCAAGCTGCTGGCACCTGCGCAGCGTCGCTCGGAGAGGATCGGCAGACGGCTGGAGCGCGGGCGCGGTGCTGGTCGGCACGGGAGCTTCCTCGCGTGTCATCTCGATCACCGTGGCTGTGATCGCGATCGCCACGAACACGATGGCCGCGATCCGGGCCAGCACCTTCCCCTCCATCGGCTCCCCTCCCGGCCTCAGTTGAACATTTGCGCGTTGCCGGGCTGGTAGCCCGAGCCCGGCGTCAGGAAGCGCTCGCGCTGGATGCGGCCCTGTTCCGCAGCGGTGGCGCGCTCGGCCTCGGTCAGCGCGTTGGCGCGGCCGTTTGCCGAGATCACCGCGATCAGATCCGAGAGCTGCTGCGATTGCAGTGCGAGGAGCTGGTTGCCCGCCTGTGTGGCCTGCAGAGCACCGACCGCGTTCTGGCTCTGCCCCACGAGCGCGGACATCTCGGCGCGGTTGGCATCGATATTGCCGACGACACCGGCCTGCACGCGCATCGCATCCTGCAGGCCACCGACGGTGTTCTCCCAACGGGACCGGGCCTCGGCGATCAGTTGCTGGTCGGTCGCCGTCAGGGAAAGGTTGCTATAGTCCTGCTGGAACAACTGGTCGATGCTCTGAACGTCGAAGGCGATGTTCTGCGCCTGCGCGAGGAGCTGCTGTGTGCGGCTGACGTTCTGCTGGATCTGCTGGAGCGCGGAATACGGCAGGTTGGCGAGATTGCGCGCCTGGTTGATCAGCATCTGCGCTTCGTTCTGGAGCTGTGCGATCTGGTTGTTGATCTGCTCCAGAGCGCGCGCCGCGGTCAGGAGATTTTCGGCATGGTTGGTCGGGTCGTAGACGATAAACGGGCCGCCGCCGATGCCGAAGAGCGCATGGGCGGGCGGCGCTGCGATGGGCGACATGGCCATGGGCATCGCCAGTGCGAGGGCGAGCAGCGACGTGCCGGCGAACCGAAACGTGATCTTGCGAGTCATGGTGTGATCTCCTCTTCTTTCAGGGCGGGTTCGGTGTCCTCGACGACGACGGAGGCCGGAAAGGCCACCTCCGCGTCGATGGCGAGATTGGTGAGGTCGGGGATCAGGTCGACGGCCCAATCGAGGCCATGCGCCTTCAGCCAGGCGGCGAGGAAGCCGTCTTGGCCGTGCCCGGCGCAGATCTCGGCTATCAGCGCCTGATCCGATTTGGACGATGCCGCGCACAGCGCGAGCGCAACGTCACTGAGGCCCAGTTCGAACAGCCGGTTGCCACGCCGCGACTGACAATAGTAGTCGCGCTTGGGCGTGGCTCGCGCGAGGATCTCGATCTGCCGGTCATTGAGGCCGAAGCGACGATAGATCGCGGTGATCTGCGGCTCGATCGCCCGCTCGTTCGGCAGCAGGAGCCGCGTCGGGCAGCTTTCGATGATCGCAGGCGCGATGGCGCTGCCGTCGATGTCGCTGAGGCTCTGCGTCGCGAAGATCACCGAAGCATTCTTCTTCCTCAGCGTCTTCAGCCATTCGCGGAGCTGCTCCGCGAAGGCATCGTCATCGAGCGCGAGCCAGCCCTCGTCGATGATGAGCAGAGTGGGGCGTCCGTCGAGCCGATCACCGATCCGGTGGAACAGGTAAGAGAGGACGGCGGGCGCCGCGCCGGTTCCTACCAGCCCCTCGATCTCGAAGGCCTGCACATCCGATGATCCCAGCTGTTCGGCCTCAGCATCAAGCAGCCGGCCATAGGGCCCCCCGACGCAATATGCGCGGAGTGCCTGCTTCAGATCGTTGGACTGCAGCAGGACCGCCAGGCCGGTCATGGTCCGCTCGCCCACAGGGGCCGAGGCCAGCGAGGTCAGCGCCGTCCAGATATGTTCCTTCACATCCGGGGTGATCTGGATGTTCTCGCGCGTCAGGATGGCGACGATCCAGTCAGCCGCCCAGGCGCGCTCCGGCGCCTCGTGAATGCGGGCCAGCGGCTGTAGCGAGACGGAGTTCTCGTCCGTGTCGGTCAGCTCTCCGCCGAGGTCATGCCAGTCGCCGCCCATGGCGAGCGTGGCGGCGCGGATCGAGCCGCCGAAGTCGAAGGCGAAGATCTGGCTGCGCGGATACCGGCGGAACTGAAGCGCCATCAGTGCGAGCAGCACGGACTTGCCCGCCCCAGTCGGGCCGACGACGAGGGTGTGACCAACATCGCCGACATGGAGAGAAAATCGGAACGGGGTGGAGCCTTCGGTCCTGGCGTAGAGCAACGGAGCGTCGCCGAAAAGCTCGTCCCGCGCCTCGCCCGCCCAGACCGCCGAGAGCGGGATCATATGGGCGAGGTTCAATGTGCTGACCGGTGGCTGGCGGACATTAGCATAGGCATGCCCGGGCAGACTTCCGAGCCAGGCATCGACGGCGTTGACCGTCTCAACCATGACGTTGAAATCGCGGGACTGGACGATCTTCTCGACCAGCCGCAGCTTCTCGTCAGCGCGGCGAACGTCCTCATCCCAGACCGTGATCGTCGCGGTGACATAGGCCATGCCGGCCACATCAGCCCCAAGTTCCTGCAAGGCCATGTCTGCGTCAGCGGCCTTGTTCGCCGCATCGGTATCGACCAGCGCGGATTGTTCGTTGGTCATCACCTCCTTGAGGATCGCGGCGATGGACTTACGCTTGGCAAACCACTGACGACGTATCCGGGTTAGCAGCTTGGTTGCATCCAGCTTGTCCATGAGGATGGCCCGGGTCGACCAGCGATAGGGAAAGGCCAGCCGGTTCAGCTCGTCGAGCAGGCCCGGCGTCGTGACGCCGGGAAAGCCGGTGATCGTCAGGACGCGGAGGTGATGATTACCCAGACGCGGCTCCAGCCCGCCGGCCAGCGGCTGGTCGGGCAAGAGCGCGTCGAGATAGACCGGCACCTCGGGCACGCGCACGCGGTGACGGTTGGTCGAAATCGTCGAATGCAGGTAGGTCAGCGTAGCGGCGTCATCGAGCCAGTGGCAGTCCGGCATGAAGCCGTCGAGCAGCGCCAGCACGCGATCGGTGCGGTCGATGAAACCGCGCACCTGTTCCCAGGGGTTCACACCTGAGGTCTCGCGGCCCTCGTAGAGCCAGGACTCCGAACGCGCCGCGTCCTCGGCGGGCGGAAGCCAGAGGAGGGTCAGGAAGTAGCCGGATACGAAATGGCTCCCCTCCTCTTCGAAATCGGCCTTGCGCTCGGCATCGACCAGCGCCGAGGCGGGATCGGGGAAGATGCTTGCGGGATAGGTGGCGGCCTCAGAGCGCTGTGCTTCCACAAAGATCGCCCACCCGGAACCGAGGCGCCGGAAAGCGTTGTTCAGCCGTCCTGCCACCGCGACCAGTTCGGCGGCTACGGCACTGTCGAGATCGGGCCCCCGAAACTTCGCCGTCCTCTGAAACGAGCCGTCTTTGTTGAGGACCACGCCCTCCCCGACCAGCGCCACCCAGGGCAGGTAGTCGGCAAGGCGCGAGGCGGTGCGGCGGTATTCTGCAAGATTCATCATGGCGGTTCACACCGAGAGATGACCGGGTATGCGCAGATGGCGGCGCGCGACCTCGACGAAGAGCGGATCGCGCCTGGCCGCCCAGACGGCGGCGATGTGGCCGACGGCCCAGATCAGGATCCCGACCAGCCAGAGCTGAAGCCCGAGGCCGACCGCACCGGCGAGCGTGCCATTCAGAATGGCGACCGAGCGTGGTGCGCCGCCGAGCAGTATCGACTCGGTGAGCGCGCGATGAACCGGCACGCTGAACCCCGGCACCGCGTCGAGGGCCTCGAAACTTTGCCATTCGCTACCGCTCATGGCATTCCTCCCTCGAAACGCTCCCCCGGAGCCTTTCGTGTCCCTGCGGGCCAACGGTCGTCACCATCAAATCAGCGCTCCGCCACCGAAGCTGAAGAAGCTCAGGAAGAAGGACGAGGCCGCAAAGGCGATGGAAATCCCGAAGACGATCTGGATCAGCCGCCGGAACCCGCCGCCGGTATCGCCGAAGGCCAGCGTCAGACCGGTGACGATGATGATGATCACCGCCACGATCTTGGCCACCGGCCCCTCGACGGAGTCGAGGATGGATTGCAGCGGCGCTTCCCAGGGCATGGAAGAACCGGAGGCATGAGCAGCCGGGGCGATGAACAGGCTGACATAGGTGGCGGTGGCCGCGGTGGCGATGTGGCGGCGAATGCGCAGGGCGTGACGGATCATTCGAGGTCTCCTGGTTCGTGAGTGGTGGGTTCTGAAATGACAGGTGAAATCCGGTAGTCGCCCTCCGGTCCGAGACCCTCGACGCAGGCGAGTTCGACCAGACGACGCGCGGACCCCCGACCGCCCAGGACGGCCACGAGGTCGATGGTCTCCGCGATCATGGCGCGAGGCACGGTAACGACGGCTTCCTGGATGAGCTGTTCGAGACGACGAAGCGCGCCGATCCCGGTACCGGCATGGATGGTGCCGATGCCGCCGGGATGGCCGGTGCCCCAGGCTTTGAGCAGGTCCAGCGCCTCGGCGCCACGCACCTCACCGATCGGAATACGATCGGGGCGGAGACGCAGCGAAGAGCGAACCAGATCGGACAGGCTGGCAACACCGTCCCTGGTGCGCATCGCCACGAGGTTCGGCGCGGCGCATTGCAGTTCTCGGGTGTCTTCGATGATCACGACGCGATCGGAGGTCTTGGCCACCTCGGCAAGTAGCGCATTGGTCAGCGTGGTTTTGCCGGTCGAGGTGCCGCCAGCCACGAGGATGTTGGCGCGGGTGGCGACCGCCAGGCGCAGCGCCTCGGCTTGCATCCCAGTCATGATTCCGGCCTTGACGTAATCGTCGAGGGTGAAGACGGCGACGGCAGGTTTGCGGATGGCGAACGCGGGGGCTGAGACGACGGGAGGCAGGAGCCCCTCGAAGCGCTCGCCCGTTTCCGGAAGCTCCGCAGAAACGCGAGGGGACAAGCCATGAACTTCGATGCCAACATGGTGGGCGACGAGGCGAACGATACGCTCGCCGTCGGCTGCACTCAGCGTCTTGCCGCTGTCGGCCAGCCCCTCGGAAAGTCGGTCGACCCAGAGCCGCCCATCGGGGTTGAGCATCACCTCGACGGTCATGGGGTCGTCCAGAAACCCGTTGATCGCCGGCCCGAGCGCGGTGCGCAGCATTCGCGCGCCTCTCCGGATCACCTCTGGTCTCTGATCGGTCTTCGCCATGCCGGCCCCGTTCCTTTACGGGCGCCTCCAACAGGCCGCCCTGGATCGGGGTCGATTAGGAATGCCGTAAATGCCTACGGCTCAACAGGTTTCCGAGGGGTGTAGTAGCGTGGCGTTTAAAGACAGGTGATCGGCGGAATGATCCTCAGATCCACTCTAGGAGTAAGGCGTCGCGGCCACCGTCATGAGAACATGGCGGTTTCGGGCGAAGACCGGCCGTTCTCCGCACCTGCGAACCGAGATGGACGTTTTGTTGATAGCGGCCATTCCACCGGACGATAAAACCGGGGCGTTGCCGCATCGCCGCATGATCGCTCGGAGCCCGGAATGACCGATGCTGCGAGACTAGGGAATGACGGCTTTCAGACCGACGGGACGTCGGGGCAAACTGGCAAAAGGCGAAGGCTAAACTCGCCTCGCGCCTGAGGCCGCCTACGATCACGGCTGTAGCATCTCGTCAGCTTTGCAACGCACTTGGTCAAGAACTTGCCGGGTCGTTGTTTGCGCCTCTTCACTTATGCCATCGACCAGAAGGGAAGTTGCCGCTGAAACGGCGGTCCGCCCTTCTGCCAGCTCGGACATGCCAAGGGGGGCTGGAAGACCATCATCGCCAACTAGGGTCAGGATGCATTGATTTCTGTTGCCTCGAGTGATTCACGGCTCCGAAAATGGAGCGGCGACGTGAGCGATCTTTTCTGGCTGACCGACGAGCAGATTGCCAAGCTTTCCCCTTTCTTTCCAAAGTCACACGGCAAGCCACGGGTCGATGACAGACGGGTGCTGAGCGGGATTATCTTTATCAATCGCAATGGCTTGCGTTGGCGCGATGCTCCGGCCGCCTATGGCCCACATAAGACGCTCTACAGCCGGTGGAAGCGTTGGAGCGAAAAAGGCATCTTCGCCCAGATGATGGTCGGGCTGGCTGCCGAACACGGAGAAAAAAAGACCGTGATGATCGACGCGACCTACCTGAAAGCACACCGCACCGCGACCAGCATGGCCGCGAAAAAGGGGGGCGCGGTCGCCTGATCGGCCGAACCAAGGGCGGCATGAATACCAAACTGCATGCCATCTGCGACAGCCAAGGGCGACCGCTTAGCCTGTTCGTCACCGCTGGGCAGGTCAGTGACTACATCGGTGCGCGGGCGCTACTGAGCAGCCTACCCAAGGTCGACTGGCTGCTCGGGGATCGCGGCTATGACGCCGATTGGTTCCGAGAAGCGTTGCAAGACAAAGGGATACGCGCCTGCATCCCGGGCCGGAAGCAACGCAAGACGCCCATCAAGTATGACAAACGCCGTTACAAGCGCCGTAGCCGGATCGAGATAAAGTTCGGCAGGCTCAAAGACTGGAGGCGTGTGGCGACCCGCTATGACCGATCTCCGAAGGTATTCCTCTCGGCCATCGCCCTGACGGCTCTCGTCATCTATTGGTTATGAATCCTGACCCTAGGCTACGCGGCGAGGAGCTGCGCCTGGCGCTCTGTTCCAATCTCGCCAGCGACTATGTGACGGCGCTGCGAAATGCGCTTCCCGACACCCCGACACCCCAGACGTGGAGGTGCTGTCCTGCAAGGTCGGGGCGATCAAGCCGGAGCCTGCGATCTACGTGGCGATGCTGGACGGCTTGCAGGTCGCGCCGGGCAAGGTACTGTTTGTCGGGGATACGCCGAGCGCCGTTATGGACGGGCCACTGGCGGCCAGAATGAAAGCGGTCCATGTGGACGAATTGGTCGCGACGATGTTTCCGGCCTGATCTGGTCATCGTTCAAAGCAGCGCACCAGGGGCCGCCGAGCCGAAGCGATAGAACGTATTTTGAAAGAGAAAGCGAACCATTGGAAATATTAGGCCATGACAATCAATGCTGAAGAAAAGCCGTCAAACAAGGCAGCCGTGGAAGGCCGATGCGATTGTGGCGAGGTATCGGTGACGATACCTGATCTGCCAGCGGATATGAACGCTTGTCCCTGTGACTTTTGCTCGCGCTTTGGTGCCCTGTGGGGCTATTTTCCTCATGGATCAGCGGTCGTGGCGGGAGATACGACACCCTATCGGCGTGCTTCACGCATGATCGAGTTCCACCGATGTGTCCGCTGCGGCGTGGTTACGCATTGGATCGACCCGGACGGCCACTTGCCGCACATGGGTGTGAATATGCGAAATTTTGATTCCGATGTTATCGGAGCCGTCCCTGTGGTCGTTGAGCCCTAGCCAACGGTGGCGAGAACAGAAGCTGCCTGCGTCGGAGGAAACGGGCGAAGGCGGGCGTCCTTTGGGTGCTGAGCGCCATCCTTCATGCGGGACGAAGCTGCTTTTTGCTGACAGAAATCGTCTGGCCGGTCAGGTCCGCGTACAGTTGCCTGCGGGCACTGTTATCGGTATTCCTAAGTCCTCCTAGGTATATAGGCGATTGTGATCATAACGATTTGGGGCGAAAAAACATGACAGAGAAAGTGAAGGGTCCGGCCTCTTATTTCCCGTCGATCGAGGCCAAGTACGGCCGCTCGATCTCGGACTGGAAGGCGCTGATCCGGGCGCGACCGACAAAAAAACACATGGAGCTTGTCGCCTGGCTCAAGCAGGAGCACGGCATGGGACATGGCCACGCCAACGCACTCGTTGCCGACACAATCCGGGAAGAACGGGGCGAGGAGTAAACCACGGTGGTGCGCAGGGACTTCGATCCGGCGACGGCGCCACCCGACGGACGACCTCCCGCCAAGGAGATTGCGTTCGATCCCGCCGGGGCCGGGCCTTGGCGGGGTTCGCTCGCAGGTGAGACGATCGGCTCGGGGATCACAATTCTGGCCTACGGCAACGAAGCGCCGGGCGAAGGACCGCGCCTTCACGTCCATCCTTACGATGAGACGTTCATCGTCCTCTCAGGCCGCGCGCGCTTTTTCGTGGGAGACGAGGTGATCGATGCGGGTGCGGGCGAGGTCGTGCTCGGCCCCGCTGGCATCCCGCACCGGTTCGAGAACATCGGGTCTGGACGGCTCCAGACAATCGACATTCACCATTCCCCTCGCTGGATACAAACGGACCTCGAGTGACTGTCTTACAATACGTGGAGGCACACCTGGCAGCCTAAGCGCACGCTCTCATGTCGCGACTTTTCAACTCCGCCAAGGGAGCAGCGCGCGGAGGCGGTGGTCGCGAAGCCATAGTCCGCCCCACATCGCAGCGCCGAGATAGACCGAAAAGAGCACGTGCGAGAATAGCGGAGTCTCCGCGCGGAGCTGCGTGGCCATTGCACCGCCAAGGATGCCCATCATCAGCACCGCGCCGAGCGGGGCTGTACGTGGCCAGAGAAACAGAAGCGTGAAGGCAAGTTCCATAAATCCCATCAGGACGATCGGCGCGTCGGGCCAGCCGAGAGCCTCCATGGTTTCCTGTGCAACGGGCATGCCAGCAAGCTTGGGAAGCACGGAAGCGCCCAGCATGAAGATGGCAAATAGGCCTGAAAGGGCCCAGCCCGCGGTCGCGGCACGCGTGTGAGCGCCGGGGGTGATGTCGAGGGATGCTGTCGTCATGGGTGTCTCCCGTGTGTCGGTTGCGAGTCGGCTTGATCTTGAGGGTTGCACATTATGATTTTAATATGCAAGTGATAAGTTGTTTTTTAAAACTAAATGAGGAGTTCGGCACGATGGACCGGAAGCGGAGCTACGACGACGGCTGCGCCTTTGCGCAGGCGCTCGACCTTGTGGGAGAGCGTTGGGCCCTGTTGGTCGTTCGCGAGCTCATGTTCGGCCCGCTGCGCTTTACTGATCTGAGGGAGCGCCTTCCCGGCATCGCTTCCAACGTTCTGACTCAACGGCTGGCTGGGCTTGAAGAGGCCGGGATCGTCCGGCAGGTCGACCTCCCCCGCCCGGCACGTGGAAAAGCCTACGCCCTCACAGCCTGGGGCAAAGCCTTTCGTGAACCACTACGGGTGATGGGTGCTTGGGCATCGGCGTCACCGCAACTGCGCTTCGACAAGCCTTTGAGCGCGGCGGCCGCGATGCTCTCGTTAAGCAGTATGTTCGATCGAGATAAGGCGGCAGGAGTGAGCGTCGCGGTCGATCTGCGCCTGCCTGACGGCGACTTTGCCATTCGTGTCGAGGGTGGCTGTCTCAGCGTGGAGCCGGGGCGCACCCCCGATCCGCAATGCGTCGTCTCTGGCGACCAGAACGCGCTCCTAGCCGTTCTCTATGCCGGTAAACCAGGCTCTACGGCCTTGGCTGCGGGCACGTTGGCTGTGGAGGGAGATTTAGACAAACTGGCCGAACTCGCGGGCACTTTCCGCGCACCCGAACCGATGCTGGGGTAAGGCATTGGACGAAGATCAAGGGGCGAGGCTGTCAGGTGGAATGTGCGAAACACTGTGCCACCCCGAACCAAGAACTGCCATTCGTGCTTCAGCAGTAAATGGCAGCCTTGTCCTGCAGGGCCGCCGCATGGTCTCGGCAAGATGTCTGTGATCCCGGCCGTGCGCCGGTCTCGCTTTGACCCATAGAGAGGGCCGTGGATCGACGGGCTGACGCCCGCTCACCCCAACCCTGACGGTTTGAAATCCTCTTGATCCGCCTGCCATCCCGGCAGGTCCGGGAAAACCGGCAAGCGCCGCCTTCGGCGTCGGTTCCGGTCGAGAATTCCGGTTCCTCCCACGCGCAGTGACCTGAGACCCGACTCTCCTCCGAATTTCCGGAGAGTCCGCAGGTTGATTTCTGGGGCTATGCGGCACGCATTTCCAGCCTGTTCTTCTCTGCAAACTCGGCCGGCGGGATGTTCCCGAGGCCGGAATGTGGGCGGTGGTGGTTGTAGTCGTCCCGCCAGGCCCGGATTTGTTCGCGGGCGTCCTGCAGGCTCGAGAACAGCGCCTCGTTGAGCAGCTCGTCTCTAAAGCGGCCGATGAAGCTTTCGACGAAGGCGTTCTGCATGGGCTTGCCGGGTGCGATGTAATGCCAGGCGACATTGGTTCTCTGGCACCAAGTCAGGATCGCCATCGAGGTCAGTTCCGTCCCATTATCCGAGACGATCATCTGTGGCCGGCCTCTGCGGGCGATCACCGCGTCGAGTTCGCGGGCGACGCGGTGCCCGGACAAGGAGGTGTCCGCGACCAGAGCCAGGCATTCCCGGCTGAAGTCGTCGACCACCGCCAGAACCCGGAACCGACGCCCGTCGGTGAACGCGTCGCTGACGAAGTCGAGGCTCCAACGCCGGTTGACCGCATCTGGCACCAGCATTGGCCTCCGCGTCCCGAGCGCCCGCTTGCGACCACCCCGCCGCCGAACCTGGAGCCGCTCCTCTCGGTAAAGCCGCCTAAGTTTCTTGAGGTTCATCACGATCCCCTGCCGTGCCAGCATGATGTGGATGCGTCGGTAGCCGAACCGGCGTCGCTCGCCCGCCACGGCCTTCATCGCAGCTCGCGCTTCGACATCGTCCGGGCGCAGGCTCCGATAGCGCACGCTCGACCGGTCCACCGCCAGAACCTGGCACGCCCGGCGCTGGCTCACCCCGTGCGTCGCGACGACGTGGGCCACCGCTTCCCGCCTAACGCCGGGCGCTACCATTTTTTTGCCGCGACATCCTTGAGAATGGCGTTGTCGAGCATCGCCTCTGCGAGCAGCCTCTTCAGCTTGCCGTTCTCGTCCACCAGCGCCTTCAGCCGCCGGGCGTCCGAGACCTCGAGCCCGCCATAGCGCGCTTTGAACTTGTAGAACGTCGCCGAGCTGACCCCGTGCTTGCGGCAGACATCGGCCGTCGTCATCCCGGCCTCCTGCTCCTTCAGCATCGCGATGATCTGCTCTTCCGTGAACCTCGATCGCTTCATCGTCCGTCTCCTTGATGGAGCGGACTCTACCCAAAACTGGAGGAAGAAGCGGGTCTCAGGTCAGCAGACGCGCGGTTCCCTCCCAAATTCACGCCCTCCACCCGGGTGTCACGGCCCCGCCGGGCCGCAGCGAAGTTTGACGTCTACACCTATGTCACCAACCAGATCGTCGCGCAGATCGAGGCGGGAACGCCGCCCTGGCGCAAACCGTGGACCGGCGGCGGAGGCTCGGCCAGCCTGCCGGAGCGGTTCAACGGCGAAGCCTATCGAGGAATCAACATCCTTGTGCTCTGGGCCACAGCGATGAGCAAGGACTACAGTTCGGCCCGGTGGATGACGTTCAATCAGGCAAAGCAGCTCGGGGGGCATGTCCGCAAGGGCGAGAAATCCGCCACCGTGGTGAAGTACGGGACCGTCGAGCGCGAGGACGAGAACGGCGAGGAACGGCAAGTCCCCTACGCGAAGGCCTACAGGGTGTTCAATTCAGACCAGATCGAGGGCCTGCCCGTCGAGTTCTACATCCTGCCCGATCCGCCCCGTGATCTTGGAACCACGGCAGACCCTGAGCTGGAGGCGTTCTTTGCCGCGACCGGTGCGCAGATTGACGTGACCGAGGAGCCGCGCGCCTACTACAACATCAGGACCGACCGCATCCACATGCCGCCGATTGGTACCTTTCATCGGGCGGTTGGATACTACGGGACCTTGGCGCATGAGCTGACCCATAATGCCGAGGTTTGGATTATGCCGCGCCGACATGCAGCACTTGTTACGTTGCGGTAGGATCGGCGCGGCGTGTCGGCATAACACTTTGGCGGCAAACAGCAGCCGTTCGAACCGAACGCGGCGAATTCGGGCTTTGAGCCCAAGATGACCTTTTTCCGCTATTCAGCGAATGGCTGCTTGCTAAAGGTCCGAAAGAATATCGAAGAACGCCTTATTGTCGGATACCACTCGCAACAAGGTCAGCAATTGTTTCAACTATGAGCAGAGGAAGTTCATGCCCGACGCCATCCAGTATGATCAACTCTGACCCCGAGATACCAGCAGCCAGGGCTTCTCCGTTTTCAACCGGTAAGATTGGGTCATCCGCACCGTGGAGGATCAGAACCGGAACGGCAATGTCGCGAAAGCGGCCGGTCCAGTCTTCTCTTGTGCCAAGCGTCGAATGATTGAACATGCTGGCAGGACTGGAAGTGCGCGCAAGAATCTGTCCGATCCGTCTGCGCATGTAGGTTTCGTCAAAGTCCTGACCAGAACCGGCGCTCAGTCGCTCGCTGGTCAGCAGGAATTCCGTCGTCTCCGTCTCGCTCGACCAATTCAGAGTGGCCAGATTGCTGAAATGATCGAGAAACTCCTGCGATATGTGAGGCAGCGCTGGTCCGTCCCAGCCGAGAGGTTCCGAAGCAAAGAGTGTCAGAGTGCGGACACGACCGGGATGTGTCAGGGCAAGGATCTGCGAGATATAGCCGCCCAAAGACATGCCCATAATGTGGGCGCTGCCCAGGCCGTAGCCGTCCATGACGCCGATAACATCTGCTGCCATGTCCTCCACCGAATATGTCGCCTCACCAGGCTGCAAAGTTGTCGATTCTCCTGTGTCGCGATGATCAAACCGAATGACGTAGAAACCGTGGTTCGCAAGGGCATCACAAAGTTGATCCGGCCACCCCAGCATCGAAGCGGTCGCGCCCATCACTAGGATCAGAGCTGGGTCGTCAGCTGAACCAAAGGCTTGCGTGGCGATTTCGATGTCATTTGCCTCGATGACCTTCATGCCTTGATCCCCATTTATCTGCCCCAAGCTGGCCTGCGGCAGTGTCAAAGTAGCAGCCGCCCCGCCAAGAAAGTTTCGACGATGCATATCGACGTCCTGAATATATAACCTACATGTTAGTTATGTATTGGTTCGGCTGGAGCGATGTCAAGATTTTTCGATGTTATCCACCGCCCACCGAAGTCTGCGAAGGACGAAGTCGGACAAGCCCTCGGACCGATCAGTCACGACCCACTGCATGGTGGCTCCTGCAATGATTGCATGAAGGTGCTTTGCCGTTTCAAGCCGTTCTGCGGTGTCCGGAAGTCGGGCGGCAATGGCCCTTTGGACAAGGGCATAACGTTGGTCAGCCAGCGTTCTTAAAACGGGGTCGCGAGACTCGAAGGCGGCGATCTGGACACGGGCAGAAAAACCTTCTCCTTCTCCCATGCTGCGGACGATCAGTTCAAGAAATTTCCAGAGCGCGTCAGTACCCTCGGCAATCGGAAGCTCTTCGAGCCATGAACGGGTGGCATCAACCTCCTGCTGGGCAATCCTTCGTAGGATTGCATCGCGATCACCGAACCTCTGGATCAAAGTCGCGCGCGAGAGACCCACATGCCTTGCGATGTCAGCCATCGTGAAGATCATGCCATTGCTTGCCATGACGTCCAAAGCGGCGCCTAGAACTTCTTCATCAGATACAGTCTTTGGGCGGGGCATGATGTCTCTCGAAGTGCTTTGAGTGGCGAAGTGGGCTTACGACTACGAAGCCGAAAAGCTCAAAGGATGCTATCGGAGTTTTACGAAAGACTCCACGTTGCACCAAGGCAGCCCTTTGTCCGAGCAAGCTAAAAGCGGACATTCAACTGCTTGGAGCTAAAGGCAGCTTCGTCCCGCATAGCGCACGTTAGCCTCATCGGGACCTTCGCAGCCGCCGCGAATGGCCGTTGTCGCGAACGCAGCAGCATTTCGAGGTGGTCACGGAGGTCCGCTCAGGGGCGAGCAACCCGGACATGATGATCACGGCTACAGTTCCCACGTCTGCGGCGGCGGCAGGTGACATCTTTTCAGCCGCCTGCGACCTCATCCACATCTTCCGACACCTCCTGCCGCAGTTTCGGCCCCTGCGCGAGGCGCCGACCGAGTGCTGAGATAAACGCCTCGTAGCGCTCCCCAGCCTTTGCCCGCGCCGCCTTGGCTGCTGGTTCCGGCAGAGCCGGTATTGTCGCGAGCCAGAAACGGATGAACACAGCCAGGCTTTCGACGGATATCCCGACATCGCGTTCCATCCGGGTAAGCCGCCGGTCGATCTGATCCAGGCGCCTCGCGAGAACAGCTTCGCGCCGTTCTGCGTCATCCGGAGAGAGGAAGGATGCGATCGCAGCCTCGGCCACCATCGATTGGGATCTGTCGCGCCGGGCGGCAAACTGCGCCAGCATCTGCATGACCTCAGGATCGAGATAGACCGAGATCTTCGTCTTCTTGCGGCTCAAGGTCATGATCAAAGCTCCATGCCGTCATCGGGATTGAGGGAGACCTGACGCGCGACACCGCGCATCTGCTGCATGATGCGGCGATTGCGGATGGCGCCATCTTCGTCATCCTCGGGCGGGTCGAATTCAAACTCGTTCTCGAGAGGCGTCTGCCTGTCGACCGGCCGAGGCTGCGCCAGCTCCGGCTGAAGGCGGCGTTCCGACGCTGTCGGATCCTCATCCTCCGATCCCGTCTCGGAGACTGGCTCGAGCTCGTGGTCCTGCATTGGGACTGCAAGACTGCTCCAGTCATCCTCCCCGGACGCGCCTACATCCACCAGGTCGGGTGGCGGCAAGACCCGCTCGGTGAACCGCGCATCTTCGTAATACCGTGCTTTTGTCGCCCGGATCGGTGGTGTGCCGGCCACCATGACGATCTCATCGGATGGCGGCAGCTGCATGATTTCTCCGGGGGTGAGCAACGCCCGCGCGGTTTCTGACCGGGACACCATGAGATGGCTGAGCCAGGGCGCCAGACGGTGCCCGGCATAGTTCTTCATCGCCTTCATTTCGGTGGCGGTGCCGAGAGCGTCGGACACCCGCTTGGCCGTACGCTCATCATTGGTCGCGAAGCTCACCCGGACGTGGCAATTGTCGAGGATCGAATTATTCGGGCCGTAAGCCTTCTCGATCTGGTTCAGCGACTGGGCGATGAGGAAGCTCTTCAGCCCGTAACCCGCCATGAAGGCCAGCGCGCTCTCGAAGAAATCCAACCGGCCGAGCGCCGGGAACTCATCGAGCATCAAAAGCAGCCGATGACGGTCATCCTTGCCCTGCAGGTCTTCGGTCAGGCGTCGGCCGACCTGGTTGAGGATCAGGCGGATGAGCGGCTTGGTGCGATTGATGTCAGATGGCGGCACCACGAGATACAGCGTAACGGGGCGCACTCCCCCGACAATGTCACCAATCCGCCAGTCGCAGCGGCGCGTGACCTGGGCGACGACAGGGTCTCGATAGAGGCCAAGGAAAGACATCGCCGTCGACAGCACACCGGAGCGTTCATTCTCGGACTTGTTGAGCAACTCGCGGGCGGCACTGGCGACCACGGGATGCGGCCCCCTCTCGCCCAGATGCGACGTCCGCATCATCGCCCGGAGTGTGGACTCCACGGGACGCCGCGGGTCGGACAGGAAATTGGCGACACCGGCCAGCGTCTTGTCCTTCTCGGCATAGAGGACGTGCAGGATCGCACCGACGAGCAAGCTGTGGCTGGTCTTCTCCCAGTGGTTCCGCCGCTCCAGACTTCCCTCGGGGTCGACAAGAATATCTGCAATGTTCTGGACATCGCGAACCTCCCACTCGCCGCGGCGCACTTCCAGCAGCGGGTTGTAGGCCGAAGAGTTTGGATTGGTCGGATCGAAGAGGAGGACCCGACCGTGCCGGGCCCGGAACCCTGCGGTCAACTGCCAGTTCTCCCCCTTGATGTCATGAACGATGGCCGAGCCGGGCCAGGTGAGAAGAGAGGGAATGACGAGCCCGACCCCCTTGCCGGATCGCGTCGGCGCGAAGCAGAGCACATGCTCCGGCCCATCGTGGCGCAGATATTCCCGCTCATAGCGACCCAGGACCACGCCATCCGGGTCAAGAAGTCCGGCCGCCTTCACCTCGCCCTTCTCGGCCCATCGGGCAGATCCATAGGTCGCAACGTTGCGGGCCTCGCGCGCGCGCCAGACCGACATGGCGATGGCCACACCGATGGCGATGAAGCCGCCAGAGGCGGCGATAATCCCGCCCGTCGCGAAGACCGGTGGCGCGTAGGCCTCGTAGAAATACCACCACCAGAAGATGGCCGGTGGATAGTAGACGGGCGTCCCGAACAGCACGAACCAGGGCGGGCCCAGCTGTGCCTGATAGCCGAGGCTCGCGGCCACGTATTGCGTCGCTCCCCAGCTGGTGGCCAGAATGATGAGGAAGACGATGGAGATCTGGCCCCAGAGGATCTTGGTCGCGGACATGACTGTCGCTCCTTTCCGGTGTGTTGATCAGAGGCCGAGGCCGCGCTTACGGCCAAAGTCCCAATCAACCCCGCCGTCCCCGCGCGCGACGCCGGTGACATCCCGGTCGAGGTGCTTTTCGAGGGAGGGGGACCAGGGCACGAGCTGGAAGCCGAGAGCGCCGTCGGCACCGTAGCCTTCGATCATCGCAAAGCGCCCCGAAGCCAGCGCGAGGCGCTGGCGATAGAGGCCGCTGACGTAGTCGCCCGCCCCCGCCTTGTTGAACGGCAACCCGGTTTCTCCCGAGAGCTGCGCGCCAACCGCCCGCAACTCCCGGTCGCGCAAGGTTCCGAGCAGGCGCCGGGCAAAGACCACCCTGCCGCCCTGCTGCTCGGCCAGCCCCTCCGAGGTCAGATGATCGGCGCGCGCGTCCAGGGCCTGCCGGACCTCGGCACCGAAGCCATGGTCCGACAGGGCGAGCGGGTCGCGCGCGATGGCCTGCCGGTCGAGCCAGGTGGCCCCGGACGCGGTAATCTGCGCAGCAAGGTCCAGGTCGGACCGGACCGCCAGCGCACCGCGCCGCTGGCCGCGCGCATCGTCGTAGGAGCGGAGCTCCACGATCGAGCCGGCGGCGCCGTCGCCGGCGGCGTCGAGATGAGGCAATCGGATATGGTGGCTCCGGCCATCGACGCCATCGACGACGGCATAGGCTGTCCCCTTCAGTTCGTCATCCAGACCGCGCTGGACCAGACGACCGATGACGGGAACATCGAGGCTCTCCGCGGCAAGGACGTAACTCGAGGACCCGCGCTCGATCCCCCGGTCCGTCAGCGCCCGATGCATCCGCTTGATGATGTCGCCACGCTCCCCCATCTCGCGCAGGACCGCCTCGGCATCATCCCTGATGTGCCACTGCGACTGTCCGATCTGGTCGGCAACGCCGAGAACTTCCAGCCGGCGCAACCGCCCGACCTTCAGCGCGTGAAACACATCCGGCTGCCGATCCGTATCCGGCGCCATGTCGAGGATGCGCGAACGCCCCGCATCCCGCAGCAACTGACGGTCGAGCTGCGTCCAGCGCTCGGCCCCGATCTGTCGCTCAAGCGTCCGGCGGATGTCGAGATCGCTGCGTGGGCCCAGTTCCTGGGTGATGAGATCCCGTGCCCTGTCGCGCAGCCCCTCCTTGATGTAGTCCCGCGAGATCACGAGATCCTGGCCGTCGTCGCGCATACCCCGAACGATCAGGTGAACGTGCGGATGCGCGGTGTTCCAGTGATCGACGCCGACCCAGTCAAGAGGTGTGCCGAGATCCTGCTCCATCCGCCCGACGAGATCGCGGGTGAAGGATTGCAGGTCAGACATGTCCGGCGCGTCGTCGGGTGAGACGATGAAACGGAAATGATGACGGTCATCGCGACACCGCTCGGCAAAGGCCCGGCCATCGGCATCCTCGGTTCCGGGCCCGAAGAGCCTGGCCTTCTCCCCGTCCCGGGTCACGCCGTCCCGGTGCAGGTAATCGAGGTGGGCTCCGAGAGGCGCGGACGTCCCGCTGTGCCGCACGACACGCGCCTTCACCACGGCGCCGCGTGTGCGCGAGGTGATGAGGCGATTGGCCTGAATACTGGCGCGTTGACCGCGCCCGAAGCGGGACCGATTGCCCGGGATGACGCGCCCGGCCCGCGAGACACCACCCCCGGCCTTTTTCGCCGCAGCCAAGGCCTGTGCGACAAAGGGACGGGCCTGCTGCGCCCGTGTCGAACGGATACGCCCCGGGCGGATGCGGAACTCGCGATCATCGGGCATGGGAAATCCCCGCACCGTGCGAAACTGCACTGAATATCAGAGTGTTAGGCAGATCTCGCACGGTGCGAAGACGCGTCACACGGTGCGAAACGCGACAAAAACATGAACAAAAACAACCGCCCAACCGCCGCGCACCGTGCGCCCTTTTATCCTGCCATCCTTCGGTCGTGGTGCCGGCCACCACCGTCCTTCCCCTCGAACGCGCGCCAGAGCACGACGGATTGAGAAGTGCGATCTCCCGGGTCATGGCCGGACCTCACCATTCTCCCGCTGGACGAAGAGGCCCTCAGGCTGCGGGGTGATGCCCGCCTGCGGCAGCGCCGGGACGGGTGAAGGAGCGCCGCCGACGGTCCGGTGAGGCGACACAGGATCGATCGCAGACGCGCCGTCGTCGCGGCTGATGAAGAGCGCCGCCTCACGCCAATCGAGCGGCCGGGCTGCAGTGATGGCGGTGCCCGATGGCCGCTCACCAAGCAGCACGGGCGCAAGCGCGGCGACATAGGCGCGCGTCTCGGCGGGCAGCGGACGATCCGCCAGTCGGTATTCGTCGTAGCGGGCGGGACCGGCGTTATAGGCCGCCAGCATCGCCGCGACATTGCCATAGCGGTCCCACATCTCGCGCAGATAGGCCGTGCCCGCGAGGATGTTGTCACGCGGCTCGAAGGGATCATGGCCGAAGCCATGACGTATACGCAGCCCGGCCCAGGTGTCGGGCATGACCTGCATCAGCCCCATCGCGCCAGCGGAAGAAACCGCACGCAGATCGCCCGCACTCTCTGCCCGCATCACGGCCATGATCCATGTCGTCGGAATGCCGAAGCGCTGCGATGCCTCGGTGACTTGGGCGGCGTAGGGATGCGCGGCGATTGCGTGTTCGGACGCATCGGTTTGCGCCAGAAGCGGCTGCGTGGCGGTTACCGGGAGGAAGAGGCCGGAAAGAAGAAGGAGGAGGATGCGGTGGCAGATGCCACCTCTCCCCGAGGCGGGACGGGTGCAGGACGCGATCATCGTCAGTCCTGCTCGTCGCGCATCTTCGGGCGGGTCCAGTGCAACCCCCAGTCCCTGCCCTCCTCATCCGACTGGAACAGGCGGGCGCGGATCGGATGCTGAAAAACCGGATCATCGAGCAGGACCGAAACGAACGCCCCTGCGGTTTCGCCTGTGTGTTTCCAACCCGCGCCAACCTCCGGACCCTCCTCGTCACCGAGGTGGATGCGATAGGCGGGCGCCTTCTCGGTATCAACATTGTCTGTGGGAACGAAGGTCAGTTCCAGGTCGAGAGAGAGCGTACGCAGCTGTCCTGAATAGCCGGACGGGGTGCGGGTGAATTGGCCGATTTGCGGCATTGGAGATTCCTTCTTGATGCGGTTGTTGGGATGCGGGCCGCTTGCGCGCCCCGCCATGGACACGCCGTCACCGCTCCGGCGCGTGCCAGACGAGGCGGCCATCGCCACCCTCATCGGTGAACAGTGGACTGGCCCGGCCGATCACTGCCGAGGTGGGGAACGGGCCGAAGTAGCGGCCGTCGAAGCTGTCAGAGACCGCCGTGTTCATCAGGAAGACCTCGCCCTCTACGATGGTGCGACAGCCCTGCCAGACGGGAAGATCGCGGCCCTGGCTGTCGCGCTCTCGCGCCTCCCCCAGGTGTCTGCCATCGACGGTGATCGCGGCGCCGTCACGGCAGACCCGTTGTCCCGGCAGCCCGATGACGTGCTTCAGGATTGGAGTATCGCGACCGACATAGCCGCGCGCGGCCATGAAACCCGCAAGGGGTTCGGGCGGCATAACGGCGACCAGATCTGGCACCCTGAGCCGATCCTCTGGCGCGATGGTGTAGAAACCGATCGGCACGCTGGCCGAGGCGTTCCAGACCAGCCGTGGCGCAGTCGGAATGCTGCCGGCGATGACGGTGGCGAGCGCCGCGACAGTCGCCATGATGTAGCGGGAGCGGGTCATTTTCCGATCTCCCGGCGCCGGAGCCATGCATCATGGCGTTCTGCCGAGTAGGGACGCGGCGCTTCGCCCGCCTTCATCCAGTGCCCGACATGACGCCAGTGGTCGGGATCGACCTCGGCAGGGACGATGCCGAGACCCTCGATCGCATCGACATGGCGCAGAACCTCTTCGACCTTGGGCCAGCCTTCGATCTTCAACAAAATCTCGCCACCGGGGCGCACGAAGGGCAGCGTCTGACAGGCGCTGCTAGGCGCGATCGTGCGCACGATGTCGATGCGCGAGAGGACGGTTCCATAGTCATTCGCCGCCCAGCGGACGAAGCCAAACACGGCGCCGGGACGGAAGAAGACGATGCGGCGGCTGCGGTCGAGGATCTGTTCCCCGGCCGCCTGGCCGAACCTGATCCAGAACTCGATCCGCTTCTCCACCCAGGTCAGTTCCACGCGCGTCAGCTCGCCGCGGGAATGGGCGTCGAACGGTCCGTCTCCGGTCACGCCGGGGATCACAAAGCCGGTCATTGAGGTTCTCCTTCGGGTTCCGGGTATTCGCGCCCGAGCAACTCGCGCAGCATGTCAGCGACAGTGACGCCGCGGCTGAAGGCTGCGACCTTGATGCGACCGCGCAGGTCCGGGGTGATGTCGATGGTGAGCCGGGCCGTATAGATCGCCGCCGCGCGACCGTGTGCGGATGGCGCCTCGCCAGCCTTGATCCAGGTCTCGGCATCGACTGGCCGCGCGGCGAAACCACGCTTGTCATTGCGCCCGGTCATACCGCCACCTTCCCAAGACCGAGGCGCCCGATCTCAGACGTCAGCGCCGCGATCTCTCGGGCAGCAGGCGATTGACGGTCAATGTCACTGGCGAGGCGACCAGTTTGTGCCGCATCTGCAAAGACGACGCGCTGACAAATCGTGCTGGCAAGCACAGGAGGATCGTGATCGGCCAGCGCCTCGGCAGTGTCCCGGGCGATGACGGTGCGCGCGCCGCAGCGGTTGAGCAGGAAGCGGGCGACAAGTTCCGGCCGATAAATGCGGGCCTCCGCAAGGAGGGACAGCATCTCGGCAGAGGCCCAGCCATCGAATGGCGAGGGCTGTACCGGGATCAGCACCAGATCGGCGGTGAGCAGCGCTGAGCGCATGAGCCCCGCAACACGCGGTGGGCCATCAATAACAACATGGTCGACTGTGCAGGCAAGTTCGGGGACTTCGCGGTGCAGGGTGTCACGGGCCAGGCCGAGGGTGCCGAAGAGCCGCGGCAGACCTTCGCGGGCGCGTTGCTGCGACCAGTCCAGAGCGGAGCCTTGCGGGTCGGCATCGATCAGGGTGACGCGCTTGCCCTGTATCGCCAATTCACCAGCAATATGGAGCGCCAGCGTCGTCTTGCCGACGCCACCCTTCTGATTGAGCAGAGCGACGATCATTCGCCACCTCCCGGCAATTCGAGAGGAAGGCGGGGCGTATCTGGATGATCGGAGGCTGCTGCGACGCCCTTATCGGAAGCCGTTCGCGGCACCGATGGGGCGACGGCTGCCTTCGTCTTGCCGGCCTGGCTGAGGCTTTTTGCGGTGGCACGGATGAGGTTTTCCACATCACGCGCGCGCTCTTCAAAGTTAGACTCTTTGTTAGACTCTAAGTTAAGGGGGCGATTTCCGCTTTTGCTTCCGTGCGTTACCCCCTGTTTGGGTTCCTGATAGCACGAGCCTCCGGTTCCCGATAGCACGATAGCCCGGGTTCCCGATAGCACGAGCCCATTCACAGGTTTTCCACAGCCCGGCGCAGGCTCGAAAGCCAGCAGCTTTCGGCCACCAACCTCTGTCTCGAGAAAGAGCGTATAACCCGGCAGCGGCTGCCGCCGGATGATGTCGCGAAGCTCGAAGGCAAACCGCTTGAAGGGGGACAGCGCCCCGGATTTCTGGTGAAGATGATGGAAATCGAAACGCCAACCGTCCCGTTGCCTGCCACCATGCTTGCGCACCAGGCGATAGAGCCAACGGTCGAGCCCGCCAGTCAGGTCGAAATACGCCCGGTCGATGGTGAGGACGAGCGTATTGTCGAGCACGGCCTGGTAGAACCAGTCGGGCACGATCAACTCGATGCCGTCCGGGCGCCCCTCCCTGTCGCTGCGCTCCTGCCATTCGTTGATCCAGGAGAAACGATGGCGGCGTCCTTCCGCAGGCTGCCGGATCGAGGTGGAGATTGTCGTCGACTGCAGACGATCCAGCGCCGCCTTCAGGCGCTGGTAATCCCGCGCACTGGTTCCGCGACCAACATAGGTGAGGATCTCATATGGGGTGGCGGCCATCAGCCGGGAGGTGCGCAGCCCCGCGTCACGCGCCTCGACGATCTGGCTCGCCGCCCAGATCAGGATGTCGGCATCCCAGATTGTGGCCATACCGTGATCGGGAACCGCCTCGACCCGGATGCTGACGCTGCCAGCGGCAAAGTCGATCGGTGCGACCCGTTTGGATTTGGCGAGGGAGAAAAAGGGATAGGCCATGAGGTCCTGCGCATCTCTGGGGGCGAAATCCCCGGGCAGCGCGCGGAACAGATCGAGCTGCCCTCGCTCGGAACGGGGTCTGCGTCCATCGGTCATGAAGGTGTCGCCCCCGCGTCAGCGCACGAAGCGGCCAGGCTGCGGGAGGTTGGGGAGCGTGTGGCGCTTCGCTGGCAGCACTTGCCCGCGCGGGTCGGATGTCGAGGTGACGGCGCCGCGTCCGACCCAGGCCTGCAGGTCCTCAATCGCATAGACCACGCGTCCGCCCAGCTTGTGGTAGGCGGGACCGGTGCCATAGGTCCGGTGCTTCTCCAGCGTCCGAGCCGACAGGCTCAGGAACTGGGCGGCTTCTTTGGTGCGCAGATAGCGCGGGGGAAGTTCGGTTGAGATGGCGGACATCGGGCGTCTCCCTACTGTGTGTGACCAGTGCCGCGAAACAGCGGCTGATGACGGTCACGATGGCGAAGCGCGTCCGGTCAGATGCAGTGGGAAGGTAGCAGGGGTAAATCCGCACACCGCGGCGCGGGATCGCCAACCTAGAGGCGGCGCTGGTGGCGAAGGAGCTTGCGATAGCCGCCGGCGATCAGGTCACGCCCCTCGCGAAGGAGGCTGGAGACGGCAAAACGCGCCGAGGAGACCTGCCATTCATCTCGGTCCAGGTGACCGGTGCGAAATAGCACCTCGGCGATTTGCTTCTGGGTCGCGCCATGGAAGGCTGCGTCGGAGGCCTGAAGGACACGCCGCAGGCGCGCTTTCTGCTGCGCGGTCAGACGGGTGTCGCGCGGGATTGAACGACGTCGATGCTGGTCCGCCAGCAGCCGCTGGATCGCCTCCATGCGATCAAGGCCCTCGGGACCGAGAGGGACGGCAGCCACAAGCCGACCGCGGTGTTTGCGCGGAGCGACGAGATGCAGGTATGTTCCGTCCGGTAGCCTGTGGCACAGGTGCTTGCCAATGCGTGATACCCTGCCGTTTAAGGCAGATATCTCGTCGCCAGCGTCGCCAGCGTCGCCAGCGTCGTCAGTCTCGTCGACGAGTGACCCGGGAGCGACCACGAGCACCACGGCGCTGGTATCGATTTCGGGGCGCCAGAATATCTCTGCGACAGTCGCGCTCAGACCGGGGCGAACCGGGAAAGCACAACCCCCATCGACGGCCGACCTGATCCATCAGATCAACCCTCTCCGGGGGTTCTCCTGCGAGCTTTGCGTAATCATGCTGATATTCGGGATTGCGGCGCAGGCATTCCCAGCCGAGTTCCGGCGCAGCCAGATCATCGAGATAGTCGTAGGCGGCCTGGTCACGCCAATTCGAGCGATCAGGTTGCATGGCATCGCCTCTCCCCTGGGTTGATCACAAAAAAGGATTCCAAGAGATCAATCACTTGGGAAGCCCACCCCAAGGCATCAGGTGATGCGCGGGGCGCATCACCTCCTCAGGCGGTGCGCCCCGCCGCCAATTGCCGATAGCCCTCGGAACTAAGCCAGCGCGCGCGTTCAAGATGGGCGTCATGGACCATGCGCGCCCGCTCCGGCTCTTTCTGCGCATCGAGGCCCAGGATGATCTGCGCGGCCTCCTGCCAGCTCGCGCCCTCGCCTGCAGCATCGAGCAAACGCATGTACTGCGCCATGTGACGACGGTCATACTCCGTCACCACGGTCCCCTGCGGCGGCACATCCTGCAAGCTGCTGATCGTCACACGCATCCCCACTGCGGCTTCTGTACAATCCTAGCACAGAAGGTTGACGTTTTCGTGAGCACGGCAATAGCGCAATTCCGTTCACTGCGAAACCTGCCGGAATAGTCAGCTCTTAGCGATGGCCTTCGCCTGCACATGCATCACTCCAATCCCCTGGTCGGAGTTCAGGAGCAGAATGCCATTCGCTTCGAAAGCCCGCCGAACCTGATCGCGCGTGGTCTCATAGACCTCGAGCCCGCTTTCGGACTCGAGGCGCTTGAGCGCGGTCAAAGATACCCGGGCCTCATCCGCAAGCTGCTCCTGTGTCCAGCCAAGAAGCGCGCGCGCGGCCCGTGATTGTCGGGAGGTGATCATGCAGATCACCTCCCATCCGGCCCGGCGCAAGCGCCAGAACTACGGCTATTATAGTCGCTTATCAGAATTTCACCACCAAAATTCTGACGTGTTTACATTGCGTTTCCGCTTTGGCGCCGCAAAATTCGGGAACTGATTCGGGTGCCCGGTCTGGCGGTCGGCCCCGACCTTTCGACCGGGGCCTCGCGACGGCGTTATTCGCCGCGGCGACCGTTGGGGCGGGACCAGATCAGCGCGTAGCTCTCGCCGTCCTCCTCATCGAAGAGATTGGCGTAGATCGGGGCGGTGAAGCTCGGATCGTCGAGCTTGAGCCCCAGATAGTCGCGGCCCTCCACGGAGCGCTTGGACCAGGCGGCGCCGATCTCGGCGCGGCCCACCAGGACCCGGTGGCTGGGGGCGTTCTCGCCGGTGGCGCGGGTGTCGGGGACGATGCGCACGCCCTTGGCCTGGACGCTGAGGGTGACGATTTCGCCGGTGAATTCGTTCGAGCCGGTCTTCTTGAAGGTGCCGATGGTCGCCATTGTAAGTCTCCGTTTTCCGTTTCCGGGTCCGCACCATTGCGGCCCGATGGCGATCGACAGGCTGGAGACGACCGGCGGCGCACCCCCGGCCTGCCGGGGGCTGGACAGCAAAGGCAGAACTTTCTTGTTCCGCGCGGAATGGGCACAGCCCAGGGGAAGAAAGTTATGGCGGCGCTGTTGCGCCAAGCCGGTCGAGGCGTAGCCGGTCTTCGGCCAGATCAGGCCATTGAAGGGGCCGTATGGAGCGGACATGAGACGGGCAAGGAACGGAGACGATGGCGGCCGCGGATGCCCGTCAGCCTGACCGGCGTTTTCACCGGCGGGTTCGCTCACCCGCGACAGGCCATGCGCATCGTTCTCCATGCACCTCGTCCGGCGTGCCCCCCCCGATCAAAGGTGCGGTTTGCCGTTCGAACGGTCCGCCCCCTCCACCGCACGGCCACGGGCCGCGACGCGAGCCTCATGCCGATCCGCACGCCGCCCCATACCGGCATCCTGACGACCGGGATGGCATTCCAGCGCTGCTCCGGCTCCGCCTCATCGGATCGTCGGCAGTGTCAGGCGCCTACGGGAGAACTGTCCGAAGAGTCGGCGGTCATACCGGCAATGCGGAGGAAGGCGGAAACGCCAACGGCGCCCGCGCCGATGACGGCGAAGATCATCTGCCATGTCTCGGAGGGCATCATGGCCCTGGTGATTCCGAGGGTCGCGTTGAACCCGGCCAGGACGGCGGGCACCACGAAGATCAGCGCGATGACAAAGCGCGCCCAGAGCGGGCGTACGAGCATGATCAGCGCCTGGCCGATGGCGAGCGTCAGGCCGGCGGCGAAGCCGCCGACGAGGATTGCACCGAGCCAGCCGGCGCCGGTTCCATACGCCCAGATGCCGGTGTGAAGCCCGACGAGGAACGGCAGGGCGAAGACGGCGAGGTTGAACACCAACCAGCACAGGCCCGCAATGGCCGCGAAAGATGCAAGGATTCCGAGAACGATCATGGTGGAGTCTCCCGTATGGCTTGGAACGGTCGCGCCTTCCACCACCACCATGGCGCAAGGCGAACATAGCATGAAATCGCCCGGCATGGCGAGAGTTCTGCCGGGTATGGTGTCGACGGATTGCTGGCAGCGCTCACGCGCTGCCCTCCGCCAGGCGGTAGACCGGAATGCCCATCTTGCGGGCCTTGTCGGCGAGGTTTTCCTGAATGCCGGTGCCTGGGAAGACGATGACCCCGATCGGCATCGCGTCGAGCATCCGGTCGTTGCGCTTGAAGGGCGCGGCCTTGGCGTGTTTCGTCCAGTCGGGCTTGAAGGCGACCTGCGGCACCTTGCGGTTGTCGGCCCAGGTGGCGGCGATGCGTTCGGCGCCTTTTGGCGATCCGCCATGCAGGAGTACCATGTCGGGGTGCTTGGCATGAACCTGATCGAGCCTGGCCCAGATCGTCCGGTGATCGGTGGTCTCACCGCCCGAGAAAGCAATCTTCGGTCCGGCGGGCAGTAGCACCTCGTTGTCGGCCCGTCGCTTGGCGGCGAGGAAATCGCGGCTGTCGATCATGGCCGAGGTCATCTGGCGATGGTTGACCCGTGAGCCGGAGCGCGGCGACCAGGGCGTGCCGGTGGTGCGCAGGTAGAGGTCGGCGGCGGTCTCGCGGAAGGTCTCCATGCTGTCGCGGCGCTCGATCAGGCTCTGGCCGATACCGATCAGGGTTTCAAGCTGGACGGATTTGACCTCGCTGCCGTCCTGTTCCCGCTGAAGGCGCTTCTGCGCCTGCTCGTTGTCGTCGAGTTTGCGTTCGGTCCGCTCGACGGCACGATGGAAGGTGTTGACGGTGGACCACATGATCTCGTCGAGGTCGGAATCGAGTCTGGTGTCGGCCATGGTGGAGATCAGGGCGTCGAAGATGTCGGCGACCGCACCCCGGATCGCGTCGTCTTCGGGCGTGATCCGGGGATCGGCCTCCTCCTCGGCGGGATGGTAGCCATAGAGTTCGAGGTCTTCGATGACATGGCCGGTCGGGGACATGCCGTGATCGGGTTCGTATTCGTCATGAGCGTACATGGGATGCGTCCTTCGGCTGGGCCGCGACCGTCGCGGCCTTCATGGCGACGACAAGCCCACGGGCGTTCCGGTCTGGCAGCCCGAGCCTTCTGCGAGGGCCTTGATGGCAAAGCCCGGCTGATTTGATGATGTGGACACCCCCACCCCAACCGTCGAATCTGGTTTCAACGGTTCTCCGGGAAGAAGGAGTGGTTGGATATGTCCGGAATGATCATTGGCCTCGATCTCGCGAAGAGCGTTTTCCAGGTCCACGCAGTCGATGCAGACGGAAAAGTCGTCATCACACGAAAGGTGCGGCGCTCCCAGATGCTCGAGTTCTTTGCGAGGTTGGATCCGTGTCTGGTTGGAATGGAGGCGTGCCCTTCCGCGCACCATTGGGCGCGAGAGCTTTCTGCCCTAGGCCACGAAGTCCGGTTGATGGTCGCGTCCTATGTGAAACCCTACGTCAAGCGCCAGAAAAACGACATGGTCGACGCCGAAGCTATCTGCGAGGCGGTGACGAGGCCGACCATGCGGTTCGTCCCGATCAAATCTGAATCGCAGCAGGCCATTCTCATGGTCCACAAAACCCGCGCTCTTTTGGTCCGCCAAAGAACAATGCTTGTGAACGCCCTGCGAGGCCATCTCACCGAGATGGGCGTCGTAGCGCCAAAGGGGATCAGACGGCATGCCGATCTCGTCGAGCGGGTGCTTGCACACGGCGCTGACGAGATTGACTTGCCGCCACTCGTGCGTGACATCGTGTTTTCCTCTGCCCGACAGATCGACTCCTTGAATGCCGAGATAAAGGAGCTCGAGAGGAAAATCCTGGAATGGCACCGCACGAGCGAAGCCAGCCAACGGCTGGCGACGATCCCCGGCGTCGGCGTGATCACCGCATCCGCAATGGCGGCCAGTGTAGTGGACCCTGCTGCCTTCAGATCGGGACGAGATCTTGCCGCATGGCTCGGCCTGACACCCCGATCCAACTCATCTGGAGGCAAAGAGCGACTTGGACGGATCACAAAGGCCGGCAATCGATATCTGAGAACCCTGCTGGTCATCGGGGCGACCGCTGTCGTCGGCTTCTCGAGGCGCTCAAACGAGGGGCCATTGTTGAGTTGGGTCAGAAAGCTCCTGCAGGCAAAATCAGCACGCCTGACCACCGTGGCTTTGGCCAACAAGATGGCACGGATCTGCTGGGCGGTGATGGCACGCAAGACCATCTACGGGGAAACAGCCGCATAAATTCCGACGCACTGGCGTCACAACAGTTCGGAGGGTCTGCCCAAGAAGCGTGATGACTACCGGTTTTGCCGGGGATCAGGAAAACCCGTTCGCGAGACAGCGCCCGAAAGCGCGATGATTTGATAGGGACCATGATCCGCGGATATCATCAGGGCCCGCGGCCAACCGGCCGCACTACGAGGCCGGACATATGCAAGCACCCAACCGGATTCGACGCGCTTTGAGGAAAGACTTGACGAAGGGGGTGTCCACATATGCTTCGCGATGCAAAGGCGGCTCTGCCGCCGGCGGAAATCAGTTGCCCCCCGTCCTTGAAGGGGCGGCCCCTTTGACGGCCGCCTGCCCATCTCTTGAAGGCCGCGCGGGTGACGTGTGGATGAGATTGCCCGGGAAGAGGCAAAGCGACGATCCAGAACCATGACAAGGATCCGTGGCCCCTGCCCCGCACTCCCGGACTGCCCCTTTCGCGATTCAGTTCAGCCGAACGGGCGAGGCCGATCCTCGGGCCCGATCTGACCTGCCAGATGCTGGCGCAGCGCCTCTTTGCCGTACGCCTGGAGATCATCGTTGAAATCCCCGAGCCGCGGTTCCAGCACCCGTACGGCTATCCCGGCATCAAGGGCTCTGGCGCTCAACCTCTCTGCCGCGCGTTGCCCGGCCGGATCGCGGTCGATGGCGATGTAGAGGCGCTGCAGCCCCTCCGGCAACTGGACCGCCCCGAGGTGACCCGACGAGAGAGCCGCCCAGACGGGAAGGCCGGAGGCCGCCTCGGAAAGGGACAGCATGGTCTCGATGCCTTCGCCGACCACGAGGATGTCTTCATGCGGGGTCAGCCTGACGGCATTGCCGAGGAGGTGACCCATGGCACGCCGCTGCGTCTCAACATCCGCCTTCCCCTGTCCGTCAGGTGCCAGCCAGGTGCGATGCACGCCCTGCAAGGCCCCTGCCCCATCGGTGACCGCCGCGATCAGCGCCGGTCTGGGGACGCTCCGGGTCTGGCCCTCATCCCGATGCCAGCACTTCGGGTGGAAGCGCAGCGCGCTCATCATGCCGCCTTGGGTGAGGCCCCGGGAGCGGAGGTAGGTGTCGGCAAGCGTGCCTGCGACCGGCACCGAGGCCGCAAAGAGCCGCGCCGCCGCCGCTGGTGTGCCGCCGGGGGCCTTGGCCTTCTTTGGCACCGGCGCATCTGGGAGGACCGGCTGCGGACGGCCAAGATGCGCCCGGGCCTCGGCCAGAAGATCGGGAAAGCGCGAGATCCCGGTCCGCTCGCGGATGATGTCGAGGAGATCGCCATGCTCGCCCGTGGCGCCGTCGGTAAACTTGCCAGCAGCACCCGGACCAGACGTGGGCCCCGTAAGCCGCACAAAGAGCGACCTGCCGGGGTTGTTCTGCAGATCGCCCACGATCCAGTAGGACCCTTCCCGCCGTCCAACGGGAAGGTAGGCGCGACACACGCTTTCGGCGTTTTCCGCCAGAGCGCGGATCAGATCTTCGGTCTCGGAATACATGGGTCAACAACCTCCGCGTGCATGTAGTCCCGTGACAGGACAACGTGCAAGCAGGCGATCCAGCACGGCAATGCCACCCGAGTCCGCCGGGCAGAAGAGACGCAGTTTCCAGCTGATGATCTCCGAGAAGAAACCATCGGCCTTCAGCCGGTCTTTGGAGGCCTCAGTGAAGCCCGAGAGTTCGATCCGGTTCACGCCCATGACGCGGGAGCGGTGCAACTCCATCCCCTCGGCCAGCCGCACCACGGATTTGCCCTCCAGAAGGAGGACATGGACTTGGGCCGCCGTGAGTTGCGGCGCATCCGCAGCCAGCGTGGTCGCGACCCAGGTGGGCGAAACCCGGCGGCCGATGATGCGCTGCCCATCGTCGGTTTGTAGCCGGTAGACGCGGGTTTCATCCTGTGGGAGCTGCTTCCAGATCGGCAGTAGGAGGCCCGCCACGATGTGCAGCGTGGCTTCCGAGAACTCCGGCACCTCTGCCAGTTCCGCGGTCCAGGCGGCAGCGAAGGCCGCGCGGTCGGCTTCCAGCCAGTGAGTGTCGTCCATGATCTTGGCAGGCACGGTACTGGCCTCAGTCGGACGGATCAGACGCAAGCGAGGCTCGATCGTGCCATCATCCAGCATCAGGCTGGTGGCGGGTACCCGCACCGCAGCCCGGCCGGAGCGGCTGTTGACCAGAAGGCGCGCCTTCGGGTCGTCGAGCCAGTCCAGCGCATCGGCAAGCGAGGTCGGCGTGTTGCGCCGTTTTTCCGCGATGGTCAGAAGCTGAGTTTCTGCACCCGAGCCGGGATGGGTGTAGATCACCCTGGCATCCGTGACGCGGAAGCTCTCGGCGCGCAGCGTCTCGAGCCCGAGGTCGTAGACACCAGCGGCGATGGCGCCCTCGATCCGTTGGTCGAGCAGTTCCTCGAAGGCCGAGAACAAAACGGCCTGCATGTCGATCGTCAGCGCGAGCAGGCGATTGAGGAAGGTCGTGATCGGCGGCAGGTCATCCTTCAGACCGTTATCATCGGTCAAGCTGAGACCGGTGGCATCCTCGAAGGCCCCGAGCGAGCAGCCCACCACATCGCCGCGGTAGATGCGGCGGTAGAGCTGCCGCAGCGCATCGCGGGCATAGGGGCTCTCGAGGTTGTCCTCGGGCCGGAACAGCCCCTGCCCGCCGGTCTGCCGCTGGCCACGGGTGATGGCACCCAGCGTGTCGAGGCGGCGCGCGATGGTGGAGAGGAAGCGCTTTTCCGCCTTCACATCAGTGGCCACCGGCCGGAACAGAGGCGGCTGCGCCTGGTTGGTGCGGTTGGTTCGGCCGAGGCCCTGGATGGCCGCGTCCGCCTTCCAGCCCGGTTCCAAGAGGTAATGCACCCGCAAGCGCTGGTTCTTCGCGCCGAGGTCGGCGTGATAGCTGCGCCCAGTGCCGCCGGCATCCGAGAAGACCAGGATGCGCTTCTGGTCATCCATGAAGGCGGCGGTCTCGAACAGGTTGGCCGAGCTGGCACGACTTTCGACGACGAGGCGCGCGGCATGGCCCTCGCCCTTGCGCACGATGCGGCGCGACCGGCCCGTGACTTCGGCCACGAGGTCGGTCCCGAAGCGCTGGACGATCTGGTCAAGCGCCCCCGGCACGGGCGGCAGGCTGGCGAGCTCTTCGATCAGCGCGTCCCGCCTGCGGGCGGCCTCTCGACATTCGACTGGTTGGCCGTCGCGCACCACGGGCCGCGAGGACAGGTTGCCCTCGCTGTCGGTGAAGGGCTCGTAGAGCTGCACCGGGAAGGAATGGGCGAGGTAGTCGAGGGCATATTCCCGCGGTGTGATGTCGACGCGGATGTCATTCCATTCCTCGGTCGGGATCTCCGACAGGCGGCGTTCCATCAGCGCCTCGCCGGTCGAGACGATCTGGATGACGGCCGCATGGCCTGCGGCGAGATCGGCCTCGATGCTTGCGATCAGTGTGGGGGTTTTCATCGACGTCAGCAGATGGCCAAAGAAGCGCTGCTTGGCGGATTCGAAGGCCGAGCGTGCGGCGGACTTGGCCTGCCTGTTCAGTGTGCTAGACTCTCCGGTGATGTTTGCGGCCTCCATGGCCGCGGCGAGGTTGTTGTGGATGATGGCGAAAGCCCCGGCGTAGGCATCATAGATGCCGCGCTGCTCAGACGTCAGCGCATGTTCCAGCATCTCGTATTCGACACCGTCATAGGAGAGTGACCGGGCGGTGTAGAGGCCAAGCGATCGCAGGTCGCGGGCGAGAACCTCCATCGCAGCCACACCGCCGGCCTCAATGGCCTGCACGAACTCGGCACGGGTTGCGAAGGGGAAATCTTCGCCACCCCAGAGACCGAGGCGTTGCGCATAGGCGAGGTTGTGCACTGTTGTCGCCCCCGTGGCGGAGACATAGACCACGCGGGCATTGGGCAGCTTGTGCTGCAGGCGCAGGCCCGCCCTGCCCTGCTGCGAGGCTTCCGTATCGCCACGCTCGCCCTTGGACCCTGCGGCATTCGCCATGGCATGGCTTTCGTCAAAGAGGATCACCCCGTCGAAGTCAGAACCCAGCCAGTCGACGATCTGGTCGACGCGGGATTTCTTGGCACCGCGTTCTTCGGAGCGGAGCGTGGCGTAGGTGGTGAAGAGGATGCCCTCGGTGAGCGGGATGTCGCGACCTTGGGCGAAGCGCGACAGGGGCGTCACCAGAAGCCTCTCCTGGCCAAGCGCCGACCAGTCGCGCTGTGCATCCTCGAGCAGCTTGTCGCTCTTCGAGATCCAGAGCGCCTTACGCCGTCCTTGCGCCCAATTATCGAGCAGGATGCCAGCCGACTGCCGGCCCTTACCCGCGCCAGTGCCATCGCCAAGAAAGAAGCCACGGCGGAAGCGGGTGGCGTCCGCGGCATCATCGGACGCAGCCGAGACCATGTCACCGGTTTCATCGACGGTCCACGAGCCGGCGAGATAGGCGTCATGCGCTTCGCCTGCATAGATCACGGTCTCCAACTGCGCGTCAGACAGCAGGCCATCACGCAGGACGGCGGAGGGGAGTTTCGGGCGGTAGGTGGGCTTCGGGGGCGCGACCGATGCCATGGCTGCCGACTGCACCAGTTTGGTCGGGTGCGGTGCCGCGCCGGGGATGTCGATGGCCTGCAGGCGGAAGGTCTCGTCGATCGCGTCTGAAATGCGCGCGGAGCCGAGGTCGTCCTCCGTCTCGCGCAGGGTGTAGCCGAGGTCTTCGGCATCCGGCGTGGTGACATGCACATCCATCTTGGCCGCTGCCGTCGAACGCAAGGGTCGAGCGGTGAGGCCGGAGGAACGGCCGGGAATTCCCCGGAAAGGGGAAGTGGTCGGGGAGCACGCGACTGCGCCCGCATCCATCTCGAGGCGTGGCGGGACCTCTGCTAAGATCCGGGCGAGGAGCTGCGGCGCATCGACGGACATCGGCCGAGCCAGATCGGCGGTGATGCCGCCCGCCTCGCCACCACGACATTTGTCGAAGACCGAAATCCGCGTCTCGAAGCTGGTGCCGTGCTTGGCGAAGGCGGCACCGGAAACCGCACCCGTAAAGACCAGATGCGCGGTCTCAGTCAGGCGGTCGAAGGTTTCCGCCCAAGCGGGCGCATACGGCGCGAAACCGGCCCCGGTGATTGCAACCAGACGCCCGCCGGGCACGAGGCGCGCCAGCGCCGAGCGCAGATGCCGCGCCGTCGCCTCGGTGCTGCGGCCATCGACATTGGCCACCGCCGAGAAGGGCGGATTCATCAGGATGACGCTGGGGCGCAGCCCTGCGTCGAGGTGATCATCGATCTGTGCGGCATCGAAACTGGTGATCGGGCACCCCGGGAAAAGGTGGCGCAGAAGGTCGGCGCGCATGTCAGCCAACTCGTTCAGCGCGAGACCGCCGCCAGCGATCTCGGCGAGGATCGCGAGAAGACCGGTCCCGGCCGAAGGCTCGAGGACCAGATCGCACGCCGTGATCTGAGCTGCCGCCATTGCAGCCAGCCCCATGGGCAGCGGTGTCGAGAATTGCTGGAAGCGTTCCATCTCCTCCGAGCGGCGGGTGTGCGTCGGCAAGAGGCCGGTAACCTTGGCGAGGATCGGCAGCAGCGCGGCAGGCGAGCCTGCCCGGGCCAAGAGTGCACGGCCGAACTTCCGCAGGAAGAGCATCAGCGCCACCTCGCCCGCCTCATAGGCAAGCTTCCAGTCCCAGGCGCCATCGGCATCGGAGCCGCCAAAGGCGCGCTCCATCTCAAGCCGCAGGCGCAGCGCGTCGATCTGGAAGCCTTGGGCGAGATCGGGCTGCAGCGCCTCGGCCACGGCGAGGATCGCGGGCGCGGGATCGCAAGATGGAACAGGAACGGTAGGCGCAACAGGCGCGAGATAGGTCATCGGGAGACTCCGGAATGAGGGACAGGATCAGCCCCGGACGCCCTCTCTCGGGCACCCTCAGGCCTGATCTTCCCCGGCCACCCTCTTCCTCTCGAACCGACGCTTGGCAGTCGCTCAGCTTGATTTTGTTCTTGTTATGTTCTATATTGAGGATCAAGCCAGTAAGGGAGTTTCCCGATGGACAGCACCACATACGCCTTGCCCGCAACGCCCAAGCAAATTGCCTATGCGCGGTCGCTCGCCCTGCGCAATCAGACCCTCCTGCCCTGGGAAGTTCAGCAGGACCGCCGGTCCTTGAGCGCCTGGATCGAGGCGCAGTCCCAGCTGAAACCAGTCTCCGACATGGATCGGCTGCCCACGTCGAAGCAGGTGGCCTTCGCGGAGAAACTCGCCCGGATCAAACGGCGCGCCGTCCCGGACGAATGCTTCCGCGACAAAGGGCTGATGTCGAAGTGGATCGACGGGAACAAGTGATCCCGACACCGGCTGGCTCCGGCCCTCCAGAGCGTTTGCCATACCGTGGCTTGGCAACCGAAGCTCAATTGCCAGCCTATAGGTTGGCAGGTTCGACCTTCAGGACTTCAACCTCGGTCAAACTCCTGTCCGAGCCGCGCCAGATCCGCGAGTGCGGCATCTTTTTTCTGCATGTCGTCCTCTTCAGCGATCAGCTTGCGAACTGTGCTGACGGACAGGAACATTCTGAGCGGGTTCGAAGGCAACGGCTCAAACCCGTAGCTCTCGTAAAGCGCCTTGCGGCGCGCAACGCGGTCTGGATCGCCGCAGTCGAGCACATCGAGCATGACGACGGCGACGCCAATGGCGTCGGCCGCAACGGCAATGCGCCGTAGGGCGTCGACCAAAAGATCGCCGCCAAACCCGGCGCCGCTGAACTTCCGATCCCGCCCGATCATCGAGATATATGCGGCAGGAATGTTGCCATGCGAAGGCCGGGTCCGCGCGAACTTCGCTGGCAGACCCGTGAACTGAACGGCGTGCGCATTCAGGGCATAGAAGCCGATGACCTTCCCGTCAGGGTCGACCATCACATAGAGGCGGACACGGTCCGCCTTGGCGAGCTTGTTCGCGGTCTTCTGGAAATAGTTGTCGACTTGTTCAACGCCGCAAGAAAAAGCCGCCCGATTATGCTTCGAAGGATCGAACGGCTCGATGGTGTAAGCGACCGGTTGTGACGCGGCCATTTACTTCGACACAACCGTGTCGCTGTGTCGACGGAAGGCCGCGCGCAGGGCATCGGTCGGCGCAGCTGGTGCATCGAGCGCCGCGAAGAACGCCTCATGATCGACCGGCTGCAGCATGGTGCGTTCATGCGCCGCGATCGTTGCCAGCGCGGCCTGATAGGCGGCGTTCATCGTGAAGACGGAATCGTCGACGCCGGACAGTGCCGCGGCCTGCTGGATGGCAGTCTTGATGCGGGGCTTCGTCCGAAAATTCATCCGGGCCTCGTTGCGCTCGTCGATTGCGCGGGTGGTGTCGTGGAAACCGAGCATGGTCGCCTCCTGAAATGTCCTGTCGATATGTACGCCAGATCGACGTACGTTTCAAGCGTGCGGTCGGGAAAGTTCTTCGAAGGGTGCGCCCTCACCCGAACCTGCGCCCGGCTTCAGTGAAGGTGTACTCGTTCACAATGATCCCCTCCTCGATGGCGTCGTCCGAGGTCAGGTGGTCGTATTCGGTCTCAAGCTGGCGGTAGAGCCAGCGGGCCAGATCGCGCAGCGCCTCGGTCACGATCTCCTCTGCGTCCTCAGTCGGCGGCTGCCAGGTCGGGCTGTCCCGCGTGACGTCAACGGCCATGGTGTATTCGTGGTAGTAGCGGCCGCGATGGCTGACCTCGGCAGTGAGCTGGTAGAAGTTACGCCGCTGGATGGCCTGCAGCCGGTCGGCGATGCCGTGCAGCGTCGCGTCGCTCGGGGCGTAGTCCCGGATGCACGAGGCCGCGCCCTTGGAGTGGCTGAGATACCCTTCGAACGACGCCCCGTCGCCCTGGCTCCAGAACCCGGAGAACCAGATGCAGGGCTTGGCCCGCGTGCCACCGCCCATCAGGCGGACGAGCGTGGTCTTCAGGCGGATACCAAGGATCTCGCAGACCCTCTCGAAATCCTCATAGACCGCGTCCCACCAGTCGTCGTGCGGGCCGAGTTCGCGATACCAGCTGCGCGCCTTTTCCTTGGCGGCCTCCGAGAGTTCGGGGAACTGGTAGACGGTGGTGCAGATGATTTCAGGCATCAACGTCCTCCCCGTTCAGCGCGGCGGCGAGCCATTCTTGCGTGCTGGTCCAGCCGATGGACTTGCGTGCGCCGAGATCGATGACATGCGCGCCGCCGCCGAAGGCATCGAGGCGCGGCCGCGAGCAGGTCAGGGCGTACTGGATGCCCCATAGGCCGGTGAGGTCGAGCTCTGCTGCAAGGCGCAGCACGAAGCGGATAACCGCCTCGACATCACCGTGGTCGTCGTCATGGATCCAGAGGGTGCAGCCCTCGGGCGCGTCCTGGCGCACGAGGTCGAAGCCCGTGACCTCCGGCTCGTCGGCGTCCTGATCGGCTTCGCGCAAGCTCTGGAACAACGCGAGCGCGCGGGCGGCCTTGTCGGGGGTGCCGACGTCAATAAGGCACGAGAAATGGGTGAAGTAATCCGCCATGGGGACCTCCTGAACGGGGAAGACCCGGCCAAGAGGCCGGGCGCTGAGTCGGGATAAGGGGGTGGTTGAGAACGATCAGCCGGCCGGATTGTCGCCCGCCGCCTGTCGCGCGGCATGCGCGCAGAGCATCTGCCGGTAGAAGCGCTTGCGCGCAGCCCGGAAGCCAGGAACGGCGCGCGTGTCCGGGTGGAGCGCCCTGACCGCCGCCCGAAGGACGGCGTAGGGCGAAGCGGTCGCCGACAGGCCGAGCCGATGATAGGCCGGATCGGTCATCTCAGGTGACCTCGATCACGGGCGAGGCGAGATGCGGGTCGACCAGTGCATCGATCCGTTCGGCCCGACCCATCCAGGGCTCGGGACGGATCGCCCTCACCCAGTCGGCAAAACTCGGGATGAAGCCGAGGTCCTCCTTCACATGCTGCTCGCCGACCCATCGGGTCGGGATGACGCGTCCGGTTGAGAGGGTGAGGGTGGGACCGAAGATCGTCTCCGCCATGAAGATGCCCTCGGCGTGGTGGCGGAGCGCCCGGTGTCGGAAGTCCGCTGTGATCTCCTTGCTCTGGTCGAACCAGGCATGCACCGCCATGAAATCCTCGACCGTGCCGCCCCATTTCTTCACCGAGGAGAGGGCGTGGTGATAGGGATGTGCCATCGCCGCACCCTCAGAAATCATGGGTGAAGAGTTCGGACGAGGTGTACCGCTCGTTGAACTCGAGATGGATGCAGCGGGCCGCGGCGTCGAAGCAGAATTCGCCCCAGGCACCGTCGTTGTTTTCCCAGCCGCCATGGGTGTCGGAGAGGAAGTCGTAGGCGAGTTGCTCGACGACATCGTCCAGCGAGAGCTGCCGCATCTCGACCTCGGGGTCGTCCCAGGTGAGCGCGGCATACTCGATCTCGGTCGCGGGGAAATCGACCGCGGTTTCACCAGACCATGCACCGATACTTTCGATCTGGCCGCTGTCCCCCGCACCGTCGAAGGTCACGGTGACATGGGTGATGCCAGCGGCCATGAGACCGTCGAAGAGGCGGTCCTTGTTGCCGGGGCGCAGCGCGTCGATCCGGGCCGCGCGTTCGGCATGCGCCGCGAAGATCTGCGCCATGTCGACGGACGAGGGTGTCATCGGCGGCGTGAGGGTGGGTTCGGTCAGGGTCATCGTGAGTCTCCGCTAAGGTTAAGGGATCGGAGCCGGTCCGGGCGATCTCTCTCCCCCGGACAAGCTCCAAATCCCCCCTGCCCTCCCCTGCCTCTCGGGCCTCAGGCAGCGACTTGCAGCGCCCGGGCGGCAAAGGCGCGCCAGAGCGGGTCTACGAGACGCCCATCCAGAAGATCGGCGCGGTGGCGCAGCCGTCGCGCCAGATCGGGCTCGGCCCAGGCAGTCGCGCGGCCGGCCTGCGCGCGCAGCTGGCTCGCCTCGGTCACGACGCCCCGCGCCTCGGCCGCGCTCGTCACCGGGTGGCACCAGGCGACGGCGTGGTTGCTGGCGGCCCCGGCCAGAACAAGGCGCTGATCGCGGTCGAGGATCGCCAGAAGCTGGGGCGGAGCATCCGGGACGATGCCCTCGGCATGGTCGATCGCGCCCTGCATGGCCTCGGCCAGCGTCGCGAAGCGGGCGAGCACTAGGGGCGCGGCGCAGCCCGACATCAGATCGGCCGGAGCGCGGCGCGACAGGGTCAGCGCGAAGGGATGACTGAGGTCAGTGTCGCCGACAGCGAAGACCGGCGCGAAGCCCTGCAGGGCGGTGCTCGGGTGGACCGGAAGGGGCAGGTCGAACATGCGGGAAATCTCCGACGGCGCGAGAAGCCTCTCTCCCCGCCTCATCCGTCAAAGACCAAACCGCCGCCCTCGTCCTCGAAGGGGCAGCGGTGATGGGTCCGATAGGCCCTCAGAGCTTGCCAAGGGCCCGCAGGCTCAGCTCCGTCCCCGCGCCGACGATGATGTGGTCGTGCAACGTCAGTCCGAGGTACTTGCAGCCCTTGTGGATCTCCTTGGTCATGCTGAGATCGGCCTCCGAGGGCGTCGGATCGCCCGAGGGGTGGTTGTGGATCAGGATCAGGGCGCTGGCGTTCAGCATCAGCGCCCGTTTGATCACCTCGCGTGGATAGACCGGGACATGATCAACTGTGCCAGTCGACAGGAGCTCATCGGAGATGATGCGGTTCTTGCGGTCCAGGTAGAGGACATGGAAGCGCTCGATGGGCCCTCTGACAGTCAGAGCGCAATAGTCGATCAGCGCCTGCCAACTGCCGATGACCGGGTTCTGGCTGAGGTAACGGCCGAGGATGTCACGGGCCTCGAGGATGATGGTTTCTTCCTGGGGGGTCATGAAGGTTCTCGCTGAAAAGCGCAGGCCGAAGCCCCCTGCCCTCTCGAGGCGGGGCCTGCGGCATGCTGTTTGAAGGGGAAAGTGCGACCGCCGCGCGCGAGGGCGGTCGCGTTGTCGGGCCCGGCGTCAGCCGACCCGGTCGAGGAGCTTCTTGGCGCGCCCCTCCAAATCGAGGCGGGCATCCTGTTGGGTCTTGTCCCGCGCAAGCCGCGTGATGCCTTGGACGAAGTCGAAGATGCTTTCTGGCGGGCGGCCCTCCTCCATCAGCACCTTCTCGATGATCTTGCCGGACTCGGCTTTCGAGAAGCCGCGCTTCCTGAGGAAGTCATCCCGGTCCTCATCCGTCCGCGCGACGATCTGCTGCCGCGCCGCCTTGATGCCGTTCACGAACCCCTGCGGCGAGGAATTGGCAAACCGCGTCAGCGCGGGCGCGGCCTCATGCGCGAAGCGCAAGGCCGCGTATTTCGAGTGGCGGATCGTGATCTCCTGGAAATCCTCGACACCCCAGAGGTTCCGGTTCTGGCACACCGCCCGCAGGTAGAAGCTGGCCATGCCGAGGGTCTTCGCCCCCACCTCGGAGTTCCAGCAGTAGAAGCCCCGGAAATAGAGGTCGGGAGAGCCATCCGGCAGGCGGCCCGCCTCGATCGGGTTGTGATCGTCGACGAGGAACAGGAAGACATCCCGGTCCGAGGCATAGAGCGTGGTCGTGTCGCGGCTGATCTCGACATCGGGGTTGTAGACCCCGGTCGACCAGTCGAGGACGCCCGGCACCTTCCAGCGCGTGTCGCCCGTGCCATTACCCGCGATGCGCTGCACCGCCTCGACGAGTTCATGGTCATGGATGCGGCCATAGTCGGGACCGGTCACAGCGCGCAGCTCAGTTCGGCCGTCTTCCGTCTCGAAGGTCTTGACCTGCTCGGCTCGGTGGTTGGTCAGGCCATATTGCAAGTTGATGCCCGCCAGCGGCGCGGGCAACTGCCGCAGGTAGGAGGCCGGAGCACCGACGATGCTGGCAAGCTGGCCGAAGGCCCAATGCGTCGGCGCGACCGGCTCATGTGCCTTCGGCAGCATCAGGTGCAGCCGCTCGGGGTTGTCGCGCGCGGCTTCGATGCGGATGTCAGCCGTCTGCACCACGCGGCTGCGGCTGCGATCGGAGCGGCCTTTCACATTGGCCCATAGATCGTCGAGCGACAGATAACGCTCGTCATCCGGCCGATTGAACCATTCGGACGACACCCGCCCATTCCGCTCACCCCGGCTCACATCCACCTTCCAGCCACCAGCCTTCCTCGGTGCGACCGGATCCAGAACTTCCACAACGCCCATCGGCTATCTCCCGCGGCGGGCGCCGGGAGCCACTCTCCCAGCCCTCAACCCGTCACCGGGAAACCGGCACTCCTCTGACTCTGGCCGACGTGAAGGGCGAAAAGCGGACGGTCGCTGCCGTCGGAGTGAGCGGCGGCTGCGGGTTGATGTGAACGATCGCCGCACCTCGTAGTTGTGATCTGGGCGGGAACGCGTCGACCAGCTATCTGTTAAACATGGTCTTAGTTTCGATCCCCGCCGCCGGATCCATAACAAACAAGCACTTACGATGACCGCAGCCAGGTGTGAGCTACGTCAAGTGCCGAATGAACACCGTATTCGAGCGAAAAATCGCTCCTGTCGGTACTTAGAAGAGAGCCCCCTGCTCTGAGTACTCGGCGATAGAATCTTCCTCGAACTCGATGCCAGACATGGCACCCAGGTCCCTAACGATCCTGACCAGGTGATGCGCGGTGTTCAGTTCCCGCCAGCCAGTCGCGTCGCCGCAGGTATCGGTCAGCCCCTTCGCGTTTCGCCAGATACGGTCGTCCGCTGGGGAGAAGCCCCGGCCGCTGTACTCCTTGCTCTCGACGATCTGCTTGCAGACGTCGCGCATAGTCGGAGTGAAGGCTCCCGAGTCGCTGCCCCTGACGACCAAGGTGTGGGTCGTGCCCGTGTAGCGCAGGTGCGGCCTCGGCCGCCCGCCTCTCTTGCCCTTCGGGAACACCATCCGCCCGCAATCCGCGCCGAAGTCACCGTAGGCCAGTCGATCGGGTTGGACGCCGGTCTCTTTAAGGGCCGCCTGGAAGGTGGTCCACTCCGCCCTCGCGATCAGCGTGCGCTCGTTGGCTCCGACCGGCAGTTTGTCCGGGTACGCCGACGCCTGGTACACGATCTTGCTCCACCGCGCCGCGGCGTCCAGTTGGTCAAAGATTTCGCCGATGGCGGGCGCGAAGTCGGCGCCCAGGGGAGCCCCGGTGAAGTCCACGAAGAGGACACACTGTTCCGGCCGGACCCCCGCCTTCTCCACCGCCTCGACCAAAGCGGCGGGATCAACTTCCTCGAAGTCCATGTAGATGCCCGCCCTAACGTTCCCGTCCCGAACGAGCGCGTGGCGGGCCGGATTGGACAGATCGGCGATCGTCAGCACCGGAAGCAGGCGCGAATTCACGGCCGTGGCGATGCGGAAGAGAGTCGCCACCCCCTCGTCGCCGAGGGCCGCCGCTGCCAGTTGCGGGTCAAGAAACGCACGCCGGTGGGGCCAGCTCTTTCCGAGGCGCTCGCCCATCATGTAGGCGATCTCGTCCAGCGTTGGCACGCGCCCCTTTTCGGGATCGGACTCGGTGGGCGGCGGCACCACGAAGCGAGGGCAGACATGGCCCTGATAACGAGGAGCCAGCCTGCCGCAGGCCGCGAACTCGCCGGGCTTAGCCCTGAGGGCCGGGAAGTATGGGAGCATCACTCTTTCCTTTCTGGGCTTCGCCCACAAACAGTTTCCTCACGGTGTTCCTCCCGATCTTGTTTGCAAACAGGGACCACTCTCCCCGTTCTTTGCGTATCCGCCCGAAAACAATCGCCGGATGGATACCCAACTCGTTGGCAAAGCGCTCGATTACCGCAGCCGACTTCGCGATGCGGGCGGTAGAGCGCCGCCAGCGTTCCTCCGGGATGAGTAGGTTGGAGGCGAAGCGGTTTGCCTCCTCCTCCTGTTCATCGACCGATGCCTCTTGATCCGTCTGATCGTAGAAGCCTACGGCCAGCCCGGTGGCGAAGTGAAGCGTGACGTGGGCAAGCTCGTGCATCAGCGTGAACCAGAAGTTGTCCACGGTGTCGGTCCTGACGGTCATTCCGATGACCGGTCTCCCATCCACGATGAAGGCCGCGCCGTCGATCTTCAGGCCGGGGACCTGCGGCTCCACGATCAAAACAATGCCGTGGGTCGCGAGCACCTCCACCGCCAGGAGTGGCCCGTCGGGTTCTTTGCTCAGGCGCACCAAGTCGGGCATCCACTTGAGCTCAAGCGGCTCGTGAACGTCCTCGACGGTTGCGAAAGCCTCCCGCGCCTTTGCTGTTACCCTCGCGCGCCAAGCGTGGAGCATGACATCTTCGGTGTGATCCACAACGTTGAGGCCAGTTCGGAGAAGCCCGGGACTTCCAAAGTCGATCCTGTTCTCCGCGATGTAGCGACGAAGTTCTGCCTCAGTGAAGTCCTCGGCGAACCAGCCGTTCTCGCGCCCGTGCTTAAGGATTTTCTTGATCTCGGCTTTCGACACACCGTCGATGACCCTGTCCAGCCCGCGGAATTCCGGTTGGTCGGGCATGTCTGCCCACGGGCGCACACCGAGCAGCGCCGCCAAGCGATGGTAATTCTTGAGGCTGATCTGGCCATATCGCTCAGCTTCCCACCGCTGGACCTGTTGCTCCTTCACGCCGAGGCGCCACGCCAAGTCTTTCTGAGAGAAGCCATTGGCGATCCTCGCCACGATCAGCATCAGTCCAAGGTCGCGATTAACTAGTGCCTTAAGAGCGGAGGGGCGTTGGGTTTCCTTGGCCTCCTCATATGCCTCGACTGCGCGTGTCAGGCGCTCGCGCTCGGCCTTCATCATGCGCGAGACTTGGGAAACTACCTCGGGCGGCAGTCCGGCAACAACCGGTTCCATCGCGCGCTCAGAGCTCAGTGCCTCGGTCAGACGGGAAATGCGGGCGCGCGTTTCCCGAGCCTCCTTCTCGTTCAGGGTGATTCCATTCATCGCCATGCCTCAATTTACCCAACTTATTTGTTGTGGACAAGTACACAACGGATAAGTTGGGTGCAAGAGCTAGCGGTCAGTTCTCTTCCGGTTTCGCCTTGCGGCGCATAGGAACGTCTACATCCGCCAGCCAGTCGGCGAAATGGGCGTAGATCTCCTAGCCTGCGTTTACTCTCTTCTGTGCAATGAACTTGCACAGTATGATTTTTCGGAGCTACTGAGGCAGCTTGTAGACAACGTTGTACAGGACGTGTTGAGGTATCGGCAGTAGCGTATCACCTCCATCATCTCATAACTCAAGATGACCGGCGATGACGCTACCGACCCGCCGCGAAGACGCGGTGAACATGCGCTTCAACGCCGTCTGTGCGCAGCTCGTAATCACTGCGTATTGCGCCGGGGCCGAGCTCATCGAAGATGTCATCGGACTGTGCCAGTTCAAACCCGGCGGGATCCATCCAGCCCACGCGCCCGTCGCGGCGAGCAGGAATGACATTATACCGGCGACGACGGCCATCCGTCCCGGTTAGCTCGACCAACTCAGGGAGATCATCAAACAGGTCCCGGACGTCGCGCCCTAAACTGAGCTGCCAGCGTAAGAAATGCTGCGGATCGATCAGATCCTCTGATGAGATTTCCTCAAGGTCGTCGTCAAGCCAAGTCTCGAATTCTTCGCGGCGCCCCGCCGCGGCTTCTCGCGTCTGCGCGAGACCCTGGGACAATGCGAAGGCGACGAAGGGGTCGTGCGTGCCCCAGCGAAGCAACTCGCGCGCCCAAAAGCCGTACCAAGGCATACCAGTAGTATCCTTCCATTCGGCGAGCGTCGGCACTGCGAATGCATCTGCCGCGCCATCTGACCACGCTTGGGTGACGACCGCACCAATCGCGATGCCGAGGCGAAATTCCAGATTGTCCGCAACAAATCGCTGCCACCCTCGCAACGCGTCGGCATCGGGATCGAAACTGTCGGGTTCGTCCATCCACCATCCCAGCACATCGGCCCAACGTTCAAGTAAAGCTTGATCCGTGTCGGTGCTGCGCACTCGGAAGCCGAACCCGCGGTCATTGGCGAGTAGGTCGCCGATGGCCTCGAATACCTCGATACGCGCCGTCGCCTCGGCTTCGCCATAGGTGTCGGCTTCTTCGATGAGCCTGCGAATGTGCGGCGCGACCTCCTCGAAGCGCCGACCGACCAGCGGAGTAAAGCCATATTGATAGAGGCGACGGCGCTCGGCGGCATCGGGATAGACGGTCCCGACGATGCCGCGACCGCGCAGAACAAAAGCCTCCTTGAGCCAAGTCTCCTGCTCGGCGGCGACGGCGCTAAAGGTCGTGCTCCAGAGCTGCGCCAGATGCTCCTCTGCGCGCGCCGGCGTCATATCTTGCCCCTCGGCCTTGGCGATTTCCTCGATCGCGGTCAGCAGGATGCTATCCAGTTCATCTACGGCGTCCGCCAAGCGAGACTTGCGATCAGCAGCATCTTCCCCGGCGTAATCGCTAATCTCGGTGGGCGCGGTGCTTTCGAGCCAGTCGAGAAAATCATCGGGCTCGACACCAAGGACACGAATTGCGCGCTCGCGGATCGTCCACAACAGCAGAGCCAGCGGACTTTCCACTTCGCCGGCCTCAGCCTCCTCAATCAGGAGCGCTTCGCGCATCCGATCATAGTCACGCTGGAGTTCGTTACGCTGCTGACGCTGAACAGGAATAGTTTTGGGCGCCGTTGCCGCCTCGCGTGTCGGGATAGCGACGAGAGTCATGCCTTCGATGCCCTTGGCCGCGCCTGGTCGACCCGCGCGCCCAGCAAGGTTGCGGATCTCGGAGGTCGGCAACGGAGTGACGACCTGCTGCTCAGAGACCTGGTCCCAGGACCGCCGCTTGAGCGAGGTAAGAAAAATGAGGTCGAAAGGCAGGTTCACGCCTTCGGTCAGTGTTGCCGTCGCTACCGTGATCGGACAGATCCGCCGCTCTATCATCTCGGTCATCAGCCGCCGTAGGCGCTGGGGCATTTGGCCGTGGCTCGAGGCGATACCGCGTTCGAGCAAAAACATCTCGAACGACGCCTCGCCGCAATAGTCACGGCAGGCTGCCCGGGCTTCATCGAAACGCTCGCGCAAGAACCCTTCGGGTGACCGGAACTGGGGCGCGTTCGCCCAGGCCGGTAGCAGCAGCGCTTCCTGGAACCAGCGCATGGTCTTCTCCGGCTCCTGAGCGACCGAAATCAGAATGCGCTGATCTTCCTCGACGAGATGGAGCGCGGTCCAGAGTACGCTCAGGCAGTTAAAGCGATTCAGGCTGTTGCGCATACGCGCGGGGATGTCCGGCATCGGAGGCATTCGCAGCGGCAGATAGACGGGCTGCTCCTGGCCGCGGACGTAAAGAGGCCGGCCGTTCATTATATCGAGGAGGATCCGGCCCTGCGCACCGGGCGCGGTTTCCAGTACGCCGATCACCTGCCGCGTGCTTCGGTAGCGCACCCCGACAGCAGTCGCATCGGCGCGGCCCTCGATCCATTTGGCGACCGGACCCGCGGCGCCGCCGGCTACTGCAGTGAGCGCGATGCGGACGACATTGGGACGCTGGACCAACACGCGGGAGACCAGTTGCTCGAGCCGGATGGCGCGATTGCTGTGCTCTGAAAAGCTGACGCGGGTGTTCTCGTTGGCTTCGGGAACGACCTGATGTGCTTCATCGACAATTATAAGCCGGAGCCGCGCCGCTAGGATCGGTCCGAGATAGCGCATCAGGGCATCGGCCTTCTCGACTGTCGCGATCAGTACGGTTGGTTGGTCGTCGGTCAACCATGCATCGGTGATACCCCAATCAGCACCGCCGTAGAGCGCGGTCACCGTCATGTCGCGGCCGAGCTCAGAACGGAGCTTGGCCTCCACTTCGCCGGCCAGCGCACGCGACGGAACGAGATACATGGCGAGTGGCGCGAGCCCGTCGGCTTCGCGCAGCAGCAGTTCGCGCACCAGTGCGAGGTTGGCAATCAGGGTTTTGCCCGAGCCGGTCGGCGTACAGAGCGCAAAGGAGGTTTCCTGTCGCAGGCGATCTATGCCTTGGAGCTGCGACGTCCACAGGACGCCGCGCCCCCGGCTGAACTGATCGCGCGCATAAGCGAGCAGCCGACCTTGCCGCTCGGGGTTCAGGTTAGCGAGCGAGCGAACTGCACCGTAGATGCTGGCCTTACTGTAGCTCTCGGCTACCTGATAAAGCAGCGATATGATCAGTGAGGCATCGTCGCTGAGGATCCGCATCGCCATCCTCTCCAGCGCTTGCAGCTTGTCCATTGCGCGGGCGAGACGGGCATCGTCACCTCGCCGCAGGCTGTCGGCGACTAGGCCGAGGCTCCGGATCAGTTCGACCGTGAAATATCGGCCGACCCGTTCGATATCCTCTCGGTCCTCGACCGCGGCGAGGAGACGACCTGCAGCAGGTACCGTCAAGTCAGGATTGGCGCTCCAATAACTCGCCGCGCGTCGCAGTACGCCGTCGAAATCGGCCCGCAGGAAGGCACCATATAGCGCGACCCCCTCGTGCTCGGTTGGGATTTGCGCCATTAGGCCTGTGGCCATCGCAGGCAGCCCGCCGAGTTGGTAAGCGCCGGCGGCGAGCAGTTCAATTGGCACCTGCCTTCCGGAATCGTCCCCTGCGCGCGCCAGCCATTCAAGGATCTCGCCGGCGCGGCGGTAGCAATCGATCGCGCGCCTAGACATAGGCCCTTCAATCTCGCGGAAGACATGGGCCGCATGCAGCAGGCGCCGGGCGTCAGAGCGCTGTCCGTTGGATTCGCGTTCGGTCCACTGGATCGTCTGGACCTGCCAGCTCGTCTGGAGACACCGCACGTAGGCCCTCGCCTGCGACCGCGAGAGTTCATTCTCGATGGCGAGCTGACGGCGAAGTCGATCGGCGATTTCAAGCCGTTCGGGGTCAAATTCAGGCATCTGCACCCGCCCGCCATAGGCTCGAGTAGATTTGCTCGATCAGATCGGCACCTTCCTCAAGGACCAGTTCGATGACCTGAAGATCGTGTGGGGCGGTATAGTCCTCGGGACATTCCTCCCATGGGATCAGGTAGCCGCCTGCCTCGCGGCGACGAGCGCCATTGCCGGAGATCAGGATCAGGTTTGTACGCGGCAGCGGCGGTCCGTCGAGTGCGATTGCGCGATCGATCGACAGGATCGCGGCGGCGTAGTCCTGCGGTGCGCGCAGTTCGAGCAGGCGCTGCAACTGGCGCAAGCCATGCGGAACCGGCATATCACGGTTGATCTCGAACCAGACGCCGCGTCCGTTCCGCGCCCGCTCGCCGTCTTCGTCCTCCTCATCCTCATAGTCGCCGAACATCAGAGTATCGACCACAGATTGTGTAAGCCGGTTGCGCCATTTCGCTTCTCCGGCGATTAGTCTGATGACCTCTCCATCGTCGTCAAGCGAAAGGCCAATGAAGTCGGAGCCGAAGCGTCCAAAGATCGGACGTTCGCGATCGGCATCGCGGGCAAAGGTCCAGAGGTAGCTTTCAACATCGGCATGGTAGCGGAAAAGGAAGATTGGCACAGTCCAATTATGGGCGCCGACGAATTCCTCTTGGTAAACCTCAGTCAGCAGGCCCGCCATGACCTCACCGAACAGTCCGTGCTGGGCGGTCAGTGGTAGGCAATTTGGATAGCACGCATGCGCACCGGGCGCGTCAGCGTCGGGATGCAAATCGATTGCAATCTGCGCGTGGAAATGTTCCCGGGCGTCAAGATGTGCGGATTCGAAATACGGGCGCAGGCCGCCGACAAGTTGAGGGCTAAGGGCCATCTGCTGCTCCAGCAGCAGATGGCCATAATTGCCCTCGACGCTCGGATAGGACTTGAGCCATTCCTCCATCGTGGCGACTGGCGGCTCACACGTATGCATTCGTACCCCGAGCGTTCGTTGTTTCGTCTATAGGGTAGTGCGACACGGTTGAAAACAATCTCAACGTCGCCACCTCCAGTCTGACCTTGAGGTTTGCAGACGCGGGATGAGCAACGCAGTTTGTTCTGATGCTGCGACCGCGACCAGCTAATTGGTCCCGCATCGCTACCACAGATCGTGTATTTTGCTGCAAGACTGACTGAACGACTGCTTCTCGGAGTGCCGCTCCACAGCATTGGTCGGGGCCGACCGGCGGGTAAGGGCCGAAAACGACGGAACCCGGCGGGTTTCCCCGCCGGGCCCGAGGGGGAGACCCCGTTCTTTTCAGAACGGGATCTCGTCGTCGCGGTCGACCAGCTCGGGGTTTTCGTTCTCGGCCGACTTCGGGCGGCTCAGGAAGTCGACCTTCTCGGCGATGATCTCGCAGCCGTAGCGGTCAGTGCCGGTGGCGTCGGTCCATTTGGTGTAGTGGATGCGCCCGTGAACGAGGGCCTTCATGCCCTTTTCGCAATGCTCTGCGACGGTCTTGCCGAGACCGTTGAAGCAGGTGATGCGGTGCCATTCGGTATCCATGACCCGGTAGCCGTTCTCGTCGCGCATCACGCGACCTTCCGAGAGGCGCGGCCGCGAGGTGGCCAGGGTGAAGTTGGTGATCTTCGTGCCGCTTTGGGTCGAGCGCACTTCGGGCTTTTGACCGATGTTGCCGGCGAGGATGACGATGTTCTGCATGCTAAGCTCCTGTGTTTCCTGTCCCTGGGACCGTCCCTTCGACAAGACCCGAAAAAAGCCTGTCGGCTGAGGCGTGCACGGGAGACGGAACGTCGACCGGAAACCTCCAGAGGGCCGGGGTGGAGCGGGCAGCCCTGAAAGGGCAACACGGCCCGGACTGACGCGGGGTTGCGCGCCAGAGGCCGAACAGGCTTAGGGGATTGTCAGTCGAAGGGATGGCACCGGGGATGGGAGCGACCTGGGCTCTCGCAGAACTCGGCCTTCCTGGCCATGGCAACGGGGTTGAAGCATTTGCGAAACCGCTGACCCGGCAGCTCAAGCCAACCACACCCCCCTGCCCTATCGCGGTGACCTCCCTGGGAGTTGCGATGTTTCGCCCTGACGGCTATCCCGGATGCATCATTCAGGACACAAGGGCCCAATGGCTGATTTCAATCTCGAGGCACTGTCGCTCAAGGAACTGCGGCAATTGCAGAAGGACCTCGCCAAGGCGATTTCCACCTATGAGGACCGTCACAAGGCCGAAGCCCGCACCAAGCTGGAAGCAATCGTCAAAGAGATGGGCTACTCCCTCGCCGAGCTGATCGGTATTGAGGTGAAAGCCACCCGTGCGCCGGCCCTCGCGAAGTACAGGCACCCTGAGAACGCGGCCCTCACCTGGTCGGGCCGTGGCCGGAAACCGCAGTGGTTCGCAGACCACATCAACTCCGGCAAGGACCCGAGCGCTCTGGCAGTCTGACGGAGTTGGGTGACCCCGCCCGGGCGAAGCATGGCCAAGTTAAGGAAACCGGTTTTTGCTGACACGACTGTTCGATCATGTTAGAAAAACGACGATTTCTTAACACGACGCGGAGCGCATGTTAAAGCCGACCTATGCCATTCCTGCCCTGCCACCCCCGGCCGAGATCGAGACCGTTCCGGTGCTGAAGGCGCTCGCGGGAGCGAGCCGCGCGCTTGCGGATCTGAAAGGTCAGGCGAAGACCATTCCGAACCAAGGCATCCTGATCGATACCCTAGCGCTTCAGGAAGCCAAGGCTTCGTCGGAAGTCGAAAACATCGTCACTACGCAGGATGAACTGTTTCAGGCGGATGTTTTCCCTGACGATCCGCAGTCCCCTGCGGCAAAGGAAGTGGCGCTGTATCGCGACGCTCTGCGGCTCGGATACGCACGCTTGGGCGAAACCGGCGGCCTCATCCCGAATTCGGCCCTGATCGACATGTTCCGCTTGCTGAAGGACCGCAGCGATGGATTTCGCGTGACACCGGGCACTGCCCTCAAGAACGAGCAAACAGGGGAGATCGTCTTCGTTCCGCCCCAGGACGCGAACGAAATTGTCCGCCACATGACGGCGCTCGAACGGTTCATCAACGACGATGAACTCAGCGATCTCGATCCGCTCATCAAGATGGCTTTGATCCATCATCAGTTCGAAAGCATCCACCCGTTTCCGGATGGGAACGGACGGATCGGGCGCATCCTGAACGTACTTTATCTCACCAGAACGGGGTTGCTCGACATCCCGGTGCTCTACCTGTCGCGGTTCATCACCCGTAACAAAGCGGACTACTACAGGCACCTTCAGGCGGTGCGCGACACGGGCGAATGGGAACCCTGGGTCATTTACATGCTGCAGGCCGTTGCAGAGACTTCTGCCACAACCGTCGAGATTGTCACCGGCATCCGACAGCAAATGGCGGACGTGAAGCATCGCCTACGTGAGAACTTGCCGAAGATGTACAGCCAGGAACTTCTGAACAACTTGTTTCGCCATCCCTACACCCGGATCGAATATCTGCAGAACGATCTGGATGTCAGTCGGCAGACGGCCGCGAAGTATCTCGATACTTTGGCTGAGCAGGGCTTTGTCGAAAAGCACCGCTCTGGAAAGCACAACTACTTCATCAACGTCGCCCTGGTGAAACTCTTCCTCGACGTTTCGGGCGGACCGTAAACTCGACACCGGGCGTTCGGCTCCTTGGGCAGTCGTGCCGACCTCCGCGTCGCCTCAAATTTCCGGGCCAACGAGAGGTCTGAAAGCCGAACGGCCCGGATCGGGGCCCCTGCCCCGATGCCGAGTCTCGGGAGAAACAGTGGGCATTATGCCCACGGGTCGACCTCAGCGACCACTTGAACCTCGTCGCCGTCGATTTCATCGGCGGGGACGGCGCCGAAGGTTCCATCCCCTGCCTGGAAGACAACGATCGAGACCATGAGCGTGGCGGCGAGGGAGGCGGCGAAGGCGTGTGCATCTTTGCGGGACATCTGTTTGGCTCCTGTCTTGGAGGCGGGGGACCATCCCCCGCGCGACAGGACCCCGCAGGCCCGAAGACTGGCTGACATCACCGGGTGCGTTCGGCTCGTCCGAATCCACCCGGCGGCACGGGCTTGCCCGTAGTCCGACCCCTCGCGGGTTGATCTCGAAGACGGGATTCGGGGCAAGGAAGGGAATGGCGAGCGGGGGATGGTGCCCCAACGTCAGGAGCCGATTGTTCCGTTGATGCGTGGAACGCCGCCGGCCTCCCGGCCAGGCTCTTCGTTGAAGACCTCCTTCTTGGGAGATGGATCCTTTGGCGCCCCGCGGCATCGCGGGACGAAGGTGCGATCGGTGAGAGGCCCGCCCTTCGGCAGGCCCCTCACACAATCTCAGGGCTCAGGCGGCCAGGTCCGCGCCCCCTGCCCTATCGCCGTCCTCGGCGCCAACGATTTCGAGCCGTGCGTTGCGATAGCCCTCTCGCGCGATCCAGAGCTCGGCCGCAGTGACGGACTCCGCCAGATGCAGCAATTCAGTGTTGCCCCCGAAGTCGAGGAGCACACGCACCTGCCCGGCCTTCGGTACCTCGGCCACTTCGAAGATCAGACGGCTGTCGGCCGAATGACTGCGCATGATCGTGACGAGAATGACCCCGTCCGAGGAGAAGTTTCCTTCATGCAGCGTGAAAGAGGCAGGTGCCGTCCAGGTCGGATAGACCCGGGGCGGCTCCTTCTTCACGAGACGACCCACGCCGTTCGAGTGCTCCCAGGCGGCAAGCTTCTTGGTGAAACGTGCCGGCGGCCTGAGACTGCCGTCGGTGTAGCGAATAAGCGCCCCGAGGGGGGCTGTGTCGATGATGGTTGTTGCAGACATGATTCCTCATCCTGAATGCGAGCTCTTGCATTCATCATATTGATATTGCTGTGTTTTGTAAGAGAAGGGGCGGGTTTCCCCGCCCCCGCATGCCTCAGATCACTCTGCGGCCATCATCGACGCGGCGCTTTCCGGCAGACCGGCCGTCAGAAAGGCGGGAAGATCGACTTCCTCGGCCTGACCCGCGTCCTCCCCCTGCCCTTCTGCGATTACCTCGCCATCGCCTGCCGCCAGATCGACCCGGCGCAGGACCTCGGGCAACCAGCCGCTGCCCTTGAGGAGCCGCTCGGCCTCGGTCGCCATCTCGCCCTTTTTCAGGTGATCGAGAAGCTGCGCAGTCCCCTCCCCCTTCGCCTCGCGAACAGCCTCGAGGATCCGGGCCTTGGGCACGCGGTTAAGGTAGCCATCGACCGTCGGCTCCCAGCCTGCTTCGACCATGTCAAGATCGACCGCCCGGGCCACGAGATCGGCATGCGCCATGCGACGAGTCAGACCGCTGGCGGAGATGCCAGCCCCATAGGGGTTCACCTTCTCATGGAGCGCGTTGATCCCGAAGCTGAGGCAATGCGCCAGAAGGGCGAGACGGCTGCCCTGGTCGAGAGCCGTCAGATAGTCCCAGAGCGCCGCATCATCGCCGAGGGGCAGAGCGGCCTCCCAGGCTGCGTGACGCTCATCGACCAGTTTGGCCACGGTGCTGTCCTTCAGATCGGGTGCCTGCGCCGACATGTAGACGTGACGCACCGAAGCCTCGAGACAGCTGCCCGTGGCAGAGGAGGTGCGGAAGGTATCCGTCACCACCTTCAGGAGCAGAAGCGTCAGAGCAACATCCGGCGAACGCCCGATGGCCTCACGCAGCGCGAGGGTCCGATGGGCGGTCAGCTCCGTGACCAGCCGCTCGGGCAGCGGCTTTAGCGCACCGTCATCTTCCTCATCGGACGCATCCGCGCCGACCGGCTGACCGCCCGAGGTGATGACGGTGCCCCCGGCGGAGGTCGCCGACGGGTTCCAACTGGAAACACCAGCATCACCCCCCTGCCCCATGGCATCCGGACCATCGCCATCCTGGACCGCGGTCTTCTCGCGCGGCTCATCCTCGGGCCGGACATAGCCGCGATAGATCGCAAGGCTGCCGTCCCGATCCAGCGTCACAAAGACGCCAGCGCGCGCAACTTCGGCCAGATCGTAGATCAGCGGCCGCTGTTCGAGCGCTTCCATGGCCATCTCGAGTTGCCCGAGCCGGGCATCGATCTCCACGGGATATTCGTCCTGACCAGAGTATTCCTCTTCCAGCGCCCGATACTCTGCGAGGAGCACAGCGTGGGCCGCGCTTTCCTCGTCGGTCATCGGGGCGGGATCACCGGCCAGACGCCGCAGACCGTGGCTGTAGCCATAGGGCAGGTCGGTCGCGACCTCGATCCACTTCCAGCCCTCGACGACCAGCGCCTCGGCTTCCGCCTGAAGCTTCTCGGCCACCAACCGGTCGAGCAGGGCAGGGTCCTCGAGCCAGCCACCGTCATCGCCCTGGAAGAGATCGCGCAGGACGACACCGCCCGCCGCCTCATAGGCATCGACACCGACGAAGACCGCGCGACGATCGGAGGCCCGGACAGAGGTCTCGGTAAGCATACGCCGGATGGCGTAGGGCTCCTTGTTCCAGGAGTTCTTCACCGCATCCCAGACCTGCGCCTGACGCGCATGATCGGGGTTCACGGTGAAGGCCATCAGCTGTTCCAGCGTCATGCCATCCTCGGCATAGACCTCGAGCAGGGCAGGGGCCACGGACGCGAGTTTCAGGCGCTGCTTGACGATCTGCGGCGTGACGAAGAAGGCCGCCGCGATCGCTTCCTCGCCCTGACCCTTTTCACGCAAGGCCTGAAACGCGCGGAACTGGTCGAGCGGATGCAGGGCGACGCGCTGCATATTCTCTGCCAGCGAGTCGTCCTCGGCCAGAATCTCCGACGCAGCATCCCGCACGATGCAGGGGATCGGCGCGGTCTTCGCGAGTCGCTTCTGCTTCACCAGCAGTGACAGTGCCTGGAAGCGACGGCCGCCGGCCGGGATCTCGAACATCCCGGTCTCGACACCATCGGCATCGACTACGGGCCGCACGTTCAGGCTCTGCAGGAGCCCGCGCCGCGCGATGTCCTCGGCCAGCTCTTCCACCGAAACGCCCGCCTTGATGCGCCGCACGTTGGACTGGCTCAGCACGAGCTTGTCGAAGGGGATGTCCCGTGAGGGGGACAGGGTGATTTTCTGAGCTGCTTTCGCCATCAGATCTTCTCCACAACGGTCGCCGGAAGCCACTCTCCCGATCTCACTTCCCGTCACCCTTCAAACCCCCAACCTTTCCCTCTCTACGTTCATCGTCGCGCGACCCGTCCGACAGTTCACAGCTGTGAACTGTCTCGAGCGTGACAAGAGTTCACAGCTGTGAACATCATGCCGCGGTTCGTCGCGACATCAGTGCCATGACCATCGGCCCGCAGGAGAACTCGCCCGCCGCCGCCTTCGATGTCAGCGCACGGAGGTATCCGCCGGGCGATCTAATGTGAGCAAAGCGTTCCAGCATGGCGACAACAACGATCGAGGCCTGTTCGGGGCCCATGAACCGTTGCGCTTCTTCCCAAGCGGACGCACTGATGCCCATGGCGGGCCGTACATGGCAAGCCGCGTCGAAAAGCTGATGCCAGTGGCGGATATCGCCCTGGTAGAAGGTTTTGAGCGACGGGCAGCCCGCGATCACCAGATGAAGCGGGATCTTTGGCACGCGTCTTGTGTCTGCTTCTTCCAGGTCAGCAAATGGCACATCCGTTTCAACATCTGGCGCGCCGGCCGCCGCCCCGCCTTTTTCTAAGGCAGGTTCAAGATCTATAGATTCTTCATTTGAATTATGATGATGACGCTCAAAACTGGCACCATTGGTGTTCATTTCTTCTGTTTCAGGACCGTCAATGACGTTGCGAGCATGGTCGAGAAGGGCCTCGAGGTCTGCTCGGTATGCCGAAAGCTCCTCGATCGCGAGCTTGCGGCGGAGGGCGCGGGCAATGAGGGCCGCCTTGTCGCGTAGCTGATCCCATAGGCCAAGGCCTGGCTGGATATCCTCTCCAAACTCCGCAAGAGCAGCGAGATCGCGCCGCATGAGGCTCACGACCTCGCGCAGTCGCCGCACACGACCCTCTACCTCACGCACGGCCTCTGCGGCCCGTGCCACCTCTTCGGACCGGCAGTAGAGTGGCGAGAGATCAAAGCCGAAAGCCACGCGCCCATCGCCATGCTTGCGGACATACCTCTTCCCGTTGGGGCTATCGCGACGCATCAGCAAGCCTGCCTCGACCAGGCGGGCCAGGTGACGGCGCATCGTGGAGCAGGGCATGCCATTCAGCCGCTCGCAGATCGCCTTGTTGGACGGGAAGACGACCATCTCGGCGTTCCCGCCAAGCGCATCATCGGGAAAGAAGCTGAGAAGCCCCTGCAGGACGGTCAGATCGCGCTCAGTAACCCCAAAGGCGGCCTGCGCCTTCGAAAGCTCGCGAAGGAGCTCCCACTTGTTGACAGGCTTGCCTGGAACAGACGCCTCAGGCCGCTCGACCACGCGCAGATGGGCGTGCGAGATCGGCCGCATAAACGGCGAAATCGGTGTGTACTCCATGATGTCAGTTCACGAAGGCAAAGAAAGACTGCGCCGCGAATCACATATGACTTGCGGTTTGCGCGCTGGCCCACTACCTTGAAGGTGCTAAGATCAAAGTTGGGGTCTCGTGGAGCGCAAGCTTTGCGGGACCTTTTCTTTAGCCTGTACCGTGCCTCCTTCTTGTTGCTGCTCTACCTCTCTTCATGTCTCGCGTTTCCAGCGATCATGAAGCTCTTCGAGGACGTCCTGCGCACGGGCGTCGAGCCACTGTGCAAAGGCATCGTCCACATCCGTTAGGTCCAGCCTGACTGCCCGAGCCGACCTCTTGATGGCTCCCACAGGTGCGCCATCGATCAAAAGGGGCGTCGCTTTTGGTCTCGGCCTCCTGTCAAGAGAAGGACCACTGGTCCTCCTCACATGACGGACAACGGCCTCAAATGCCGCGACCGAAGGATCAACCTGGGGCTCCTCGTCGGCCGGTACGCCTGCGGCTGCTTTGCCACGGGCATCAATCGCAACCCGGCACAGCTCGTCCATGCCCATGCCGGCGTTGGAAAGTTCCTTCGCCAAGGATTCCCATCTGGGGCGCCCGATTCCATGAGCCGGTCCGATCGCATGGGCCAAGGCAGTCCCGATCGCCTTGGCAACCGAGATCGACATCGAAACCGCAGAACGGGTCACGTTCAGCACTTCGGCAATCTGAGCCTGCGAACCAAAGCCGTTGTCGAGCAGCTCCTGGGCAAAGAGGGAGCGTTCGATGTAACTGAGGTCGCGCCGTCCGGTGTTCTCGGAAACCTGGGCGCGCAACGCGGCCGTATCGTCCAGGTTCGCGATAAGCGCTCGAACCTTCTTGACCTTGTCGGAGGCACGAATGGCCTCAAGACGTCGGCGTCCATAGACAAGGAGATAGCGATTGGTCTCGGTCGGGTGGCGCCTTACGAGAATGGGGACGGTCTGGCCGTTCTGCTCTATCGAGGCGCGTAGATCATGCACATCCTTGGGGTCGAGGCGATCTGAATACCTTTCGTCCTCGATCTCAACCGGATCGAGTTCCCAGACATGGTGAGCATCCACGGCATCGCGCGCAGAGCGGAGCGCCCGATTACTTGACATCATGCTGCCCGGGGGAGGGGGCGTGCCCGCCGCCGCCAAACTGTCGAGCATGGACATGCGCTTTTTCTTGCTGTCGGTCATCAGCGCCCCCACGTCTTCTGGATGAGCTGGGCGATCTCATCGTTGACGGCATTCAGGCTTTCGATTGCCCGGTCATAGGTAGTCCGGGTGAAGGCGCTCCGCTCGACTTCGTACAGGGTCTGCTTCGTCAGGCCGGCATCCGAGATGGCCGTCGACTTGAGCATCGGAGCGTTTAATACCTTGTCTCCGTACATCGTCCGCAGGAAGGCGACGATGCGGTTCTGTGGCGCGTCCGTCGGCTCATAGCGGGTCAACAGATAGCGCATCCAGTCATGCGACATGTCGGCTCCACTGTCGGCGATGACATCCATGAGGTCGGCTGTCATCCTGAGGAACTGGCTCATCGACATCACGTCGAGCATCTCGGGATGGATCGTCACAAGAACGCCTGTCGCGGCCGACAGTGCGGACATAGTCAAGAACCCAAGTTGCGGAGGACAGTCGATGACGACGACGTCATACCGATCATCGACCTGTGCCAGCGCCTCCTTCACACGGAAGAAGAACAAGCCCGCGTTGCCACGAGAAAGAGCCCGGGGCGTTTCGTGCTCGAACTCCATGAGTTCGAGGTTTCCAGGAATCAGATCCAAGTTTGGTATGTAGGTCTTGCGGATGACCTCTGCGATCGGAACCGGGTCTTCGTAGCGGATCGCATCGTAGAGTGTGCCACCATCACGTAGGTCGAATTCTGGCTGAACCCCGTGCAAGGCCGTAAGCGAAGCCTGCGGATCAAGGTCGATTGCCAGGACACGGTACCCCTTGAGGGCCAACCGCTGCGCAAGATGCGCCGAGGAGGTTGTCTTGCCGCTGCCACCCTTGAAGTTCATCACGCCGATGATCTGAAGATGATCCCCAGCGCGGCGACCAGGCAGATAGTCTCCCGGCTTGCGAGCCGTTTTCTCCAACAGGACCCGCAAGTTATGGATATCTTCGGCCGAGTAATGCCGCCGGTTCCCCGATGAGACCTCTGGCGACGGCCCCTTGCCATCAAGGTGAAGTTTCCTGAGGTATGAGTCGTTGACGCCCAGCAGTGCAGCAGCTTCCCCAGAGGTGAATTTGCGCATAGTCTTCGAAGCGTCGGGCGGGAACAGGCTCTCACGTTGCGAATGCAATTGCGCCGCCAACAACTCGGAGTGCTGGCGGATCACAGCGTTCAGGTCTTCTGGTGTATCGGCTCTGCTCATCTACCCTCGCGCGTCCGTGGCGTGTTCACGGATTTCGGCGTTTAGTCGCCCTTTTCCGTGACTATTGCCGGAGGACTCAGATTCGTGCAAGCACTTTCTAAATCTGGTGTCAGCCACTGCGCGACGCACAAGAGTAGCCCAAGCAGCGGACAGGCTTGCCCATGTAGCTAGTGTGATATACATTACTGATCGTATATCCACGCAGGAGGCCACGATGCAGGTCGCAAAATGGGGCAACTCGCTCGCCGTCCGCTTGCCCGCGGAGCTTGTCCGGGAGCTTGGCCTCAAGGAAGGCGATCAGATCGATCTGGTCAAGGACGACGGCCAGGTCAGAGTCCGTCGTCTGGCGCGCGCGGATGAGGTGCTGACGGGCCTGCGCCGCTTCCGGGGCAAGCTGCCCGCTGCAGAGCGCCTGAGCCGCGATGACGCGCATGAGCGCTGAGTTCGCGGACACGAATGTCGTTCTTTACCTGCTCGACGATGGCCCAAAGGCCGATCGCGCCGAGATTATCCTGGGGCAGGGGCCCCGGATCAGCGTTCAGGTCCTAAACGAGACGCTGGTGAACTGTCGCCGCAAGGCTGGCCTAAGCTGGGAAGAAGCAGGGGCGTTTCTCGAAGGAGTGCGTGCTTTGTGCCCCGTCGAAGACCTGACCCTCCAGACCCATGACGTCGGCCGTGCCTTGGCGGAACGCTACGGCTTCTCGATCTACGACGCGATGATCGTGGCCAGCGCTTTGGTTGCGGGCTGCACCACGCTGTGGAGCGAGGACATGCAAGATGGCCTGCTGGTCGAAGGCCAGCTTCGCATCATCAACCCCTTTGCGTGAGCAGAGAGTTTCTGAGCATGGCGGTGGCCAAAGCCTTGTAATCCTTCCATGTCGTGGAGAATTTGCAAGGTATCTCGACTACGCAAGCAGCCCCAGCCTCTCAGCCCTCTCCAGCAGCATCTTCACCGAGGAGGGCTGCCAGCTTGTCCGCCCGCGGGGCGTACGCTCGCGCATCGCGTCCAGTCGAGTGCAGATCGCCTGAAGTGTGATGTCGGGGTCCGCGCCCTTGATGGCGGCGACGATGGCGGGCAGGCGGTCGTCGGTTTCGCGGCGGCCGGCGCGGTCCAGTACCGTGGGCGGTAGGAAGCCGTCCCGCACATAGGCGTTGACTGCGCGCAAAAGGCGGCTTTGCGTCCATTGGCGCTCGCGGGGCAGGGGGCCGTTGACGATGCGCAGCACGTCTTCCCAGGCCATGTCGGGCCGCAGGCGTCGCACATGGGGCACCCAGTCCTGCGCCGTCTCGTTCAGCCGTTCCATGTAGCCGTCCTGTCGCGCCAGCCGCACCTTGCGCAGCGCCGCGGGATCGCGGGCGCGCAGACCCGGGTTGCCACCGATCCGCCCCTTGCTACGCGCCGAGGCCAGCCCCGCCTTGGTGCGTTCGCGGATCAGGGCACGCTCGAACTCGGCTGCGGCGCCGAGGACCTGGAGGGTGAACTTACCCTGTGGGGAGGACGTGTCGATCGGATCAGTGAGCGAGCGGAAGAAGGCACCCTTTGCCTCCAGTCGCTCGATCACCTCCAGCAGGTGCGAAAGCGACCGCGCCAGGCGGTCGATGCGCACGACGACCAGCGTGTCGCCTTTGCCGATCCGTTCCAGCACGCGGGCCAGCACGGGCCGTGCGCGATTGCCGCCCGAGGCCTGCTCCTCGTGAATCTCGACGCAGCCCGCTGACTTCAGGGCCTGCGACTGGGGCAGGGGGGTCTGATCCTCGGTCGAGACGCGCGCGTAACCGATCAGGGGCATCAAAACGGGCCGTTTGCAGTTTCATGTAGCGCTAATAAACGACCGTTTGTAAACGGATGCAAGGGCGCTCTCTATTGCTGAGGTCAGCGAAATGCCCTTGGTTTCCTAGGGCTGCGCGCGATCAGAGAGATCTCGCAGGCATTCGCGCGCGCGTGCCATATAAGGAGTGCAGACGCACCCCAAGAAAACCCTTGGGTAAAGTGCAAAACGTGCGTATTTTGCACATATGAAGCCTCAAGCATCTGCTCTACATGATAGTTTTGATGACCCTCTGACCGGGGTGGAAGAGGCCGAGGAGAGATCGGAAGACGATTTGTGGTTCCTGCCCGGTCCGATCGAAGACGAGCCCGACGATCTGCCGCCCGGCCCCAGAGCCGAACCCCGCGCGACGGCGGTTCTTGATGACTGGCGGAAGGCCGAGGCGGGTCATGCCGCGCGGCTCGCCCGCGTCGCGGGGCGGATTGGCGCTCTGGACGAACGATTGAAGCGTGGGCCTGAGGGCTGGCGCCACAGGCTCGCCCTGATCGAAGCAGCCGACCTAAGCTGGTTCGCAGGCGACCGCATCGGGCCGGATCGACTGGCGCTCTGGATCGCCCTGCGCCTGTCTGGAGTTCAAGACGACACGGCCGCCTTGGCACGCGTCGGATGGGCGGTGCGACGCCTGACGGGAGGGCCAAGGCCGGAGGTGGACCTGGCCGCTTTTGTGGATCGCCGTGACCCTGAAAACTTGGCGAATGAGGCGGAGTCCTTCGCGGATCGTGCGGGGGGTTGGCTGGACGTGATGGCGCAAGCTGCTGATCTCCACCCGATCAGCCGCGCCTGCATGGGGTTCCACCTTTGGAGTTTGGCGGGTCTCGGGCAGCACGGAGACCGTGTGGAAGCGGCTGTAACGGCCGCGCGGATTGCGACCAGCGAGGGCAGGGGAGCGATATTTGTCCCTCTCGCCATGGGCGGGGCAGGGGGGCTGCGCGCCGGTGGTACAGCCGCTGACCGACTGGTGCGATGGTTCGACGGGATGGAGTCGGCAAGCCGGACCGCGATGCGGCACCTCGACGACATCGAGGCTTGGTCAGCGCGGTCCGAAACCGAGATGGCCACGCTCTCGGGCAGGACACCCCCAGCCTTGCGCGCGGTGCTGACCGAATGGCCTCTTGTATCCGCCCCAATGGCTGAGGTGCTGACCGGCGCCAGCCGCGCCGCCGTCCAGCGCAACCTCGCCTGGATGGAGACGCGGGGTCTAATCCGCGAGGTGACGGGGCAGGGGCGGTATCGGATGTGGCGCGCTGCGAATTGACAGCCCTTCACAGGCGTGGGGTGTCAGCCGTCCGGAAAAAAGTTGTCCTCAACATGCATCGTGCGGTTCAGGATGTGAAGGACGATGATCGGATCACCGCAAGACTGGAGCGCATGCGTCGTTCCGACTGCTCTGTCAACGGGTATCAACAGCTTCTGCGACAGCAGTAGGTTGCTCCCGCCCGTCTTCCGGCATCAATCTGAAGAGAAGGGATGCGAGAGCAAGCCAACCGATCAGGCTCAGGCCGAGTACCCGGGCACTGTAGAGCGCGGCCAAATCCGGAGGAATGACCGGGACGGAAGCAGGTGGCTGCGGTGCCCCGAGAAGGTGGGGGGCCACCATCAAGGCAAGCCCTGCGAGACGCCCAGGCCAGGACTTGACCCCACTGGCGAGGAAAAGCCCCGCCACCGTCGCCGCCGCCGACATGACCCACCACATTTGCCTGTCCGACAGATCAGCGGCCAGCATGCCTGGCAACTCCGGTGGCAGTCCCAAGCTGGGTGACAGGGCGAAAGCAGCGAAGCCGGAAAGGGCGAGCGCGGGTGCAGAAATGCTGTGTGGACCCCACAGGGCACGGTGTGTTGCAAGAGCAGCTCCCGCGACCAGGCCAAAGCCTGACCAGGTCAAGACCAAAGTCAGGACCGTCAGGCCGTTTCGCACGACGATACCAACCTCTTCGTCAGCGTCGTCGGCATCGTGCGCAGGCAGGACAGGATCGCCACTCGATCCCGAGGGGTCATCTTGCGCCACCCCCATCAGGACAAGTTCGCCGGTCTCGTATCGCTCGGCTTCGATGATGAGTGGCTGGATCAGAAAAAACTGCAGAAAGGCAACCGCGAGACCTGTAATAGCACCCGCAATCACCCCGCCGGACAACAGGGATCTCGTCATGTCAGCGAACTCGATCTGTCAGTGACAGGGAAAGCCAGTGGCGTGGCGGGTATCATGTGTTGCGGCATGCAGCGCATCTGAAGAGGCAAAACCTGCCGCAAAGATGAGAAACGTACCAAGGACAGCACTGGTCAGGATGGGCCGAACCAGACCTGCGTGCTGTACGGACGCGGTGGAAAGAGTGGTGGCAGACATGAAGTTTCTCCGCCCGTCACACCCGACGGGATTGGGGTTAAGCCTCCTGTCTGGCCGGTCTCCTGGCTCACGGTCACTGCAACCCTTCGCCTTCCCGGGCAGTTGCCCAGTGGCATATCGAAGGGCCACTACCGCATACAGTCGCGGGGGCGGCTGAGGCGTCGGGTGCCGCTATTGGGTCCACCCTTCCTCATTCCCGATTGAGTTCGGGGACTCTGCATCCCATGAACACCAAACAAGATCACGATCATGCGCAGGCCGTAGAATGTCAATGCGCTTGAAGCCCGGCAGCCTTTTCGGAGCGGGACGCGGGAGTTCGTTCATCCTGGCCACCATTACTGCCTTGATCGGGGCCATTCACGAGGTCTGCTAGGATCGGACAGTCCGGGCGGTGATCGCCGCAGCACGCATCCGCCAGATGGCGAAGCGTGTCCATCATTGCCTGCATTTCACGAATTCGAACTTCAAGACCGGCGATCTGCTCAAGTGCAATCTGTTTCACATCGGCGCTCTGCCGTGAACGATCCTGCCAGAGCGCCAGCAACTCCTCGATCTTCTCGACGGAGAAGCCCAGATCCCGCGCCCTTCGGATGAAGCGCAGAAGCTGAACATCGGTCATCGTATAGACGCGATATCCTGCAACCGTCCTTCCTGCTGCCGGAATGAGTCCGATCGACTCATAGTAGCGGATCATTTTGGCAGAAACGCCCGAAGATTTTGAAGCTTCACCGATGTTCATCTCAGGTCCTCCTTACACGGCGATTGAAGGTGCAAAGCGCCGCAGTCGCAGAGCGTTGCCAAGGACGAAGACCGACGATAGCGCCATCGCGGCGGCGGCGAAGATCGGCGACAGCAGGATTCCGAAGGCGGGCCAGAGCGCGCCTGCCGCAACCGGGATCAGCAGGGCGTTGTAGATGAAGGCCCAGAACAGGTTCTGGCGGATGTTGCGCATGGTGGCCTTGGACAGCGCGATGGCATCCGAAACCGCAGTCAGCCTGCCCGACATCAGTACGACGTCCGCCGCCTCGATGGCAATGTCGGTGCCGGTGCCGACGGCAAGGCCCACATCCGCTTCGGCCAGGGCGGGAGCATCGTTGATCCCGTCGCCGACATAGGCCAGCGGCCCCAACGCCTTCAGACGTTTCACAGCAGCGACCTTGCCGTCGGGCAGCACCTCGGCCGCAACTTCGTCGATGCCAAGCTGGCGGGCGATGGCGTTCGCCGTGCGGCCATTGTCGCCGGTGATCATGGCAACCTTCAGCCCCAGCAGGTGCAATGCCCGGATCGCCTGCGGCGTGGTTTCCTTGATCGGGTCCGCAACGGCGATGATCGCGGCAAGCTTGCCGTCGATGGCGGCATAGAGCGGTGACTTGCCCTCGTCGCCGAGCCGGGTCGCGGTATCGCCGAAGCCCGAGACATCGAGGCCGAGCTTGACCATGTAGCGGTCGGCGCCGACGTCGACCCGCTGTCCGCCCGCCGCCGCCGTCACACCGAAACCGGTGACGGAATCGAAGGCAGTGACCTCGGGAAGGATCAGGCCCTCGGCTTCGGCCGCGGCGACGATGGCGCGGGCGATCGGATGCTCGGACTTCGCTTCGACAGCCGCCACCACTGCCAGCACTGCGGCCCGGTCGAAGCCCGGCGCCAGCGCCATGTCGGTCAGGCGCGGCTTGCCCTCGGTCAGGGTACCGGTCTTGTCGAACGCGACCACCTTGACGCTCTGCAAGGCTTGGAGGGCCTCACCCTTGCGGAAGAGCACGCCCATTTCGGCACCACGCCCGGTGCCGACCATGATCGACGTTGGTGTGGCCAAACCCATGGCGCAGGGGCAGGCAATGATGAGGACGGCGACGGCGTTGACCAGGCCAAAGGTCAGGGCCGGATCAGGCCCGAAGATCAGCCAGACGGCGAAAGTCAGGACGGCAAGCGCCATGACGACGGGAACGAACCACATCGTCACGCGGTCGACCAACGCCTGGATCGGCAGCTTGCCGCCTTGCGCGGCTTCGACCATGCGGATGATCTGAGCCAACATCGTAGCCTCGCCCACCGCCGTCGCCCGGAAACTGAAGGCGCCGGTCTGGTTTACTGTGCCGCCGGTCACGGTGCTGCCCGGTGCCTTCTCGACCGGCACGGGCTCGCCAGAGATCATGCTTTCGTCGATCCAGCTTGCGCCCGTCGTCACCTCGCCGTCGACCGGCACCCGCTCGCCCGGGCGGACCTCGACGACATCGCCCGGGCGGACTTCGGCGACCGGCACTTCGACCAGGCCGCCATTGCGAAGGACACGGGCGGTCTTGGCCTGAAGTCCGACCAGCCGCTTGATTGCCTCTGAGGTCCGGCCTTTTGCGCGAGCTTCAAGCAGACGACCAAGGAGGATCAATGTGACGATGACTGCCGCCGCCTCGAAATAGACATTCTGGGTGCCTGGGGGAAGGATTCCGGGGGCAAAGGTTGCCACGAGGGAATAGCCGAAGGCAGCCAACGTTCCGACCGCGACTAGGCTGTTCATATCAGGCGCCAGACGCGCCAAGGCCGGAAACCCCTTGCGGTAAAACCTGAGGCCAGGGCCAAGGAGGACCACGGTCGTCAAGGCGAACTGAATGTACCAGCTGTTCTGCATGCCAATGCTGTTCATCACCGCCATGTGGACCCACATGAACAGATGCGATCCCATCTCGAGGACAAAAACCGGCAGAGTCAGAGCCGCAGCAAAAAGCACATCGCGCCTCAATGCGGCTTCCTCGGCCGTTTTCTTCGCGGCGGACTCTTCTGACATGATGGCGGTTTCGGTCGCTGCCCGTGCCACGTAACCCGCATCCGCGATTGCGCCGATCAGGGAGGCAAGATCCGCCGTTCCGGTGGCCGTGGCGCGTTCCGTGGCCAGATTGACATTGGCTGCGGTCACACCGGGTACCGTTTTCAAGGCCCGCTCCACCCGTGCGACGCAGGAGGCGCAGGTCATCCCCTCGATGATGAGATCGATCGGGCGCGTTGGCACATCATAGCCCGCGTCCTCGATTGCCTTGACCAGAGCCGACCGGTCGAGGTCTGGCCCGATGATTTCTGCCCGTTCCGTCGCGAGGTTGACGGCTGCGGTTTTTACCCCGGAGACCGCCTGCAGTGCGCGCTCAACGCGCCCGACACATGATGCGCAGGTCATGCCCTCGACGTCGATCACGATCCGGCCGAGGTCTGCCGTGGCGTTCTGAGGGGCTTGTATGTTCATCGCGGCACTCCAGTGGCGAGTTACTCCGCTGACTGAGATAAGGCTTCCCATGATGATAAGGTCAAGCCCTGATTTCAATTTGTCTGTTCACGGATTTGTTCCCTTGACCTTACAACGGTGGGAAGGCCCATATCGAGTTGCATGAGGCGATTGTCCAAAAGGAGACACTCATGCAGTTCCATATCGAGAACATGACCTGCGGCGGCTGCGCACGCAGTGTGACCAAGGCGATCCAGGCGGTGGACCCCACCGCTAAGGTGAGCGCAGATCCGGCCTCGCACAAGGTCGAAGTGAAATCAGCGGCTTCTCGCGACCGATTGGTCGCTGCGCTGACTGAGGTCGGCTACGCGCCTGCCTGACAAAACATAACCATCGAAGGAAAATCTGAATGAACAAACGTACTCTAGCGCTGTCTATTGCGGCTGTTGCTGTTGTCGGCGGGATCGCATTTGCCCAGCAAACCATGGAGGGCATGGACCACTCCAACATGGGCGGCATGGGCATGGGGGATATGGGCATGATGAGCCATGCGACCCTGATACCCCCGGAACTCGCCAATGACCCGGCTACCGTCGCCAGCGCTGCCGCGATGGACAAGATGATGGCCGACATGATGGTCCCCTATACCGGCGACCCGGATATCGATTTCGCCAGGGGCATGATCCCGCACCACCAGGCCGCTATCGACATGGCGAAGATTCAGCTTGAATTCGGCAAGGACCCCGAAATGCGCAAGCTGGCCGAAGCGATCATTGCGGCGCAAGAATCCGAGATCGCCACGCTCAAGGCCTTTCTCGCCACCAAGGGCATGTAAGCCCGGCATGACCTTGGGCGGCGCGGTCGAGATCGGCCGCGCCGCGTGCAATCCGGGACGCAAAGGAGTTCGGTTTGATGGCCAGCAACGCGCAGAAACCGGACACCCACCCGCCGATGGCCGGAATGGACCATTCCGGGATGGGCCATGGTGCTAAGCCCGCCGTTGATCACACCGCGATGGGGCATGCGCCACAGGGGGGTAGTGCCCACGCAGGACACGGCGACATGGTGGCCGATTTCCGCCGCCGGTTCTGGGTATGCGTCGTCTTGACCGTCCCAGTCTTGGTGCTGTCGCCGATGGTGCGGGTCTTTACGGGGCAAGGGATGGCACCCCTGTTTGCTGGCGAAGAGTGGGTCGCGCTGGCCCTGTCTTCGATCATCTATTTCTGGGGCGGCTGGCCCTTCCTGAAAGGGGCACTTCCGGAAATCCGCAGTGGTCGTCCGGGCATGATGACGCTGGTCGCGCTTGCCATCTCTACAGCCTATTTCTACTCGGCTGCCGTCACGCTGGGACTGCCCGGCGGAGAGCCGTTCTATTGGGAACTGGCCACGCTCGTCACGATCATGCTTTTGGGCCATTGGCTTGAAATGCGGTCCGTCCTCGGCGCTTCTCGCGCTTTGGAGGAACTGGTCCGCCTGCTGCCCGATACCGCACTGCGCGTTACTGCGGACGGTGGAACGGAGGACGTGCCCGTCGCGGCCTTGATTGCCGGCGACCGGGTCGTGATCCGCCCCGGCGCCAAGGTGCCGGTCGATGGAACGATCATCGAAGGCACATCATCCTTCAACGAGGCCATGCTGACCGGGGAATCGAAACCTGTCACGCGGTCTGCGGGCGAGGTTGTCATCGGCGGTGCGGTAAATGGCGAAGGTGCTGTTACCATCGAGGTGAAGGCGACGGGCGAGGCGACCTACCTGTCACAGGTCATCGCCATGGTGAAAGTGGCGCAGGACAGCCGCTCGCGCACACAGGATCTGGCTTCGCGCGCAGCGACTGTCCTGACTTGGATTGCCATCACCGTCGGCCTCGGATCGTTCGGTTACTGGTATGCGGTCGGGGCGGGGGCCACTTTTGCGCTTGAGCGGATGGTGACCGTCATGGTCATCGCCTGCCCGCATGCGCTTGGCCTTGCCGTGCCGCTCGTCGTGGCCGTCTCGACATCGCTGGCAGCGCGCAACGGACTGCTGATTCGCGACCGTGCGGCCTTCGAGCGTGCGCGGGATCTGAATGCCGTGGTCTTTGACAAGACAGGCACACTGACCGAGGGCAGGTTCGGCGTCAGCGATCTGGTTTTGCTGCAAGATGGCGACGAGACAACCGCCTTGCGCCTTGCGGCATCGGTTGAAAGCCAGTCGCAGCATCCGATCGCCATGGGAGTCGTCGCCGCCGCGAAAACCCGTGGCATCGGATTTCCGGCACCGGAAGGATTGCAGAGCATCACTGGTGCTGGCGTAACGGCGCGCGTTGAAGGGCAGGAAATCGCGATTGTCAGCCCCAGTCATCTCCGGCGGCAGGACAGACCTGTAACCGACCCCCGACTCGCCCTGCTGGAGGCGGCCGGCAAGACCGTCGTGGTGCTGGAGGTCGGCGGCCAGCCCTATGCGTTGCTTGCTTTGGCAGACATCGTGCGCACGGAATCGCGTGATGTCGTAGCGCGTCTCAAGGCAAAGGGCGTCAGGTCAATCATGATGACAGGAGACGCAGAGGGTGTCGCGAAGTCGGTCGCCGCAGAACTCGGCCTCGATGAATATTTCGCACAGGTGCTCCCGGATCAGAAAGCGGCCCGCGTGAAAGAACTTCGCGCCCGGGGTTTGAAAGTCGCCATGGTCGGAGACGGGGTGAACGACGCGCCAGCGCTCGTCGAAGCCGATCTTGGGATTGCAATTGGTGCGGGAACGGATGTCGCCGTGGAATCCGCTGACGTGGTCTTGGTGCGTTCTGACCCAAGGGACGTCGAGGCCATTCTTGGTTTGTCACGAGCGACCTATTCGAAGATGGTTCAGAACCTGATCTGGGCGACAGGATACAACGCCTTTGCCATTCCAATGGCGGCTGGCATCACTTTCGGCACCGGCTTCCTGATGACGCCTGCAGTCGGTGCCGTATTCATGTCGGCCTCCACGATCATTGTTGCCATCAACGCGCAACTGTTGCGGCGATACAGATCGAGCTAAGGAAACATTGAGCGCTTAGGACGACCAAGCGGGCTTTTCGGTAAGCTGCGAGGGGCGGCGCGATCAATCCAGAATGGCCATTCAAGCCATGCCGAGCGGGAACCTGGAGCAGGTTGCGTTGCGCTCTTTCAGCCCATGCCGTGAAGTCCGTGGAAGCCACCTGTGACAATCACGGGTACGACGAACACAGCAGCCAAAATGACGATCACGACGCGCTGCCAGAGTTTTTGGTGCCGCCAGCAGAGAAAGACAGTGGCGAACAGAACCAGCCCAAGTTCCACCACGCCGATGATACCGCCGTAATAGTTCGGGTCCCAGTAGCTGACCGGACTGCGGAATACCCAGTCCGACACGGGCCAGAATTGGCGGCGGGCATCGTCATGATGGGTGACGAAGTCGGTGGCCGCATGCAAAAGGCCGGCTCCTGCAAAGGCGGTAAGAATGAGGTGACGTCGCCAGTGTCCAAGAGCAAGAAGCAGGCCCCAGACGAAAAAACTGTGATCAACGGCAAAAATGGCCTGCCATGAGTCCGAGTAGAAGAGGTCTCCGAAGACTTCATGCTGCGGAATTCCGACCAGGCGTGTCGAAAATAGGACCAATGCAAACATCGGGACATCAGGGGCGAGGCCGCCCAGCATGGCCGCTACCAGAGTGGCCGGCACGATGGGACGCGCAAAGACGGCAGCCCCGATCAGCATATGGGTTGGTGTGTTCATCGTATCAACAGACCGGAACTGGTTCGGCCTTCTCCTCTTGCGCAATCTCTCGGAGGAGGGAGAGGGGAACCGCACCGGTGAGCACGGTCCGGCCGATCACCAGACCTGGGGTGCCGATGAACCCGAAGAGATCGGCAAGTGCGCGTGTTCGTTCGAGCTCGACCTGAACCGCAGCGGAGGACATGTCAATCAAGAGCCGCTCGACATCCAGATCAAGGGTTTCCGCCACACGCCGCACCGAGGCCTCTTCGGCAACCATCGGTGTCCGCATGAAGCGGCGGCGAAGCTCCTGTTGCTTGCCCTGACGTGCGGCGGCAACAGATGCCCGGGCGGCCAGTTCAGACGGCGGCCCGAAGATTGGAAGTTCGTGTTGCACGAGCCGGTACGCAGCCGGATCTTCGGCCAGCAGGGTCTCAAGATCCCGCTCGAGTGCACGGCAGAAGGGGCAACGAAACTCACTGAAGTAGGCGATCGGAACCACAGCATCCGGGGAGTTATTTCCGAACAGGGCTGGGCATGGGTCAGTGCGCAGGGTCTCCATGCGCGCCCTGCGTGCTCCCGCATCAGGTAGTGGCCCATCGAGACCGACAAGGGCGATGTTTGCCGTGGAGGTCTGACCGGCCAGCTCCAGTCGACGAAATGGCGGCACACCCTCGATGTCGACATAGGACAGCCCGCTTCCGCCAAGCCGGTCCCAGGGCAGGGCCCGTAGTCCATAGATCAAGGCTACGATGCCCCCCAACACGAAGACATAACGACGGCGGATCGTCACAGGACAGTAACCGGCGTTCCGACTGGGACCTGCTCATAGAGTTGGATCACATGGTCGTTCAGCATCCTGATGCAACCGTTCGACACGGACCGTCCAATCGACCACGGCTCTGTCGTGCCGTGAATCCGGTAGTAGGTGTCGCGCCCGTCGCGGTAAAGGTAGAGGGCTCGGGCGCCCAGTGGGTTGCCAGGTCCGCCCGGCACCCCCTCGGCAAACTGGGCATAGCGATCGGGATTCCGGCGGATCATGTCGTTTGTCGGGCGCCATGACGGCCATTCGGCCTTGCGTTCAATGATTGCCGATCCCTTGAATGCCAGACCGGCCTTGCCGACGCCGACACCGTACCGGACGGCCCGCTCGGAATCGAAAACATAGTACAGAAAGAAACTTCGCGGGAAGACGAGGATCTGACCGGGGGCATGTTGCTCTCGGACTCGGACCTCGCGAGGTTGAAATTCGTCGGCCAGTACGAAGGGTTCATCGGTATGGGCACGAAGGACAGTTGGCATCGAGAGGGCTGCAGCGGCTGCGCCGGAAAGAAAGGATCGACGGAAAATCATGCGAACTCCTGAGAGGAACGTGAAGGACGAGGGTTCACTCAGAGGAAGGTTCGCGGAGGTGGGCGACCGGGGGCAAAGGCGCGGCTTGAGGCAGAGACCGGCGTAATCACGAACCGCGCAGACTTGGCATACGGTGCCACCTCGAAAAATGACAAGGAGGCAGTTGCGACAAGCTGGCAGGAGGCATGGCCTGATCCGTCGCTGCAAAGGGCGTCCTGGTCCACAGCTGCGGTTTGAGCATGATCTGCATGAGCGCCGTGGGATGCGTGATCAGGAAGCGCCGCCCAAAGAAGGGCGACGAGCAAGCACAAACCGCACAGGGTGTTCGCAAACTTACGCATGGGCGCAGAATAGCGCTCTTGGTGTATGGGAGAGGTGTTCACATCGAAGTGAGCAGAGAATTTCCCAACAAAAAGCGGCGAAAGCGCCACGGCTTCACCTCTTTGTGACCCCTGTGCGATGCAAAGCGATTTGACCTTCCCACATTGGAAGCCGGCACAGGTAACAAAAAAGAGGAGCAGACCATGCGATTCAGTCGACGACTTTTCGTTGCCGGAGCCCTTGCCGCGCCTTTCCTGACGGGCCGGGCAGCCTTTGCGACCGAGGACAATCAGGGACCAGTCCGGAACAACATCTCGGCGTTCCGCATCCATGAGTGGCAGGACCACTTCGACTCGCTTGGGGTCGGGGTCATCATCTCTGACACCACGGGCAAGGTTCTCCAGCACTGGACGAGCGACGGTCAGATGTTTCTCTATCCCACTTCGGTTCCGCTATCGGATGAATTGACCCGGCGGGGATACACCGAGGTCGTCGAGAAGCGGGTTAACCCAAGTTGGGCTCCGACGCCCTCGATGCGGGAGCGCAACCCGGAGTGGCCAGCCTTCGTGCCAGGAGGCGATCCAACCAATCCGCTTGGCACCCGCGCCCTGTATCTATCGTGGCAGTACTACCGGATTCATGGTACTCACGACACGCGTAAGATCGGGCGTCGTTCGTCGAACGGCTGCATCGGGCTTTACAATGAGCACATCGAAGAAGTGTTCGACCGCACTCCGGTCGGAACGAAAGTCAAGCTGATCTGAACGGATGAGAGCGACAGCATACCCATTGGCCCCAACGCAGAACCTGCTTGCACGCAGGTTGTTGCGTTTCGTATCGATGTGGCTTCTGACTGTCGCTCTGGTCATGGGCTTGGTGTTGGGACAATCTGCAGAAGCAGCGCCTGGCAACGAGCATCATTCCGGCCTCACCGTCGAGGCTGCTGATACCCCCGAACAGCAATCTTCGGTTACGCCTGCCTGCCATCCCGGCGTCACTTGCACTGCGTTCGTTTTGCCGGATGCTCTGGCATCGATACAGCCCAAGGCCGTTCCGGCTGTGCTTCAGCCCGATGCTGAGCAGTCGCAACGCCGTTTTGGCGGTCCGGCCATCACACTTCCTCCCCCGCGAACCCTGACCTGACAGTCAGGCCGAACGATTGTTCGATGACCAGAAGAGCCGGTTTGAAAGACTGGCTCAGGTTCGACCCTTTCTCAGCCTGACTCCAGAAGTCGTCCCAAGGTGCGACCCGCCTGACCGGCAGGGCGCAGCCAATGAGCAACAACAAAAACCCAAGGGCAGTCAGGCAGATGAAATCTCAATGGACGGGCGCGATCGCGCTTGCCGCTTCCGCCGTCGCGGCAGTGGCGCTGGCACATACGGGGGCGACGGGCGTCGTCCTGGACCGCATGAACGGAATGACGGCAATGCGCGATACCATCGCGGAATTGGCACCGATGATGCAGGGCACCGTGCCCTACGACACCTTCATTGTGTCTGAAGGCGCCAGCGTCATTGCAAGTCATGCGGGCGGGACGATGCTGTCGCTCTTCCCTGAAAACAGCCTTGAAGGCGTCACCTATGCTAAGCCGGATATCTGGTCCGACTGGCAGGAGTTCGCGGCTCTCTCCGAAGAACTGAAGGCCTATGCTGACGCCTTGGCCGAAGCAGCCCCGAACGGTCTCGAGCCTGCGAGTTCGCCAGATGGCGAGATGGCTGGCATGGATCACTCGGCCATGGGCATGACCGGAACACCGCAACCGGCGCAAGGCTTCACGATCGCGGAATTGATGGGATACGGAGCGGCTCCGGAAGAGATCGCGGTGGCACGAGGGACATCGGACCCGACAGTTTTGGAGCTTGATCTGACGACACTGGCGGCCGACGACCTCTTCAACCGGATCAGTGCGACCTGCTCTTCCTGTCATGCGCAGTTTCGAGCGGGCCGGAACTGACCATGCGAGGTTTGATCCGGCTTTCCTTTGTCTTCCCAGCCATTGTGGCAGGTATAGGTGCCGGGGTGTTGGCACTTTGGCCGATCGGGGAGGTCGAGCCCGCGAGCTTTCCTCCCGGCGATGCCGAACGCGGGGCCTATCTCGCGCGCGCAAGTGGCTGCGTGTCCTGCCATACCAACTCAGACGCCAAGGGTCTGGCGCTCGCGGGAGGTGCGCCTCTGGACACACCATTCGGCACCTTCGTGCCACCGAACATCACACCGCATCGGGAGGCCGGGATCGGGCGCTGGACTGTGCAGGATTTCGCCAAGGCGGTGCGCCAAGGGGTGTCGCCTGACGGCGACCCCTACTACCCCGTCTTCACCTACTCTTTCTACGCCGGTTTTACCGATCAGGACATTGCCGACCTCTGGGAGGCGTTCCGCACCGTCCCGGCTGTTGGCGATGCAGCCCCACCCCACGACGTCGGCTTTCCCTTCAGTTTCAGATCGGGGCTGAAGCTCTGGCGCGCGGCTTACCTTGAGACGCCCAAGACGGACGCACTTATGGGCACGTCTTCCCCGTGGAACCGCGGGCGGGTGCTGGTCGAAGGGGCTGCACATTGCGCTGCCTGTCACACGGGCCGAACCCTGGCAGGGGGCCTTGATGACGGCGCCCGCTTTGCCGGGAACGACAGCCTTCCAGGGGGCAGCAAAGCACCGCCAATTCTGAGTGACGTTCTCCTTGCAAAAGGTTGGGGCGTTGCGAACCTGGCTTACGCGCTTCAGTCCGGGATTCTGCCTAACGGTGATGCTTTCGGCGGCAGCATGGCCGAGGTCGTCGCTGAGGGCACGTCTTTCCTGAGCGCTGCCGACCGCGAGGCCATTGCCACCTATCTCCTCGACCCCGAAGGCACGGGCGACATTCCTGCGCCCGCACCGACGCCGGTCGAGACCCCGATGGCTGGAATGGATCATTCACAGATGGATATGGGAAATGGGAACTAGAGCGCTTGCCGTCATTCTGGCTTTGGGCGTTGCCGTCTTCGTCGGTGTCTTCATCTGGACCACCGTCTGGACCCTCGATCCGCGCGACACGATCTCCGCTGATCCATCGGCGACAGCCGAAGTGTCCGAGGCGCTTTCGGACGGACGGATGGACGTCCAGGTCTACGCGCTCGGTGGTCGTGACGTTCGGGTGGAAATCCAGTTCATGCCCGATACCGACGCCGGCGCAGCTGCCGGCATGCGGCCAGATGTGAACTTTGCGATGGTCGACATGCACATGGACGGCGTAGCGCCTCCGCTTCAGCTGGTCGAGGCAGGCGTCTGGCGCGCCGACGTGAAGCTGCCCATGGCCGGTCGTTGGGTCGTCAGTGTGGGCTTTGGTGAAGAGTTTGCAGAGGTCGAGTTTGATGCGCGATAACCTAGGTCCGGCAACTTTTCTGAATGATGACAGCCTTCGCCGCAACCTGCGCGGCCTAGCTGTTGGCATCACACTGTTTGTGGTCCTCGGCACGGTCACTGCCGTATGGGCGAACCCACTTTTTGTCCGGATGACTCCAGTCGGGCCTTGGGAGTTCGTCGCGACCGTTCTGACGGCCTTCCTCGGAGGTGTGACAGCGGCGTTGTGGGTCCCTCAGTGCAACTTGCGCGCTTCCGGGACGGGTGGGCTTGCCAGCTTTCTCGGAATCGCCTGCCCAACCTGCAACAAGGTGCTCATGCTGGTCTTCGGTGGACCGGCACTTCTTGCCTGGTTTGATCCGCTCCGGCCGTGGCTTGCGACTGCCGGGCTCGTCATCATGGGTATCGCCGCGTTGACAACATGGCGCCGGTTTCGCGCTGTCCGCACTGGCAACAGGGTGGTGCTGGGACTGCGGGGCCTTGATCGGGGTAACGTGAAATGAAGACAGTCACGGTCCATGACCCAATGTTCCGACGGCTGAGCCGGAATGTACTTTTGCGGCACGGGCTGATGGCCCTCCTCTCTGCTGGCCTCGTTCTGATTTTTGCGGCTATCCATGGCGAGTGGAGTCCGATGCACCGCTGGAACCGGGCACTTGCCGACGCCTCGCTGGTGCTGGTTGCGCTTTCGATGGGCCTGGGGCCTCTGGCCCGGCTCCTCAGACCCGCAGTGTTGGTGCTGCCCTACCGCCGTGAGTCGGGCATCTACGGCTGCCTTCTGGCGCTTGTGCATGCTGGAATCATTCTTGTCGGCTGGGTCGAATGGGACCTGATGCGGCTCTTCGGCTTCGAATGGCATCCCGAACTCCTCAGCTATGTCATGTTTCAGCATGGCTTTGGTCTGGCCAATGCGATCGGGATCGCCGCCTTGCTCCTCGGCGTCCTCCTGGCCACAACCTCAAGCGATGTCGCAATGCGCCGCCTGGGCGTTTCCGGCTGGAAGTTCCTGCAAATGGGTGTCCTGCCGCTCTGGTGGCTGTCTGTAGCGCATGTCGCCTACTTCCTGTTCATGCACTTCCTCAGCTTTCACCGGGCGACGCCCGAGCCGAACCCGCTGCAGTATTGGTTCGTCGGACTGGTGGTCTTGGTCCTGGGACTGCGACTTGCCGCTTACCTGAAAACCATCGGCGGCAGACGCATACCGGAGTCTCAGGACGAGAGGGCCAAGCATGCGCCGATCTGAACGGGATCTTGCCCAAGCCGCACGGGTAACGACGCGTCGGTCACTGTTGCTTGGCGGTGTGATGACCTCGGTGGTCGGCGTGCTTGGTTTCCGGATGTGGCAACTAGGTGTACGCGATGCTGAGGAATATTACCTCCTGGCCGAGGAAAACCGGATCAATTTGCGGCTGGTGCGCCCCGACCGGGGCCGCATCTTCGACCGCGCGGGCAAGATCGTCGCGGACAACGAACACACCTACCGGATCACGCTCGTGAAGGAAGAGGCCCGGGACGTCGATGACGTCCTTGCGAAACTGCAGCGGCTTCTTGGTCTGACGGGTGAGGTCATCGACCGGATTCGGGAGCAACTTGACCGCGTTCGGGGCTTTGTCCCGGTGACCGTTAAGGACAGGGTCACCTGGGAAGAGTTGTCAATCATCGCCTTGAACACCCCGGCTCTTCCGGGTGTCCACCCGGAGATGGTCCTGTCCCGGGTCTATCCCTTCGGGCCGGACTTTGCCCATCAGGTCGGCTATGTGGGACCCGTCAGCGACAGCGATCTCACAGCCAAGGACGGGGAACCCGATCCGCTTTTGCGCTCGCCGGACTACCAGATCGGCAAGACGGCGCTTGAGCGGATCCACGAGCGTGCGTTGCGCGGTGAGCCGGGAGCTCAGCGGGTGGAGGTCAACGCCGGCGGCAGGACCATGCGCGAGCTGGCACTAGATCCGCCGACCCCCGGCTCGGACATGCAGATCACACTGGATCATCATTTGCAGAACTTCATGCGTGTGCGCCTCGAAGGACAAAGCGCGGCGGCAATCGTAATGGATGTCACGAACGGTGATCTCCTCGGCTGCACGTCTGCCCCTGCATTTGACCCGAACCTCTTCGTGCGGGGGATATCGAGCAAGGACTACAGCGGACTGCGCGACAGCGAGTTTCGCCCGCTTGCCGACAAGACCGTTCAAGGGGCCTATCCGCCGGGGTCCACGATCAAAATGTCGAATGCGCTCGCGGCTCTGGAAAGCGGGGTCATGGATCCAGCAGAAACCGTGACCTGCAACGGGTACGTGGAAATCTCTGGTCGCAGGTTCCATTGCTGGAAAAGCGGCGGCCATGGGCGGGTCGACATGGTCGGTGCGTTGCGGCAGTCCTGCGACGTCTACTTCTACGAAGTTGCGCAACGGATCGGGATCGATGGCATCTTTGCGATGAATGACCGTCTCGGACTGGGCCAGAAATACGACCTTCCGCTGTCGGGAATGGTTCACGGCAACAATCCCTCGCGCGCCTGGAAGCAAGAGCGTTACGGTCAGGATTGGTTGATTGGCGACACGATCAACGCGTCCATTGGCCAGGGCTTCACGTTGACCTCGCCAATTCAGCTAGCCACGATGACCGCGCGCCTGGCCTCAGGAACGGCAGTCCTCCCGCGTCTCGTGCGCCCGCTCGGTGGGGCCAGCCCGGGTGAACCTGCGCCTGTCTCACTTGGACTTTCGGCAGAAGCGCTTGCGATCGTGCGACAAGGGATGTTCGAGGTGTCGAACCACGAGCGTGGCACCGCATACGGGTCACGGATCGCGGATGTGACCAAAGCCATGGCCGGGAAGACCGGAACGAGCCAGGTGTTTTCGATCACAGCGGCCGAGCGCGCAGCCGGTGTCCGATCGCAGGACGAACTCCCATGGAACAGGCGGGACCATGGGCTGTTCGTGGCCTTCGCACCGTTTGATGCGCCTCGATATGCCGTGACTGTTGTAGTGGAGCATGGCGGCGGCGGCTCAACGGCGGCGGCACCGATCGCGCGCGACATCATGCTCTTTGCCCAACACGGCGGCCTGCCGCCCGAAGATGCCTATCCTACTGCGCAGCGGGCCCGAATTCGGGAGGATCTGGCTCAACTGTCCGAACGGATTCTCCCGCCGGATGGGGTGACACCGATCACCGTGAGCCGGACATGAAGGCCACCAAGCCAAGAAATGGCAGGTTCAGAGGCGTTGCGGTTGTTGCGCCCGCCGCAATCTTTCTGCTGTTTGCGCCGCAAGCAAACGCGTTCTTCCACAATAGCCCCGATTTCGAACAAGGTCGCGCCATCTATGAGGCGGAATGCGCGTCGTGCCACGGCGCCGATCTGGAAGGACATCCCGACTGGCGAACGGCCAATGAGGACGGGACGTATCCCGCCCCGCCGCATGACGCGAGCGGCCACACCTGGCATCACGGCGACATCATGCTGCGCGACTACATCAAACGCGGCGGGCAGGCGGTCCTTGACGAAATGGGCGTTGCCTTCACATCCGGCATGCCGACTTTCGGCGACCGTCTGACGGACGAGGATATCGAAGCTGTTCTCGATTACATCAAATCGACTTGGCCCGACGGCATCCGCGCCACGCAAGCAGAGCGGAGCGCCGTCGAGGCACTCGCCCCATGATGCCTGACCCGAACGATAGTCTGTCGGTCCAAGTTTGGACTTGCCTCTCGAGTTACTTGAGGAAGCATCAACCCTCAAAAAATGTACGAAATGAAAGGTCCGCCCGATGCGAATGAAATCCCTGCTGCTTGCCAGTGTCTTCTGTTTCCAAGTCGCTATGCCGTCCTTCGCGCAGGAGGTCTCGGATGAACGCATCAAGGCTCTCGTCGCCGAGGCCCTGCGCGAAAACCCCGAACTGATCCTCGAAGCGCTCCAGGCCCTCGAAGAGCGGCAGGCGGAAGCGCAGGCAGCCGCCGCAACCGCAGTATTGGCCAATGAACGCGACACATTGGAACGTGACCCTAACGCACCGGTTCTAGGCAATCCGAAGGGCGATATCACGGTAGTCGAGTTCTTTGACTACAACTGCCCCTACTGCAAGCGCGCCATGCCGGAAGTCGACGCTCTTCTGGCCGAAGACGGCAACATCCGGTTGGTGATGCGCGAATGGCCAATCCTCAGCGAGGGATCTGCCTTTGCCGCACGCGCCGCGCTCGCATCCCGGAAGCAGGGCAAATATGCTGAGCTCCACAATGCTCTGATGGGTATGCGCGGCAAGGTAGAAGCCGACACGGTGCTGCGTGTCGCCGGCGAAATCGGCTTGGACTTGGACAGACTCAAGGCAGACATGCAGGCGCCAGAGATCGACGAGCACATTGCAACCTCGATGCGTCTGGCCGAGGCGCTCGGTTTCAACGGGACGCCATCCTTTGTCGTAGGCGATCAGCTGGTCCCCGGTTTTGTTGAAAAGGCGCAGCTTTCCGAAATCGTGGCTTCTGTTCGGGCATCAGAATGAGTGGTTCGAAACGAGTCGCTTCGGAATGCTCCTGTTGCACCGCCTTCCCTGCTCGCAGGACGATCCCGGCCGTCCCGGCCCTCGCGGCGGTACTATGGATCGCTCTGTCTGGAATTGCGGCAGCGCATTCGTTCATTGCAGCAATTCTCGTCGTCAGTGAGAATGTTGAGCAAGACCTTGCGGAGGCTGTCCGAGGATTCGTGTTGGCTGCCGACGAGCGGGACGGGCACCCAAACGAAACCTCCGACGGGCATCTGGGCGGCGTTGACGTGCATGTTCTTCCGCTTCCGGCCGAAGCCACCAGACTTGTCCAGAAGTTGACTGGCTCACCAGACGAGCCGGCTGATGTCGTCATCGTCCTTGGACCGAAGCCTGCCGCCGACGACGCGGCGAGCAAGTACAGCCGTGCGAGCACCGTTCTGGTGCAAGCACTCCTTGCGGAGGGCTGGAATGGTGATGACCGCATGGACGGTTTCGTCACACGCTACCGGCTCGCCTACGGCAAGGAGCCCGGTCTTTTGGCCGCCTCAGCCTACCACGCGGCGCGCAGGTTGGATGTCGCGATCAGACCGCTTGACGGAGCGGGGCCGCGGGATGTGCTTCTGGAAGCCTGGCAAGCATCCGAGGTCGGCTTGCAAAGATGAGCCTATGGTCTCTCGCGCGGCGCGCACCGGGTGGGGATCTCACGCCGCCGGATAGCTGGTGAAGACCGTACTGCTTCCGTCCAGACCGACCATAACGACATCATAAGCCTGACGCTCTGTCTCTGGTCCCATTCCCGGTGAGCCGAATGGCATGCCCGGAACGGAAAGTCCCACTGCCAAGGGGCGTTCGGCCATCAACCTGCGGATATCCGCTGCTGGAACGTGCCCTTCGATGGTGTAGTCGCCGATGGTCGCCGTGTGGCAGGACGACAGGTTCTCCGGGATACCGCGCTCCCGCTTATAGGTCGCGAGGTCTTCGACACTGCGCTCTTCAAAGCTGACGTTGAAGCCGCTTTCGCGTAGGTGGCCGATCCAGGCGTTACAACACGGACAGCCAGGGTCCTTCACCACATGGATCCGTTCGTCCCCTTCGGCCAGCAAAGGCACAGTGCTCATGGCAAGGATGGCCGGTCCGGCAAGAAGAAGAGTACGGCGCGCAAGGATCATCAAAAGCCCCATTTTATGTGTCACCGCAAAATACTGCCAAAGGCCGGGCGTGGCGAGCGCAGTATGGCTCCCAATAGGCCTGATCACCAAGAAACTACCGAAGACGCGCGTCCCCGGCCTGCACCAGAAGGACGCCGTGATTCTCATCTGCGTCATCGTCCGTAATCCGACGGGTCTGAACGCCCGGCAGATCTGCGAAACCTTCCATCATCCGTTTCGGGAACCAGGTCATTCGCAGGCTTTCGAAGCCGGGAACGCCTTCCAGTACGCGCGATATTGCAATTGTGCAGTTCGCCTTGGGCACCGCGCCGTACGCTTTGGCACGCGCCATGATCAGGTCCGCAACTTCTGGTGAAACCATGATTGTCTGCTCGACAACGTCGTAAGTTTCGCGAGCATGGTAGTCGATGTAGAAGTCGACCATCTTCGGCGTGATCCCGAAATGGACGTCGTTGCGCTCTGGAAGCTTCGGATGTCGCCAGGTTCCCGCCGGGTCAAAGAGAACACGCTCTGAGCCATTGATCAAAAGCCCGGCGTGCGCACCGGCGCCGCTGCGGGTCGACAGGACGGTATAGAGCGTGACCGAGGTCGGGCCGACATGTTCATAGCGCGCGTCGGCCACGGCTTCATCCGGCGCCCAGATCGGTTCGGCGCCGCAGGCGGACAGCAACAGAGTTGCGAAAAGGGCGAAGACCAATCGTTTCATGGTGTGTACCGTCAGATCATTGAAGTTTTCGCGACCCGCGTTCGGTTGCCAGTAAACTCTGCGCTATCAAGTCAAGACGAGGGAAAACGCGGCAATTCTGCTGCAGTCGATGTCATCGCCATATTGCCCAGACACCAAACTGTCAGATGACGGCACCAGACCACACTGATACACATGACGTCATGACCCGCTCGTTGTTTCCTATGCGTGCACTGATCCTCGCCGCCTATCTTCTGGCGGCGATCCTGCCAATGCTTGCCTTCTCCGAAGGTCGGCAACAGTCTCAGGCCGACCATGAGCAGATGATGGCGATGGCTGGCCATGGCGCGCATATGTCATCCGCAGGCAGCCCGATTGACGATGCACAACGGCTGCTTTGCCAGCAACATTGTCTTTTTGCGGCTGCGGCTCTTCCCGCCCCAAGCCCGGGCGTCGTCGCCATCGCGCGTTCGGTTGAAATCAACCTGAACAATGACCTGCTGGCTGCATCGCTTGCGCTCCCGCCACCTGGCCCACCTCCGAAACGCACACTGATCTGACCCTATAGCTCCGGTTCGCCGGGGCCTTCAGTCTTTTCACATTGCGATACAGGAGAATTCGCATGATCGCTCTCTCTCGCCGCGGCTTTCTGGGCGCTTCTGCGGCTGCTGCCGCCTCACTTATTCTGCCTGCTCGTGCTAGAGCACAATCAGCCCGCATGTCGCTGACGGCGACGACCCGGACGCTCGATATCCGGGGCAGGGCCGCCACCGTCTGGGGGCTGATGGACGGCAACGGCCGGTCTGGATTGGTCCTCGACCCGGGTCAGGCATTCGCCGTCGATCTGACGAATACCCTGACCGAGCCGACCATCATCCACTGGCACGGACAGATCCCGCCAAACGCTCAAGACGGCGTGCCGGACATGCCCATGGCCACGCTGCAACCCGGCGAAAGCCGCGCCTATGACTTTGCCGCGCGCCCGGGCACGCACTGGATGCATGCCCATATCCCCGCGCATGAGATGCTGCTGCTGGCCGCCCCCCTGGTCGTGCGGCGGCCCGAGGATGTTGCGGCCGATCGGCAGGACGTGACGCTGTTCCTGCACGACTTTTCGTTCAAGCCGCCTGCGGAGGTGCTGGCAGAGATTACCGGCGGCGCGTCCATGGCCGGGATGGACCACAGCCAGATGGGTCAGGACGGCATGGCCGGCATGGACATGGGCGCAATGGGTCAGGGGGACATGATGGCCATGCCGGGCATGGACGGCATGGCGATGGACCTGAACGACTACAACTTTGACGCCTACCTTGCCAATGACCGGACGCTGGACGACCCCGAAGTCGTGCAGGTGGACAAGGGCAGCAAGGTCCTTGTTCGGGTGATCAACGCGGCCGCCGCGACGGTGTTCTGGATCGACACCGGCGCACTGACCGGGCGGCTGGTTACTGTGGACGGAGAGCCGGTGCAGCCCCTTCCTGGCAACCGTTTCGGAATCGCGATGGGCCAACGGCTTGACATCGAGCTTAATGTTCCAGCCGAAGGCGGGGCCTTCCCGGTCCTCGCCCTGCGCGAGGGTGCAAGAGAACGGACGGGTCTCGTCCTTGCCACCCCGGGGGCCACGGTGACGAAGGTCGCCAACATGTCCGACGCCGACCATCCTGCCTTCAGCGCCGATCTGACGCAGGAAGCGGCCCTGCGCGCCGTCACCCCGCTGCCGGAGCGCGCGGCATCGTCGCAGCCGATGTTGATGCTGGGCGGCTCGATGATGCCCTACGTATGGACCATCAACGGGCAGACCTGGGGCAAACATTCCCCGGTGACCGCGAAAACCGGCGAGCGTGTCGAGATCATGTTCCACAACATGTCAATGATGGCACATCCCATGCACCTGCATGGCCACGCTTTCCAGGTGGTCGGCGTGGGCCAGAACCGGATCGCGGGTGCTGTTCGTGACACCGTTCATGTGCCGCCGATGGGGATGGTGACGGTCGCGGTGGATGCGGGTGAAGCGGCGCGGTGGATGCTGCATTGCCATCACATGCCGCATCTCTCGACAGGCATGATGACTGAGTTCGCGGTTTCGGCCTGACGACGATCCGGACCCGCAGATTGCCTGCGGGTCCGGCCTTCCGCGATGGGAAAACCAATGCCTGTTCAGATGGGTCGTCGACCTCTCCTTGCCGGTCTTGCAGCGAGCTTCATTGCGGGGCCCGCCCAAGCGCGACCGCCTTTCCGGCTGCGAAAGGACCCGCAGCCTCTGCTTTCCCCGCCTATCCAGGATGAAGCAGGAACCACCAGGGTTCTTGGGGACTTTGCCGGGCGTGTGATCCTTCTGAACATCTGGGCGACTTGGTGCCCGCCCTGCCGGGAAGAGATGCCGGCACTCGAACGTTTGGAAGGGCTGCTTGGAGGCCCGGATTTTGCCGTGCTACCCCTTTGCATCGACGAGGGCGGGATCGAAAGGGGCCGAGGTTTCTATGATGAGATCGGGCTTGTAAACCTGCCGCTCTACTGGGCGGAACCGTTGCGGGTTCAACTGGCTTTGGCCTTCATCGGACTGCCGACGACGCTTCTGATCGACCGCGAGACGCGTGAAATCGGGCGGCTTCAGGGCCCCTTCGACTGGGGAAGCGACGAGGCTGTCCGTCAGATATCGGATCTGCTTTGATCGGTCGCCATTCCCTTGATTAAATCCCTGCCTAGCACGTTGAGTTCGGAAATGGACAGATCAGGCTGCCTGATAGCTGGTGAAGATTTCGAGACTTCCATCCCGGCGAACCAGCAGAACGTCATAGGCGTCTCGACTGTCTTCTGATCCCATGCCGGGGGAGCCGTAGGGCATGCCGGGTACTGCGAGGCCGACTGCGTCAGGACGCTCGTCGAGCAGCCTGCGGATATCTGCAGCCGGGACATGGCCTTCGAGCGCATAGCCGTCAACGGTTCCTGTGTGGCAGGAAAAGGCCTTTGCCGGAATGCCCTGATCCATCTTGAAGCGGATCAGCAAGGTTCCCATCGACACCTCATCCGTTACTGTGAACCCTTTTTCGCGCAAGTAATCCACCCATGCCTCGCAGCACTCGCAACCGCGCCCTTTGACGACATGGATCGGTGGTTCTTCCTCTGCCCTGGCGGCAGGGGCCAGGGCGAAGGCTGCTGATGCAAGCATGAGTTCACGGCGACCGATAAAATACCTTTTCATCCACGTTCCCCGTCGGTTGTTGGCATGAAGCCGGTTTCGCTGCGCCAAGTGGCAAGTGCATCAAGGTCAGCAGCAGTAGCAATCTCTTGCTCCGGCAGGGCGTCCTGGTCTTTCGGGTCGACCGGTCGGCCATCGACACGCACTTCGTAATGGAGGTTCGGGCCGCTCACGAGCCCTGTCGCGCCGACCGCGCCAATCTCGTCGCCCGCCTTGACCCGCGTTCCGACGCGAACGTCTTCAGCAATCTCAGAGAGATGCGCATATCGCGTGACGACCCCACCGCCGTGGTCGATGTCGATCGTGATGCCATAACCGCGGATCGAGCCCGCAAAGATCACCCGACCGGCACCAGTCGCCGAAACCTCGGTCCCCACGGGGGCCGCGTAATCGATCCCGGTATGCATTCGAACTCCGCCCAGCACGGGATGGTTCCGGCGGCCAAAGACGGACGACAGGCGGGCACCAAGGATGGGGGCCGCGGAACGCTGCACGGCTTCGCCATCTTCAAAGACGATGACCGGACCAGCGGCTTCGGTCGCAACAAGTTCGAGGACGCGATCAGTAAGCTCCAGCCGTGCGTAACTCAGGCGCGGCTCTCCCGCGATGCTGCCATCGGGAAGCTGATCTTCTTGCCAGACCAGCGCGAAAGTCTCTCCACCTTTGAGGTCGCGCCTGAAATCGACCTGGCCCGCAAGAAGTGCTGTCAGGTCAACCGCAAAGCGTTCCGGTGCATTCCGGGCCGTCAAAGCGTCGTAAAGGGTTCCGTCTAAGGTTAAGGTCTCACCCCGGTCCGTCACATGAACCGGTGGGTCAAGCCGTTGTGCTGCGATCGGCCCGTCGAAGGTGAGGGCAATTTCTACTCCATCTTCCACGAACAGTGAAAGGCGTGTCAGCGATGCCGGATCCCCGGACGCTGCCGTCCATTTGATCCGGTGACCAGGTCGCAGGTCGGTCAGGTCATAGACCCCAGAAAGTGCCAGTGCGGCTTCTGCCCGGATCGTCGCGGGGATTCCTGCGTGACCAAGGACGCTGTCCAAAGTGTCACCGGGGGCGATCGTGGTTTCGAAGGCCGCTGGCAAATGCGCCGTCGGAGGATCGGCCATTGCCTGGAGCGGGGCGAAGGACGCGACAGCAAGGATGAGAAATGCAGAGCGGATCATCTGGCAGAATGACCTTTCAACTGAGGGTTCGGCGGATTTTGGGAACGGCGAATCGCCGGTCCTCGTGAAAGTCGATGATGCTGACGAAGCGCCCATCGGGGTGGAACAGGAACACACCGGCGGTGTGGTCCATCGTGTAGTCGCCGCCATCCTTGTCGACACGGCGATAGGTTACGCGGAAATCTGCGGCGGCCTGCGCGACCTCCTCGGCGGGACCCGTCAACCCGATGATACGCGGGTCGAAGTTGCTGACGTAGTCCGCAAGGACGACGGGCGTGTCGCGTTCCGGATCGACCGAAATCAGCGCCACGATCAAACGGTTCGCGTCGGCACCCAGGTCTTCGAGCCAGAGCGATATGTCGCTCAATGTGGTCGGGCAGACGTCGGGGCACCAGGTGAAGCCGAAGAACACCATGACCGGGCGGCCGGCCCAGTCTTTCGGTCGGACTGAGCGGCCTTGGTGATCGGTCAATGCCCAGGACATCTCGCCAATTGGCAAGGGCAGGAGCTCGTTGCGGGCTGGCCGATTGCGCGTGCGATAGGCGCCGACGCCCAGCATGAAGGCGACGGCTCCGATGGCACCTACAGCGCCGAGGATTACTGCCCTGCGTCGGCGCAATCCGGCCCCTCCGCACGCAAGGACAGGACGTCGACGTTTACCGTGACCTCACCAGCCTTTTCAAAGCTGAGGGTGACCGGAAAGCTGTCGCCTTCCTTCAGGGCATTCGTCAGCCCCATCAGCATGCCGTGATACCCCCCCGGAGAAAGTTGCACGCTCTGGCCAGCCGGCACGGGGATGGACATCGCATGCGGCATCGATGCGATGCCGTCCTGAACAACAGTCTCGTGCAGCATCGGCATACCGGCTGCAGGCGTCGCGATGCCAACCAGCGCGTTGTCGGTCGATCCGGTGTTCGTGATCTCCACATAGAAGACGCCGGGACGCCCCGCGCCGATTGTCGCCTTGGACCAGGCGTGCTCAACCGTCAGATCGCCGATGGTCACGGTCTCGCAGGCCATCGCTGCAGATGCAGAGAGGATCAGGGCTGCAGCAAGAAGAAAGTGATTCATGGGTCAAAGTCTCGATTGAAGGTCGGAAAGGATTTCGGCCGCCGGTGTGCCGTAGGTGAATTGACGCAGCCACGCGCCATCCGGGCCGATGAGATAGAGGCCGGGACTGTGCGCCATCGTGTACCCGCCTTGCGAAGCGGTATCGGCCTCCCGCTCATAGAAGATCTTGAAGCTTGCGGCCGCAGCCTGCGTTTCGGCCTCGCTGCCGGCCAAGCCGAGGATCGCTGGATGGAAGGCTTTGGTGTAATCAGCCAGCCCAAGCCGTCTGTCCCGTTCAGGATCGATCGAGATGAAAACTGGCTGCGCCGATCCTGCGTCAGATCCAAGGTCATCCATGACTTGCGCGACTTCGGAGAGCGTAGTCGGACAGACATCCGGGCAGCTTGTGAAGCCGAAGAACACCAAAAGGAATTTTCCACGGAATTCCTCCGTCGTGCGGATGCGACCTTCGCTGTCAGCAAGCGCGAAGGCGGGCGTGAAGACAGAAGCTGCTGCTTGGGTGTCGTCCGTTGCGGGCCACCACCGCACCGCCGCGAAAGCGAGGACCGCCGCCGTCGCGGCGACCCAAAGGATGATCTGAAGAGAACGAAGACGCATGACCAGTCCAGACAATGAGAACGGCGTGCGGTCTAAAACCTCGAGCAACTAGAGGTTCAACCGACAAAGAGGTGAAGAGTTAAGCACCGGCGAGGTTTCGCCGATCAGGCCGCCCCAAGAAATCTGGCGAGGGCAATGCCGAGGAGGGTGCCGAACAGCCCGAAAGCGATGGCGAAGCCTGCGCCATACTGCAGGCGGTCAAGCGTCTTGCCGCCGCGCTGTCGGGCGAGATAGTAGCCCCACAGAAATCCGACGATCCCGAAAACTGGTCCGATCATGAAAACTCTCCTTTCAGGATACTCTTGTTCCGCCAACTCCAGAAGGCGAAGCCTCCCCAAAAGCAAAGGATAAGGAGGAGTACGGACCAGTCGCCAATACGGGCGTAGAGCGTCGGTTGCAGGGGCCTCGGCAAGCGCATGTCGATTACGCCAGAAGTCTCGATGTCCAGCATCGCCAGTGTCTTTCCGTAGGCGTCTATCACTGCCGAGATGCCCGTATTTGCGGCACGCACGAGAGGAAGTCCCTCCTCGATGGCCCGCATCCGAGCCGAGGCCAGATGTTGCTTTGGACCAATGGACGCACCGAACCAGGCGTCATTGGTCGCGTTGAAAATCCAGTCCGGTCGGATGGCATCATCGACCACATGCCCGGGAAAGATGATCTCGTAGCAGATAGCGATACCCGCATAGGGATGTGGGCCGAATGCAAGGGTGCGGGGACCCGGACCGGGGAGGAAATCACCTAGAGATTCGACCAATCGCTGGAATGGCAGGACACTCCGCCACGGAACGTATTCACCAAAGGGAACAAGGTGATGCTTGGCGTAGCGCGTCAGGACAGAGCCATCCGGCGCGATGGCGAGCACTGAGTTTCGGTACACCGTCCCGTCAGCGGTGACCTCCCGCTCAGGACTGCCAGCCAAAAGGACGGCAGTGTTCGGCAAGAGCCACCCAAGCATGACACGGGCCCCAGTGTCTTCGGCGAGAAACCCCGGCCATGCGGTTTCGGGCCAAAGCAGGATATCGTAATCGCCCGGTCGTGCAGAAAGCGAGAGAAGTCGGAGGATGTTGGCCTTCCGGGATCCTTCGTCCCATTTGGCGCTTTGCGCGATGTTCGGTTGCACGACGCGGATATGTGCGCCGCGCTCCGACGGGGGATCTGACAAAGTCAGGCGCGCAGCGCCGAAACCAGCCACGATCACCGCAATTGCGGTGGCGCTGGCGAAACAGATGACCTGCAACCTGCGAGCGGGCGCGGGGAAAGCTAGCCCGACCAGTGCTGAACAAAGCACCAAGAGGAACCCCAGCCCATAGCTGCCGACCAGGGAGGCCACCTGCGCGAAGGGCAACCAATCGGCCAGCGTGTAGGCAGCAAGGTTCCAAGGAAACCCCGTCAGAACATGCCCCCGCAGCCATTCAAGGCCGGTCCAGCTTGTCGCGAGCGAAAGCGCCAGCGGCAATCCGGCGCGCGCCATCCTGGCCGATAAGGTGCAGGCCAACGCAGGAAAAACCGACAGGACGGCCGCAAGGCCCAGAACGGCCGGCAATGCCAGCCAGCCGAAGCGATCAGCATCCACCTGGAAACTCTCGGTGACCCAGAACAGCCCCGGCACGAACTGTCCCAGACCGAACAGGTATCCGAGGCCGAGCGCCCTCATGGGGGCTGCATCTCGCAGCAATAACGACAGTACTGCGAAAGCAACCATTCCGAGCGGCAGGATTGAGTACGGCGGCAAGGCGAAGACAATGCAGGCTCCTGCCAGGACAGAGGATACCAGACCCGCCATGCCACGCAGGTTCGTCCTGCTCGAAATCCTTTGTTCCTCCGATTTGACCAAACTTGACACCGCCTCCCGATTTCATCGAGAGGGCTAGCTGCTCTAGCAACTAGAGGTGCAACAAGTGGTTTGATGCATCACGGCATTGTCAGGTCGAAGGGGCACATCGCATGATTTCCTTGCCCATGCAGGCTGCGAAACAGCTCGACCTTAACAACAGGTGTCCGGTCACACAGACTTGACTGGACACGAGGCGCGCTTTTCTCAACGGCATATTGAACGGTGCAGGTGTATTCGACGGCTCCGCGCTGCAGCATCCAGAAGAAAGCCAAGCTCATGTTCACACGACGCCACTTCATTGCCACGACAGCCGCATTGTTTTCGGCACCGATTTCCGCCCCGGCTTTCGCTTCATCGCACTTGCAAGACCAATGGGCAGCCTGGGATGCCGAGGTCACCCCGTCAGGCTATGACCCTGCCACGACCAACCCATGGGGATTGCATCCTCGCCTCCTTCCGACCCGCGTCGAAGCGCGTGCCGGGTTGGTGCCAGGCGATGTCCATGTCGACGCGATTGCGCGGTATCTCTATCACATTCAGGCTGACGGCACGGCGATGCGCTACGGCGTCGCCATTGGCCGGGACGGTCTCTACGAGCCTGGAACATATACGATCCGGCGCAAGGCAAAGTGGCCGAGTTGGACCCCCACGCCAGCCATGATCGAACGCGAGCCGGAAATCTATGCGAAGTTCGCAGATGGCATGGACCCTGGCCCAGCCAACGCCCTGGGATCGCGGGCTCTTTATCTTTTCGTCGGCGGCCGCGACACTTACTTGCGGATCCACGGGACACCGCTTCCACGTTCGATTGGTAGCCGAGCAAGTTCGGGCTGCGTGCGCATGGTCATGCCACATATCAACGATCTGTTCGACAAGGTTGAGACTGGCGTTACCGCGTATCTCTATCCCGCAGAAGAGGGGAACGTGGCGACCACCAGCTAAAAGGAATCGCATGGGGCTTCGTTTCATGGAACGCTAGATGCGCAAGTTCGACCTACCCACAAGCGGGTCGCTGACATGCGGTTTCTTGTCCTCGCTGCCGGCGCGCGGCTTAGGCAGCAGTACTGTCAGCTCGAAACAGTGGGTTTGGCGGAAAGCTGTGTGCAGATTGGCCTTCCTTCGACCGTTCGCAACGGCAACATTGTCGTTTCAACCGGCCCGACATGGCGGTACCAATAGCAGCCGTCCTCAGGCTTGAAGATCACCTCCTCAAGATTCTGGTAGGGAGCCGCAATCAGCGCGACACCTTCGGGCAGTTCCTTGAGAAAGCCGGTTGACTTGTCGGTGGCCTGATCGATCGGGACAGTGCAGGCTCCGAGCGCGAGAAGAGCGACAGCAACAAAGACTCGCCGACACTTTTTCACCACGCCGGTCGTGGTGGTGCCTATCGGCTTTGAGGATTCGCTTGGTATTTCTGTCCCACAATTATCAATCCTTGACATCGAACTTCCCTGCTTCTTGTGTCGATCGCGAGCGTGATCTTGGCCAAAGGTCTTTGGCCAGCTATCAAATGAGTCATACTTTGATCAGCGCCGCTGTCACATACATGAAGGCGATACCCCCAAGGAAGCCACCGAGAACGGCCGGAGAGAACAGGATCGCCTGTCGATCACTATTCTGCCGCTGCAGATAGGCCGAGACCTCGACCATCACCTGCAGGATGGCACCGGCACCGACCGCAAGTGCCAAGGCTGACCATTGTGGCGCGTAGGCAAGGCTGCCAACCCAGATGCCAAGCACAGCTGGTGCACCTGCCAGCAAAGTCAGCGCAGCAAAGCTCCAGAGCGGCGGGCGGATGCGCAGCATGGGGGCTGCGATGCCGATGCCTTCGGTGACGTTGTGCAGTGCGAAGCCGAGGACAAGGAAGGTGCCAAGCCCCGCCGCACCGGCGGCAAAGGCGCCGCCGATGGCCAGACCCTCGCCGAAGTTGTGCAGCCCGATGCCGAGCGCGATGTAGAAGGCCAGGGCCAGCCCCTCGGGTCGCCCGCGCCAGCGCCCAATGGCCATCAGCAACAGGAAACTGGCCAGCGCCGACAGCCAGACCATCGCCGAGCCCTGGAACATTGCCGCCGCTTCGGCGGCCAGTTCCGTGGCCTCGGCAATCATATCCAGAAGCAGGAAGGCCAGCATGCCCACCGTCAACGCGAGCACGAAGTTCATGCCAGCGGTGCCAAAGCCGCGCATGGCTGGGTAGAACATCAGACCGAGCGCCACCGGCAGCAATCCGACCAGCGCTCCCACCAGCGCCTGCATGCGGAACTGTCCCGCAGTGGCCTGCGGCGTAGGCACCGCCACGGCAATCTCGTGCCCGAATACGGTGCCGGTGTTCGACACCAGGGCCACATGATGCGCCTCTCCCAGAACCCAAGGGTATGGGATCTGGAGCCACACGGCGCTGCCGCGTGCGATTGGCCCTGGCGGATTCTGCGTGAAGGTCCAATAGGCGTCATCGACGGCAATCTGGGCGATCTGCATCGCCTCCGAGCCGCCCGCTCGCACCAGAATCTGGATGCCGGTCTGGTCGAGAACGGTTCGCTCTACCGTCAGGGACTCGACCGGCGGCGCGCCGTTGTTGAAGCTGCGAAGTGGATCGAGTGACGCGATCCAGACGAAAGACCCAAGAATGGCAGCCAGCGGCAAAAGTACCAGCAGAAGCCGTATGGCAGTGGGGCGGGTGGGCTGGCTCTGGTCGCTCATGCGCCCGGCCCCCGCACGTCGAACATGCCCACCCAGCCAAGTTCGGTGAATTCGGATTGATGCGCGTGGAACATGTACATCCCGTCCTCGTGGTCGGCAAAGCTGAACTCGAGAATGCCGCGCTGCGCCTGGCACTGCATGATCAGGTCGACTGTGCGCAGGGTCGGCGTCAGTGTCGTTCCAGTGTCGAAGTAATCGAAGAAATTCGCGTGTAGATGGAACGAGTTGATCGGGTCGAACTCGGTCACGTTTACCAGATAGACCCGCACAGGCCGTGTCTTGTCGATGCGGATCGGCACGTTCATGTAGGCTTGGCCGACCGTGTTGACGGCATAAACCTCGTTGCCGCCGTCGAAATTGGTGTCGAAGGCATTCATGACCATCGCCAGTTCCTGCCAGTTGCCATTCTCGGGACTGCCAAGCATACGCGAGGCGGCAACGGCGGAAAGCGCCGGGTCGGATTGACGGGTTGGGTCGGGGTCGATCACGAAGAGGCCGTACATACCCTTGTGCATGTGGCGCTTCAGCGGCAGCGCGTGGCAGTGGTAGAGATGGCAGCCGAAAGGCTTGGCATCGAACTCGTAGATGAACTCTTCCCCGGGACCAATCAGCCCAGCCCCTGGAACTCCGTCCATCCGCGCCGAATGGATACCGTGGAAGTGCATCGAATGCGGGTGCGAGCCATGGTTACGGAAGATGATCTTAAGCCGCTCACCTTCCTTGGCTCGCAGGGCCGGGCCAGGGACGCGGCCGTTGAACGTCCATGCCGGAAAGAGAACACCGGGGGCGATCTCGATCTCCCGGTCGATGGCAGTGACTTCGAATGTGCGCAGGGTTCGGCCATCGGGCAGAAGCTCGGTTGTTCCAGTATCCCAGTCCGTCAACATTGTCGAAGGATCGAAACCGTTCGCGTCGTGGTCGACGCGCCCGACCGTTGTCATGTTGCCATGCGCCATGCCGGACATCGGTGCTGCGTAGGGATCGGCCGACATCGCAGACATGTCGTGTCCAGCCATCGGGTCAGGTGCTGTTTGCGACCGTGCCGTGCCGACGGCAACGGCTGCGCCACCGGCGGCGGCCAAGCCCCCAACGAGCAAGGCGCGCCGTGACGGATCAACCGATGTGTTCTCGTCGGCAGGCATGGATGGGACTTCCCGAACTGGGCACCAAAGTCTTGGCGCGAAATGTTAGACAAGGCTAACAATCTGCCCGCAGGGTTTACCTGTCAACCCAGATCGTGCGAGACTGTGACCACGATGCACGATGATCCTCATGAAGTTCTCCATGCTGCCAGTGACGACCGCTCTCCCGACTTGCGCGCGGAGGCATTTCAGGGCGTGCGCGCAGCGCGGCGAAACGAGCTGGCAGAAGATTACGTGGAGCTGATTGCCGAACTGATCCACAGCCACGGCGAGGCGAGGCCGGTCGACATCGCTACCCGAATGGGTGTCACGGCGCCGACGGTGGCCAAGACGCTGGACCGTCTCGCCCGCGACGGCCTGATCACCCGGGCCAAGTATCGTTCAATCTTCCTGACGGAACAGGGCAGGGCGCTGGCCAAGGAATGTAGGCACCGGCACGAGATCGTGCTGCGGTTCCTGCTTAGCCTCGGGCTTGACGCCGAGACGGCGGAACGCGATGCCGAAGGCATCGAGCACCATGTCAGCGAACGGACACTGGCTCTGTTTTCGGCTTTCGCCAACCGGTCCTGACGGTCGTCAGCTATTCTCGACTGCGAACCGCACATCGGCCATCAAGCTATCGGCACTGAAATTCTCCAGCCGTTTGCCATTAAGGAAGAAGGTTGGCGTTTGGCGGATAGCCAAGGCTTCCACGTCGGCCGCATCCTGATTCAGGATACCAGTGATCCCCGGGAAGAACTGGTCCGTCTCGGCCTTTTCGGGATCAAGGCCCGCAGCCCCGGCAATCTCCCATGCCACATCCATCTCAGGCGAGCCATGAACAGCCCAGCCAGGCTGCTGCTCAAGAAGTGCATCGAGGACAGGCTCGAACTTGTCTTGCATCCGCGCAGCCTCGAGGATGCGCACAGCCTCGTCCGAGCCTTCGTGGAAAACGGTGTAGCGCAGCACGACGCGGACCTGCGTCGGAAACTGCCGCCGGATTTCCTGCACCACGGGGTGGTATGCACGGCAGGCCTCGCAAGAAGGGTCAAAGAACTCGACAAGAGTGAATGGTGCGTCGGCGGGGCCGAAGCTGGGGGAGTAGTCACGGACCAAGAGGGCCTGATCCTCGGTTGGCGTGGCGGCGGCCACCGCTTCTGCCTCGGCGTCGCGGCGCTGTTTCAGCACGAAGGCGCCACCCGCGAAGGCAGCAACACCAAGTGCGGAGGCTCCAAGGATAAGGGTGCGGCGGTTCATGGGCGGTGTCCTTTCGGCAGGATGAGACAGGCAAGGATCGCCGCGAAGGCGACCGCAGAAAGATAGGGGATCGGCAGGCCAAGGATCATCTGCGCCTCGCCGGTGCAGGATGGGCCATTTTCAGTGCAGGGCACGATCGGCGCGGGCAGGATCCCTGCGTACAGGCCCGAATGCCATGCCGCAAGTGCGAGCCCGGCGAGGGTCAACGGCAAGCCGTAGGTGCGCGCCATCGCGTCCCCCCGGCCAGAGCGACAGGCCAAGGATCGGCACCAAGGGGAACATGGCGATACGCTGATACCAGCAGAGCGTGCAGGGCATCTGACCCAGCACCTCTCCGATGAAGAGCGCACCAAGCGTGGCCGCCAGAGCGATCAGGAAGGCCGCAGTCAAGGAAAGGTCGTCGCGCGACATGGATTGCGGATCAGCTTTGGTCAAGAACCGGCTCCTTGCGGCGGCGAGGGGGAAGCGAGGCGAAAAGGATCAGGACCGCGCCCAAGGTGATGCAGATATCCGCAACGTTGAACGTGGGCCAGTGCCAGTCACGCCAATAGAAATCAAGGAAATCAGTCACGGCACCCTGCCGAAGCCGGTCGATGATGTTGCCAAGCGCCCCGCCCACGACCAATGCAAAGCCTGCCCTTTCCAAAGCATTTTGCGCCCGGAATGCCATGACGGCGAAGGCGAAGGTCAGCGCGCCCGTCAGCGCCGCCATCAGGAGGGGCTTACCTGCCATGAACCCGCCCATCATGCCAAAGCTCGCGCCCGTATTGAACCCGAGGGAAAGGTTGAAGCCCGGCAAGACCGGGACCGCAGTCCCCTGCGACAGCAGCGACAGCGCTGCGGTCTTGGTCAACTGGTCTCCCACCACTGCGGCAGCAATCAGAGAAATCAGCATCACCCTTGTCATTCTGCTGCCTTGCTCTTCCTGCCGATCCAGCGTGGGACCGACGCGGCGTAACGATCATAGTCCGGCCCGATTGCCATGCGCAGGGCGGCCTCTTCGGACCGCACTTGTGTGCTGGCCGACCAGAGAAACAGGACCGGGGCAAGTACTGTAGGGAGAGAGGGAACCGCCATCGCAACACCTGCCAGCAGTGCCGCTTGTCCCACAAAGGTCGGGTTGCGGCTGAACCGGTAAAGCCCGCCGGAGACCAGATCGCCGGTTTCGCCGCCGACCACGCCGACGCGCCAGGATGATCCCATCGACATCTGAGCGGCAAAGGCCACCATCGCGCCAAGCCCTGCGACAAAGACCCCGACCAAGCCTAGAAGGACAGCACGCCCCTCGGTCCAGAGCGGGTCAACCTTGTGGAGCGCGGGAACGGCGAGCCAGAGGAGCGGCCCGAAGAAGGCGAATGCAAAGGCCGCGCGGAAACCGATTGCCGCCAGCCGGTCGCGCCCGGTGGCACGGGCAAACAGCCAGACCGGACGCCCCGCCGCTTGTGCGGCCAGGGCGCTGCCCCAGAAGAACAGCGCCAGATAACCGAAAAGAAGGGCCAGCGCGGCCCAGCCAAAACCGGAGATCATCTGCTCAGCCCTCGCGTTCCGGGTTAAACCGCAGCAGACGCAGGGCGTTTAGCGTCACAAGCACGGTTGCACCCGTGTCGGCGAGGATCGCGATCCAGAGGCCGGTCAGACCAAAGACCGAGGTCACGAGGAAGACGGCTTTCAGCCCGAGCGCTATGGTCACATTCTGGCGGATGTTGGCCATTGCTGCGCGCGACAGACGGATCGTGGCGGGAATGTCGGTCACCCGGTCACGAAGAATGGCCGCATCGGCCGTTTCCAGCGCCACATCAGTGCCCGATCCCATCGCCACGCCAACGCTTGCCTGTTTGAGCGCGGGGGCGTCGTTGATGCCGTCGCCGATCATCATCACGCCACCTTTACTTCCGATCTCGCGGATGTAGGCAAGCTTGTCCTCCGGCATCATGTCTGCCTCGAACTTCAGGCCGAGGCCTCCGCCGATGGCAGCGGCCGTGCGCGGGTTGTCGCCGGTCAGGATGACCGCAGTCACCCCCATGGCCGTCAACTGGCGCACCGCGTCTTTCGCATCCGCACGCGGCTCGTCCCGCATGGCGATCAGTCCGAGCGGGGCCTTTTCGCGAAACACGGCGACCGCGGTCTTGCCGTCCTCCTCAAAAATCGTCGCCTGCCGAAGGCCAAGGCCATCCAGCCCGCCATGCTCCATCGCGTAGCGGGGCGAGGCCACATAGGCCGCAGCGCCGCCCACGGTTGCAACAACGCCCTTGCCCATCAGCGCCTTTGCGTCTTGCGAGGGCAGCGCAGAAACGCCAGCGTCCTTGGCCTTGTTCAGGATCGCAATCGCCAGCGGGTGGCTCGAGCCGGTCTCGACGCCTGCCGCCACGGCCAGAAGTTCAGCTTCGGTGGTCGTCCCGAACGGCACCAGATCCGTCACCTGCGGGCGACCATGCGTCAGCGTCCCGGTCTTGTCGAAGGTCACAACATCCACCTTCGCCGCCGCTTCGATCACGGCACCGCCCTTCATCAACAGCCCACGCCGCGCCCCGGTGGACATGGCCGAAGCGATGGAGGCGGGGACCGAGATGACCAGCGCACAAGGGCAGCCGATCAGCAGGAGGGCAAGGCCGCGGTAAACCCAAGTGTCCCAGGGCTGGCCGAAGACCAGCGGTGGCACCACGATGACCAGCGCCGCGACGGCGACGATGGCAGGCATGTACCAGCGGCTGAACCGGTCGATGAAGCGTTCGGTCGGGGCACGCGCCTCTTCGGCCTCTTCAACCAGACGGATGATGCGGGCGATGGTGTTGTCCTCGCGACCTTTGGTCACTTTGACCCGCAGGGCCGCCTCGGTGTTGATTGCGCCTGCAAAAACCGCGTCCCCGGGGCCGCGCGTCTTGGGCACGCTTTCCCCGGTGACCGGGCTTTCGTCCACGCCCGAAGTGCCATCCACGATCTCGCCATCGGCCGGAATCCGGTCACCGGGGCGGACAAGGACTGTCTGGCCCACAGACAGGCTTGCGGCTGGAACCTCGCGCGTGCTGTCACCTGTAACGAGTTGCGCCGTCTTCGGCACAAGATTGGCCAGCGCCCGGATCCCGTCTCGCGCCTTGCCGGCGGCCACGCCTTCCAACACCTCGCCCACGGCGAACAGAAACACCACCAGTGCCGCCTCTTCCGCTGCGTTGATGAACAGCGCGCCGACGGCGGCAATCGTCATCAGGCTTTCGATGGTGAAGGGCTGTCCCATCCGCAGCGCCGCAAAGGCGCGCTGCGCTACCGGGGCCACGCCGATCAAGCAAGCGGCAACGAAGGCCCACTTACCGATCTCGGGGGCAAGATACTCGATGACCCAGGCGGCACCCAGCAGCAGGGCGGTAAAGATGACCAGCTTGCCCTTGGCGGTCTGATACCAGCGCTTGCCCCGGTCGGCGGGGTCGTCATGAACGTGGCCGGGGCTGCCGTGACCGCTATCGTCGCGCTTGGTGCTGGCCGCCTTAGGGCCTTGGTCGTGACCAGAATGATCGTGGCCAGCGGGAGCGTGGGCGGAGTGATCATGATCTTGATGCATGTCGCTCTGCTCAGGTGCGGATTGAGCCCCCGGCAAAACGAAGTCCTTCTTCGCACCGGCGGCGCGCGGCGCAATCTCATAGCCAAGCGCACGGACGGTCTTCTCGATCTTGTCCCGCCCGGTTTGTCCCTCATCCAGCGTCAAGCGCAGGCGTTCCGACATGATGCCAACCTCGACGCCGCTTACCCCCGGCAGGCGCGTCACCGCATCCTTGATCTTGGTCGCGCAGGACCCGCAGTCCATGCCCGTCACCGTCCAGTCACAGGATGTTTCGCGTGCAGCTTCCGACATCGTCATTCCTCCTGCCGCTGAGCGGGCAGTTGCTTTCATCGAATCAGCAACCTAATGTCTCTAGCAACTATAGCTTCAAGGGGAATCTGATGCTGACTATCGGAAAGTTGGGCGAGGCCGCCGGGGTGAAGGTACCGACGATCCGCTATTACGAGCAGATCGGCCTGCTTCCCGAAGCCGAGCGCAGCGCGGGCAACCAGAGACTCTACAGCCGCAAAGCGATGGAGCGTCTGGCCTTCATCCGGCACGCCCGCGATCTGGGCTTCACGCTCGAAGCGATCCGCGACCTGCTGAGCCTGTCGGACCGACCGGATCAGTCCTGCGCTGCTGCCGATGCCATCGCGAAGGCTCAGCTGGCAGAGGTTGAAAGCCGCCTTGCGCGATTGACAGCGCTGAAGGCCGAACTTGAACGAATGGTCGTGCAATGTGCAGGCGGCAAGATCGCCGATTGCCGCGTTATCGAAGTTCTGGGCGACCATTCGCTTTGCGCGACCGATCATCGGCATCCGGAGATAGAGGCGACGCAATAACCGCACCCGCAACACTCGCCATTTAAGCCAGCACCGCCTTTTCCGAAAACGCCGCCCCGGGCCGCTCGAGCATCAACGGTACTCCGTTCAACCGGATGTGCGTTGCCGAATTTTTCTTCTCATGTCATGCATTCTGGATGTCGTGGATGGTCCGACCCTTTTTAGCAGTGCTTTTGGCTGTGTCCCTGTTCGCGGCCACAGTCAGTGAGGTATCGGCCGGACTTGCAGCGGAGATCGCGGCAGCAGCCGATCCGTGCTGCGAAGGCGATTGCCCTGATGACCAGGCATGCAGCGTCGCCTGCGAAATGATGGCGCGTGGCGGGATGACATTGCTCGCCCTGGTACAAGTCCCCGGGCTTTCTGTTACCGAGGAGGCATCTGCTGCAGTCCTGATGCTTCCTGACCTGCATCCACCATCCGGGCTTCCGCCGGATGGCTTGAGACGACCTCCCCGCATTTGACCCCGCCGCGTGCGTCAGCGCGCGGATGATGCCGTTTGCACCTGCGCCAATTGGCTTCGCGGGTGCGCTGTCGCTGCAATCAAAGGGTCTTCCTCATGACAAACATGTTCCGCCGCATTTGCGGCTCCGTTCTGGCACTTCTCATCGGCGTATCTGCCCTCTGGGCAGGTGCAGACGACTACCGTTTCGAGATCGTCTCGACCGACCATCGTGTCGGTTCTGGGGTAACGATTGAACTTCGTCTGACCGATCTTCGCACCGGCCAGCCGGTCGAGGGCGCGGTCATTTATGCCACGCGCATGGACATGGCCCCCGACGGGATGGAGGCGATGACCTCCGCTGTCACCGCATTGCCGGCCGAAGGCCCGGGCACTTACCTGTTCAGCACGGATCTCACCATGGCGGGGGGATGGCGGTTTTCGGTGGCGGCCAAGGTGCAGGGTGAACCGGAAACCGTGAAGGCAGAACTGGAATTGCGAGCCGAGCCATGAGCGCGGTTGGCAAGCTGACTGCCGCAGTCCTTGTTGCAGGCAGTGCCGGATGGATCGGGCTGACCGCAGGCGAAAAGGGAATCACCGTGGCCAGCCTGATAGGCATGGCTGAGATGCAGCTTGCCGTCTTGATGGGCAATGACGCAGTCGCCATGCCGGGTGCTGACGCCCCTGAAGCAGAGCCGACCGGCCCGGTGATCTACTGGAGGCACCCGGATGGGTTGCCCGAATGGTCGGTATCCGAGCGGCAAACGGCAGATGGGCGCGCCTTCCTGCCTGTTCTCGCCAGCGAGGATCTCTCGCTGGGCCCTGCGCCCGAGCCCAGTTCAGAAATGGCAATGGCTGAAACAGGTGAGCGGACCATCCTCTACTACCGCAACCCGATGGGCCTGCCAGACACCTCGCCAGTGCCGAAGCAGGACTCAATGGGGATGGATTACATCCCCGTCTATGACGGTGAAAACAGTGATGACGGCTCGGTCACTGTCAGCCCTGGCAAGTTGCAGCGCACCGGGGTGCGGACGGCCGAAGCAGTGTTGGCACCTCTGGCGGCCACATTACGGGCGCCGGGCATCGTGGAACTGGACGAACGCCGGATCAGCGTAATTTCGTTGCGCGCCGACGCCTTCATAGAAACCGTTGCCGATGTGACCACGGGCAGCACGATCGCCGAAGGCGCACCGCTCGTGACGCTTTATTCACCCGAGATCGCTGCCGCTCTTGCACAGTTCCTGACCGACGTGCGGTCGGAAGGGCGGTTGAGGGAGGGCGCGCGGCAACGATTGGAAAACCTCGGCGTGCCGGGAGAGGTGATCGACCGCATCGCGACCGAGGGCCAGACGACAGTGAGTATTCCGATCATGGCCCCGCGCAGCGGCGTGGTGCTGGAGCGGATGGCGGTCGAAGGCATGATGTCGGAAGCGGGCGATACCCTGTTCCGCATCGCTGACACCTCGACCGTCTGGGTCATCGCCGAAGTGCCTGAAGCGGCGCTGATGGAGATTGCAGTAGGAACAGAGGTTCGGGTGAGCTTTCGTGGCCTCACGGATGGCCCGATTCCGGGCCGTATCGACACCATTTACCCCGAGATCGATATGATGACCCGCACTGGAAAGCTGCGGATTGAATTGCCGAACCCGGACGGGCGCCTACGCGCCAACATGTTCGCCGAGGTCGAAATCATGCTCGGCGGTGCACCCGTGGTGCAGGTACCAGAGGGTGCTGTGATCGACACCGGCGACAGGCAGGTGGTGATCCTTGATCTGGGTGAAGGGCGGTTCCGGCCCGAACCTGTGACCGTGGGGCGCAAGGGCGACGGCATGATCGAGATCGTCAGCGGCGTGGGCGCGGGCGACATAGTGGTCAGCTCTGCCACCTTCTTGATCGACGCCGAAAGCAACCTCAATGCGGCTTTGGCTGCCCTTGCAGCGCCCGGATCCACCCCGGAGGCCAACCCATGATCGCCCGCATTATCGAATGGTCGGCCCGCAACGTGCTGCTTGTGCTCTTTGCCACCGTCTTTACCGTGGCTGCGGGCCTTTGGTCCCTGCGCACACTGCCGATCGACGCCATCCCCGATCTGTCGGATGTGCAGGTGATCGTGCTGACCGAATATCCTGGGCAAGCGCCGCAGGTGGTCGAAGATCAGGTGACCTATCCCCTCACTTCGGCCATGCTGACCGTGCCACAGTCACGCGTGGTGCGCGGGTTCTCGTTCTTCGGCATCTCTTTCGTCTACATCATCTTCGAAGATGGCGTGGACCCCTACTGGGCCCGCTCGCGCGTGCTGGAATACCTCAACGCCGCCGCAGCACGTTTGCCGGATGGAGTGACGCCCGCGCTTGGGCCAGATGCGACGGGCGTGGGCTGGGTCTATCAATACGCGCTGAAGGGCGAGAACCTGAGCCTGGCCGAGCTGCGGTCCTTGCAAGATTGGGTAATGCGTTTTGCCATCAGCGGTGCCGACGGCGTGTCGGAAGTCGCCAGCGTCGGCGGGTTTGTGAAACAATACTCGATCACCGTCGATCCGGTGCGGATGCGGGCGCTTGGCATCACCCTGTCCGAGATCGGTGAGGCAGTTGCGGCCAGCAACATGGACACCGGCGGGCGCACGGTCGAGCTGTCGGAATTCGAGTTCATGGTGCGCGGGCGCGGCTATCTGGACGGCATAGCCGATCTGGAAATGGTCCCGATCCGTGCTGAGGGGGGCGTGCCGGTTCTGCTGCGCGACGTAGCGCGGGTCGAGATCGTGCCCGATGAGCGTCGGGGCATCGCAGAGCTTGATGGCGAGGGAGAGGTCGCCAGCGGCATCGTGCTACAACGAGTGGGGGCCAATGCACTCGACGTGATCGATAACGCCAAGGTCGAGATCGAGACCATCGCGCGAAGCCTGCCCGAGGGGGTGGAGATCGTCACCGTCTATGACCGATCCAACTTGATCCTGTCAGCCATTGAAACCTTGCGGACGACACTTCTTGAGGAAAGCATCGTCGTGGCGCTGGTCACATTTGTCTTCCTGCTGCATGTCCGCTCGTCGCTGGTCGCCATCATCATGCTGCCGGTGGGCCTCTTGATGGCCTTCACCGCCATGCGCGCGCTTGGCATCGGGGCCAATATCATGAGCCTTGGCGGCATCGCTATCGCCATTGGCGCGATGATCGACGCCGCCATCGTGATGATTGAAAACGCCCACAAGCATCTGGAACGGGCGGAACCCGGCAAGCCACGGGTGGAAGTGCTGATCGAAGCCGCGTCCGAGGTTGGCCCGGCGCTGTTCTTCAGCCTGCTGATTATCACCGTCTCCTTCCTGCCGATCTTCGCGCTGGAAGGGCAAGAGGGCCGCCTATTCGGCCCCTTGGCTGCAACCAAAACTTTCGCCATGGCGGCCGCAGCGCTCTTGTCAGTGACGCTGGTGCCCGCGCTGATGGTGATCTTCGTGCGCGGGCGGATCGTGCCGGAACACCGCAACCCGGTGAACCGCGCCCTGATCGCGATCTACCGACCCGTCATCCAATGGGTGCTGCGGGCGCGGGTGTTCACAATCACGCTCGCGCTGGTGGCACTGGTCGCCACAATCTGGCCCGCGCGGCAGTTGGGGTCCGAATTCATGCCCGCTCTGGACGAGGGCACGATGATGTACATGCCCACCACCCTGCCGGGCTTGTCCGTCACCAAAGCAGCGGAGTTGATTCAGATGCAGGACCGCATCATCCGCAGCTTCCCGGAAGTCGAGACCGTCTTCGGCAAGGCGGGACGTGCGCTGACGGCAACCGACCCGGCCCCTACCGAGATGTTCGAGACGATCATTCAGCTGAAGCCGAAGGATGAGTGGCGCGAGGGCGTCACGATGGAAAGTCTGCGGCTGGAAATGGACGCCGCCCTGCAATTCCCCGGCGTCTCGAACGCCTGGACCCAGCCGATCCGCGCCCGCATCGATATGCTGGCCACCGGCATCCGCACTCCTGTGGGGGTGAAAGTCTTCGGCACTGACCTTACAGAAATGGAGGCAGTCGCGCGGCAGGTCGAGGCGGTGCTGCGGAATGTTCCCGGCACCACCAGCGCCTATGCCGAACGGGTGATCGGCGGCTATTACCTCGACATCGTGCCCGACCGGGAACGGCTGGCGCGTTACGGCCTGTCGATCCAGGACGTGCAGGAGGTTATCGCCATGGCGCTTGGGGCCGAGGCGATCACTCAGACCGTCGAGGGACGCGAGCGCTACAACGTGGCACTGCGCTATCCCGCAGCGCTGCGCCAGGATCCCGAGGCCATCGCGCAAGAGGTTCAGGTCGCGCTTCCGGGTGGTGGCACTGTGCCCCTGGGCGAGGTCGCCGCTGTCGAGCGTACACGGGGTGCGACGTCGATCCGCACTGAGAACGGTCAGCTTGCCGTCTACATCTTCGTGGACATCGCGGGCCGCGATCTGGGCGGCTATGTCGCCGAGGCACAAGCGGCAGTGGCTGGCGAAGTGATCCTGCCGCCCGGCTATTCGCTGGGCTGGAGCGGTCAGTTCGAATACCTCGAACGTGCCAAGGCTCGGCTGGCAATCGTCGTGCCGATCACACTGGCGGTGATCTTCCTGTTGCTGTTTCTCAACTTCCGCCGCCTGACCGAAACCCTGATCGTGATGCTGTCCCTGCCCTTCGCGCTGGTTGGCGGCGTCTGGCTGATGTGGTGGATGGGCTTTAACACGTCGGTGGCTGTCGCGGTCGGGTTCATCGCGTTGGCCGGTGTCGCCGCAGAAACCGGGGTAATCATGCTGATCTACCTCGACCATGCATTGGCGGAACGCAGGGCCGAGGTCGCCCGCGCAGGACGCCCATTCACCCGCGCCGATCTGGATGCCGCGATCATGGTCGGCGCTGTCGAACGGGTGCGGCCCAAGATGATGACGGTGGTGGCGATCATGGCGGGCCTGATGCCGATCCTTTGGGCGCATGGCACCGGGTCTGAGGTTATGAGCCGTATCGCCGTGCCGATGATCGGTGGGATGGTGTCGTCCACCATCCTGACGTTGGTCGTGATTCCGGCTGTCTACGCACTGATCAAGGGGCGCGGGCTGGCGAAGGCAGGAGACCTTGCCAACGGTGGTGCCGTCGTGAAGCCAATGGGTCAATCCCTGGTTTGAAAGTGGTCGGAGAAACCCCGGCAGAAATGATTGGAGCAAGCATGTCCGAGGTCTCTCTTCCGCATCAAGCCATCTCATCGCGAGATTTCTCCTGCCAAAACGGCGCGTCCGTGCACGGCAAGGATTGCAGTGAACCTTGGACAGCCGAACTGTCGGACGACATCTAGGACACGAGCATCGTAGGCGGCTTGGCCAATCAGGCTGCACAAATCCGATGCGTGAAACTGTCGGTTGGCACTAGGAGCAGCCCGAATCTGCTGATGGAGCTCGAGCGTTTTCGGATCTTCTTTGGCCAGCAGCTCCGGCTCCGATGAAAACGTTGGAGCCCGGCTTGACGAACTGGTCCGCCAGCGCCGCATGAAGCCGAGCAAGTAGCCAGCCGGGACATGGGCATTGCCGCGCGACTGGTTGAAAGTCAGGAAACGTTCCCAGATGATCTGCGTATCGACGTTCCAGCAGGCAAGCGACACCTTCGCTGACTTGATCAATTCTGCCCAAGGCGTGTGGTAGACGCTGGCTACTGCGCCGATCTCGATCTTTCCTGCAAAGATAGTTTTGTTCTTAGAGTCTCCAGATAGTGATGTGTCGCCTGCAGATGACACGACATCTGGCGCTGTTCCAGTTGCGATATGCCCCCCGAACCGGAACAGCCAGGGCGCAAACTTGCCATTGGGCTTCCACCGGGCCAGCGCCAAGCCGGACGCCGCGAGCTCGACCAGGAGCGCCGTCAGATGCTGCCGGGAAACCCCCATCTTTTCGGCGAGGTGCGCCAGCGTGAACGCGGCCGTTCCGCGTTCAAGCCCGTTGTAGCCATCCTTCCAGGCGATGCCGTCGAGGATGATCGTCGCGAGCTTATGGGCCGCAGTGGAGAGTGGTGTTTCGGTGATGCGGCGCAGGATGGCGCCGGTCGTGAGTTCCATGATGTGTCGTTCCGTCTTGGGGCGACACCAGACCGTGAGCCGTGCAAAATTTCGTTCCGGCAAAGGCATTTGCCGGTTGAACGGACCCAAAGCTCGCGCTAGATTTCCATCACCACGAGGAAATCAGTGCGGCGTCGGGCCTATGGTCTGGCGTCGTTTCTGTTTCTGGGGATCCGGTCACTCGATCGTTTCGTGGGAGGGCGGTCGTTCATGTTCTCAGTAATGAACCTCTTCGTGTCCGTAGCTCCCTTCATAGTCGCGCCATTCGACGAAAACAGACCGGTGCCAATAGCTGCGACAGTCTGCCGGCACGGTGAGGTCTGAGGCGGTCGGCACCGCAGAAATGCTGCTCCGACGACGGCTGTAGTCGCCCTGAGCGCCATAGGTGCCCATGTACACGGCGCCCCAGCTGTTGCAGTCGCCGTCAGAGTTGCGTCTCTGCTGGTAGGTGATCTCGAACACGCGGATCGAGCGGACAAAGTCAAACGCCGGATCGGAGATATCGACATCTGCCCGATCCTGGACGAGCTGAGGTGCCCACGGCGTTTTCGGGACAGAGATGAGCGGGGCAGTCTCTCCGCGAACGGCGATGTCGAACAGGCGCTCGATCGGTTTGGCCTCGCCGCGGAAACTCGCCCGCATCGGGCAGTTCCAGATTTGCAGCGGTGGCTCGACCGGCCATGGCGTGATCCGGGCAATGAAGACGGTGCGGGCATGGGCGCATTCGGTCGAGGCTGGCCAGCCGCCTGCGAGGCAGAGAAGGATCGCGCAATCGACGGGGTAGGCTTGTGCCGGAGCCGCAACAGAAAGTGACATGGCGGTCGCTGCCAGGGCGGCCGCAGCTCGTAGTCTTGTCATGGGAGTTTCCTTGTGAAGATGCCGGGAGGGGAAGGGTAGGGGGACCTGATCTCACGCGGTCATCCGTCCGGGTCCTCGCCAAGAGCCTGGTAGTCGTGGATCGCGCGGTTGATCTCTTCGGACACCTGGGCTCGCGCGGCATCCAGACAGCGCAGATAGGTCTGCGCCTCATCGAAATAGGCCGTGAACTCCTGCCCGATCTCCACGCGATATTCCGCGCGCGTGGCAGCATCGGTCACCGGTGCAGGCGGGACCGGCGGCAAGCAGTCCAACGCCGTCGCACCTTGAGCGACGCCGCAGACAGGCATCGTGAACAGGGCGGCGGCGGCGAGGCAAGCGTGTCTGGAGCGGAGAAGGGGCATGCACGGTCCGCGGTTTCAAAACATGTGCATGAATTGCAAAACACCGCTATTGACGCAATAGGATTCTACCGCTAGGTGAGCGCCATGTTGTGCGACGACATGTTTCTCATCAGCGCAACATGCACTATGTTCTGCCGAAAGCGTGTTGCTTCGGAAGGTGCCAACCCATGAGGAACTTGACCCCGGTGATCTTGCAGGCCGGACTTAAGGAGGCCCTGACCGAAGGCGGCATCGTCGAAGCCCTCTGTGTCGAGGACGCAAAGAAGGTTCTCAATGTCTGGCAAGGCACCTGGCGCATCCAGTTGCGCCTTGGCGACCAGACGGCCCTTCTGGTGATCTCGCGCGGGCTCGAACCACGGGAGTTCAAGACCGTCACCGGTCTGATCTCTTTCGCGGTCGAGTTGGGTCTGACCACGGTCCCCGTTCCTTTGAAGAAGGGCGAGAAGGCGACCTGGACCCATGACGCAGCGGTGGAGCCCATTCCCTGATCTGACCCTCGGCGCAGGGCTGGCGCTTTGGCTCATTGCCGCACAAGGTGCCCTGGCCGAGGTCATTGATCTGGGGACAGGGGCAGAGGACTTGCGGGTTCGGGCCAGCGTTCTCGATCTTGGCAAAAAGCTTCCCAAACGCGGCGATCCGAACAACGCCGAGTTCACAGATGATGCTAAGACCGATGCAGCTGATGATGGTCTCGTTGTGCTCGCGTCCTATGGCACAACCCCGAAGGGCAGGGGTCCGCGTGGCACAGCCGAAATCGAGGATCTCGTACTCGACGTCGGCGACGACTACCTCCGCCATCCTGCGCTGAATGCGGCGGGGCTCTCCGGGACGGAATGGCTCGCACTCTTTCGGGCCAACATCGCCGTGGAATCTGCCTTCAATCCAGATGCGCGGTCGTCTGTCGGTGCCATCGGCTTGGGTCAGCTGATGCCAGGAACCGCCGATCTCCTCGGGGTCGATCCCCATGATCCGGAAGACAATCTGCACGGCTCAGCCCGCTATCTCCTCGCCCAGCTTGAAGACTTCGGCGCTGCAGATCTTGCTCTGGCCGCCTACAATGCCGGACCCGAAGCGGTCCGCGACTATGGCGGCATTCCCCCTTATGCCGAGACCGAGGGCCATGTGGCCAAGGTTTTGCGGCTGACCAACGCAACCCTCAGTTCGGAGTAACCCCCATGTTCCGCAATCTTTTTGGCGTGCGATTGCCGCGCCTGGCTTTGCACACCCTTTTGCTGGCGCTGCCCTTCGCGGCAATCCTCGCGGAGCCCGCTCTCGCGCAGAACCTCGACCCCTTGGAGAACATGCTGCAGGTCGTGGTGGACGGGCTGACCGGCCCGATCGGACGGCTGATCGCCATCCTTGCTGTCGTGGCTGCCGGCTACATGATGTTCACCGGCCGCCTGAACTGGCCCCTCTTCCTTGCGATCTTCTTCGGTGTGGTCCTCGTCTTCTCGGCCGCGACCATCATCGACGGCTTTGCGGCCCCCTAAGGCGGGATCGGCGACAGGCCGGGTGGCATCGCCCACTCGGCTTGGCCGCTCCCTCGGATGTTCCCCATGCATGACGCGCCCCTGTTTCTCGGCCTCACCCGGCCGCCGAAGATCTTCGGCCTTCCCATCGGCTACTTCGTGAGCCTGATGCTGGGCTCGGTCATCCCCTTCGTTGGGGCGAACGACTGGCGGTTTCTGCTGATCGGCGTCATCGGATATCCGGTCTTGTGGTTCGTCGCGGATCGCAACCCGAACCTCTTCGAGACCGTTGCGGTGGTCTTTTCCCGCACCCCGCGCACACGGGGCAAGTCGGCCTTTGGCGGAGATCGCCATGTCAGCTGACCTCAAATCCCTCTTCCCGGCCACCCCGGCGCTTCGATCTGTCTTGCGGCCTGAGGATCTCGCAGCCGAGACCTTCGCCCGGCACTTGCCCTGGCTGTCCGCACCTGCGGACAATCTGATCCTGACCCGGCAGGGTGACCTGATCGCCTCTGCCGTGGTCGAGGGGCAGGACAGTTTCACGACGGAAGAAGGGGACCTCTCACTCGCGACCACTTCGCTTGCGCGGCTGATCGGCCAGTTGGGCGAAGGCTTCGGGTTCCATGTCTCCAAGCTGACCCTGCCGGACGCACCCCAGCTGAAGCCCTTCGATGGTGAGGGCATCGGGGCCGAATTCGCGGCAATGGTCGATGCCCGATGGCAGGGACATCTTCGCGCCCGCACCCTGAAGCGGCGAGTGCTGGTGGTCTCGCTCATCCTTCGCCCCACAGTACTAAAACGTGTCCCTTTGATCGGCGCACTCTTCAAGGCAGCCTTCACAGGCGACCTCGGCCAGAGGATCGAGCGCCTGAATGAAGCGATGGGTCTTTTGGCCGGGGCCTGCCAGGGTCTGGGCTTCCGGCGGCTGACCGTTTCCTCCGGGGAATGGCTGGGTCTCCTTGGCGTCCTTCTTGGGCAGCCGATGGCCAAGGTGCTTCCGATGCGCGGCCAATTTCTTGCCGAGGCTGTCGCGTCATCGCAGATGATCTTTGCTGGCAAACGGGTGGAAATCGAAACCAGCGAAGGGATGCGTTTCGGGACGATTTTCGGCGTGAAATCCTATCCGGCCCGCACCTGGGCGCGGATGCTCGACGCGCTGGAACTGCCCTACGACATCGTCATCACCAACAGCTTCACCCCCGCGCGCAACAACGAAATCGAAGAGCGCATCAAGCGCACGGCACGCCAGATGCGTGCCTCTGAGGATGCCGCTGAAACCCTGCGTCAGGAACTGTATGAGGCCGCCGACAATGTCGCCTCGGGCCGACAAGTCTTCGGCAAACATCACCTGACGGTCATGGTCACGGCCGAGACCCCGGAACAGCTGGAGGAAGCCGCCTCCGAAGTCTGGCGCGCCGGACAGGATTGCGGGGCGACCCTCGTTCGTGAGAGTTTCGCCGCCCGCGCGGCCTGGTTCGCCCAGGCCCCGGGCAACTGGGCCTACCGCCCGCGCACCGCACTTCTGTCAGCCCAGAACTTCGCCCACCTCGCAGCGCTGCACCGGGTGACGGAAGGTCGCTCCAAGGCACAGTCGCCCTGGGGCGAGACGATCACGGCGCTGCCGACGGTGACCTCGAGCCTCTACCGCTTCAATTTCCACGATAAGGGCGAGCGCGGTGCCGAGCCGAGCGCCGGCCACACGCTGGTCTTGGGCCGCACCGGATCGGGCAAGACCCTTGGCACGGCCTTTCTGATGGCGCAGGCGCGGCGAGTGCATGCCCGCATCCTCGTCATCGACAAGGACCGGGGCCTCGAGATGGCCGTGCGCGCCTTGGGTGGCAGCTATTCTGCGATCCGGATCGGCGAGGCGACAGGCTTCAATCCGTTTCAGACCGAGGTCGACGAGCGCGGGGCGGCCTGGCTCACCGACTGGCTTGGTGACATCCTTGCAGGGTCGCGCCCCTTCGAGACCGCTCAAACCGTCAGCCTGAACGCCGCCGTCCGTCAGATCGTTTCGGCCGATCCGCGGCTCAGGACTTTCGACGGCCTCGCAACCCTCGTCGCCTCGACAGACGACGAGGGCGATCTGGTGGGAAGGGTCCGGGAATGGGGGCAGGGGGGTCGGCATGGCTGGCTCTTCGGGCCCGGGGCCACATCCCAGATCAGCCTGTCCGAAGATGTGGTCGGCATCGACATGTCGGAGATCCTCGATCTCGGGACCGAGCGCTCAGCGCTTCTGGCCTACCTCTTCCGGCGCATCGAACGGGTGATCGAGGATCGCCGTCCGACCCTCATCGTCATCGATGAAGCCTGGAAGATGCTCGACGATCCGATCTTCGAGAAGCGCCTGCACGATTGGCTCGTCACGATGCGGAAGAAGAATGCCGTGGTGATGATGCTGACCCAGACTCCGACCCATCTGACACGGGTCAAGGTCGGACAAATCATCGCGGAAAGCGTAGTGACCCAGCTTCTCTACCCGAACCCGCGCGCAAACCCCGAGGATTACCGGATCCTGCGGCTGAACGAGAAAGAGGCCGAGTTCCTCTGCACGCCCACGGGCGGCCTGCGCCTCGCCCTCCTGCGCTCGGCCGGAGACTCGGTCTTCGTGAACATGGATCTCGCGGCCCTCGGACCCGCGCTCGCCGTGCTTGGCGGCGGCCGATCCGGTGAAGACCGCGCGCCCTATAGCTGGCGCGACAACCCCGACTTCTGGAAGGACATGACGTGACCAGACGCAACCGCTTGATCCCCGCTTCCCTTGTCGGGCTCACCCTCCTCTCCGCCTGCGCCGGTGTCGAGACGGGGGCCGTCTCCCCCTGCCACGGTCAGTTCCGGGCCGAGGGCAAATACTTCGCAGCGCACGAGCAAAGTGACGGCACGACGGTCGTCGTCTCGACGATGAACGCACCCGACACGACTTGCGCGAACTGAGACACCGCATGAGTCGCGCACCGCTCCTTCTCGGGCTTCTTCTCGGCACTGCGGTGCCTATGGGCCTCCTGGCCCAGGGCGTGCCGATCATCGATGGCTCGCGCTTGTCGAACTTCATCTCGCGTCTTGTCGAACAGGCTGAGGATGCGGTGAAGCAGGGGGAGAAACTCGCCACGCGCACGGAACTCAGCGAGATCGAAGACGACCAGCTGGCCGCCTATGAGCGTTTCCTCGCGGATACGACCGGCGTGACCGACCTCAGCGGCTTCGAGATGGGGACGGGAACCTTCCCTCCTGCCGACGAGGTATATCCCCTTGAGGAGACAAGCCCGGAAAGCCAGCGGCTCTTCGGGGAAGGTGAGACGGTTGAGGCGATGATCATCGCGACGGCGGCGCGCTATGAGACGCATCCCGGCGTCGTGAAGGTTGGGCTCACTCCGACGACCTGGCGCATTCTTTTCCAGTCGCTGGTGAAGCAGGAAAGCGGGTTTTCCAACGCGGCGATCAGCCCGGTCGGGGCCATGGGATTCTGCCAGTTGATGCCGGGCACTGCCGCCGATCTCGGCGTTGATCCGACCGACCCGCTGCAGAACCTCGATGGTGGCGCCCGCTATCTCGCGACCCAGCTCAACAGCTTCGGCCGGATCGACTTCGCGCTTGCGGCCTACAACGCAGGGCCCGGCAACGTCCAGAAATACGGTGGCATCCCTCCTTTCGAGGAAACCCAGAACTACGTCCGCCGGATCTCGGGCTACTATGACGCCTATCTTTCGGTGATCACCGGCGCGGACGTGACGGGCACGTTGGCGGGGGTGGAGGGTGCGAGTGCCGAATGGGGCAACATGTCCTCAGCCTTCATCGGCTATTCCGGCCAGCAGTCGGGGCAGATCGAGGCGGCCATGGCGCGGATCAAGGGGTTCCTTGAAGAGGCCAAGCCCCAGACCCCGAAAGAAGCGGTCGATCAGAACACCTACATGCTCGCCGAACGCGCGCGCCTTACGGCCCTGACGCTGCGGCTGCGCGCGGGTGCCGTCAAAGTCGAGGCGGCCCGTGGGCTCTCGGACGCCGCGCAATCCCTGCAATACACCACCTTCTGGGAGTACACTCCGTGAGACCTGCCGTCCTTCGAACGAGGGCGCGCCTCGCGCTCGCCGTCTGTGCATCGATCCTGGCATCACCTCTTCTGGCCCAAGGCGTGCCCGTCATCGACGGCACCAACCTTGCCAAGAACATCGAGCAGCTGCAGGCGGCACTTCGCGATGCCGAAAACCAGATCGCGCAGATCGAAGAATTGAAGAAGCAGGTCGAGACCGGTCTCGAGCAGCTGACCAACCTCGAAGGCATCCTCGGATCAATCTCGGGCCTGAACGAGATCGCAAGCCTCTACAATTCGGTGGAGGACCTGCGCTCGCGCGCGGCCAAAATCACTGACCTTTCCGGCTTCCAGGATGCGCTCACCATCGGGGATTTCGACGGGCTTTTTGAAAGCCTTCTCGATGGCGATGTGACCATGGGCGACAAGATGGCCGCCGAGTATATGCGCGACACGCTGGAAAGGGCCGGCCTGACCTCGGAAACCCTGGCCGGGTTGTCGTCATCGGAGAACCCGCAGGACAAGCTCATCGCGACGACCGCTGCTACGAGCGCCACGGCCATGGGCGTGGCGCAGCTTTCCTACGAGGAAGCTGCCCAAAGCCTCGCGCGGATCGACGGGCTCGTTGACGAGATCGCGAACCAGGAAACTCTCAAGGAAAGCATAGATCTCAACACCCGTATGGCCGCCGAGACCAACTACATGCTCGGCCAGATGTGGCGCCTGAACGCGGCTGCCGGGCTCGCTGCCGGGCAGACGGGTGTGAACTGGGCCGCAGAACAGGCCAAGGAAAAGAGCTTCTTCGACTATTCGGGGGCCGAATGATGCGGCGGGCGTCTCACCAGATCGCGGCGGTTGCTGTCCTCGTCTGCCTTGCCAACTTCGCCGCAGCGGAGGACCTCGCCTCATTGAGCGATGTCCAGCTGGCCGAAAGAACCCGGGAAGCGGTGGTGGCGCAGGATGCAGACGCCGCTCTGGACCTCCTGACCGAAATGCAGCGGCGCGGGACCGGGATCTTTGCCGCCGCAGACAGGCCTGCCTGCGAAGAGGTGATCGATCTGCCCGATGGGATCACCGATTGGAAGTTCCGCGCAGTGGCTCGGCAAGCCTATTTCCGCGTGGCCATGTCGCGGCGGCTTGAAGAAGGCTCCTGCGCTTGCCTCTTCGAGGGCTTCACCTTCGACGCCTTCGTCGCGGCCGAGTTGGGAAAGTCAGCATCGGAACTGACCGATGCTGACCGTCCAACGCTGGAAAGCATACGAGATCAAGATCGGCGCGCGACCGAAGCGCGATTTCGAGACCTCGAACAAAGCTGCCGGGCCAAGTGATCCATGGCAATCATTGCCGACATCCTGACCCAGGTCGATGCCGCCGCAACAGCGGTTGGCGCTACGGCATTTGATGCCGTGGCCGCCGAGATCGTGCCGGTCTTCCGGGTCGGGTCTGTTCTGGTGGTGGCGCTGGTCGGGATCAACCTGATGGCACAAGCCGTGCCAATGACACTTCGCAACGGGCTCGGTCTGATGGTGCGGATCGCAGTCGCGTCGGCCTTCTTGTCGTCCTGGACGAACTTCAATTCGGTCTACGGTGTCCTGACCAATGCCCCGAGTGAGATCGGGGCTGTCGTGATGAACGCGTTTGGAGATGGATCGGGCAATCTCTACGAGGGTTTGGATGCCCTCTACCTTCAAGCCCTCGATGTAGGTCAGGCGATCAGCCAGAATGGCAGCTACATCACTGGTGCCCTTGCGGGCCTCCTGATGTTCTTGGTCGCGGCCCTGATGGCGACGGTGTCGATCATCGTGATCTCGGCCGCGAAGATCATGATCGGCGTTCTCGTCATCTTCGCACCCGTCGCAATCGGCTGCACACTTTTCAAGGTCACCGCCCCGCTCTTTGACCGGTGGGTGAACCTTGCCCTCGGCTTTGCTCTTTATCCGATGCTGACGTCCGGCATGGCGGCCTTCACGATCTACATCGCGGAGGACCTCACCCCGGCCTCGCTCGCCTCGGTCGAAACCATCGGCGATGTCCTGAGCTTCGTGGTCGTCATGATGCTCGGAACTGGCCTCATGGCCATGGTGCCGACGATCGCGCAGTCGCTCGCGTCGACCGCGACCGGTCTTGGCAGCGTCGCAGCCTCGACCTTCCGTACCGCCGACAGCGTCAAGGGTTACGGACGCACCGGCATCGCGTCCGGGATCGGCGCAGGGCGGGGAGCGGCTGGATTGGATGCCGGCGGCCGCCGACCATCGGATGCACGTCTGAACGGCAATACCGCCGGACAGATCGGCAGGTCCGCCGTGCAGACGGCGATGCGGCTCGCCAGCCGGACATCGGACAAAAGCTGATGCCCCAGAATTCGAGAAGTGGAGGACCGCCCATGGAGGCGCATGGATTTGATGTCGATCTCGTGCTGGAGCCCCGCCTCTCGGCCCGGCGCGCCTGGATTGTCGCGAGTGCCGCGGGCGGGCTGAGCCTGATCCTTGCAACCGCACTGGTCCTCGTCCTGCCTTTGCGGGAAACCCAGGTCTTCACCGTCCTCGTCGATCGGCAGACGGGTGACGCCGAAAACATCCTGCAGGTCGCCCCGACCGGGATCGAGGACCAGGAAGCGCTGAAGCAAAGCCTCCTCGTGGCTTACGTCTCAGATCGCGAAGGCTATTTCCTCGCGGGCATTCAAGCCCGGCTTGAAAGTGTCCAGCGGCGCTCGACGGGGCGTGCCGAGGAAAGTCTGCGGCTTCTCTGGTCGAAGGGCGGCGGCAACACGGCCTATCCGCCCGATGTCTACGGCCCCGGTGCGGAAGTCACGGTGACCGTGCGCCGGATCACCTTCCTTTCGCCGAACGTCGCCCAGATCCGCTTCCTGAAAACCCTGCGCAAGACGAAACAGGAGCCGGTGACCCAGCCCTTCGTCGCGACGGTCGAGTTCGCCTTCGAGCCCAAGACCGAGCGCTCCCTCGCCCATGTCTGGGAAAACCCGCTCGGCTTCACCGTCTCGGCCTACCGCGTTGACGCCGAAACCCTGGAGACCAATCCATGACCCGTTCTCTTCTCCTCCCGGGACTTGCCTTCGCCTGCGCCCTCGGCTTTGGAGCCGTTGCCAGCGCCGAAGTCGCCCCCGCGTCGATGGGCGCGGATGCCCGTGTCCGGTCGGTCCTTTACAACCCCGTCGACGTCATCCGGCTCGACACGCATCTGCGCGTGAACACCGCCATCGAACTCGGTGCCGGCGAGCGGATCGATTCCGTCCTTCTCGGCGACAGCGAAGCCTTCGAGGTCGAGGTGCTCTCCAACCGGACCACGGTCTCCGTGAAACCCCTGATCGCCGGGGCGGAGACCAACATGACGATCTACACCGGGCGGCGCACGATCTCACTTTCGATCAGCGAGGGTCGGTCCCGCAATCCGACCTATCGGCTGGTCCTGCGCTATCCCGAGACCGGCACGGGCAGGACGGCCCGCAGTACCGTGGCCGCAGGGTCGCGCGACATCGGCTATGCCTGGTCGGGCGACGAGACCTTGAAACCCGTCCATATCTGGAATGATGGGCAAGCGACCTACTTTGCCTTCGCACCGGGTGTCCGACCCTCGATCTTCGGCGTCGATGCGACGGGCCGCGAAGTGACGCTGAACTCCGGCACGCGCGGCAGCATCGTCCGCGTCTCGGGCCTGCGCTCCGCCTATTCGATCCGGATCGGGACGCAGGTTCTGTGCATCGAGCGGGTAGATGGCGGCGTGACCACCGATCCGGCCCTGCTCGCCAAGCTTCAGGGTTGGGAGTTCTGACATGGCTGATCCTGAGATGACCGATCCGCAGAAGGGCGCCGAGCCAGAATACAAGGTCGAGCGACCCAAGCCGAAAATGACCCGGCAGCAGCGACTTGGCATGGGCGCACTCTTGGCCGGAGCCAGCCTTGCCGCGCTCTGGACGGTCTGGCCTTCCAGCCGCACAATCCCCGATGTGGAAACCTCCGCCGTAGAGGAATTCCAGGATCAGGCTGGTGGCTCGCCCTTCGGAGCGATTGAGCCCAAACCGGAAGCGAAACCCGCCGGAGATGGCTTTTCCGACATCGAAGGCGAACTGGCCTCACAGCGGGAAGACCTCGAAGCGCGGAACGCCACACTCCAGTCTGAGGTCGAACGGTTGCAGCGCGAGTTGGGTGATCTTGCCGACAGGGCCGATGCCGAGAAGGGCCAGACAGCCAAGGAACTGGCGCTTGCGCTCGAAGAGGCACAGTCCCAGAACCTTGCTCTCATGGAGGATATGCGGCGGCAGTTCGATCAGGAGATCGCCGTCCTGAAGGCAAGCGCCGACACCGCGGGTGCCGCCGATGCCGCGCGAGAAGCCGAACTGGCCGCCAAACGTGCCGAGCGCGAGGCGCAGCTTGCGGCGCGTGTGGCCTCGCCTTCGGTCGTGTTCGATGATGGTCAAAAGGGTGGGGCAGGGGATGTCGGTATGGGGATGCCCGAGGCCCCTGCCGAGGGCCGAGATGCGACAGGTCGGGATTTTGTGCAGTCGGGACGGGAAGCCACCGCCACCGAAGTGAGCCAGGTGATCGCCAATCCTTCGAACACCGTCCTTCAGGGTACGATGATCGAAGCGACCCTGGAGAATGCGGTCGACTCGAGCTTGCCTGGCCAGATCACAGCGATCGTGACCCGACCGGTTTGGTCCTTCGATCAGGCCCAGATCCTGATCCCCGCCGGCGCGCGCCTCTTCGGCGATTATTCTTCGGACGTGGCCATCGGCCAAGGTCGCATTCTTGTCGCCTGGACGCGGCTCGTCACCCCGGATGGGCAATCCGTGCAGATGGAGGCCTTCGGTGGCGACGCCCAAGGTCGTTCCGGCATCACCGGCAAGGTCAACACGCGCTTCGGCGCACGGTTCGGGTCGGCTGCGCTGATCTCTCTTCTCGGGGCTGCCCCAGCCGTTGCCGCCGCGAAATACACTGACGAGATCAGTTCCGACACGGCCGAGAGCATGGGCGAGGACCTGAGCGCTGCCACGGGCTCAGCGGTCGAGGCCTATACGAGCCTGCCGCAGATCATCACCGTCGCCCCCGGAGCCGCAATCACGGTCATGGTCGATCGCGACTTGGAAATCTGGTGATGGATGATCGGCCGAGCTTCCTCGGGTCCTACCTGACGCCAATTGCGCCGCTGTTCTTACGGGACGATCTGGTCGAGGTGGCGATCAACCCGGATGGAAAAGTCTGGATCGAGCGAAAGGGTGCAACCCACATGGAGCGGGTCTCGCATCTGTCCATCGATCGGGTCCTGTCTAACAACCTTGGGCAGGCAATAGCTTCTGCCGTTGGTGTGCAGTTCTCCGACAAGAAGCCGACCGTTTCGGGAAAGATCGTCTTGGGCGATATGGCGATCCGGGCGCAGGTTGTGGCGCCGCCCATAGTGGAAGGCGGGATGGCTATCACGTTCCGGCCATTCAAGGTTTCGGCCGATCAGCTGATCGAGCCGCGCCTCCTACACGGTGGTCTTGTCGATCTCGACGCCAAGCGTCGGGCAAGGGCAGGGGAGGCAATGAAGCTTGCTGAGGCGGGGCAGGTCGTCGAGGCCATGCGGCTTTGCGTCGAGGAGCGCATGAACATCCTGATCTCTGGCGGCACCTCGACCGGCAAGACGACATTTGCTCGGTCTTTGTTGTCGATGGTGGACCCGGGCGAGAGGATCCTGACCATCGAGGATGCCTATGAGCTGTTCCCCCGTCAGGAGAACGCGGTATCGCTTAAGGCTGATCGCAGTGCCCAAGGCGAACGGACGCCTGCGCGGCTACTGGAAGCCTCGCTTCGGATGCGTCCAGACCGGATCATTCTTGGTGAGTTGCGGGGTGAGGAAAGCCGGACCTTCCTGGAAGCGATCAACACCGGGCACGGTGGTTCGTTCACAACCATCCATGCCGACACCGCCCGGAAAGCCATAGATCGGTTGGCGATCATGGTCATGGCCGCCGGGCTGGGCATGGGGTTCGAGGAGGTGAAGCGGTACTGCGAGGGAAGTGTGGATCTGGTGGTGCAACTTTCGCGGCAGGCTGGGCGGCGTGGGGTGGCGGAGATACTGTGCCTGTGAGGGTCGCGAAGGGCGGTAAGCGGCCTGATGCAGGTGAGGCGTTTCAGTTGCAACATGCAACAATAGCAGATGCCCACGAGGCAGAGGCGATCTGCGACCGCTTCAATCAAGCCGCTGGGCGCAGCACGTTAAAACCGCGTCAAAAGCAGCAGCATGAGTTCGACGAAGAGCGCAAGCGGCGGCGTCAGCTTGAATTGGAAAGGCAGCGCGAACTGGGCCGGGATCTGGGCTGGGAGCTGTCGGCTGCAATGTCCGCCACCTCACGGGCGGCGGGCACGGCTTCATCCCGCACAGCACGAAAGCATCGCCACGTCCTTATCGAAGGTCTGAGCCGCGAGCCTCAGGCCTTCGACCGTGGTCAGATAAGGGAAAATGGTCTCCCCGAGTGCCTTGGTGGTCATCCCGAACTTCAGGGCCATGGCCAGCGTCTGGGCGCTGTCGGAACCTTCAGGCGCGGCGATCACACCGCCCAAAAGTCTATCGGTCTTTGCATCCGCCACCAGTTTGATGACACCGCGCGTGTCACGGGCCGCGAGCGCTCGAGGCACGTTGTCGAGCGTCAGAACGCTGGTTTTCACGTCATAGCCGGCTGCAACGGCCTGTTCCACAGTCAACCCTACGCCCGCCACCTGCGGATCAGTGAACACCACCCAAGGCATCGCTCTATTGTCATAGCACTCTGCACCGCCCATGGCATTCCTTGCGGCCAGCTTTGCTCCATAGGCGGCCATATAGACAAACTGGTCACGGTTGGTCACATCCCCTGCGGCATAAATGCCGGGGCGGGTGGTCTGCATGTCGTCGCCCACCACGATTGCCCCTCGCCGGTCGGTCTCGATCCCCATTTCGGAAAGCCCCAGGCCTTCGGTATTGGGGCTGCGTCCGGTGGTCAGCACCAGATGATCTGCTGTCAGTTCCAGTCGCTTGCCGCGTTCTTCGATGCACAGCACGGCGCGCTTGCCATCCCGATTGCAAGTATCATAGGTCACGCCGCAGTGCATTGTGATGCCTTCGCCCCGGAACACCTCTGTCAGAGCTTCCGACACTTCGGGTTCGGCCTGCGGCAGAAGGCGCGAGCGGCAGACCATGGTAACCTTGACGCCCATCCGCGCCATCATCTGTGCCAGTTCCGCACCGATATAGCCACCGCCAAGGAAGACTAGGCTTTCCGGCAGCGTTTCCAGCGCAAGAAGGGACGTGCTGTCCAGCGTGGGCACTTGCCTGATTCCCGGAATGGGCGGCAGGGCGGGGCGGCCACCCGTGGCTATGATGACTTTGGGCGCACGGATCAGGCGCGCGCCGACCTGCACGCCACCGGGGACAAGCCGGGCCGCCCCTTCGTCAATGTAGGTAATCCCCTCATAGCCGGGCAGCAGATCGGCATATTTCTTTTGACGCAGACTAGAAACCAAGGCGTCCTTCCCGGCCATCAGCGCCGCCCAATCATCGACCTGTGCAGCCCCGGATAGTCCCGGAAACCGTTTCGCCGCCTTCGCGCCGTGGATCGCTTCCGCCGCACGGATCAAGGCCTTTGACGGCACGCAGCCCACGTTCACACAGGTGCCGCCGATCAGCCCGTGTCCGATCAGCGCTACACGCTTGCCCGCCCCGGCCGCCGTGATCGAGGCGGAAAACCCCGCCGATCCCGCCCCGATTACAGCCATGTCGAAAGAATTTTGGTCTGGACGGGGAATGGTGCAGCAATCGTTCATGATTGTATTCCTTTAGGAGTTTCTGGCGTTCCGCTGGCGTCGCCAGAGGGCATAAATCGTAAGGCCGATGAAGACGGCGAGGGCAGGCAAGAGCACGACATCAAGCCAACCCAGCAGGGCTGACAGGCCGACAAAACCGAGGAGCACGGCCAGAACCGGCGTGAAGCAGCACAGCGCGGCGATGACGGTGCCGACAATGCCGGTGATCAGTAGACGGCGTTCGGATGGATCGCCGCTCATGGCCCGTGCTGCCTTTCCGAAACGCCCGGCTCGCAGCTTCCCAACTGCGCGCGCCGACGGCTGCGCCAAGTCAGTGCCGCAACGGCTGCCATCATGACTGCTACCAGGCCGCCAGCGCCGCTGATCCATCCGCCAACCGCACCGATGATCGCGGCCAGGGCGATGCCGCCACCACCGCAACAGACAACCACCAGCGGGGCGGCGATCAGCGTCGCCAACACCCCGCCCTGAATGTCGTCGCGCATTGGCTTTAGCCCTTCACATTGGCCGGATAGCCCGCCTGTGCCGAGGCTTCCGCAATCGTTGCCGCATTGGTCAGGGCCGGATCGAAGATCACCATCGCGCTGCGGCTGTCAAAGTCCACCTCGACCGATTGCACCCCTTCGACCCCGCTCATCGCGGCCTTGACCGTCACCGGGCAGAGTCCGCAAGTCATGTCCGGCACATCGAAAGTGACCTCGGTCAGTGTGGATGCGGTCGCCGGAGCCGATTGGGCGAAGACGAATGACGCTGTGGCGGGCAGGCCGAGCATCGCCGCGCCGAGAGCCAGAATTGCAAAACGTTTCATAAGGTTTCCTTTTGGTTTCAGTAAAGCAGAGGTGCCCACCAGTTGAGCGTCACGGACAGCAGGACCAGCACTGTTGCCGCCCAAAGCACCGTTTTGGTGAGGCGCGACGATTGCGGGCGGGCGCAGTACGACCCCTCCACGCATACGGGTTTTGTCCGAAAATAAACGTGCCAGAACCCCAGCCCGATAAAGACAATGGCGATGCCCGAGGTCAGCGGCTTGTAGGGTTCAAGGGCTGTCAGATTTCCGATCCATGCACCGGATATTCCCAGCGTCACCAGCACCAGCGGCACGATGCAGCAGGCCGAGGCCAGAAACGCCCCCGCCAGCCCAAGTGTGGCAAACAGGCCCTTGTGATCGGCGCTTCGCGGCGCGGTTTCGGCATCGTGAATGTCACTCATCGCAGGGTTCCTTGTCATCCCGTTGCAACCTGCCTACGGTCTGTAGTGACTACAGGTGCAAGGGAAATCACCATGACTGTCGTTCACGAAGCTGCGACCCGCAAAGAAAGCCTCAAGGCAGGGGTATTGCGCCGGGCCGATCTGGCCCGCGCGACCGGCTGCAATCTGGAGACGATCCGCTATTACGAGACGGCGGGCATCCTGCCACCACCCGCCCGGACGGATGCAGGTCATCGGACCTATGAGGCCACGGATGTGCAGCGCCTGCGCTTCGTCATGCGCGCCCGCGAGCTGGGGTTTTCGCTAGACGACATTCGCGGATTGCTTGGCCTTGGCGATGGCGCGCTGCAGTCCTGCGCCGAGGTCAAAGAAAAAACCGAGGCACATCTGACGGATGTCAGGGCAAAGATCGCCGACCTGCAAAGGATCGAAGCTCTCCTGTCCCGCACCGCCGCGCTTTGCAGCGGCGGGGATCGTCCCGAATGCCCGGTGCTGGATATTCTCCGACATTAGCGGCCGTTTCGGTTGGGGACAGAGATGCCGAAGCTTTGTTCAAAGATCCCTTCGCGAAGATCACTTTGCAACGGCAGGTCTGCATAGACGTGCCGCTGCGGATCTTCTTGGTCCGGCTAGGTGATGCCCGCGCCATGTGGCGAAGAACTCCCGCTCACCACACCGTCGCTTTTGGTTCGACTAGGAATTGCTGCGGCAGGAAAGAATGACTGGTTAGGGAAATCCGATAGAAGCACGTAAACAGGGTCGGCGGACCGAAATAGGCCGAAGTTTGCCTGTAGGAGCATGAGGTGAGGTTCAGCGACCAAGCATCGGTTAGACCCGAGTCGGCACTTTCCGTGTGTGCTTGGCGCTCTCCGCAATTGCCCGAAACACCCGCGCCGCCTCCCCGAAGACCTCGGCATCTGCCTGTCCGGCGGACGCAGCCAACCCCGACAGTTTTCCAACGGCGATTTGCCTGCCAACCGCTCCGCTTCCCGGTATACTCGGCAATCCCTTACCTTTCCGCGCTCGATCAATCGGGGCAAAGTGCCGATCCTCGAAGTACCGGATGTGCCGCGCCCGGATCGGATACTGCCCCTCGGGCAGCACCAGCACCTGATTCAGCGGAAACCGCAGCACTTCGTTTGCCGAAATCAACGGCCGCTCTTCCGACCGCCTGCTGACATTGGCACTGTCCTCCAGGGCGCGAACCCGCGACTGGCTCTCGGTCACTGCCGTTATGGTGGAGCGCCCCAAGGCATTCGAGAGCACCTCGGCGGTCCGATCATCTTGTGGCGTCATGTAGATCTGCACCCCGGCCCCACCTTGCAGAGAGCGCCGCCCGGTTTCGCCATAGATGTCATCTAGGCCGGGAATGGTCTGGGAGATGATGAAGAAGCGCCCGCCGAAGCTGCGTATGGTCTTGATAGAAGAAAGAACAAGGGGCTGTCGGCCCAGCTGGTCGAATTCGTCCATCAGGAACATGACCGCATGGGGTTCGTCCTGACCAGGCTCACGGCGCTGGAGGGAGGCGATGGCATCCGCGAAGAGCAGACGGACGAGGGGGGCGAGAGTTTTCAGGTGCTCGGGCTGGACGACGATGTAGAGGCTTTGGGGATCGCGGCGGAAGGTCGAGAAGTCGAAGTCGCTGGCGGAGGTCACGCGGTCGACCGCGGGGTCGTTCCAAAGCTCGAGACCGGAGCCTTGGATGACGGACACATAGGCGCCGAGGGTCTTCTCCGGGACGTCGGCCATCTCTAGGAAGGTGCGGGAGATGATCGGGATGTTCGTGGTCTCGGCAATGGCCGTATAGCTCTTCTTCTTGTCGCCACCCCCGGCCATGATCTCACCGGCAAAGCCCAAAGTCGGGCGGCGCTGTTCGATGGCGTAGAGGCACGAGGCGATGAAGAGCCGCTTGCCGGCATTGAAGAAGCTCTGGGCGCTTTCGCCTTCCGGGATGAGGAAGAGGTCGGCCATCGAGTTCAGCGCGGTGTACTGACGCTCAGCGGAGGGCAGGGCGGCGATCCGGGCAAGCGGGTTGAACCGGTGCGAGCTCCGGTCCTCATCGAAGGGCGAGAAGTACCAAATGCCGTTCTTCAGCCCATGCTTGCGGTGGATGGAGGTCTTGGCGAAGTTCTCACCTTTCACGTCGAGGATGATCGCCGAGCCTGAGAAATGGAGGAGGTTCGGGATGACGAAGCCGACTCCTTTCCCCCGGCCCGTGGGGGCGATCATCATCGCATGCGGGAAGCGGTCTGGCGGCGCCATCACGAAGGGCGCGTCGGACTTCGGAAGGCCGAGCTTGCCGAAGATGAAACCGTTCTGATCGAGGGTTCCGACCATGTGGTTTCGCTTCAACTCGCGACGCGACTGGAAATGCGCGTCGTCATACTGGTTGAGGCGGCCGCGATGTACCCCAGCTAATCCGACGAGCGTCAGCGCGACCGTCACAGCACCGGTGATGATCAATGCGCCCTGCAGGACTGAAGGCCGCGCGGCGAGGTCGGCCCATTCGTAGCGCAAGAACCAGGGGCCTGTTGGGCTAAGCGTATCGAGGCTCTCCCGGAAGGCTGTGATCACATAGATCGTCGCCAGCATGCCGCCGATGTAGAGACCCGTCAGCAGTCCAAGGAGCAGCGCCAGCGGATACCGCCAGGCGGTGTCGAGATTCGAAAGCATGGGTCTGTCCTCAGAGTTCGTGGCCGGTGTCGCGCTCGACAGCACGATCGCGCTGCCCCAGTTCGGCAGCGCGATGCTGCGCACGTGCCAGGTCTGCCCAGGGTCCAACCTCGCTCGTCGCGCCAAGGTCGCCCTCATTTTTCAGTTCATGCGCAACGGCCGCCCTGAGTGCCGGATCTCGGACCTGCTCGTTGAGCGGGGCGAGATCGCCGGACCGGACGCGGTCGAGATCCTCGGGTTTCAGGGTGTCGTGCAGGCGGTCGACGATGGCTTCCAGCGCGGGCACATCAGAGAGCCTCATATGGCGATCGACGGTGAGCAACTGGTCGCGCGCAATGGCCTCGGTCAACTCCGGCGCTAGGTTGAAAGCCGCGACTTCCGCCTGAACCTCCTGTCCCAAAGCGCGCTCCGTTTCCATCCAGAACACCTTTTGCATTGTGTTCGGCTGCTCAGTAATCCAGCTCGCCCGCTGGCCCTCACTGCGCTCGGCCAAACTGAAGCGGGCGACCATTTCCTCGACGGACGTGCCGGCTATGCGAAGCTCATCTTCCCGGATCGAGAACAGCGCCGTCAGCCGTTCGCCGATCTCGTCGCGAACATGTGCAAGGGTCGCGCGAAGACCTTCGTCGAGGGAAACCCCCTCGGTCTGGCCTTGGTCCAACCGCTCAAGTGAGGCGAGGGTCGGGTTGTGATAGGGATCGGTGTTCCGGTCGGCAACTTGGGCATGCTCTGCGAGGAGGATGCTGTCGGGTGCGAGTTTCAGCGAGGCGCGGGCCTGCTCGGCAAAGCTGCGCTCCAGGTCGACCCGCTCGGCAGAGGGTTCCATGGCGCGAATTGCCTCCCAGGCCTCTGTGGCCGAAGCGATCATCTCGTTGCGCGCTGCCTCAACCCGTGTGGCGGGGTCGCCTTCGGCATGAAGCGAGTGATCGGGCATCAGGGGAACTCCTTGTCTGAGAGCGGCGGCAGACGCGCCAAGCGCCCGGGCCAGCCGGGAAAGGTAGGAAGCGGCACTTGCCTCGGTGCCGGTTGCGGCGGCAAGGTCGGCGAGGTCGCCAAGGGTCTTGTATTCACGGGCGAAGCCCTGCATCGCGGCGAGCCGTCGGCTCCGCTCCCCGTCAGACAGCGGCGGCGGGGGAGGTGGCGTGGCCTTCCCGCCCTCTCGCGATGCACGCAGCTCGGATTGGCGCGGCGGGTTCTCGACAATGCCGCGGGAAAGGCGCGACGAGGCGAGGATGTTCAGCCCATGCGACTGACTGATCTCGGCGTGAAGCTCGCGCATCACATCGAAGTTCAGCGCGGCATGACGACAGATCGATAGGAATCGGCCTTCCTCGATGCCATGCTTATCGACCACGAAATGCGCATGCAGATGGTCAGTGTCCTTGTGCAGGGCAGCAACGTATCGCCAGACATCCCCATACTCACCGGACCCGAACACAGCTTGCCCCCATTCCCGGGCGATGACCTCAGCACGTTCGGCGTCCACCCCCCGCGGAAAACTCAGGACGATGTGATCGGCATGCCCCCGACGCGGCGCACCTGTCCAGGTCGAAGACCAGATATCGGCCGTCCGCTCCGTTCGGGCAGGATCGAAATCACGCTCATAGCCCGCCAGGTTGCACCAAGTGCTCTGCACCCCCTCTTCCCGGGCCACATAGTCGAGAAGGCGCTTCAGCTCCTGTGGGGTGCGGGCGCTGCCGCCGGCGATGCGTTTGACGACCGACTGCCAGCCACGGGGCCCACCAGCGTTTCGCAGAAGCGCCCGGGTCTGGCGTTCCTTGCGCGTGCCGAGACGGGACGATGAGCCGTCGCCACCACCCCGCCCACGACGACGGTCGTCGAGAACATGACCGAGAACCAGATCCTCGACGGAAGGCGACCGGGTCATTTCGGCGCCTCGGCAGAAGTATCAGTGGCAAGAACGAAAGGAGAGGTTTGATCACCAAGTCCCTGCTTGGCCCTCAGCGCCGAGAGGAGGTGGACCACCTCTTCGACAAGGTCATCGACCCGCGCTCCGACCTTGCGCACCAGGGCGGCATCACGGGCATTCCAGGTCAGACGACCGACCGCCCCCAGTCGGGCGATCTGGTTGAGGTTGTTGCCGACAGCGGACAATTCCCGCCTGGCTGCAGCGATGGCATCAAGCTCGTCTGCCTGGATGGCCAGACGATCGCTTGCCTGTCTGACCAGATGCCTGACTGCCTCGGAAACCGTCAGACCGTTTGCTTCGGCAACCGCCTGAAAGGCTGCATGCTCGTCTTCCGTGATGCGGATGTTCAACTTTACCGAAAGCCGCCGCACCTCCTTCCGATCAAGGCTGCCCTTGATCCGTGACAGCGCCTGGCGGGAACGGCCCATCGACCTCGCCACGGCCGCGACGCTCTCGCCAGCGAGGAGCCGCGCCGTGATGGCTGCAGTCTCAGTTGAGGTCAGGCGTGAGCGTGGCATTGCATCATTAAATGTGTTTTGCAGTCATTGCGCATCATGTACCACACACCACCGTTCCTGCCAACCGTCCTCACCGGCCGGTTTCCGCTCCTCTGAAGAGGAGCCCGCGTGCGGAAACCGGACAGCCGGTGAGGACTCAATATGGCGTCAGGGGTCGGCGGCTTGCCCGCCGACTGCGTCCCTGCGCCCCGGCCGTCAGGCCTCCGTGCAACGCGAGACCAAAGTGGTCGAGCGCCTTGAAACCTTGGGCTTTGCAGAAGTGTGCGGTCCCTCCATGAGGGCTGTTGGGACGGGCACGACAGTCTGAAGGAAGGGCTGCCCGGGAAGAGAAGGGGGGCCGGGGAAGGGGCCTCAAGATGCTTCAAGGCCTGCCCATTGCGGAAGATGGCCGACGATGAATGGCTTTGGGCATGAAGCCACAGGCTGGATCGGCGTAGCGTCAACCCGTCACTAGGCGAACTGGCAAGCAGGCCGACAGGCAAGCAGGCAGATTGTCCGGCATGCATCCGGTTGGCGGGTCATATTCGGGATCGTCCCTAGACAGAGGCCTGATGTCACCCTGCCTTCGGATCAGCCGTGCGGACAGGTTCCAACGCAGGCATGCGGCCTGTCACCTATGCAGGCATGCAGACATGCAAACCGTCATACGGGCCGGAAGGCAGATAGCCTCGATTGCGGCTAGGCCGAAGGAGTGCTCGGACGCCGCGCCGCAGCATCACGGCTGCGGGAATCCTTAGGAAACATGAAGGCTTCGGCGGTGTGTTACAACTTCCAGCACATGCCATTTGACGTTTCTGCAACCTTATGCCTAAACGGCGCACCGCACGTCGGTCGGATTAGTGACGCCTTTACAACGGCTTCGCTGGATCTTGGCTTGCCCGCGGTGCACTGCCTTCCGCAGCGTCATGAAAGAACGCCGGGCGTCGGTGCAAGGTGTATCGAGTACCGTTTGTGGAGGCGTCATTTCATGCAAGTCATTACCATCGTGCAGACCAAGGGCGGCTCGGGCAAGACCACGACCGCCATGCTTCTCGCATCTGCAGCACTGAACCTCGGGCGCAGCGTCACCCTGATCGACGGTGATGTGAACGCTCAACTCGGCCGTTGGCGCGACAGTTTCGAACTGGCCACGTGGGAGAGTGCGCAAAAGCCCGACTGGCCGGAGAGCCTGGCGATCCTCTCGCCACCGGAAAGTGTTGAAGGGCTTCTGTCGCTCCTCGAGGCCGAGGAAGCGCGCGGCGTCGATCTCGTCGTGATCGACACCCGGCCTGGCACCCACACCGACACCGAGGACTTCTGCCTGATCTCCGATCTGGTGCTGATCCCAGCCCGCCCCGTCTACGCCGAATGGGAAATGACCCATCGCGCCGTCCTCTGGATGGACGACCTCCGCGCCTCGATTGCCGAGGGCGAGCGGTTCCCCGCGGTCCGGGTCCTCGTCATGGACGCGGGGCCGAAGATCATCGACGCCGCAACCCGGGAAGGGGGGATGGCTCAACTGCCAAAGCGCGACCAAGACGTGCTGCAAGAGATCCTGCGTCTCGACCATCTCGACGTGATCGTTCCGCATTCGAGAATCCTCGAACAACTGGGCTATCACGGCCCCCTTGGACCGGCGGCCCGCGCCAACGCCAAAGCACCCGGCGGTCGGCTGGTGGCGGATGCCATCACACGCCAGCTTGTAGTTGCGGAACTTGTCCTGACCGGGATCGACGAGGTGATCCCTGCATGAGCCGTTTCCGCCTTCCTGCACGTGTCGCACCCTCCCCGGCAGCGGAAGAACCAGGTCTGCAGAACTCCGCCGCACGGTTGCGGTCATCGCGCGAGGTGCAGTCGCGCATTCTTGCCGAACGGCGTGCGCCGGAGCAGGGAGGAAATGTCGAGTGCGGCAAGGCCCAGCTTCCCGACATGACGACGGAGCACTTGGCCGACCCGGAGTTTGCCGGGAAGAGGGAAGGGGAGAGTGGTCGGCCGCAGTCCCCCGCTTCGCCGCCCGAATGTGCTGCCAGTGGGTTGGCGAGGCCCCGGAAAGAGAAGCTGGTGGTCCTCTTTCGGCTGCCGCTGGCAATCGAGAAGCAGCTTGAGCAGATCCCTGGCGCGGGCGACGTGACCCCAGCCTACATGCTGCGCGCCTTTGCCAAGGAAGCCCGGGCCGAACTGCGGCGGCTCTTGGCGGAAGATGATCTTGCGCCGCATGTCGATGAGGCGAGGCGCATCTTTGCCATGGCAGCATCGGACATGGCGGTCGGCGAACCGATGACCGTCTACGCCCAAAGCTCCGCTATCCGGGCTATGCATGCGGCACTTGATGACCCTTGGCTGATCGAGGCCCGGGCGACGATCGTTGGTGCCTTCCTCGCCGCGATTGCGTCGCTGCTGATCGAGGCGCGACGCGTCAGATAGACCCGGACAATGCAACAGAATTCGATGAACTGCCTCCGGTTACTCGCAGGCAAGATCGGGCAGCGGCGCTGTCTCGAAGGTCAGACTGTCGGCGCTTGTAACGAGCGCGAACTCGCCGCCCGAGCGGAAGGTAGCCACCATTTTCGACCAGTCCGCTGCGTCAACCGATGCCTGTGCGGCGATGCCGTTGTTGACCGGCAGGCGGGCCTGTTCGCCCGACTTTGCGAGAACGACGACCATGTCCGGTGCGGCGTCTTTGACAAAGCGAACCACGAACGCGCCGTTGGGCGTTGGCCCAAAGACGCGATCCGGATCGCAGACAAGCCGCACCTCACCCGCTTCGCTGGTGAGCGCGTAGGTCGGCAGGCCACGTTCGACACCTATCGTCCAGGCGTCGAGCGCGTGGACGGGAACAGACATCGCCGCAAGCGCGGAAACAGCCAGAACGGGGGACAGAACATGCATCGACAGGAAAGCCTTTCGTGGTTCGCGTGGCGACAGCAAAGCACCACTTCTGATGTCGTTAGATATGTTCTGACAGAGTTCATGTCCATGACCGCTAGCCGTCAACGGATGACAGGAGGCCGGTATGGAAGAGGTCGCTAGAAGCAGCTCCAAAAGCCCGACCATCGATCGTCGCCTGTGGCGGATCGACCGCGGAGACCGGGAACTCGTTGCAGAACGGCACCGCACCGTGAATGGCCGGTTCAGGACCGTGTGGCTGGTCCCGGAAGAAAGCCTGCGTGGCGTCCTCTGGGTCGAGGTTGTCGAGGGAACACCGGGCGATCCGTCACCATGACCCATCAGCTTTCTGAATCGGACCGCCCGGATCGATTCAGAAATGCAATTAGACTTGGAGAGCAATAAGGCGGAGTCTGTGCAGAGGAGGACCGCCTTGGCTCTGGCACATCTGCACCGCATCGACCCTGAGCACAAGATGGCGCGATTCTACTGCATCGATGTTGCGGCGACGCTGTTCGGAGACGTCTCCGTCTTGCGGACCTGGGGCCGGATCGGAACGCACGGACGGACAAGACTCGAGACTTGCGCCACCGTGGAAGAAGCGGAGAGGGCGGCATCTCAAACTCTTCGACAGAAGATGCGGCGGGGCTATCTGCCTGCTGGCCAAATGCTGCCGCCAGACCTTGTGGTGTGAGATCTGTCAGGCCTTACGCTGAAGCCTGCCCTCCAGCTCGGCACCGGCCTCGATGGCGATCTGCTCATGGGTGACGTCGGCCTGCACGACCGCACTCGGCGCGAGCTGAACGTTTCGCGCTGAGACCCTGCCGGAAACCACCCCGAGCACGACGAGGTCGTGGGCGACCACGGAACCTTCAACACGACCTGAACCAGCCACGGTGATCTCCGGCGCCCGCAGTGAGCCAACGACATTGCCTTGGACCTCGATCGGTCCATTGGAGGTGGCATCACCTTCGACGACAAGGTCCTGCGCGAAGACGCTGCGGCGAGCGTTTGCGACGGCCGGGTCCGGCCAACGGTCGAGGTCGCCATTTGGGGTATTCATCTTGGTGCCGCCTTAGCTCAACGTCGTGCTGCATGACTGGACCAGAAGCGAAACGAAAGGGCAACACGCGGCGCCGTGATCGGCGAAGAGACGCAGAGCCCTCGGTACCACATAACTCGTCCGGCAACGGTCGTCGCCGGTCCTCCCTTACGAGCTGTATAGACTGCGTCATCAATCATGGTGATCCTCAAGGCCGTGGTCGCTCTGCCAATTGGGTGTAATTGGGTGCGGAAACGGGTGTCGCCGAGCGCCGGCTTGAAATCACGTTCACGCGCATGTATATGTTTGTGCATATGCAATGGAGGCCACCATGCCGCAAGCTTACTCCCACGACCACGTGCCAGGCCGGGAAGCCAAGCTCTTCCGCAACAACAAGAGCCAGGCCGTGCGCATCCCGGCCGACTTCGAATTGCCAGGTGATCGTGTGATGATCCATCGCGACGGGGACCGCCTTATCCTCGAGCCGGTTCGGCGTCGGAGCCTTCTGGCCGTGTTGGCCGATCTTGAGCCACTCGGTCCGGAAGACCAGTTTCCCGATATCGACGACACACTCTTGCCTCCGCGCGAGGTCGACTTTTGAGCCGACTGTACATGCTGGACACCAACATCGTGTCCGATCTGGTGCGCAACCCGCAGGGTCCGGTCACGCAGCACATCATCAAGGTCGGGTCCGAGGCCATCTGCATCAGCATCATCACCGCCGCAGAACTGCGATACGGCTGCGCGCGGAAGGGATCAGCCAAGCTGCTCGAAAATGTCGAAGCAATTCTCGGCAGCATCCAGGTCTTGGCCTTCGACGTGCCGGCCGATGCTGAGTATGGTAAGATACGGGTCGAACTTGAAGCCGCTGGCAAACCGATCGGTCCCAACGATCTCCTGATCGCGGCCCATGCCTATGCGCTCGGGGCGGTTCTGGTCACAGCCAACATGGGCGAGTTTTCCCGGGTGAGGGGCCTGCATGTCGAGAACTGGCTGGACCAGCCTTGAGCCGCAGACATTCTAACTTTGCTCAGGTGCGACAGTTCTACTTTGCGGCTACAAGAAGGTGTCGCATAATTTTGATTATGTCAAACTATCGGACGCCTAGACTTGCGGTCCCACGTCGTTAACCATCGTCTTTCCAAGCTCCCGACCAATGAATGAGGCGATGCACACTCCAGCCAGATCAGTGCATCGATCCTATAGCCACAACTTGACCCGAAGGCTGGTCCGGGACTTGGGGTCAAATCATTACAAGAGTGATTTCTGCGTGGACTTTTCCGACAGGGAAATTCAGAGTCTGTTTACGGTATCCAGGCCTTGATGACGGCGTTCTAACTATATTTTGCGAGCCATAGGAGCTGTTATGACAGTCGCGCGCCCCGCCTTCAAGTTCATCGACCTGTTCGCGGGCATCGGTGGCCTACGCGTCGGCTTCGAGAGCATCGGCGGACAATGTGTCTTCACCAGCGAGTGGAACAAGTTCTCGCAGCAGACTTACCGGGCGAACTTCGAGGATGACCATGAGATTAACGGGGACATCACCAAGATCGATGAGGCGGACATCCCCGGGCATGACGTGCTTCTAGCCGGGTTTCCCTGCCAGCCCTTCTCGATCGCCGGTGTCAGCAAGAAGAATTCGCTCGGCCGCGCCCATGGCTTTGCTGACGAGACGCAGGGCACCCTTTTCTTCGACGTGGTGCGGATCCTCCGCCATCACCAGCCGAAGGCGTTCCTCCTTGAGAATGTCAAGAACCTGTTGTCACACGACAAGGGGAACACCTTCAGGGTGATCCAGCACGCGCTGGACGAACTGGGCTACGATGTCGATCACAAGGTGATCGACGCCCGTCACTGGGTGCCTCAGCATCGTGAACGGATTTTCATCGTCGGTTTCCGGCGCGATGTGCCGACCCGGTTTTCTCTGGATGACGTCATCATCCCGGCAGGCACGAGGCCGACGCTGAAGGACATCCTTCATCCCGAAGACGGAACGGAGACAGCCGAGGAGCCGTTTACCACCGGCAAGCGGGCGCAGGTCGCGTCGAAATATACGCTGACGCCGAATCTCTGGAAGTATCTACAGAACTACGCAGCAAAGCACAAAGCGGCAGGCAACGGTTTCGGCTTCGGCCTGAACGGTCCGGACGGCATCGCGCGAACCCTGAGCGCACGCTACTTCAAGGACGGCTCCGAGATCCTGATCCGGCAGGGCAACGGGATCCCGCGCCGGCTGACACCGAGGGAATGCGCGCGTCTGATGGGCTTCGACCGCAAAGGTTCCAACCAGCCATGGAAGATCGTGGTGTCCGACACGCAGGCCTATCGCCAGTTCGGCAATGCGGTGGCGGCACCGGTCGCCATCGCGATCGCAGAGGCGATGGCGCCGTGGATCACCAATACGGTCGCGCTCCAGCCCCGGAGGAGAAAAATTGCCTGACAAGGTCCCGATGAGCCGATCCGAGATGATGTCCCGGATCGGTCCACGGGACACGGCACCGGAAATGGCAATCCGGAGGACGTTGCACAGGGCCGGCTACCGCTTCCGGCTCCACAGGAAGGATCTTCCCGGTCGACCGGATCTGACCCTGCCGAAGCATCGGGCCGTCATCTTCATCCATGGTTGCTTCTGGCACGGTCACGAAGGTTGCCGGGATTTCCGGATACCCAAGACCAACTCGGCATTCTGGAAGGAAAAGATCGCCCGGAACATCGAGCGGGACAGGGGGGCTCTGGTATCGCTCAAGTTGCTCGGCTGGCGGGTTCTCGTCGTCTGGGAGTGCGCAACCGGGGCGAAAAGGGTTGAAAAGACAGCATCCGAGATCGCATCTTGGTTGCAAGAACAAGAGGTTGCCGGCGAGATCCCGAAACTGGCTCCCTCGGCAGGAATGAAGGATGGTGGAAGTGCGTGACCTGATCAACGAACCGGATGCCTCGCGCCTGATCTTCGGGCTTCGCGACACCGGCTACAATTTCCGGACCGCTTCGGCAGACATCATCGACAACTCGATCGCCGCGAACGCGGACGAGGTTCATGTCCGCATCGCGATGACATCAGACGGACGCAAGTTCGTCTACTTCGGTGACAACGGGGATGGCATGGACGAGGATGGCGTCCACAAGGCCATGCGGTATGGCGCCCCGGTGAGGGCCAATCTCGCCAGCCTCGGGAAATTCGGCCTCGGCCTCAAGACCGCATCCAGTTCCGTCTGCCGCCGCTTCGCCCTGATTTCCCGGAAATCACCAGACGCCCCGCTCGCGAAGCTGGCGTGGGATCTCGACCATGTCGAGGAGACCGGAAAATGGGAGATGCGGGCGGACCCCATCGAGCAGCACGAGGCGGATGCCTTCGACGAGCTCTGCGGAGACAAAGGCACGCTTGTTGTTTGGTCCAAATGCGACCGTCTGCTGACGAAAAACTACGACGAACCGGGCGGAGCCAACGAGCAGGCGGCGATAAAGCGGTTGCGGTCTAGCCTCAAGGAACACATCGCTCTCATCTACCACCGTTTCCTCGACCCTACGGATGCGCGTCAGCGCAACGTCTTGATCACTGTCAACAATGAGACCGTCGGGCCGTGGAACCCGTTCTTCCCCGAACGTGCGGAACAGGTGCTGTCGGAAAAGCAGCAGCGGATCGAGATGGACCTCGCGGATGGCGAGGGATCCGGCGTCGCCACCGTAAAGGCTTGGATCCTTCCCAACTCGAACACCTTGACCGAAGAGGAACGGAAAAGGGCAAACATCACGAACAGGGGGCAAGGCTTCTACATCTACCGCGAAGGTCGCCTTATTAACCAAGGTGGATGGCTCGGGGTGTTCGGTGCGCACGGCTCGTTCGAACCCCACATGTCCCTCCTGAGGATCGAGTTCGATTTCGGCCACGACCTCGACGAGGCATTCTATGTCGACGTGAAGAAGTCCCGGATCCTGTTCGACCCTGCGATCGAGGAGCACCTGCAGAAGTTGCTCGGCAACGCCCGGCGTGAGGCCGAGAACCGCTATCGCCGCAAGGAGAAGGAGAGGGCCGCACAGGTAACGCTCGATCATGGCTCCGCCAATGTCAGCATTTCGAGTGCCCCCAATGCCAAGAAGCCTGTGGTTCTAGAGGTCGACGTGGCCAACCAGACGGCTGTTGTGCGCAACACCCAAGGCGCGAGGATCAAGCTGCATCAGCCGGTTCAGAACAACGTCGCTGCGGACAAGGTATATGTAGACGCGGTCGACGACATCACTTCCGGCGAACTGTGGGAACCTGCCTTCCGCAGCACAGGCGAGGTCGGGCATGTGCCAGGCGTGCGGATCAACAAGAACCATGATTTCTATCAGAAGATCTACCTGAGGGCAGGCGCCAGCGGCTACTCGGTCCAGGGAATGGACCTCTTGCTATGGGCGTTCGCCACAGCTGAGGTCGACTTCTCCAACCCCGAGATGCAGCCGATCTTCGCGGACATCAGGGACGTTGTCTCGTCGAACCTCAAGAAGCTCCTGCGGACGGTTCCGATGCCGACCGATGCCGACCTCGAAGAGGCTGAAGAACCAAGGGATCAGTGACGTGCTTGCCCGCCAACGTGAACTCATCGCACGGGAACTGCTCGAAGGCACAGGGGCGGGAATCGCGGTCGGCCTCGTGGCGGGTGAACTCCGGCAGGGAATCCGGATATGGTTCTCGGAACTTGGCGAGAAGCATGGTCCGGTCGCAGAAATCCTTCCTCATGGCTTGAAGTCACACTCTGTCCGCCTGTTCTTCGGTTCTTTTTCGGGGAGCACCCTGTCCAAGATCCGCATGGCCGGCAAGGAGGAGACCGCCTTGGCCCGTGCCCTGTTCCGTTCCATATCCCCGGACCGCAAGGTGGAGATCAGGGGGCAGGATCCCTTGTCTTGGCTGGTCCTTGACGGAGGTTTCGAGGCGACAGCCCTCTACCGTCACGACAGGCACAAGCCTGACACCGAGGAGGCGATCGTCGCCACTTGCCGGGAAGTCATCGTCCCGATGATGGCGGCCATGGCGGAACTCATCGGCTACGATCCGGTCAATGACCCCGTGCCGGATACCGCACCGGAATTCGAGGGCATGCTCAGCCGGGTGGTTGTAAACCGGCGGGAACGGAACCTCCGCAACCGGCTTCTTTGCATCAGGTTGCATGGGCATAGATGTGCGGTTTGCCGCGCCGATCCACATGATGTCTATGGTGATGCGGGCAGCATCATCGAGGTCCACCATCTTGAGCCGCTTGCGCTGCTCTCCTCCCCGCGACCATACGACCCTGTCAGCGATCTTGTCCCGCTCTGCCCCTGTTGCCACAGGGCTGTCCATACAAAGCGCCCGGTTCCGCATACCCCGGAGGAGTTGGCAGAGATCATGAGGCGGAAGGATGGATGAATTCGTCTCGCTCCCGGCCAGCTTCCAAGAACTGTCGAACATGCCCCTAGCGGGTTACACGCGGGCTGACGAGGTGATTGACTGTGAGGTCAGGCTGGACCGGGTCGAAGGTCGGATCGTAGCCGAAACCGTGGGTGTCCGGGTCTTGAGGGGGCAGAGAAGGATCCTGCCGACCCCTTCCCCGCGGCATGCATGGGTGGCAGACGGCTCCGTGCTGCGGCCGGTCTCGAGAGATGTCCCGGACATCTTTGCCGAGCTGCTCGGTGGCGATGATCCGGCCGACTTGCCCTATGGCAAGGCGATATCACTCCTGTCTTCCACCGGACCACTTCCGGTCTTCGCGACCGATCGCTTCCGGCAAGCCGGCAAGGATGCGGCCGAGGGCCTCCCTGAGGTGATCGACATCCCCGGTCTGAACGCGACCCTCTTCCCCTATCAGGCGCGCGGCATCCAATGGATGCACCGGACGGCATCCCGGACGGGAGGCCTGATCCTCGCCGACCAGATGGGCTTGGGAAAAACCTTGCAGGTCATCGCACTGCTGCTTCTCGATCCTCCCGGAACGGCCTCTCCCGCCTTGATCATCTGCCCGACGAGCCTGATTGCGAACTGGGTCCGCGAGATCGAAAAGTTCGCCCCCTCGCTCTCGGTGCTCGTCCACAGGGGGCCGCATAGGACCGGCGTCTTCCGCGGGTTGCAGACGGCGGACGTGGTTGTCACGACTTACGACACCATGGTGAATGACGTAGCCCTCTTTAGCGCCTTCGAATGGTCATGGGTCATTTGCGACGAGGCGCAGTCGATCAAGAATCCGGACTCGAACCGCCGAAAGGAAATCGGCACGATCCCGCGCCGGAAGTCGATCCCCATGACCGGGACGCCGGTGGAAAACTCTCTCCTTGATCTCTGGTCACTCGTGGACTTCGCGGTTCCGGGGCTGCTCGGAACCCGCAGCCAGTTCGAGGCCGCCTATCCGGATACTGTCGAGGCCGCCAGGGCACTGAACGCGATCGCCGATCCGATCATCCTCAGGCGCCGCGTGGCGGACGTCGCCGGGGATCTGCCCGAGCGCATCGACATTGATCTCCCGATCGAGCTCGATGAGACTCTCGTCCAGCAGTATCGCCAAGTGCGCGCAGACACGATGGCGCGCTACCCGGTCGCCGGTGCACTGGTCGCCACCCTCCAGCTTCAGTTGTTCTGTGCCCACCCGTGGCTCCGCCTCAGGGATCCATCGGATGGGGACGGTGAGGACGCAGATCTAGAACGCGGGGAGCACACACCTCTTGTGACACCGAAGATCGAACGGCTTGTGAGCATCCTCAGGGAAGCCTTCGAAAATGACAGAAAAGTCATCGTCTTCGCGCTGTTCAACCGTCTCGGCGACCTGTTCCGCGAGGCCTGCGCACCAGGCAATCGTGTATTTTGGGACGCCATCAACGGCTCGACACCGCAAGCGGAACGGCAAGCCATCATTGACAGGTTCTCGGAACATGACGGGCCTGGCTGTCTTGTCCTGAACCCCAAAGCGGCGGGGGCCGGCCTTAACATCACGGCTGCAACAGTCGTCATCCACTTCACACCTGTTTGGAACCCCGCCCTCGAGGACCAGGCCAGTGCACGGGCGCACCGGCGGGGTCAGACGTTGCCCGTGACCGTCTACCGGCTCTTCTACGAAGATACCGTCGAGCGGGTCATGCTGGACAGATCGAAATGGAAACAAGAGCTTGGAAACGAGATCACCCCCGTCTCGACTCGCGACGGGGAAGACCTGAGGCGTGCCCTCAGCATTGAACCGGTGAGCAGATGACGAGAACCGCATTCCGCAAGACACTCAGCGCCAACGACGTCGGGACGACCGGCGGCCACCAAGGTGGCGTCCTTATCCCGAAGGGCGAAAGGGACCTGCTCGATTTCCTGCCGCATCTCGATCCTTCTGTGAAAAACCCCGATGCTTGGCTCAGCTGCACGGATCCTCATGGTGGCACGCACAGATTCAGGTTCGTCTATTACAACAACAAGCTCCATGACCCGAGGGGCACAAGGAATGAATACCGCATCACATACATGACAGCGTGGTTCCGGAACGCACGTGCGAAGGAAGGGGACGTATTCGAAATCGCGAAGGAGACTGGTAGCTCAGTTTACACGGTGTCGGTCATTAAGGCAGAGTATGGGCGTCCGGATGACCGCGAGCTTTCGGCGCGGATTCAGCTTCGTGGCTGGCGCCGCGTTCACTGAGGACAAAGGCGGATGTCTTTCCCCTACTTGCTTACTCGGCTTGGTGAACTCAAGATCGAACACCTCCAACTGGACGAGCTGACAACGGACGCGCTCCGGCGGCGCGGAGCCATGAGCATCACCTTGTTGGTCGCTGAACTGGGAAAGGAACGTTACCCGACCAAGGAGGGCCTTGCGGCGATCGCAGCCCTCGAGGGCTTGGCCACAGTTTGCGGCCCCCGGGACGTCGACTGGCTGACCTATTGGGCGGGGAATGACCATCAGTTCCATCACCGGTTCCTCACCTGTCCAGAACTCGAGGAATTCACACCGGAAAACCCTGTCTGCGGGATAGGGAAGTCGAACTTCGGGAACGCCGGCGCCATGCTGCAACGGGCCGGATACGCGACACTCGGGTGTCTGGCGAAGGGTCTGCGGGAGGGCCTTCCGGAAGTGCCGGGGATGGGGGCCAAGAAGTGGTCCGAACTATTTGAGACAATCGTTAAACTGATAAGGGACCTCCGGGAGGGTCGGGTTTCCGCTGAGATCCTTTCGGCCCGCTTTCCTCTTGCAGGGCAGGTGCCAATTTCCGAAGTAGAATTTCAGCCAACTTTTGACATTGGAGAGAGAGCGCGCGCGCTTCATCTCGGTGTCCTTCATCTCGGGTCGAAGACCTCGACTCTCGAAGCCCATGGCATCCGGACAATCGGGCAGGCAGCAGACGCGTTCCAGTCACTCCTGTCCCTCTCCGGGATCGGTCGTGCGACGGTTAACATGATGGAAACACGAATCCACCTTCTTGCCGGGGCACAGGTGGAAAATGGTGATGTCGACTGGGGGCGATACTGCTATGGCGCAGGAATCCCGCTGCTGCCCGAGGCAGGCGATCCCGCCGACGGAAACTCGTTTGTCGCCGGCCTCTCGGATGTGATCGCGGAGATCGGGCAAAAGCTCGATGACGACGTGCTGAAACTCATCATCGACCGAAGACTGTCACGCCTTCCGCATCTGCGCGCGACGCTTGAGGAAGTGGGCACCACCGACGGGGTCAATTTGACGAGGGAGCGGGTGCGGCAGATAGAGAGCCGTTTTTTGAAGTGGATGGTCGCCGCCCTGCTGGACGATGACTACAGCAACTTCGATGTCCACTTCCGGCCCTCCTTTGCAAGCTTTTGGCGCGCGGCGGCGGACAGGTTCTCGGGAGCGGACGAGATTTCCAACTCGGCCCTTCTCGATGGCCTAGCGGAGGTATGGCAGGTCGACGCAGCTCTTCTGACTGATCACCTTCCCTTCATCATCACGATCATGACCGGCGATGTTCCGTCCGGAAGATCACTCGGGGACGGTGTCCGCCTCGGAAAGGAGTTCCTGAACCTCCCGGTTACGACGGCCACCTTGCCCCTGCGAAGGCTTCAGATCGGCAAGGCGGTCAGAACGCTCGAAGGCCATGGGATTGCAACCCTCGGACAATTTGTCGACGCGATCCGGACAGGTTCGATCTCCCGGGCAAGCGGAAGTCACTTCCGTGCCGCCATCGATCATTTGACATGCCTTGAAGGTGGGCTTGACGATGTCACAGGACTTGATTGGGACAACTACCTCGCCAAAACGGGAACCACCGTGTTGCCCGATGAAAGGAACGGCACGCCCCAGACATTCCTTCAGATGCTCAATCCCGCATTGACCCAGTTGCTTGAGATCGGAAATCCGGTAGGCAGATCACCGATCATCTTCGCGCGCCGAACGTCCCACCCGGTGGAAGTCCGCATCACGACCGAAGGCCTTGCACGGGAGCTCAATACGCATGGGCCAACCGTGAAGCGGGCAGAAACCGAATTGCTCCAGTTCCTCAACGAAGTCCTGATCGGGGGCAACCTCGCCATCGCTGGCGTCCATGTTCGTGAAGACTTCCTTTCTATGTGGAAGGAGGCAGCGGACTGCTTCGGGGAAGCCGACGGGGATGTGGCACGGTTCAAGGCCAACCTTGCTTCGCGATGGCTGGTCGACAGGGAGGAATTGGACCGGGCGCTTCCGACCCTTGTCGCAGTACTAACAGGCTATCCTTACAAACGCCTCGGGCGCTACACTAAGCTACAGGGACCTATTGCGCAGGTCGTAGTGCCGCTGCCAAGTGTTCCATCCGATGTCGGGGATGTTACAGTCCGGATCATGCTTCGTGGGTTCAGGAGGCAGCACTGAATAGAAGAGCCCAACTTTTCGATTAAGTGCAGCCAACCGACTGACTGAAGACGTGTCTGAACTAGTTGGGGGCTCACGCCCCCTTCTCAAACTTCATGACCGGGATGCCCAGCTTCTTGGCCTTGTCGGCGAGGTTCTCCTGGATGCCATTGCCCGGGAAGACGAGGACGCCCACGGGCAGCACATCGAGCATGGCGTCGTTGCGCTTGAAGGGGGCGGCCTTGGCGTCCTTGGTCCAGTCAGGCTTGAAGGCGACCTGCGTCACGCCCCTAGCCTCAGCCCATTTGGAGGCGATGAGTTCTGCGCCCTTGGGGCTTCCCCCGTGCAAGAGGACCATGTCGGGATACTTGGTCCGGACCTGGTCGAGCTTGCCCCAGATCAGACGGTGATCGTTGAAGTCGGTCCCGCCGGTGAGGGCGACCTTGGGGCCTGCGGGGAGCATCACCTCGGTTTCCGCGCGGCGCTTGGCGGCCAGGAAATCGCGGCTGTCGATGAGGGCTGCGGTCATGTGCTGGCGGTTCACCATCGAGCCGGTGCGGGGGCGCCAGGTGGAGCCCGTGTGATGGACGAACTCGGTCGCGGCGTGATCGCGCATCATGTCCATGCAGTTCCGACGTTCGATCAGCGTCAGGCCTTCGGCCGTCAGGCGCTCGAGCTCGGTGGATTTCACCTCGGAGCCGTCCTGCTCACGCTGGAGGCGGCGCTGCGCCTGCTCGTTCTCATCGAGCGACCGCTCGATCCGGGCCGTGGCGCGGTGGAAGAGGTTGACCTGGCCCCAGAGCACCTCTTCGAGGTCGGGTTCCATGCGGGTGTCTTCCAGGGTCGCGACGAGGGCATCGAAGATGTCGGCGACGGCGACGGCAAGGCGCTGCCCATCTGGCATCGGGCGCGGATCGGGCTCGTCGAAGGGGCGGTAGCCATAGAGCTGCAGCTCGTCGAGCGCATGGGCGGTCTGGGATGCGGTGTGGGCGGGTTCAAACGCGTCGTCGTGGGTGTGGATCGTCATCGGTTCTTGCCTCCGGGCCTATCTCGTCCGCGCGTCATCCCGCGCGGCCTTCATGGGCTGCGGAAGCCGTCACGGGGGACGCCCCTTCACCCCGCCTTCGGGGCCGGAACGCATGTGGAGGAGGACGGGGGGCGGCTGATTTGATGATGTGGACACCCCCACCCCAACCGTCGAATCTGGTTTCAACGGTTCTCCGGGAAGAAGGAGTGGTTGGATATGTCCGGAATGATCATTGGCCTCGATCTCGCGAAGAGCGTTTTCCAGGTCCACGCAGTCGATGCAGACGGAAAAGTCGTCATCACACGAAAGGTGCGGCGCTCCCAGATGCTCGAGTTCTTTGCGAGGTTGGATCCGTGTCTGGTTGGAATGGAGGCGTGCCCTTCCGCGCACCATTGGGCGCGAGAGCTTTCTGCCCTAGGCCACGAAGTCCGGTTGATGGTCGCGTCCTATGTGAAACCCTACGTCAAGCGCCAGAAAAACGACATGGTCGACGCCGAAGCTATCTGCGAGGCGGTGACGAGGCCGACCATGCGGTTCGTCCCGATCAAATCTGAATCGCAGCAGGCCATTCTCATGGTCCACAAAACCCGCGCTCTTTTGGTCCGCCAAAGAACAATGCTTGTGAACGCCCTGCGAGGCCATCTCACCGAGATGGGCGTCGTAGCGCCAAAGGGGATCAGACGGCATGCCGATCTCGTCGAGCGGGTGCTTGCACACGGCGCTGACGAGATTGACTTGCCGCCACTCGTGCGTGACATCGTGTTTTCCTCTGCCCGACAGATCGACTCCTTGAATGCCGAGATAAAGGAGCTCGAGAGGAAAATCCTGGAATGGCACCGCACGAGCGAAGCCAGCCAACGGCTGGCGACGATCCCCGGCGTCGGCGTGATCACCGCATCCGCAATGGCGGCCAGTGTAGTGGACCCTGCTGCCTTCAGATCGGGACGAGATCTTGCCGCATGGCTCGGCCTGACACCCCGATCCAACTCATCTGGAGGCAAAGAGCGACTTGGACGGATCACAAAGGCCGGCAATCGATATCTGAGAACCCTGCTGGTCATCGGGGCGACCGCTGTCGTCGGCTTCTCGAGGCGCTCAAACGAGGGGCCATTGTTGAGTTGGGTCAGAAAGCTCCTGCAGGCAAAATCAGCACGCCTGACCACCGTGGCTTTGGCCAACAAGATGGCACGGATCTGCTGGGCGGTGATGGCACGCAAGACCATCTACGGGGAAACAGCCGCATAAATTCCGACGCACTGGCGTCACAACAGTTCGGAGGGTCTGCCCAAGAAGCGTGATGACTACCGGTTTTGCCGGGGATCAGGAAAACCCGTTCGCGAGACAGCGCCCGAAAGCGCGATGATTTGATAGGGACCATGATCCGCGGATATCATCAGGGCCCGCGGCCAACCGGCCGCACTACGAGGCCGGACATATGCAAGCACCCAACCGGATTCGACGCGCTTTGAGGAAAGACTTGACGAAGGGGGTGTCCACATATGCTTCGCGCTGTAAAGGCGGGGGAGACGGGGTCCCCGCGCGACCTGTCGCGTGGGGTGGCGGGCCGCCGACGGAAATCAGTCGGGCGCCGCCATTGCCGGGCCGGAGCGTTTGTGGGCCGCTCGCCCTCTCAGAAGGCCAAGGCGCGGTCCTCCTGCCGATGACAGGATGTAGCCCTCCGCGCATGACTGGATCAGAGTTTCCCGATCCCGATCCCGTGCCGGCTATGGCGTCAGGGCCATGAAGCGGCCGACGTCCTCGGGGGCGACCTGCACCCGGATCCCGGCCCGAAGCGCCTCCAGTCCGAGGCTGACGAGATCGTCGTTGAAGTCCCCCAGAATGGGCGAGAGCGTGATCGCCTCGATCCCGGCCCCGTGCGCCCGGTCCACCAGGCCATCGCGCGCGCCGTTGCCTGCCGGATCGTTGTCGCGAACGATATAGAGCCTGCGCAGATGCGGCGGGAACAGGATGGCGGCGAGATGCCCGGCGGAAAGTGCCGAGACCATTGGCATCCTGGGCAATGCCTGCCGGAGCGACAGGGTGGTCTCGATGCCTTCCCCTGCGGCCATGACATCCTGCACCTCATCGAGCCGGACGGCGTGTCCGAGCAGGTCGCCCATCGCCTTCCTCGGCGGATCGAGCGGTGCCTTGCCGGAGCCGTCGCGGAGGAGCCAGGTGCGATGCGCGCCGGTGATCTTGCCATCGAGGTCGGTCGCCGCGGCGATCATGGCGGGCCATGCCTCTGTCGGCCCATCGCCCTCGGGTCGCCAGTAGCAGCTCGGATGGAAACGCAGATTTGCGGTTCCGCGTAAATCCGTAATGCCGCGTCCGCGCAAATACGTCTCCGCGAGGCTGCCGATCAATGGCCGGGTCATGTGCCAGAGGCGGCGTGCGGCTTCGGACGATCCGGATGGTGCCGGCGGTGTTCGGGACGTGCGCGGCTGTCGCTCCGGATCGGGATGCGGCAGGCTGAGGAAGCGGCGGGCTTCCTCGGCAACGTCGGCAAAATCGATGAGGCCGAGGCTTTCGCCGATCACGTCGAGCAGATCGCCATGTTCCCCGCTCTGCGCATCGGCCCATTTGCCGGCAGCGCCCTTGCCAGACTCCGGCCCGGTCAGACGGACGAACATGGAGCGGCCGGGAGTGTTCTGCACATCGCCGACCTGCCAGTAATTGCCCTGTTTGCGACCATTCGACAGATAGTGGCGGCACACCGCCTCGGCCTGTCGGCCGAGACGCTGCGCCAGTTCGGAAGCGTTGAGACGCGCCATTATGCGGCCTCCCGCTCACCAATACGCTCAACCGGGAAGCGGTCAAGCAATTTGCCGATGATCTCCGGTCCCGTTGCACCCACCGGCACGAAGAAGCGCAACTTCCAGGAGATGATCTCGCTGAAGAGGCCATAGGCCCGCAACCGGTCGCGCATTGCGTCAGTAAAGCCGGTCAGTTCGATCCGGTTGGCGCCCATGACCCGGACGCAGCGCAGTTGCAGTCCCTCAGCCAGATCAAGGATCGTGCGGCTTTCGATCAGCGCGGCATAGGCGGCATCCGGTGTCAGGCTGCTGGTAACGCCACTGGTAGAGGCATTGGCGGCCCATGCCGGCGAGACCCGGCGACCGATGATGCGCTCGCCCTCGTCGGTCTGGAGCCGATAGACGCGGGAGGATTCCTGCGGCAGGTGCTTCCAGATTGGCAAAAGCAGCCCTGTCACCATATGCAGGATGCTGTCGGTGAACTCCGGCACCTCGGCCAGTTCCGCCTTCCAGGCCACGGTGAAGGCGGAACGATCGGCCTCGATCCAGTGGGTTTCGCCCATCGCCCGAACCGGAATGTTCATCGCCTCCATGGGCCGGATCAGCCGCACGCGCCGTTCGATCTCGCCATCATCCAGCATGACGCTGGTGGTCGGGATCTGAACGGCGGCACGTCCCGATCGCTCGTTGATGAGCAATCTTGCGCGGGGATCATCCAGTTCCGCCAGGGCTGCATCGAGCGTGACCGGCTGATTGCGTTTGCGCTCAGTGAGCGCCAGGAGCCGGGTTTCCGCGCCGGTGCCCGGATGGGTGTGGATGACCTGCCGGTCGGTGACGATGAAGCTTTCGGCCTTCAGTGTTTCCAGCCCCATGTCATAGGTGCCGGATGCAATCGCCCCGTCGATCCGCGCCTGCAGAAGCTGCTCGAAGGCGGAGAACAGGATGCCCTGCAATTCGATGGTCAGCGCCAGCAGGCGGTTGAGGAAGGTGGTGATCGGCGGCAGTTCGTCCTTGATGCCGGTAGAATCCATCAGCTTCAGGCCGGTGGCCGATTCAAACCGCTCGAGCGAGCATCCCTCGACCTTGCCGCGCACTACAGCCAAATAGAGCTGGCGCAGCGCGTCGCGAGCATAGGCGGATTCAAGATTGTCCTCCGGACGGAACAGCCCCTGACCGCCGGTCTGGCGCTGGCCGCGGGTGATCGCGCCCAGCGTGTCGAGGCGGCGGGCGATGGTCGAGAGGAAGCGCTTTTCGGCTTTGACATCCGTGGCGATGGGTCGGAACAGCGGAGGCTGTGCCTGATTGGTCCGGTTGGTGCGCCCCAGCCCCTGAATGGCGGCATCGGCCTTCCAGCCTGGCTCCAGGAGGTAATGCACGCGCAGTCGCTGGTTTCGCGCTGAGAGTTCGGCGTGGTAGCTGCGGCCGGTGCCACCGGCATCAGAGAAGACCAGAATGCGCTTCTGATCATCCATGAAGGCCGAAGTCTCGGCAAGGTTGGCGGAAGGCGCTCGGTTCTCGACCGCAAGGCGGGCCGATGCCCCGTTGCCCTTGCGCACGATCCGACGCGAACGGCCTGTGACCTCCGCCACCATATCTGTGCCGAAACGCTGGACGATCTGGTCGAGCGCCCCCGGCACTGGTGGAAGCGAACCCAACTGCTCCAGCATCTCGTCGCGCCGCGCTACCGCCTCGCGGCATTCCACCGGCTGACCGTCGCGGAAGACTGGGCGTGACGACAGGTTGCCCTCGCCATCGGTAAACGGCTCATAAAGCTGCACCGGGAAGGAATGCTGCAAATACGAGCCGACGTACTCCCTCGGCGTAACATCGACGGAAATATCGTTCCATTCCTCGGTCGGGATTTCGGACAGCCGTCGTTCCATCAGGGCTTCGCCGGTCGAGACGATCTGGATGACGGCCGCATGGCCCGCTTCCAGATCGGCATCGATGGACCGGATCAGCGTCGGGGTTTTCATGGATGTTAGCAGATGGCCGAAGAAGCGCTGCTTGGTGCTCTCGAAGGCCGACCGCGCGGCGGATTTGGCCTGCCGGTTTAGCGTGCCTTCACTGCCGGTGATATTGGCGGCCTGCATTGCCGCATTGAGATTGTTGTGAATGACGGCGAAAGCTCCGGCATAGGCATCATAAATGCGCCGCTGTTCATCCGTGAGCTGATGCTCGATCAGTTCATACTCGACGCCATCATAGGAGAGTGAGCGGGCGGTATAGAGGCCGAGAGATCGCAGATCGCGGGCCAGCACTTCCATGGCCGCCACACCGCCGGCCTCAATCGCCTCGACGAACTCTGCGCGGGTCTGGAACGGAAAATCCTCACCGCCCCAGAGGCCGAGGCGCTGCGCATAGGCGAGATTGTGGACCGTGGTGGCGCCGGTCGCAGAGACATAGACCACACGGGCATCGGGCAGCGCGTGCTGAAGCCGCAGGCCCGCACGTCCCTGCTGCGAGGCGGCGACATCACCGCGTTCGCCTTTTCCGCCACCGGCATTCTGCATGGAATGGCTTTCGTCGAATATAATGGCTCCATCGAAATCGGACCCCAACCATTCGACGATCTGCTTGACGCGGGAAACCTTCTCGCCCCGGTCGTCGGAGCGTAGCGTGGCATAGGTGGTAAAAAGGATGCCTTCCGTGAGCGTGATCTTTGCGCCTTGAGGAAAGCGCGAGAGCGGCGTGACCAGCAGCCTCTCCATGCCGAGCGCCGACCAGTCGCGTTGCGCGTCCTCGATCAGCTTATCGGATTTGGAGATCCAGACCGCCTTGCGCCGCCCGCGCAGCCAGTTGTCGAGGATGATGCCGGCCGACTGGCGGCCCTTGCCGGCACCGGTGCCGTCACCGAGCATGAAGCCCCGGCGGAAACGGACAGCGCTGGCAGCATCCTCGGCGGCGGCGCTCACGTTGTCGAGATGCTCATCCACCATCCAGGCACCCGCGAGATGATCGACATGGGCTTCACCGGCATAGATCACCGTTTCAAGTTGGGCGTTGGAGAGTCGGGTACGGATGTCGGCGGGCAGCATCGGCCGGTAGGAGGGCTTCGGAGGTGCGACGGAGGCCATGGCGGCGGACTGCACCAGCTTGGTCGGGTGCGGCGCGGCGCCGGGAATGCGAAGCGATTGCAGCGCATATTCCTCATAGATGGCATCGGACAGGCGAGCGCCCTCCGGTGGCGTCCAGTCCACGGTCTCATAGGCGAGTTCGACGCCCTCGGGATCGTTGGCAGGAGCAGCGGCAGGCCGCGCCGCTGTCGCGCGGGCCAAATAGCCTCGCACGGTTTTCGGTGCGATGGTCGAAGCGGGCACGACGATCTTCGGCAATGATACCGGCGAACGCTTCGGGACATGCGCCTCGATCCAACCCATCAGCGTGGTAACATCAGGCGCGATCCCCGGAGAGCCCGGGAAGCGGGACGGATCGTCGGCGGGCAGCTTGTCGATCACCGTCAGCCGCGTGTCGATGCGGGTGCCATGTCTGGCGAAGACCGCCCCGTCGATGGCCGCAGTGAAGACCACGCGGCCGCGGTCCTGCAGGCGGATGAAGGCGTCGCGCCAGGCCGGCGCTTCCGGTCCGAAGTTTGCCCCGGTGATCGTGACCAGCCGTCCGCCGGGAGTAAGGCGAGCCAACGCCGAGGCGACATGGCGCCAGGCTGCATCCGCCATCCGTCCCTCGACATTGGCCATGACCGAGAATGGCGGATTCATCAGCACGACGGACGGCACAGCATCCGGGGCCAGATGATCGTCGATCTGGGCGGCGTCGAACCGGGTGACGGGAAAGGCCGGAAAAAGGGAAGAGAGAAGATCGGCGCGGGTCTCGGCGAGTTCGTTGAGGATCAGCGAACCGCCGACGCTCTGGGCGAGGATCGCCATAAGGCCGGTGCCCGCCGAAGGTTCCAGCACCACGTCATCAGGCCTGATCGCGGCCGCCGTCAGGGCGGCAAGGCCGAGAGGCAGAGGCGTCGAAAACTGCTGGAAGCTTTGGCTTTCCTCGGAGCGGCGGGTCTGCGTGGGCAGCAACCCCGCGATCTTCGCCAGAGGATCGAGCCGGGAAACCGGAGAACCGGCATTGCGGAACAGCGCCTTTCCGTACTTGCGCAGGAACAGAACCGTGGCGACCTCGCAGGCCTCATAGGCGAGCTTCCAGTCCCAGGCGCCGCTGGCGTCGGATGCACCGAAAGCGGTTTCCATCGCACCGCGCAGGATCGCAGCATCGACGCGCTGACCCCGTTCGAGATGGGGAAGGATGAGATTGGCGGCAGCCAGAATCGCGGGCGCGGCCGCCAGCGGCGTGACCGGATCGGTCACGGGAGACGAGATGTTCATGTCGGGGATCCTCGGAGAGCGGGAGGGACAAGCCCGGACAGCGCTCTCTCTCTCAACCGCCGGGACTCAACCCGTCCCGGCCCCTCTCTGACTCTGGAAGCGGTGATATAAAAAAGTGCCCCGACCGGATGGTGGGGCGCTTGTCAGGATCAGCCGAAGCGGCGTCCGGCCTCAGTGAAGGTATAGTCGTTGGCGATGATGGTCTCATCGACGACTTCATCCGAGGACAAATAGTCGTATTCGCGCTCGAGCTGACGGTAGAGCCAGCGGGCGAGATCGCGCAGCGCCTCAATCATGATGTCCTCGGCATCGGCGGTCATGCCCTGATACGACGGGCTGTCGCGCTCGACCGAGATCCCCATGCAATATTCGTGACAATAATGGCCGCGATGGCCGGCCTCTGCGCGAAGCTGGTAGAAATTGCGCCGCTGGATCGCCTGAAGGGCGTCGGCGATGCGGTGAAGCGCGGTGTCCTGGGGGGCGTATTCCCTGATCCGGCGCGGAGCGTGTTTCTGGTAGGAATACCACGATTCAAAGCAGGCACCGTCCCCCTGAGAGGAAAAGCCCCGGAACCAGATGCAGGGTTCCTGCCGTGTGCCACCGCCCATCAACCGGACGGTGCGGGTCTTGAGGTTCAGCCCGAGGATTTCGGCGACGCGCTGGAAATCCTCATAGACGGCATCGTACCAGTCATCGTCGAAGCCACCTTCGCGATACCAGGCGCGGGCTTTGTCCCTGGCTGCATCGGAAAGTTCTTCGAGGTGATAGACAGTGATCTCGATAACCTCACTCATAGGGATTGCCTCCCTCCAGAACGATGGAAAGCCAACCATCGGTATTGATCCAGTCCACCGTCTCGCCGGTAGCGAGATCAAGGACGTGCGCCCCGCCGCCGAACCCGTCCACACGCGGCTTCGAGCAGGTATTGGCGTATTGCATCCCCCAAAGGCCGGTCAGCCCGAACTCCTTCGCGCAGCGTTTGACGAATTGGATGACATGCTCAGGATCGCCGGTGCCATCATCGCGCATCCAGAGCTGGGTTCCGCCATGCTCGGGTTGAATGGAAAGCAGAAACCCGTCCGAAGGCGGATCCCCAGCGGCATTCTCATCCGAGAGCGCATTGTAGAGATCGAGCGCGCGGGCGGCCTGCTCGGGGGTGCCCACATCGAGCAAGCAGGAGAAATGGGTGAAATAGTCGGCCATGATGGTCTCCGGGCATGACATGGCCCGGCGCGGAACCGAGCCAAATGGGATGGAAAGGGTGAAACTCAGGCGGCCTGCGGCAGGCGGAGCAGATCGGCCGCGATCTCGCGCCAGAAGGGATCGACCAACCGTGCCTCCAGCGCAGCGGCGCGGTAACGCAGCCGTCTCGCATCACCTGGCTCGGAGGCTCGGAATGCCATGCCGCGCAGTCGGCTGGCCTTGGTCACGATCCTGCGTGCCTCGGCATCGGATGCGACCGGCTGTTGCCAGAGGATAATGCCGCCGCGGATTGTGCCGGCGAGGACCAGGCGCTGATCGCGGTCCTGAATGAGCATGATGCGCGGCTGGAAATACGGAAAGCTATTCGGCCCCGTGCAAATATCACCGCGCGACACGCGCAAGGCTGCGGCCTCGATGGCCTCCTCCGGTGACGGGCATTCCCCAAGCGGGATCACGCGATCAAAGCTATTCGCCGCGTCACTGGCGTCATAGCTGGCGACGCCGAGGCAAGAGATGCGCAGCGGCAGCTTTTGCGACCGAAAAAGCGCGGGCAGAACATCGGCCGCCAGACTCTGGCCGATGGAGCGGAAGGTTTCGGAACGGGCAAAGGTCATCGGGATCACTCCATGACGGGCGCCGGTGAGCCTCTCTCTCCGGCCCTCAACCCGTCACGGCCGAAAGGCCCGCACTCTTCCTCTCTGACCGGGCTTGTTCCCAGTTCCGCTGCCGACGATGGGGATCATCGCAAGGCTGAAGGCCCGAAGCGCGGGCTACCGCGCTCGGGCCGTCGGGGATGAGGCGCTTTCGCGCTTTACTCCCATGGATCCAGTTCCAGCTTCACCATGTCCTCATCGCCGTCAAACTCGTCGGCGGGCATGGCGCCGTGGGTTCCGTCCCCGGCCTGGAACACGACGATCACGACCATCAGAGTGGTGGCGAGGGTGGCGGCGAAAGCGGTGGCATCTGCATAGGACATCGGGATTGGCTCCTGTCTCTGGAGGCGGGGGACCATCCCCCGCGCGACAGGCGCCCGACGTGTCTGACCGGATCTGCACTCACCCTCGGGCGTTCGGACTAGCTCCGAATCCCCGAGGGCGGCACGCGCGCGTAAGCCGACCCCTCCGGGGTTGAATGTCAAAGAGACGGATCAGACCAAGGTTAGCGAATGGAAGCGGGGTGGTGTCTTGCATCCGACAGGCGCCGGATACCCCCTTGCAGATGCTTCGCCCTGCCAGCCTTGCCGGCACGCCGGCATCAGAAGCGTGTTCCAGGCGGGGGACGGAATCCAATACCGAACATGATGAGCGGCACCGTGGTGAAGCTGGAACTGGAGCCATGGAGGCCGATGACAGGACGACGGTGGCGAATATCGTCAGACGTGAACGTGCCTTCAGCCCCAGAGCCCATCGGCGATCTCGCGGGCGATCATGGCGCGCGCTTTCATCATCACCTCATCGCCGGAGGTGCCGATATGACCGTAGAACCGGACATGACCTCCGTTCGCTGTCCAATCGGCGTAACGGCAATAGGCGCGGGCTTCGAGACGGAAGGCGCGCATGTCATCCGCCCAATGCGGTTTCGGCTCCACGACCACTGTGATGCCGTCGCGGGTTTCCTCCCAGGGCAGCGTGCGTTCGGATGGCGGACTGGCGAGGTTCTCACGGAATATCCGGTCGATATCGATCGTTGCGGGCATCGGGTTACTCCAAAGAAAAAGCCCGGTCACGGGGACCGGCAAGTTGCGGAAACGGAAAGCGGGATCAGTAGCCGAAGCGCCAGGACGGCCATGCCTGTCCGTCATTGGCGTCGGTGACGGCCTTGGCAAGCAGGTCGCCGTCACCTTCGATCAGCGTGGGATCGCGGATCGGGGTTTCGTCGATGACGACAACATCGGCGACGATGCCGTCCTCGACCTCGACATGCACAGGGACGAGATAGGAAAAGACGATGCGCCGAGTGGACGTGTCGCGTTTGAAAGTCATGGGGACGTCCTGAAGCTGAGGAAAGAACTGCGGGGCGATCGGGACCGCCCCGCGTGAGGATCATTCCGCGGCGACCATGCTCTGCGGGTCTTCGTCCCCGGCGGCTTCGTCCTCTTCGCCGTCTCCGGCGAGGAACTCGGGCAGATCGTTGGCCTCCGCGTCGATTCCGGCATCCGCATCGACCACGGCATCGGGATCGACCAGGCGCAGCGGCTCCGGAAGCCAGCCGGTTTCGGCGAGCAGCCGCTCGGCCTCCTTGGCCATGTCGCTCTTCTTCATATGGTCGATGAGCTGGGCGGCCCGCTCGCCTGCGCCCTCGCGCACTGCCTCGATGATCCGCGGCTTGGTCACGCGACCGAGATAGTTGCCGACGGTCGGCCGCCACCCCACGGCCACCATGTCGAGGCCCGTCGCCTGCGCCAGCCGGTCAGCCTGCGACAGGCGAATGTCGAGCCCGTGCTGGCTGACGCCCGTGCCGCTGTAAGGGTTGGGCTTTTCATAGAGCGCGTTGACGCCGAAACTGATGCAATGGGCGAGCAAGTCCATGCGGGTGTCGTCGTCCTGATCGACCAGCCAGTCCCAGAGTGCCGCATCGTCGGCCGGGATATGATCGCCCCAGCGTTCGTGGCGGTCGGCGATGGCGCGCGCCGAGACGCTTTCGCCGAGGTCGTCGGCCTGTGCCGGGAAGTGAACCTCCCGGACATGGGCCTCCAGGCACCCCCTTGTTGAGTGCGGCAGGAAGCAATCGGTGACCAGCCGATGCAGCAGCGCCGTCATGGCGACATGCGGGTTCGCCGCCACGGCATCGCGGAGCGCCAGCGTGCGATGCGCGGTCAGCTCGCTGACGAGGCGATCGGGCAGAGGCCGGATGGTCTCGACCTCATCGTCCTCCTCGGGTTCGGTTGCCGTGCCACCCACCATGATGACAGCGCGCTGTACACCACCGGACTCGCCGCCCTCTGGAGAACAACCATCGACCCCCTGCCCTACCTGACCTTCCATCGCCTCGTCGTCGGCACGGACATAACCGCGCTCGACGGCAAGCTGGCCGTCATGGCGGATGCTGACGAAGACACCGGCACGGGCCATCTGGGCCGCGTCGTAGACCATCGGCCGGGCCTCGAAGGCCTCCAGCGCCTCCTCGATCTCGCCGAGGCGCGCATCGACCTCGTCGGGGAACTCGTCGGCCTCGGCATATTCCGCCTCCAGCGCGTCGAACTCGTCGCGGAGCTTCTCGCGCTCGGCACGCTCCTCGTCAGTCAGGTCGATGGTGGTGCCGGCCAGACGGCGCAAGCCGCTGGTATGGCCATAGGGGAAATCCACCGCGACCTCGATCCACTTCCAGCCCTCGGCGGCGATGGTCTCCGCTTCGGCCTTCAGCTTCTCGGCCGCCAGCCGGTCGAGCAGCACCGGATCCTGGAGCCAGCCGCCATCGTCCTGCTGGAAGAGATCGCGCAGCACATAGCCGCCCGCCGCCTCGTAAGCCTCGATGCCGACGAAGAGCACCCGCTTGTCGGAAGCGCGCACCGTGGTCTCCGTCAGCATGCGACGGATGGTATAGGGCTCCTTCTGCCAGCTATCCTTGATCGCCTCCCAGACCTGTTCCTGCCGGGCATGGTCGTCGGAGACGGTGAAGGCCATGAGCTGTTCCAGTGTCATGCCGTCCTCGGCATAGGTCTCGAGCAGCGACGGCGAGACCGAGACCAGGCGCAGACGCTGCTTCACCACCTTGGCGTCGACAAAAAAGGCGGCGGCGATCTCCTCTTCGCTCATGCCCTTCTCACGAAGGACCTGGAAGGCGCGGAACTGGTCGAGCGGATGCAGCGGCGCACGCTCGATATTCTCGGCCAGCGACACCTCGTCGATCAGGATATCGTCTCCGGCCTCCGAAACGACACAGGGCACCGGCGCGGTCTTGTTGAGGCGCTTCTGTTTGACCAACAGTTCCAGCGCACGGTAGCGGCGGCCGCCAGCCGGCACCTCGAAGAGGCCGGTCTCCTTGCCCTCCGCGTCGAGCTCGGGGCGGACATGCAGGGACTGGATCAGCCCCCGGCGGGCGATGGACTCGGCCAGTTCCTCGACCGAGATCCCGGCTTTCACCCGCCGGACGTTGGACTGGCTGAGCACCAGCTTGTTGAAGGGGATGTCGCGCGAGGACGACAGGGTGATTTTCTGCGTGGCAGTGGCCATGTCAGGGTCTCCATGACGGACGCCGGGGAGCCTCTCTCTCCGGCAACCAGCCCGTCACGAAACCCCCACCCACCTTTCCCTCTTATGGGCCGGCGTAACGCGCGGCCCCATCAGAGCTCGCCGCGGGCGCGCAGGCTGGTCTCCCGGCCAGCACCGGTGATGATGTGGTCGTGCAGTATCACCCCCAGGCACGCAGAGGCGTTTCGGATTTCCTTGGTCATCGCGAGGTCGGCCGCCGAGGGCTCGGGATCGCCGGCCGGATGATTGTGGACGATGATCAGCGCCGAGGCATTGAGCGCCAGGCAGCGCCGCAGCACCTCCCGGGGATAGACCGGGACGTGATCGATGGTGCCGATGGCGAGGCACTCGTCTGAGATCAGCCGATTCCTCCGGTCGAGATAGAGGGCATGGAAGCGCTCCACATCGCCCCTGATGGTGAGGGCACAATAATCGAGCACCGATTGCCAGGACGACAGGACAGGGTTTTGATTGAGGTGGCGCAGCAGGATCTGCCGGGCCTCGTAGACCACGGCTTGCTCTTGGGCGGAGAACCGCAGCGGCTGCGGTTCGATGGCGGGTGTTCTCGTGTTTCGTGTCATGGTGCTGTTCTCCGACGGGCAGCCGGCCGGGCGCCGAACTTTCACCGCGTCACGAGGAGAAGCGCCGCCCTCTTCCTTCGAAGAGCGCGGCGTGGAAGCTGCAGAACCCCTCAGGAACGGGGGGACTCCGTGTCGAGGCGTGTCCCGCCTGGCAGGCGGCCCGAGCGATAAAGCAAGCGCTCGGCATCGCGAATGCTGCCGGTTTCGCGGGCGGTCTCGGCCCAGACCGAGATCGGGAAGTCCCCCGTGAATAGCAGATCCCGCTCGATGCCCATGCCGAAGGGCAGCCGAATGGAACGCAGTTCGTTGAGGCTCCATGAGCCAAGTTCGGGGTAGCCGATGTCGGCCAGGCCAAACATGATGTCGCCGTCCTCATCGAGCGCGGTCGCGAGCCAGACACCGGCGCCAAAGGGATTGAAGAACTTCACGACCGGGATGTGATCCTGATCGCGATCGCGGCCATTCGCCAGCAAACGGTTACGTTGTGTGCCGGTCAGGAGGATCATGCCGCAGCCCTCCCTGCCGTCGAAGTTTGCCGATCAACATCGGTGCTGTCGTCGGGCAGATGAGCCAGCAGCCAATCGGCCGCCTTGCTGGCCTGCGAGGCTGCACGCACGATGGCGCGAGAATCTTCGCGCATCACCTCCAGCCAGGAGCCGATATAATCGGCGTGGCGCACGGTCGGCATGATCCCGAGCGAGGCGCAACAAAACGCGCTCGAAATCTCGGCGATCAGTTCCTCGAAGGCATATTTTTTCGTGCCGAAACCGCCCGAGAAATCCCGCCCCAACCGTGAGGCATGTCCTGTCGCGTGCCCCATCTCGTGCAGGGCGGTCCGGTGCCAGTTGATCGGCTCGAAATAGGCCTGCGGAGGTGGCACCTGAACATGATCGAGCGCGGGGACATAGAAGGCGCGGTTGCCGCCGATCCGGAAGTCGATACCAGTCGCGGCGATCAGTTCCTCGACCCGCGGCTCGATCAGCCCGGGCGGCGGTGGCGGTGCCTCGACGGCGATGTCGTCGGGTAAACCCTCGCATTGCGCCGCGTTGAACACGGTAAAGCGCTTCAGGAACGGGATGCTGTTGGCGTCTTCCCCGGCCTCCCGGGCGCGGCGCTTCTCGTCTTCAGGCGTGAAACGATCAGCATAGACGACGGTCGTGCCCCGCTCGCCCTTGCGGACATTGCCTCCGAGTGACAGCGCCTGGCGGAAGGTCAGCCAGTGCTGCGTTGGATAGCCCTGCTGGATGACCGCGCCCCAGAGGATCAGGACATTGATCCCGGAATATTGCCGACCCGTGCTGGCGTTGCGCGGCATGGCGAGCGGCGCCTGCACCGCCGCCGTCCCCCAGGGCTGGACCCAGGGCAGCCGGCCGTCCTCCAGCTCGGCGATGATCTTGTCGGTGATGTCGTCATAAAAGTTGGTGCGCGGGCCGCTTTTGCGGGCCGCGTGATGCTCACTAGTCATCGGGATGATCTCCGCGACGGGCGCCGGAGGCCTCTCCTCCAGCCCTCAACCCGTCACGGAAAAACCCGCCCGCACTTTCACTCTCAGGGGGCGTTGCGGGGCAGGCTGTGCAGAAACTCGCTCTGATGTCGCTGGGCTTGGATCTCGCCCGCTAGCGGTGGCGCGGCGCGACTCGATTCAGCTTCGTGCTAACTCGGGTTTGACAGAGTGAGCCCGATAGTTTTTCGAAACCGCCTTACGTCACCAAGCCAAGGGCAACTCCGCCCACGGCCGCCAACAATACGACAACCCATGGCGGAGCTTTCCAGGCGATCAGCGCCACGAAACAAATCAAGGCCAGGGCGAAGTCCGGCATGCTGCCGATCGCGCTGGTGAAGACCGGCGTATAGAGGGCCGCTCCGAGAATGCCGACGACCGCAGCATTGGCGCCCTGCATGGCCGACTGCGCCCATGTCGTGCGGCGCAACTGATCCCAGAAGGGCAGCGCCCCGATCAGGATCAGGAAGCCCGGCAGGAAAAGTGCGGCAAGAGCGATTGCGGCACCGGCTACGCCGTTCGGCTGCGGTCCCATGACCGCCCCGAGCCAGGCCGCGAAGGTGAACAGTGGCCCCGGCACTGCCTGCGCCGCGCCATAGCCCGCGAGAAAGGCGTCATCCGACACCCATCCCGGCGTGACGGTTTCGGCCTGCAAAAGCGGCAGCACCACATGCCCGCCGCCGAAAACCAACGAGCCGGCGCGGTAGAAGCTATCGGCCAGCGCCCATCCCTGCGCCTGTCCGGCGAGGAGCGGGAGACCGATCAGCAAGGCAGCGAACAGCGCAAAGGCCGTCAGTCCGGCTGTCCGTGAAACCGGGACCGGCAGATGGTCGCCGACCGCGACCTGTCCCTTGCTGAGAACCAGCCCGGCGATTGCGCCAAGTAGTATGGCGGCCATCATTCCAATGGCGCCCGGCGCCCAGGCAAGCAGAAGCACGGCGACGACCGCGATCGTAGCGCGCTCCTTATCGGGGCAGAGGTTTTTCGCCATGCCCCACACAGCTTGCGCCACAATGGCGACGGCCACGATCTTCAGACCATGCAGGACACCGAGCGCAAGCGGGCTTTCCAGCCGCGTAGCCGTCATGGCGAGCGCGAGAAGGACCAGAGCCGATGGCAGCGTGAAGGCGAGGAAAGCGGCAAGCGCGCCGAGCCATCCCGCTCGCGTCAAACCAAGCGCAAAGCCAACCTGGCTTGAGGCCGGACCGGGCAGGAACTGGCATAGCGCCACCAGATCGGCATAGGCGCTTTCGCTCAGCCATTTTCGCCGCGTCACCAGCTCGTCCCGGAAATAGCCCAGATGCGCGATCGGTCCACCGAATGAGGTGAGTCCCAGCTTCAGGAACGCGCTGAATACTTCGGAGACGCTTCCTTGCGACTGTTGCGGGCTATCATCCATTCATGAGACCTTGTTGGTTTGGGCATTCTTGCGAGCGATGACGTGTGATCGGCGCGGAATTGATTCTCAGGTTGCAGCCGTCAGATTGACCCGCTGCATGAGGGCCTCGCCGCTCTCCTTGCGTTCGGAATAGCGGTCGGTGAGGTAGGTAGAGACGTTGCGTGTCAGCAACGTGAACTTCACCAGTTCCTCCATCACATCGACCACTCGATCATAATATGACGATGGTCTCATCCGGCCAGCTTCATCGAACTCCTGAAAGGCTTTGGCCACGGAGGACTGATTGGGGATCGTGACCATCCGCATCCAGCGGCCGAGCACACGCATCTGGTTGACGGCATTGAAGCTCTGCGAGCCGCCGGAGACCTGCATGACGGCGAGTGTCCGGCCCTGCGTCGGCCTTACCGCGCCGACCGAGAGGGGAATCCAGTCGATCTGCGCCTTCATGACCGCGCTCACCGCGCCATGCCGTTCGGGGCTGGTCCAGACCTGACCTTCCGACCAGAGCGAGAGTTCACGCAGTTCCTGAACCTTGGGATGTTTGATGTCAGCCCCATCGGGCAGCGGAAGGCCGTGCGGATCGAAAATGCGTGTTTCCGCCCCGAAATGTTTCAGCAGACGCTCGGCTTCGAATGTCAGGAAGCGACTGTAAGATCGCTCCCGGAGCGAGCCGTAAAGCAGCAGGATACGCGGTGGATGGGTCGAGGGCGTTGCTGCGCGCAGCCGGTCAATGCCGGGAATATCAGCGCAACCGGCATCAAGATTGGGAAGCTCGTCCGGCATCAGCGATGCGCCTCCGCCAGTCTGGAGACTTTGCCGCCGCGTTCATACCAGCCTTTGGAGCGGTTCACGATCCAGACGACCGAGAGCATCACCGGCACCTCGATCAGCACGCCGACAACCGTGGCGAGCGCCGCACCCGAATGAAAGCCGAACAGGCTGATGGCGGCGGCGACCGCCAGTTCGAAGAAGTTCGATGCGCCGATCAGCGCCGAGGGACCGGCAACGCAATGCTGTTCGCCGGCCAATCGGTTCAGCAGATAGGCAAGGCCGGAGTTGAAATAGACCTGAATCAGGATCGGCACGGCCAGCAGACCGATGATTGCCGGCTGCGCGATGATCTGCTCGCCCTGAAACCCGAACAGGAGAACGAGTGTCGCCAGCAGCGCAACGAGAGACGCCGGACCGAGCTTTGCAAGAAGCCTGTCAAGCGCGGTCTGCCCGCCGCTCGCCAGAAGCCGGCGACGAATGATCTGTGCGATGATGACGGGAATGACGATGTAGAGCACGACCGAAAGCACCAGCGTGCCCCATGGCACGGTGATGGCTGACAGGCCCAGCAGCAGGCCGACGATGGGCGCGAAGGCAACGACCATGATGGCGTCGTTGAGCGCGACCTGGCTCAACGTGAAATGCGGCTCGCCCTTGGTCAGGTTCGACCAGACGAACACCATGGCCGTGCAAGGTGCTGCGGCAAGAATGATGAGGCCGGCAATATAGCTGTCGATCTGGTCCGCCGGCAGATATGGCCGGAACAGCCAGCCGATGAACAACCAGCCCAGCAGCGCCATCGAGAAGGGCTTTACGGCCCAGTTGATGAACAGCGTCACGCCGATACCGCGCCAGTGGTGCCCGACCTCGCCCAATGCTGCGAAGTCGATCTTGAGCAGCATGGGGATGACCATCAGCCAGATCAGCACGGCAACCGGCAGGTTGACGCTGGCGATCTCTGCCGCACCGATGGCGTGGAACACACCGGGCAGAAAATGGCCGAGTGCGATACCGACGACAATGCACAGGGCGACCCAGAGGGTCAGGTAGCGTTCGAAGGTAGACATAGGATCCCCTCAGGCCGTTGCGACGCGCCGGCCGTGTTCATCGATCACGCGCTCGCCGTCTTCCTTGACGAACGCGCCGTGCTGCGGCGGCAGGAGGTCGAGCACATCCTCGGACGGTCGGCAAAGCCGAACGCCCTTCGGGCTGACGACGATGGGCCGGTTGATCAGGATGGGATGGGCCATCATCGCATCAAGCAACTCCTCGTCGCTCAGTGCCGTGGTGCCCAGACCAAGCTCTGCATAGGGCGTGCCCTTCTCGCGCAGCAGGGCGCGGACGGGGATACTCATGCGCGCGATGAGCTGGGTGAGCATGTCCCGAGACGGCGGTGTCTTGAGATACTCGATGACATGTGGCTCGACGCCTGCATTGCGGATCATCGCCAGCGTATTGCGCGAGGTGCCGCAATCGGGATTGTGATAGATGATGACGTCCATGGCCTGCCTCACGCTGCACTGTTGCGAGGAGACGAAGCGCCATTGGATTGGCCGATCTCGGTCAGCTTCGTGCGCAGTGACGCCTTGTCGAGACTGGCCATCGGCAGGGCCGTGAAGGCCGAGATGCGGTTCTTCATGTAGCGGAAGGCCGCAACGAAGGCGGCTTCCTTCTGGATATCCGGTCCATCGACGGCCGCCGGATCTTCGATACCCCAATGGGCGGTCATGGGCTGGCCGGGCCAGACCGGGCAGGCTTCGCCAGTGGCGTTGTCGCAGACGGTAAAGACGAAATCCATGACAGGCGCGTCGGGGTCGGCGAACTCTTCCCAGCTCTTCGAGCGGAAACCTTCAAAGGGATAGTCGAAGCTCTTCAGGACTTTCAGCGCGAAGGGATTGACCGTCCCCTTGGGCTGCGACCCAGCAGAGAAGGCGCGAAAACGACCTTCGCCATCCTTGTTTAGGATGCTCTCCGCGAGGATCGAGCGCGCCGAGTTGCCGATGCATAGGAACAGAACATTGTAGATGCGGTCAGTCATGGGCGGCCTCTTTGGTGGCGAGGGTTTGCGGCGGGCAGCAAGGGGAAAAGTCGGCGATCAGCGGCGCGCAGATCTCGGGTCGACCGCCGCAGCAATCCTTGACGAGAAAGCTGGCGAGCGCCCGCACGGCGTCGAGCCTTGCCCGATAGATGATAGACCGACTGTGCCGCTCCGCCTCGATCAGGCCGGCGCGCGTCAGCGTCGCCAGATGTGTGGACATGGTATTGTGGGGGACATCTAATTTGCGGGCGACCTCGCCTGCGGGCAACCCATCCGGCTCATGCTCCATCAGGAGACGGAACACGTCGAGGCGGGTCGGTTGCGCGAGCGCGGCGAAAGCGAGGATGGCGTCATCTGATTCCATATGTCGAGACTAATCGACATATGGGCGGGAGTCTAGGTGGCAATGGTCCGTAGTTTCCGCCTCGTCGGGTAAACGTGATAATCGCGTGACGGCGGGGGGTCACTGAAGCTCGGCTGCGACAGGCAAGCTGGCTGTCACCCGAACAACAGCCTTACCCCTGAGGCAAAAAGGATTACAGCCAGAATAATGCGCAGCCATAGTTCGGGCAGGTAACGGCTGCCGATGAAGGCCCCGAGCGAGCCGCCAACAGCGACGTCGATCAGCCAGGCCGGTAGCGCACTCGGAATCTGATCCCACCAGGCATAGGCTCCGAGCAGCGCGGCCGCCGAGTTCATCAGGTTATAGACGGCGGTTGTCGCGGCAGTCTGGCGTGCTGTTCCCCAGTTCATCGCGAGGATCACCGGCGCAAGAAATACACCCCCTCCGGTCCCTGTCGTGCCGGATATGAAGCCGATGATCGCACCCGTGGCCAGCGCCGGTATGAACGGCGGATCGGTTGGCAGGTCCGCAGATACTCCAGATCTACGAAGGGCCGTCCTCGCCATCTGAGCGGCCGACAGGACGAGAACCACCCCAACGACCGGGTAATAGATATCCGCTGGTAGCTGGACAGCGCCGCCGAGCAGAGAGAATGGGAAGCCAAGGATCGCAAAAGGCCACACGCTTCGCCATGACAGCCTTCCAGCCTTCAGGAACATGGCTGTCCCAATTGCCGCCACTAGAAGATTGAGGGCGAGCGCAGTCGTCTTCATCGCTAGCGGCGCAAAGCCGAGCAGCGCCATGATCGCGATGTAGCCGGATGCCCCGGCCTGACCGACCGACGCATAGATCAGCGCGATGAGGAAGATGGCTACCGCGAGCCAGAGCGCATCCAATTCCACCTTGCCTGAACCTCATCATAGTCCGCACCCCGAGCGTGCGACAGCGTGGGCGTTCCCCGAAGCCTCCTTGTCTATCACCAGACTGGTGCGAGCAATATGTTCTGAAGCTTGCCACAGTAGAAATCGCCCGTATTGCCAAGCATTTACTGGGGTTATTCGCCCGCCAATGCTATACTCCATTACTTGCTGGACGGGGGCAAAATGGGACGTTTTATTGAGGGATATGATCGCAGCCAGCCGTTACTGCTGAGGTGGTCCCCATTTCCCGGACAGATTTGCGGCGCTGCTAAGCTTGCCTGTTGATCATGCTGCCGCCTGAAGGTCAGGGCCTTGATGGGCCTCGACCGGTGTTCTGCCGCCGAGTGCCGAATGCGGGCGCTCGGTGTTGTAGAAGTCGATCCACCTGCCGATGCCTGCTCGGGCTTCTGACCCGGTCTCGAAGGCCTGGAGGTAGACGCATTCGTATTTCAGGGACCGCCATAGACGTTCGATCATGACATTATCCATCCAGCGCCCCCGACCGTCCATCGAGACCTTCACCGCCGCATCCAGCAAGAGCTGTGTGAACCGGGGGCTGGTGAACTGGCTGCCTTGGTCCGTATTGAAGATCTCGGGCCGCCCATGCCGGCGGAAAGCTTCCTCCAGCGCCTCGATGCAGAATTCTGTGTCCATTGTGTTCGATAGTCGCCAGGACAGCACCCGGCGCGTCGCCCAGTCCATGATCGCGACGAGGTAGAGAAAGCCGCGTCGCATCGGAATGTAGGTGATGTCCGCGCACCAAACATGGTCCGGGCGCTCGATCACCAGATCCCTGAGCAGATAGGGATACTTGCGGTGCTCCGGATGGGGCACCGTCGTGCGAGGTCGCTGATAGACCGCGCGCAAACCCATCCTCGCCATCAGCCGTCGGACACGCTTGCGCCCGACGCAGTAGCCTTGGTTGCGCAAGTGCCGCGCCATCTGGCGGCTGCCGTAGAACGGCGTCTCCATGAATTGCGCATCGATCAGCTTCATGAGCGCGAGGTTCAGCGGGCTTTCTGCCTTGGCCGGACCATACCATGCGGACCGGCTGATCCCGATCAACGCGCATTGCCGCGTGATCGACAGCACCGGATGCCTCGGCTCGATCATCTCTCGCCTCCGCGACACGCTCACCGGCCGGAGGCTTTCGCTAAAAAATCCCGCTCCACCACGAGCTGACCGATCTTCGCGTGCAGCTTCTCGATCTCGCCCTCCTTCTCGGCCGACTTCGCCTCGGCCTTGCCGGAGAAGATCCCGGACATGCCCTCGAGTGCCTGGCGCTTCCAAGTGCTGATCAGGGTCTGATGCACGCCATGCTTCGCCACCAGCTCGGCGACCGTCAGATCGCCACGGATGGCCTCAAGGGCCACCTTCGCCTTGAACTCCGCGCCGTAGTTCTTTCTTTTGCCAGCCACGCTGTTCGTCCTCGTCATCGTTGGTGGCAAGCTTAGCAAGATGTCCGGTTTCCGGGGACCACCTCACTGCTGCCCGCCTATGTTGAAGATTACGTGTCGCAGGAATCTCTCGTCCGCGTCGTTGATGCCTTCGTCGAAACGCTCGATCTCACGGCGCTTGGATTTGAGCGCACTGTCTCCGCCGCAACGGGAAGACCAGGCTATCACCCCGGCGACATGCTGCGGCTCTACATCTGGGGCTACCTGAACCAGTTGCGTTCATCGCGACAATTGGAGCGCGCCTGCCAACGCGACCTGGAGGCCATCTGGCTGATGCGGCGAATGACCCCGGATTATCGGACCATTGCAGCGTTCCGGCATGACAATCCCGAAGCGATCATCCGCACGGGGGCCGCATTCATCAGCTTCTGTCGCGAGAACGGCTTGGTCACTCCTGGCAAGGTGGCGCTGGACGGAACAAAGATGCGGGCGGTTGCCAGTGCGAAGAATATTGCAGGAGCGGATCGTCTGGCACGCGACATCGCTCATACCGCAACAGAAATCGCCTACTATCTCGACCGCCTCAACATAGCAGATCAACACTCGGCGGGCGCGCGCGATCAGACGGTCAATCGCGCGGCGTTTGCCAGCGCAATCGCGTCACTCGAACGCCGTAAGCAGCGCTTGGAAAAGCGACAAGCCGAACTTGGTGAGCATGATACCAACGTCGTGGTCTTCGGAGAACCGGATGCACGACCAATGGGATATGGCCGGGCGCCGAAGTTCCCAGCCTATAATCTCCAGAGTGTCGTCGATATTGAAAGCGGCCTGATCATTCACAACGATGTCGCCAACGAAGCCAACGACAGCCAGTTGCTGCATCCAATGGCGATAGCGGCAAAAGAAGTGCTCGACGTCGACCAGCTCGAAGTGCTGGCGGACGGAGGCTACTCGAACGCGCAGGAAGTCGCGCGTTGCGAACAGGACGGTGTCCGCGTGGCGGCCCCGATCAAGCGCGGAGCCATGAGCGCGCAATACTTCCGCCCCGTGCAATTCGTCCATGACGAGCAGACCGACACGATCCGCTGCCCTGCTGGTGAAACCATGTATCCCAAGGGCAAGCATACCCGAAATCGGGCGATCCGCTACAGAACGCCCGCCTGCCAGACTTGCCAGATCAAACAGCAGTGTACGCCGGGATATCAGCGCACCATTCACAGGCTCGTGGATCAGGGCGCGCTCGATCGGATGGAACGTCGGGTTCACGAGAACCCTGATCTTATGACGATCCGGCGCTGCACGGTCGAGCATCCCTTCGGCACCATCAAGCGAATGTCTGGCGGAGGCCGCTTCCTGACCCGCGGTTTGCGACGGGTGAAAGCCGAAGCGGCCCTGTCGGTCCTGGCATTCAACATTATCCGCGCTTCGAACGCCTTCGGAACCGGAGCGCTGATGTCGCGTGGCTGAGAACCCCGCTCTATTCGGTTCTAGTCATCGCTGCCGCATTGCGTGCTCGCTGAGTTTCTGCACAGCCTGGGGGTCTCCCCGCTGATGGGGGTGCGTCGGCAACGCCAGTGCCGACCAGGGGGAAGGCTTTCCCCTCCTACCCCCTCCCAGATCGCGACCCTCTTGGTTCCAATTAGCGGCCCATTGACTCCCAATCAGCCGAGGTAGATAGTTCCAATTATCGGAGACTAGGGGACGGGATGTTCAAGCGGTTTGTAGAGCGCCGGGCGGAGGAAGCCCTTTCAGATACGCCCGTGGTTCTCATTGTAGGGCCACGGCGGGCTGGCAAAACCACGCTCGTCAAGAAGATGGGGGAAGCCGGCCGCACCTATATCACGCTGGACGACCAGACCGTGCTGGAGGCTGCGCGGTCCGATCCGGCCGGATTCATCCGGGGACTGGATCGGGCCATCATCGACGAGATTCAGCGCGCGCCCGACCTGCTGTTGGCGATCAAGAAGACGGTCGACGAGGACTATCGTCCGGGCCGATTTCTCCTCACGGGCTCAGCGAATGTGCTGACCTTGCCACGGGTCGCCGATAGTCTCGCCGGCCGGATGGAAACGCTCGAGATGCTGCCGCTGGCACGGGCCGAGATCGAGGGCAGGACGCCGACCTTTCTGGAGCGTCTCTTCGAGGGAAAGCTGCAAAAGCCAAGCAAAGCGATCGTCGGCGACGATCTCGTCCACTCCGTCCTGCTCGGCGGCTTTCCCGAGGCGATCGCCCGTGAGAGCGAGCGGCGCCGGCAGGACTGGGCGCGATCCTATCTCACGTCGGTTCTCACCCGCGATCTCAGGGACATCGCAGAGGTCGAGAAGCTGACCGAGCTCCCGAAATTCGTGCGGTTGCTGGCCGAGCATTCCAGCCAATTGGTCAACTATTCGCAGTTCGGAGCCAGCATCAATGTCAGCCACAAGACGGGACAGCGCTATGTCGGGCTGCTCGAACAGGTCTTTCTGATCGCGACGCTGCAGCCCTGGTTCACCAACGCGCTGAAGCGCATCGTCAAAACACCGAAGCTACATTTCCTCGATTCCGGCCTGCTGGCGAGCACGCGGGGCCTGACCTTCGACAGGGTGAAGGCGGATCGCGGGACGTTCGGCGCCCTGCTGGAAAGCTTCGTGTTCTCGGAAGTGCTCAAGCTGACGACAGCCTCGGACCTGCGACTGACACCCTATCACTTCCGCGATCGCGACATGCGCGAGGTCGACATCGTGCTGGAGCGTGACGACGGCATGATCGCCGGCATCGAGGTGAAAGCGAGCGCCACGGTCAAGTCCGGCGATTTCGCTGGGCTGCGCGCCTTGGCCGAAGCCTGCGGAGACCGCTTTGCTTTTGGCACCGTGCTGTATGACAGCACGGATATTGTGCCATTTGGTGACCGGCTGGCTGCGGCGCCATTGTCCTGTCTGTGGAGTTGAGCGGATGTGCAAAGATTGCCGACTGATCAACCTTCGCGATGCAATGATCGTGGGAGGCCTCCGTGAGCCTGTATGAGAGGTGGTGCGACGCCACGAGAGAAAAAGACAAACGCAAGTACTACTGGACCTATGTCGAGAAGCATGGTGGCCGCGATGAAATCCAAGGGGACTTGGCTGAAACGATCCGTTCGCATTACGACCGACTGGAACGCATTGCGGAGGACGTGGACCGGCTCGGATACAAGGTCGCCGCCGAGATCCTCTGCGAGGCGATGCCTCAGACGTCCAAGGGTCGTTCCGGCGATCTCGGCGAAATTCTCGCGACTGAGCTCGTCGAGGAGGAGATTGGCCTGCGTGTCCCTGTGCGCCGTCTCCGCTACAAGGACGGGCGCAACATGGCCATGCGCGGAGATGATTTCATCGGTGCCGGGTATGACAGTAAAGGCGAGAAGCTCTGGCTCCTGAAAGGCGAAGCCAAAAGCAACAAGGTGCTCGGTAAGGCCACGGTCACGAGCGCACGCAAGGTGCTCAACCGCGATAGCGGTCGGTGTACGCCGGACTCGCTGCTGTTCGTTGCAAACCGCCTGCTGGAAAGCAACGACCCGGACGACAACGCACTGGGCCGCAGCCTTCGCGACGAGGTGGGCCTGAAGTCTCTCCGGGCGGATCGCATCGATCACATGCTTTTCACTATATCGGGCAACGGTCCACACGCTTCGTTGAAACAGGATCTCGAGGCGACCGGCACCAATCGAGACCAGTATGTCGTGAACATTCACGTCAAAGACCACCAGGACTTCATCGCGGCCATGTATCAGGAGGCGGAAGATCTTGGAGACGATTGACGAGTTGACAACTTTCCTGACGGACGCGACCGTCGATGGCATCCTCGGACGCCTCCTGTATCGCGGCGCGGCATGGTCGCTGATGCGCGAAAACGGTGTACTGCCGCCGAATGCGCCGCCGCTCGGCGCGACGATCGAAACGGATCTTGCGGAACACGGCTTCGCCCTGCTTAGGGGCGCAATGGCGCTTCGTGCTCAGGTCGGCACCTCGGACCTGACCAGCAAGGCGTTCGAGCGCTCCGCCAATGCCTTCGAAGCTCTTGTTCGCAATGGTGATCTGGAATCGCATGATCGAGGCTTCCGCCGCACCATCGCTGCCGCAGCCTATCATCTCGCCGGATTTTCAGCCGTTGCCTATTCGCTCTTCAACGAGACCGCGGGCGACCTGAACACCTCACCCGGCGAAACAGCGATCCAACATCTGATCCTGCGCGATCTCGGCCAATTGCGCGGCTTCGTTCGCGATTGGCTGGACAACGACGATCACAAGGATGAGCAGATCGCGGAGGCTCTGCGGGGTGAAGAGCCCGATGTCGATGAAGCTCTGTCGACCATCCTCAACACGACGATCTGCCGGGCGCTGGCGTATTTTGATTTCGCGCTTGAGACGGGCGAAACCGAGCCGATCGAGACAGCAAGGGCATTGCTCGACGTCGCGGTCAGTCTTGCAGACAATGCGGAGAATGTCCCCCTGTGGTGGATCTCGAACCTCTGTCGTCACCTTATCGATGACCTGTGGCAGCATTCCCTGCACGAAAATCTGCCGACCGAGCCACCGGAAGGAACGGAGGAAAAATACCCGGACCTGCGCAGGCTATTCATCTCATCGCTCTATGCTCGCAAAACTTCCGAGGTGGAGTTGTGGCCATCGCAGCGCGAAGCAGCCCGGCGCTCCACCGACGTCACGGACGATCTGGTTGTCGCCTTACCAACCAGCGCAGGTAAAACGCGAGTGGCCGAGATTGCAGCGTTGATGACCCTTTCGTCGGCGCGCCGGGTACTGATTGTCACGCCGCTGCGCGCGCTGTCCGCACAAACCGAGCGATCCTTCAGAAAAACCTTCGCGCCTCTCGGCTTCAGCGTCTCCTCACTTTACGGTGCCAGCGGCCTTTCGGCAGGCGATGAAGACGCATTGCGCACTCGCGAAATCATCATCGCGACACCTGAGAAGCTCGACTTCGCATTGCGAAGCGACCCATCGCTGATAGACGATGTCGGTCTCATCGTCCTCGACGAAGGCCACATGATTGGTCCGAGCGAGCGTGAAATCCGTTATGAGACGCTGGTCCAACGCCTGCTTCGGCGCACAGACGCGGAGAGCCGTAGGATTGTCTGTCTGTCCGCCATCCTGCCAAGCGGCGAAGAGCTAGACGATCTTACGGCATGGATACGCTCCGACGAACCCGGCGCGCCGGTGCTCTCAGACTGGCGTCCGACCCGACAACGATTTGGCACGCTTACTTGGCGGGGCCAAGACGCACTGCTTCGCCTCGATCTGAATCGCAATGGTCCGTTCATCGATAAATTTGTCGTGCAGAAACCGGCTAGAGGCAAAGAAAAACTACCCTACCCACGCAAGACGTCGCATCTCACCTTGTTCGCTGCATGGGAGTTCGCCGGCCAAGGAAAGAGGACGCTGATCTTTTCAACCCAAGCCAATTGGGTCGAAGGCTTCGGCAAACAAGTCGTGGACCTCTGCAAGCGTGGATATTTGGGCTCACTGCTGGAGGATGAGGCACCGATTGCCCGCGCTCTTGAGGTCGGCAAGGAGTGGTTGGGAGAAGACCACCCCGCCGTTGCCAGTCTGAAGGTAGGCATCGCGATCCATCACGGTCGGCTTCCGAGCCCATTCCTGCGCGAATTGGAAACGCTGCTGTCCGAGGGCGTCTTGAAGGTCATCGTTGCATCGCCGACGCTCTCCCAAGGCCTCAATCTCAACGCTGCAGTTATGCTGGTGCCGTATCTGGTCCGCAGAGGCGAGAAGATCAAAGGCGAGGAGTTCGCAAATGTCGCCGGGCGAGCCGGTCGCGCTTTCGTGGACGTCGAAGGCCTCATCATTCACGTGATGTTCGACAAGATCAGATGGCGAGAAAGAGAGTGGCGTGAGTTGGTTGCCTCCGCCAAGGCCCGCACACTGAAGAGCGGCCTCATCCAAATCGTCGCAGAGATCCTTGAGCGCCTGGCTCGTGAAGGCGTTCTGGAGCGCGATGACGCATGGGAATATCTCGCCAACGCCCGCGAAGCCTGGAGATCGCCAGCGGAGGAAGCCGCAGTCGCCGAGCGCTTGGCGGCCGGCGCGGAATATGACGCAGATGGCGGTGAAGATGAAGGCGGTGATGACGAGGGGGAGACCATCGACGAGGAACCGCTTTCGCAAATCGTTGAACGCCTCGATGCGACTGTTTTCGGATTGATCGAAGCGCTGGACGCCGACCGGGCGGATCTGCCAACGCTCTTGGACGAGGCGCTCAAAGGGTCGCTCTGGGCCCGCCAGATAGCCCGAGAGGACGAGGACATCGCGCCATTGCACAAGAAGGTGTTCGAGGCGCGCGCTGAACTCATATGGAAGTCCACTACAATGGATGCGCGGCGTGGACATTTCGCGATGGGTGTCGGGCTCGAGGCTGGGCTCGCCATTGATGCCATGGCAGACGAATTGGCCGATCTCCTCGATCAAGCCGACGCTGCTGCGCTGAGTGGCGATGTAGACGAACTTGTCGACGCCCTCTGTGGTCTCGGGGAACGCTTGTTGTTCATGCGGCCTTTCATTCCCGACAAGACGAACGCGCTACCGACCAATTGGAAGGACATCCTGCGCCGTTGGGTGTCTGGCGACGATGTCGCCAATATTGGGCCTCAGAATATGCGGGCTGTCGAAGAGGCCTTCACCTATCGTTTGGTCTGGGCCTTGGAAGCTGTTCGTACCCGCCGCATGTCCCTCGGCTGGTCTCCAGAAACAGTGGTGGGGGGCGCCGCAGCAGCGGTCGAAACCGGCGTTCCACAATTCATGATGTCGATGCTGATCCGCGCGGGCCTTCCATCACGGCGCGCAGCCATGGCGGCAATCGAGGATGCCGAGCCAGCCTTCGTCACGCCCGCGGAGATGAGGGCCTGGCTCGAATCCGACGAGATCACAGCTTACACCGATGCTGGTGATTGGCCGACCCCCGACACGGCAGCGCTATGGGCGCGGTTCCGAACGGAGGCCCTGAGTGGCGGCATTCAGAAATGGTCGGTCGAACACTACAAGCGCCTGCTCGACACCGCGACCGCCCCCCCTGCCGGCCTCTATCGGATTGTCACAGACGATGGAGATGGGCGGACCTGGATGGCGACGCCTGACTATCAGCGGGTGGCGGCATTCAAGAAATCGGCACTTGATCCGAAGCCCAGCCTGTTCTCGGGGCGGCTGCAGGGCAATACTAGGTTGGTGGAAGCGTTGCGCGTCGGCCGTGGGAAACTGCGCTGGCCACGGGCCAACACGTAGAGGAGAACCTACGAGATAATTTCCGCTATTTTTCGTTGGAAGGCTGAAAAAATCCTGCTCTTAGGTCACGATTACTTTCCGAGTGCTTAGGCAGCTGCAAGGAGATGCGCTGATTCTTTCCCATCCGCCGCTGCGAAGAAAATTCTACGCGCTGGATGGCATCGATATCGCCGGATGAATACTCGACCCTGTTGGCCTCATCGAAAGGAATGTGTTCCGCCTCTACCCAGAGAGCAACGGTGAGTATCACGTCTCCCAACCGAACGGGTCCGTCGGAAGTCGTGACGGTCACCTCGCCGGGATAGGGAAAGCACACCGTTCGGAAAACGGGTGACTGGGCCTTTTCTATGCCTTCAAACGGATCAGTTGCCTCCTGAAGCTGGAGCCAAAGATCGTTCAAAGACCAGGTCGCGCCGGTCTCCTCGTTACGAAAGATGGATGCAAAAGGGTCCGTATCCTCGGGTAGCGTACAGTCAACATCCGACGGTTCTGGCATATTCCAATCTAGCGAGCGAAATTTTCGAATTCCGACTCGTGAGATGACGCACACTTTGTGCCAGAAGAGCACGAAGTCTACCTGCAGCAATGAATTGACATCCTCAATCCCGATCTCCGAGAGCTTTCGAAGAGAAACACCACATTGCTCGGCGACCTTCTGGGCACTGTCGGTGAAGCCTGACGCACTCACCGCGATTGTACGATCTGCACCAATCGCCTTTTTCTTCGCGGCCAGTTGCTCGATCCAGGTGACATCCTGAATTGCAGTCCTTCGCCGACACTCGATCGTCAAAAGGACTTCGGCGGAGCCAATCCACGTACGGATACTTGCATCGACCTCTCGCAGCTGACCTGTAATCTTGCATCTGATACGATCAGGAGAGGTAACAGTCACATTTCCGGGGTCTGCATCAGCCTCTATTCTCGCAACCAGACGCTCGAATTCACGCCATTCAGGATCTTGGGCTTCGCTGGCGCTCATCTTTTGCGACGCTTTCCGTCCGCACCGGCATCGAGGAACATCGGGAAAAAGCTGCGCTGTGTCTTCACCTTGATGACGTCATTGACCCCAATCGTGTTTGCTTTCCGTCGCTCACCGCCTGCAGGTGTAATGACTTCAAGATCCGGGTTCTCTATAATCGCCGTATGAATGTCATCGGCGTGAGCAGGTGTGACGTTGTAGATGCTCTCGTAAAAATCCATAACGGGCATCGCATCACCTGTCTCAGTCACAAGACGCGGAATATCTCCCAGGAGTTGGCTCTTCGCGGACGCACGGGCATCACTGTCGAACAGATAGAGCATGCCTTCGTCATGCCGCGGATCATAAGACAGCATGTTGAGGCCGGACCGACCGAAATGTGCCTGCATCGTTGCATTGTCATGCAGGATGTTGTTGTAGACCTGCCGCGCACGGCAAGCGTTGGCGAAGTGAATGAGCCAATACCGCCAGCCACCAGGGTTATTAATCGAGAACGGGCTTACATAGGGAGCGCATCTCCGGAACACGTCAAAAACGATTTTTTCAGCCGTGCCGAGCCAGTCATTCTTGCTCATGACCCCGTTCAGTTCACCGATATCGGCGGTCTTGAGCCCAAGATAGTCCAATCGGGCAGTGAGTTGATCTGGTTGGTCCTTTTTCAAAAAGGCCAACAGAGAACTGATCATGAACGTGTAGAAGATCTCAGCCGCTGGATAGGTCCGCATGATGTCGACGATCGTGTCACGCTCGACGTGGCTATCCCCGCATTGGTCTAAGTTGAACAATACGCTTCGATAACGGCCCTGCTCCAGCAACGCCCTGGTTTTCGGGTAAGCTTTCTCGAAGAACTCATTCAGGTACTCCACGCGAAGATGCAGCTTCGGGCATGTTTCCGCGATATCTGCCTGCAGTGGCGCGACATGGGTCTTCAATAGTTCGATCGCATCCCGACTGGCATCATTAAAAATGAGAAGACACTCGACCTCAATAGCGCCCAAACCTTGCGCCGCCCGCTGTGTGTTGACCGCTTCAGTCGCGCGCCTGAGTTCTTCAATGAAAATCAGCGGGGACCCGGGCGTTCCGCACTGGTAACGTCCCCCACCAGCAAACCCATCGACTATTGCAAGCCTGAAACGTTCCTGTTGGGGTAATTTGCAGCGAACGGTAAGATAATCAAAGACGTACTCACGAAGAATCTTGTGTTTGCGCCGCGAATGCTCTTCGAGCTTCGCGCCATCTGCCCATTCGTATCTTTTTTCGACCATGTTGCCTCCCCGCCTATCTCTAAACTCTTACACAACCGCTTGCGGGGCGGCAGGCATTTCGTCCCAGGTGCGTCCACGATATTCTCGCCCGTTGGCCTTCTTCGAGCGTTTCTTGTTGTCCTTGCCCCAAGTTCCCCACTGTTTGAAGAAAAATGCCGTCCCTGCCGTAAGGCATTGGGCATGTATTTCATCAATCCATTCTTCGCGAATTGGACGGGCGGACTTTCCGCTTTCGCCGCCCACAATCGCCCAGTGAATATCCTGAAGATCAATTGCACCAACGGCACCAATCAGCGGCTCAAAAGAAATGAAGCGGATCGCTGCAGGTGACCGGCGGAGGTCTTCGATGCGATCAACGACTTCAGCGTTTTCGATGCTCGTACCAAGCCAAACGTTGGGCAGGACCTCTCCGATGCGGCCGCTGACCAACTCTGCCATACGCTCGGGACGCTTGGTCAGAATCTGGTAGTTATGGCGTGGCGTTTCACGCATGACTTGCCAAACGTCCAATATGAATTCATCAGTCACCTGGTCATGGAAGAGGTCACTCATCGAGTTAACGAAGATCTTTCGGGGCTTGCGCCATCTGTGGGGAATCGTCAGTGCCTGCCGATCCTCACGCACGACTCCATTCCAAACGGTCCTCCGACCCGTCTTGCGAGTTAGTCCTGCATATTTCTGGACACCCATCGCTTCGAGCCGCTTGGCCATTTCCATCGCGTAACAATGGGTGCAGCCGGCTGTAACGATCGAACACCCCGCTACCGGATTCCACGTGGCATCTGTCCATTCAATCTGTGTTTCAGCCATGTCGGCCTCCCGCGCATTCATCGTTCCGGCAGCACATCAGTCAGTACCGCGTAACGGGTTGATGAACTGGATATCGGAGAAATCTCTTTCGTTTTCTGTTGCCACCACGCAATCGTTGGCTCCCGCGACGGCGGCGATAATCACATCCAACGTGCTCCGTGGGCGGCCCGCAGATGTCCCGTCCGCCATAAGTCGTGCCCATATCAAGGCAGCCTTGTCATCAAAGGCCAAGATTCGGTCCATGAACAACTCCTGCGGGCCCTCCGGCCCTGAAAACCAAGCATCAAGTGCATCGCGCTTCTTGCCACGTGGTTTTTCCAGAATGCCGCGTCGTATTTCGGCTATGGTCAGCGATGCGATGAAGAGGTCCTCATCCCGCTGAGCTGCCATCCATTTCATCAGAGGTTCAGATGGCTTCGGCTTGACGATATTGCTGATGATGTTGGTGTCTAGAAGGTAACGGCTCACAGATCGACCCTTCGCCCTTCATCGCGCGAGCGCGAGAACTCGACTTCGGCTCCAACCAGGGGCGAACGGCGCAAGGCGGTCAGAATACTACCGGACTTCGGCGGCTCCTCCGCCACGACAGCCTTCACTGCGGCGCGCGCCTCTTCCGCTTCTGGCCCCTCTTCGGCCAAACGGCGAGCAAGCGAGCGGATCAGTTCGCGGTCGGTTTCGAGAGCCATGACTTCGAAACGTTTGAAGCCGCGCTGTGTCAGGCGCGCGCGGTAATTCTTGATCGCTCGTTTCTGTGCAGCGTTGCTCATCGCCGATCTCCATGCTATATCAGGATATATATACCAAGAAACATTGGCTTTTCAACTGCCGTGCCGAAGAGCAAGCAGTCGCGCCAAGTTGGACGCGTGCCCGAAATGTGCCACAGGGTCCGGCGTCAAGGCAGCATGGGTTAGATGTACATCGCGATCAAACAGACAATAGAGATTTTGCCCGCCGTTATTCACGACGAGGCTATATCCGTTTCTACGATCCGGCACGACGCAATGCGCCAGAAACACAGGCAACACGCTGTTTTTACATACTATTTTCCCTTGAGCAATCACTTCGAAATGTCATTCTTTGTCTTGCGCACCTCAACGCGCGAGAAACGGATGGCGACCTCTTGGCACGACAGCGACAAACCAAAGCGGAGACACTGCATCTCTCCGTCGAAGCGGCGGACACCGACGCCGCGTGTCTCGCGGGCGCCGAGCCTGATGCCCGCCTCCGCGATCTGGTCCGCCTCTTGGCCCGCCAGGCCGCCCGCGACTTTGTCAACGCCGAGACGGCTCATCATGAACAGGACCGCCTCCCCAAGTAAGGAGGCCGCCGTATGAAGGTCGCGCTCTACGCTCGTTATTCGTCTGACAATCAGCGCGATGCCTCGATCGCAGATCAGTTCCGGATGTGTCGGCTCTACGCCGAGAAGCAGGGCTGGCAGATCGTCGAGGAATACTCGGACCATGCAATCTCGGGCGCCTCACTGCTCCGACCAGGCATTCAAGCCCTAATCTCCGATGCCGCACACGGCCGCTTCAACGTGATCCTCGCAGAGGCGATGGACCGACTCTCCCGGGACCAAGAAGATATCGCCGGTATCTTCAAGCGCATGTCCTATGCTGATGTGAAGCTCGTTACCCTTTCAGAAGGCGAGGTCACGCATCTGCATGTCGGCCTTAAGGGTACAATGAACGCGCTGTTCCTCAAGGATCTCGCCGACAAGACTCGCCGTGGCCTGCGCGGCCGGGTTGAGAGCGGAAAATCCGGAGGCGGTCTCTGCTACGGATATAACGTCGTACGCACCGCCGATCCGGACGAGCGCGGTCACCGGGAGATCAACACCGCCGAGGCAAGCACCATCCAGCGCATCTTCAAGGATTATCTTGAAGGCAAGTCCTCCCGCACCATTGCCATGACGCTGAATCGTGAGGGCGTCCCTGGGCCGCAAGGCAAAGAATGGGGGCCCTCCACAATCCACGGAAACCCCAAGCGTGGCACAGGTATCCTGAACAATGAGCTCTATATCGGCAAGCTGGTCTGGAATCGCCTGCGCTACATGAAGGATCCGGATACCGGCAAGCGCGTCTCGCGCCCAAACCCGGAGAGCGAATGGGTCATTCAGGAGGTGCCGGAGCTCGCATTCATTGACCGGTCCCTATGGGATGCCGTGAAGGCGCGGCAAGCCAGCCTTGCCTTTGACAAATCCGAGAAGAGTTCAAACCCTATGAACAACCGGCGTCGCCCAAAGCACCTGTTCGGGGGGCTGATAAAGTGCGGCTGCTGCGGAGGGGGGTACTCGATGATCTCGAAAGACCTCATGGGGTGCTCAACAGCCCGCAACAAGGGCACTTGTGACAACCGAGTGAACATCCGACGCGATGCACTGGAAGCTTCCATTCTGAACGGCCTCAGGAAGCATCTGATGGAACCTGAACTGTTCAAGGAATTCTGTGCCGAGTTCACAAAGGAGGTAAACCGCCTTCGCATGGAACGCGGAGCTGATCTGGAAGTATGGAAGAGCGAGCTGGAGCGCACTGATCGGGAGCTGGACAAAATGGTGGATGCCATTTTGCAGGGATTTCCGCCTGCCAAGCTGAAGGACAAGGCCGAGAAGCTTGAGGCGCGCAAAGCCGAACTAACCGAACTCTTGGCCAATGCCGACGAGCCACCGCCGTTGCTGCACCCGAACATGGCGCAGATCTACCAGGATCGAATTAGACAGCTCTATGAGAATCTCCAGCGCGAAGAAGAGAGAGCACAAGCTGCCGAGGTGTTTCGTTCCCTTGTGGATCAGGTGACCCTTATCCCGGAGGACGGCGAACTTGCCATTGTGCTGCGTGGAGATCTGGGTGCCATCCTGCGCTTTGCTGCAGGAAAGAAAAACCCCGACTTCCTTTCGGAGGCCGAGGCTCTGGACAACCTGCTATCGCAGGGATCGTTGGTTGCGGGAGCAGGATTTGAACCTGCGACCTTCAGGTTATGAGCCCATGGACGGGCAAAACCGAATAGTCAGCAATTCCAGCCACTTACGGCGCAAGCCTTTGTTTCCGCGTGATTTTTTCCCTCGCATCCGTCAGCATTCGCGTGCATAGACGCGCAAAAACAGCGCGAAGAACGCAGTCGCAGGTTGATGTGGTGTTGATGTAGCCCGCACGGATCACTGGCCGAGTATAAACATTTCTCCATGCCTCAGGCATCATTTTCGGTGTCCCTCGAGCCCAAGTTCACCCCACATCCAGCCGAAATCGTACTCGGCAATCGGGCCTTCCCCCTGCCCGGCGCTGCGGTTTTCCAGCATCTTGAGCCAGTCGATCACCTTGTCGCGTCCCGCCGCCGTCCGCACCGCCTGGCGTGGCGACTTGCCGCCCAAGGCGGGGATCGGCGCATCCAGGGTCTCGCGGTAGTGCTTGTCAAGATGATCTCGCATCAGCTGGCGCGCGATCTCTGGCGGGATTTCGTCGGTCGCCTCGCGTGACGCATCACGCCGCTGGTCGGCCCGCATCTGATCCACCGTCCGGATCGTCGTCAAAGGCGGTCTCAGCAGATCCCCGGTGGCCGCGCTGATCAACGTTTGGACCTTCGCCGCCCGCTCGGCCGAATTGACGGTCACGAGCAGCGTCTTGCCCTTCAGTTCGACGGAACCCAGAACAGTGGCCCCCTCCATCTGCGTGTCCAGCATGATGCCGCCGCCTGCCTTGCCGCCGCGCGCCTTTCGCGCGGCAAGCCAGTTCCAGAACTTCGGTCCCTCGGGCAGGAAGCCCTTCACCCGGTCCAGCCGCTCGGCCACAGCCATCTGCGTGACGCCGCTGGCAAGCGGGTAGCGCAGGTCGTGGAACAGCACATCATCGCCGTCCGAATTGGTGAACCGCGGTTGCGCCGGGGTGAGGGCGCGGTCGATCTCGATGAACAGCCAGGCGGAGGTGAAGATGGGTGCACAGCCCAGCAGCTGGTCGCGGGTGAGCCGCAGCGCATCCGGCTTCTTCAGCTTCAGGGCGTCGCGCAACCCGGCAAACAGGAAATCCACCGCTTCAGTGCGGAAGGGCAACAGCGCTCCTGAGATGACATGGTGATCGCGTTCGGGCACCACCCGCACGGCAATCCGGTCCCATTGCTTCAACGTGCGCGTGGCGGACTTCTCGCGCACCGTGACCGGGGCGGCATCCGACAGAAGATCGCGCAGCACCATCGATGTGCCCGGCTGGACCTCGCTCACTTCGTACAGGCTGACCGGCGCATCCCGCAGGGCAGTGAAATATGCCCGGTTCAAGGCCGTTTCCTTCCAGCCGCGCCGCTTCAGGTAGAGATCGACGATGTTGCCGTCCTCATAGTGCTGGCCAAGGAAATCCTCGAACCCGCAGCCCCAGAGGACGCCTGACCACTGCTCGCCTAGCAGGTCGGCCAAGCCTTCCTGATCGATCTCGAATTCCTCCAGCGCGGGCATCAGGTGTTCGGCGACAACATCCTGCAGCCGCTCGCGCCAGTCACCTTCTCGGCCGATGAAGGCCAAAAGGCCGGAAATATCGTTGCGTTCAGCCATCAATCCTCGCAGCCACGGATCACCTCTTCCTATACGGATATTCAGCCGTCAGGCCAGACCGAGGCAGGCACCGAGCAACCATCACTTGGCCAGCGAGCACCGCAGCACATAAAGCAAGAGACAGACGGACGGTCACAAGATAGCACGATGCTATCAGTGAGTCTGCAAGACTCTCCGATTTACTTTTGAGAAGTTTGGCTTTTGATGCTGCCAAGACTCCTGCGAACGGCCATCCGCCGGTATCACTGAGGAAACGTCGGGAGAACCAACATGCTCAGCCACCATGCCTCAGTGCGATGCCAGCAACGCGGCATCAGGCACGACTTGCTTCGTGACCTTCTGTTCCATGCCGATCTTGAATTTCACGTTGGCAACAATTGCCGCCTGATCAGAGTGAGCCGGTCCCATGCCGCCCGCGAGCGTCTTGACCAGCGACTTTCACGCTACGCGGTCATCGTCAGCGATGACAGCCAATCTGTCGTCACTGCCTATCCCGTGCGGTCCAGGGCGGCCATCGCCCGATCCAAGAGGGCATGAAATGAGCGAAGCCAAGCGAGGCATTTCCGAGCAGGTGCATCACCACGACCGGCAACGCCTCCGCGCGGTGCTCGGAGATGCCCGGCAAGGCTTCACGCTCCGGGAACGCCAGCGGTTCGACGCAGCGTTCGAGCTCGGCAAGCGATACAATGCGATCATTCGGGAAGTGAAAGGTGGGCGGAGTGCCTTTGAAGGCCGCGTGATAGAAATCCTGGATGAATACGGCCACAGGACCGAGACGTTTGATGTGGCGAAGTGGAAGTTGCCGAAGGGAGTTGAACAGGTCGACACCACCGTCAGGTCAAATCCGAAATATCGGTCAATCCCTCAGAAGTCGTTGATCCACTATCTCTCCGCCATTCAAGCGCTCGCCGAGTTCGCTGGTGAAGATATTGAGAACTCACTCATCTCATTTCTGAAGGCCGCCCGGATGTGGAAAGACGAGCCGCTTCCCGATAGCGCTGAGGACAACTGGGATGCGATCAGCCGACTGCACCATATGCTCACAGCAGTCTGTCAGGGGGTCGCAGTACAAACCGGCATGATGGATGTCTTCCGCCGTCTCTATTCTATGCCGCTAACGTGGCGATACCTCGAGCAGCGCTTGCAACTTGGCACGACCAGCAATTTCGCTCGCGACTTTAGTCCAGTCGATCGATCCCCACTGTTCGACATCAATATCGACGAGACCTTTCCTTTTCCGTCGGTACCGCTGTTGCGCATTCCTCTCGCATGGGGCGACCTCGCCGTCGGAATCGAAGAAGGCAGAGCCTGCATCGCGGCGGAGCCTGGCGCCGCTCGTCGGGACGGCATCTTCATGCGTCGTGAGGCGCGGATAATCCAATACCGAGACATCCATCTGACCATCGCTCCGCTGAACGACCGCGAAGTTGGTCCAGTCCTGATGTCGCGGGGCCTTGTGGGGCTGCGCATCCCGTCATCGTCGCCGCACGTGTCAATGGTGTTCGGCACACTCCACTGGTTGGATACATTGGCAGTCCAGCAGGAAGTTCTGCATGACGGCGGCTGGCGACGGATCAAGCTGGAGTTCGATCCTGATCAGGATCGACTGGATCATCAAATAGCCGGTCCTGGCGACGATTACTCCTGGGAATGCGATCCCGTCGAATACCCAGGAGTTCTCAATTCCGGGGGTGACTACGTGGTCTATTACCGCATGTCGGTCGATCACTTGCACCACTGGCTGATTGGCGATCACGCACTTGACGGCGAAGGGGCGATCTGCCCGTGGTCCCCGTTTGATGGGGAACCGTGGACTGAGCGTCCCGGGCTCGTGCTCCCGCCGACCGGCAACCTCTGGGAAGACGCATTTCACGATGCGGACGGGAAGGCTTTACCACTCCTGAGTCCAGTTCGCACAAACGCATTCAATGTGGAAGCCGCCCTTCACAAGGGTCGGATCCACAAGGCCTTGCTCAACCAGGCCGCAGCACTTCGGCGGCAAGCCGTCCATCTGGTGGAACAACGCCGTATTGAAGCAATCGCGGCGCAGGAACGGCTGATGGCTTCCTGGAAATCCGCTCAGCATCCTCAGTCGCTCGGGGAAACACAGGACCAAGGGACAAGAAATGACACCGAATAATGCCAAGTTGATCCCCGAAGCGACCTACTGGTGGCAATTCCTTCCCGCCCTGCCCGAGCGCGCCAGCCAAGAATACTACGCGCTGCGCCGCATCTGGGCCGACCACACGATGAACACGACCAAACGCGGCCGCGGGTTTTACTGGTGGGGAACGGAAGACAACATGACGCCAGTTCTGTTCCAGAACTGGGCAGTTCTCGAGTCTCCCGAGAGCTTCGCCCCGCTCCTTGCAGCGTGCGGGCACAAGGTGAGGAACCTCCGCCGGGTCAGGTGGGCATACGCCTGTGAGGAAGCTATCACAGTCGGCTCTTTCCCGGGCGTTGATGGTCGATTCCTCATCCCGGACATCATTCTGCATTTTGAAGATGATCTGGGACCCGGACTTGTAGCATTCGAAGTGAAGCGCCCCAAGGTTCGTCCGACCGAAAAGGATGCGAGCAAGCTTCGGGCCTACACCCGTCTCGGCTCCATGCGCGCCATCGAGCGCAAGGTCGGTTGTTTCCTTGTCGGATCGACCATGGTGAACGAGGCTACCGCGCTTTCAAGAAACGCCCCAGTGGTCTCCTGGGAGCAGATGCTGGAATTGCAGCGGTCTGCGATTATGCGTGAAAGTCCGACCCTCGTACCATGGCTCGAGCGGACCTATGCCTTGCAGGGGATCGGCATAGCCAAGGCGCCGGCACCTTCTGCGGGCAACAGACATGCATCAGATGAGTCCAGATCCGCCATAGGACAAATGAACATGCCGGAAAGGCAAAAGCGGTTCCTCCTAGGCGCAGAAACCGTCGAAGCGCATCTGAGTGGGGCGAAGGTTCTTGCGCCCATGGAATGGCTGACGCAGGAGCCGAGCCGTGAGCAGCTGTCAGCAAGCCGACCGCAAACGACAGCAGCAAGGCGGATTTGTCGATGGGGCGATGGCTGGAATCCGCGGCAGGAGCACTGAGGCCGAACGTTCCAAGGTAGCCAGCACGACCGTCCATCTACTTCACCTCGTTTGTCCACAGTATCGTGCTGGCCACCCCCTTGCTCCGAATCGAAGCCCGCGTCACGGTGCATCCTTGAGGAGAGCAGCCCTCAACCAAAAGCATAACAGGTCTATCGGAACACCAGTCGCTCTGACCGAAGGTGCCTTGGCGCCTCTCGTGTCGTTGCGCCCGATCACTTAACCCGTGCCGCCCCGGCACGGGCTGCAGGCGGTATGAGTTCGGCCCGTCCTCGGTTCATGTGAGGATGATTTGTCATGGCTCTGCCGCCGCGCGTTTTCTACACCCTTCAAGAAGTCACGGCCCGTTGGGGCTGCAACATCGCCGACGTCGCTGGCTGGGCAGCGGCGGGCAAATTCCGCATCATGACCGGCATCGGCCTGGTGCGTTGTGGCGAGGAGATCGTCGCCGGTCGGGTGGTCCTCTCGCCGATGGACCTGATGCCGTTGTTCCGGCGCTGCGGGACCGGTCCGACCGAAGGCGTGGTGCGCCGGATCATGACGGGCGAAAAGGGCCAATGGCAGATCATCACCGATCCTGTCGGCGGGGTCACGGTGGCGGTCGCGGACATGATGATCATGGCCGATGAAGTGCATGGCTTCGAGGAAGAGAACGATATGGTGCGGCGTGTGCCAAGCGGGCCCGGTGCTGCCACGCCCTACGATTGGGAGGGCATGAACATTGCCCTGATCGTGCGAATCCATGATCACGGACTGCCTGCCACCCAGGCCGAGCTGGTCGCCGAGATGCAGGACTGGTTCGCGGATCGGTCGTGGCCGAAGCGCGCGCCGTGATCGCCGATGTCGCGCATCATAGCGATCTCCTGATCCGGCTCGCCTGCAATGTGCTCGCCCAACATGGCGAGACTTCGGCCGAACGGGCAGAGGCGCAGCGCCTGCTCGTGGTCGTTGACGCGCGGCGGGCGGTGCGGCGCGCCCAGCGCGAGGATCAGGGGAGGGCCGCGCGATGATGCGCCGCGGCACCCCCGAGGCCGATCTGCAGCGAGCTGTGGTGCAAGCGCTGCGCATCGCCCTGCCCCGCAGCGCCATCATCCATCACTGCGCCAACGAGGTGACCGAGGCCGGGCCCCGCGGGGCCAAGCGCCAGGCGATCCTTGTCGGCATGGGCGTCCACGCCGGGTTCGCCGATCTGATGGTGATCTGCGACGGGCGAATCCTGTTCCTCGAGTTGAAGGCGCCGAAGGGGCGGCTGCGGCCGGAGCAGGGAGCGTTTCGCGACGCCGTTCAGGCGCAGGGTTTCGGCTGGGCGCTGGTGCGCAGTCTCGACGATGCGCTGGGCGCGCTGGCCGATCACGGCTTCACGACGCGCATCGCCCCTGCCCCGCGGAGGCCCGCGCCATGAGCCACGAGGCCACCAACTGGGCCATCAAGCAGCGCGGGTTGAAGCCCACGACCAAGATCGTGCTCTGGCACCTCTGCGACCGGTTCAACCCCGACTACGGCTGCTTTCCCTCGCAAGACCGGCTGGCGCATGACTGTGAGATCAGCCGGTCCACGCTGAACGATCACCTCGGCCAGCTGGAGGCAGTGGGCCTGTTGCGGCGGGTGCCGCGGCTCGATCCCGTGACCAAGCGCCAGCTGCCGACCCGCTACATCCTGGGGTTCGAGCCGGGCTTCACACCCGTGGCTGTGGTGCCGTGTCCGGAAATCGGACACGGGGACGACAACGGCGCGGAAAGCCTCGGCGATGCCGATGGTTGTGGTGTCGATGCCGCGGCCGACGCCCTGCCGTGTCCGGATTTCGGACACGGGCTCGGCGCAGAAGCCGTGTCCGATTTTCCGGCAGACCCGTGTCCGGAAAATGCCGAAAGCCGTGTCCGAAATTCGGACACTAACCCTGTAAGGGAACCTCTAAGTAAACCAGTAAAGGAGGAGGAGGGCGCGCAGGCGCGCGCGGCGATTTCCGATGAGGTTTTCGGGGATCCCCGCCATCTCTGGCCCGACGTCGCCCGCGTCATCGGCGAATGCCGCCCGGAATGCGTCTTCCTCGAAAACGTCGCAGGGCACGTCACCCTCGGGCTCGAGACCGTCCTGCGAGAGCTGTGGGGACTGGGCTACACGCCTGCGGCGGGCCTGTTCTCGGCAGCAGAGGTCGGCGCGCCGCACGAGCGGCAGCGCATCTTCATCCTGGCCCCGCGATCATCTCGCGTGCAGCGCTCGCCTACGACGCCACCGTCGATGACGCAGCGAAGATCACCACCAAGATCGGCCAGCTGGCCGCCGTCGGCATCATCGCCCGCGACGGCGTCTGATCCCCCTCATCCCCCGGAGCACCCCCATGACCCTCGTCCGCAATCCCTTCGACGCTGGCGGCTACTCGCTGGCCGAGATGACGCAGGCCATCAACATCCTGCCCAACCTCTACACCCGCCTTGCCCAGATCGGCCTCTTCCGCTTCGAAGGGGTCAGCCAGCGCTCGGTCATCATCGAGCAGTACGAAGGCGTCCTGAGCCTCCTGCCCTCTGTCCCGCTCGGCGGCCCCGCCTCCGTCGGCACGCGCGAGAGCCGGTCCATGCGCAGCTTTGCCTTGCCGTGGATCCCGCATGACGACGTGGTCCTGCCTGCCGACATCCAGGGACAGCCCGCCCTCGGCGCCTTCGATGCCGCCGATCCCCTCGTCGAGGTGATGAACCGCAAGCTCCTGCTGATGCGGCGCAAGCATGCCCAGACCCGCGAATACATGGAGATGAACGCGCTCCGCGGCATCGTGAAGGATGGGGCGGGCACCACCCTCTACAACTACTTCACCGAATTCGGCCTCGCGCAGATCTCTGTCGACTTCGTTCTCGGAACGGCCGGAACGAACGTGCAGGGCAAGGTTCGCGAGGTGCTGCGCGCCATCGAGGACAACCTGCTGGGCGAAGCGATGACCAGCGTGCATGCCCTCGTCAGCCGCGAGTTCTTCGACAAGCTGATCGCGCACCCGAAGACCGAAGAGGCTTACAAGTTCTACGCCAGCACAGGCGCCCAGCCCCTGCGCGAGGACGTTCGCCGCAACTTCCCCTTCGGCGGCATCCTGTTCGAGGAATACTCTGGCACCGTCACCCTCTCGACCAAAGCGACCGAACGGCTGGTCCCCGCGAACGAGGGCGTCGCCTTCCCCGTGGGTACGATGGACACCTTCACCACCTATGGCGGCCCGGCGAACCTGCTGGAAACCGCCAATACCATTGGCCTGCCGCTCTACGCCCGCCAGCATCTCGACGAGAAGGGCCGCTGGATCGACGTCATGACCGAGGCCTCGATCCTGCCGGTGAACAAGCGGCCCCGGCTGGCGATCCGGCTGCACACGTCGAACTGACGGACGCCGCCCATGTCCGTCTTTGCCGCTGCCATGGACCGCATCTTCACCCATGCAACCATGGCGGCCCCGGCCCTCTGGATCTCGGCCACGACGTCCGAGGAACGCCCGATCCGCATCATCCGCCGCGCGCCCGACCGCGTCACCGACTTCGGCGCGGGGCGGTTCTTCAGCGATACGACCGTGGTGGACGTGCGCGTCACTGACCTCCCCGCCCCGCGCCCGGGCGATGTGATCGTCATCGGCGCGGACAGCCATGTGATCCAGGGTGAACCGCTGCGCGACCGCGAACGGCTGATCTGGACCCTCGATCTGAGGCCAGCATGAAGCTGAAGCTGGAAATCAGCCCCGACCTTGCGGCACTGATGCAGGCCGAAATCGCCGTGGGCGAGAAGGCCGTCACGACCGCCATGCGCGAGGCGGGCGCGGGCCTCAAATCCGCCTCGCGCGGCCAGATCACCGGCGCGGGCCTCGGCACGCGGCTCGGCAATTCGATCCGGCTGGCCAACTATCCCAAGGGCGGCGAAAGCCTGAACGCCGCGGCGCTGGTCTTGTCAAATGCTCCGGTGATCGTCGGTGCGCATGACACCGGGCCCCTGATCCGCTCGCGCAACGGGTTCTGGCTGGCGATCCCCACCGCCGCCGCAGGCAAATCCACCCGCGGCGGGCGCATCACACCCGGCGAATGGGAGCGCCGAACCGGCCTGCGCCTGCGGTTCATCTACCGGCGCCGCGGGCCGAGCCTGCTGGTGGCCGAGGGGCGGTTAAACAGCAAGGGGCGCGCAGTGGCATCCCGCGCGAAGACCGGGCGCGGGCTGACGACCGTGCCGATCTTCCTCCTCGTGCCGCAGGTCAAGCTGCGCAAGCGGCTGGATCTGGCGCGGGATGCCGAGCGGGCCATCGACGGCGTGCCGGGGCGGATTGTGGCGGGGTGGGAAACGCCCTAGGTAAAAAAACTCTGCCAACGTCCCATGTCATCAACTTCTCAACGGAAGATCGCCCCAGTCGACACGTCAAGATAGATGCGATTGTCGGCAGTCATGCCACCACAGTAAGTGAAGTAGATTGGCTTATCTCGATGAGTGGTTGACTTTACCCATCCCCCCATTTCCTCGAAATCTTCGGCAGAGCATCGACGCTCTGCAATCAACGAATTCGCTGCTGCGGTGAATTGCGCTTCGTACTTCGACACATCATCAGAATTTTCGATCCCAGTTACTGAAATTTCACTGATATCTGTCCTGATGAAAATATAGCCTGTAACAGCCACTACTGTGAAACCTGCGAACACCAAGCTAGACAAGCGTGCGCGCCTTTTGAAAGTCTTGAATGGTTCTGGGTTCTGCTCAGTAGATCCAGGTATGATGCCCAGCAATAGAATCCAAACTGGAAACAATGGGGCCCACCAGATCAATCCTTTAGGGGCGCGCATATCCTGTATTCGTTTGGAGGATGCCACGAAAAACAGGCCGCAAGCAGCGCTAGCGATGAGTACTGCAGCCGTCGAGTGCCAAAAACTAGCACGCTGAAGCCAGAATGACAGGCCATTCAGGTGAATAATGTATGCGGTTAGCAAACCGCCAACGAACAAAATCAGGGATAGCCACCAGGCTACTCTTCCCACTTTTAACCTTTCAAACATTTCTCACCTTCCCGATCTCCACCCTTTGAGAGGGTACACGCCGTGAAACGCGCGGTGAACCAAAAAGCATACCTTCGCTGTCCAGAAATGCTCACCACCCACAAACTTGTCCTCACAGCGCTCCACGCGCGACTGCAGCCTCTTGCCGCCCTGACCCTGCGTGACGCGGTCCTGCCCGAGCGGATCCCCGCGGCTGGGCTGATCATCCTGCGCGACGGCCAGCCGGGAGAGCCGGAGGTGACACTGTCGTCCCTCCGCTACCACTATCAGCACCGGGCCGAGCTGGAGGTCGTCGTCCAGGCGGGCACAGACCGGACCAGCGCCTTTGACGACCTGGTCGCCGCCATCGGTGCGGCGCTGGAAGCTGACCGGACATTGGGCGGCCTCTGCGACTGGGTTGAACCCGAAGCCCCGTCATCCGTCGATCTGCCCGTCGAGGGCGCAGCGGCGCTGAAGGCGGCAGTGATCACCGTCGTCCTGCACTACACCACCACCGGCCCCCTGACCTGACACCCCACATTCCACGGAGACCCCCAATGGCACGTGCGCAAGGCGCGCGGGCGCAGATGGCGCTTGCGTTCGAGACGAGTTACGGCACCCCGCCTGCGAGCGGCTTCACCAAGATGCCGTTTGCCAGCACCACGCTGGGATCGGAACAGCCGCTTCTGAACAGCGAACTTCTGGGCTATGGCCGCGACCCGCTGGCGCCGATCAAGGATGCGGTGACGGCGGACGGCAATGTGGTCGTCCCTATCGACGCATCCGCCTTCGGCTTCTGGCTGAAGGCGACCTTCGGGTCGCCCGTCACGACCGGCGCTGTACCGGGCCCCTTCACGCACGAGTTCCGCTCCGGCGCCTGGTCCTTGCCGTCGATGTCCATCGAGACCGGCATGCCAGAGGTGCCGCGCTTCGCGATGTATTCAGGCTGCGTGTGTGACAGTCTCAGCTGGCAGATGCAGCGCTCCGGGCTGCTCACCGCGACCGCAAGCCTCGTGGCGCAGGGTGAAGCCATCGCCAGTGCCTCCGCAGCTGGAACGCTGGCTGACCTCGACCTCCAGCGCTTCGGGCATTTCAACGGGGCCATCACGCGCAACGGCCAGCCGCTCGGCAACATCATCTCGGCCGAGATCACCTATGCCAACAACCTCGACCGGGTGGAGACGATCCGTTCGGACGGCCGGATCGATGGGGCAGACCCGTCCATTGCCGCGCTGACCGGCAAGATCGAAGTGCGCTTCGCAGATCAGGTGCTGGTGAATCAGGCCATCGCTGGCGATCCCTGCGCGCTGACCTTCGCCTACAGCCTGCCCTCCGGCGAGAGTTTCAGCTTCACGGTGCATGCCGTCTACCTGCCCCGGCCGCGCATCGAGATCCCGGGGCCGCAAGGCATCCAAGCCACCTTCGACTGGCAGGCCGCGCGGGATGCCTCGCTGGGCCGGATGTGTACCGCCACGCTCGTCAACGACATCGAGGAATATTGATCATGCTGCGTCTGAACCTTGTCCGTGAGGCTGTGTGGCTCGACCTTGCGCCGGGCGTGCGCGTGAAGGTGGAACCACTCACGACGGCCATCATGGTCGCAGCCCGCACCGACCCGGCTGTGCGTACCATCGCCCCCGGCACGCCAGATGACAGCATCGCCGTGATCTTCGCCAAGGCCATCGCCGTCCGCGCCATCGTCGATTGGGAGGGCGTGGGCGACGCCAATGGTGCCGCGATCCCGGTCAGCCCTGACGCCATCGACGCGCTTCTCGATCTCTGGCCGATCTTCTGGAAGTTCCAGACCGCCTATGTCGCAAAGGGTCTGAAGCTCGAGGCGGAAAAAAACGTCTCGGCGCCCTCGCAACTTGGGTCTTCGGCGGGGGCGAAGGATACTGCCAGGCCTGTGAAGGGCGCTGCCCGGACTGCCCGCAAATCCTGAACGCACCGCTGAGCCATGAGGGCTGGCAGGTCTGGGATCTTGCGCAGCGTATGGGCGGCCAGATCCGCGCCATCCCCGGCGCTGTCCTCGGTTGGGACATGACGGCCGCACTGGCCATGGCATCCGCCATGGGCATTTCCCCGCGTGCCGTCGTCGAACTCCTGCCTGTCATCGAGGCCGCGATGGTGCGCAAGCTGAACGAAGAGAGAGAAGGTCGCCGCGATGGCTGAGAAACGGGTCTCTGTCCGCCTGGCAGCTATCGGCGGCCGCCAGGTGCGCGCGGAACTGGAAGGGATCGGCGAGGCCGGAACGCGCGGCTTCGGGCGCCTGTCGCGGGAGATGGAGGCTGCGAACACCCGGCTTGCCGCCTTCGCGCGCCGTGCCGGGATCGCCATGGCTGCGGCTGCCTCTGCCGCCACCGCGGGGCTTGGCATCATCGTGCGCAACGCGGCCCAGAGCGCCGACCAGATCCGGCAGTTCGCGCAAGTGGCAAATGCTACACCCGAGAGCTTCCAGCGCTGGGCGTCAGGGGCACGGACTGTCGGGGTCGCCGTGCGTGTCGCCGAACGCGACCTGCGCGCGCTGTCTGCCCCGCTCCTGACCGGCGAGATCGTCGTCAATCGCGAGGGCGCGGATCTCGGACCCGGCGATGTGATCCGGCTGCGTTCAACGCGGCTGGGGCTCGACGACGTGGTGATGCGCATCTCCGAGATCGGACAGGGCGACGGGCGCGACAATGGCATCCGGCTCAAGATCGCCGAGGACGTCTTCGCGCTGGGTGCCACCGCCATCGCGGGCGGACGCATGCCGACGGGCACGGGCACGGGCGTCGCTGCCCCGCCGCGGGCACTCGCGCGGCGCATGGTCGAGGAAGCCCCATACTGGCTTCTCGTCCGTGAGCTTGGCCACAGCGAGGCGGACCGCCGCCTCGCCGAGGATCCGGATGCAGGCGCGCTGGTCGCGACCGGCGAACGCCCCAGCGCCGATGCGCTGGCCGCCCAGCTCTGGGTCGACCCCGGCACCGGGCCCGCGCAGGAGGGCGTGGTCGCCTTCGCCCCGACGGCACTGCTGGCCGCCGACGTGACCGACAGCCCGGAAGCACGGGTGATCCCGGTGACCGGCTGGCGCGATATCGGCGAGGTCGAGATCGGCACACTCGCCAGCATCGGTGGCGAGCTGGTCCGTGTCGACGGAATCTCGCAGAACAGCATCAGCGTAGGTCGGGGTTGCCTCGACACCGTCCCGCGCGCGCACGGCTCGGGCACGCCGGTCATCTTCTTCGACGAGATGGCACGGATCACCGAGGACAGCTGGGCCGCAGGCGAGACACTGGCAGCCCGCCTCCTGCCCGAGACCGGGCGCGGCACGCTGGCCTTCGCGCTGACACCGGAAGATGCGGTGACGCTCGACCGTCGCGCCATCCACCCCCTGCCGCCCGGCCGTGTGCAAGGCAACGGCAGCTACGCCCCGAATGTCGATGCGCTGGTCATCGGCTCACTTGCCCTGATCTGGACCCATCGCGACCGGTTGACCCAGACCAGCCCCGTGATCGTCGATCATACCGGGGCCTCAATCGGGCCGGAACCGGGGGTCGGCTACATCATTGAGGTGCGCTGGGTGGATCCGGATACGGGAGCGGCCATCCTGCCCGCGGGCGTGGTGATCGACACAGGCAGTGCCGCCAGCTGGACCCTCGCGCCCGAAGCCATCCCGGAACTCGGTGCGCCGGATCGTACAGCCGAGATCGAACTCGCGGTCCGGTCCCGGCGTCTGGTCGAAGGCAGCTGGGTCACCGACCGCGAGGCGCGGTGGTTTCGGCTGACCGCACCCTTCGCCGCCTCTCGGCCCTCGTGCAGGCCCGCGCGACCTCACGCACCACGCCGCTGCCCACCACCGGCAACGCGGGCCAGATGCTGATCGTGCCTGCCGCGGCCGGGACCAATCCCAATGCGCTGGCCCTCTGGGACCAGTCGCCCGCCGGGGCCGCGGCATGGGTCTACCTGACCCCGCAGGAGGGCTGGCAGATCTGGATTGCCGACGAGGCGCGGCACGTGCGCTTCACCGCGGGGGCTTGGGTCGAGGTGCCGCGCTCGGGGATCGTGCGCATCCGCACCCTCACCGCGACCAGCCACACGCTGGAAGCCGTCGATCTGGGCAGCATTCTCGAGACCACGGGATCGTCGGCCGTCACGGTGACCATTCCACCCGAAGCGACCGTTCCCTTCGAGATCGGATCGCTGATCAACGTGACACAGGTCGGTGCCGGGATCGCGACCGTGGCAGCCGCGGCAGGGGTGTCGCTGAATGGCGTCGTGGGTGGTTCCGTTGCCCTCGACGGTCAGTGGTCAGGTGCTGCCCTCGTGAAGCGCGGGGCTGATGCCTGGATCATTCAGGGCGCGCTGGCGGGGGCTGTCGCATGAGCCTTCTGATGATGCGCGGCGCCTTACTCGCCCAAGCCGGGGATGCGGCGCCCTCGGTCGATATCGGCGCGGTCTGGCAGCTGGACACCACCCGCCGCCCTCCAGGCTATACCCTGTCGGACAACAACCAGACTGCCGTGAACACATCGGGCGGCACCAACTACATGCGCTGGGTGCCGACAGCCAAGGCGGTCCTGCCCACGGACGGGCGGCGCTATTGGGAAGTCCTTTGCGCGCCGGGGGCTGCAACCTTCGACGGCTATATGGGCGTCGTCGCGGCCGCGCAGCGCGAGGAGTTCAATGTTGGCCTCAACCCTATCACGCTGGGTTCGATCGGCTGGCGGGGCACCGGCGCACTCTGGTCCTCGGCCACTACAACGGCCCAACAAAGCCTGACTGGTCTGCCGACCTTCGGCGCGAATGATGTGCTGATGTTCGTCCTCGATCCGGCGCTGGGCCGCCTATGGATCGGGAAGAACGGAATCTGGCGCGACGATCCGGTGAGCGGCGCCGCGACCTGGACCGCAAGCGGAAGCTCGGCTTTCTATCCGCAAATCCAGGGGCGCAATCACGGAGATGGCGGCACGCTTCGCTCGCTCCCCTCCCAGTTCAGCTACCCCGTGCCTCCCGGCGTGACTGCGCTTGGTTACCTCGATCCCGACCTCCGCATCTTCGACGCCGCAGCCTTCCTCGAGATCGGCTGGGATCGAGGCCTCAGCGTAGCGGGAGCCTCCCTCTGGATCAGCCGGGGTGGCGGGGCACATCTCACCGCCGCAGATACCGCGTTTTTCATCGAGCACGGTGGGGGCCGCGGGACCACCTGGACCCAAGCCAACCTCTACATCGAAGTGGAACTGCCATGAGCTACATCCTGCATCTCGGCCACCAGCCGACCGACGTCTCGGGCATCTCCGGACTCGCGAACACGACCGCCATCGGGTTCGACGCCTCCCTCGACGTGAACGGCATCCGCTTTAGTGGATCGCGCAGTTTCGCGATGCCATTTTCCCTCGGATTTGCGGCACCCTCTGGCGATCTCTGGCTGGGGTTTCGGTATGTTCCGCCGAGCGGGGAAGCCGACCTCATCACCGAAGGCAATGCAGGGTTCGTCGATTTCTACGACGCGAACTTCGTCCGGATCGCGCATATCCAGCCTCTCACCAGCACCCGCCGCTATCATGCTATCGCCCGTGGCGACACGGTCGTGCAGGGCAACTCAAGCTACAGCCCGTCGAATGGCCAGCCGCAATGGATCGACGTCCGCGTGGCGGTAGGGGCCAGCATCACCATCGACTTCTATGTCGATGGCGTGCTGCAAAGTTCGGCCACGGCCGCCAACTCCCAAGGCAAGGGCAAGCCGGTGCAGATCGTGTTCCCGAATGTCGGACTGCACGGCTCTACCAGCAGCCGCACCTGGTACTATGCGCATTTCGCGGTGCTGGACGGGGTGTCGACCATCGGGCGGCGCTTCGTGCGGCGCACGCCCAACGCCATCGCAACCTTCAGCCAGATGGCGGGCAGCATCGATGCCCTGAAGGACGAAGATATCGGCACCCGCGTAACGAGCAACGCAGCCGGGCAGCGACTGTCGTTTCGCTCACGGGGCCGACCGGGCCCGCGGCTGTCGCGGCCATCGCAGGCGTGCATGTGAAGCAGATCGCGCAGGCGGGGACAGTCGGGCCGCAGGCTACGGGAGGTTTCCTGCGCATGGGCGGGGTCAATCATGATGCACCGCCGGTCAGTGTGCCGGCGCTCGCGCCGAGGTCGGTCTATTCCACCTGGGCACTGAACCCGGCTGACAGCAGCGTCTGGACCAGCGTGACCCTGCCTGCCGAAGTCGGGATCCTCTCCGCATGAGCCCGCGCCGTTCCGGAGAGGGCCATGTCCGCATGCCGGATGCCGAGTTCGAGGAGCTCCTCGCGCGGGCGGCGGAAGAGGGGGCGAAGCGTGCGCTGGCCGATGTCGGCTTGGACGGCAAGGAAGCCGCCCTCGACATCCGGGATCTCCGCGCGCTGCTCGATGCCATCCGTTTCGTCCGCCGCACGGCCGTGCAGAGTGCCGTTCACCTGATCACCACCGGCGTCATCCTGGCGCTGCTTGCGGGGATAGCCCTCAAGCTGAAGATCTTCGGCAGCGGGCCCTGACGGGGCGACACCGCCCATCTCACCATCAACACGACCACCCGGCCCGCCCCTCGGCGGGTTTTTCCATTTGGAGGATTTCCCATGCCGACCCTTTCCTTTCCGACCTGGCGCGACGTTCCCGAGAAGGCGTGGCGCTGGCCCAGCTTCTCGCCCGCCGAGATCGCCTGCCGCGGCACCGGCGCGATCAGGATCAACACCGAGGCCCTGGACAAGCTGCAGGCCCTGCGTGACCAGCTGGGCAAGCCACTGATCGTGCGCTCCGCCTATCGCAGCCCCGAACACAACCGCGCTGTCGGCGGGGCTCCGGCCTCGAAGCACATGCAGGGCACCGCCTTCGACATCGCCATGGCGAACCATGATCCTGTTGCCTTTGAGGCAGCAGCGCGTGCGGTCGGGTTCCTCGGCTTCGGGTACTACCCCCGCTCCGGCTTCATGCACATCGATCTCGGGCCTGCCCGATCCTGGGGCGATCCCTTCCCGGTGCGGCCCGTCCCATTTGCACCGGAATTGCCGCCTGCGCGCGAAGTCCTGGCCGAAAGCCGCACGTTGCGCGGTGGCGGGGCCGCGGGTGCCGCGACCGTTGGCGCGGCCGGGGTGGAGGTGCTGCAGGACGTCCTTGCGGAAACCCAGTCAGTGATCCAGCCGCTGGTGCCCTATCTCGACACCCTGCGCTGGGTGCTGATCGTCATCGCGCTGATCGGTATCGCCGTCACGATCCACGCGCGGATCGACGACTGGAACCGGGGGCAGCGGTGATCGGCAGGCTCCTCACCCTTGGCCCGGCGCGCAAAGCGCTGGGCCTGATCCTCGCCGCAGCAGCGATCCTGCTATTTCTGCTGAACCTGCGACGCGCCGGTGAACGCGCTGGGCGCGCGGCCGAACGCCTTGATGTCCGAGAGAGAAACGATGCCATCCACCGCAAGATGCTCGACGCCGCCGCCCGCCGCCCTCCTGATCGCGATGCTTTGGCTGACCGGCTGCGCGATGGGCGGTTCTGAGGCACGGGCGCCCTGCCCGCCAGTGGTTGAGTACACGGCCGCCGAGCAAGCGCGGGCCGCCGACGAGGTCGAAGCACTGCCGGAAGGGACCGCCATCGTGCGGATGCTGAGCGACTATGCCGTGCTGCGGGATCAAGCGCGGGCGTGCAGTTGAGGACGACGCTAATGCAGACCCTCAACGCCTCGAGAGGTCAAGAACCACTACGTCAACCTTGCCCACAAGCTCAATGGGCAGACCTTCCTCAAGATTCTTCTTCAGATCAGAAGCCTGCAAGTTCTCGTGGTTCTTCAGGCCTGCGATCTTTTCATCGGCGCCAAACCAGAGGACCAGATAGACACCTTGTTCTTCTGCGGTTGGATGTACCGCGTAGCGATCTGCAAGCTGCAACTGGGCGGCCGTGAAAAGCTCGGAATTCCATTGGCCTTTAACTTCCACAACCAGCATCTTGCGCCCTGCGGGCGTCTGGATAGAGGCTGTGATGTCGCATCGATTGCCGCCGGCAAGCTGATGTTCAATCACGTCAACAAACCCAAGGGGTTTGCTGTGACCCCCGATCACTCGTCCATCTGATGCTAGAGTCCGGCCCAAGGAAAGGACCGGACATGAAGAGATCGAAGTTCACGGAAGAGCAGATCATTGCGATCCTGCGGGAGCAGGAAGCTGGG
>NZ_RJRZ01000006.1 GCF_003993775.1 Frigidibacter oleivorans
CGCGGCCTCCAGCCGCGTGGCCAGCGCCTCGAGCCGCGACAGCGCGGCGTCGAAGCCTGCGGGTGCCGGTCCGGCCGCCCCGCCGGCGGGCCGGGACAGCTGCAGTTCAGCCAGCGCCGCCATCAGGTCGGCGCGCAGGGCCGCGATGTCGGGGCCGGTCGCCGCCGCCACCCGCGCGGGCAGCGCCTGCCCGGTTTCCACCAGTTCGGTCACCAGCCGGTCGAGCTTGCCGCCCAGCCGGTCCTCGGCATCGGTCGCCGCGCGGCTGAGGTCCGGGCCCAGCGTCTGTGCCGTTTCCGCCACCCCCGCCAATGCCGTGGCGATGCGGTCGAGTTCCTGGAGCTGGGACAGGAAGACCGCCGCGCTTTCCGCCGACACGCGGGCGGCATCGCGCAGGTCGGCCGCGCTGCGCAGCCACAGGACGCCCCCCATCCCGATCCCGAGCAGGGCCAGTCCGGCGGCGGTGGCGGCGATCAGGCCCGCCCGCCGCGCCGCGCGCGCGCCGGAACGCAGCATCGCATCGCGCGCCGCCAGCACCGCTTCCGCCTCGTGCGCAGCATCGGTGGCGGCGGCGGCGGCGGCAAGGGCCAGGTCGATTGCCGCCTGGACGGGATCGGCGGGGATGTCGCCATCCGCCGGCGGGCCCACCGCCTCGCCGGCGTCCGCGGGCGCGCCCATGTCCGGCACGGCCATCCCGGGCGCGTCGCTGTCGGGGGCGGGCTTGTCGCGCGTCTTCTTCATCGGCGGATATCCTTGTGGCTGCGTCGGCCCGCCGGCCGGGACCGGCGCCGATGGCGGAACAGATCGAGGCGGATGCCGGCCTGCGCCACCGCCGGCGCCAGCAGCGCCAGCACCAGCGCGAGCGCGGCGCCATCGGGCAGACCGGCGCGCTGCGGCGCGACCGTCGCCAGCAGCGCCACCAGGGCGAGCGACAGCATCGCCCCGCGGCGCAGAGCGGCGCATCGGGGGCATCGGCGGGTGCCGCCGCCCGGCGGGGCGCGGCGGAAGAGGGCAGGCAGCATCGCATCCTCGGCTGCGGTTGACGGTCCGCGCCTGCAAGCGCCGTGCCGCGGCTGGCCCGGCCTTACGCCCTTCGCGATCCGGGCCGCCCGCCCGTCCGCCGTCCGGCGGCGTCGAAGCGCATGTCCTCGGGCAGGTCCGGGTCCGGCGCCCGTTCGCGCAGGCCGCGTTCCACCCGCCAGACATGCGCGAGGACCAGCGCGGCGGCGGTGTACAACCGTTCCGGGATCGGCGCGCCGATGCTGCCGGTGAAATAGATCGCGCGGGTCAGGCCCGGGCATTCCACCGTCGGGATGTCCAGACGCGCCCCCCGGTCGAGGATCCGCCGGGCCGTCCGGTCCCGGCCCATCGCCACGACCAGCGGCGCCGCCGTCTCGCCGGGGACGAAGCGGATCGCCACGGCAAAGCGGGTGGGGTTGCGCAGGATGGCGGTAGCCTGCGGCACCTCGGCGACCGAGGCCGCCTCGCGCAGGCGCCGGCGGCTGGCCTCGGCCTGCATCCGCCGCTGGCGGGCCTTGAGTTCGGGCGAGCCATTGTCCTCGCGCGCTTCGCGGCGCACCTCCTCCAGCGTCATCATCAGCGACCGCGACTGGCGGCGCCACTGCGCGGCCAGATCGATCGCGGCCAGCACGGCCAGCGCCAGCGTCAGCCATCCGAGCAGCCGCAGGCCCAGATCGACCGTCAGCGCCAGCGCATCGGCCAGCGGCAGGTTGCCCAGACCCGCCAGCGTGGCGCGCGACGACCACAGGTGCCAGCCGGCCATCGCGCCAAGCAGCGCCACCTTGGCGAAGGATTGCCCCAGCCCGATCAGCGCCTGCGCCGAGGCCATCCGCCCCAGCCCCGCCAGAGGGTCGATCCGGTCCAGCCGGAAGCCGTGGTTGCGCGTCACCCAGACCAGCCCGCCGGTCGCCGCCTGCGCCAGCACCGCCGCCAGCGCGACCGGCAGCGCCGCCGCCAGTCCCGCGGCGGCCAGCGCCAGCCCCGCCTGCGCCAGCGCCGCGTCGATCATCGCCGCGGGATCGGCCCCGGGGTCGATCCGCAGGCCGCGCGACCAGACCGCGACCGCGCCCGGCACCAGCGGCCGCAGCCCGGCCACGGCCAGCAGCACCGCGGCCATCGCCACGAAGGTGCCGAGGTCGCGCGACACGAGGATCTGCCCCTCGCGCCGGGCGGCGTCGCGCCGCTTCTGCGTCGGCGCATGGCTGCGTTCGCCGCCGTCGTCGGACATGTCACTCTCCGGCCCCGGCCCCGGCGAGCCCCGCGACCTGCGCGGCGGCCGCGGCGACGACGCCCGCCATGCCGCGCCCCGTTTCGGGCGCGGTCAGCCACAGCAGCAGCACCCCGCCCAGCAGGGTCAGCGGGAAGCCCACGGAAAAGAGGTTCAGCTGCGGCGCCGACCGGGTCAGCACGCCGACCGCGAGGTTCAGCAGGATCAGTCCGGCGACGGCCGGCAGCATCAGCGTGACGGCCAGCGCGAACATCGCCGACCCGGCGCCGATGCCGGCGCGGGCCAGTTCGGCCAGGGGCGGCACCGTTCCCGGCGGCAGTGTCCAGAAGCTGTCGAGGATCAGCCGCAGCACCGTCAGGTGGCCGTCGCTGGCGAAGAGCACCATCAACTGGGCCATGCCGAAGACCTGCGCGATCACCGGGTTCTGGCCGCCGCCGGCCGGGTCCAGCTGCGCGGCGAAGCCCAGCCCCGCCGCATTGGCGATGCGGTCCCCCGCCATGGCCGCGGCGGCGAACAGGATCTGCATCACCAGCCCCGCCGTCAGGCCGAAGGCCACCTCGCCCAGTATCAGCGGCAGGGCGGCCAGCGTGGCCATCGTCGCGACCGGTGGCAGGGCGGGATTTCCCATCACCGGCAGCGCCAGGACCACGCCCGCCACGATCCGCACCGGCAAGGGCACGAAGCGGGCGCCGAAGGCCGGGGCGGCCATCAGGAAGGCGCCGATCCGCGGCAGGGCGACGACGATGCCCTGCGCCTCGGCCAGCAGCGGCGCCAGGTCGATGGCGGGCAAGGTGACGACGGCCTCCATCCCCGGCCCCTAGTGCAGCGTCGCGATGGTCTGGAACACGGTGGCGAAGTGATCCGCGATCCGCCCCAGCAGCCAGTCGCCCGCCAGCGCCAGCGTCACCAGCACCACCGCCAGCTTCGGCACGAAGCTGAGCGTGCTTTCGTTGATCGAGGTCGCGGCCTGCACGATCCCCACCGCCAGCCCGACCGCCAGCGCCACCCCGAGGATCGGCCCCGAGGCCACGAGGATCGTCCACCATGCCAGCCGCAGCTGCTCGACCGCCTGTGCGAGTTCCATCAGCCGCCGACCCCGTAGCCGGCGGCGATCGAGCCGAGCGTCATCGCCCAGCCGTCGACCATCACGAACAGCAGAAGCTTCACCGGCAGCGCCACCAGCATCGGCGAGACCATCATCATGCCCAGGGCCATCAGGATCGAGGCGATGACGATGTCGATCACCAGGAACGGCAGGAACAGCAGGAAGCCGATCTCGAAAGCGGTCTTGATCTCGGAGGTCATGAAGGCGGGCAGCAGCACCCGGAAGGGCACGGCCTCGCGCCCCGCATAGGGCGCGTCGCCGGCGAGGTCGGCGAACATCGTCAGGTCCGCCGCGCGGGTGTTTTCCAGCATGAAGCCGCGCATCTCGTCGCTGGCGCGGTCCAGCGCCTCGGCCTGCGAGATGCCGCCGGACAGCCAGGGGTCGAGCGCACGGGTGTTCAGCCGGTCGAGCGTCGGCCCCATGACGAAGGCGGTCAGGAACAGCGCAAGCGCCACCATCACCTGGTTCGGGGGGGTCTGCTGGGTGCCGAGCGCCTGACGCAGGATCGACAGCACGATGATGATGCGGGTAAAGGCGGTCATCCCCAGCAGGATCGAGGGCAGCACCGTCAGCGCCGTCATCAGCACGAGGATGTCGAGCGGCAGCGACCAGTCGCGAAGGGACGCGTCGCCCGCCGGGCCGGACAGCGCGGGCAGCAGGGACTGGGCCGGCGCCGGCAGGGGCAGGACGACCCCGGTCGCCAGCGCCGCCAGCGCCCCCGGAATCCGCAGGTGCCGGGTCGGAACCGCGCTCATGCCGGGGCCGCCAGCGGATGCACGACCGCGCCGGCGTTGCGGGTGATGACGACCAGCACGTCCCGCCCGTCGGCCGAGATCAGCGCCACCCGCTCGCCCGGGCCGATCGACAGGCTGCCGGTCAGGCGCAGGCGTCCGCCCTCTGCCTCAACGCCGCGCGGCGCGCGGGCGAGCCACGCGGCGGGGCGCCATTCCCCGGGCACGACCTCGCGGGGCCGGGCGCGGCCCGCCGCCCCGATCCGGCGTGCCAGAAGCCAGGCCAGCCCCAAGAGGGCGAGGAAGACGGTCAGGACGACAAGGCGTCCGGGGTCGAGCGGACCGGCGGCGGCGGCAGACGCGGCGGCAGACATGGCGGTTTCCTTGCAGGGGCGTGTCGCCCTTCGGATGCAAGTCGCGTGCCGCCCGGCGGGCGGGGTCAGACGGCGCCCGCGCGTTCCTCGGGCGTGACGATCTGGCCCAGCCGGATGCCGAACCGGTCGCCCACCATCACCACCTCGCCCCGGGCCACGGCGGTGCCGTTCACCAGCACGTCGAGCGGATCGCCCGCCAGCCGGTCGAGTTCGACGACCGAGCCTTCGGCCAGCCGCAGCAGCTCGCGGATCGTCAGGCGGGTGCGTCCCACCTCGACCGTCAGCGAGACGGAGACGTTTTCCAGCAGGCGCAGGCTGTCGCCCTGCAGGCGAAGAGCGGATTCGGACATGGCTTACCTCTCGGGTTGTTCTGGACAGGCGATCAGGCCGTCAGCCTGCGGATGATGGCGATGGCGGCCTGGCCGGACTGTTCGCCGGGCTGCGCCTCGAACAGCGCGCGCCCGTCCAGCATCACGTCCGCCCGCTCGGGCAGGCTGACCGGGATCACCTCGCCATCCGCCAGCGACATCAGCCGCGACAGCGGCAGTTCCGGCGCGCAAAGCCGGGCCGAGACGTCCAGCGGCACCGACAGCAGCGCCTGTTCCAGCTGTTCGCGCCAGCTGCGATCCTCGCCCAGCCGGTCGGACTGCACCCGCGAGCGCAGCAGTGCCGCGACCGGCTTCAGCGTCTGCACCGGATAGAGGATGTCGAAGCCTTCGGGTTCCTGCCCCGGCAGCTGGACGATGAAGGAATTGACCACCACCATCTCGTCGCCATCGGCGAAGGTGGCGAACTGCATGTTCTCTTCGCGCGTGGTCGCGGTCAGGCGGATCTCGGTCATGTCGCGCCAGGCGAGTTCCAGCGCGGCCGTCAGCCGTTCGCCGATCAGCTCGATCACCTTGTGCTCGGTCACGGTGAATTCGCCCCGCAACGGGCCGGGCGGCGCCAGCCCGCCGCCGAAATAGGCGTTGGTCAGGATCGACACGAAACTGGCGGGCAGCACCATCAGCATCGTGCCGCGCAGCTCCTCGATCTGGCTGACGGACAGCGAGAGGAAGTTGTCCTGGGTGTCGCGGTAGTCGTCGAAGCTGCGCAGTTCCGGCGGAAAGCTGGAAATCCGGGGATGGAAGCGCAGCATCGACTGGAAGGCGGCGCGCGCGGTGCGGCAATAGCGTTCGTTGATCATCCGCAGGCCGTGAAAGTCGCCGAAGTTCGACAGGTCGTCGACGCCAAAGCTGTAGGGGCGGACCCGGGCATCCTCGGCCGCGGCCTGCGACTCGGGCGCGTCGCCGAGCAGCCCGCCGACCAGCGCCGCGACTTCGGAGGAGGAGAGTTTCTTGGGGCTGCGCATGATGGTGTCACTGTCCGCAGGAAAGGCGCTTCACTGCATCACGAAGCTGGGGAACCAGACCGCGTCGACGCCGCCGAAGCCTTCGAGCGATTCCAGCCGTGCGTTGATCGCGTCGCGCAGCGCCGCCGCCAGTTTTTCGCGCCCCTCGATCCCGGCGAGGTCCTCCTGCGTATGGGTGGCGATGACGGCCAGCATGTCGGATTGCAGCGCGACCTTGTTCGTCTCGACATTGGTCATCACCTGCGCGTCGTATTGCGTCGACAGCGCCACCGTCACCTGCAGGAAGCGCCGCCCCGCCGCAAGGTTCGAGGTCAGCGGCTCGGCGAAGGTGTAGTAGGTGGTGGCGAACCTGTCGGCCTCGGGCAGCGGCTTGGGCATCTTCTGCGGTGCATCGGGCATTTCGGCGGGTCCGTCCGCGGGTGTCTCGGCCGGCATCGCGGCGGAACCGTCGCCGGGGGCGGCGGCGGGGGCTTGCAGCGCCCGCAGCGCCTCGATCACCGGCGAACCCGGGCGGGCGAAATAGAACCAGCCGGCGGCAAAGCCCGCCCCGGCCAGGGCCGCGGCGCCGACCAGCAGCAGCACGAGCCGCAGCAGCGGTTTCAGCAGGCGGGCGACCAAGCCCGGCCGGGGCGGCGCATCGGCGGGGGCGGCGGAGGGAGTGGCGGCGGTTGCGGTTGCGGGCATGTCGGGGTTCTCAGGCAAGCAGGTTCACGATGTGGCGCGGGCGGGCGGTCGGTCTCGGTCCGCCGGGGGGCGCGGCGGCAGGATCGGGTCCGGCTGCCCTTGGTCCGGACCGGCCCTCTCCGGCATCGTCGCGCCGGGACGGACCCTCCCCCCCGCCCTGGGCGGGGCTGCCGCCCTGCGGATCGGCGCGCATGTCGCTGCGCGGGTCGCTGCGCATGTCACTGCGCGGTTCGCTGCGCAACTCGGCCCGGATCCCGGCGCGGTCCAGCTCTGCCGACAGTTCCGGGCTGGTGTCGCGCAGCAGTTCGGCCGCGGCCTCGGTCTCGGCGCGGATCTCGATCCGGGTCAGCCCGTCCTCGGTCGAGAGGCTGATTTCCAGCCGGCCCAGCCCTTCGGGCCGCAGGGCGATCACCAGCCGCCCGTCGCCCGCCGCCACCTGGTCGAGCATCAGCCCCGACAGGGCGCCGGTCCAGCCGCCCTGCGACAGGTCGAGGCTGGCGGCGGGGGGTGCGGGTGGCGCGGCGGACAGGCCCGTCGCCGGGGCGGTGGACCCGGCCGCGAGCGGGAGCGTGGGCGCGGCGATGGCGGCGGCCGGCGGCGCGGCGATGGCGGTGTCGGAGGGCGGCACCGGCGCGACATGGCCGGGGGCCGCCGGGGTCCGGGCGGGGTGGCCTAGAACGGATGCCTCGGCGGCCGAACCGGCGCTCAAGCCATGCCGGCCCTGCGCCGCGGGACGTGCGGGCGGTCCCGCCGGGGCGGCTGCCCCCGGTGGCGCAGATGCAGATGCGCCGTCGCTCCCGGTCGAACCGACGGGCGATGCGGCGGCTGACATGGTGGCCGGCGATCCGGCGGCCGCCGATCCGGCAGGCGGCTGCGGCGCGGGGGCCGGAAGGGGCGGATCGGGCAGGCGCGGATCGGCCAGGCCGGGGGAGACCGGCACGGGACTCGCGCCGGCAGACCCGGTCCGCTCCGCACCGGGCTTGTCCTCGGGGGGCGGATCGGTCGCCTCCTGCGTCTCGCCCGGTGTTGCCGGGGCGGGGGTATCCGCCACGCCCGGCATGGCGGCGGGTGGGGGGAAGGGCGTCGGAACATGTGTCGGAGCGGGCAGCGGCGGAACGTCCGCCGCCGGCCCCCCGGCATCGGCCGCGTCATCCGGCGATCCGGCGGGCGGTTGCTGCGCGGCGTCCGGAAGGCGCAGGTCCGCCGCCGCCGGGATCGGCGGGGACGGAAGGGGGACCCCGCCTTGGGGCGGCGCAGCGGGGGACGGCGCAGCGGGCATCTCTCCCGCGCCGGCCCCGGGGATATCGAGGGCCGCCCGCTCCGCCGCCACCGGGGAATCCCCCGCCGCTTCCGGTGCCGTCATGGTAACGACCGATGCGCCCACCTCCGCAGCATCCATGCCGGGTTCCGCGCGGATTGCGGTCGCGGCCGATGACGGCGCGCCTCCCAAGCCGCCCGCACCGCCCGTCTCGCCCGTGGCGGCCGCGAGGCAGCGCAGGAAGATCCCCCCGCCGGCCGCTCCCCGCCCCCCCGCTTCCCCCGCCAGACCGGCAGCAGGGAGAGACGGCGCCTGCGGAAGACCGGCCGCAGCGCCGGGCGCAATGGCGGCGGCCAGACCGGTGACGGTGGCAGGGGAGAGGGTGGCAGGGGCGGTCATGGCGGGTCCATCCGGTTTCACGAAACAGGTGCAAGGCCCGTGCCAGCCGTGCCGCTCAGTCGGTCGCCCCGATACGCCGGGCAGGGCGCAGCGCCTCGGCCCGTTGGTCGGCCTCGGCGCGGGCCGCGTCGCGCGCGTCTTCCGCTGCGGCGGCGCAGGCGCTGCGGCGCGCCTCGAAGCAGGTCAGCCGGGCCCGCGCGGCCTCGGCCTCGGCCAGCGCCCCGGCGATCACCGCCTCCTGCCGGGCGACCGCCCCCAGCAACCGGTCCGCCAGATCCTGCCGCGCCGCCAGATCCCATGCCGCCAGCACGCCCTGCGGGGCGGCGGGGCGCAGGGCCTGCATCCTGTCGCACAGCGCCCGCGCCCGGTCGGCCTGCTGCACCGCCTGCGCAAGGTCGCGCCCGCTGCGCGCGGCCGCCGCGCCGTGGCCCCGCGCCATCAGGTCCAGAAGCCGGGCGCGGCGGGCATGGGGCGATCCCGAGGCCGAGGTCACGGCGCCGCCTCCCCGGCAAAGAGCGCGGCCAGCGCCGCCTGCGCCCCGGACAGGGTCGAGACCTCGTCACGGTCCTGCGCGATCAGCGCCCGGATCCGCGGCCACAGGCGCAGCGCCTCGTCCAGCGTGGCGTCCTGCCCGGTGACATAGCCGCCCATCATCACCAGGTCGCGGTTGTCCATATAGCTCGATACCAGCGTCTTCAGCCGCAGCGCCGCCTGCCGGTGGCCGGTATCGGTGACGTCGGGCATCACCCGGCTGACCGATTGCGGCAGGTCGACGGCGGGGTAGAGGCCCATCTGGGTCATCCGGCGCGACAGCACCACATGCCCGTCGAGGATCGCCCGCGCCGTGTCGACCACCGGGTCGCCGACCGTGTCGTCGCCATCGGCCAGCACGGTGCAGATCGCGGTGATCGACCCCTGACCTGCCAGACCCGGCCCCGCGCGTTCCAGCAGGGCGGGGATCATCGCCACCACCGAGGGCGGATAGCCCTTCGCCGTCGGCTGTTCGCCGAGCGCCAGCCCGATCTCGCGCTGCGCATGGGCGACGCGGGTCAGGCTGTCGATGACCAGCAGCACCCTGCGCCCCTCGGCGCGGAAGGATTCGGCGATCGACATCGCGCGCCGCACCCCCCGCAGCCGCAGCAGGGGCGAGCGGTCCGCCGGCACGGCGAGCAGGCAGGTGCGGTCGCGCGCCGCGCCCGACATCAGGCTGCGGGCGAAATGGCCGACCTCGCGCGCCCGCTCGCCGATCAGGGCGATCACCACCACCTCGGCATCGGAATGGCGCGCCATCATCTCGATCAGCACCGACTTGCCCACGCCCGATCCGGCGACGATGCCGATGCGCTGGCCCTCGCCCAGCGTCAGCGCGGCATCCACCACCCTCAGCCCGCTGCCCATCGCGCGGTCGACCGGCTGGCGGGCCAGCGGGTTCAGCAGCCGCCCGGCCAGCGGCCAGCGCCCCGATCCTTCGGGGCGCGGCCCGCCGTCGAGCGGATCGCCGCGCGCGTCGATCACCCGGCCGAGAAGGGCGTCGCCCACCTCGACCTCCGCGCCGCCGGCGATGGCGCGGACCCGGGCCCCGGCGACGATGGGCGCCTGCGGCTCGGTCAGGAACATCAGGTTGCGATCCTCGCGGAAGCCCACCGTCTCGGCCTCGACGCTGCGGCCGCAGGCGGTGTCGATGCGGCAGAGCGTGCCGGGGCTGGCGGGAAAGCCCGTCGTCTCGACCGTCAGCCCGTCGAAGCGCAGCACGAAGCCGCTGACTTGCGGCGGCGGCGGCGCGGCGCGGTCCAGCCGGTCGATCAGCGCCGACAGCAGCGGACCCGTCACCTCGGGGAAGCGCGGCCGCGGGGTCATCGGGGGCTGTCCGCGAAAGCCCCGGCCATGCCGGCCCTCACCGTGTCCGGCACGCCCATGCCATCCGCCTCGGCCTCCGGGACCTCCGCCAGCAGGTCGCGCAGATGCGCCCCGGGGGCGCGCAACTCCACATCGCCGCGCGCGAGCGCCGGGTCGGCCCGCATCCGGGTCGCGGCGAAGGCGGGCTCCGCCTCGGCCCCCGCAGGCAGCGCGGCCCGCACGGCCGCGAGGTCGCGGGGGTTGAGGTGCAGCACCAGCCCGCGGCGCTGGCGGTCGATCCGCTCGGCCAGCGCCGCGATCCGGTCGAGGAAGGCGGCGGGGTGGCTGTCGATCGCCATCCCCGCCCGGTCCGCGGCGAGCCGGGCCACCGCCCGGTCCAGCGCCGCGGTCAGTTGCGCCGTCGCGCCGGCATCGGGCCGGTCCAGCGCGGCGAGCGCGGCGGCCAGCGCCCGGGCGGTCGCCGCCACGTCCTGCGCCTGTTCGGCCATGTCGTCCCGCGCTTGGCGGAGGCCGTCGAGCCGTCCCGCCGCATGACCCTCGGCATAGGCCGCGGCGCGGGCATCCGCGGCGGCCGCCTCTGCCGCAGGGGTTGCGGACTCGGCCGCGATCCCGATGTCCGGCTCGGCGGAGCCGTCGCGATCCTGGTCCCTCCGCGCGCCCGCCGCGTCGCCCGGCCCCTCGTTCGCCGCAGCTGACGGCAGCTCCGCCAAAACGTCCGCCACCGTCGGCGCCGCCGCATCCTGCGGCGCATCCGCAAGCGGCGCGGGGTCGAACCGGCCGGCTAGGCTCGCGGCCGTCATCCGGCCGGGGACCGGAAGGCGGTCGGTCACCATCGCCGCCGGGCGCACCGCGCGAAACCCCGCCGGGCCGCCGCGCGGCGCCCCTGCGGCGGCGGCGAGCCCGGGCAGGCCGAAGGCGGCGGGGATGAAGCCGGCAGGGGCGCCGCCCGCCGCGGTCGGGCGCGGCAGCGGCGTGAACTGCGCCCGCCGCATCTCGGGCGTGCCGGAACCGTCGGGCATGTCAGACCATCTCCTCGCCGCCGCGTCCCGCCAGGACGATCGTGCCCTCGTCGGCCATGCCGCGGGCGATGGCGACGATCTGCTTCTGCGCGTCGATGACCTCTTTCAGCCGGACGGGACCCATCGCCTCCATCTCGTCGCGCAGGCCGGCGGCGGCGCGGGCCGACAGGCAGGACAGCAGCCGGTCGCGCAGCGTCTCGTCCGCGCCCTTCAGCGCCAGCGCCAGCCGGTCCGGCTCGATGGCGCGCAGCAGCGTCTGCAGGCTCCGGTCGTCGGACCGGCCGAGATTGTCGAAGGTGAACATGTTGTCCTGGATCGCGGTCATCAGATCCTTGTCGTCCTTGCGGATGTCCCGCAGGATCCGGCCCTCGGCATCGCCGCGGGCGAAGTTCATGATCCGCGCCGCCGCCCGCATGCCGCCGATCTGCGACGCGCTCGAGCCGCTTTGCGCGGTGAACTTGCGCTGCAGCACGGTTTCCAGATCCTGCAGCGCCTCGGGCGAGACCGGCCCGATCTGGGCGATCCGGCGCACGATGTCGGACTGGCTGTCCTCGGGCAGGCGGCCCAGCACGTCGGCGGCCTGCCGGTGCGGCAGGCAGGCCAGCACCAGCGCGATGATCTGGGGATGTTCGTCCACGATCAGTTCGTGGATCGCCATCTCGTCCATCCAGTCGAGGATCTCGACCCGCCGGTCCGAGGCCTTCGGGTTGATCCGGCCGATGACGGATTGCGCGCGGTCGGGGCCGAGCGCCTCGGTCATCACCCGCTGCACGAAGCGCGGCGTGCCGTGGCCGATGCCCGTCTCCTCGGCCAGCCGGCCGAGGAATTCCTCGACGATGCGGTCCACCTCGGTTTCGTCCACCGCGTCGATGGCATACATCGCCGCCCCCAGCTTCTGGATCTCGACCGGCGACAGATGGCGCAGCACGCGCGTCGCCACCGCATCGCCGAACAGGAACATCAGCACGGCGGCGTCGGTGGACAGCGGCCCGGGGCGCAGCGAGGGGGCGGTCATGGTGATCGGCATGGTCGGGCCTCGTGCCTATTGAACCTGGTCGATTTCGGCATGGATCATCCGGTGCAGGACGATCGCGATACGCTGGGGATCCTCGGCGGCCAGCCGGCGCAGCGCCTCGCGCTTGGCGTCGCGATCCGCGAGACTGCCGAGCACGCTCGCCGCCAGCAGCCGCTGCCGGGCGGACCCGCCCCCGAGGCTGCCCCCAAGATCGCCCGCCCCGTCCGCCCCGCCCGCATCCAGCCCCAATGCAGGGGCCGTGGTCGCGGCCTGGTTCGCCGCCGGGGCCAGCCGCTGCGCCAGCGGACGCAGCACCGCGATGGCCGTCACCACGATGGCCGCGATCACGGCCAGCTGCCGCAGCAATCCCGGCAGCCAGCCCGGGGTCCGCGGCGCGTCGACGGTGGCGGGCGGCGGGGCGAAGGGCTGGCTGACGATGGTCAGGCTGTCGCCGCGCGCCGGGTCGAGCCCGACCGCCTGCTCGGCCAGCCGGCGCAGGTCGGACAGCCGCGCCTCCTGCGCCGCCGGGTCGCCCTCGGCCGCACGCAACACGATCGCGGCGGAGATCCGCGTCAGGCGGCCGACCTCGGCCCTTGTGCTGGCCACGGTGCGGCTGACCTCGAAATTGCGGGTCGAGGCGGACTGGACGGTGCCGGCCCCGGACCCGTCCGCTGCGACGCCGGGCGTATCGCCCGCTGCGGCGGGGGACTGTTCCGTCAGGGTCGCGGCGGGGGGCGGATTGTTCGACACCGCGCCTGGGATGCCGCCCGCGGGCGGGTCGGCATTGCGGCTTTCGCTCAGCGTTTCGCTGCGCAGCGCGGTGCCGGACGGATCCATCCGTTCCTCCGTCACCTCATGCTGGCTGAAATCCAGCGCGGCGGTGACCTGCACCGACAGGTTGTCCACGCCGACGACGGGGGCCAGCACCGCCTCGATCCGCTGGCGCAGCAGATCCTCCACCGCGACGCGATGCGCCAGCTGGCGGTCGTTGATCGCGCTGGCCGCGTCGCCGCCATCCGACAGCATGCGTCCGCGCTGATCCACCACCGTCACCGCCTCGCCGGCCATGCCGGGCACGGAAGAGGCCACCAGATGCACGATTGCGGCGATCTGGCCGCTGTCGAGTACCCGTCCCGGCGCCAGCGTCAGCAGCACCGACGCGGCGGGCGGATGGCTGTCGCGCAGGAAGGCCGACCGTTCCGGCAGGGCCAGATGCACTCGCGCCGCGCTGACCGCGCCGATATCGCCGATGGTGCGGGCCAGGTCCAGTTCCAGCGCCTGCCGCAGGCGGGCGCCCTCGACGGCATGGCTGGCCCCCATCGGCAGGTCGGACAGCAGGGCGTTGCCGTCCGGCAGACCGGCGGGCAGGCCCTCGGCCGCCAGCGCCATCCGCGCGCGGTGATAGTCGGCGGTCGCGACGCGGATGTCGCCGGTGTCAGGCGACAGCGTGGCCGGGATCGCCGCCGCCTGCAGCACGGTCAGCATCTGGGCCCGCTCCGCCTCGGGCAGGCCGGGATACAGCACCGATGCCGGCGCGGCGCGCAGCGCGAACCAGCCCAGCACCCCGGCCAGCGCCAGCCCGAGGATCAGGATCGAGGGCAGGGCACGGCGGATCGCGGGCTGGGACAGCAGGCTGTCCGTCCCCCGGCGCGTCCGGGCCAGCAGGGCCAGCATCCCGGGCGGCACGGCACGGCCGAGGGCAGAGGCGGTCAGGCTGTTCATCATCCCCGTCCTCCGGTCAGACCGGCATGTTCATGATGTCGCGATAGGCGCCCAGCACCTTGTTGCGCATGGTCATCGTCAGTTCGAAGCCCAGCGAGGACACCTGCTGGTCGATCATCACCGCGGCGAGGTCCTGCGTCTGGCCCAGTTCCCAGGCACGGGCCGAGCCTGCGGCCCGGTCCTGCGCGGCGGCCAGATCGTCCAGCGCCGCGGCCAGCCGCTCGCCGAAGCCGGGCGCCGCGCCGGTTCCGGCCGGGGCCGCCGGCACGGGCGTCGCGATATCGGTCGCCGGTCCGGCGGCGAGGTGAGGCAGCAGGGGGATCATCGGCGCCTCCTCAGACCGCGACGGCCAGAACGGGGCGGCCCGGCGCCTCGGGCAGCGGCATCGCCGGGCGGGGCGCGGCGTCGATCAGGATGTCTTCTGCCTCGATCCGGTCGCCCTCGCACAGGACCAGCGCGCGCTGGATGACGTTTTCCAGTTCGCGCACGTTGCCGGGCCAGTCATGCGCCATCAGCGCGGCCAGCGCGCCGGGCGCGGGCAGCGGCGGCACCGGACCTTCGGCATGGCGCGACAGCAGCGCCACGGCCAGCGCGGGGATGTCCTCGCGCCGCGCCGCGAGCGGCTGGGTCGCCAGCGGGAAGACGTTCAGCCGGTAGAACAAATCCTCGCGGAAGCGGCCGGCGCGGATCTCGGCCGCCATGTCGCGGTTCGAGGTGGCGACGATGCGGATATCGACGGGCTGCTCGGCCGTGGCCCCCAGCGGCGTGACCGTCCGTTCCTGGATCACCCGCAGGAGCTTGGCCTGCAGGCCGAGCGGCATTTCCGAAATCTCGTCCAGCATCAGCGTGCCGCCCTCGGCCGCGCGGATCAGGCCGCGGCCGGCCGTAGCGGCCCCGGTGAACGACCCCTTCTCGTGCCCGAAGAGCATCGCCTCCAGCATGTTGTCGGGGATCGCGGCGCAGTTCAGCGCGATGAAGGGCCTGTCGGCGCGGCGGCTGGCGGCGTGGATGGCGCGGGCGATGACCTCCTTGCCGGTGCCGCTCGGGCCATTGACGAAGACCGTGACCTCGGTGCGGGCGACGCGGGTCATCAGGTCGATCAGGTCGCCGGTGGCCGCATCGGCCGCAACCATCGGGCGCAGCGGCCGGGCCACCAGATCGGCCAGCCACAGCAGCACCGGATCGGTTGCGACCCGGGCGCCGTCGGTCACCGGGTCCGGCCCGGCCAGCGCCACGCGCAGAAGCCTGCCGCCCAGATCCGTCGTCACCTCTGCCCGGGCCGCGCCGAAGCGCAGGGCGACGATCATCCGCGCGGCGCAGCCCCGCGCCGTCTCGACCAGGCGGCGTTCGGCCGCGCCATCCGGTGCCGGCGCGACGAGGATCGCGCCCGGCGCGGCAGCCTCCGCCGCGCCCCGGGTCACCGCCACGCGGCGGCGGCGCAGCAGTTCGGCCAGCGCGGCGGCGCAGGCAAGGCCGGTCTCGGGCAGGTGAACGGTCGTCATGGCATTGCCTCCTGTCATTGCCCGGAAGCACAGGCAGAAAGCGTGCCTCGGATGGGTCCCGGCCCCTGACCCATCCGTATGGCAGCGGCGCCCGGTGCCAAAGACGGGGGCTGCCATGCCACGGGGCCATGCCCTGGGGCCGTGCGACGGGGCCATGCGGGCGCGGATCCTGGCCCTTGCCCGCCGTCCCGCCGCCGGACGCCGGGCCGGGCTGTCGGAAATCCGACGCGCGCGGCCCGAAGGACGGTGTCCGCGTCAAGGATCCGGCGGAGCGGCACCGCGACTTTGGAACGCGAAAGGTCCCTTGCGGATGGGGTGCCATGCCTCTGTCTGGGTCAAACCCGGTGCGATCCTGCCGTTGCCCCTGTCGCAGCTGAAGACCCGGGGCGAGACATGCTTTCCAAGACCTACCACCTGAAGTTTCCCAACCTCGACGCCGCGCAGATCGCCGCCCCCTTCGTCGTCGAGACGCTGGGCAACGCGATCCCGGTCTGCAACCTCAGCGGGCTGAACGTGGTGATCTCCAAGGAAGGGGACATCTCGATCAACCTGTTCTTCCCCTCGATCAACGACCTGAAGGGGTTCGAGAAGAAGCATGGCGGGTTCCTGGACACGATGAAGAAGACCTTCCTGTTCCGGTCCACCGGCTTCGAGGGCGTCTGCATCTTCAATTTCGACCGCGAGGCCGAAGACGCCGCCTGATCCTCCGGCGCCCGATCCGACAATCGGCCCGCGCCGCGCCCCCCCCCCCCGATCCCGAAAGCCCGAGACCCGACCGATGACCTCGCCCACCCCGGATGCCAGCCCCGACATCGGCCTGATGCGGGTTCCGTCGCAGCGGATCGGCCGGCTGATGGACCTCGTCGCCGAACTGTCGCTCTCGGTCGCGGAAACCGTGCGCTCGCCCGATCTCGACGGGCTGGACCTGGGCCATTTCGACGCCGCCGTCCACCGGCTGACGATGATCATGCGCGAGGTGCAGGACGTCGCCACGGAAATGCGGCTGGTGCCGGTGGACGACGTGTTCCGCCGCCTGCGCCGCATGGTGCGCGAACTCGAACGCCAGACCGGCAAGTCGATCGAGGTGAAGGTCATCGGCGGCGACACCCAGATCGACAAGCTGGTGGCGGACCGGCTGTATGACCCGCTGCTGCACGTGCTGCGCAATGCCGCCGATCACGGGCTGGAAGGCCCCGAGGAGCGCCGCGCCGCGGGCAAGCCTGCGACCGGCGTCATCCGCGTGTCGGCGGCGCAGGCGGGCAGCGAGGTGCGCATCACCGTCGCCGATGACGGACGCGGGCTCGACAGGGGGCGCATCCTCGCCAAGGCCCGGCAGCGCGGCCTGATCGGGCCGGGCGAGGAACCCGCCGACGGCGCGCTGTGGAAGGTGATCTTCGAACCCGGCTTCTCGACCGCCGAGAACGTGTCGAACCTGTCCGGCCGGGGCGTCGGCATGGACGTGCTGCAGACCACGATGGCGGCGTTGCGCGGGCGGATCACCGTCGACAGCAGCGCCGGCCAGGGCACGTCGGTCGGTCTGCACATCCCGGTGTCGCTGGCCTTTCTCGACTGCGTCGTGCTGCGGCAGGGCGACAAGCTCTTTGCCGTTCCGATCGAGGTGGTGGCGGAAATCGCCCGCCCCGCCCCGGGCGACATGATCCGTCTCAGCGCCGCGGGCGGGGACGAGCTGTTCCGGCTGCGCGGCCGGAACATCCCGGTGCGCCGGCTGGAGGAATTCTATGCGGGCGGGTGTCGCGGCGCGGGGGCGGGCGCCGGGGTGATCGTCGTCTGCCAGTCGGGCGAGGGCCTGATCGCCGTTCCCGTCGACGAGGTGCTGGACCGCCAGCAGGTGGTGATGAAACCGCTGCTGGGACGGCTGGCGCAGGTGCGCGCGAGCTTCGGCTGCGCCCTTCTGGGCAGTGGCGAGGTCGCGCTGGTGCTCGACTGCGAACGGCTGGCGCCGGGGGGATCCGCACGATGATCGACCAGCGCGCCGAAAGCAGCGGCTACGAGACGATCCGCGACTGGCTGTCGCGGCGCTGCGCGATCCATTACCCCGAGGCGAAGCGCGATCTTCTGACCCAGAGGCTGGGCCGGGTGCAGCGCGCCTATGCCATCCCCTCGCTTGCCGCGCTGGCCGCGGCCGTCGGCGACAGCCAGCAGCACGAGGTGCAGCTGGCGGTGATTCATGCCGCCTCGACCAACCACACCTATTTCTGGCGCGAGCACGAGGTGCTGGAATTCTTCCGTGCCTCGGTCCTGCCCGATCTCGCCCGGCGGCCGCAGATCCGGCTGTGGAGCGCGGCCTGTTCGACCGGCGACGAGGTCTACACCCTTGCCATCCTGATCGCCGAGACGCTGGGGATGGCGGCACTGGAACAGACGCAGATCCTGGGTACCGATATCAGCGAGCCGGTGATTTCCAGGGCCGAAAGCGGCATCTTCCCCGCGCGCCAGCTGCAATCCATGCCGGCCGCGCTGCGCGCCAAATACCTCGTGCCGGTCGGGATCGAGCAGTTCCAGGTGATCCCGGCGCTGCGCCGGGCCTGCACCTTCCGGCGGATGAACCTGAAGGTCACGCCCTTCCCCTTCCGCAACACCTTCCAGGCCGCGTTCTGCCGCAACGTGCTGTACTACTTCGCGCACGAGGACCAGGTCGCGACCGTCAACGCCATCGCGGACGTGGTCGAGCCGGGCGGGTGGCTGTTCACCAGCGTGACCGAGAACGTGCGCGACATGTCGCACCGCTGGAAGGTCCTCGACAGCGGCATCGCCCGCCGGGCGGAGCGGTCATGACGCGCCGCGCGACACCAGCCGCCCCGACGGGCGGGGGCGGGCCGGTCCGGGTGCTGGTCGTCGACGATTCCGCCATGATGCGCGAGGTGCTGCGCCAGGGCCTGTCGCGCGATCCCGGCATCGAGGTGGTGGGGCTCGCGGCCAGCGCGGCGCAGGCGGCCGAGATGCTGTCGGACCGGGCGGTCGATGTGATGACGCTCGACATCGAGATGCCGCAGCTCGACGGGCTGAGCTTCCTGCGCCAGCTGATGGCCGGGCCGCGGCTGCCGGTGGTGGTGGTCTCCTCGGCGACGCAGTCGGGGGCGGCGATCACGCTGGAGGCGATGGAGGCGGGGGCGGTCGACATCATCGGCAAGCCGTGCCTGTCCGTCGGCACCGGGCTGGGGGCCATCCTGCCGGAGCTGTGCGACCGGGTGCGCGCGGCCGCGGGCGCCCGGGTGGCGCGGGGCGGGGCCGCGCGCGGCCCGCTTGCGGCGGCGATGGCGCCCCGTCCCGTCCGCCCGGCCGCGCCGGGGCCGCGCCCGCCGGCCGCTGTCCCGCAGATCCTGGGCATCGGGGCGTCGACGGGCGGCGTGCAGGCGCTGTTCGAGGTGCTGGCGCATCTGACGGTGCCGGTGCCGCCGGTCGTCGTGGTGCAGCACATGCCGGAAGGCTTTACCGCCGCCTTCGCGCGGCGGCTCGACGCGGCGCTGCCCTTCGAGGTGGCCGAGGCGCAGGACGGCGAGCCGCTGCTGCCGAACCGGGTGCTGATCGCGCCGGGCGGCAGCCGCCACATGCGCGTCGAAGGCCGCGCGCCGCACTGGCGGGTGGCGCTGGTCGAGGGCGCGCCGGTCAGCTTCTCGCGCCCGTCCGTGGATGTGCTGTTCGCCTCGCTGGCGGAACGGGCGGGCGGTCTGGCCGGTGCGGCGCTGCTGACCGGCATGGGGTCGGACGGGGCGCGGGGGCTGGCCGCGATCCGGCGGGCCGGCGGCATGACGATTGCACAGGACGAGGCGAGCTCGGTCGTCTGGGGGATGCCCGGCGCGGCCGTGGACCTGGGGGCGGCCTGTCAGGTGCTGCCGCTCGACCGGATCGCGCGGGCGCTTGCGGGCGACCCGGCATCGCCGCCGCCCCGGCCCGCCCGGCCCGCCGCCGTGGAAGGACAGACAGATGAAGGATAGGGGAATGACCCAGCAAGACGTTTCCACCGACCTGCTTTCCGCGCCCGAGGGCGAAGCGGAGACCATCTCGGACATGTATCTGACCTTCGTCCTGTCGGACGAGGAATACGGCGTCGGCATCGCGCTGGTGACCGAGATCGTCGGCATGCAGCGCATCATGCCGATCCCCGACATGCCGCGCTATGTCCGGGGGGTCATCAACCTGCGGGGCAAGGTGATCCCGCTGATGGACGTGCGGCTGCGCTTCGGCATGCCGGAACGCGCCTATGACGACCGCACGGTGATCATCGTGATGGAGCTCGACGACGCGCCGGTGGGCCTGATCGTCGACGGCGTGCGCGAGGTGCTGGAAATCCCGCCGTCGCAGATCGACCGCGCGGGGCAGTTCGGCCGCGTGACGCAGCGGCCGGTGATCGCGGGCGTCGGCCGGGTGGGCGAGCGGGTGGCGGTGCTGCTGGATCCCGCCGTGCTGGTGTCGGATGCCGAGATCGGGATACCGGCCGCCGAGATGTTGCCGCCCGAACCCGTGCCGGCCCCTGTGGCCATGCCGGGGGCGGAGGCGGGCGCATGAAGATCCTGATCCACAACCAGAAGGGCGGGGTCGGAAAGACCACGGTGGCGGCCAATCTGGGCGCGGCGCTGTTGCGCGGCGGCCATGCCGCCACGCTGCTGCTGGCCGATCTCGACCCGCAGATGCACCTCGCCGCCAGCCTTGCCCCCGAGGCGGCGCAGGCCCCCGCCGGCCGGCGCTTCGCCGTCGCGGGCGAGCCCGGCCTGTCGCTGGTCGCCGGGACGGACCTCGGGGATGCCGGGGACCCGTTCGGCGCCGACGCCTGGGTGGTCGCGGACAGCGCCCCGGGCTGGTCCGGGGGCATCGCCGACCTCGCCGCGCGCGCCGATCTGGTGATCTGCCCGCTGGAACCGGATTTCCTGGGCCTGTCGGGGCTGGGCCGGTTGCTGGAGCGGCTGACGCCGGCCGGGATCGGACAGGACCGGCTGCGCATCCTTCTGTGCCGCCACAACCCGCGGCTCGCCCTGCACCGCGAGGTGCAGGGCCTGCTGGCCGAGCGGTTCGGCAGCCGGCTTCTGCCCGTCGCGATCCGCAGCTCGGTCAAGCTGGCCGAGGCCGCGGGCCGGGGACGGACGATCTTCGGCCATGCGCCCGCCAGCGCCGGGGCCGGGGACTTCCGCGCCCTGGCCGCGATGCTGGCCGCAATGCCCGCGGGGCACGCGGCCCCCGGCGGACGGAGGGCGGCATGACCGGCACCCCGACGCCACCCCCGGCCCGGACGGCCCCGCGCCGGCGGGTGCGGCTGACGCAGGACCCGCTCGCGCCGCCGGACGGAACCCCGGCCGAGCCCGCCACCGCGCGGGCGACGCCGCCCGCCCCCCATGACCCAACCCCGAGCAAGGCCGCCCCGGCAGACGACCGGACCCCCGCCACCAGATCAGAAAGGACAACCGCCGTGACGACCCCCACCACTGCCGCCAACGCCGCCGTCAAGGCCGCCTGGGACCGCGTTCCGATGCTGCAGGCTCTCGAAAGCGTGTCGACCCCGCTGATGATCGCCGATGCCGACTATGTCATCCGCTATGCCAACGAGGCCGCCTACCAGATGTTCGAGGCGGTCGAGGATGCGATCCGCAGCGAGCTGCCGCATTTCACCGCGCGGCAGGTCGTGGGCCGGAGCGTCGACCTGTTCCACAAGGATCCGGCCCACCAGCGCCGGATCCTCGACGGGCTGTCGCGCCCGCATGACGGCAGGTTCACCGTCGGCGGCCGGACGATCGACTTCAAGGCGACGCCGATGTCCCATGTCGAAGGCGAGATGGTGGCCATCCTCGTGGAACTGCGCGACGTGACGCAGTCGCTGCACAGCCGGCGCCAGTTCGACCTGCTGTTTTCCGAGATCAAGGCGATGGTCGAGGCCCATGACGCCGGCATCATCAGTCATTTCATGTCGCTCGAGGGGTTCGACGAGGATTTCTCCCGCGTCGTCGCCGGTGCCAACCGGATGGTGAGCGGCCATCTGGACACCAAGCGGAAGATCCTCGCCTGCGTCAGCGCATTCGCCCAGGGCCGCTTCGACGCCGAGATCGAGGAGTTCTCGGGCGAGCGCGGCTTCATCAACGAGGCGATCGAGAACATCCGCGCCGCCTTCAAGGCGGTGACGCTCGAGATCGAGAAATTCTGCCGGGCGGTGGCGACGGGCGACCTGTCGGCGCAGGTGCAGGTGAAGGCCTTCGTCGGCGACTACCGCCGGATCGCCGAGATGATGGAAGACGCGTTCATCAAGCTGAACGAGACCATCTCGAACGCCTCGCAGCAGGTCCGGCAGGTGTCCGGCACCGTCGAGCAGATGGCGCAGTCGAGCCAGACGCTCGCCACCAATTCGCAGATCCAGTCCTCCTCGGTCGACGAGGTCTCGGCCTCGGCCGAACAGACCAACATCCAGGTGAAATCCAACGCCACCGCGGCCGAGGCCGCGGCACGGCTGGTCGCCGGATCGGCCGCGGTCGCGCAGGACGGCACCAACAAGATCTTCGAGATGGTGCAGGCGATGGAGGGGATCCGGGCCTCGTCGCTCGACATCGCCAAGATCATCAAGGTCATCGACGAGATCGCCTTCCAGACCAACCTCCTCGCGCTCAACGCCGCGGTCGAGGCGGCGCGCGCGGGCCAGCATGGCCGCGGCTTCGCCGTGGTGGCGCAGGAGGTCCGCAACCTTGCCGGACGCTCGGCAAAGGCCGCGCGCGAAACCTCGGACCTGATCGAGGGCGCCTCGACCCGCGTGCAGGCCGGCGTGCGCATCGCCGACGAGACCCGCGCCGCGTTCAGCCGGATCGCCGAGGACATCACCGAGGTGCAAAGGCTCGTGGGCGACATCGCCGTGGCGAGCGAGGAACAGTCGCGCGGCGTCACCCAGATCAACGTGGCCATCGCCGAGATCGCGAAATCCGCGCTCGCCACCAGCCAGCAGGCCGAGGAACTGGCCGCCAGCACGACCGAGATGGCGACCGCGACGGATTCGATGCGGCGGGATTTCGACCGCTTCACCCTGCGCCGGATCGAACCGCCGAAATCCGCCATCACCACGCTCGACCAGCTGAGCCCCGAGCTGCTCGCGCAGCTGCGGCTGATGCTGGCGGGGGCGGGCGGCGCGGCGGCCACCGCGCCGGCGCCCCTGCCTGCGGGACAGCCGGCAGCCCGGCGGCCGCATGTCAACGGCAAGTCCGCCGACCATGACGAACGCGGCTTCGGCAATTTCTGACACTTCTGGCGGCGGGCGCGCGATGCCGCCCCGCCGTCGCCACAAGCTTATGCAGACGGAGCGAACCCATGCCACATCGAGTCATGATCGTCGATGATGCCGCGATGATGCGGCTTTATATCAACAGCTTCATCAAGGGGATGCCCGACTTCAAGGTCGTGGCGCAGGCCTCGAACGGCGAAGAGGCGCTGCACCGGCTGGCCGAGGGCGCCGAGGTCGACCTCATCCTGCTCGACATCGAGATGCCGGTGATGGACGGGCTCGAATTCCTGCGCCACGCCAAGCTGAAGACGCGGGCGAAGATCTGCATGCTGTCCTCGGTGGTGGTGTCGGGTTCGCCCCATGCCGCCAAGGCGCGCGAACTGGGCGCCGACGGGGTGGTGGCCAAACCGTCGGGCACTGTCTCTCACGATCTCGAGGAAAAGATCGGCGACGAACTGGCCCGGACCATGCGGGTGCTGATGGCGGCCTGACCGCGGCCCCGGCCGATCCGGGGGCGCGACGGGGGCCGCGCCCGGACGAGGAAGCGCGGGACGGGACGAAAGGGTGGACGATGTCTGACGAGATGGACGAGATCTGGTCGCTGTATGCCGATGACGGGGCGCAGGCGCTCGATGCGATGGAAACGGCGCTGCTGGCGCTGGATCCCGACGATGGCGCCTCAGACGATGGTGCCCCGGATGCCGCGACGATCGCGGGGCTGTTCCGGGCGATCCATACCTTCAAGGGCAATGCCCGCGTCCTCGGTCTGGGCGTGATCGAAAGCTGCGCGCATCTGGCCGAGGATCTGATCGGACTGGTGCGCGACGAGGGCAAGCCCTTCGACCGCGCGATGCACCGGCTGCTGGTCGAGACCGGCGACGCCCTGCGCCAGATGCTGGAGATCAGCGCCGCCAGCCGGCAGGACGCCGATCCCGCGCTGTGCGCCGATCTGCTGGCGCGGCTGCGGCAGAAGGTGGAGACGACGCGCAGCGGCGCGGTGGACGAGGCCGGGGCAGGCGACGCCGGCCCGGACGCGCCGGATCGATCCCGCGCCCCGGATGCCGAGGGAGGGGAGTCCGCGGCACCTGACGCGGCGGCTTCCGTGTCCGACGCGCCGTCCCAGGCCGTCACGCCGGTGGCGGTGGACATGGCCTATCTGGCGATCTTTCACGACATGGCCGAAGCCGCGCTTGCCACATGCGCGGCGGCCGATGACGCGGCCTCCCGCCGCGCGCTGGCCGATCTGGCCCATGCCGCGCGCCAGCTGGGCCTTGCCGAGTGGCTGTCCCTGCTGGACCCCCTTCCCTCGCCGCTGTCGCCCGATGCCCTGGCCGCCCTGACGGCGGCGATGCGCGCGCTGCTGGACCGGGGCGACGCCGCGCCGCCGCCGACGGCCCCGGCCGTGGCAGAGGCGGATGCCCCCGCCCTTGCCGCGGACGGCCGTCCCGGTTCCGGAGGCGGGCCGGCGCCGGACGATTTCCTGACGCGGATCGAAGGTCCGCTGTCCGCAATCGCCCGCCACGCCATCGACCTGTCGGTGGCAGAACGTCCCGATCCCGAGCGGCTGGCCGAGGCCGTGGCGCTGGTGGTGGCGGAGGCCGCCGCGCGCGGCTATCCGCGCATCGCCGACACCTGCGACCTGATCCTTGCCGCCGGCACGCCCGCGACCCTGCGCCGCGCGGAACTGCAGCTTTACGAGGAACTCGCCTCGGTCGAGGTGATCGAACGGGGCGCCGCCTCGGCGCAGGGTCCGGCCTCCATCCTTGCCGGCTGGTGCGCGGACCATGTCTTCGACACGCTGGACGAGATGGGCGCGACGCTCGACCGGCTGAAGCGGGCCGAAAGCGGCGATGCGGCCACCCGCGCGTTGTCGCGGCTGACGCGGCTGATCCACCACGCCTGCCGCTTCTACGGGCTCGACACCGCGGCGCAGCTCGCGATGTCGCTGCTGGACCTGTTCGAGCGCGGCCAGACCAGCGGCCGCCCGGCCGACGCCATCCTGCTGCGCATCGCGCAGGGCTTCGTCACCACGCTGGAACTGGTCTTCGACGCGCTGCGCGAGGGCGAGGTGCCCGACACCACGCGGCTGGAACAGCTGTTTGCCGAGGCGAGCGAGATCAGCTTCACCGCCAGCGGCCTGCTGACCGCGACGGCGGTGGAACGGCGGCTGGGCCTGCCCCCCGAATTCCACCGGGTGCTGTCCCCCGACAGCGTCGCCGCGGCCTCGCAGGCGCTGGCCGAGGGGCTGGGCTTCTGGATTCTCCGCGCCGACGTCAACGACGACGAACAGATTGCAGAGCGGCTGTTCGGCTTCATCGGCGCCGGCGCGATCCGGGCCATCACCAACGTGACGGTGTTTCGCGGCCGGGACACGCTGTTCGACTTCCTGATCGCGTCCGCGCTGTCCGAGGCCGACCTGGCCGAGGCGCTGGCGCTGATGGACCCCGGCGGCGGCAGGCTGACGCTGATGCGGCGGCTGGAGGTCGCGGCCGGCCCGGAGGATGGCGCACCGGCGGCCGGGGGGGAGGCAGATCCGGGCGGCGGTGCGGGCGACGGTCCGGCCGATCCGGCGCAGTCGGTGGCGCTGGCCGGCGACATCCCGATCGAGATGCTGGAGCGGATCGGCGAGATCGCCGCCGGACAGGCGATGGTGCACGGCATGATCGGCGATCTTGTCGAAGAGGACCCTTCCGCCCGCATCGACGAATTCCTGCGCGCCAGCCAGCGCGACTCCGCCGCCGCGGCGGCGGGCCTGCGCCGCTATGCCGAGGATCTGGGTCGGCGCCTGCGCGCGCTGCTGCTGCCCGAAACCCAGATCCTGGGGCAGATGGGCGAGCTGCAGCAGATGGCGGCGGACCGGCGCGCCCGGCCGCTGGACGTGGTGCTGCGGCCGCTGGGGGCGCTGGTGTCGGCCGAGGCGCGCAACCGGGGTGCGGATGTGCGCCTGACCGTCAGCGGCGGCGAACTGTCGGTCGACGTGGCGCAGCTCGAGACGTTGAAGCGGGTGCTGCGGCCCCTGGTGCTGGCGCTGACAGCGGGAACGCCGCCGCGCAGCCCGGCGCGGCGGATGCACCTGTCCGCCCGTCGCGGCGAAGACCGGCTGGCGGTGACGCTCGATGACAGCGGCGGCGGCGCGGGAACCGCAGCCGCAGCGGTCGATGCCGCGATGCGCGAGGTGGAACGCACGGGCGGCGACCTGCGGCAGGTGGACCTACCCGGCGGCGGGACGCGGCTGCACCTGACGCTGCCGATCAGCCTCGTGGTGATGCAGGGCATGGTCGTGGGCGTCGGCGGGGTCCGCTACGTGCTGCCGGTCGAATCGATCAGCGGCATCCTGCAGCCCGAAGAGGGCGCGATCCGCCGGCTGTCGGCCGGCGGCGGGGACGAGATCCTGCGCCTCGCCTCGGGCGCGATCCTGCCCCTGCACCGGATCGCGCCGCCCTGGCGCGACGGCAGGCCCGAGGCGGCGGGGCGGGTCATCGTCACGCTGGCGCATTTTGGCCGCTCGGTCGCGGTGCCGGTGGACGAGGTCGTCGGCCAGCAGCTGGTGTTGCTGCGTCCGCTGCGGGGGCTGATGGCACGGCTGCGCGGGTTGACCGGGGTGGCGCTGCTGGCGGGGGGCGAGGTCGGCATGGTGCTGTCCAGCGCCGTGCTGTGCGGCGCCGACGGGCCGGACACCGGACGTCCGGGCCGGGAAGGACCAGCCGAAGGTATGGGATGCCCCAGAGCTTCGGCTGGCCCGGTCCCCGACTGGCGGATGGAGCCGACGGGCCTGCGTTGACCGGCGGGCGCCCGGCGGCGCATGACGGTTTCAACACGTCCCCCAGATCTCAACTGACCGTCGGACAGGCTCCGCACGGATCGGAGGAACCATGCCCTACGCCATCGACCTGCTGCAGCTTCTGGCCGACCCGCACCGCTCTGCCGCGTCGGCGCCGGCATCGCCCGATGCCTTCGACCGGCTGGCCGGCGGCCGGCCGGACCGCACCGACCGCGCCTTGGCCGCCGGCCCCATCGGCCTGTTCCGCCCGGCGCGGCAGGTCCGCCGCCAGCCCCGCCCCTTCGCCCCGCTCGCCGGCTGATCGCCGCCCGATCGCCGCCCGATCGCTCTGCCGCCCCGAACCCGAGGGATGATCCCATGTCCGTGACCGCCCCGCTGAATTCGCTCTACCTCTACCACGGCAGCCTGCTGTCGCTGACCTCGGGCGACCTGGTCGGCATGAGCGTCATCAACGGCATGACCGGGCCGCTGCAGGGGACGGTCACCGCCACGGACGGCCAGCTGAGCCAGGCCGATGACGGTGTCGCCAGCCTGTCGATCGGCGGCGGCGCGGCCCAGCCGTTGGACTATATCGGCAGCGGGACGGTGGCGACCCTCTCTCTCATCGGGATCGAGCTTGACGCGCGGCCGGTCAGCGCCTTTTCCGCGGGCGGGCATATCTACCTCTACGCGCCCTCGGGCCTGCCGCTGCTGTCCGGCCTCTCGGTCACCTTCGACATCGACCCCGATGCGCCGCTGAACCTGCCCGCCGCCTCCAACGGCCAGGTGGACGGGCTGGATCAGGGGCAGGTCATGGGCCTCGGCTATACCGACCTGCAGGGCGACAGGATCACCGCCGGCACTGACACGATCTTCGCCAATGGCGGGGCCGACACGGTGCACGCCGATGCGGGCAACGATCTGGTCGATGGCGGGGCGGGGGCCGACCTGCTGGACGGCGGCGCCGGGGATGACACGCTGACCGGCGGCGCCGGCAACGACACGCTGCTGGGCGGTGCCGGCAACGACCGGCTGGACGGCACGCAGGGCGCCGACCGGCTGACCGGAGGCGAGGGGGCGGATGTCTTCATCGTCCACGGTGAGGGCGAGACGGTCACCGACTTCGCGGCCGACGATTTCGTGGGCCTCGGCTCCTGGTACAACGAGGCGCGCCTGGCCGACTGGAACGCCGCGCATCCGGACCGGACCTACACGCACCCGCTGGCCTGGCTGAAGGCGGATCAGGCGGATGGCGTGCTGGACGCGGCGGGGGGCGTGGTCTTGGCCGATGGCGGCGCGCCCGTGGCGCCCGACCTGCTGACCACCGCCACCACCGGGGTCATCTGCTTCACCACCGGCACCCTGATCGAGACGGCGATCGGTCGCATCGCGGTCGAATTCCTGCGTCCCGGCGACATGGTCATGACCCAGGACGGCGGTCCGCAACGGCTGCGCTGGATCGGGCACCGCTGCCTCGCGCATGTCGAACTGCTGGCACAGGCCCGGCTGCGCCCGATCCGGATCGAGGCCGGGGCGCTCGGCAACGGGCTGCCGGAGCAGGCGCTGGTGCTGTCGCGGCAACATCGCGTGCTGGTGCAGTCGCGCATCGCGCTGCGCATGTTCGACCGGCCGGAGGTTCTGGTCCCGGCCAAGGACCTGCTGGGCCTGCCCGGCGTGACCGAGGTTCTGCCGGGAAAGGCGCTGGAATACTGGCACCTGATGTTCGACCGCCATGAACTGGTCCGCTCGAACGGCGCGCTGACGGAAAGCCTGCACCCGGGGCCGCAGGCGCTCGCCTCGCTGGAGGTCGGGACGCGCGAGGAACTGCTGTCGATCCTGCCGGAGCTGGGACGGGCGATGGAACGCCCCCTGGCACGGTTCGAGGCGCGCGGCACCCGGGCGCGCAAGCTGGCCGAGCGTGCAGCCGCCAACGGCCACGCCCTGCAGGCGCTGCAGGCATGAGCGCGGCCCCGGACATTCGAAAAGAGAGACAGATGCAGGCCCAACCCGTCTTGTGCCGGCCCGGAGCCGGAACCGCCGCACCGCAGAACGTGATCGGCTTCCGCCGGCCGTGCCATGACCCGCTGCAAGCCGAATTCCAGCGTCTCGAGGCGGTCTGGCGGCAATGTGCGGCGCCGACCCCGACGGGGGACGCGGCCGGTGCAGGCCGCGCGTCGCTGCCGGCCGGCTGGTGGCTGGATTGGGCCGCGGTCGCGGCGATCGGCGTGCTGACGGTGCTGTGCTGCATCCCGGGCTGATCCGGGCCCCCCAACCTCCCCGGCTCCTCCGCGAAGACTTTCCTAATACGAAAAGAAATGTCTTGAGGGGCAAGACAGCTTCCTGCTATCCAGTCTCTGCGGCGCATCAGGGCGCCGGAAACGGAGACGACGATGTGCGGGATTGTGGGCCTGTTCCTGAAGAACGAGTCGCTGAACCCCCGGCTGGGGGCGATGCTGACCGACATGCTCATCACCATGACGGACCGGGGCCCCGACAGCGCCGGGATCGCCATTTACGGCACGCCGGGGGCTGACGCGACGACGACTGCGGCGCGGCTGAAGCTGACCGTGCAGTCGGACACGCCCGATACGGCCTTTGCCGGGCTGGCCGGGAAGCTGGCCGAGGCGACGGGCGCGCCGGTCGATGTCCGCATTCTCGACACCCATGCCGTGATCGAGCTGCCCGCTGGCGCCCGTGCCGCGGCCGAGGCCTTCCTGGATCGCCACGGGCTGCGGATCATGGGCGCGGGCGAGCGGATGGAAATCTTCAAGGAGGTGGGCCTGCCGCGCGACGTGGCCCGCCGCTTCGGCCTGCGCGGCATGTCGGGCAGCCATGGCATCGGCCATACCCGCATGGCCACCGAAAGCGCGGTGACGACGCTGGGCGCGCATCCCTTCTCCACCGGCGAGGACCAGTGCCTGGTGCATAACGGCTCGCTGTCGAACCACAATCAGGTGCGGCGGCGGCTGGCGCAGAAGGGCTTCGCCCCGAAGACCCAGAACGATACCGAGGTGGCGGCCTGCTACATCTCGTCCCGGCTGGCCGAGGGCGCCAATCTGGGCGAGGCGCTGGAAGGCACGCTGAGCGACCTCGACGGCTTCTTCACCTTCGTCGTCGGCACCCGCAACGGGTTCGGCGTGGTGCGCGACCCCATCGCCTGCAAGCCCGCGGTGATGGCCGAGACCGACGATTATGTGGCTTTCGCCAGCGAATACCGCGCCTTCGCCGACCTGCCGGGCATCGACGCCGCCCGGGTGTGGGAGCCGGAGCCCGCCACCGTCTATTTCTGGGAGCGCTGAGATGGAAGTGATCGACCTTGCCACGACCGGGCTGCGCGACCTGAACGCCACCCTGCAGGCGGCGGCGCGCGAACGCGGCAATGCCGCCTACACCATCGAGAATCCCCGCGGCGCCCATGCGCTGGCGGTGGGGCTGGACGGACCGCTGGACGTGACGGTGAAGGGTTCGACCGGCTATTACTGCGCCGGCATGAACAAGGCCGCCAGCATCCGCGTCACCGGATCGGCCGGGCCGGGCGTGGCCGAGAACATGATGTCCGGCACCGTCACCATCGAGGGCGATGCCAGCCAGTATGCCGGCGCCACCGGGCGCGGCGGGCTGCTGGTGATCAAGGGCAATGCGTCCTCGCGCTGCGGCATCTCGATGAAAGGCATCGACATCGTGGTGCATGGCAGCATCGGCCATATGGCGGCCTTCATGGCGCAGCGCGGCAATCTGGTGGTGCTGGGCGATGCGGGCGACGCGCTGGGCGACAGTATCTACGAGGCGCAGCTGTTCGTGCGCGGAAGGGTGGCGAGCCTCGGCGCGGATTGCGAGGAAAAGGAGATGCGCCCCGAGCATCTGGACCTGCTGCGCGACCTGCTGGCCCGCGCCGGCGCCGATGCCCGCCCCGAAGAGTTCCGCCGCTATGGCTCGGCCCGCAGGCTCTACAACTTCCACATCGACCACGCCGACGCCTATTGAGGAGCCCGCCATGGACAGAACCCCGATGACGGACCCGCGCCAGTCCTGGACCTTCTCGCGCGAGGTGAATGCCGAAATCCGGCGCGCGGCGGCGACCGGCATCTATGACATCCGCGGCGGCGGGGCGAAGCGGCGGGTGCCGCATTTCGACGACCTGCTGTTCCTCGGCGCCTCGATGAGCCGCTATCCGCTGGAGGGCTATCGCGAACGCTGCGACACCTCGGTGGTGCTGGGCACGCGCTTCGCCAAGAAGCCAATCGAGCTGAAGATCCCGATCACCATCGCCGGCATGTCCTTCGGCGCGCTGTCGGCCCATGCGAAAGAGGCGCTGGGCCGGGGCGCGACGCTGGCCGGAACCTCTACCACCACCGGCGACGGCGGCATGACCGAGGAAGAGCGCGGCCATTCCGAAAAGCTGGTCTACCAGTACCTGCCCAGCCGCTATGGCATGAACCCCGACGACCTGCGCCGCTGCGACGCGATCGAGATCGTGGTGGGGCAGGGGGCGAAGCCGGGCGGCGGCGGGATGCTGCTGGGCCAGAAGATCACCGAACGCGTCGCCGGGATGCGCGACCTGCCGGTGGGCATCGACCAGCGGTCCGCCTGCCGCCATCCCGACTGGACCGGGCCGGACGATCTGGAAATCAAGATCCTCGAACTGCGCGAGATCACCGGCTGGGAAAAACCCATCTACATCAAGGTCGGCGGCGCGCGGCCCTATTTCGACACGGCGCTGGCGGTGAAGGCCGGGGCGGATGTCGTGGTGCTGGACGGGATGCAGGGCGGCACCGCCGCGACCCAGGACGTGTTCATCGAGAATGTCGGCCAGCCGACGCTGGCCTGCATCCGTCCGGCGGTGCAGGCGCTGCAGGATCTGGGCCTGCACCGCGAGGTGCAGCTGATCGTGTCGGGCGGCATCCGCACCGGCGCCGATGTGGCCAAGGCGCTGGCGCTGGGCGCCGATGCCGTTTCCATCGGGACGGCGGCGCTGGTGGCGCTGGGCGACAACGACCCGCATTGGGAAGACGAATACCGCAAGCTGGGCAGCACCTATGGCGCCTATGACGACTGGCACGAGGGGCGCGACCCGGCAGGCATCACTACGCAGGACCCCGCGCTGATGGCGCGGCTGGACCCGGTGGCGGGCGGGCGGCGGCTGCGCAACTACCTCAACGTGATGACGCTGGAATGCCAGACCATCGCCCGGGCCTGCGGCAAGAGCCATGTCCACAACCTCGAACCCGAGGATCTGTGTGCGCTGACGATGGAGGCGGCGGCGATGGCGCAGGTGCCGCTGGCCGGCACCAACTGGTACCCGGGCAAGCCCGGCTTCTGATCCGGGGCCGGGCGCGGCCTCCCCTGCGCCCGGCCCTCCAACAGGGACAGGATAAAAAAAGATGGCCGATCTGGCGCAATTCGCCCGCGACAAGGGCGTGAAGTATTTCATGATCTCCTACACCGACCTGTTCGGCGGGCAGCGGGCCAAGATGGTGCCCGCCGCCGCCATCGCCGACATGCAGGCCGATGGCGCGGGCTTCGCCGGCTTCGCCACCTGGCTGGACCTGACGCCCGCCCATCCCGACATGCTGGCGGTGCCCGATGCGCCCGCCGCGATCCAGCTGCCCTGGAAGCCCGAAGTGGCCTGGGTGCCGGCGACCTGCGTGATGGCGGGCGGCGGGCCGCTGGACCAGATGCCGCGGCAGGTGCTGTCGCGGCTGGTGGACGAGGCGGCGGCGATGGGGCTGGAGGTGAAGACCGGGGTCGAGCCGGAATTCTTCCTGCTGACGCCCGAGGGCAAGGCGATCTCGGACGCCGCCGACACCGCTTCCAAGCCCTGCTACGACCAGCAGGCGGTGATGCGCCGCTATGACGTGATCGCGGAAATCTGCGACTGCATGCTGGATCTGGGCTGGGAGCCCTATCAGGCCGACCACGAGGATGCGAACGGCCAGTTCGAGATGAACTGGAAATTCGACACCGCGTTGGCCACCGCCGACAAGCACAGCTTCTTCAAGTTCATGGTGCGGTCCATCGCCGAAAAGCACGGGCTGCGCGCGACCTTCATGCCGAAGCCGATCATGGGGCTGACGGGCAACGGCTGCCATGCCCATATCTCGGTCTGGGACACGGCGACGGGACGGAACGCCTTTGCCGACGACGGCAAGGACCTGGGCCTGTCCGACGAGGGGCGCCACTTCCTCGGCGGGATCATGCAGCACGCCTCGGCGCTGGCCGCGATCTGCAACCCGACCGTGAACAGCTACAAGCGGATCAACGCGCCGCGCACCGTATCCGGCGCGACATGGGCGCCCAACACCGTAACCTGGACCGGCAACAACCGCACCCATATGGTGCGCGTCCCAGGCCCCGGCCGGTTCGAGCTGCGCCTGCCCGACGGCGCCGCCAACCCCTATCTGCTGCAGGCCGTCATCATCGCCGCCGGCCTGTCCGGGCTGAGGTCGAAGGCCGATCCGGGGCCGCGCCACGACATCGACATGTATGCCGAAGGCCACAAGGTCACCGACGCGCCGAAGCTGCCGCTGAACCTGTTGGACGCGATCCGCGCCTATGAGGCGGATGCGGACCTCTGCGCGGCGATGGGCGAGGGGTTTTCGGCCGCCTATGTCAAGCTGAAGACGCAGGAATGGACGTCCTACTGTTCGCATCTGTCCCAATGGGAACGGGACAACACGCTGGACATCTGACATGCGCTTTTCCGTCTTCCGCGTCCTGCGCGAGGCCGCGACCGGCCATCGCGGCTGGCGCCCGCTGTGGCGCAACCCCGACCCGCAGCCGGGCTACGACTATGTCATCGTCGGCGGCGGCGGGCACGGGCTGGCGACGGCCTATTACCTTGCCACCACCTTCCGGCAGGCGCGGATCGCGGTGCTGGAAAAGAGCTGGCTCGGGTCCGGCAATATCGGCCGCAACACCACGATCATCCGGTCGAACTATCTGCTGCCCGGCAACGAACCCTTCTACGAATTCTCGATGAAGCTGTGGGAGGGGCTGGAACAGGAATTCAACTTCAACGCGATGGTCAGCCAGCGCGGGATCCTGAACCTGATCCATTCCGACGGACAGCGCGACGCCTATCGCCGGCGCGGCAACGCGATGCGGCTGGCCGGGGCGGATGCGGAACTGCTGGACCGCGACGGGGTCAGGGCGATGTATCCCTGGCTGAACTTCGACCACGCGCGCTTTCCCATCAAGGGCGGGCTGCTGCAGCGCCGGGCCGGGACCGCGCGGCATGACGGCGTCGCCTGGGGCTATGCGCGGGGGGCGGATCTGGCGGGCGTCGATCTGATCCAGAACTGCGAGGTGACGGGGTTCCGCATCGAGGGCGGGCGGGTCCGCGGGGTCGAGACCTCGCGCGGGTTCATCGGCGCGGGCAAGGTCGGCGTGGCCGTCGCCGGGTCCACCAGCCGGGTGATGGCGCTGGCGGGCCTGGGGCGGCTGCCGATCGAAAGCCATGCGCTGCAGGCCTTCGTCAGCGAAGGGCTGAAGCCCGTCATCGACGGGGTCATCACCTTCGGCGCCGGGCATTTCTACGTCAGCCAGTCCGACAAGGGCGGGCTGGTCTTCGGCGGCGATATCGACGGCTACAACTCCTATGCGCAGCGCGGCAACCTGCCGGTGATCGAGGACGTGGCCGAGGGCGGCATGGCGCTGATGCCGATGATCGGGCGGGCGCGGCTGCTGCGCATCTGGGGCGGGATCATGGACATGTCGATGGACGGCTCGCCGATCATCGACCGCACCCCGGTCGAAGGCCTCTATCTGAATGCGGGCTGGTGCTATGGCGGGTTCAAGGCCACGCCCGCCTCGGGCCATGCCTTCGCGCATCTGCTGGCCACCGACACACCGCATCCCACTGCCGCCGCCTACCGGCTGGACCGGTTCCGGCGCGGCTGGCTGATCGACGAAAAGGGCGTGGGCGCCCAACCGAACCTTCACTGAGGCGATGCGATGCTGATCCCCCATCCCCTGCTCGGCCCGCGCGACGCGCAGGAGTTCACCTATCTGGGCGATGCGCGGCTGCTCGACCGTCCGGACGGGCTGGCCGAGGACGCCGAGGCTTCCTTCTTCGACCATGTCTATCTGCGCGACAACCCGGCGGGCCTGCATCGGGAACTGTGGTTCCACGAACAGGGCGACCGGTCCTGGCTGGTGGTGACGCGCGACACGGTCACCCACGAGATCCTCGGCGCCGAACTGGCCCGCGACCTCGTCCTGCGGAACCGGGGTGCGGCATGAGACTGCCGGGCGGCCTGATCGACCGCAGCCGCACGCTGCGCTTCAGCTTCGACGGCCGGGCCTTCACCGGCCATCCGGGCGACACGCTCGCCTCGGCGCTGCTGGCGAACGACGTGCGGCTGATGGGCCGCAGCTTCAAGTATCACCGCCCGCGCGGCGTCCTCGCCGCCGGGCCGGAGGAGCCGAATGCGCTGGTGACGCTGGGCACGGGTGCGCGCGCCGAACCCAACACCCGCGCCACGGTGGTGGAACTGTGCGACGGCCTCGCCGCCGCCAGCCAGAACCATGTCGGCTCGCTCGGCCGCGACCTGATGGCGGTCAACGACCTGCTGTCGCCGCTCTTCGCGGCGGGGTTCTACTACAAGACCTTCATGTGGCCGCGCGCCTTCTGGGAACGGCTCTACGAGCCCCTGATCCGCCGGGCCGCCGGGCTGGGGCGGCTGTCGATGCAGCCGGACCCGGATGCCTATGACAAGGGCTTCCTGCATTGCGACCTGCTGGTGATCGGCGGCGGTGCGGCGGGTCTGGCGGCGGCGCTGACCGCGGCCCGGACCGGCGCCCGCGTGATCCTCGCGGACGAGGACATGCGCCTGGGCGGACGGCTGCTGGCGGAAAGCCACACGCTCGACGACCTGCCCGCGACCGACTGGATCGACCGGGTGGAGCGGGAACTGGCGAGCCTTCCCAACCTGACGGTGCTGCGGCGCACGACGGTCTGGGGCGCCTTCGATCATGGCATCTTCGGCGCGGTCGAGAGGGTCGCGGACCACCTGCCCGACCCGGGCGGGCGGGTGCGCCAGACCCTGTGGCGGATCACGGCGCGGCGGGCGGTGCTGGCCGCCGGCGCCATCGAGCGGCACATCCCCTTCCGCAACAACGACCGGCCCGGGATCATGCTGGCCGGTGCGCTGCGGGCCTATGCCAATCGCTGGGCCGCCTGTCCCGCCGGGCCGGTGGCGGTGTTCACCGGGACCGATGACGGCCACCGCACCGCGCTGGACCTGATGGCGCGCGGGGTCGAGGTGGCGGCGGTCATCGACCCGCGCGACGGGGCACGGGCGCAGGGCCCCTACCGGCTGATCCCGGGCGCCGTCGTCACCGATACGCAGGGCCGGCTGGGCCTGACCCGCATCGCCGTGACCACAGCGAAGCGGACGGAGTGGATCGCGGCCGCGACGCTGGGCGTCACCGGCGGCTGGAACCCGAACCTGAACCTAGCCGCGCAGCATCGCGCCCGCCCGGTCTGGGACGCGGCGACGGGATGCTTCCTTCCGCCCGATGGCGCGGTGCCCGGGCTGACCGTCGCCGGTGCGGCGGCGGGGCAGGGCAGCACCCATGCCGCGCTGCGCTCGGGCGCAGCGGCGGCGGCCGGGGCGCTGGCCTCGCTGGGGATCGCGGCGCCGCTGCCCGACCTGCCCCGGGCCGAGGATGCGCCCGCCGCAGCCTCGCCCATCTGGCATGTGCCCGGCAGGGGCCGGGCCTGGGTCGATTTCCAGAACGACGTGACGGTGAAGGACATCCGGCTGGCGCATCAGGAAAACATGCGCTCCGTCGAGCATCTGAAGCGCTGGACCACGCTCGGCATGGCCACCGACCAGGGCAAGACCTCGAACGTGACCGCGCTGGCGGTGATGGCGGAACTGACCGGGCGCGGCATCGCCGAAACCGGCACGACCATGTGGCGCCCGCCTTATACCCCGGTGCCGATCTCGGTGCTGGGCGGGGGCGATACGGGGCCGGACTTCCGCCCCCGCCGCCTGACGCCCACCCATCACTGGGCCGCCGCGCAGGGCGCGGTCTTCGTCGAGGTCGGCGCCTGGATGCGGGCGCAATACTTCCCCCGGCCGGGCGAGACGCACTGGCGCCAGACCGTTGACCGCGAGGTGCTGGCCACCCGCGCCGGCGTGGGCCTGTGCGACGTGACCACGCTGGGCAAGATCGACGTGCAGGGCGCGGATGCGGGCGCCTTCCTCGACCGGCTCTATGCCAATCCGATGGCGAGCCTGAAGGTGGGGATGGTCCGCTATGGGCTGATGCTGCGCGAGGACGGGCATCTCTGGGACGACGGCACCTGCGCGCGGCTGGCCGGGGATCACTACGTCGTCACCACCACCACCGCGCAGGCGGGGCCGATCTACCGCCACATGGAATTCGCCCGGCAATGCCTGTGGCCGGAACTGGACGTGCAGATCATCTCGACGACCGACGCCTGGGCGCAGATCTCGGTGGCGGGCCCCCAAGCGCGCCGGCTGCTGGAGCGGGTGGTGGACGGGTTCGACCTGTCGAACGCGGCCTTCCCCTTCATGGCCTGCGCCACGCTCACCGTCTGCGGCGGGCTGCGCGCGCGGCTGTTCCGCATCTCCTTCTCGGGCGAGCTGGCCTATGAACTCGCGGTGCCGGCGCGTTATGGCGCGGCGCTGATGGACCGGTTGCTGCAGGCGGGCGCGGATCTGGGGGCCACGCCCTACGGGACCGAGGCGCTCGGCGTGTTGCGGATCGAGAAGGGCCATGCCGCGGGGAACGAACTGAACGGCCAGACCACGGCACAGATGCTGGGCATGGGGCGGATGGTGTCGGCCAGGAAGGACGCGGTCGGGGCGGTGATGTCGCGGCGCGAGGGTCTGCTGGCCGAGGATCGGGTGCTGGTGGGGCTGCAGCCGGTCGATCCTGCCGATCCGGTGGTGGCGGGATCGCATCTCTTCACCCCCGGCCGCGCGCAGGACACCGCGACGGACGAGGGCTGGATCACCTCGGCCTGCCATTCGCCGCATCTGGGATCGGCGATCGGTCTGGGCTTCCTCGCCTGCGGCCGCGACCGGCTGGGCGAGGTCGTCACCGCCGCCAACCCGCTGGAAGGACAGCAGGTGGCGCTGCGCGTGGTGCCGCTGCCCTTCATCGACCCCGAGGGAGGACGCCTGCGTGACTGACCTGCGACCGGTGACCGCGCTTGGCGGCGAAACCCCCGCCCGGCTGCAGGCGGGCGGCCATACCCTGCGAGAGATCGGGGACATGGGCCTCGCCTCGCTGGCGCTGCGGCAGGGGGCGGCGGAGCCCGCGCCCTTCGGACTGGCCCTGCCCGGACCGGGGCAGTGGCAGGCGGGGGCGGAGGTCGCGGCCTTCTGGACCGGGCCGGGACAATGGATGATCGAGCGGCCCGGCCGCGCCGACAGCGACATCGCGGCCGAGCTGGCCCCGCTCTGCCCCGGATGTTCGGTGACCGAGCAGACGGATGCCTTCGCCTGTTTCGAGATTGCCGCCGCGGACGGCGCGGCGATGGACCGGCTGCTGGCGCGGCTGGTGAACCTCGACCCCGCGCGCCTGCGCCCGGGCAGCGCACAGCGGACGGGGTTCGAACATCTGCCGGTCTTCGTGATCCGCCGCGCCGGGGACCGGGTGGCGATGCTCGGGATGCGGTCGGCGGCGGGCTCGCTGTGGCACGCGCTGGCCCGGATCGTGACGCGCGAGGCGGCCCGATGACCATCGCCCGCCTGCTGACCGACAGCCTGACCGCCGCCTGCCGCGCCGATGGCCTGCCCCCGCCGGAGGGGAGGGCTGCCTGAGATCCGGCCGTCCCGGCACCCGCCGCCCGTCCGACCCGTTACGGAGACCCCGATGAACAGCTTCTGCCTGACCGTCACCTGCCCCAGCCGTCGCGGCATCGTCGCGGCCATCGCCACCTACCTGGCCGAGCAGGGCTGCAACATCACCGACAGCGCCCAGTTCGACGACCTCGCCACCGGCCGCTTCTTCATGCGGGTCAGCGTCGTGTCCGAGGACGGCGCGACGCTGGCGGCGCTGGACCGGGGCTTTGCCCCCATCGCCGCCGCCTTCGGGATGGTCCACGCCTTCCATGACGAGGCGGCGAAGATGAAGGTCGTGATCATGGTCAGCCGCTTCGGCCATTGCCTGAACGACCTGCTGTATCGCTGGCGGATCGGGGCGCTGCCCATCGACATCGTCGCCGTGATCTCGAACCACATGGACTATCAGAAGGTCGTCGTGAACCACGACATCCCCTTCCACTGCATCCGGGTGACGAAGGAGAACAAGCCCGAGGCCGAGGCGGCGCAGATGCGCATCGTGCGGGACACGGGGGCAGAACTGATCGTGCTCGCCCGCTACATGCAGGTCCTGTCCGACGAGATGTGCCGCGAGATGTCGGGGCGGATCATCAATATCCACCACAGCTTCCTGCCCAGCTTCAAGGGTGCCAACCCCTACCGGCAGGCCTTCGAGCGCGGGGTGAAGCTGATCGGCGCCACCAGCCACTATGTCACCGCCGATCTGGACGAGGGGCCGATCATCGAACAGGACACGGTGCGGGTGACCCATGCGCAGTCGCCCGAGGATTATGTCAGCCTCGGCCGGGACGTAGAGGCATCAGTGCTGTCCCGCGCCATCCACGCCCATATCCATCGCCGCGTCTTCCTGAACGGCGACAAGACCGTGGTCTTCCCCGCCTCGCCCGGCAGCCATGCCAGCGAGCGGATGGGCTGAGCGATCACGTCGTCGGGGGCGCGGCAGTGCCGCGCCCCCGCTTCGGGCTTCCGGCCTTGGGGAGGATCAGAAGAAGCCCAGCTTGTTCGGGTTGTAGCTGACCAGCATGTTCTTGGTCTGCTGGTAGTGGTCCAGCATCATCTTGTGGGTCTCGCGCCCGATCCCCGACTGCTTGTAGCCGCCGAAGGCCGCATGCGCCGGATAGGCGTGGTAGTTGTTCACCCAGACCCGCCCCGCCTCGATCGCGCGGCCGAAGCGGTAGGCGCGGGTGCCGTCGCGGGTCCAGACGCCGGCGCCGAGCCCGTACATCGTGTCATTGGCGATGGCGAGCGCCTCGGCCTCGTCCTTGAAGGTGGTGACGGATACGACCGGGCCGAAGATCTCTTCCTGGAAGACCCGCATCCTGTTGTGGCCCTTCAGGATCGTCGGCTGGATGTAGAAGCCCTGCGACAGGTCGCCGTTGAAGCGCGCGGCATCGCCGCCCACCAGCACCTCGGCCCCTTCCTCGACCCCGATGCGCAGGTAGGACATGATCTTGTCGTGCTGCTGCTGGCTGGCCTGCGCGCCCACCATCGTGTCCATCTCGCGCGGGTCGCCCTGCTTGATGGCGCGGACCCGGGCGATGCAGCGTTCGATGAAGGCCTCGTAGATGTCTTCCTGGATCAGCGCCCGGCTGGGGCAGGTGCAGACCTCGCCCTGGTTGAAGGCGAACAGCACGAAGCCTTCGACCGCCTTGTCGAGAAAGGCGTCGTCCTGCGCCATCACGTCGGAAAAGAAGATGTTCGGGGACTTGCCGCCCAGTTCCAGCGTCACCGGGATCAGGTTGACGGTCGCGGCCTCCATGATCTTGCGCCCCGTCGCCGTCGAGCCGGTGAAGGCGATCTTGGCGATGCGGTTCGACCGTGCCAGCGCGTTCCCCGCCTCGGCCCCGGTGCCGTTGACGATGTTCAGCACGCCCGGCGGCAGCAGGTCGCCGATCAGGTCCGCCAGAACCATGATCGCGGCGGGCGTCTGTTCGGCAGGCTTCATCACGATGCAGTTGCCGGCGGCCAGCGCCGGGGCCAGCTTCCACGCCGCCATCAGGATCGAGAAGTTCCACGGGATGATCTGGCCGACAACGCCCAGGGGTTCGTGGAAGTGGTAGGCGACGGTGTCATGGTCGATTTCCGACATCGTGCCTTCCTGGCTGCGCAGGACGCCGGCGAAATAGCGGAAATGGTCGATGGACAGCGGGATGTCGGCATTCACCGTCTCGCGGATCGGCTTGCCGTTGTCCCAGGTTTCGGCCGCGGCCAGCAGGTCGAGATTCGCCTCCATCACGTCGGCGATCTTCAGCAGCAGGTTCGAGCGGTGCGCGGCCGAGGTCTTGCCCCAGGCCTCGCGCGCGGCATGGGCGGCGTCCAGCGCGCGGTCGATATCGGCGGCGTCGGACCGCGCGACCTCGCAGATCTTCGCGCCGGTGATCGGCGTGATGTTGTCCATGTAGCGCCCGGCGGCGGGGGGCACGAAGGCGCCGCCGATGAAGTTGTCATAGCGCGCCGCAAAGGGCGAAGCGGTGCGGAAATCCGCGTGGGACTGCTGGTTCATCTCGGTCTCCCTCTCGGCCGCCTCCTCGCGGCCATGGGGGAAGGATGGGCGCACCGGTCGCGGCCGTCACCGGGGGCGGGGCGGCGGGCGGCGGGCAGCTGTCGCAGATTTGCGACAGGCGGCGGAGGAAATTGCGGGCCCGCCTCGCCCGGTCAGTCGCGGCCCAGCTTGCGGTGCAGGGTCGCCCGGCTGAGCCCGAGCGCGCGGGCCGCCGCCGACACGTTGCCCGAGGCGCGCGCCAGCGCCCGCGCCAGCACCGCGCGTTCGGCATCGGCGATGCGGTCGTGGCTGTCGAGCCCGACGAGATCGCCCAGCGGGCGGGGACTGGCCGCGATGTCGCCCGTCAGCCCCAGATGCAGCCGCGCCGCCCGGGTCGCGCCCACCACCAGATCGTCGGCATCGACGGCGAGCAGCGCGCCGGTGCCCCGGTCCACCCCCGGCACCAGCACGATGCGCGCCCGCGGGAAGGCCGCCTGGAACAGGTCGGCCTCGACCCTGCGCGCGGCATCGGTGACGGTCGGGCCGATCAGCGCCGCCAGCGCCTCGGGCAGGTCGGCGCGGGCGGTCGACACGTCGATCACCGCCGCGAGCCGCCCCTGCGGATCATGCACGGGCGCGGAGGAGCAGGAGAGGCCGATGTTCCGCGCCAGGAAGTGCTGGTCGCGGTGGATCGTCACCGCGCGGCCCTCGGCCAGGCAGGTGCCGATGCCGTTGGTGCCCGCCGTGGCCTCGGACCAGACGGCGCCGGTCCAGAGGCCGGACTCGGCGAAATCGCGGTCGTCGCCGGCATGGCCGCGCCGGTCCACTGCCACACCCTCGGGATCGGCCAGCACCACGCAGGCGCCAAGCCCGCCCACCGCCTGAAACAGCCGGTCGAGATGCGGCTGCGCGGCGGGCAGCAGGGGGCCAAGCCGGTCGCGCGCCTGCGCGAGGCCGCGGTCGTCGAGCCGGCTGTCGGCCCGGCGCTGCGCCGGATCCAGCCGGTGCAGCCGCGCCGACCGCGCCCATGACGCGGCAATGGCAGAGCGCGCGGCGAGGTCGCCCGACAGCGCGGCCTCGATCCGGGTCGCGTGCAGGGATGTCGGCGTCGGCATGGTCCCTCCCCCCGAAGTCGGACTTCCGAAGCATCGGCTGCGCGCGGGGGCCCCTCCTGCCGCCGCGCGGGCTCGATCCGGTCTGGGGAGCGAGTAAACAGGCTTCGCGCCCTGTTGGCAATCGGAACCGCGCTTGACCTTCCACCGGGGGCGCGCTGTGCTGGCCGCAGACGGGGCGGAAGACGGGGCCGCAGACGGGGCCGCGGCGGGGCGCGCAGGGCAGGGGGGATCGCGGTGACGGAACTGAAGCTGCGCCTGCTGTTCGAGGGCGCGATGCTGGGGCCGGGCAAGGCCGACCTGCTGGAGCGCATCCGCGACAGCGGCTCGATCTCGGCCGCCGGGCGGGCGATGGGGATGAGCTACAAGCGCGCCTGGTCGCTGGTCGAGGAGATGAACGCCACCTGGCGCGTCCCGCTGGTGGCCAGCGCGCGGGGCGGGCCGGGCGGCGGCGGGGCGCAGCTGACCGAGGCCGGGCACGAGGTGCTGCGGCTGTATCGCGCCGTGCTGGACCGGGCGGCCGCCGCCGCCGCGCCCGAACTTGCCGCGCTGGAGCGGATGCTGGGGCCGGCGGGCGAGGATATGTCCGGCGGGAAATAGCGGTTGCGCGGGCGGTCGGATCGGGGTGATATGTTCCGCAAGACATATCCGGGAAACCGCCCATGACCCGCCGCCTTGCCGCCATCGCGCTTGTCCTTGCCGCCGCCGGAGGGGCGCCCGCCCGCGCGGAACAGGTGGTGGTCTTCGCCGCCGCCTCGATGAAGACCGCGCTGGACGAGGTGGCCGCCGGTTTCGAGGCCGGGACCGGCCATGACGTGACCGTCAGCTATGCCGGGTCGAACGCGCTGGCCCAGCAGATCATCCAGGGCGCGCCCGCCGACATTTTCGTCTCGGCTGCCGTCGAGTGGATGGACGAGGTGGAACAGGCGGGCCTTGTCGCCGAGGACAGCCGCCGCGACCTGTTGGGCAACAGCCTGGTGCTGATTGCCCATGGCAGGGATGTCCCGCCGGTGACCATCGCCCCGGGCCTCGACCTGCCGGGCCTGCTGCAGGGCGGGCGGCTGGCGATGGCGCTGGTCGATGCGGTGCCGGCCGGGCAATACGGCAAGGCGGCGCTGCAAGGCCTCGGCCTGTGGGAGACCGTCGCGCCTTCGGTGGCGCAGGCCGACAACGTGCGCGCGGCGCTGGCGCTGGTCTCGACCGGCGAGGCGCCCCTGGGCATCGTCTATGCGACCGATGCCGCGGCGGATGACGCGGTGACGGTGATCGGCACCTTCCCCGCCGACAGCCACCCCGCCATCACCTATCCCGCCGCGCTGCTGGCCGGGGCGGCGGATGCGGCGGACCGGCAGTTCTACGAGGCGTTGTCCTCGGATGCGGCGGATGCGATCTTCGCGGCGCAGGGCTTTACCATCCTCGACTGAGAGGCAGGGGACAGGGCAGGAACCGGATGCAGGACTGGCTCTCCCCCGAGGAATGGCAGGCGGTGGCGCTGTCGCTGCGGGTTTCGGCCTGGGCGGTGGCGGCGAGCCTGCCCCTGGGCATTCTCGTCGCCTATGCGCTGGCCCGCTGGCGCTTTCCGGGGCGGGGCCTGCTGAACGGGCTGGTGCATCTGCCGCTGATCCTGCCGCCGGTCGTCACCGGCTATCTGCTGCTGCTGACCTTCGGGCGGCGCGGCGCGGTGGGCCAGATCCTCGACCAGTGGTTCGGCATCGTGCTGGCCTTCCGCTGGACGGGGGCGGCGCTGGCGGCGGCGGTGATGGCCTTCCCGCTGATGGTGCGCGCGATCCGGCTGGCGATCGAGGCGGTGGACCCGCGGCTGGAACAGGCGGCGGGCACGCTCGGCGCCTCGCGGCCCTGGGTCTTTGCCACGGTCACGCTGCCGCTGATCCTGCCCGGCATCGTCGCGGGTACGATCCTCGCCTTCGCCAAGGCGATGGGCGAATTCGGCGCCACCATCACCTTTGTGTCCAACATTCCCGGCCAGACCCAGACGCTGCCCTCGGCGATCTACAGCTTCCTGCAGGTGCCGGGGGGCGAGGCGCAGGCGGCGCGGCTGGTTCTGGTGGCGATCGCCATCGCCATGGCCGCGCTGCTGCTGTCGGAATGGGTGGCCCGCGCCATCGCCCGCCGGATCGCCGGCGCATGACGCTGGAGGTGGCGCTGCAGCACCGCTTTCCGGGCGTGACGCTCGACATCGCCTTCACGGCGCCGGCGGGGGTGACGGCGCTGCACGGGCGGTCGGGATCGGGCAAGACCTCGGTCGTCAATGCGGTGGCGGGGCTGCTGCGGCCGCAGGCGGGGCGGATCGTGCTGGACGGGCAGGTGCTGTTCGACAGCGCGGCGGGCGTGAACCTGCCGCCGCATCGCCGGCGGATGGGCTATGTCTTTCAGGACGCGCGGCTGTTCCCGCATCTGACGGTGCGGCAGAACCTGACCTATGGCCGCTGGTTCGCGCCCCCCGGCCCGGGGCCGGACCTGGCCCGGGTGGTGGATCTGCTGGGCATCGGCCCGATCCTCGCGCGCCGCCCCGGGGCGCTGTCGGGGGGCGAACGCCAGCGCGTCGCCATCGGCCGGGCGATCCTGTCCCGGCCGCGGCTGCTGCTGATGGACGAACCGCTCGCGGCGCTGGACGATGCGCGCAAGGCCGAGATCCTGCCCTATCTGGAACGGCTGCGCGACGGGCTGGGCCTGCCGGTGCTCTATGTCAGCCACGCCATGTCCGAGGTGGCGCGGCTGGCCGCGACACTGGTGCTGATCGAGGCGGGCCGCGTCACCGCCGCCGGCCCGGCGACGGCGCTGCTGTCGGACCCGGCGCTTGCCCCGATGATCGGCCTGCGCGAGACGGGGGCGATCCTGACCGCGCGGGTCGCCGCGCATGAGGCGGACGGGCTGACCCGGCTCGACAGCCCGGCGGGGCCATTATGGCTGCCGCAGGTGGCGGCACCGCCGGGGGCGGCGCTGCGCCTGCGCATCCTCGCGCAGGACGTGATGCTGGCCGTGGCGCGGCCCGAGGGCATCTCGGCGCTGAACGTGTTGCCCGCGACGGTGGCCGAGATCCGGCAGGGCGAGGGGCCGGGCGTGCTGGTGCGGCTGGCGGCGGGCGAGGCGACGCTGCTGTCCCGCATCACCCGGCGGTCGGCCGGTGCGCTGGCGCTGGCGCCCGGGCGGCCGGTCTTCGCGGTGTTGAAGGCCGTCGCCGTGGCGCAAGAGGATGTGGGTTCCGGCTGACCCATGACGCCCCTTGCCCCGTCTTGTGCGGCAAGGGCGGCTCGCGTATAGCTAAGTAAAATACTCAGAATTACGCGACCGGGTCAGGCGGCGACTGCCCCGGGTCAAGGAGCGCGGCAGATGGGGTTTCTTCCCTCCATGCAGGCGGACCTTCAGGGGATCCGCGCGACCCGGCCCCTGCGGTTCCGGGAATGGGAAGGCGTGGTCGCGGACCTGTGGCATGCGCAGGGCACGGCGGGCGGTGGCGGGCATTACCTGTCGCCCCATCCCCGGATCGTGCTGTTCCTCGACGAGGGCGCGGAGGCGGTCGAACTCGCCGGGCCGGGGGGTGCGCTGCGGCGGGCCTCGGCGCTCTATGTGCCGCCGGGCCTGCCGATCCGGTCGCGGATCGCGGCGACGCGGGACTTCGCGCATGTCGACCTGCATCTTCAGGCGGAACCGCTGGCGGCGCGGCTGTCGGGGCTCGGCCATCCCGTGGCGCTGGACCGGCCGATGTTCCGCATGGCGGGCGAACCGCTGCGGCAGCTGGCCCGGATGCTCGCGGCGGAAATCGACCGCCCGCGCCGGGGGCGGCTGCTGCTGGAGGGGCTGCTGCTGGCCACGCTGGCGGAGGTCTTTGCCGCCGACCCGCAGGAGGAGGCGAACGAGGACGATCCGCGCGGCGGAGGGCTCACGCCCTATCAGCTGGCCGCCGTCACCCGGCTGGCGGATCAGCGGATGGATCGCCGGCTGGCCGTCGCCGAACTGGCGCGGGCGGCGGGCCTGTCCGAAGGCTGGTTCTCGCACGCATTCAAGCGCAGCACCGGGCAGACCCCGCAACGCTGGCTGACGCGCCGCCGCGTCGCCGCCGCGGCCAGCCTGATGCGGGCGGATCCGCGCCGCAGCCTGGCCGAGATCGCGGCGGCCACAGGCTTCGCCGATCAGGCGCATCTGACCCGCGCCTTCCGTGCCGAACATGGCCTGCCCCCGGCCGCATGGCGGCGCGGCGGGCCGACGGCGGCTGCGTTTTCCGCAGGACCGTCCAATGCACAGCAGGATGAGACAAGCCAGAGGCCTGTTCCCGAGTTAATTGCTCGACAATTGCCGCAAGGCTGACATCAGACGGGACAGACCCATGCCATCCACCCTTGCCGCCCGCATTCTCGGGCAAACCGCGCTTGTCGCGCTGCTTCTTCCCGCCGGGCTGACCGCCGCCCGCGCCCAGGACACGGTGCTGCCCTCGGGCGAGATCCTGCTGGACGAGCTGACGATCGAGCGCGGCGACGGCGGCACCGGGCCGGTCAACGGCCGGGTCGACGCGGCCACCCTGACCGGATCGAAGACGGCGGTGCCCGTGACCGAGATCCCGCAATCCGTGTCGATCATCGGCGCCGAGGAACTGGAAGCGGCCAACGCCAACAAGATCGACTCGGTGCTGGGCTATGTCGCGGGCGTGCAGGGCGCGCCCTACGGCTTTGACAGCGACACCAACTGGCATTTCATCCGCGGCTTCCAGACCACCGCGACCGGCGTCTATCAGGACGGGCTGCAGCACTACTCCTACGGCTTCGGCGGCTATTACATCGACCCCTTCCTCGTCGAGCGGATCGAGGTGCTGCGCGGCGCGGCCTCGGTCCTCTATGGCGGATCGAGCCCCGGGGGCCTGCTGAACTACGTCTCCAAGACCCCGACCGGCATCGACGAGACCGAGGCAGAGATCGGCGTGGATGAAGAGGGCCGCGCCTGGACCGGGCTCGACATGAACCGCGTGACCGACGGCGGGCTCGCCTACCGGCTGACGGGCAAGGTCGAGCGGGTGGACGGCAACGGCGCCTTCGACGCGGGCTTCCACGGGGTGCTGGCGCCCTCGCTGTCCTTCACCACCGATGACGGCACCGACATCACCGTGATCGCCAGCTATACGAAGGTGGACGAGGATCACGCCGGCGGATCGTGGCTGCCCTATGTCGGCACCGTCGAGGCGGGCGATTTCGGCCGGATCGACCGCGACTTCAACACCTCGGAACCCTCGCTCGACTGGTACGAGCGCGAACAGTTCATGGTCACGGGGATCATCAGCAAGGATTTCGGCGCCTGGACGCTGAACTCGACCACCCGCGCCGCATGGTCCAAGGTCGATGAAAGCGCGCCCTACGGCAACGGGCTGGACGACGCGACCGACTCGCTGTTCCGGCTGCTCTTCGCGCAGACGAGCGAGACGACCGCGCTGCTGAACGACACCCGGGCCGAAACCACTCTGACCGCGGGCGGGGCGGAACACCGGCTGATGTTCGGCATCGACAGCCGCTATTTCGAGCTGGACCAGGAACAGGCCTTCAACTTCGGCACCAACCTGTCGATCGACGACCCCGATTACGGTCAGCCGCAGCCCGACCTGTTCGCCCCCTATATCGACGGCACGACGACGCAGCAGGGCGTGGGCCTTTATGCGCAGGACCAGATCCGCTGGGGCGACGGCTGGATCGCCACGCTGAACCTGCGCCACGACTGGGTCTGGACCGAGTCCGAGGGCCTGCCGGAGTTCGAGACGGATGACAGCGAAACGACCTGGCGCGCCGGCATCGCGAAGGAATTCGCCAACGGGCTGACGCCCTATGCGTCCTACGCCACCTATTTCAATCCGCAGATCGGCACCCTGACGAACGGCGATCCGCAGCAGGCAGAGACCGGCGAGCAATACGAGATCGGGGTGAAATGGCAGCCCACCGGCCGCAACCTGCTGGTGACGGCGGCGCTGTTCGACATCACCCGGGACAACGTGGTGCAGACCAACGGCATCTTCGTTACCGAACAACTGGGCCGCGTCAGCTCTCGCGGGTTCGAGATCGAGGCGAAGGGCGAGGTCGCGCCCGGCCTGACGCTGGCCGCCGCCTACACCGACATGGATGTCGAGATCGAGAAGACCAACGACGCCACGACCGAGGGCAAGACCCCGTTCTCGGTGATCGACCGCTTCGCCTCGCTGAAGCTGACATGGGACGTGCCGCAGGCCGAAGGGCTGACGCTGACCGGCGGCGTGCGCTGGCTGGGCGACAGCTGGGCCGACAACCAGAACACGCTGAAGGTGCCCTCGGTCACGCTGTACGACGCCGGGGCGAGCTATGACTTCGCCGATGGCTGGAAGGCCAATCTGGCGGTGACCAACCTGACCGACGAAACCTATGTCTCGTCCTGCCAGGGCGCCTCCTACTGCTTCTACGGCGACGGCCGGCGCGCCTCGCTTTCGCTTGCGCGCAGCTTCTGAGGTTGCGACAAGACCCGCGCGGGCCGATGCGGCCCGCGCCCCCGCTGACAGGACACACCCATGCTTCGCCAGTTCCTGGCCTATTACCGCCCGTGGCAGGGTCTGTTCTGGCTCGATTTCGGCTGCGCGGTGCTGTCGGGGTTGCTGGAACTGGCCTTTCCGCTGGCAGTATCCGCCTTCATCGACCGGCTGCTGCCGCGGGGCGACTGGGGGCTGACGCTGGCGGCGGCCGCGGGGCTGCTGGTTATCTATCTGGTGAATGCCGGGCTGATGGCGGTGGTGATCTACTGGGGCCACAAGCTGGGCATCAATATCGAGACGGAGATGCGCCGCCGCGCCTTCGAGCATCTGCAGAAGCTGAGCTGGCGCTATTTCGACCGGGTCCGCACCGGCAAGCTGGTGGCCCGCGTCACCCGCGACCTGGAAGAGATCGGCGAGGTGGCGCATCACGGGCCGGAAGACCTGTTCATCGCGGTGATGACCTTCGCGGGGGCTTTCCTGCTGATGCTGGGCATCAACGCGCAGCTCGCGCTGATGACCGCCGTCATCGTGCCGGCGGCGGTGATCCTCGTGTCGGTCTATGGCGGGCGGATGACGGCGACCTGGCGGTCGATCTATTCCCGCGTCGCCGATTTCAACGTGCGGCTGGAAGAGAATGTCGGCGGGATCCGGGTCGTGCAGGCCTTCGCCAACGAAGAGCATGAAAAGGCGCTGTTCGCCGTCGACAACGCCCGCTACCGCCGGACGAAGCTGGATGCCTACAAGGTGATGGCGGCCTCTTCGGCGCTGCAATACATGGGCATGCGGCTGGTGCAGGTCGCGGTCATGGTCGCGGGCGCCTATTTCGTGCTGCGAGGCGAGATGACGGCGGGCGGTTTCGTGGGCTTCCTGCTGCTGGTGGGCGTGTTCTTCCGGCCGCTCGACAAGATCGCTTCGGTGATCGAGACCTATCCGAAGGGCATCGCCGGCTTTCGCCGCTATCTGGAACTGCTGGAGACCGAACCCGAAATCGCGGATGCCCCCCATGCCCGGCCCGCGCCGAGCCTGACCGGCGCCATGCGGTTCGAGGGTGTGGGCTTCGGCTATGACCCCGCCCGCCCGGTGCTGGCCGATATCGACCTGACGGTGACCCCGGGCGAGACGCTGGCCTTCGTCGGCCCCTCGGGCGCGGGCAAGACGACGCTGCTGGCGCTGGTGCCGCGCTTCTACGACCCGACGGCGGGGAGGATCACGCTGGACGGCATCGACCTGCGCGACCTGACGCTCGCCTCGCTGCGCCAGCAGGTGGGCATCGTCAGCCAGGACGTGTTCCTGTTCGGCGGCACCCTGCGCGAAAACATCGGCTATGGCCGGCTCGGCGCGACCGAACCCGAGATCGTCGCCGCCGCCGCCAAGGCGCAGCTTGGCCCGATGATCGAGGCCCTGCCCGAGGGGCTGGACACCGTGGTGGGCGAACGCGGCGTGATGCTGTCCGGCGGGCAGAAGCAGCGGGTGGCCATCGCCCGCGCCTTCCTGAAGAACCCGCCGATCCTGATCCTCGACGAGGCGACCTCGGCGCTCGACACGGAAACGGAACGCGAGATCCAGGCGGCGCTGGATGCGCTGGCGGTGGGCCGCACCACGCTGATCATCGCGCACCGGCTGGGCACCATCCGCCATGCCGACCGGATCGTGGTGATGGAAGGCGGCCGCATCGTCGAGACCGGCACCCATGCCGAACTGGCGGTGCGCGGCGGGCGCTATGCGCGGCTGAGCGCGGCCTGAGCTAGCTCCAGTAGGCGGCGGCGGTGAAGTCGCGCTTGCCCATCCCGCGCCCGGCCAGATGTGCCCGCGCCCGGCGGGCCGCATCCTCGTGCCCGGCGAACCAGACATGGGTGCCCGGCGCGATCTGCGCCGCCTCCAGCGCCGCCGTCAGGTCATCGGTCCGCGTCACCCGCGGATCGGCGGCGAGCGATCCCATATCCTCGGCCGCCACCTGCAGCACCGCCCGCGCCGGCCGGTCCGTCAGCGCCAGCATCCGCGCGATGGCGGGCAGGGCGGTGGCATCGCCGAGCAGCATCAGCCGGTCCGCCTCGGGCAGCCAGCCGCCGCCGGGGCCGATCACGCCGACCGTATCGCCGGGGCCGGTGCTGGCGGCCCAGTGGCAGGTCGGGCTGCCGGCATGGCGGAAGATGTCGAACTCGAGCCAGTCGCCGGCCTGACCGGCCAGCGTGTAAACCGGGCGGTGCAGGGCGTCGCGGCCCTCGGGCCAGACGGTGCGGCCGGTGGCGGCGATCCGGGGCCAGACCGGGGCGCGCCCGCGCGGGGGCAGCAGCAGCCGGAAATGCAGGCCACCGGTGGCGAAGCGCGCCGCCTCTTCCCCCCGCAGGCGCACCCGCAGGAAGCCGGGTGAGCGTGCCCGAACCGACACCACCCGCATCAGGGCCAGACCCGGCGCCAGCGCCCCTTCCTCCACCGCATCCCAGGCGACGGCCACGCCTTCGGCCGCCAGCAGTTCGGCCAGCGCGTCGCGGATCACCTGCACCAGCCGCCGTTCGGGCGCGCGGATCGCCATCCGCGCCCCGGCGGGCGAGACGGCGCAGGTCAGCTCGCCCCCCCACAGCAGCAGCGTCAGCAGCCCGTCCGCCTCGTGCAGTTCCAGATCCCATTCCGCCGCGCGGGCCTTCAGCGCCGCCAGCGCCGCGCCCGCGCCCTGCCGGATCTCGCCCGCGGCCCGATATTCGCCAAGCGCGCTCACAGCGGCACCACCATCGGCGTCGCGCTGACCGGATCGGGCAGCACCCGCGCGGCCAGGCCGAACGCACGCTGCAGCGCCGGTTCGGTCAGCACCGCGGCGGGCGGGCCCTCGGCCACCAGACCCTCTGGCCCCAGCAGCACCAGATGGTCGCTGTGCCGCGCGGCCAGGTTCAGGTCGTGCAGGACGCTGATCACCGTCGTTCCCCTTTCCCGGTTCAGGCGCTGCAGCAGGCGCAGCACCTCGATCTGGTGCGGCAGGTCGAGCCAGGTGGTCGGCTCGTCCAGCAGCACCATGTCGGTTTCCTGCGCCAAGGCCAGCGCGATCCACACCCGTTGCCGCTGACCGCCCGACAGTTCGGCCACGGGCCGGTCGCGCAGCCCGGCCATCGCCACCGCCGCCAGCGCGCGGTCGACGGCCTCGGCATCCCGCGCCGACCAGCCCGCCAGCAGCCCCCGCCACGGCGCGCGCCCCCGCGCCACCAGATCGGCGACGGTGATGCCCTCGGGTGCCAGCGGCTGTTGCGGCAGGATGCCCAGCCGTCGGGCCAGCGCCCGGCTGTCGATCCGCCGCAGATCGGCCCCGCCCAGCGTCACCCGGCCCGCCAGCGGCGCGATCAGCCGGGCGCAGGCGCGCAGCAGCGTGGACTTGCCGCAGCCATTGGGGCCGAGGATCGCCGTCACCCGGCCCGGCGGCAGGGTCAGGTCCAGATCGCGGATCACCATCCGGCCCGGATAGCCGAGGCTCAGCCCCTCGGCGCGCAGCTCCTCGGGTGCAGCGCTCACAGCTCTCCCCTTTCCATCTCGCGCGACAGGCGCCACAGCAGGTAGGGCGCGCCCAGCAGTCCGGTCAGCAGGCCCAGGGGCAGCGTCACCCCCGGCAGCGCGTTGCGCGCGGCCAGATCGGCGGCCAGCGTGATCAGCGCGCCGGCCAGCGCCGCCGCCGCCAGCCGCGCCCCGGCGCCCCGCGCGCCGGTCAGCGCGGAGCCGAGCGGCCCGGCCATCAGCGCGACGAAAGCGACCGGACCCGCCACCGCCACCGCCGCCGCCATCAGCCCCACGCCCGTCGCGGCCAGCCGCAGCCGCGCGCGCCCGGCCCGCAGCCCCAGCCCGCTGGCCAGATCGTCGCCCAGTTCCAGCAGCGTCAGCGCCCGCACCTGCACCGCCAGCAGCGCCGCCAGCGCCAGCCCCGGCAGCCAGACCTGCGCCACATGGCCCCAGCCCCGCGCCGCCAGCGAGCCGGTGATCCAGCGCTGCGCCTCGGTCGCCTCGGGTCCCGGCAGACGCTGCAACAGGAAGGCCGAGGCCGCCGCGCAGGTGAAGCCCAGTCCCAGCCCCACCAGCACCAGCCGCAGCGGCGCCAGACCCTCGCCCCGCCGATGCGCCAGCGCCGCCACCGCGACCGCCGCCGCCAGCCCGCCCGCCGCGGACAGGAGCGGCGGCGGCAGGGTCAGCCCCGCGGCCAGCGCCGCCAGCACCGCCAGTGCCGCGCCGGCGGTGAAGCCCATCAGGTCCGGCGAGGCGAGCGGGTTGCGCATCAGCGTCTGGAACACCGTCCCCGCCAGGCCCAGGCACGCCCCCGCGCCAAGCGCCACCAGCATCCGCGGCGCGCGCAGGATGCGAACGGTCAGCGCCCCCGGACCGTCGCCGCCCCACAGCCCCTGCCACAGGTCGGGCAGGCCCAGCCGGACCTCGCCCATCGTCAGGCCGAGCGCGGCGAGCGCGGCCAGCGCCAGGATCAGCGCCCCCCACCTCATGCGAGCGCTCCGGGCCGGATGCGGCGGGCGAGCCAGATGAAGACCGGGCCGCCGATCAGCGCGGTCATCACCCCCGCCTTCACCTCGCCCGGCGGCAGCACGACGCGCCCCGCCACATCGGCCGCCAGCAGGATCGCGGGGCCGAGGCACAGCGCCGCGCCCATCTGCGCGCGCATGCCGCCGCCCGCCAGCCGCCGCGCCAGTTCCGGCACCATCAGCCCGAGGAAGGCGATCGGTCCCGCCACCGCCACCGCCGCCCCGGCCAGCGCCGCCACCAGCGCCAGCGCGACGCCCTTCGCCCGGGCGGTGCGGGTGCCGAGGCCCCGCGCCATCGCCTCGCCCAGTGCCAGATTGTCCAGCGCCGGGGCCACCGCCAGCGCGCCCAGCACCGCCGCCGCCACCACCGCGGCCATCGCGCCCAGGGGGCGGCCTGCCGCTTGCGACAGCGAGCCGGTGTTCCAGAAGCGCAGCACCTCCAGCGACTCGGCCCGCAACAGCACGATGCCGGTCACCAGCGACATCAAGAGCGCGTTCAGCACCGCCCCCGCCAGCGCCAGCCGCATCGGCCCGGCCCCGCCGCGCAGCCCGCCGCCGATGAGGAAGACCGCGACCATCGCGGCCAGCGCGCCGGGAAAGGCCATCGCCACCACCAGCCCGCCATCGCCGCGCCCGGTCGCCATGGCCCCGGCCACCACCGCCAGCGCCGCCCCGGCATTGACGCCGAGGATCCCGGGCTCCGCCAGCGGGTTGCGGGTCAGCCCGCGCAGGATCACCCCGGCCAGCCCGAGCGCCGCCCCCGCGATCAGCCCCGCCGCCAGCCGGGGCAGCCGCTGGGTCAGCAGCACCACATGCGCGGGATCGGTCAGGTCGGGCGCGGTCAGCGCGGCCCAGGCCGTGCCCGGCCCGACCGGCCGCGGCCCGACCAGCAGCGCCAGCAGCACCGCCGCCGCCAGCAGGGCCAGCGCGGCCCTCATGACGCCACCAGCCCCGCCGCCACGGCCGAGGGCACCGGCGTCGCGGGGTCGCCATCGGCGGCGGCGGCCAGGTCGGCTTCCAGCGCCTGCAGCGCGAAGGGGATCGACAGCACGCTCGCATGGGCCATCGCGGCCGAGGCCAGCGGCCCGGCGAAGACCTCGCGCCCCTGCCGGTGGGCGGCGAGCGTGCGGCGCATCGGCAGGGCGGCAAGGTCCGGGTCGGCCGCCAGCGCCGAGACCCAGACGAGCACGCCGGCATCGAGCGGCGACAGATCCTCGGGCGACAGGTCGCGGAAGAAATCGCCGCGCCCGGCCAGCGCGGCGATGGCGGGCGGGATCGCGAAGCCGAGCGCCGCCAGGAAATCCGCCCGCGCATCGCCCGGCAGGAAAGCGCCCGAGGTTCCGGCCCAGTGATAGGCGGCGGCGGCGGTCTGCCCGGCCCAGCCCGGATGCCGGGCGCGGGCGGCGGCCAGCCGCGCCTCGACCTCGGCGACGAGGGTCCCGGCCCGGTCGTCGCGCCCGGTGGCGCGGCCCAGCACCATGGTCATCTCGCGCCAGCCGGTGCCATAGGGCGATGTCCCGGCGGAATGGACCAGCGTCGGCGCGATGCGGTCGAGCACCGCATATTCCGCCCGGCTGATCCCCGCACCGATGGCGACGATCAGGTCGGGCGCCTCGGCCGCGACACGCTCCATCGACACCTCGCCCCGCAGCACGGGGGGCCGGGCGCCGTGAAGCAGCGGCTCCGCCCAAGGCCAGATGCCGCTGTCGTCGCCGCCATACCAGTGCCGCAGCGCCACCGGCACGACGCCGAGCGCGAGCAGGGTGTCATGCGAGGTATAGCCCAGCGACACGACCCGCCGTGCCGGGGCTGGCAGCACCGTCCGGCCCCAGGCATGGTCGAAGACGAGGCGATCGCCCGCCGCTCCCGCCGCCCCCGCCGCCACGGCCGGCAGTGCCAGCGCCGCGCCCGCCAGCGCGCCCCCGGCCAGCGCAACGGCCCGCCTGCGGGTCGGCCGCGCGGGATCGGGCAAGGGGGAGGGGAAGGCGATGTCCATCGCCTCCCCTTCCTATGACCTAGGAAAATTGTCAACAAAACTGCGACGGCCCCCGGGGGCGAGGGGATCAGTTCAGCCGGTCGCCGCTGGCCGGGTCGAAAAACGACGCCTTGCCCAGATCGAAGGACAAGGGCAGATGTTCGCCCGCCCGCGCCCGGGTTTCGGCATGCAGCCGCGCCGTCACCTGCTTGCCGCCCATTTCCGACACCACGAAGGTATCGGCGCCGGCGGGTTCGACCATGTCGATGCGGCAATCGACCGTCTGCACCTGCTGGCCGCTGCGGAAGCCCGCCTCGGCGATGTCCTCGGGCCGCAGGCCCAAGATCACGTCCTCGGGCAAACCGGCCGGCGCTGCATGGTCCAGCACCAGCGGCGGCTCGCCCGCGCGGGCGATTTCCAGCCGGGTCTCGCCGCCATTGGCCCGCGCCTTGGCCGGGATCAGGTTCATCGCGGGCGAGCCCATGAAATCGGCGACGAAGACATTGGCGGGCCGGTTGTAGATTTCCGACGGCGTGCCGATCTGCTGGATCACCCCGCCCTTCATCACCACGATCTTCGAGGCGAGCGTCATCGCCTCGATCTGGTCATGGGTGACATAGACCATCGAGGTGCCGAGCCGCGCATGCAGCTTCTTGATCTCGGACCGCATCTCGACCCGCAGCTTGGCGTCGAGGTTCGACAGCGGCTCGTCGAACAGGAACAGCGCCGGATCGCGCACCAGCGCGCGGCCCATCGCCACCCGCTGCCGCTGCCCGCCCGACAGCTGTGCCGGACGCCGGTTCAGCAGATGTTCGATCTGCAGCTGGGCCGCGACTTCCTTCAGCTTGCGCTCCTGCGTCGCGGGATCGACGCCGCGCACCTTCATGCCGAAGGTGATGTTCTTCGCCACGCTCATCGTCGGGTACAGCGCGTAGGACTGGAAGACCATCGCGATGTTGCGGTCCTTGGGGCTGACATGGGTCATGTCGCGGCCCCCGATCAGGATTTCCCCGCCCGAGGTCTCCTCCAGCCCCGCGATGCAGTTCAGCAGGGTGGACTTGCCGCAGCCCGAGGGGCCGACCAGCACGAGGAATTCGCCGGGTTCGATGGCGACGTTGATGCCTTTCAGGATCTCGGTCGTGCCGAAATTCTTGGTGACATTGCGGATTTCGAGGATCGGCGCCATGAAGCTATCCCTTGACGGACCCCGCGGTCAGACCGCGGATGAAGTATTTGCCGGCGATGATGTAGACGAGCAGCGTCGGCAGCGCGGCGATGATCGCGGCGGCCATGTCGACGTTGTATTCCTTCACCCCGGTGGTGGAGTTGACGATGTTGTTCAGCGCCACGGTGATCGGCTGCGACCCCGCCTGGCTGAACGAGACCCCGAACAGGAAGTCGTTCCAGATCTGGGTGAACTGCCAGATGACCGTGACCACGATGATCGGCAGCGACAGCGGCAGGAAGATCGACCAGAAGATGCGGAAGAAGCCCGCCCCGTCGATCTTGGCCGCGCGCACCAGTTCCTGCGGAATGGTGACATAGTAGTTGCGGAAGAACAGCGTGGTGAAGCCCAGGCCGTAGATCACATGGACCATGATCAGGCCCTGGATCGTGCCGGCGAGCCCGAGGATGCCCAGAAGGCGCGCCATCGGCAGCAGCACCACCTGGAAGGGAATGAAGCAGCCGAACAGCAGCAGCGCGAAGAACAGGTTGGCGCCGCGGAACTGCCAGTGCGCGATGATGTAGCCGTTCACCGCGCCGATGAAGGTCGAGATGGCGACGGCGGGCACCGCCAGCACCACCGAGTTCCAGAAATAGGGGCGGACCCCTTCGCACTGGATGCCGGTGCAGGCGCCGGACCAGGCCTTGGCCCAGGCGTCGAAGGTGACGGCGCGCGGCAGCGCGACAAGGCTGCCGGTGCGGATCTCCTCGAGGCTTTTCAGCGAGGTGGTCACCATCACGAACAGCGGCATCAGGTAGAACAGCGCGAAGAGGATCAGCACCGCGTAAAGCGTCCAGCGCAGGCCGATGCGCAGGGCGCGCGACTGGCCGGCGCCGGCGCGCGGCAGGGTGTCCGAAAAGGCCTGATCAGTCATGCTTGGCCCTCAGTTCCGAATAGAGGTAGGGAACGACGATGGCGAAGACGACCGACATCATGATCATCGCGGACGAGGCCGCCTGACCCAGATCCCCGCGCGAGAAGGCCATCGCATACATGTAGGTGGCGGGCAGGTCGGTGGCATAGCCGGGGCCGCCGCCCGTCAGCGCGATGACCAGATCGAAGCTCTTGATCGCCAGATGCGCCAGCACGATGAAGGCCGACAGGAAGATCGGCGCCATCGACGGGATGATGATCGCGGTATAGATGCGCCAGGTCGGGATGCCGTCCACCTGCGCGGCCTTGATGATCTCGCCGTCCACGGATCGCAGCCCGGCCAGGAACAGCGCCATCACGAAGCCCGAGGATTGCCAGATCGCCGCGAGCACGATCGTGTAGATCGCCTTGTCGGGATCGACGAGCCAGCCGAAGCTGAAGCTCTCGAACCCCCAGCCCCTGACCATCGCCTCGATGCCGAGGCCCGGGTTCAGGATCCACTTCCAGGCGGTGCCGGTGACGATCATCGACAGCGCCATGGGGTAGAGATAGATCGTGCGCAGCGCGCCCTCGGCCCGGATATGCTGGTCCAGCAGGATGGCGAGCGCGAGGCCCAGCACCATCGCGATGACGATGAACAGCGTCCCGAAGACGTAGAGGTTGTTCATCGCCGTGTCCCAGCGGGGGGCGGCGAACAGGCGTTCGTACTGGATGACTCCGTCGATCTCGTATTGCGGCATCAGCCGCGACCGGGTGAAGGAAATCCACGCGGTCCAGGCGATGAAGCCGTAGACGAAGACGAGCACCGCCAGGAAGGTCGGTGCGAGAAGTATCTTGGGGATCTGTCGCCCCAGCCAGTCGGACATGGCAAGCCTCGCTAAGCCGCAAGGCCCGGGGCCGCGGCTGCGGTCCCGGGCCGGTGGGGCAGGGGGTGTCTTACATCGAGTTGGCGACGGCGGCGGCGAGCTGCTCGACCGCTTCCTCCGACGACATGTCGGAGTTGAAATGCGCCGTCACCACATCGGTGATCGCGCCGGCCTGCGCGCCGCGCAGCGCCATGCCATGCGCGTAGGAGGGCAGCAGGCTGCCGTTCTGCGCATCGGCCTGCATGTCTTCCGACGACTTCTGCGCGCACATGTCGAACTTGTCGAGGCTGACATCGGTGCGGACCGGGATCGAGCCCTTGTTCAGGTTGAAGGTTTCCTGGAAGGAGGGGCCGACGATCAGTTCCGCCAGCAGGGCCTGGCCTTCCTTCGCGTCCTCGCCCTCGACCTCGAACATGGCGAAGCTGTCGACGTTGTAGAGATAGCCCTCGCCCGGGGTCGGGGCGCAGAGGAAGTCCTCGCCCGGCACCTTGCCCGCGGCCACGAATTCACCCTTGGCCCAGTCACCCATGATCTGGAAGGCGGCCTCGCCGTTCATCACCATCGCGGTGGCGAGGTTCCATTCCCGACCCGAGAAGTTGTCGTCGACATAGCCGCGCAGTACGCGCATCTCGTCGAAGACCTGCTTCATCGTGTCCGAGGTCAGCGCCTCTTCGTCCAGATCGACCAGCGCCTGCTGATAGAATTCCGGGCCGCCGAGGCCCAGCACCACGGTTTCGAACACGGTCGCGTCCTGCCAGGACTGGCCGCCATGGGCCAGCGGCGTGACGCCCGCGGCCTTCAGCTTCTCGGCCGCCGCGTTGAACTCTTCCCAGGTCGTCGGCATCTCGATGCCGTTCGATTCCAGGATGTCGGCATTGGCCCAGATCCAGTTGACGCGGTGCACGTTCACCGGCGCGGCGCACCAGTGGCCGTCGCATTTCATGTGCTCGGCCAGCTGCGCGGGCAGCACGTCGGCCCAGCCCTGCGCCTCGGCCACGTCCGAGATGTCGGCCAGCACACCCTCTTCGTACCATTCCTGGATCGCCGGGCCTTTCAGCTGCACGGCGGTGGGCGGGTTGCCCGACAGGGCGCGGGCGCGCAGCGCGGTCATCGCCGCGTCGCCGCCGCCGCCGGCCACCGGCATGTCGGTCCAGCTGCCGCCCCGCGCGGCGAATTCTTCCTGCAGCACGGCGACCGATTTCGCCTCGCCGCCCGAGGTCCACCAGTGCATCACCTCGGCCTTGGGTTCGGCAAAGGCCGCCCCGGCGGTCATGGCCAGAACCGACGCGGCCGAAGCCGCGGTAAAGAGTTTCATGTCGATGTCCTCCCGATCTGTGCCGGCAGCCCTGCCGCCGGCGACGCGCGTAACTTACTAGCCCGAGCCCCGATGGCGACAACCGTCCGGCTCCTCCAGCCGCCATCCGACGTCACAAACATAGCACGTCTGTTACAGTGCGTTACAATGAACCTGCGAACGGGTTAGGACGATCCGGCCCGGGACCCGGGCGGGCAAGGGGACGGCGCATGGCGATACCAAGGCTTCTGGTCGTGGACGACGACGGCGAGATGCGCGAGATGCTGGTGACCTTCCTGCAACGAAACGGGTTCATCGCCCTGCCCGCCGCCAGCGAGGCCGAAATCCTGGCGGTCCTGTCGCAGACGCGCGTCGACCTGATTCTGCTCGACGTCATGCTGGGCTGCGAAAACGGGGTGCAGATCTGCGCCCGGCTGCGGGCGGAACGGGACCTGCCGATCGTGCTGGTCTCGGCCCTGTCCGCCGACCAGCACCAGATGGCGGGCTACGAGGTCGGGGCCGACGACTATGTCGCCAAGCCCTTCAACCCCGAGATCCTGCTGGCCCGCATCCGCGCCGTGCTGCGCCGGGGCCGGCGGTCGCCCTCGCTGGGCTACCGGCGCACGGCGGCGGTCTGGCGGTTCGCCGGCTGGACCTATGACGGCAAGCGCGACGAGGTCACCTCGCCCTCGGGCTATCAGGTGCCGCTGTCGGGCCGGGAAAGCCGGCTGCTGAAGGTGCTGCTGGCCAATCCTCATGTGCCCCTGACGCGCGAGGAGATCGCGGCGGCGCTGGACGTCACCGGCGAGGGCGAGGCCGCCCCCGAGGCGCAGGGCCGCGCCATCGACGTGCTGGTGGGACGGTTGCGGTCCAAGATCGAGGCGAATCCGCGCCAGCCGCAGATGCTGCGCACCGAACGGGCGGTGGGCTATGTCTTCGGCGTCGATGTCGAGCGGATGGATGCCTGACCCGCAGCCCGGCCCTGACCCGCAGCCGCGCCCGGACCCGCCCCGCCCGCGCCGCTGGCGGCTGCCGCCCCGGCACCTGCCGACGCTGCGCGCCACCGGCACCGGCTGGGTGGCGCTGGCCTTTGCCGGCGGGCTGGCGGCGGGGCTGGTCTGGGCGGGGTCGCAAGCGGCCTGGCAGGCGCATCTGGCCCGGGCGCAGATCGCGGGGTTGACGCTGTTCGGCGCGGTGCAGGAGGGGCGCAACGACGTGCCGGGGGTGCGGATCGACCCGCTGAACCCGGTCGAGTCGGCGCTCGCCGCGGCGGGCGACTTCACCCGGCTGGGCGCGGCGGCGCACCGGCCGCTCGACACCGTGGTCACGATCCGCGCGCCGGCCGAAACCGGCGCGGGGGCCGGGCCGGGCGGGGGGCCGGGCGGGGGGCCGGTCGCCGGCAGCGGCGGGCGGCTGATGACCGTCGCGATCCTGTCGTCGCAGATCCGCTATCCCGTCTCGCGGCTCGACCTGTCGGACGGGATCGCCCCGGCCAGCCAGCTGGGCGCGATCGCGCGGCTGATGGCGGGGTTCTGCAGCGATCCGGCGGTGATCGTGCAGAATGCCGACGGACGCTGGTTCCGCGTCGACGGGGCACAGGTCTGGAACTGCGGCGCGGCCCCCGCCGACCTGCGCCTGATCGCGGCACTGATCGCGGCGCTGTCGCTGTCGGTCGCGCTGGCCAGCGTATCGGACGTTTCGGCGAAATTCGCGGCCTTCGCCGAGGCGCTGCACAGCCGCCGCCATCTGGGCGGCCCCGACAGCTACGAGGCGCGCGGCCCGGCGGAACTGCGCGACACGGTCCGCGCGGTGAACCGCTATCTGGAACGCGAACGGGCGGCGCTGGTCCGGCGGGCGGACATGCTGTCGGGCGTCAGCCACGACCTTGGCGCGCCCGCCACCCGGCTGCGCCTGCGCGCGGCGCTGATCGCCGACGAGGGCCTGCGCCGCAAGCTGGACGCCGATATCGACAGCATGACCGGGATGATCGACAGCGTGCTGGCCTATACCCGGTCGGAACAGAATGTCGAGGCGCCGCGCCGCCTGTCGCTGGCCGCGCTGGTCGAGGCGCTGGTGGCGGATTATCAGGACCTCGGCCGCCCCGTCGATCTGGCCGCGCCCGACCCCGAGGTGGTGGAGGGCGCGCCCTCGGTCCTGTCGGCGCGGCGGGGGCAGCATGTCCTGACCGAGGAACGGCGCGTGCTGGTGACGGCGCGGCCGATGGCGCTGAACCGGGCGGTGACCAACATCGTGGAAAACGCCATCCGCTATGGCCGGCGGGCGACTGTGCGGCTGACCGCCAGTTCGACCCACGCCACCATCGCCGTCGAGGACGAGGGCGGCGCCATGTCCCCGGACGAGATGGAGCGGCTGACAGCCCCGTTCCGGCGCGGCGTCAACGCCCCGCCCGGCACCGGCTTCGGGCTCGGCCTGACCATCGCGGCGGCGGTCGCCGAACAGCATGGCGGGCGGCTGGATTTCGACCGCGGGCCGCGCGGGCTGATCGTGCGGCTGACGATCGAGCGGGCCTGAGGCCCGGCGCGGCACCCCCGGCTGTGGCGCGGCTCGAAGCTGGCGTCCCGGCGGGTCTAGCTCACTGTTGGACCTGGTTCCGTGTCGACAGTCCGGAGCCCGATATAATCAAGCTTTTAGGTGACCGTTTATCGAGATGCCGCGAGCGGGCGCAGTCGCAAGGCGGCGTGATCCCGCAGGAAATGCGGAAGCGGAAGGGAGGACCGGAATTACAAGGGGTCGAGGGACGCCTCAGGCAGACGGTCCCTCGCCAATGGCACGGCTTGTCTATGCCCTCCGCGCCAGATGTTCTGACCACGAACAGCTTCCTGCGCCTCTCGTCATGACGCCCTGACCGCGCCCTCCGCGCCGGAAACAGCCAGGGCCAGCTTTTCGGCGATGTAGTCCAGCTCGTCCTGGGTCGCGTTGAACGGCGGGGCGACGATGACGTGATCGCCGGTCTTGCCGTCGATCGTGCCCCCATTCGGATAGAGCGCCAGCCCTTCGTCCAGTGCGGCGGCCTTGAGCCGGGCGGCGAAGTGAGCCTCGGCCGCGAAAGGGGTGCGGGTCGCCGGGTCGGCGAGGAACTCGATTCCCAGAAAATAGCCGCGGCCGCGAATCTCTCCGATGCAGGAATGCCCCTTCAGGGCCTGCACCAGCCGGTCGCGGAGCGGATCGGCGTTGGCGGCGACCCGCTCTACCAGCTCTTCCTCGCGGATGATGCGTTGCACTTCCAGTGCGCCGCGGGCCGCCAGCGGATGGGCCTGGTAGGTGTGACCGTGGACAAAGGCACCCGAATGTCCGGCCAGTACGTCATGCACGCGATCGTTGATCAGCATGGCGCCGATGGGCACGTAGCCGCCGCCGAGGCCCTTCGCAATGGTCTGTATGTCGGGCTGATAGCCTTCATACTCCCACGCATGGCGTCTGCCCGAACGGCCCATCCCGCACATGATCTCGTCCCCGATCATCAGGATGCCGTAGCGGTCGCAGACCTCGCGCAGGGCGGCAAAATAGCCGGGCGTCGCGGTGACGCAGCCGGACGTGGCGCCAACGATGGTCTCGGCCACGAATGCCGCGACACTCCCGGGACCGAGGCGCAGGATCTCGTCCTCCAGCTCCTGCGCCAGACGGGCGACATAGGCGGCGTCGTCTTCCTGCGCGCCCTGGTAATGGTAGGGGAAGCAGGGAGAGACGTGGCTGACGGAGTCCCACAGCACCGGCTCGTAGATCGAGCGGCGGGCGGGGTGGCCGCCGACGGACAGCGCCCCGAAGGTGTTGCCATGATAGCTTTGCCGGCGGGAAATGAAGCGGGTGCGTCCGGGCTCGCCGCGCTCGACATGGTACTGCAGCGCCATTTTCAACGCGCTTTCCATGGCTTCGGAACCGGATGAGACGAAGAAGGCGCGGGCGAAGGAACCGTCATCCGTCAGCAGTGCGGCCAGTTCCTCGGCAGGCTCCGAGGTGAAGAACAGCGTATGGATGTAGGCCAGCTTTGCCGCCTGTTCGCCGATCGCGGCCGCGACGCGCTTGTTCCCATGACCGATGCAGGTGACCGCGGCGCCGCCGGCAGCGTCGAGGACGCGACCACCCGCCTTCAGGTTGAGCCAGCTGCCCTCCCCCGACAGGGCAGTCTCGAATGTTTCGCGGGTACTGCGGTGAAGAACGCGGGTCATGCCTGTGCCTCTTGAGATGTGATGCGCCAACCGGGGAGGCCCGGGGCAGCGGTGACGAGGGGGGAAAAGCCCGCAGGCGTCTCGCCGTCCGTCGGGATCGCCAGTTCCAGCACCCGGCCGTTCAGCGACAGGCGGCAGATGCGGGCGGCCCCGCCCGTCTCGACGCCGAGCAGTTCGGCGCGCTGGCTGCCGGCCAGCAGGCGGGTCGCGGCGGCCAGCGCCCGGCCGGGCAGGCGCGGATTCCAGAGCCGGTCATAGAGGCCAAAGCCCGGGAAATAGGAGCGGTCGACATCCGCTGGCCGGTCGAGGAAGACCGTGAGGGGCGTGGTCTTCGCCAGCACGGCAGCCTCCACGACGCGGGCGGCGACCTGTGCCTCGGTTCGCTGGACGAGTCCCGGGTGTTCGCCGCCCAGCGTGACATGGAGCGATGCGGGGACGTCCATGCGGGCGGCAAAGTCGGCGATCTTCCGGCCATCCGTCAGCACATCCTGGAATTCGGCGAGGCGGAAGCAGTAGCCGAGGTCGAGCGCCGCGCCGGTTTCGGCGTGGAACGTCGCGAGCAGGCCGAACTCAGAGATGTCGAAGCCGAAGGTCACCGTGTAGCTGGCACCCACCGAGACTTCGCGGTGATCCGAGGCCGAAACGGTACATGCGACCGTCAGCGGGCCCTTCCAGACCTGGCGAAAGGCGGTCAGCGCAGCCGTGAGTTCAGCAATCCTGCGCCAGGGGAGGATCACTTCCAGCGCGGCTGCGGCGGGAAGGGACGCTGCCTTCGCGGCAAGGGCGTCGGAGGGGACGCCCAGGGAAAAGAAGGTGAAGCGGTAGCCCATCTGGCCCAGATCCTCGGCGCGCCGGAGGTACAGCGGGTCGTCCAGATCCGTCAGGGGCGCGCGCAGATCGCGGGTGCCCATCTCCTGCAGGGCGAGAAGCGGATAGTCGTTGCGCTGGCGGCGTCGGGTGAATTCCTCGATCGGGCCGTTCAGGGGGATGATCCCCGGCTCTGCCCAGGCATGGCGCAGCTGCAGTCCGGGCAGGCCTTCGGACCGAAATTTAGGGTGGTTCCGCGGGGCCGTTTCCATGGCGGCATCCGCCGGCATCTCGCTTCGGTGGATGTGAACGACATGGCCTTCCTCGAAGATCTCGACCATGGCCCATCCGAGCTTGGCGGTATCGTTGCGCCCGCCTTCCATGCCACCGTCGTTGTCCGGTGCGACACTGGCCAGTTCGGCATAGTCCTGCCGCACGAAGGAAGGAGAGGGCAGGATGTGGAACTCGGTCGGACCGAGGACGTGATGGAAGAAATTGTGGACATGGCCCGCGAAGACGGCCTCGACCGCGTAGGCCTCCAGCAGTCCGAGAAGCCTCGTGCGGCCCTCAGGTTCGATGTTGTCGTAAAGGGATCCCTCGTCCGGCTGCCCCATGAACACGGGATAATGCGTGGCCAGGAACAGGCGGCGATCCTGATGGGCGGAGAGCTCGCGCTCCAGCCAGTCCCATTGCTCTGCTTCCTGCGGCAGGCCCGACCCGATGAGCGAGGCGTTGATGATCAACGTCCGCACCGGCCCCAGGTCGAAAGCGGACCAGTTCGGCCGCACGAGCTTGTCGAAAAGGGCCACGGTGGCCTCGTCAATGCCATGTGCCGGGGTGACGAAGGCCAGCTTGTCGCCCACGTCGTGATTGCCGGGCGCGATATGGATTGTCAGGTCGAACGGCGCCATCAGCCGCGCGGCGAAGCGGCTGACCTCGGGGTATGTGGGTTCCTGCGGCAGCGGATTTACCACGTCGCCCATATGCAGCACACAGTCGGGCTTCGCCGCCGCGATCTGTTCCAGCACGCGCAGGGTGCGGGCGTTGGCCTGGCGGTTGATGCCGGGCGTCAACCTGACCGGTGCCTCCTCGACCGGGCAGCGCGGCAACCAGCGGCAGATCGACATCCGTGGCATGGGGCCGGAAAACACCCTGATCCTGATCGACGGCAAGCCGGTGCTGTCGCGCACCTCGGTCAGGATGGGCCGCGGCGGCGAGCGCGATACGCGGGGCGATTCCAACTGGGTTCCGGCGGAACTGATCGAGCGGATCGAGGTGATCCGCGGCCCGGCGGCGGCGCGCTACGGTTCGGGTGCCGCCGGTGGCGTGGTCAACATCATCACCAAGACCCCGGAAGACGACCTGTGGCAGTTCGGCGTCCACTACAACCAGCCCGAAAGCGGGCTGGAGGGCAGCACGCGGCGCGCGAACGTGCTGTGGGAAAAGCGGCTGGCCCAGAACCTGTCGCTGCGCCTGACCGGCAACTACAACGAATCCGAGGCGGACGACGAGTCGCTGAACGAGGCGGTCTGCGACGACGACGCCACGACCTGCAGCTATTCGGCGCCGCCGGAAGGCGTGGTCAACAGGGATGGCACGGTCCGCCTGCGCTGGACGCCCACGGGCAGCGACACCTTCGACTTCGACATCGGCTATTCGCGGCAGGGCAACCTGTTTTCCGGCGACAACCAGCTTGGCAGCATCAATACTGTGGCCGAGCCCGGATCGGAAACCAACGTCGTGCGCCGCGGCACGCTGGCCGTCACCCATTCCGGCGACTATTCCTGGGGCGAGCTGAACAGCTATGTCCAGTACGAGAACACCAACAACAAGCGCCTGACCGAGGGCGCGGCCGGCGGCGGCGAGGGCGCGATCAACTCGACCGACGACTACGACCGGTCGATCCTCGACATCGTGTCGGGCAAGTCCGAGGCCATCGTCGACAGCACGGTGCTGGGCCGCGAGGCAAAGCTGACCTTCGGGGCGGAACTGCGCTATGAACGGCTGGACCTCGACGGTTACAACTCGTTCGCGTCCACCGCCTTCGATCCCGACGCCGACCCCGATCCGGTCACCACGCAGAACAATGTCGGGTTCTATGCCGAGGCCAATATCCTGTGGACCGACCGGCTGACGCTGACGCCGTCGCTGCGGATGGACTATGTCGACAGTTTCGGCACCAACCTGTCGGGCGGCCTGAACGCCACCTTCCGGCTGTCGGAGGCCTGGACGATCAACGGCGGCGTCGCGCGCGCCTTCAAGTCGCCGAACCTGTATCAGCTGTCGGAAAGCTACGTCTACACGACCATGGGCAACGGCTGCCCCTATCCCTATACCGGCGACGGGCCGTGCTATGTGCTGGGCAACGAGGATCTGGACCCCGAAACCTCGATCAACACCGAGATCGGCGTCGCCTATTCCGGCCTGAACGGGATCAACGCGACGCTGACCTACTTCCACAACGACTATAACGACAAGATCCAGTCGGGCACGGACCAGGTGGGCTACATCACCTATAACGGCACCGACTATCGGGTCTATCAGTGGGAAAACATTCCCGACTCGGTCGTCGAGGGCCTGGAAGGCAGCTTCTCGATGCCGATCGGCGAGACGCTGGCCCTGACCGTCAACGCCACCTACATGATCAAGTCGGAACAGACGCTGGACCTGCCGGCGGGGACCGACTCCTCGGGCGTCAGCTATCCGGCGGTGACGGTCGATGTGCCGCTGTCGCTGGTGCCGGAATACACGATCAACGCGCAGATCGACTGGCAGGCGACCGACCGGCTGACGATCACGCCGTCGCTGACCCATTACGGCGAGACCGAGGCGTCGGACTACAGCTCCACCACCGGCTATCCCGAGGACGATGCGGACCTGACCGACCGCGATCCCTACACGCTGGTCAACCTCGCCGCGAACTATGAATTCGACAATGGCGTTCGCCTGTCGGGCGGGGTGACCAACATCTTCGACGAACAGATCCTGCGGTCGGGCGATGGCGCGGAAAGCTACAACGAACCGGGCCGGGCCTTCTATCTGGGGCTGAACGCCTCGTTCTGATCGGCTTGCGCGGCGATGACGGTGGCGCGCGGACCGGCGCGCCCCCGTTGTCATGCCTGGGGCACCGCCGGGCTACAGGCGGACATGCCGCCCCGGCGCCAGCGCCGACCCCAGCCGCGGCGCGGCGCGGAAGGGCAGGCGCTGCGCCTCGGCCCAGCGGTTGAAGGGCGCGGCATCCGCCGCCGTCCCGTCCTGGCGCAGCGGATGCGCGATCCCCGCCCACAGCAGCATCTGCAGCGCCTGATTGAGCAGTGCAGGACGCCCCGCGAAGGGCGGCACCCGTTCCAGCGCGCCGAAAGTCTGCGCACCCGCCGCCAGCGCCGTCAGCAGCGGCCCGAAGATTTCGGCCGCGCCCTCGACGGGGCCGATCCGGGTGTCGAAGGTCAGCCGGCCGGGTCCGGGCGCATCCGTCATGGCCGCCCAGGGGATCGACCGCATCCGCGCCAGATGCGCGGCATCGGCCAGCCCGGTGCCGGGGCGGCGATACAGGTCGATCCGCAGTGCCTGGTTCCGCGCGATGTCCTTCAACGTCTCGCGCCGGGCCGGATCGCGTTCCGCCGCCACCATGGGCAGGCAGGATCCGGGCAGCGACAGCGCGTCGATATTCTCGCAGGGCGTGGCGCTGCCGGCATAGGTCAGGCCCGCACCCCGCATCAGCGCCATCACCGCGCCGGCCGCCAGCGGCGTGAAGCACGGGTTGAGGTATTCATGCGCGACATAGCCCGGATCCTCGGCCAGCAGCGAGTCCAGCGTGGCAGAGGCATGGGGATGCAGGCGGAAGAAGCCCGCCTGCGCATCGCGCAAGCCGCGCAGCACCGCCAGCCCCGCAGCCACCGGATCGCGGGCATCGGCATGGGCGGCAAAGACCTGATGGAAGGCCGCGAAGGCCGCCCCGCCCGGCTGGGACATGTAGTGCAGCAGCACCACGCCGCCGGGCGCAAGCGCCCCGCCGACGAACCGGGCGACGGCCTGCCGCGTGGCGTCGTCCACCCAGGACAGCAGTCCGTGGCACAGGATCACGTCGAACGGACCCGGCGGCGGATCGAGTTGCGCCACGTCGGCACAGCGGAATTTCGCGGCAATCCCTGCCGCCGCGGCCGCCGCGCCCGCGATCTCGATATGCGCCGGATCGAGGTCGATGCCCGTCAGCCGGATCCGCGGGTCTGCGGCGGCCAGCGCCAGCGACCCCAGCCCCGTGCCGCAGCCCAGATCGCACAGCCGGACCGGCCCCCCGGCCGGAAAGGCCGGCGCATGGCCCAGGGCCGCCAGCACCGCGTCGATCCAGACCGGGGCATGTTCGCGGTGGTGGCGCGGCGGATAGCGCAGCCCGCCGGTGCGGTAGGCCGACGATGCGGGGTCGTTGGCGGACATGGGCCTTCCTCGTCTTGGGCGATGGCAGCGAAAAGGGCCGCGGAACTCTCCGCGGCCCCGGCATGCCGGAACGGGTCCGCGCCTCAGTTCGAGGCGGGCACCAGATGCCAGATGCGGTCGCCGTTCGGGTCGTTCTCGCCGCGCGACTTGTTGACGGCGTAGATGCCCTCGTCGGTCAGGGCCAGGTGGTTCGGATAGGTGCCGCCCTCGATATTGGCGACGATCTCGCCTTCCGCATTGACCGCGGTGATGGTGCCCGATCCGCGGTTGGCCACGATTGCCAGCCCGCTGGCCGGATCGAAGACCAAGTTCAGCGGCCCCGCGCCCACCGGCACGTCATGCAGAAGCGCGCCGTCTGCATCGAGGATCATCAGGTCGTCGCTCAGTTGCGAGACGACGAAGAACCGGCCGCTTTCGGCATCATGCGCGATGCCCGAGGCGCGGACGGCGCCCGGCAGCGGGATGATGCGGACCTCGCCGCTGTCGACGTCGATCACCGCCGCCTCGGGCGTGCGAAGGCTGACGGTGAAAAGCTGCCCCGCCTCTTCATCATAGGACATGCTCATCACGCCGAAATCCTCGCCCCGCACCTGCGACGCGATGGCGATGCTGTCGACCTTCTCCATCGTCGCGGTGTCGAAGACCTCGATGGTGTTGCGGGCGCCGGCGCCGGCGAAGGCGCGGTCCCGCCCTTCGTCCACCACCACGTCGCGCGCATGGGCGACCGCGCCCGGTTCGAACTGCTTGACCAGCGACAGGTCGTCCTGCCGGTAGACGGCCACGGTGTCCTGACGGGTATTGGTCGTCCAGACGGTGCCGTTCTCGTCATCGGCGGCGATGCCGTAGACGGAAAAGACGCCGCCCGGCTGACCGTCGGCACGGTCGGGGGCGGGCTCCGGCGACACCTGCGCCACGATTTCCAGCGTCTCGGGGTCGATCTTGACCAGCGACGAGTTCGCGACCGGCGGCCGGCCCACGGCGGCGGTGACGAACAGCGCATCCGAGGCCGCGCCATAGGCGACCTGATACAGCCCGCGGGTCACCGGCGCGCTTTTCACCTCGAACAGGTTCTCGCCCGACAGCGGCAGCTTCGGCGACACCTTCATCTCGACCACACCGGCACTGTCGGGGCCGGTGGTGACGACGACGATCGGCTGCAGGCCGGCCTCGGCCTCGGCATCCAGCGCATAGTCGAAGGTGAACTCGCCCTTGTCGTCGGCGGTCACGGGCGTCTCGGTCAGGGCCGTCGTGCCGCGCATCAGCGTCACGGACTGGCCCGGCACGAAGCCGCGGCCCGAGAAGACGACCGTCTCGCCGGCATAGACGGGCAGGCCCGGCTCCGCGCCCGCGGTCTGCACCTCGCCCACGAAGGCGGCGGGCCGGGTGAAGAGGGTGTCTGCGGCGGCGGCCGAGGCGAGGCCGATCAGCGCCGCGGCGGAAACGCCGGACAGGACATGGCGGCGGAACCGGGGAAGGTTTGACATGGGATTATCCAGATGATTGCGCGTTCTGGCATGCGGGCACGGCCCCTGCGGGGCAGCCTGCGGCTGGGGGCACCTTAAATACCCGATTATTTCTGTCAATAATGAATGCCGCCCCAGCGGGGCCGCAGCCCCGATGGCCGCAGCCCCCGTCGCGCCCTCTTCGCGACCCCGTCAGGCCAGATGCGTGCGGAACCAGTCGATGGTGCGGGTCCAGGCAAGCTCGGCCGCCGGCTCGTCATAGCGGGGGGTGGAATCGTTGTGGAAGCCGTGGTTCACGCCGGGATAGATATAGGCCTCATAGGTCTTGCCGGCCTCCTGCAGCGCCGCCTCATAGGCGGGCCAGCCCTCGTTGATCCGGGTGTCGAGTTCGGCATAGTGGATCAGCAGCGGCGCGTTGATCCGGGCCACGTCCGCGGCCTGCGGCTGGCGACCGTAGAAGGGCACCGCCGCCCCCAGGTCGGGGATCGCCACCGCCGCCGCATTCGCCACGCCGCCGCCATAGCAAAAGCCGGTGATGCCGACGCGGCCGGTCGTCGCCTCATGCGTCATCAGGACATCGACCGCGGCGAACATGTCGTTCATCAGCTTTTCCGGGTCGACCTGCGACTGCAACTCGCGGCCCTTCTCGTCATTGCCCGGATAACCGCCGACCGAGGTCAGCCCGTCGGGTGCCAGCGCGACGAAGCCCGCCTTGGCGACGCGGCGTGCCACATCCTCGATATAGGGGTTGAGGCCGCGGTTTTCGTGCACCACCACCACGCCCGGCACCTTGCCCGCGGCATTGGCCGGGCGGACCAGATAGCCGCGCACCTCGCCATGCCCCTCGGGCGAGGGATAGGTGATATATTCCGGCAGGATCTCGGGGTCGGTGAACTCGACCTGCTGGGCCATCGCATAGTCGGGCGACATCTGCGACAGGATCGCGGCGGCGGTCAGCCCGCCCACGGCATAGGTCGCCGCGCGGTCGAGGAACTCGCGCTTGGTAATCCGGCCGTGGGCGTAATAGTCGTACAGTTCCAGCAGGTCGGGGTGAAAGTCCTTCGCGGTCAGACGGGTCATCCTGGGGCTCCGGCATCGGGGGTTCAGGTGTGGCCCGGCCGGGCGGGAAGGACGGCACGGCCGGCAGGGGCGGCGGGTGGGGGGCGCCTTGCGCGCCCGCACCCGTCACCTTCCGGGGCCTCGACGATTCTGGCAATTCCGGCGGGCAGCGGATGCCCGGACCCCGCGCAATCGTGATGCCCGGGCCGCCGGGGATCAGTCGAACTTCTCGGTCGCGTCGGCCTGACCCTGCACCCAATAGCCCGAGGCGCGCAGCCATTCCTTCGGGTGGCCGCGCTCTTCCAGCAGATGCGCGCGCAGCTGCCGCACCACGCCCCCCTCGGCCGCGAGCCAGACGAAGGTGCCGGGCGGCAGCGCGATGTCGCGCAGCGCCGCCAGCAGCGGCGCGGCGTCGGCCGGGTCGGTCCGGTGCACCCAGACCGCGCGATGCCGGGCGGCGGTTTCGATCCGCTGTTCGTCCTGCGGTCCGGGCACCGCCACGAGGCTGGTCACCGGCACGCCGGCCGCCATCTCCTCGATCCGCCGCCCGATCGAGGGCAGCGCGGTTTCGTCCCCGATCAGCAGCCACTGCGCGATGGGGCCGGAGATGATCTGCGATCCGCGCGGGCCGCCGATCTCCAGCAGGTCGCCGGGGCGGGCGTTCATCGCCCAGACCGTGGCGGGGCCGGCCTCGTGCAGCGCGAAGTCCAGCACCAGCCGGCGCGCCCCGGTGTCATAGCGGCGGGGGGTATAGTCGCGCATCGCCGTCCCGCCCGCGCCGTCGGGGACGAAGACCTTGATGTGGTCGCCGGGCGACAGCGACTGAAAATCGGCCAGGTCCGGGCCTTCCAGCGTCAGGCGCAGCATGGCGGGGGTGATGCGGTCGCAGGCGGTCACCGTCAGCTGGCGGCGGCGGGTGTCGAAGCGGCGGCGTTCGATGCTGGGCAGGGCGGTCCCTGCCGGACGGTTTGCGGTCATGGTCGGTCCTCGGGCTGTGCCGGCGCGCCCGTGGTCGCCGGCAATGATCCGTTCGCTGCCGCATCGGGGCGGTGGCTGATGCCATCCAGATATATCTTGATTTACGATATATCCAGACCCATCTTGCCGGTATGATGAAAAACATGACGAGACTCAGGATGAAGATGATGTGGGGACGCGGCGGTCCGCGGGGCAGGGCCTTCGGCGCCGAAGATGGGCACGGGGGCGGGCATGGCCACGGGCACGGGGCGGGCCGTGGGCGCGGCCACCGGGAACGCGGTCGCGACGGCGGGCCCTGCGACGGCCGCGGCGAACGGGGTGAGCGGGGCCGCCGGGGCAGCCGCCGCCTGTTCGACTATGGCGAGATGCGGCTTCTGCTGCTGGCGATGATCGCGCAGCGGCCGCGCCACGGCTATGAGCTGATCAAGGAGATCGAGGAGCGTTTCGGCGGCGGCTATACCCCCAGCCCCGGGGTGATCTACCCGACGCTCGCCTGGCTGGACGACATGGGCTATGCCCGGATCGAGACCGAAGGCGAGGATCGCGGCGGGCGCAAGCTCTACCGGCTGACCGCCGAGGGCGAGTCCTTCCTGCAGGCGAACCGCGCGGCGGCCGAGGAACTGCTGGTCCGCCGCGCCCCGCAACGGCCCGGCCTGCCCGACCCGGTGGCCGAGGCGATGCAGCGGCTGAAGGCGGCGCTGGCCGCGCGCTATGGCACCGAGGCCCCGGGCGCCGAAGACCGGGACCCGGAGGACAGCGCCGCGGCGCAGGAGCGGATCGCCGCGGCCATCGCGGCGGCGGCGGCGGCGGTCGAGGCCGGCTGACCGGCGCGGGCCGGGGATCGGCTGTCCGGCAGTCACGAAACTGTCGCATCGCGCCCTTATCCCCGGCCCGACCGATCCGTCCCCCGCCCGGCCGCAGCGGCCGTCCTGCCCGCAAGGCGCTGGCGGGGACGCCAATTCCCCGAACCGGGCCGCGCCCGCCGGAGGCAGCCGCATGGCCGATATCGAGCTTTCCCGCGTTTCGCGCCTGTTCGCGGGCACCCGCGCCGTCGACGAGGTGTCGCTGACCATCCCGTCCGGGACGTTCTTCGCGCTGCTCGGGCCCTCGGGCTGCGGCAAGACCACGCTGCTGCGGCTGCTGGCGGGGCTCGACCGGCCGGATGCGGGCCGCATCGCCATCGGCGGGCGGGTCGTGGCCGATGACGGCGCCTTCGTCGGGCCGGAGGATCGCGGACTCGGCATGGTGTTCCAGTCCTATGCGCTGTGGCCGCACATGACCGTGGCCGGCAACATCCGCTTCGGCCTGCGGGTCAAGGGTCTGCCTCGCGCGGAAGAGCGCAGCCGCATCGCCGAGGCGCTGGAGATGGTGGGCCTGACCGGGATGGAGACGCGCCGCCCGCATCAGCTGTCGGGCGGCCAGCGGCAGCGGGTGGCGCTGGCGCGCAGCCTTGCCACGCGGCCGGCGCTGATCCTGCTGGATGAACCGCTCGCCAATCTCGACGCGCATCTGCGGGGGGTGATGCTGTCCGAATTCCGGCGCATTCATGCGGCCTCGGGCACCACCTTCGTCTTCGTCACCCATGACCAGGACGAGGCCATGGCGGTGGCGGGGCTGGTGGGCGTGATGGACAAGGGGCGGCTGGAACAGGTGGCCCCGCCCGAACAGCTTTACCGCCAGCCGGCGACACCGATGGTCGCCCGCTTCGTCGGGCAGGGGCGCACGTTGCCGGTGACGGTGATCGGGCGCGAGGGCGACTTGTGCCGCCTGCGCCTGCAGGGCCGGGACCATCTGCTGCCGGGCCTGCCCGAGGCCGGGCCGGGGCCGGGCTGGCTGTGCCTGCGGGCGCGCGACCTGTCGGTGGCGGCGGGCGGCGGGTTGCGCGCCCGGGTGCTCGATCACCGCTTTCAGGGCGGCGCCCATGCGGTGACCGCGATGCTGGAGGATGCCGGTTCCGGCGATGCAGGGGGCGAGGTCGACCTGCTGATGACCGCCGCGCCGCGGCCGGGCGAGGTGCTGGACCTGGCGCTGACCGGCGGATGGGTCCTGCCGCGCGTGGCCGTCGGGGATGACGCGCCCGCGGCCCTGCGCGCGCTGGCCGTGGCCTGATCCGCATGCGCCTGACCGCCCTGTCCGGCTTCGGCAGCAAGGGACCGGCCTGTTTCCTGCTGGACACGGGCGGGCGGCGGCTGCTGCTGGACCTCGGGCGCGGGCCCGACGGCGATGCCTTGCCCGATCTGGCCGGGGTGGGGCGGGTCGACGGCATCCTGATCTCGCACGGGCATGTGGACCATACCGGCGGGCTGCATCTGGCGGGGGGGCCGGGCGATCCGCCGGTCTTCGCCCCGGAACCGGCGATCGCGCTGGCCCGCGACGGCGGGCTTGCGGCGGCGCACCCGCTGGATCGGGCGGGGGCGGCGCTCGGGCTGCGGATCGACCTCGGCCCCGCCGGCCATGCGCCGGGCGCCTGCTGGATGCGGATCGGCGGGCCGGAGGGCCTCGTCTATACCGGCGACCTGTCGCAGGAGAGCAGCCTTTACCGCGCCACCCTGCCGCCGCCGGCGCGGGCGCTGGTCTTCGACGCCTCCTATGGCGATGCCGACGAGCCCTTGCCGGCGCAGGTCGCGGGCCTGCTGGCGCTGGCGGCGGCGGGGCCGCTGCTGCTGCCCGCGCCGGCCGGGGGGCGGGGGCTGGAAATGGCGCTGACCTTCCGCGCGGCGGGGCACGAGGTGGCGATCTGCCCGGCGCATCGCATGGTGGCCGAGGCGATGGTCGCCCGCCCCGGCTGGCTGGCACCGGGCGGGGCCGCGGCGCTGGCCGACCTGCTGTCAGGGGCGCGACCGCTGGCGCCGGATGGTCCTGTGCGGGGCGTGATGATCGCCGCCGGCCCGAATGCCGAACGCGGGGTGGCGGGGGCGCTGGCGCCCCGGCTGCTGGCCGAGGGCACGGGGCGGGTGGTATTCACCGGGCATCTGGCCGAGGGCACGCCCGCGCCGGGCTGGGTGGCCGGCGGCGGGGCGCTGTTCCGCCGCTGGAACGTGCATCCGACGCTGACCGGGATGCGCGCGATCCTGGACGCGGTCTCCCCCGACACGGCGATGCCCGCCTTCTGTGCGCCCGCCGCGCAGCGGGCGCTGGCCGCCCTGATCCCGAACCTGACCGCGGCGCGAGAGATGACATGGTGATCCCGCTCTTCGACCGGCCCTTCCTGTTCCTGCGCCATGGCGAGACGGCCGACAATGCCGCGAACCGGATCGGCGGATCGACCGACAGCCCGCTGACCGCGCGGGGGCTGGCGCAGGCCGAGGCGGCGGCACGGGTGCTGCGCCACCATCCCGTTGCCGCGATCTGGCATTCGCCGCTGATCCGGGCGGCGCAGACGGCGGCGACGGTGGCGCGGGTCACCGGCGCGCCGCTGGTGCCGCTGGCGGGGCTGGCGGAACGGAACTGGGGCGCGTGGGAAGGACAGGACAGGTCGATCCTTGTCCGCGATGCCACCCCGCCCGGCGGCGAGGGGCCAAAGACGTTCCGTGACCGCATCCGGACCGCGCTGGCCGCCATCGCCCCGCCCTTCCCGGTGCTGATCGTGGCGCATTCCGGCACGGGGCGCGAAATCCACGCCGCGCTGACGGCCGAACCGCTCGAACGTCTGGAGAACGCCGTGCCGGTGATCTGGCAGCGCAGGGAGGATGGTCACTGGACCTGCACGAAACTGTCACCCGTCTGTCAAACGCAGCCGCTAGGCCCCAGCCATTCCCAAGGATGAGGATCCCCATGACCGCGTATCAGCTTTCCCTGGCCGCCCTGCTGGCCGCCGGCCTGACCGCCGGCGCCGCCGTCGCGCAAGAGAACAAGATCACCGTCTATACCTCGCAGCCGCAGGACCAGATGGCCGCCGTGGTCGAGGCGTTCAACAAGGATCATCCGGAAATCGAGGTGGAGGTGTTCCGTACCGGCACCACCGAGCTGATGGCGAAGCTCGCCGCCGAGTTCGAGGCCGGCTCGACCCCCGCCGACGTGATGCTGATCGCCGATGCGGTGGCGATGACCCAGCTGAAGAACGACGACCGGCTTTATGCCTATACCGACGCGCCGCTCGAGGGCATCCCCGAGGCGGTGGTCGATGCCGACCGCACCTTCTTCGGCACCAAGCTGATCACCACCGGCATCGTCTACAACACCGACATGGTGTCCGAGGCGCCGACCAGCTGGGCCGACCTGGCCGCCCCCGAGGTCGCGGGCAGCCTGATCATGCCGAGCCCGCTCTATTCCGGGGCGGCGGTGATCCATGTCGGCACCATGGTGCAGCAGCCGGAATTCGGCTGGGACTGGTACGAGACGCTGGCCGATAACGGCGCGGTCGCGGGCCAGGGCAACGGCACGGTGATCGAGGCCGTGGCGCGCGGCGAGAAGGCCTATGGCATCATCATCGAATACATGGCGCTGAACGCCAAGGCCAAGGGCTCGCCCGTCGATTTCGTCTTCCCCGAGGAAGGCGTCTCGTCGATCACCCAGCCGGTCGCGATCCTGAAGGACAGCGACGCGATCGAGGCGGCGAAGGTCTTCGTGGACTGGCAGCTGTCGAAGACGGCGCAGGAACAGTCGGTGGCGCAGGGCTACTTCCCGATCGTCGCCGGCGTGGCCCAGCCCGAGGGCTATCCGGACCCGGCGACGCTGACGCTGCTGCCCGCCGATGCCGGCCAGATGCTGGAAGAGGATCAGGCGAACAAGGAGATGTTCGCGGAAATCTATGGCGGCTGACACCGCCCTTCGCCTGAACCGCCGGGGCGGCGAGCATCTGCTCGTCGCCCTGATCGCATTCTACCTGCTGGCGGTCTCGGTCTGGCCGCTGGCGCGCCTGTTCGTCGAGGCGCTGGCGCCGGGCGACGACGGCCGCCCGCTGGGCCTGATGACCGAGGTGCTGGCCGCGCGGTCCACCAGCCGGGCCTTCTGGAACACGCTCTCGGCCTCGGCCGGGTCGGTGGCGATCTCGGCGGTGCTGGGGCTGGGACTGGCGCTGGTCACCGGGCTGTTCGCGCTGCGCGGGCGGGTGGCGATGACCTTCCTGATCCTGTCGCCGCTGCTGATCCCGTCGCAGACGATGGCGCTGGCCTGGATCGAGCTGACGGGCAGTTCCTCGCCCATCCTCCGGCCGCTGGGGCTGGCCCCGCCGCCGGGCACCACCAATCCCATCTATTCCGGCGGCGGCATCGCCCTGCTGATGGGGATCGAGCATATGCCGCTGGTGTTTCTGGCCGTGCGCGCGGCGCTGCTGGCCCTGCCCGGCGACCTCGTCGAGGCGGCGCGCGTCGCCGGGGCCCGGCGGGCACGGATCGTCGCCGCCGTGCTGCTGCCGCTGGTCCTGCCCGCGGCGCTGGCCGGATCGGTTCTGGCCTTCGCGGCGGCGGTGGGGAATTTCGGCGTGCCGGCCCTTCTGGGCATTCCCGGCCGGTTCCCGATGCTGACCACGCTGATCTACCAGCGGCTGAACGGGTTCGGCCCGGCGATGGCGGGGCAGGTGGCGGTGCTGGCGCTGATCCTCGTCGCGCTGGCGCTGGCGGCGCTGGCGCTGCGGTCGCTGCTGCTGGCGCGGCTGTCGGTGCCGGTGGGCAGCGGCGCCGCGATGACGCCTTTCGAGGCCGGGCGCTGGCGCCTGCCCATCGAGGCCGGGGTCTGGCTGGTGCTGGTGGTGATCGGCGTTGCGCCGATGCTGGCGCTGACCGGAACGGCCCTGTCGCCCGCGCTCGGCGTGCCGTTGACCGCCGAGACGCTGACCTTTGCCAACTTCTCCGATGTCCTGTCCAACCCGGCGGTGCGCCGTGCCTTCGGCAATTCGCTGTCGCTGTCGCTGGCGGCGGCGATCCTCTGCGCGCTGGTGGCGGTGCCCTTCGCCTTTGCGCGCGTGGTGCTGCGCAACCCGGTGGCGCGCGGGCTCGACTGGCTGGCCGACGGTCCCTGGGTGGTGCCGGGCACGGTGGTGGCGCTGGCGATGATCCTGGCCTTCCTGCCGCCGCGGCCGCTGATCGGGTCGCTCTACGGCACGATGGCGATCCTGCTGGTGGCCTATCTGGCGCGGTTCCTGCCGCTGGTGCTGCGCCCGGTGGTGGCGGCGGCGGAAACGCTCGACCCGGCGCTGGACGAGGCCGCGCGCATCTTCGGCGCGGGCGCGGCCCGGCGGGTGCTGGCGATCCTCGCCCCAGCCGTCTTTCCCGCCGCCGCGGCCGGGGCGCTGCTGATCGTGATGACGGCGCTGAACGAACTGACGCTGTCGGCGCTGCTGTGGTCCAGCGGCAAGGAAACGCTGGGCGTTATGGTCTTCGCGCTGCAATACGAGGGCAATTCCACCGCCGCCGCCGCGGTGTCGGTGCTGTCGGTCGGCATGGTTCTGGCGCTGGTGCTGGCCATCGACCGGCTGGCGCCGTGGCTGCCGCCCGGCACGCTGCCCTGGCGCGTGGTGCCGCGCTGAAGGCCCGCCGCGGCGAGATGATCGACACCGCCGCGCCGCTGTCCTAGCGTGGCGCCACCCGCGAACGGAGATCCCATGACCCGCATCCTCGGCCTGTCCGGCAGCCTGCGCGCCGCCTCGTTCAACACCGGGCTTCTGCGCGCCGCCGCCGAAGCCGCGCCCGAGGGCGTCACCCTCGACGCCCGCACCCTGCAGGGCGTGCCGCTGTATGACGGCGATCTGGAACGCGACGCGGGCGTTCCCCCCGCCGTCGCCGCGCTGAAAGAGGCGCTGGCGGAGGCAGACGGGCTGCTGCTGGTGACGCCCGAATACAACAACGGCATTCCCGGCGTCTTCAAGAACGCCATCGACTGGATGAGCCGCCCGCCCGGCGGCACCGACCTGTTCCGGGGCAAGCCGGTCGCGGTGATCGGCGCCTCGCCGGGCGGCTTCGGCACGATGCTGGCGCAGAACATGTGGCTGCCGGTGCTGCGGACGCTGGGCAGCCGGCCCTGGTTCGAGGGCCGGCTGATGGTGTCGCGCGCCGGGGGCCTGTTCGATGCCGGGGGCAACCTGACCGATGCCGAGACGCAGCAGCGGCTGGCGGCCTTCGTCGCGGGCTTCGCCGGGTTCGTGCGGGGCGCCGCATGACCGGCCGGCCCGGGGTCGTGGTGACCGTTCCGTTGCCGCACGCGGCGATGGCGCGGCTGGCGGCCGAGTTCGACCTGCCGGTGCCGCCCCCCGCGACCGGACGGATGCCGCGGGAGGAGATGCTGTCGGCGCTGGAGCGCACCGGCGCGGGCGGGCTGGTGCTGAACGGGACGGTGCCGCTGGACGGCGCCACGATCGCGCGGCTGCCCGCGACGCTGAAGATCGCGGCCTCGACCTCGGCGGGCTACGACCATATCGACCTCGACGCCGCGCGGGCGCGGGGGCTGATCGTCACCAATGTCCCGGGCATCCAGGACGAGGCAGTGGCCGAATTCGCCTTCCTGCTGATGCTGGCGGCGGCGCGGCGCCTGCCGGAATACGGCCGCATCCTGCAGGAGGGCTGGGGACGGCACATCGACTTCAACGCGATGCTGGGCACGAGCCTGTCGGGGCGGCGGCTCGGCATTCTCGGGATGGGCGGCATCGGGCGGGCGCTGGCCCGGCGGGCGCGTGCCTTCGGGATGCCGATCCTCTATCACAACCGCCATCCGCTGCCCGAGGCGATGGCCGAGGGCGCGACCTATGTCCCGGTGCTGGAGGAATTGCTGCCGCAGGTCGATGTGCTCAGCCTGCATGCGCCGCTGACCGCCGAGACCGAGGGGCTGATCGACGCGCGGCGGATCGCGCTGCTGCCGAAGGGGGCGATCCTGATCAACACCGCGCGCGGCGGGCTGGTCGAGGACGAGGCGCTGATCGCGGCGCTGACCTCGGGCCATCTGCGCGCGGCGGGGCTCGATGTGTTCCGCGGCGAGCCGTCGCCCGATCCGCGCTATGCCCGGCTTCCCAACGTGGTGCTGGCCCCGCATCTGGCCAGCGCCACCGAAGAGACGCGGACGGCGATGGCCATGCACAGCCTCGACAACGTGGCGGCGGTCCTGTCGGGGCGCCCCCCCCTGACGCCGCTGTGACGGGGCCACGATGATCCTGTACCCGCGCGAATGGTCGCGCCGGCAGAACGCGCTCTTCGCCTCGGTCGTGGCCGCGGCCGGCGAGGGCGGGCGGCGGCTGCCCCTGCCGCCGGTGGGCTTCGGCCCGCGCGGCGCGCAGGTGCGGGCGCGCACGGCCGAGGCGCTGGCCCGGGCCAAGCGGCAACCGCGCGGGCCGGTGGGACGGGCGCTGAAATCCGCGCTGATCGCCGGGCAGTATGACTGGGCGCTGCGGCATTTCCGCGGCGCGCCCGGCGATGTGGCGATGTGCTGGAACGGGCTGACCGGGTCCCGCTGGGCCTTCATGCAGGGCGCGGCGGATGCCGGGGCGGCGCGGCTGTTCTTGGAACTGGCGCCGTTCCCGGGCCGGGTGACGCTGGACTGGGCCGGGGTCAATGCCGAAAGCTCGGTTCCCCGCGACCGGGCCTTCTATGACGCTTGGGCGGCGGAGGACCCGGACCGCGAGGGCGAGGGCTGGCGCGATCTGGGGCAGGGGCTGACCGCCCGCGCCTCGCGCCGCGCCGATGTCGGGCAGGGGGAGGGGGCGGTGCAGCAGCCGGGGCCGTTCCTCTTCGCGCCGCTGCAGGTGCCCGATGACAGCCAGATGCGGCTGTTCGCCGGATGGGCGGGCAGCCTCGACGGCTTCATCGCGGCGCTCGGTCCGGCGGCGCGCGCCCTGCCCGCCGGCTGGCGGCTGGTGGTGAAGGAACATCCCTCGGCCCGGGTCTCGGTCGCGCCGCAGCTGGCGGCGGCGGTCGCGGCCTCGGGCGGGCGGATCGCGGTCGACAATGCCACCGACAGTTTTGCCCTGCTGGCGGCCAGCCGCGGCGTGGTGACGCTGAATTCCTCGATGGGGCTGCAGGCCTTCTTCCACGACCGGCCGGTGATCGCGGCGGGGCGGGCCTTCTGGGCGCAGCCGGGGCTGGTCGCGGTGGCGGACAGCGCCGGGGCGCTGGAGGCGGCCTTCGCCGGGGCCGCGGATCTGAGCTTCGACCCGCGGTTCCGCGCACGGTTCATGAACTGGCTGGACCGGGTCTATTATCCCCGCGTCACCGAAGGCCCGGAGGGCGCGGCGACGGTGGACCCGCAGGCGGTGCACCGCGTGCTGGCCGAGGCGCGCGCAAGGCTGCGTTAACCCTCGCCCCGGTAGACCGCAGGGGCGGGGGCACGGAGGCTGCGGTGAGCCTGATTCGGAACGAAAGGTTGAAGCTGACGGCGGAGTTTCTGAACGGGATCGGCATCGGGCTGATCGGCATCGCCGTCCTGCGCCCGATCGTGGAAGACGGGGCGCCTGCGCTGGTGCTGGTTGGGTGGTCCTTGGCCGGGGTAGTCCTGCACAGGGTTTCGCACTATGTTCTGGGCTACCTGCGATAGGAGCGGATCATGACGTTGTTCGACATCATCGTGCCCGCCGTCGCGCTGCTGCTGGCGGGCTCCATCGTGCTGGTCGTGCGGTTCACGGCATCCGAGCCGCCGCCCGCCGAGTGACCAGCGGCGAGTGACCGGACCGCGGCCCGCGGCCCGTGCCGCCTTTCCCCTTCCCCCCCTCCCCCCTTTCGGCTAAGGAACCGCGTCCTTTGCGAATGGAGGTTCCTCATGGGCTACAAGGTCGTCGTCGCCGGCGCCACGGGCAACGTGGGCCGCGAGATGCTGAACATCCTCGCCGAGCGGGAATTCCCCGTCGACGAGATTGCCGCGCTTGCCTCGCGCAAGTCGCTGGGCACCGAGGTCAGCTTCGGCGAGAAGACCCTGACGACCAAGGACCTCGACACCTTCGACTTCACCGGCTGGGACATCGCGCTGTTCGCCATCGGCTCGGACGCGACCAAGATCTATGCGCCCAAGGCTGCGGCGGCGGGCTGCGTGGTGATCGACAACTCCTCGCTCTACCGCTACGACCCGCAGGTGCCGCTCGTGGTGCCCGAGGTGAATGCCGAGGCGGTGGACGGCTATGCCGCGAAGAACATCATCGCCAACCCCAACTGCTCGACCGCGCAGATGGTGGTGGCGCTGAAGCCGCTGCATGACCGGGCGAGGATCAGGCGCGTCGTCGTGGCCACCTATCAGTCGGTGTCCGGCGCGGGCAAAGCGGGCATCGACGAGCTGTGGGACCAGACCAAGGGCCTGTACGTCCCGGGGCAGGAGGTCGAGCCGGCGAAGTTCACCAAGCAGATCGCCTTCAACGTGATTCCGCATATCGACGTCTTCCTCGACGACGGCTCGACCAAGGAAGAATGGAAGATGGTGGCCGAGACGAAGAAGATCCTCGACCCCGCGATCAAGGTCACGGCGACCTGCGTGCGGGTGCCGGTCTTCGTCGGCCATTCCGAGGCGATCAACATCGAGTTCGAGGACTCGCTCGACTGGCAGGAGGCGCAGGACATCCTGCGCGAGGCGCCGGGCGTGCTGCTGGTCGACAAGCGGGAACCCGGCGGCTATGTCACCCCGGTCGAATGCGTCGGCGACTACGCGACCTTCGTGTCGCGGGTGCGGCAGGACCCGACGGTGGATAACGGCATCTCGCTGTGGTGCGTGTCCGACAACCTGCGCAAGGGCGCCGCGCTGAACGCGGTGCAGATCGCCGAAGTGCTGGGCCGCCGCTGCCTGAAGAAGGGGTGAGCATCGCCCGGCGGCTTTGCCGCCGGGGAAAACGCTTCGGTGGAGCGTTTTCAGATGCGAACGCCCGAGGCCATGCCGAGGGCCGGAAGATGCGGCGGCGCGAGAATGCCGCGTCCTCGCGCGGCACCGCATCGCCCGGATCGTGACGGCGGCCCCCGGGGCCGCCGTTTGCCGTTCAGGCCGCCGCCCCGTCGCGGCCCGGTGCCTTGCGGGGAAGGGGCCTTGCCGGAAGGGGCCTTGCCGGAAGGGGCCGTGCCGGAAGGGGCCGTGCCGGGCGGGCCGTCGCCCGGGCTGAGCCCGGGGAAGGGCGCGCGGAACCGCAGCGTCAGCCGGGCGAGCGACTGGCCCAGCAACTCCGCCTCCATCAGCCAGCGGTTGGCGGGCCAGTCGTGCAGGTCCAGCCGCTGTCCCGGACCGAGGCGCAGCGCAAAGCCTGCGGCGCGCAGCCGGGCCTGCAGGTCGAGCCAGCCATTGGCCTGCGCGAAGGCCGAGGCCACCGCCGCATCGCTGCCGGGCGGCAGGGCCAGCGCCGCGGCCAGCGCCTGGCAGACCACATCGCCCGCAGGCAGGCCGCGCGCCCGCGCCGCCCGGCCGATGGCGGCGATCATCCCCGCCGGCAGGGCCAGCGTGACCTGCCGCATCTCGTCGGATGCGGGCGGGCGGAAGGACGGGGGCGCGATCGGCTGATCCATGCCCGCACTGTGGCGGACATGGGTTAAGGCCCGGTTCGCAGGCGCGCCCCGCACTCCGGCAGGACGTCCGGCTCAGACCGGCTCGAAGCTGTTCGACGCCGTCTCGTACTGCATCAGGGTGCCGTCGCCGATGTCGTTCCACAGCCCGTGCAGCGACAGGTCGCCCGCGGTGACGGCGTCGCGCACGAAGGGGAAGGTCATCAGGTTTTCCAGGCTGATCACCACCGCCTCGCGTTCCAGGGCCTGCACACGCTCGTCCTCGGGCAGATGCACGATCCGCTCGTAGCCCGGGCGCAGGATGTCCATCCAGCGCCCGACGAAGCTGGTGCGTTCCTCCAGCTGCGGGGCATGCCCCGAACACATGTCGTGGCAGCCCCTGACGCCGCCGCATTGCGAATGGCCCATCACGATCAGATGCGACACCTTCAGCGAGGTCACCGCATATTCGACCGCGGCCGAGGTGCCGTGCTGTTCGCCATCCGGCGCATAGGGCGGCACGAGGTTGGCGATGTTGCGATGGATGAAGAACTCGCCCGAATCCGCCCCGAAGAGCGACGTGACATGCACCCGGCTGTCGCAGCAGGAAATGATCATCGCGCGCGGGCGCTGCCCGTCCTCGGCCAGCCGCCGGTACCAGCTGCGGTTTTCCGCAAAGGTGGTGGCGCGCCAGCCGTGATAGCGCTGGATCAGGTAGGACGGCAGGGGTTTCGCGTTCTCCATCAGGGTCTCCGATTGCTGACGGCGCTGCTGCGCCTGCGAAGAGGTAGCGTTTGGCGCGGGGTTTTTCGAGCGGTTTCCACGCCGTCATGAAGGATTCCTTCAGCTTCGCCGCGCCAGACTGGCGGCAAGGCGTGGGGGCGCCGGAAGAAGGGGCGAAGGGGTGACGCAGCAGACAAGTCCGCGCGGGGTGGCGCGGCGACCGGCCGTCGTGCGGCTGGTTCACCAGGAAGGCGTGAGGCTGGAGGGCGACCCGCTGGTGGCGCTGTTCGCCGAACTGGGCGAGATCGGGGCCGAACGCGCCCTGTGTTCGACGGTCGAGGAGATGGCGGATGCGCTGGCCGGGCTGCAGCGGCTGCATCTGCTGGGCGATTTCGCCGCCATGGCCGACGGCGCGCGCCGACTGTCGGCGCGGGCCGCGCGGATCGGGATGACCTCCATGGCGCGGGTGGCGGGCGATCTGGCGGGGGCGGCGGACTGGGGCGACCCGGTCGCCGCCGGCGCGGTGATGGCGCGTCTGGTGCGCGTGGGCGACCGGTCGCTGACCGCGATCTGGGATCTGCGGGACGGGGCGGGCTGAGCCGGCAGCGGGCGGAGCGCCGGGCATGCGGCTCCGGCCCGGCGCCTGCGCGGCCGTCGCGGTCACAGGGTCCGCACCTTTGTCCGCGTTGCGCTGCACCCGCCCGTGTCCGTCCGCATCCCGGCCCGGCACCGCCTGCGCCAACGGCAACCTTGCGGGGGCCGGACAAAGCACTAGGCTGGCCCGGCCGCGCCCGAGGCGGCCAAGACACCGGAGCCTGCAATGACCGCCCCCACCGAGCCTGACCTTCCCGCCTTCGCCGACCCCGCCGCGCCGGCCCTGCCGCTGCATGTCGTGGAACAGGCGCGCCTGGGCGAGTGGCGGGCCGGGCTGCCGGCGGCGCAGGCGGCCTGGGCCGAGGCGGCGCGCTTTGCCGGCAAGCTGGGCGAACTGCTGCTGCTGCCCGGTGCCGATGGCCGTCCGGCCGGGGCGGCGGTGGGCTGGGGCGATGCACCGGCCCGGGCGCGCGGACGCTTCTGGCTGGCCAGGGCGGCGACCGATCTGCCCGCGGGCGGCTGGCGGATCGAATGGCACCTCGCCCGCGCCCCCGAACCGGCGGACCTGGACGAGGCCGCGCTCGGCTGGCTGCTCGCCGCCTATCGCTTTGCCCGCTATCGTCCGCAGACCGCCGCCCCGGCGCCGGGCCGGGCGCAGCTGATCGCGCCTGAGGGCATCGACCCCCGGCGGATCGAGATCCTCGCCCGGTCCGAGGCGCTGACCCGCGATCTGGTCAACACGCCCGCCTCGGACATGGGGCCGGCAGAGCTTGAGACCGCCTTCCTGCACCTCGCCGACCGTTTCGGCGCCGAGGCGCGGGTGATCCGGGGCGAGGCGCTGCTGGAACAGAACTTCCCGATGATCCATGCCGTGGGCCGCGCCTCGACCCGCGCGCCGCGGCTGCTGGACCTGCGATGGGGCGGGGCGGGTCCGCTGCTGACGCTGGTGGGCAAGGGCGTCTGCTTCGACACCGGCGGGCTCGACATCAAGCCCGCCTCCAGCATGGGGCTGATGAAGAAGGACATGGGCGGCGCGGCCACGGTGATGGGGCTGGCGCAGGCGATCATGGCGCTGGACCTGCCGCTGCGGCTGCGGGTGCTGGTCCCCGCGGTCGAGAACGCGGTGGGGGGCGATGCCTTCCGCCCGCAGGACATCCTGACCAGCCGCAAGGGCCTGACGGTCGAGATCAACAACACCGATGCCGAAGGCCGGCTGGTGCTGGCCGATGCGCTGGCCTTCGGCGACGAGGAACGGCCGGACCTGATGATCTCGATGGCGACGCTGACCGGCGCGGCACGGGTGGCGCTCGGCCCCGACTGCCCGCCCTTCTTCACCGATGACGAGTCGCTGGCGGCGGCGCTGGCGGGCGGCGCGGCCCGTTCGGCCGATCCGCTGTGGCGGCTGCCCTTCTGGACGCCCTACGAGACGATGATCGAGCCGGGCATTGCCGATCTGGACAACGCCCCGGGGGGCGGCATGGCGGGCGCGATCACCGCCGCGCTGTTCCTGCGCCGCTTCGTCAGCGATGCCGCGCGCTATGCCCATTTCGACATCTATGCCTGGCAGCCGGCGGCGGCGCCCGCCCGGCCCAAGGGCGGGGTGCAGCAGGGCGCGCGCGCGATCCTCGCCGCGCTGCCCGAGGTGCTGGGGCTGTGAGCGCCGAACCCGCAGCCCGCGACCGGCGGCTGACCCCGGCGACCGGACGGGCGGCGCATGTCTCGCTGCAGGGTCAGGTCGAGGCGGCGGTCTGGACCGAGGGCGAACAGGCGCGGATCGGCTGGCCGCTGGTCGATCTGTCCACCGCACCGCAAGGCATGCGGGACCGGCAGCTGCTGATGGGCGAGGCGGTGACCGTCATCGACCGCCAGCAGGATCTGGCCTTCGTGATGGCGGCGAAGGACGGCTATTGCGGCTGGATCGCGGCGGCGGCGCTGGCGCCGGACCGGGCGGTGACGCATCGCGTCTCGGCCCCGGCCACGCATCTGTACCGCGCGCCGAACCTGAAGACGCGGGACCATGCCGCCCTGTCCTTCGGGGCGCGGCTGGCGATCGTCGACGACCATGCCGAAGGCCGCTTCGCCGAAACGGCCGAAGGCTTCTTCGTGCCCCGCGCCCATCTGGCCCCGGTGGACGAGACCGAGGCCGATCCCGTCGCGGTGGCCGAACATTTCCTAGGCACCCCCTATCTGTGGGGCGGCAATTCCCGCGCCGGCATCGACTGTTCCGGGCTGGTGCAGGCGGCGCTGCTGGCCTGCGGCATCCCCTGCCCGGGCGACAGCGACCAGCAGCGCGAGGCGGTGGGCCGCCTGCTGCCCCCGCAGGGGCCGTGGCAGGCGGGCGACCTGTTCTTCTGGCCCGGGCATGTGGCGATGGCGGTCGATCCGCTGCGCCTGATCCATGCCAACGGCTTTCGCTGCGCCGTTACCCATGAGGGGATCGAGACCTGCACCGCCCGGATCGAGGCGCAGGGCGAGGGTCCGCTGCTCTGCGCCCGCCGTCCCTGAAGGGGCAGGCTCAGGCCGCGCCTTCGGCCCGCCAGCGCTCTTCCAGCTCGTCCGCGGCCTGCCGCAGCCGCTGTTGCATCTTGCGCGTCAGCTTGGCCTTGCCCAGCTTCATCGACTGCAACAGGATCCGCGCCGCCAGCGTCCGCGGCCGCGCCTCGATCTCGACCGTCAGCCGGGTGCGCCGGGGCGACAGTTCCACCAGCGAAAACCCCAAGTCGAGGTCATAGCCCGAGGATTCCGCCCGCCAGCCGACCGCCGCCGGCGGTTCCCACCGCACGAGGTCGGCGATCACCACGCGCTGCCGGCCCCGCCAGCGGAACCGCAATTCCCATGACATGCCCGGACCCGGCGCGGGATGCTGGTCCAGCCGGCGGATTTCGGCGCCCCGGCGCAGGGCGCCCCGTTCGAAGCCCTCGAAATCCGTCAGCGCCGCAAAGACGTGCTGGGCGGGGGCCTCGATATCCTCGCGGGCGGACAGTTTCATGCGATCTCCGAAATTTGCCGGATGCTGGCGTCAAACCAGCCGGTCCGCAAGCCACAAGCGCATCAGATGCCCGGCGATGGGCCCGTGCCGCGGCGCGCGGATGGCGGGATGGTCGCCTGTCATCACCTGCGCCAGATCCTCGCGGGTCAGCCACAGCGCGTCCTCGATCTCCACCGGGTCGATGCGGATCGTGTCGTCCAGCGCCTCGGCATGGCAGCCCAGCATCAGCGAGGCCGGGAAGGGCCAGGGCTGGCTGGCGACATAGCGCACGGCGCCGATGGCGACGCCGGTCTCTTCCGCGACCTCGCGGCGGACGGCCGCTTCCAGCGTCTCGCCCGGTTCCATGAAGCCGGCGAGGCAGGAATACATCCCCTCGGGCCAGCCGGGGCTGCGCCCCAGCAGCGTCCGGTTGCCTTGCGTGACCAGCATGATCGCCACCGGATCGGTGCGCGGGAAATGCTGCGCCCCGCAGGCGGGGCAGCGCCGTTGCCAGCCGCCCTCGGCGATGGCGGAGGCGTTGCCGCAGGCGGAACAGAAGCCGTGATTGCCATGCCAGGTCAGCAGCGCCCGCGCCGTCGCCGCCAGTTCCTGTTCCAGCGGGTCGAGCAGCGCCATCTTCGCGCGCAGTTCGGCAAAGCGCAGGTCTGCCGGCAGGCCGGGATGGCCCTGTTCGCTGCGGTCGAAGCCACTGCCGGGCAGTTCCGGCGCGTCATCCGCCGGCTGCCAGGGCGACATATCGACGGCGAAGCGCGCCTGCCCTTCGACGAGGCCGAGGAACAGCGGATCGAGCCCGGCCACCACCGGATGCCCCGGCTCCAGCCAGGCCAGACGCTCGCCGCCGGCGGCGAAGAGCGGCCTGCCCCGCCAGACCGGCAGCAGGACGGTGCCGGCCTCGGACAGCCGCGCGGCCAGCGCCCCGGCATCGGACCGCAGCGCCGCCGCGCGGTCGAGCGCACCGCCTGCGCCGCCCGCGAAGGCCAGCCCGTGTTCTGCCCGCATGATGCCCCTCCGGCCGCGCAACGACCCGCGGCATGTGTCGGCGCCGTTCTGCCACGGGTCCGGCGGTGGCGCAATTGCGCGTCCTTTCCGCGGGCGATCCACGGCGGCCCGAGGGCGGTGCTGGCGGACGATCCGGCGCGTGGCGCGGAAACAACCTTCGCGCGAATTTTTCGTCAGGGCAGAAAAGCGCGTTGACGCGGTCGGCTGCGGACTTAACCTGAGGTGCGAGACCGCGGGGCCGGACCGGAAACCCTCTTCCGAAGGCGTCAGGCGGCGATCTGGACAGGACGGACGTGGCCGAAGCCGAACTGATACCTCCGCCCGGCTCCGGCGGAGCGCGTGGCGGCGTCGCGCGGGTGAGGCTGTGCCTTCTGGCGACCAGCGACCTGCACGCCCATGTCCTGCCCTATGACTACTATGGCGACCGGCCGGACCGGTCGCTGGGCCTCGCGCTGCTGGCCGAACAGATCGCGGCCCTGCGCGCCGCCTGCCCGAACTCGCTGCTGCTGGACAATGGCGACCTGCTGCAGGGCAACCCGATGGGCGATCTGGTCGCCGAACGCGGGCTGGAGGAGGGGATCCCGCATCCGATGATCGCGGCGATGAACGTGGCGGGTTTCGACGCGGCGACGGTCGGCAACCACGATTTCGACTATGGGCTGGAATTCATGCTGCGGGCGCTGGAGGGGGCGGATTTCCCCGTCATCTCGGCCAATGTGGTGACGCATCAGGGCGCGACGCCCGCCGAGGACGAAACCCTGCTGCCGCCCTTCGTGATCCTCGACCGCGAGGTGGTGGACGAGGCGGGGGCGCGGCATCCGCTGCGGATCGGGGTGATCGGCACGGTGCCGCCGCAGGTGATGACCTGGAACGCGCCGCTGCTGCTGGGGCGGGTGACGACGCGCGATCCGGTGCAGGCGCTGGCGGCCTGGCTGCCGCACATGCGCACTGCGGGGGCCGATCTGGTGGTGGTGCTGGCCCATTGCGGCATCGGCGGCGCCGAATACCGCGACGGGATGGAGAATGCCGCCCTGCCCATCGCCGCGCTGCCGGGGGTGGATGCGGTGGTGGCGGGGCATTCGCATCTGGTCTTTCCCTCGGCCCCCTTCGCGGGGCTTCCCGGCGTCGACGCGGCGCAGGGCCGCCTGCACGGCAAGCCGGCGGTGATGCCGGGCTTCTGGGGATCGCATCTGGGGGTCATCGATCTGGCGCTGGACCGCGACGCGGGCGGCGCGTGGCGCGTGGCCGAGTCGAAGGCGCGGGTGCAGGAGATCGACCCCGCGGCCCCCTCCGGCCCGGCCGAGGCGCGGCTGTCGGCGGCGGTGGTCGTGGCGCATGTGGCGACCCTCGCCGCGATCCGCAGCCCGGTGGGCGAAACGCGGGTGACGCTGTCGACCCGCTTTGCCCAGGTCGCCGATTGCCCGGCGCTGGCGCTGGTGGCCGAGGCGCAGGCCAGCCCCTTGCGCGAATTCCTCGCCGGCAAGCCCGAAGGTGCGATGCCGGTCCTGTCGGCGGTGGCGCCCTTCCGCGCCGGCGGGCGGGGCGGCCCCGGGAACTACACCCATATCCCGCCGGGCGAGATCCTGCTGCGCCATCTGGCCGACCTCTATCCTTATCCCAACCGGCTGTGCGCGGTCGAGGTGACGGGCGCGGAACTGGTCGACTGGCTGGAACAGAGCGCGAGCCTCTTCCGCCGGCTGGAACCCGGCGTGACCGAACAGCTGCTGATGGAAACCGATTTCCCGGGCTACAATTTCGACGTGATCCACGGCGTCACGTACCGGATCGACCCGACCCGGCAGGCGCGGTTCGACATCGGCGGCGAGCGGGTCTGGGACGGGCCGGGGCGCATCCGCGACCTGCGCCATCGCGGCCGGAAGGTGCAGCCGTCCGACCGGTTCATCGTCGCCACCAACAACTACCGCGCGCATGGCGGCGGGGTGTCGGGCCGGGCGGGACGGCTGGTCTACGAAGGCGAGATCACCAACCGCGAGGCGCTGCGCCGCCATATCGACGCGCAGGCGCGGATCGCGCCGCGCCGACCGGGGACGTGGCGCTTCGTCGACCTGCCGGGGACCGAGGCGCTGTTCGACGGATCGCCCGAGGCGACGGCGGCCGAGGCGGCGGCGGCCGATCCGCGGATCAGCCTCGAAGGCACCGGCGCCGGCGGCTTTGCCCGCTTCCGCTTCCGCTTCTGAGCCGCAGGAAGGAAATCCCCGTGTCCGCACCGCCTGCCTTCGCGGCCGTCATCTTCGATCTGGACGGGCTGCTGCTGGATACCGAACGGCTGGCGCTGGCCTCGGGCCGGGCGGTGCTGGCGCGGATGGGGCACGAGGTGGGGGAGGAGTTCTTCCTGACGCTGGTGGGCATCGACGCGCCCGAGGGGCATCGCCGGCTGTGTGCCCATCTGGGCTGCGATCTGGATGCCGACGAACTCGACCGCAGCTGGCTGGCCGAGATGGACCTGATGATCGCCGCCTCGGGCATTCCGCTGCGGCCGGGCGTGCATGCGGTTCTGGACGCGCTGGACCGGCTGGACCTGCCCCGTGCCGTCGCCACCAACAGCGCCACGGCGCGGGCGCGGACGAAGCTGCAGGCGGCGGGGCTGGCCGGGCGGTTTCCGGTGATCGTCGGGCTGACCGATGTCGCCGCCGGCAAGCCCGCCCCCGACGTCTATCTGGAGGCGGCGCGGCGGCTTGGCGCCGATCCGACGCGCTGCCTTGCGCTGGAGGACAGCGACACCGGCGTGCGGGCGGCGCTGGCCGCGGGCATGACCGTGGTGCAGGTGCCCGACCTGCTGCCCGGCAGCGAGGGCCGCGCGCACCGGCAGGCGCAGCGGCTGGACGAGATCATCGACCTGCTGCAACCCGGGGGTTGATCCCGGCAACCCGCGCCCGCCCTTTGCGCGCGGGGGCATCTTTCTGCCCAAGGATTGGGCGGCGCACGCTTTCGCCCCCGGCGCCGCCGGGGCGGCCGTTCCGGCGGCAGCGAAGCGGCGCCACTGTCCTTCCGAAGAGACAGGACGATCCGGGAGTGACCGACGTGTTCCATCAGAAGATTGCCGCGCTTGCCGCCGCCGCCGCGCTGCTGGCGGGGGCCGCGCTTGCCCAGACCAGCACGCCCTTTGCGCTGGACTGGAAGTTCGAGGGCCCCTCGGCGCCCTATTTCCTGGCCATCGACAACGGCCATTTCGCGGCGGCCGGGCTGGATGTGGCCATTTCCGAAGGCGCGGGCTCGCTCGACGCGATCCCGAAGGTGGCGACCGGCGCCTATCCCTTCGGCTTCGCCGACATCAACAGCCTGATGAAATTCCTCGACCAGAATCCCGGCGCGCCGGTGACGATGGTGATGATGGTCTATGACAAGCCCTCCTTCGCCGTGGTCGGGCGCAAGTCGCTGGGCGTGGCGGCGCCGAAGGATCTGGAAGGCAAGACCCTGGGCGCGCCGCCCCCGGACGGGGCCTGGGCGCAGTTCCCGATCTTCGCGGCGGAAAACGGGCTGGACATGGCCGCGATCACGGTCGAACCCGTGGGCTTCCCGGTGCGCGAGCCGATGCTGGCCGACGGGCAGGTTGCGGCGGTGACGGGCTTCAGCTTCACCTCGGCGCTGAACGCCAAGCGGCTGGGCGTGCCGGCGGATGACATCGCGGTGCTGCTGATGGCCGATTACGGTGTGGCGCTGTATGGCAACGGCATCATCGTCAATACCGACTTTGCCGCGGCCAACCCCGATGCGGTCAGGGGCTTCCTGTCCGCCGTCGCCGCCGGCTGGACGGATGCGGTGGCCGACCCCGCCGCCGCCGTGGCCGCGCTGGCCAGCCGCAACCCGGCCGCCGACATGGCGCTGGAACAGGAACGGCTGGAAATGGCCATCGCCGACAACGTGCTGACCGACTGGGTCAGGGCCAACGGCTTTGGCGGCATCGACCCGGCGCGGATGGACAAGGCGATCGAGCAGACGAAATCGGTCTACACGTTCCAGAACGAACCCGATGCCGCGCTGTATTTCGACGCGAGCTTCCTGCCCGAGGGCGCGACGCTGGAATGATCGCGGCCGGATCGGCAAAAGGGCGGACCTGTGCCGGGCGAGCGCGTCGCCCGGCCCCTTCGGCGGCGGGACCATGACCAACCTCATCGACATCAAGGGCGTGACCCACGCCTATCGCACCAAGGCCGGCCCGCTGCCGGTGCTGGACAACCTCAACATCGCGGTGCCGGAGGGCGAGTTCTGCGCCGTCGTCGGCCCCTCGGGCTGCGGCAAGTCCACGCTGACGCGGCTGGTGGCGGGGCTGATGAAGCCCGACCGGGGCGAGGTCTGGCTGCATGGCGAACTGGTGAAGAGCCCGCGCAAGACCGTGGGCATGGCCTTCCAGAACCCGGTGATGCTGGAATGGCGCACGATCCTCGACAACGTCATCCTGCCGCTGGAGATCGTGGCCCCCGCGATGCCCCGCGCGCAGAAGGAGGCTCGGGCGCGCGAGTTGCTGGCGATGGTGGGCCTTGCGGGGTTCGAGGCCAAGCGCCCCTCGGAACTGTCCGGCGGCATGCGCCAGCGGGCGAGCCTGTGCCGCGCCATCGTGCACAGGCCGGACGTGCTGATCATGGACGAACCCTTCGGCGCGCTCGACAACTTCACCCGCGAGGATCTGTGGCAGACCATGCGCGACCTGCGCGCGAAGGAGCCCTTCACCTGCGTGCTGATCACCCATGACCTGCGGGAAAGCGTCTTCCTGGGCGATCAGGTGATCGTGCTGTCGGGGCGGCCCGCCACCACGCAATACGTGATGGACGTGACCCTGCCCGCCGACCGGACGCTCGACATCCTCTACACGCCCCAGGTGGCCGACATGCTGCATATCCTGCGCGACCAGATCCGCATCGCCCAGGGGCGCGACGGCGGGGTGCACTGATGGAGACCGCGCAGAAGATCGGCGTGCCGCTGGCCGCGATGGTCGTCTTCCTGCTGCTGTGGGAGTTGCTGGTCTGGGCCAATGGCTGGCCGAACTATGTCATGGCCTCGCCCTCGGACCTGCCGGCGGCCTATGCCCGGTTCTGGAACCTGTTCCTGGTCATGGGCTGGCAGACGCTGTGGCGCACGGTGGCGGGGCTGGCGCTGGCCGTGCTGGTGGGGATGATCCTCGGCATGATCATGGGCTTTTCCCGCATCGCGCGCGAGGCGCTGTATCCGCTGCTGGTGGGGTTCAACGCCGTGCCGAAGGCGACGCTGGTGCCGGTGCTGTCGCTGATCTTCATCGGCCAGCACAACTTCAACACCGTGATGATGGCCTTCCTGATCTCGTTCTTCCCGATCGCGGTGTCGGTGGGCATCGGCCTGTCGACGCTGGAGCCGGAATACCGCGACATCCTGCGTTCGCTCGGCGCCTCGCGGCTGACCATCTTCCGCAAGATCGCCCTGCCCAAGACGCTGCCGGAATTCTTCGGCGCGCTGAAGGTGGCGGTGACGCTGGCCTTCATCGGCACCAATCTGGTGGAGATCGTGGCCCCGCATGGCCGGGGGCTTGGGGCGCTGTTCTCCTCGGGCGTCACCAACGGGGATTACCCGCTGATGTTCGCCGTGCTCATCGCGCTCGCGCTGCTGGGGATCGTGCTCTACTACGCGGTGGTGGCGCTGGAACGCATCTTCGCCGGCTGGGCCGAACGCGAGCCCCACTAGACGTCCGTCGGGGTGCGATCCCTGGCGGGCCTTGCAGGACCGCGCGCCCGGGTCTATATGGCCCCCCGAGAGGTTGGCGCGGGCAGGCACCTCGCCAACCCGGTCAGGTCCGGAAGGAAGCAGCCGTAACGAGCCCCGCTTGGGTCGTTGTCCAGCCTCTCACCCTTTCCCCGCATATCGCCGGAATGGTGCGACCGCCTCGGCGGCCGCGGCGCATGACGCGGGGCGACGGCCTCAATCCGCCGCGGCCTGTCGCGCGGGGCCGATCCCGAAGGACTGGCGATAGCTGGCGGGGGCCATGCCGGTCAGCTTCTGAAAGCTCTTGCGGAACGCGGCGACATCGCCGTAGCCCACATCCCAGGCGATGCGGTCCACGGGGGCGTTGGTGCCTTCCAGCGCCTCGCGCGCCCGCGCGACACGGACCTGCTGCAGATAGTCGTTCGGACGGTGCCCGGTGGCGGCGGTAAAGCGGCGCAGGAAGGTGCGCTCGGTCATCCCCGCCACCGCCTGCAGGTCGCCCACGGTCAGGGGTTCTGCCGAATGCGCATGCAGGTGATGCTGCGCGCGGCGGATCGGTTCGTCGCCATGATCGAAGCGGGGAAGGAAGGGCGTGAAGGGGCGCTGGCTCGACCGGGGCGGCTCGATCAGCAGGAAACGCGCGGTGGCGAGCATGGTCGAGGGGCCGAGCAACCGCTCGACCAGCGTCAGGCCGAGGTCGGTCCAGGCGAGGATGCCGCCCGCGGTGACGATGTCGCCGTCGTCCAGCACCATGTGCTCTTCGGCCAGATGGATACCGGGATGGCGGCGGGCCAGCGCCTCGGCGAAGGCCCAGTGGGTGGTGGCGCGGCGACCTTCCAGAAGGCCGGTCTCGGCCAGCACGAAGGCTCCGGCGCAGACCGAGCAGAGCGTCGCCCCTTCGGCATGACGGTCGCGCAGCCATTCGGCGGCGTCGGGCCGCGCCGCCATCCGCTCGGGCATCACCAGGCTTGGCGGCAGGATCACATGGGACAGGCGGTGGCGGTCCGAGGGATGGCTGTCCCAGTCCGCGCGGATCCCGTCGCCGCCGGCCCGCCAGTGCGACACGCGGATCTCGCGCCGGGGGGTCCCCGACCATTCGCCGGCGATGCGGAACAGGTCCGTCAGCCCGTAGATCGCCGAAAGCTGGCAATCCGGATAGATCAGCAGGCCGATCTCGGCCACCGGTTCGCCGGGATGCGTCATTGGCGGTTCTGCCTCGATCATTGTCCGATTTGCCACGCCTCATCCTCGGCCAAAGCGCCTAGCTTTGTCCATGTCGAAACCCGGAGGACAGGCAATGCACATCGAACTGACCCGGCGCGCGATGCTGGCGACCGCGACCGCTGCCGCCGCGATCGGCGCCCTGTCGTGCCGCGCCCTCGCCCAGACCCTTCAAGCACAAGGAGACATCATCATGTCCACCATCACCACCAAGGACGGCGTCGAGATCTTCTACAAGGACTGGGGCCCGCGCGATGCGCAGCCCATCGTCTTCCACCATGGCTGGCCGCTGTCGGCCGACGACTGGGACGGGCAGATGCTGTTCTTCCTGGCCCAGGGCTATCGCGTCATCGCCCATGACCGGCGCGGCCACGGCCGGTCCGCGCAGGTCTCGGACGGGCACGACATGGACCATTACGCCGCCGACGTGGCGGCGCTGACCGAAGCGCTGGATCTGAGAAATGCGATCCATATCGGCCATTCCACCGGCGGCGGCGAGGTTGCCCGATACGTCGCGCAGTTCGGCGAACCCGCGGGCCGCGTCGCCAAGGCGGTGCTGGTGTCGGCGGTGACGCCGCTGATGCTGAAGACCGAAGCCAACCCCGAAGGCCTGCCTCGTGAGGTCTTCGACGGCTTCCGCGCGGCGCTGGCCGGCAACCGGGCGCAGTTCTACCGCGATGTGCCGGCGGGGCCGTTCTACGGTTTCAACCGGGACGGGGCCGAGGTTTTTGAAGGCGTGATCCAGAACTGGTGGCGCCAGGGGATGATGGGCTCGGCCAAGGCCCATTACGAAGGCATCAAGGCCTTCTCGGAAACCGACCAGACCGCGGATCTGCAGGCAATCGGCGTGCCGGTGCTGGTGCTGCATGGCGAGGACGACCAGATCGTGCCGATTGCCGATGCGGCGCTGAAGTCGATCGAGCTGCTGCGGAACGGCACGCTGAAGACCTATCCGGGCTATGGTCACGGCATGCTGACCCTCAACGCCGACGTGCTGAACGCGGATCTGCTGGCCTTCGTGAAGGCCTGACCGCCGCCGACCGGGGGACCGCCACGCGCGGTCCCCCGACGGGGGGCAGATATGGCGGTGCTTGGCGTTGAGGGCGAACCTCAGGTGGTTTCCCGCGCCGGAACGCGGCCGCTTTCTTCAGGATGTCACGCTCCGCCCGCTGACGCGCGCATCCCAGGCCATCATGGCAATCTCGGCGATGCTTTCCAGGTCGGCGCGGGTGACGCCATCGCGGGCGAGGACCGACATGCCGTTCTGAACGCCTTGGACGAAGCGTGCAAGTGCATGGATGTCGACCGTGGCGGGTATCTCACCATCCTGGACGCCGCGCCGCAGCCGCTCTTCAAGCCGCTCGAACGCGGCATTGCGGGCTGACAGGACCAGCGCGCCAAGCTGCGCATTGCCCTCGCAGCCGACGGCCGAGAGCGTGACCATGCAACCCGCAACCGCCTGGCTGAGGCTCGCGGCCGAGTCCATGAGAAAGGACTGCACGGCGCCGCGTGCGGTCTCTGCCGCGAAGAACCCTCCCCAGGCCTTCGCCTCGTTTTCGCGGCGATAATGGTCGAGTGCCTCGGCGTAGAGCTGGTCCTTGGAGCCGAACGCGGCGTAAAGGCTGGGCGAGCCGATCCCCAACGCTTCGGTCAGATCGGCAATCGACGTGGCGGAATAGCCCTTCTTCCAGAACAATCGGGTTGCGGCATCCAATGCCGCCTTGCGGTCGAACGCGCGTGGACGGCCGCGCGCGCGGGGCGCGCAGTCAGCCTCATTCGTCGCTGTCGGTTCTTTCTTCATCGATCAATACATAAACCATTGACAGTGGATCGCAACGCTCCCACCTATTCTGTATCGACTGATACAAAAAGGTGGCGAAGATGATGGAACTGGCAGGCAAGCGTGCCTTGGTGACGGGCGGATCGCGCGGTATCGGCGCCGCAATCGCTATGGCGCTTGCGGAGAAAGGCGCGGACGTGGCGATAACCTACGAGCGCGCGGCGGATCGCGCTGCTCGACTTGTGGAAGCGATCACAGCAAAAGGACGCAAGGCGGTGGCGATCCAGGCCGACAGCGCCGATCCGGCCGCCATCCAGCGCTCGGTCCAAGACACGGTTGCGCAGCTGGGCGGGCTGGACATTCTGGTCAACAACGCCGCCATTGCGCGCTACAGCCCGATCGCCGATTACTTGGTCGAGGATATCGACGCGCAACTGGCGGTGAACATCCGTGGGCCGATCCTGGCATCGAAGGCGGCGATCCCGCATCTGCCCGCTGGCGGCCGCATCATCAACATCGGTTCGGCCGGCGCCGAGCGGATCGTCGGATCGCCCGGCACCGTCTATTACATGACCAAGTCGGCGATCCAGTCGCTGACGCGCGGGCTGGCGCAGGAACTGGGACCGCGCGATATCACCGTGAACACCGTGCAGCCGGGATCGACCAACACCGAGATGAACCCGGAAGACGGCGAGTACGCCGACTTTCAGCGCGCCTTGATCCCTCTTGGTCGCTATGGCCAGCCCGAGGATGTCGCGGCGGCGGTCGCGTTCCTGGCCTCGCCCGCCGCGCGGCAAATCACCGGCACCATCCTGACCGTGGATGGCGGCGCGCTGAGTTGAGACCGGGAAAGCGCGTCAGGCATCCGCGCCCGGGCCGGGCAAGGAGAGACCCAACGAACGATTTCCTCTGACGGCATGTCACAGAGGGTGTCGCTGCGTCGTCCTATCTGTGCCAATCACAAAGGAGACCGCCGTGACGCCACGCATGACTGATCACTTCAAACGCATCGGCCCCGCCTTTCAGGGGCTGGTGGCTTTCGAGACGGAGCTGCGCAACGGGCCGCTCGACCACTCGCTGCTCCATCTGATCAAGCTGCGGGCCAGCCAGCTGAACGGCTGCGCCTTCTGCGTCCATATCCACGTCGCCGACGCCCTCAAGGATGGCGAAAGCCATCTTCGACTGCACATGGTCGCGGCGTGGCGCGACAGCAGTCTGTTCACGCCCCGCGAGCGGGCGGCGCTGGCATGGACCGAAGCGCTGACACTGGTGTCCGAAAAGGGCGCCCCGGACGATGTCTGGTCCGAGGTGACCGCGGTCTTCACCGAGGATGACGTGGCGTTCCTGACCTTCGCCATCGGGGCAATCAACCTCTGGAACCGGACGCAGATCGCCTTCCGGGTCGCGCATGGTCCGGAGCTTCCCGCAGAACGGTGACGCGGCGCACCGCCGGGCAGGCCAGATTCCTGGGGCCGGCCCGGCGGCAGGACGGCAGGGCCGTCAGTGGCGCAGCACCGAGCCCAGCTTGTCGGGATTGCGGGTGACGTAGATAGCGGCGATCCGGTCGCCCGCGATTTCGAGCGCGGTGGTCTGCAACTGCCCGTCGAACCTGGCGACGAAGCCCGGCAGCCCGTCGATCACCGTGACCTCGATGAACTGCATGGCGTTTCCGAACTTGCGGTGCAGGCCCATGAACAGACGCACGAGGTTCGGCGCACCCTCGATGACGTTCGGATAGGACAGCACCTTGCCGCCGCCGTCCGAATGCAGCGTCGCGCCCTCGGCCAGCATCGCGGCCAAGGCGGTCGCGTCGCCGGTGCTGCACGCCGCGAAGAAGGCGCGCGCGATCTCCTCTCCAATCTCGCGCGGGACCTCGTAGCGGGGCTGGTCGAGCCTGACATGGGCGCGGGCGCGCGAGGCCAGCTGGCGTGTCGCGGCCAGGCTGCGGCCGATCGTGTCCGCAACGTCGTCCAGGGGCTGACCGAAGACGTCGTGCAGCAGGAAGGCCGCGCGTTCGAGCGGCGAGAGCCGTTCGAGCGCCAGCATCAGCGACAGCGTCAGGTTGTCGGGCCGGAGAGCGTCGTCCTCGGCCTCGATCAGCGGTTCGGGCAGCCAGGTGCCCGGATAGGTCTCGCGCCGCGACCGGGCCGATTTCATCCGGTCGAGGCAGAGCCGCGACACCGCCCGGGTCAGCCAGGCAGGCGGCGAGGCGATCTCCTCGCCGGCGTCCAGGGTGCGATGCCAGCGCAGATAGGCGTCCTGCACCACATCCTCGGCCTCGGCATGGGCGCCGAGCATCCGGTAGGCGAGGCGGAGCAGCCGCGGCCGCTCCGTCTCGAAGGTCGTGGCGGGGTCAGGCCGCATCGGCCCGCGGCCCCGGCAGGCTGGTCGCATGAGGCACGCGCAGGCCGGCCTGCACCCGGTTCCACAGGTTGATCGCGCCGATGGCCAGCGTCAGCCAGGCCCGCTCGTCGGCGTCGAAGGCGGCCTCGACCTCGGCCCAGTCGGCATCCGGCGCGCCCGTCTCGGGCAGGCGGGTCAACGCCTCTGTCCAGGCCAGCGCCGCACGCTCGCGCGGCGCATAAAGCGGGCTTTCGCGCCATGCCGGCAGCATGTGCAGCCTGAGCGGCGTCTCGCCGTCCTTCAGCGCCTCGGCCGCGTGCATCTGGATGCAGAAGGCGCAGCCGTTGATCTGGCTGGCGCGCAGCTTGACCAGGTGAACCAGCAGCGGCTCAAGGCTGCTGGCCTGGATCGCGGCTTCCACGGCGAAGAGGGGCCGGAACCCGGCGTCGGCGCGTTTCATGTGGTCGGTCATGCGGGCGGTCATCAGGATCTCCTTGTCATCTGATACCGCGATGACGAGGCAGCCAAGCCGGCTGTGACACGGCCGCCGGAGATTTTTCCCGGGCGGGACGGCTGCGGGCGCCATGCCGGGCGGCGGCAGGCAAGCCGCGGCCCCCGTCGCCGGCCGGTCCCCGCCCCGCGCGGGCGGTTGACCAGGATGGTCCGACGTCATACGCCCGCTGCTGTCCGATCAAAGAGTCGGACACTGCACGCCTCGCCCGACTCGGCGCAGCCAGCCCCTTACAACACAACAAGAACCAAGGGTGACAGCATGGCTCCGACGTCCGTGCGCGGGCTGCTTTTGTGCGGCGCCGCGATCATTGCCTGTGGTCCCGCCTTCGGGCAGGACAGCGCGACAGGCACAGAAGACCCCCTCCTCCTCGACACGATCGTGGTCGACTCGCAGCGCGAGGTGGCGACGGATACCGCCGTCCCCGTGACCCGGATCGACAGCGAGGAAATCCAGGACCGGCAGGCCGGCAGCGTGGCCGAGCTGCTCGATTCCGTGCCGGGCGTGACGCTGGTGAACGGCTCCACCGCGACCGGCTCGGCGATCAACATCCGCGGCATGGGCGCCTGGTCCGGCACCTACGGGTCCGACCAGTCGGTGCTGATCCTCATCGACGGCGCGACGGTGGGGGGCGAGGAACTTTATCGCATCGGCACGCAGCTTTACACCGACCCCGCGCTCTACAAGACGGCCGAGGTGGTACGCGGCACGGTCGGCAGCTTCGAATACGGCTCGGGCGTGATCGGCGGCATGGTCCAGTTCGAAACGGCCGATGCCAGCGACTTCACCGGCGGCGCGCCCGGGTTCCGGGCGCGGCAGACGCTGGGCTACGACACCAATGGCCACGGCCGCCTGTCCTCTACCATCCTCGCCTGGCAGCCGAGCGAGGATCTGGAATTCCTCGCCAACTACACCTGGCGCGACCTGGGGCGGCAGGAGGATGGCGACGGCGACGATCTGGGCGCGGAGGGGACGGAACAGCCCTCGTGGCTGGTGAAGGGGACCTGGCATTTCGGTGCGGCGCGCGACCAGTCACTGACCCTGTCCTATTCGGATACCTCGATCAGCGAACGCGATGTGCCCTATGACCAGTTCGGTACCACCGACTTCGGCAACGTCGACCGCGACATCCGCAGCAGGACCGCGGTGCTGTCCTACGAATGGGATCCGGCCAGCGCGCTGATCGACACCGAGGTGACGCTGTCCCATGCCGACCAGGACATCGAGAGCACCGCGATCGTGCCGGGCAACCCGCTGCTCGACGCCGATCCGCGCTATCGCACCACCAAGTTGACGGCGAAGAACACCGCGCGCTTCGACCTGGGCGCGACAAGCCATGACCTCGTCGCAGGCATCGAGTTCAGCCGCCGCGACCGCACCGACGAAAGCTCCGCCCCCGGCGGGATCGACGACCGTTTCGCGCTGTTCGTGGTGGACGATATCCGCTGGCGCGGTTTCACCCTGACGCCGGCGCTGCGCTACGAGGATCAGCGCGTCGAGGGCAAGGGCCAGTATGCCGACGACGAATACGAGAACGACGCGCTGATGGGCGGTGTGTCCCTGCGCCACGAATGGGACAACGGCATCGCGGTCTTCGGCAGCGCGGCCTATACCGAGGGCCTGCCGATCATCGACGACATGGCCAACCCGGTCTACATGGAACAGCCGCAGAAGGCGCGCACCTATGAACTGGGCGCCTCCTACGCCTCGGCCGACGTATTCGGGCCGGGCGACGCGCTGGCGCTGAAGGTCAACCTCTATCAGTCGCTGGTCTGGGACATCACCGCCTATTCCAACGTGTCGAAGATCGAGCTGAGCGGGCTGGAGATCGAGGCCGCCTATTCGATGGCGAACGGCTTCTACGCCGATGTCAACGCGGCCTTCGCCTATGACGAACAGCTCTCGCCCGAGACCGCGACCGGCTACTGGTCGCAGGAGCCGGCGGATCAGCTGCGTGTCGGGTTGGGCAAACGGTTCGGCGAGACCTACGACCTGAAATGGGAGACGGTCTACAATTTCGAGATGGACCGGGCGACCACGCCCACCGACGAGTCGCTGGTGCACAACGTCGGCCTGACCTGGACCCCGCAGGACGGGCGTCTGGCCGGGATCGAGTTGCGCGCCCGGGTCGAGAACCTGCTCGACCTCGACTATCGCCAGCACCTGGCCACACGCGATGCCCCCGGCCGCAACCTGAAACTCAGTTTGGCCCGGACGTTCTGACGCCCGGACCGATCCCCGGCGGGGCCGTCCCCTCGTGACCCCGCCGGACCCTTTTCCCGCCCCTTTCATCCGCAGGAGACCCCGATGACCCGGATATCGACCCTCGCCCCGCCCGTCCTTGCCCTCGCCGCCCTGCTGGCGGCCCTTCCCGCCGCCGCCCAGCAGGCCGCGCCGGAGGGCGAGGCCCCCGCGCCCGGCCGCGCCGGCGGGCATGGCCGCGACTACTTCATCGCCAGCTATGACCGGGACGGCGATGGCAGGGTGACGCTGGCGGAATACGGCGCGGTGCGCGACGAACGCTTCGCCGGGGCGGATGCCGACGGCGACGGCCATCTGGACGAAGCGGAATATGTGGCCGAGTTCGAGGGCCGGCTGAAGCTGCAATATGCCGAACAGGGCCGCGAACCGGACGAATTCTGGGACCGCGCCATCAAGCAGGCGCATGTGCGGCACGCGGTGGTGGACCGCGACCGCGACGGGCTGCTGTCGGCCGAGGAACAGGCGATGGTGGCCGAGGACAGCTTTGCCCGCGGCGACACCAATGGCGATGGGGTGGTGTCCACCGACGACCCGCTGCCGCCGCCCCCGGCGGATGCGCCCGAAGCCGCACCCGAAACCGGGGCGTCGAATTGAGGCGCGCTGCCCTTCTGGGCGGGGCGGCGGTGCTGGCGGCGGGGCCGGCGCTGCCCGCCGCGCTCGACCTCGCCATCGAGCTGCCGCAGCTCGACGTGCCGCGCTATCACCGCCCCTATCTCGCCGCTTGGGTCGAGACGGGCGCGGGCGAGCCGGCGGCGACGCTGGCTGTCTGGTACGACACCCGCCTGCGCGACGATCTGGGCGAGGGCTGGCTGAAGGAGCTGCGCCAGTGGTGGCGGGCCGAGGGCGAGGCGCTGGACCTGCCCGCCGACGCAATCAGCGGCGCCACCCGGGCGCCGGGCAGGCATGACCTGCGCTTCGGCGCGGAGGGCGGGCCGCTGGCCGAGCTGCCACCGGGCTCCTATGTGCTGAAGGTCGAGGCGGCGCGGGAAAAGGGCGGGCGCGAGGTGCTGAGCCTGCCCTTCGACTGGCCGGTCCCGGGCGAGGCGCAGGGGGCGGGCCAGACCGAACTGGGCGCGGTCCGGCTGACGGTGTCGCGCTGAGATGCCACGGAAACGCGCGGTCTTCGTCCGCCAGGTGCATCTGTGGCACCGGCTGTCGGGTGCGGTGACGCTGGCGGGCCTGCTGCTGTTCGCGGCCTCCGGCCTGTTGCTGAACCATCCCGGGCTGATCCCCGACCATGCTCGCCACAGCGAACAGGCGGCGCCGCTGCCGGCCGACCTGCTGGCGCCGCTGGCCGCGCAGCCCGAGGGTAGCCATCCCCTGCCCGCGCCGCTGGCGGATTGGGCCGCGCGGGAATTCGGCATCCGGGTCGCGGGCCTGCCCGCCGACTGGGACCGGCGCGAGGTGTTCCTCGACCTGCCCCGGCCCGGGGGCGCGGCGGCGCTGATCCTCGACCGGCAGACCGGCGCGGCGGTGCTGGAGCGGACCAGCCACGGCTGGCTGGCCTATCTGGCCGACCTGCATACCGGCCGCGCCGCGGGGGTCGCCTTGGCGGCTTTTCATCGACGCGGTGGCGATCGCCTGCGTGCTGTTCGCGCTGACGGGTCTGGGCATCCTGTGGGCCCATGCGAAGAACCGGCCCTCGACCTGGCCGCTGACCGGACTGGGGCTTGCCGCGCCGGTGATCCTGATCCTGCTGGTCGCGCATGTCTGACGCGCCGGGCCGGCCGGTGATCCTGATCCCGCCCGAGGCGCTGCCCTCGGCCATGGCCGGCCCCGGCGACCGCCGGCACCGGCTGGCCGGGCAGACGATGGGCACGGTCTGGACGGCGCAGGTCTGGCATGCGGGCGAGGCGCCGCCCCTCGCCGCCGCGATCGAGGCCGCGCTGGACGAGGCCATCCGCCTGTTCAGCCTGTGGCAGCCGGACAGCGCGCTGTCGCGGTTCAACCGGGCCGCACCGGGCTGGCACGACCTGCCCGCGCCGGTGCTGGACCTTCTGGCCGAGGCACTGTTGCTGGCCGGGGCCAGCGAGGGTGCGCTCGACCCGACGCTGGGCGAACTCGCCGATCTCTGGGGCTTCGGCCCTACGCCCCGCGACCGCCCGCCGACGGCGGACGAGATCGCCGCCGCGCATGCCCGCGCGGGCTGGACCCGGCTGCGGCTGGATCGGGACGGGGGCCGCGCCTTCCAGCCCGGCGGCCTGATGCTCGACCTCGGCGGCATCGCCAAGGGCTGGGCGGCGGATCGCGTGTCGGACGCGCTGCGCGCCGCGGGGGCGCCGGTCCACATGATCGAGATCGGGGGCGAGATCGTCACCCGCGGGCTGAAACCCGATGGCCGCCCCTGGTGGATCGAGGTCGAACCGCATCCGGGCGGCGACGGGCGCCGGCATCGGGTCGCGCTGACGGATGGCGCGATGGCCAGTTCCGGCGACTACCGGCGGCAGCGGATATGGGACGGGCAGCCGGTCTCCCATACGCTGGACCCTGCGACCGGTGCGCCGGTGCGCGGCAATGTCCGCGCCGCCACGGTCTTTGCCGCCACCGGCGCGCGGGCCGATGCGCTGGCCAGCGCGCTGATGGCGATGCCCGCCGACCGCGCCCGCGCCTTCGCGGCCCGGCACCGCATCCCGGCCCTGCTGTGGATCGGGGGCGCCCACGGGCTGGCTGCCGAGCCGACGCCGGACCTGGCGGGCTGGAGCGGATCGGGCGGCTGACCGGGCGGGCGCCCTCACTCCCACATCTGCTGGCGGCGCTGCCACAGCGTCTCGCCGATCAGGCAATCGACCCGGGAGGAGGCGGCCGCCTGCACGCGGATCAGGCGTTCCGGCCCCTCGGCCCCGGGCATGTCGCCGGCGAGTTCCAGCACCAGCTTTTGCCGCACGGCGGCGGCGAACTGGTCCCAGCTGACCACCGGAATGGCAAAGGCGCCCGGGCCGCCGATGACACAATCCTCGAAATAGACGTCCAGATCGGCAATCGTGCTCCAGCCGCCGAAGCCGTTGTCGGGATCGCCCACATTCGTCATCAGCGGCAGGCCGTTGATGGTGATGCGGCGCGCGATGGCGGCGTCGCGCGCCTCGGTCACCGCCCGGCCCTGGTTGTTTGGCCCGTCGCCAGACACGTCGATCACCTGACGCAGGCCGGCATAGCCGTTATCCTCGAACAGCGCGGTGGAGAATTCCAGCGCGCCCGAGATCGAGGTGCGGGAATAGGTGCCCATCCGCCCCGTCTCGACGGCGCGGGCGAAGGCCTCGGCGCTGTCGGCGCTGTCGATCAGCGTCCAGGGAATCATCACCGATTGCGTCTGCGTGCCGGCCCATTCCACATAGGCCACCGCCACCCGGCCCCAGCCGCCGTTCAGGATCGCGCCCAGCACCTCGTCGCTGCGGAAGGCCGCGGCATAGCCCTGCCGCTGGACGCGCTGTTCCGTCATGTCCATCGAGCGCGAGACATCGACCGCCAGCACCAGTTCGACGCCCACGCCCACATCCTCGGCGGCACGGGCCGCAGAGGGCGGGACCGCCAGCGTCAGGGCCGGCCCCAGCAGCAGGGGAAGGAGGGTGACGGCAGGGTTCATGCCCCGATGATGCCCGAGGTCCGGCACCGGGCAATTCACGAAAGGGTCATCGCGCCCCTAGATGGCCGCCCCTGCGCGCCGCATCGCCGGTCCGGCCCGCATCTGCCGAAGGTCCGGGCGGTTCCGGTTCGCGCCACGGCGCGGCGCCCCCCGGGTTCAGCCTTCGGTGTCAGCCCGCCAGATGCCGCAGGCCCTGCGTCACATCCGTGCGCAGCGCCAGCCGCAGCCCCGGCTCGTCCCCCGCCTTCAGCGATGCGATGATCATCCGGTGATGCGGCGGCGCCTCGCTGCGACGCAACCGGCCATAGAGCGCGCGCATCGTCGGCCCCAGCTGCAGCCAGACCGTTTCCACGATGGCCAGCATCGCCGGCGCCTGCGCCCGCAGATAGAGCGTGCGATGGAATTCCAGATTGGTGCGGATATAGCCCACCGCGTCCCGCCGGGCCACGGCCTCGGCATTGGCGGCGTTGATCGTCTGCAACCGTTCGATCAGCGCCAGATGCGCGCGGGGCAGGGCGCGGCTGGCCAGTTCCGGCTCGATCAGCGCGCGCAGCATCGCCAGTTCCTCGATCCGCTCGTTCGACAGTTCCGGCGTCGTCACCCGGCCCGAGGCCGACAGGCTGAGCGCGCCTTCGGCCACCAGCCGGCGCAGCGCCTCGCGCGCGGGGGTCATCGACAGGTCGTGCTGCCGCGCCAGCCCGCGCAGGGTCAGCGCCTGCCCGGGCGCCAGCTCGCCATGCATGATCTGCTGGCGCAGGCTGCGATACAGGCGTTCATGCGCGGCGGGTTCGGCGGGGCGGGCGGGTTTCTGCATGTCCGAGCGTGATCACAGCTTGCGCGCCGCCGTCAAGCGGCGGGCTCCAGCCGCAGCCGGTGCAGCCCCGCGCCATGGCGCCGCAGCCAGTCGCGATCCGCCGCATAGCCGGGCTTCAGCCGGGCGACGACGGCCCAGAAGGCGGGGGAATGGTTCATCTCGGCCAGATGCGCCACCTCATGCGCCGCGACATAGTCGAGCACACCCGGTGGCGCCATCACCAGCCGCCACGAGAACATCAGCGCCCCGTCCGAGGTGCAGGAGCCCCAGCGGGACCGAGGGTCGCGCAGGGTGATGCGGGCATAGGGGCGGCCCAGCGTGGCGGCATGGCGGTCGCAGGCGGCGGTCAGCCGGTCGCGCGCCGCCAGCCGCAGGAAGGCCGCCAGCCGCGCCGGCATCCGCGCCGGATCGGCGGGCAGGACCAGCCCCGCCTCGCTCAGCCGCGCGCTGCGCACCGCGCCGGGCAGCAGCGTCAGGTCGCGCCCCTCGAAGGGCACCGTCTGGCCGAAGGCCGGGCCGGCGCCGGCGAACCCGTCCGCCGGGTCGAACCCCATGCCCGCCAGCGCCCCCCGGATCCAGCCCTCGCGGTCGCGGGCGAAGGCGATCGCCTCGCGTTCGGCCGCGCGCAGGGGCAGCGTCAGGGTGATCCGCCCGTCGAGCCGCGACACCCGCAGCGAAAAGCGCCGCGCCCGGGCCGACCGGCGCAGCGTGATCTCCAGCGGCGGGTCGCCGGGCAGGCGGGTGGTCGCAGGGGGCGTTGCGGTGGTCTTCGCAGTCCGGGGGGCGGGCATCGGTGGCTCTGGCAGGGGCGGGAGGCAGGCGGGGCGGGCAGGGGGCGGGCAGGGGGGCGGGCGGTCCGGCGGCCCGCGCGACACCGTGTTCCGAAAGGCTTTGACAGCAGCAGGGCGGTATGGCAAGCACCCTCGAATCCCGGAAGCCAGCTCTAGAGGAACCCACATGCCCAAACCGGAATGGGGCACGAAGCGGATTTGCCCGACGACGGGCGAACGCTTCTATGACCTGAACCGCACCCCGATCGTCAGCCCCTATACCGGGCAGGTCGTCGACCTCGACAGCCTGACGGGCCGGGGCCGCTCGATGATCGCGGACAAGGCCGCCGTACGCAACCGCGACGACCAGATAAACGACATCAACGACGACGAGGTCCTGGACGACGATTCGGGCGATGTCGATCTGGACGACGACCTGCTCGAGGATGACGAGGACGACAACGTCTCGCTGGACGAGATCGCCGACGTCGCCGGCGGCGAGGACGAGGGCTGAGCCACCCCTTGCGCGGGGCCGCGTCCCCGCGCGTGCGGCCCGGCCTGCGGCCATGGCGGCCGCCGGGCCGGGCGCGGCGGAACCGCCGGAGCGGAAGATTTTCGGCACGCCGGAGTTTCCGCTTGCACCCCGCCCGGCAACTGCCTATACGGCGCGACACGGGCGGCGACACAGTCATCGCCCGGACCTCCGGTGGGGCCATAGCTCAGTTGGGAGAGCGCTTGAATGGCATTCAAGAGGTCAGGGGTTCGACTCCCCTTGGCTCCACCAAATCTCTCCTGATTGCACGATGTTAGGGGCGCCCCGTCGGGCGCCTTTCCTGTCGTTGCGTCCATGTCCTCGCGGGGTCGGCGGTGGCGATTGCCGCAGGCCGGTCGCCGCGACCGCCGTGCCACGCCGCCAGCCGGCTGCTCTCCCCACCCCATGCGCACCTTGACTGTCGCCCGTTGGCAGACCGGCGCGCCGGATATCAGCCTTTTGCCGGGGACCTGGCGCCGGTGGGCCCGGGGGCGCACCTGCGCCCGGCCCCTCCCTCGGAAACGTGAGGCCGAAGCCTCAGCCCGGCATGGCGATCTGGATCTTCACATCCGTGGAACGCGCCTCGACCGCCCGGTCGAAGGCGGCAATACTGTCCGCGAAGGGGATGGTGGCCGACACCAGCGGCTTCAGGTCCACCTTGCCGGAGGCCAGCAACGCGATCGCCCGGTCGTAGACATTGGCATAGCGGAACACGGTTTCCACCCGCGCCTCGCGCGCCTGAAGGCCCACGATGTCGAACGGCACCGGGTCGACCGGCATTCCCACCAGAACGACGGTCCCCCCCGGCGCCACAAGCTCGGGCAGGCCCAGAATGGCGGGCGCTGCACCCGAACATTCGAACACCACATCCGCGCCCCAGCCCGCGGTTTCCGACGCGACCACCTCGGCCAGCGCCTGCCGGCGCAGGTTGACCGGCGTGATGCCGGGATAGGCGGCAATGATGTCGAGCTTGGGTTGGGCGAGGTCAGAGATGATCACCCGTGCGCAGCCCCCGGCCAGGGCGGCCAGCGCGACCATCATCCCGATAGGCCCGGCCCCCGTGACCACGGCCATGTCGCCCGGTCTGATTCTGGCCCGCAGCGCCGCCTGCATGCCGATGGCAAAGGGCTCGACCATCGCGCCTTCGGCATAGCTCACCGTATCGGGCAACTTGTAGGTATAGGCCGCGGGGTGGACGACCTCGGGCGCCAGACAGCCGTGAACGGGCGGGGTGGCCCAGAATCTGACGGCCGGATCGACGTTGTAGATGCCAAGTTTCGCCGCCCTCGAACTGGGATCTGGAATGCCCGGCTCCATGCAGACACGGTCGCCGACGGCGAGATGGGTCACCGCCGCACCGACGGCGATCACTTCGCCCGCGGCCTCGTGGCCCAGAACCATCGGCGCGGTCACGACGAACGGGCCGATCTTGCCATGGGTGTAGTAATGGACGTCCGACCCGCAGATACCCACGGTATCGACGGCGATCTTCACGTCATGCGGCCCCACCTCGGTCGGAAGGTCGATGTCGCGCAGCGACAGGACGCCCTGCCTTTCCAGAACCAGCGCTTTCATGCTGCGGCCTCCGGATCGAGAATGACCTTGAGCGACCGCCGTCCGTCGGCGGCAATGTCGATCCCCTCGCGAAAGCCCGAGAGCGGCAGGCGATGGGTCAGGATCTCCTCCATCGGCAGGCGGCCTTCGGCGATCATGCGGATGGCATGGGGGTAGGTGCCGGGGGACAGATGCGCGCCGTGGATGTTCAGTTCCTTGCTGTCCCCGATGATGGTCCAGTCCACCGTGACCGGGTCCTTGAACACCGAGAATTCGACGAAGGTGCCCAGCTTGCGGATCGCAAGCAGGCCCTGTTCCACCGATTTGCCCGCGCCGGTCGCCTCGATATAGACGTCGCAGCCATAGCCTTCGGTCAGGTCGCGGATGGCCTGCACCACATCGGTTTCGGCCGGGTTCATCACGATGTCGGCGCCGCAGCGCTTTGCGAGTTCGAGCCGGTGCGGGTTCAGGTCCAGCGCGATCAGCCGTGCCGGGTTCTTCATCCGCGCCGCCGCCACCATGCCCAGCCCCAGCGCCCCGCAGCCCGAGATCACTACCGTGTCGTCGAAGCCGATATTGCCGCGGTTCACCGCATGAATCGAACAGCCCAGCGGCTCCACGAAGACGCCATGGCGCGGGTCCATTCCGTCGGGCAGGCGGTAGTTGCGGGATTTGGCGGGGTAGATCATGTAGTCCGCCCAGGATCCCTGCGTGACCCGGTGAAAGCCGTACAGGTCATGCGGCTGGCACATCCAGTAATTGCCCTCGCGGCAGAACCGGCATTCGCCACAGGGCACGATCTGTTCGGAGACAGCCACATCGCCCACGGCCAGCCCGTGCCGATCGCCCGCGCCTTCGCCCAGTGACACGACGCGGCCCACGAATTCGTGGCCGGGGATCACATCGGTTTCGGCATAGGGCTTGCGGTTGGCATCGCCCCAGAACATCGGCGTGCCCTGGAAACATTTCACGTCGCCCGCGCAGATCCCGGCCGCAATGACCTTGACCAGCACCTCGCCGGGACCGGGGCGCGGGACGGGACGGGTTTCCAGCCTGTAGTCGCCGGGGCCGTGGCAGACAACGGCCTGCATCGTCTCGGGAATTCGGGTCATGGGATCACCAGCAGGTATAGCCGCCATCCACCGTCACGACCGACCCGGTCATGTAGCTGGAGGCAGGGGACGCAAGGAAGACGACGATGGAGGCCACTTCGTCCGGCTGGCCCGCCCGGGCCATCGGGGTCAGTTCCATCCATTTCGCGGCCATGACCGGATCGTCGACCATGGCGTATTTCGTCATCTCGGTTTCGATATAGCCGGGCGCCACCGCGTTCACCCGAACGCCGCGCGCGGCCCATTCCGCGCCGGTCGAGCGCACCAGATGGTGCACGGCCGCCTTGGAGGCATTGTAGTAGCTCTGGTTCTGCGGCCGGTTCGAGATATCGCCCGAGATCGAGCCGATCGCCACGATCGAGCCTTTTCCGGCCCTCAGCATCTGCGCCCCGAAGGCCCGCACGGTATAGAGGACACCGTAGAAGTTGGTGTTCATCACATCCGCCACCAGATCGTCGCCTGCCGCCTCGGCCGCGGTGCCCGACCGGGCGATGCCTGCATTGGCGACCACCACGTCCAGCGGCCCCAGCCGTTCGGCCAGCGCAGTCGCGGCGACGCTGTCGGTTACGTCCAGCACATGCCATTCGGAACTGTGCCCGGCCGCCGCCAGGTCGGCCGCCACGCGCTGCAGCGCTGTCGCATCGCGCGAGGTCAGGATGACATGCGCCCCGGCCTGCGCCAGCGCCCGCGCGCTGGCAAGGCCGATGCCCTTGCTGGCCCCGGTCACCAGCGCGCGCTGGCCCGTCAGGCTGAACCTGTCAAGAATTCCACCCATGGTTCACCCCACCCGCTGGCCCGAGGCTGTGTCGAAGAACAGCGCCTGCCCGGCGCCCAGGTCGAAGCGCAGCGTCGTGCCCAGGTCGGGGCGGAACCGCTTGTCGCATCGCAGGTTCACCCGATGCGGCCCCATCTGCAGGACGATGTAGGTCGCCTCGCCCGTCGGCTCCACCTCATAGACGGTGCCGGAGAACCGGCCGCTGTCCGAAAGGGTGGTATCCTCGGCCCGGAAGCCCAGGGTCAGCCGGCCCGCGCCGGGGCAGGGCAGGTCCGCGACGCCCGGCCCGGCAAAGGTGCCGTCGGCCGCCGCGCCTTCGACAAAGTTCATCGGCGGCGATCCGATGAAGCCCGCGACGAACAGGTTCTCGGGGTTGTCGTAGATTTCGTCCGGCGTGCCGACCTGCTGGATACGGCCATCGTTCAGCAGCACCACGCGATCGGCCAGGGTCATTGCCTCGATCTGGTCATGGGTGACATAGATCATCGTCACGCCCAGGCTGCGCTGAAGGTGCTTGATCTCGGCCCGCATGGCGACGCGCAGCTTGGCGTCCAGGTTCGACAGGGGCTCGTCCAGCAGGAACACGCCGGGCGACCGCACCAGCGCGCGGGCCAGCGCCACGCGCTGCCGCTGCCCCCCCGACAGATCGCGCGGATAGCGCGACAGATAGGGCGTCAGGTCCACCTTGCGGGCCGCCGCCTCGATCTGGGCCTGACGGTCGGCCTTGGCGACCCTGGCCACCTTCAGCGGATAGCCGATGTTGTCGGCCACGGTCATGTGCGGGTAAAGCGCGTAGTTCTGGAACACCATCGCCACATTGCGGTCGCGCGGGTGCAGCTGGGTCACGTCGCGCCCGTCAAAGCGCAGGGTGCCGGTGGAAATCGCCTCCAGCCCGGCGATCATGCGCATCGTGGTGGACTTGCCGCAGCCCGAAGGCCCGAGGAGCACCAGAAACTCGCCATCGGCAATATCGAGGTCCAGGGGCTTCAGCACCGTCAGGGCGCCATAGCTCTTACCGACCGCTTCGAGGGTGACGCGGCTCATGTCTTATCCTTTTCTGATGATCCACTGGCCCAGGATCGCCGACAGCAGGGTCGAGACCCAAAGCGGCGCATGGGGTTCAAGGAACCGCATCCAGAACAGCGAGATGGCGATGAACAGCACGACCGAAATGAAGACGCGGTCGAAGGTGTTGGTCCGGATCGGCAGGAAACCGTTGCGCTCGGCCATGGGCTATCCTTTCACGGCACCGAAGGTGAGGCCGGCCACGATGTGCCGCTGCACCAGCGCAAGGACCAGCGCGGCGGGGGCCAGCGTCAGCATGGCCACGGCCGCCAGTTCGCCCCAGTTGGTGCCCGTCACCGTGACGAATTCGGCAAGGCCGGTGGTGATGGTCCGCGCATCGACCGAGGTGAGCGTGGAGGCGAAAAGATATTCGTTCCACGCGAACACCCATGTCAGGATGCCGGTCACGGCAAGGCCGGGGCGGGCCAGGGGAAAGATGACCGTCATCAGCACGGTGAAGGTGCTGGCGCCGTCGACATAGGCCGCCTCGTCCAGCTCGCGCGGAATGGCATCCACGATGCCCTGAAGCAGCCAGAAGGCGAAGGGCAGGTTGAAGACGCAATAGAGCAGGATCAGGCCGATCCGCGTGTCGAACAGCGACCAGTCACCGATGCGGAACCCGGTGAACATCAGGAACAGCGGCAGCAGGAACACCGCGGGCGGGGCCATCCGGTTGGTCAGCACCCAGAAGAACAGGTTGTCCTTCCCCGCCAGTGCAAAGCGCGACATCGCATAGGCCGCCAGCAGCGCCAGCATCGACACCAGCACCGCGTTCGAGGTGGCCACAATCAGGGAATTGGTCATGTATTTCTGGAAGGTCGGGTTCGACAGAACCGCGGCGTAGTTTTCCCAGGTCATCGCCGACAGATCCAGAAGGAAGGACGGCTTGCCGAACAGGTCGGCCCGGGTGCGGACCGAGACCAGGAACATCCACCAGACCGGCAGCAGGGTCAGGGCGGACATGGCGATCCAGAACAGGAACGTCAGCAGGCGGGAAGAGAGGATGCCGCGGTTCACCGGCTTTTCTCCTTCATGCCGGTCATGGCGACATAGAGAAGCCAGCACATGACGATGGTCAGATACAGGGTGATCAGCGACATGGCCGCGCCATAGCCGTAGTCGGTCTTGGGAAAGACCACGCGCCAGATGTGCAGGCCGATGAAGCGGGTTTCGGCCCCGGGGCCGCCGCCGGTCAGCATCCAGACCTCATCGACGGTGCGCAGCGCATCCATCAGCCGGATGAAGATGGTGGTCAGCAGCACGGGCTTGAGGAACGGCAGCGTGATGTCCCAGAAGATGCGCCATTCGCCCGCGCCGTCGATCCGGGCCTGTTCCAGCGGCTCTTCCGGCAGGTTCGACAGGCCCGCCATCAGCGTCAGCGTGACCAGCGGCGTCCAGTGCCAGATGTCCATGATCACGACCGTGGCGAATGCCTGATCGGGAAAACGGGACAGCACATAGCTGATGTCGAACCATTGCTGCATCCAGTGCGGGATGGGTCCCAGCCCCGGCACGGTCATCAGCCGCCAGGTGGCGCCGACCGCGATGGGGGCAATCATCAGCGGCAGGGTGTGAACGGTACGGAACAGACCCTTCAGCGGCACATTGCGCATCAGCATCTTGGCCAGGAAGAAGCCGATGATCAGCTGGCTTGCCAGCACGAAGAGGGTGAACTTGAACGTCAGCCACAGCGATTTGAGGAAAGCCGCGTCGAACACCAGCCTGCGGAAGTTGTCCACGCCGGCAAAGCGCGGCTCGGGGTTTGCCGCGAAGGTGTTCCAGTCGAGGAAACCGACAGCCAGAACATAGAGGAACGGCACCATCCCGGTGATGAACAGGATGAAAAGGGTCGGAGCGATCAGAAGCCAGCCCGTGGTCGTGTTGCGCATTGCAGCACCTTTGTCTTGAGCCCCCGCAACGGCGGCTGGACAGGAAAGGGCGCCGGCGGAGCCCGGGGAGGAACGCCCCGCCGGCAGGCCGGGCGGGATCAGTTGCCGCCGTAACCCAGATTGGCCATTTCGGCCTCGGCCGCGGCGGCGGCCTGGTCGAGCGCCTCTTCCGGCGTCATCGTGCCGACGATGGCCTCGTAGATGAAGGGCGCGACAGCCTCGCGCACCTGGGCATGGAAGGGGAATTCGGGCGCGCCCTTGAACAGGTGGCCCTGCTCTTTCATCATGGTGAAATAGCCGTCGGCCATGGCATCCACTTCCTTGACCTTGGGATCGTCGAATGTGGCCTGATGCACCACGCGCGACCCGGCCACCGCCCAGTCGGCCTGGACCGAGGGCTGGCCGATGAACTGCAGCCACAGCAACGCGGCTTCCTTGTTCTTCGACGAATGCGGGATGCCGAAGGCGCCGCCGTCATAATAGCCGATATAGCCTTCGCCGGCCTCGGCCTCTTCCATGACGCCGGGGTTCATCGGCGGCAGGGCAACGCCGACCTTGCCGACCACGGTCGATTTTTCGGGATTGGTCGCAACCCAGGCGGCGTTCTCGCCATAGACCCACCCCTGCGCGGCACGGCCCGCGGCAAAGGTCGAGGCGACCTCGTCCCAGGTCGAGGCGGTGGCTTCCGGCGGGGCAAAGTCCAGCAGGCCGACCCAGAAGGCCAGCGCCTCTTTCGCCTCGGGCGAGTTCATGCGGCCGCCCTTCTCGACGGTGGCCGCACCCTTTGCCATGTCGATGCCCCAGTCATAGACGCCATAGGTCGGCGCGATCGACTCGAAGAATTCGTAGAAAGCCGCCGGGTGGCCCGATGCTGCCTGGACGGTCGTCCCCCACAACTCGTCATTCGGATCGAGGTTGGCGAAATACTCGGCATTGTCGCGCCATTGGTCGAAGGTCGTGGCAGGGGCCAGATCGTAGCCGTACTTGGCCTTGAACGCCTCCTGATGGGCGGGATCCTCGAACAGGTCCTTGCGGTAGAGATAGACCTTGATGAAGGCCTCCATCGGGACGCCGAAGATGTCGCCATCCGCGCCGCGGAAATTGTCGATGAAGGTGGTGAAATCCTCGATGCTGAAGTCGGGCGCCTGCAGCGAGGGGTTGGCCTCGAGCGCGTCCGAGATGTTCACCAGGAAGTCGCGGGCGAGGTAGGAATAGATGATGTCCTGTTCGATGTAGACGAAGTCATAGATGCCCGAACCGGCCTCCATGTCCTTGATCGCCTTGTCGAACATCTGGTCCCACGAGGTGGTCTCGAATTCGACCTCGATCCCGGTGGCTTCGGTGAACTGCGGCGCCAGGACGTCGCGCACATAGTTCGACGGCGGGGTGCTTTCGGACACGCCGCGGATGGTCACGCCCTGCAGGTTGGCACCGGCATCCGACCAGAAATCGGCATAGGCCGGAGCAGACAAGGCAACGGCGATCGCCGAAGTGGCGAGCAAGAGTTTCGGCATTTCATTCCTCCCATTCGGGCCGTCTGCGCGACCCGGCGCATTCAACGAACCTCGGCGCGAGCCGGACCGTCACCGGGCGCACCTTAACCCGAGGCATGATCTGAATACATTTGTGCAGACGCATTCACAAGTGTAAAGTACAGATGTAATCTTCGATTTTCATCTGGTCGCGACTGCGCTACACGAAACGTTCAGGGAAATTCGGACCGGCCGGCGCACAGGCGGACGAAGGAGGGGGCGGATGAACACGACAACAGCGGAAGAGCCCGAGTCCTTTCTGGCCGAGGTGTGCTGGCACTATTATGTCAACGAGATGACACAGCAGGATGTCGCGCGGCTGATGGGGGTCACGCGGCTGCGGGTGAACCGGGCGCTGCAACTGGCCCGTGCGGCGGGGGTCGTGCGAATCGAGATCGACTCGCCCTTCGTCGCGCGGCTTGAGCTGCAGGCAGAGCTTTGCCGCCGCCTCGGTCTTTCCGAGGCGATCTGTGCGCCGGCCGATCCGGACGACCATGACTATCACGGCCCGGTCGGTGCCGCGCTGGCGTTCTGGCTGGAAAAATACCTGCGCGAGGGGCATTCACGATCGATCGGGCTGTCCTGGGGGCAGACCCTGAAAACGGCGATCCAGCGGCTGCCGCGCCTGACGCTCGAGAATCTTGAGATCGTGTCGATGATCGGCGGCACCTCGCAGGGGGCCAGCTTCAACGCCTTCGGCGTGGCTTCGGCCATGGCCGACCGGCTAGGGGCCAGCTATTCGCTGTTTTCCGCCCCGATCTATCTTTCGCCGGGTACGGACCGGGCCATCTTTCTGGCCGAAGGCGCGTTTCAGGCACATCTGGCGCGGCTTCAGAAGCTGGATCTGGCCGTGCTTGTGGCCGGTGACGTGACCGAGCGGTCCTTCCTTGTGTCGATGGGCCTTCCCTCCGGGGTCAAGCCGCAGGACCTGATCGACGCAGGCGCGGTGGGCGACGTGCTGGGCCATTTCCTGAAACACGACGGCACAGAGGTTGACCATCCGATCAGCCGCAGCGCCATCGGCATGGATCTGGAATCGCTGATGAACGTGCCCAACCGGGTTCTGGCCGCGGCCGGGGCGCACAAGGTCGACATCATCATTGCCGCGTGCCGCCGCGGTCTGGCACAGACCCTGATCACCGACGACGTGACGGCCAGGCTGGTGCTGGAACGGTTGGGATGAGCGCGCCTCTGGTGATCTTCGACTTCGACGGCGTCATTGCGGACAGCGAGATCATCGCGCTGGCCGAGCTTCAGGATTGTCTGGCCGATCATGGCCTGACCTTGCCGATGGACAGCCTGATCGACCGGTTCCTCGGGGCGTCGCTGTCCAGCATTACTGCCGCTCTGGCCGAGCATACGGGGGCGCCCGTGCACGACGACTTCCGCGAGGTCTGGTATGCGCGGCTGTTTGACCGCTACCGGCGCGAATTGCAGCCCGTGCCCGGCATCATGGCGCTTCTCGACCGGCTGGATTGCGACGGGGTGGACTACTGTATCGCCTCCGGCAGTTCCGATCGCAGGCTCGGCGTTGCGCTGGAGTGCCTGGATCTGGCCGGACGCTTTCATGGCCGCGCCTTCAGCGCCGATGACGTGGCCCGCGGCAAACCTGCCCCTGACCTGATGCTGTTCGCCGCGGCGCGGCGTGGCCGGACCCCCGGGGACTGCATCGTGGTCGAGGATGCCACCGCCGGCGTCACCGCGGCACGTTCGGCAGGAATGCGCGCCATCGGCTTTGTCGGCGGGACACATCTGGCCCCCGTGGCCAAAAGGCAGGCCGAACGGCTTGCCAGGGCCGGAACGTTTGCAACATCTGCAAACCATGCCCAGACCGCCGAACTGCTGCTGGGTGTTCCGTCCCGGCGTCCGGTGGATCGGGTCGAGGATTAGCCCCCGGCCGGATGTCCCGGATCTCAAGCTGCTCTCTCGGCCCCCCTCGGGCCTGATCTTTCCCATCCCCCTGTTCCCTGTCGAACCCTCTCGTCCCGTGCGCGCGGGTTGATTTTGTTCCTGTTATGTTCTATATCAAACGCCAGGCCAGCAAGGGAGTTTCCCGATGGACAGCACCACGCATGCCTTGCCCGCAACGCCCAGGCAGATCGCCTATGCGCGCGCGCTCGCCCGGCGCAACCAGACCCTCCTGCCGTGGGAGGTTCAGCAGGACCGCCGGTCCCTGAGTGCCTGGATCGAGTTGCAGGCGCGGCTGAAGCCGGTATCCGACATCGACGGCCTGCCGACCTCAAGGCAGGTGGCCTTCGCGGAGAAGCTCGCCCGGATCAAGCGCCGCGCCGTCCCGGACGAATGCTTCCGCGACAAGGGGCTGATGTCGAAATGGATCGACGGGAACAAGTGATGCGCATCTGTCGGCGGATGGCATGTCGGCGCCCGGATCACAGAGGGGCTCCGTCCGTCTGCGACATGCGGCCCCCGTGCCTCTGCGCGAACTGGCCCGGCGAGACACCCTCATGCCGCTGGAAGGCCATGCCGAAGGCGCTGGCCGAGCCATAGCCGATCCGGTCCGCGATCTCGGCATTGGTCAGCCCGCCGCGCAGGATCAGGTCGCGGGCCACCGCCATCCGCCAGGCCGTCGCATAGTCCATCGGCGTCGCCCCCAGCGCATGGCGGAAGCGTTCGAAGAAGGTGGATCGCGACAGGCCTGCGGCGCGGGCCAGCGCCGCGACCGACAGCGGGCTGCCCGTGTCGCCGTGGATCCGGTGCAGCGCCGCGGCCAGCCGGGGATCTGACAGGCCGCGCATCAGCCCCGCAGACCGCTCGGGGCCGGGGCTGGATCGCAGCGCCTCGATCATCAGCACCTCCAGCAGCCGGTCGAGGATCATGGTGCGGGCCGGCCGGTCGGCCCGCGTCTCGTCATGGATCAGCGGCACCAGCGTCATCAGCCGCTCCTGCCCCGGGACATGGATCATCTCGGGCAGCAGGGACAGCAGCAGGGCCTTGTCGGCGGCGGCAAAGCGGCAATGGCCCACCAGCGCGCGCATCTCGACCGGGCCGTCCCGCGGCCCGAGGCGGAAGACGCCCGGCCCGGTTTCCAGCGGGAGGCGGGCCGTGCCCGGGGGCGGGGGCACGGCACTCGTCATCGTGAAACGGTCGGGGGCGGGAACCAGCACGAAGTCTCCTGCCTTCAGCGTCACCGGTGCGCGGCCCGGCAGCGTCAGGCGCGCGCAGCCCTCGACGATGGCGGCATAGAACGGGGTGGACAGGTCGCTGCGCGTCACCTGCCAGCGCCCGCCGGCCTCGATCATCTTCGAGATGGCGGGCCGGGGCTTCAACAGGGCGACGACGCTGGACAGGGGGTCTGCGCCGGACTGGGGCGGTGCACTGGACGGGGGGGCTGCGGCCGGGCTGGTCACGGATTCGGACTTTCGATGAATACTTGCGGACTTCTGTACATAGCACGTCCGACGTTCCCTGCGTATCTCCTGCCGACACACCACAGGAGACATCATCATGCCCCGCATTCTGATCACCGGCTGCTCTTCCGGCTTCGGGCAGGCGATTGCCGCGCGCTTCCTCGACGAGGGCTGGGAGGTCGTCGCCACCATGCGCCGGCCCAGCCCCGAGGGTCTGCCCGCCAGCGACCGGCTTCGCATCCTCGCGCTCGACGTGACGCAACAGGACAGCATCGACGCCGCCATCGCCGAGGCCGGCCCGCTCGACGCGCTGGTCAACAATGCCGGCGTCGGCCTGCTGAACGTGCTGGAAGGCGTCGATCTGGACCGGGCGCGCGAGCTGTTCGACACCAACGTCTTCGGGACCATCGCCATGTCGAAGGCAGTGATGCCGGGAATGCGCGCGCGGCGGTCCGGGGTGATCGTCAACATCAGCTCCAGCGTCACGCTGCATCCGCTGCCGGCCCTGGCGGTCTATTCGGCCAGCAAGGCGGCGGTGAACGCCTTCACGCAAAGCCTGGCGCTGGAGGCGGCAGAGTTCGGCATCCGCACCCGGCTGGTCCTTCCCGGTGCCGCGCCCGAAACCGCCTTCGGCCGGAACGCTCTCGCCCGGATGGGCATGGAGGTGCCCGAGGCCTATGGCGCCTTCGTCCAAGGCTACATCCAGGCGCTGCGGGGATCCCCCGAAAAGACCACGACCGGCGATGTGGCCGAGGCGGTGTGGCGGGCCGTCACCGACCCCGATGCGCCGATGATGACGCCCGCCGGGGCCGATGCGGAAACCGCCTACCGCAAGGCGGGCCACGGCGCGTCCTGAGGATCGGGACGGCACCGCGCCGCGACGAAAACACCCGCCGCCCTTCGGGGCGGCGGGTGCCTGGTTTCTCAGGCCAGCCGGATCAGCCGATCAGGTCCTCGGGGTGGATCGGGAAGCGGCGCACCCGCACGCCGGTCGCATGCCAGACGGCATTGGCGATGGCGCCGACGGTGCCGGTGATCCCGATCTCGCCCACGCCCTTCACGCCGAGCGTGTTCACGAAGGGGTCGTCCTCGTGCACGGTGATCGCCTCGACATGCGGCACGTCGGCATTGACCGGCACGTGATAGCCCGCCAGATCGGCGTTCACCGGCCGGCCCGTGCGCGGGTCGTGGATGGCCTCTTCCTGCAGCGCGAAGCCGATGCCCCAGATCATCCCGCCCTTCAGCTGGCTGTCCGCCAGCTTCGGGTTGATGATCCGGCCCGCGGCGAAGGCACCGACCAGCCGGCTGACCCGCACCTGCCCCAGATCGGGATCGACCTTCACCTCGGCGAAGACGGCCCCATGCGAGAACATCGCCCGGGACTGCGCCTCGGCCTCGCCGCGGACGCCCTTGCCGTGGCCCTCGATCAGGTCCAGCCCGGCGCGGGCCAGGATGTCCTCATAGGCTTCGCCGCGGCTTTCGTCATCGGCCAGCATCAGCCGCCCGTCGCGGGCCACCACCGCCGCATTGCCGGCCCCGAACAGCGGCGAGGCCGGATCCTTGGTGGCCAGTTCCGCCAGCTTCGCCACCGCATCGGCGCCGGCGTTGAACAGCGCGCTGCCCGCCGTGGCGGTATGGCCGGATCCGCCCGCCACCCCGGCATCGGGCAGGTCGGACGAGCCCGAGCGGAATTCCAGCCGCGACACGTCGATACCCAGACCGTCGGCCGCGATCTGCGCCAGCGAGGTCCAGGCGCCCTGTCCCATGTCCGCGGCGGCGGTTTCCACCACCGCGCTGCCATCGGCGCGCAGCACTGCGCGGGCCGTGGCCTGGAACATCGGCGCGGGGAAGATCGCGGTGCCCATGCCCCAGCCGGTCAGCAGGCCCGCCGCATCCCGCATCTGCCGGGGCTGCAGCGGCCGGCCGGCCCAGCCGAACCGGGCCGCCCCTTGCGCATAGCATTCGCGCAGCGCCTTGGACGAGAAGGGGTTGCCGGTGGCGGGGTCGGTTTCGGCATAGTTGCGCAGGCGGAATTCCAGCGGGTCGAGGCCCAGCTCGAACGCCGCCTCGTCCATGACGGATTCCAGCGCGGCGGACCCCGACGCCTCCCCCGGCGCCCGCATCGCGCCGGGCGTGCCGGTGTCGATGCGGATACCTTCATGCGACATCGCCATCGCCGGCGTGGCATAAAGGTTTTCCGACGCACGGCCCGCGGGTTCGAAGAAGTTCTCGAAGCTGCTGCCGACCGCGGCCGCCCGATGTTCGAGCGCGGTCAGCCGTCCCTCGGCATCGAGGCCGAGGCGCAGCTTCTGCCGGGTGGCGCCGCGATGGCTGACCGGCCCGAACATCTGGTCGCGCCGCAGCGCCAGCTTCACCGGGCGCCCCAGTGCTTTGGCCGCGAGGATGACCAGCAGCTGCGGCCCCCAGACCGCCGCCTTCGACCCGAAGCCGCCGCCCAGATAGGGGCTGCGCAGCAGCAGGTTTTCCTCGGGCATGTCGAAATAGGCGGCGAAGACCCCGCGCATCATCACGATGGCCTGGTTCGGCGTGTCGATGATCAGACGGTCGCCCTGCCATTCCGCGACGATGGCATGGGGTTCCAGGGCGTTGTGATACTGGGCGGGCGTCACATAGTCGCGTTCGACCACCCGCGCCGCGGCGGCAAGCCCCGCCTCGAGATCCCCCACCGCATGCGCGGCCGGAAAGCCGAAGCCCACCGTTTCTGCCTCGAAGCGCGGCTGCGCGTCGATGTCGATCCGCGGGGGCAGCGCCTCGTAGCGGGGCGCCAGCAGGCGCGCCCCTTCGGCGGCGGCCTCAAGCGTCTCGGCCACGACCAGCGCGATCGGCTGGCCGGCATAGCGCACGCCGTCATCCTGCAGCGCCTCGATCTTCTGGCCGAACATTCCGACCTTCTCGTCCGGGTGGATCGCCAGCGGCGGCCGGTTGGCGGGCGTCATCACCATGACGACGCCCGGATGCGCCTCGGCGGCGGCGGTGTCGAGGAAGGTGACGCGGCCCCGCGCGATGCTGGCCGAGGCATAGACGGCATGCAGCAGCCGGTCGGGGCGGTTGTCGGCGGCATAGGTGGCGGTGCCCGTCACCTTGGCGATGCCATCGCGCCGGGTCATCGACTGGCCGGCATTGGACCCCAGGCGGACATGGCCGCCGGCGGGACCCACGGGCATGGGAATGACGTCAGACATGGGTGAGGTCTCCTTCGCTGGCGAAGACGGAGCCGGGCAGCGCCGGCATCCGCGCGGGCGTGCCTGCCGCCGCCGCCACAAGGGCGCGCACGGCGATCCGGCGGGCAAGCGCGATCTTGAAGCCGTTCTGGCCCGAGGGATGCGCGCCCTCGGTCAGGACCCCGGCCACGCGGTCGAAGAGTTCGGCATCGGGCGCCTGCCCGGCCAGCAGCGCCTCGGCCTCGGCCACGCGCCAGGGCCGGGCCGCGACGCCGCCCAGGGCCAGGCGGCCGGCGCGGATCGTCCCGCCGTCCATGTCCAGCATCGCTGCTGCCGACACCACCGCGAAGGCAAACGACGTCCGCTCCCGCAGCTTCACATAGCGGGAATGGCCGGCGAAGGCGTCGCTGCCCGGGGGCAGGACCAGAGCCGTCAGCACCTCGCCGGGGCGGATGGCCGGGTTGCCGGCACTGTCCTCATCCGGCAGCGGATGCAGTTCGGCCATCCCGACCTCGCGCGTGCCGCCGGGACCCGCGATTTCCACCCGCGCATCCAGCGCCGCCAGCGGCACGCAGAAGTCGGACGCATGGGTGGCGATGCAGGTCTCGGTCCAGCCCAGCACCGCATGTCCGCGCGTCACCCCGCCGATCGCCTCGCATCCCGCGCCCGGATCGCGCCGGTTGCAGGCGGCGGCCGGGTCCTGGAAATAGGGGCAGCGGGTCTGCTGCAGCAGGTTGCCGCCGACGGTCGCGGCATTGCGCAGCTGCGCCGACGCGCCCGACAGCAGCGCCTCGGCCACCGCCGGATGTCCGCGCAGTACGGCAGGGTCGCGGGCGAGGTCGGAATTGCGCACCATCGCCCCGATCCGCAGCCCGCCGTCCGGCTGCGCCTCGATCCGGTCGAGCCCGGGTAGACGGCTGATGTCGATCAGCCGGCGCGGCACCGCCACGCCCAGCTTCATCAGGTCGAGCAGGTTGGTCCCGCCCGCCAGATAGCGGCTGTCCGGCTCGGCACCGGCGGCCACGGCCTCGGCCAGCGTCGCCGGCCGGATGAACTCGAAGGGGGTCATGCGCTTCTCCGTTCGTCCTGCTGCATCCGGCGGGTCGCCTCGCGCACCGCATCGGTGATCCCGGCATAGGCGGCGCAACGGCAGATGTTGCCGCTCATCCCCTCGCGGATGCGCTCGGGGTCGTCGCCCGCCTCGCCCTCGGCGATCAGGGCCACCGCGCTCATGATCTGGCCGGGGGTGCAATAGCCGCACTGGAAGCCGTCCTGCGCGATGAACGCGGCCTGGACGGGGTGCAGGTCGTCGCCCTGCGCCAGCCCCTCGACCGTGGTGATGTCGGACCCGTCATGGGCCGCCGCCAGCGCAAGGCAGCTGTTGATGCGCCGCCCGTCGACGAGGACGGTGCAGGCGCCGCATTGGCCGCGGTCGCAGCCTTTCTTGGTGCCGGTCAGGCCGACACGGTCGCGCAAGAGGTCGAGCAAGGTGGTGCGGGGATCGTCCAGCGTCAGCGCCAGACGGTCGCCGTTGACCGTCATCGTGATGGACAGGGTCATGTTCTCTCCCTGTGGTTGGCTGTATATGTGGCTAGATGCGGAATGTGGTCCCCATTCCGCCGGGGGAGGACGCCCGGCGCGAAGAATGGGTTCCGCCGGGCGCATGATGAGTTATACGGAGGATGCCTCCGTTTTGCAAGGGTGCATCGGAAGGGATCGTCAGTCGAGATGGGCGAGGCAGGGGAAAAGGCAAGCCGCAAGCCGCGGGCGGATTCGCTTCGCAACCGCGAACGGCTGCTTGACGCCGCCCGGCAGGTGTTTTCCGCCGGCGGACCCGAGGCCAGCCTCGAGGCCGTCGCCCGCGCCGCCGAACTGGGCATCGGCACGCTCTATCGCCATTTCCCGACGCGCGAGGCGCTGTTTCAGGCGGTCTATGCGCGCGAGGTCGACGAACTGGCGAACCTTGCGCGGGATCTTGCCGGCGGGCCGGACTCGGGCGAGGCGCTGAAGACATGGCTGCGCGCCGCGCTGCGGATGATCGCGACGAAGAAGGGCATGGCCGCGGCGCTGCGCCCGGCGGTCGACACCTGCGCGCCCTTCTACACCGACACCGCCGCCCGGATGCGGCAGGCGGCCGAGGCGCTGGTCCGTCCCGGCGCCCTGCGCGGCGAGTTGCGGGACGACGTGACGGGCGAGGATATCGTCACGGTGCTGATCAGCCTCAGCTATGGCACGGCGCGGCCCGACTGGCAGGGCGCGACCGGCCGGATGCTCGACATTTTCGTCGACGGGCTGCGGCGCGGCTGACGGGGCCGGGGTCAGCGCAGGCCCACCCGCACCGTCGCCGCCCGCCCGCCCGCGTCGATCACGCTGAGCGTGACGAAGCCCGGACCTTCCAGCGGGATCTGCACCTCGCGCGCGCGGACGGCGCGGGCCACCGGCGCGCCATCGGCCAGCCAGGTGAAGGGCGGGCTGCCGTTGCGCACCTTGGCCACCAGCTGCCCGTCGCGCAGCGCCACCCCCGCGCCGTCGGGCGGAAAGGCGATCTCGGGCGCGTCGGGCGGCGCGGCCAGACGGCCGGCGGGGCGGAACCGCTGCAGGTTCTGCGGCAGCCGGGAATTGGGCAGGATCAGCGTCGCGGGCGGCGGCGGGGGCAGGGGGGCGAAGTCCGGCGCGATCCGGCCGAAGACCTCGAACAGGATCGGCGCGGCCAGGTCCGCGCCGAAGGCCCCCGGCACCGGCGTGCCATCGGCCCGGCCCAGCCAGACGCCCGCCACATGCCGCCCGTCCCAGCCCACGGCCAGCGCGTCGCGGTGGCCATAGCTGGTGCCGGTCTTCCAGGCCAGCCGCCGCGGCGGCGCGCCGGGCGGGGGCACGATGTCGGACAGGATGTCCGTCACCTGCCAGGCCGCATCCGCCCGCAGCAGGCGGCGAGGCGCCGCCACCGCCGCGCCCGGCAGCGCCGACAGGGTCACCGGCTGCCCCAGCCGTGCCAGCGCCGCATAGGCCTGCACCAGATCCTGCAGGCTGATCCCCAGCCCGCCGAGCGCCACCGCCAGCCCCGGCCGCCCGCTCGGAATCTCCACCCGCGCCCCGGTGCGTTCCACCAGCGCCACCAGCCGCGCGGGGCCGATGGCCTCGGTCAGGCTGACGACGGGGATGTTCAGCGATTGTTGCAGCGCCTCGCGCACCGGCAGGGTGCCGCGGAACATCCGGTCGAAATTCTGCGGGGCATAGTCGCCGAAGGCGGTGGGCCGGTCCTCGATCAGCGTTTCGGGATGGGCCAGTCCCTCGTCGAAAGCCAGCGCATAGACGAAGGGCTTCAGCACCGATCCGGGCGAGCGCCGCGCCTGCGTCAGGTCGAGAAAGCCGGCGCGGGCATCGTCTGTCCATTCGGCGCCGCCGACGCTGGCGAGGATCTCGCCCGTCCGGTGATCGGCCACCACGATCGCCGCCGACAGCCGGGCGCCCTGCCGCGCCACCGCGCGGGCGGCCAGCGCCTCGAGCGCCGCCTGCAGCCGCGCGTCGATCGTGGTGTCGATCCGCCCCGCGCCCGGCTGGTCGGCCCGCAACCGGGCCGCCAGATGCGGGGCCAGCGCCGGGAAGGGCCGGCGGCTGTCGGGCACGGGCTCGGTCTTCGCCGCCGCCGCGCGCTCGGCCGTCAGCACCCCTGCCGCCACCATCCGGTCCAGCACCCGGTCGCGCGCCGCCCGCGCCGCCAGCGGAAAACGGTCGGGCCGCCGCGCCTCGGGCGATTGCGGCAGGGCGACCAGCAGTGCCGCCTCGGCCGGGGTCAGGCGGCGCGGCTCCTTGCCGAACCAGGTCAGGCTGGCCGCCCGCAGCCCTTCGACATTGCCGCCATAGGGCGCGATGCGCAGATAGAGGTCGAGGATCTGCGCCTTCGTCAGCCGCCGTTCCAGCGCCAGCGCCACCCGGATCTGCCGCAGCTTGCCCGCCAGCCGGCCGGTGCCGCTGTCCTCCAGCAGGCGCGCCACCTGCATCGTCAGCGTCGAGCCGCCCGACACCACCCGGCCCTGCAGCGCCGCCTGCGCCGCGGCGCGCAGCATCGCGCGCCCGTCCACCCCCGGATGGCGGGCAAAGCGGCGATCCTCGTATCCCGTCAGCATCTGCAGGAACAGCGGATCGACGGGCCCCGGCTCCATCCGCCAGCGCCCGTCGGCCACGGTGAAGGCGCGCAGCAGGCTGCCGTCGCGGGCGCGCACCTCGACCGAGGTGGCGATGGCCAGCGGCGGCAGCACCGTGCGCCCGACCCAGGCGTCAAGCCCGTCCCGCGCCCCCGCCGCCAGCCCGGTCAGGAGCACCAGGGCCAGCGGCCAGCGCGCGCCCCTATTCGGCGATCGTGACACGGCCAGCCGCGGTCCGGGCGCGATAGTCGGGGCGGTACATGTCCACCACCACCGCCGCCGGGTGATGGAACGCGCCGGGCGACACGGCCCGCACCACATAGGCCAGCCGGAACGTCTCGCTTCCCTCCCAGTCCAGCGCGGCGAGGAAGCGGTCCTGCCGGAACTCGGTCATCCGCGTCTCCACCGGCTCGATCCAGGGGAAGGCCGCGATGTCGCCGGCGCGGATCAGGTTCGGGTTGTCGATCTCGAACCCCGCGGGCAGGGCATCGTCCACCATCAGCCGCGCCGCGCCGCCGGCGAAGGGCTGCACCTCCAGCACCACGACCAGCCGGTCGCCCTGCGCCGCGGCCGAGGGGTCGGCCGGGTTGCCGTCGAGGTCGTAATAGCTGCGCGTGATCGCGTAGCCGTTGCCCTGCGCGGGTTCGGGTTCGGAGGGCACGCCGAAGGTGGTCAACGTCAGGTCCGTCTCCGCGCCCGAGCCATTGGCGATGGCGAGCGTGTCGCCGCCCGCGACCCGGTCTTCCAGCAGCCGCACCAGCGGGCCTTCCGCCGGGGCGCCGTTCACCGTCAGCCCCGACACGCCCGCCCGGTCGATCAGGGCATGGGTCGCCAGCAGCGCCCATGTCGCCTCTTGCGTGGACAGGTTCCGCCCGGCGATGCCCTGTGCCAGCCGGTCGGCCAGCGCCGCCTGCGGCACCGCGCCCGATCCCGCCTCGGCCGCCAGCGCCAGTACCGCGCCCGCATCCCGCAGCCGCGTGCCGTAATCCGCCCGCCAGACCTGCGGTTCATCCGCCAGCGGCGCCTCGGCCAGACCGGCGGCGCGGGCGAACATCGCGTCGGCGCGCGTCTGGTCGCCATAGGCCGCCAGCGCCGCCCCCAGCTGCGCCGCCGCCAGCGGCGTGTCGAAGGCCGCGGCCCGCACGTCGGCGTAATAGCGCAGGTCGCCGATCGCCGCCGCGCCCTCGCGCGCCAGCACCATCAGCGCATAGGCATAGGGTCCGCCGCCCGCGTCGAAATCGGGGGCATAGTTGATCTGGTTGCGCAGATTGTCGAGCGCGGCACGAAAGGCGGTATCGGGCACGTCATGGCCCTCGGCCCGGGCGCGCGACAGGAAGTCGGTCACGAAGGCGTCGAGCCACAGGTCGCCCGACTCCGGCGACCACAGGCCGAAGGCGCCGCCCGCCGTCTGGTTCAGCAGCACCGCCGCGATGGCCTCGTCGATCCGTCCGGCGATGCCGTCCTCTGCCGCAACGCCCAGATCCTGCGCCAGACCCGACAGATACAGCAGCGGCAGCGCCCGCGAAGTGATCTGTTCGGTGCAGCCGTAGGGATAGGTGTCCAGCATCGACAGCAGGCCCGGCGCGTCGAAGCGCGCCACCGGCCCCGCCGCCAGCGTCGCCCGGCCCGTGCCGGGGATCAGCCCGGCGAAGACATTGGCGTCGAAGGTGAAGGTCTCGCCCGCCGCCAGCGTGAACCGGCTTTGCCGCATCACCTCGGGATCGTTCACCTGCACCGGCAGGGACAGCAGCTTGTCCAGCCGCCTGCCGTCCGGCGTGGTCAGCGTCACCCGGATCCGGTGCAGGCCGGTGGCATCCGGCGCGGTCAGCGGCAGCGACAGCGTCGCCGTGCCGCCCTCGGCCAGCGTCACCGTCGCGGGGGCGGACAGGTCCAGCCCCTCGCCCGCGACCTCCAGCGCCATGTCCCCGGCGGGCCCGGTGGCATGCACGAAGTCCAGCCGCAGCCGCGAGCTGTCGCCCGGCGTCAGGAAGCGGGGCAGCGCCGCCGTTACCACCACCGGGTCGCGCACCAGCACATCGGCCTCGGCCTGCCCGACGCCCGCGGGCGACCAGACCACCGCCATCAGCCGCACCGTGCCGTTGAAAGAGGGCAGGTCGAAGCTGGCGCGCGCATAGCCATCCGCGCCCACCTGCACCGGCCCCTCGAAGAAGGCCACCAGATCCTCGGTCGGGGGCGGGGCCTGCATCCGCAGCCCGGCACCCGCATCGCCGCCGGACCGGACCAGCCCCATCTCGCCCGTCTGGCCGTCGATCAGCCGGCCATAGCTGTCGCGCACCGCCACGCCCAGCTTGCGCTGCCCGAAGTAATGGGCCGAGGGGTCGGGGCTGTCGAAGCCGGTCAGGTTGAGGATGCCCAGATCGACCGCCGCGATGGTGGCGAAGGCGGTCTCGCCCGGGGCCACGCCCTCCACCTTCAGCGCCACGGGCAGGGGGCCGCGCGGATCGGCCGCCTCCGGCACCTCGAAGGCCGCGCGCAGCTGCCGGTCGCCCGGCGCCACCGCGGCATGCGCCAGACCCATCGCCCGCACCGGGGCGCGGTCATCGGGCCCGGCACCCTCCAGCGGGCGCAGCAGCGAGGCCATCACATAGGCCCCCGCGCCCCAGTCATCGGTCACGGTCAGCGGCAGTTCGGTCGCGCCCTCGGCGACCTCGACCATCCGCGTCTCGATCACCCGGTCGGACAGGACGCTGACCTGCGCGATGCCCGCGCTCTGCGCCACCAGCCGCAGCGTGGCGGTGTCGCCCGGCGCATAGGCGGGCCTGTCCAGCGCCACGTCCAGCCGGTCGGGCGTGTCGCTGCCGGCCGAGGGCGCGAACCAGCCGGCGCTGAAGGGCAGCGAGGCGGTGGCGGGGACCGGCCCCGCGATCTCGGCCATGATCTCGTATTCGCCCCAGTCCGTGGGCACCGCGATGGTCACGGGGCCGTCGCCCGTCAGCACCGCCTCGCCGCCGGCCACCGGGGTGCGGGTCGTCACCGGTTCCCACTGCCATTCGCCGTACAGGACATACCACTGCCAGTCCGTCTCGACCCGGTTCACCCGCCACGAGACGGTGGCCGGCACCGGCCGCGCATCGGGGCCGAGCGCGATCACCTCGAACCCCGCCTCGGCGCCTTCGGGCAGCCCGCCCTCGAACAGCGGGCGCAGGCCCGGCACCGGGCCCTGCGGCATCACCACCCGGTCGAGCCGCCGTTCCACCGGCCGGCCCGACCCCTCGACCAGACGCACGGCGATGGCGGCGGACAGGGGCTGCGCGGCCCCGCCCATGTCGGGGAAGATCACCGGCAGGGTGGCGCGCCCCTCGGCATCGGTGCGCCCGCCGGCCTCCAGCGTCTGGAACTGCGGCGACAGCCCCGCGTCATGCGCGCCGAAGCGGTAACCATCCCATCCCGGCAGGCTGTCCGCCGCCGACAGGCGCAGGTCGCCCTCCACCGCCAGATCCGCCCCCGGCGCGCCGAAGAGATAGCGCGCCGAAATCCCGACCTCGGGCCGCCGGTCCAGCGCCAGCGGACCGTCCGGCAGGGTCAGGTCGAAGTCGATGCGTTCGGGCAGGAAATCCTCGACGAGGATCGACTGTCCCGCCAGCGGCGGCGCGTCGGGATCGGCCAGCGCCTCGACCCGCCAGGTGCCGCGCGGCACGTTGCCCGCCAGCGGGAAGGCCGCCACATGCCCGCCCGCCCCCGCATCGGCCACCAGCTGCCGCGCATGTTCCACCCCGTCGGGGCGGATCAGCCGCAGGGTCAGCGGCAGGTCGGTCAGCGCCGCCACCCGCGGATCGCGGGCCAGCGCGGTGACATGCACCGCCTCGCCCGCGCGATAGGCGCCCCGGTCGGTGGTCAGGAACAGGTCGATGGGCGGCGCAGGCTCGCGCCCCTCCACCCCGCGGTCGGACAGGTCGAACTCCGGTTCCGTCAGCGGCAGGAAGGCGAAGTCGGCCGCCTCGCCCTCGCCGGCGCTGACGGTCAGCAGCGCCGGCGCCGCCCCGCCCGTGCCCGCCGTCATCGCGGCGGGAAAGCGGGCATGGCCCTCGCCATCCGCCACCGCCTCGCCCAGCACCGCATTGGCGCGCGAGATCAGCTGCACCCGCGCGCCCGGCTTCGGCCCGGCATCGGCCAGCGAGCGGATCAGTGCATGCAGCCCGTCGCCCCCCTGCAGCGTGGTGATGCCGATGTCGGACACGAGGAACCATTGCAGCGCCGGCGGATGATCCCACGGATCCTGCCCCGGCACGGCGGCGGTCAGCACATAGATGCCCGGCCCGGCGCCGGCCGCATCCGCCAGCACCGCGTCCAGCGGCAGGCGGGTGGTCACGTCGCGGTTGACCTCCATCGCCACCTCGGCCTCGCCCTCCCACAGGGTCTCGGCCATCGCGTCGTCCAGCCTCTCGATCTCGTAGACCTCCAGCGGCCGGCCGAAGAAATCGCCCTGGATCGCCCGCACCAGATTGCGGTCCGACAGCCGGGACAGCCGCAGCTCCAGCCGGTCGGTGTTCACCGTCTCGACCGGGATGCCGGCCCCGGCGGCGCGGGGCAGGATATAGGCCCGGCCCGGAAAGCGCGCGGCGGGCGTCCGGTCGCGGACATAGCCGGTGACCGCCACGTCGCGGGCCAGTTCCTCGCCCGCGGCCGAGGGCAGCCCGGCGCGGAAGGTGATCTCATAGCGCGCGCCGTGGCTGACGCCGGTGACGCAGATCTGCCGGTCGGTCGCCTCGACCGCCAGCCCCGGATCGGGCAGGCGCAGATAGGTGGCATAGTCCACGCCCGCCTGCGCCAGATCCTCGGTGAAGATCGCGCAGATCTGCGGGCGGGCGCTGTCGGCGCGCACCTCGTGGCTGTCGATGCGGAAACCGTATGTGCCCACCGCATCGGCCAGCGCCGCCGCGGTGTCGTCGCGCGGGTCCAGCGCCTGCGCCAGACGCAGCGCCGGGATCGTCGCGCGGCCCCGGTCCACCCGTTCCAGCGCCGCGGCCATCGTGGCCAGCGCCGTGGCCTGCATCGGCGCCGACCCGGCGCGCAGATAGGCGTTCACCGCCGCGGACAGCGCCGTCTCGGCATATTGCCGGCGTTCATAGTCCTCGCCCGGCCGGGCCAGGCCCAGTTCGGCATAGTCCACCCAATGTTCGGGCGCGTCGGTCACGCTCAGCGCGCGGCCCATCCAGTCCTGCGCGGTCGCGGGGTCGGCGGCACGGTCGCGGGCGGCCGCGGCAAGGTAGTCCTCGACCGGCGCGTCGGCGGCGCGGTGCAGGTCCGACAGGCCGCGCGCCTGCACCAGCGCCATGTCGAAATCCGCCTGCTGCAGGAAGCCCAGCTCTCCGGCCCGTTGCCGCGCCAGATCGGCCGCGCCCGCCGCCGCATCGACCACCCGGCCCGAGATCGCACCCTCATAGGGCACCTCCTCGGTCACGCCGGTCTTGGGAAAGCAGGACCCCGCCCGGCTGTTGAAGGTGAACGCCGCACAGGCCGTATCGGCCAGACAGGCGGCGCGGCAGGCCTGAAGCGTGGTGTCGAAGATCGGCCGCAGGTCCGAGCCGTAGAAATCCGTCCCCTCGGTCAGCACGGCCCGCCGGTCGGGCACCAGCCCGCCCTCCTGCGCCAGAAGCGGCGCGCCGGCCCCCAGCGTCAACGAGGCGATCAGGATCGCGGCGATCCGGTTCAGCATGGGGCGTCCTCCCGTTCCGTGCGGGCGGATGCTCGCAGGGGCGGGCGGCCATTGCAACGAGTCGCCGATGCGCGGTTAAGCCCGCCTTCACCCGCAGCGGCGATGGTCGTGCCGGCGATGATCGTGCCGGAACGCCGGTCGACGGGGGCGCATGCTGGAGTTGCTGGCAAAGGAACGGCGGGCGCGGCTGGCGGCGGAACGGCTGCTGGACCAGAAAAGCCGCGAACTGATCGAGGCGAACCGCAGGCTCGCGCTGCATGCCCGCAGCCTGTCGGACCAGATCGTCGCCCAGCGGACCGAGGCCGAGGGGCTGAAGACCGGGCAAAGCCGCGCCATGGCCGAGGCGGAACGCGCGCATTGGCAGGCCCTGCGCGCCGAACGGCGGCTGTGGCAGGCGCTGGACAGCATCGACGACGGCTTTGCGCTGTTCGATCGCGGGCTGCGGCTGGTCCTTGCCAACCCGGTCTGGGCGCGGCTGTGGACGGGCGCGGAGGTCCTCGATCCCGGCACCGGCTATGACGCCATGCTGGCGGCGGCGCGGGCCGGGGGACGGCTGCCGCCGGATCTGGCCCCGGACTGGGTGGCGCGGATGCGGGCGCGGCTCGAGGACGACACGCCCGCGCCGGTGACGGTGGCGCTGGCCGACGGGCGGCTGATCCGGCTGACCGAACGCCGCGGGCCCGAGGGCGACCTCGCCTGCCTTGCCCGCGACGTCACCGACATCACCCGCCATCAGCGCGACTTGGAAGACGCCCGCGCCCGGGCCGAGGCGGCGAGCCGGGCGAAATCCGCCTTCCTCGCCAACATGAGCCACGAGATCCGCACCCCGATGAACGGCGTGGTCGGCATGGCCGACCTGCTCTGCGCCGGCCCGCTGACCGAGGAGCAGCGGCTTTGCGCCGAAACCATCCGCTCCTCGGGCGAGGCGCTGCTGGCCATCATCAACGACGTGCTCGATTTCTCGCGGATCGAGGCCGACCGGATGACGCTGGCCCCCGCGCCCTTCGACCTCGAACGCTGCATCCACGAGGTGATGCTGCTGCTCGGCCCCTCGGCCCGCGACCGGGGCCTGTCGCTGATGGTGGATTTCGACCTGTTCCTGCCCACCCGCTTCGTCGGCGATGCGTTGCGGATCCGGCAGGTGCTGACCAACCTCGCCGGCAACGCGGTGAAGTTCACCGCCGCGGGCCATGTTCTGGTCCGCGTGACCGGGATCGAACAGGCGGACAGCGGCACCTTCGACCTGCATGTGACGGTCGAGGATACCGGCATCGGCATCGCCGCCGCCGATGTCGAACGCATCTTCGACGAGTTCGAGCAGGTGGAGGCCGCCGCCAGCCGCAGCTTCGAGGGCACGGGGCTGGGTCTCGCCATCACCCGCCGCCTGATCGCGCTGATGGGGGGCGAGGTCTGGGTGGACAGCGTGCCGGGCGAAGGGTCGTGCTTCGGCTTCCGGCTGAGCCTGCCCGCCGCCGAACCGCGCGAGGAACGGCGCCAGCCCGCGCTCGCGCGGCCGCTGGCCCGGGCGCTGGTGATCGACGCGCAGCTGCTGGACCGCACGATCCTCGGCCGCCAGCTGGCGACCTTCGGCATCGCGCCGGTGCTCTGCGCCGATCCGGAGGCCGCGCATGCGCTGCGGCAGGCGGCGGGGGCCGCGCCCGTCGATCTGGTGATCGCCGATCTGGCGGCGCTGCCCGCGGAGGCGGCGGCAATGACGGCGACGCTGGCACGCATCGCCTCCGGGCTGCCGGTCTTCCTGATGGCGCCCCCGGGGCAGCCCCTGCCCGAGGCGATCGCCGCGGCGGACCCGGCCTCCGCCCCCGCGATCGCGGCCATGCTGCCGCGCCCGGTCCTGCGCAGCGACCTGTGGCGGGCGCTTTCCGCGCTCGCGCCGGCAGAGGCGCCCGCCCCCGCCACACCTCCCGCCGAACCCTCCACCCCCCGGCGGATGCGCGTGCTCGCGGCCGAGGACAATCGCACCAACCAGTTGGTCTTCGCCAAGATGGTGGCGGGGCTCGCCATCGACCTCGCCTTCGCGGGCGACGGGCTGGCCGCCCTCGACCGGTGGCGGGACTGGCGGCCGGACCTGATCTTCATGGATGTGTCGATGCCGCGGATGGACGGCGTGGCGGCGGCCCGGGCGATCCGGGCGGCCGAGGCGGCGCAGGGCGGCCATGTGCCCATCGTCGCCCTCACCGCCCATGCGCTGGACGGCGATGCGGAGGCGATCCTCGCCGCCGGAATGGACCGCTACATGACCAAACCCCTGCGCCGGGCCGCCATCGTCGAGGCGATCCTCGCCCATGCGCCCGACGGCGCGGTCCCGCCGCTGTCCGCCGCGCCGCAGGCGGAACCGCTCGCGCCGGACGCTCTCCTCCCGCCCCCTGCAGCTGACGAAAATATCCCGGGGTGAACTGGCCGGCACGGCCAAGAGGGGCAGCGCCCCTCCCTGTTTTCCGGGTCAGGAGGCGCGCAGCCGTTCCAGCATCTCGGCGCTGGCATAGCCGTCGGGCGGCAGCCCGACCGAGGCCTGCCAGGCCCGAAGCGCCGCCAGCGACCCGGAGCCCAGCTTGCCGTCCACGCCCCCGGTGTCGAAGCCCTTCGCCGTCAGCAGGCGCTGCATCTCCATCCGCTCGGCGGTGCTCAGCGCCCGGTCGCCGCGCGGCCAGGACTGCACGAAGCCGCCCTTGCCCGCCAGCCGGTCGGCCAGATGCCCGATCCCGATCGCATAGCTGTCCGAGGTGTTGTAGCGGGTGATCGCCGCGAAATTCGGCCCGATCAGGAAGGCCGGCCCCCGCGCCCCCGCCGGCGTCAGGACCGAGGCCGCGCCCATCGTGGGCAGGCTGCCGCCGGCGGCCGGGGCCACACCCATCGCCGCCCATTGCCCCACGCTGCGCGTCGTCTCCTTGCCGACCAGCCGCCGGTCGAAGCCTTCGGGCAGCCGCACCTCCAGCCCCCAGGGCTCGCCGCGCCGCCAGCCCGACTGCGCCAGATAGGCGGCGGTCGAGGCCAGCGCGTCGGTCGGATCGTCCGACCAGATGTCGCGCCGCCCGTCGCCGGTGAAATCGACGGCATGGTCCAGAAAGCTCGTCGGCATGAACTGGGTATGGCCCATCGCCCCGGCCCAGCTTCCCACCATGCCCTGCGGCGAGACATCGCCCGCCTGCACGATCTTCAGCGCCGCGATCAGCTGTTCCTCGAAGAAGGCGCCGCGCCGCCCGTCATAGGCCAGCGTCGCCAGCGCCGGCAGCGTGGCCGTGCTGCCGCGATTGGCGCCGAAGCTCGATTCCAGCCCCCAGACCGCCGCCACCACCTCGGCATCGACGCCATAGCGCCGCTCGATGGCGGCCAGCTGGCTGGCCTGCCGCGCCATCGCCGCCCGCCCGTCGGCGATGCGCGCGCCCGACACCGCCCCGTCGAGGTAATCCCAGATCGCCCGGGTGAATTCCGACTGGTTCCGGTCCAGCGCGATGATCGAGGGCTGATAGCGCACCCCCTGCATCGACCGGTCATAGGTGGCGGCCGACACGCCCGAGGCCAGCGCCCGGGCGCGGAAATCCCGCACCCAGCCGTCGAAACCCGCGACGCTGCTGCGGGTCACCGGCACGGGCGAGGTCAGGGGGGCCGCGAATTCCGCCCCGCCGCAGGCGGGCAGCAGGGTGAAGGCGGTGCACAGCACAACCGGGGAAAGGCGCATGATCCGTCCTGCTCGTTCTTGGTGGTTGCGCCCAGTCTAGCGCGCGACCGTGCCGGCGCAAAGCCGCTAGCGGCGGGTGCGCAGAACCTTGCGCCGGGGCGCCGCGGCCTTGGCCTTGGCCACGGGCTTGCGCCCGCCGCGCCCCTTGCGCCCGCCGCTGGCGCCGCCGCCCCCCGGCAGGATCGCGCCCTCGATCTCCAGCAGGTCCAGCATCAGCCCGCCGGTCAGGGGCACCGCCTCGGACAGGCGCACCAGCACCTTCTGCCCGATGCCGATGACGGTGCCGGTATCCGCGCCCATCAGGGTCTGGCTGTCGGGGTCGAAATGGAAGAACTCGCGCCCCACGTTGCGGATCGGGATCAGGCCGTCGGCCCCCGTCTCGTCCAGCTTCACGAACAGCCCGAACCGCGCCACCCCCGACACCCGGCCGGTGAATTCGCTGCCCACGCGGTCGGCGAGGAAGGCCGCCAGATAGCGGTCGGTGGTGTCGCGTTCCGCCGCCATGCTGCGCCGTTCGGTGTCGCTGACATGGGTGGCGGTCTCTTCCAGCATCTCGATGTCCTGCGCCGACAGCCCGTCGGTCCGCCCGTCCATGCCGCCGCCCCAGCCATGGCCGGAAATCAGCGCCCGATGCACGATCAGGTCGGAATAGCGCCGGATCGGCGAGGTGAAATGCGCGTAGGACCGCAGCGCCAGCCCGAAATGGCCAAGGTTCTGCGGGTGGTAATAGGCCTGCGTCATCGACCGCAGCGTGCTGATGTTGATCAGCTCGTCGAAATCCGTGCCCTCGGCCTGCGCCAGCAGCCGGTTCAGATGCGCGGTCTGCAGCACCTGCCCCTTGGCCAGCACGAAGCCCGAGGCCTCGGCCACCTCGCGCAGCGCGTTCAGCTTCTCGGGGCTCGGCTCCTCGTGCACGCGGTACAGCAGCGGCCGGCGCAGCCGTTCCAGTTCCTCGGCGGCGGCGACATTGGCGAGGATCATGAACTCCTCGATCAGCCGGTGCGCGTCATGGCGGTCGCGGAAGTTGACCGACTGCACCCGCCCGTCGTCGGACAGCACGATCCGCCGTTCCGGCAGGTCGAGGTCCAGTGGCTGCCGCCGCGCCCGCGCCGCCTTCAGCGCGCCATAGGCGGCATAGAGCGGGCGGATCACCTCGTCCATCATCGCGGCGCAGCGCGGGGTCGGGTTGCCGTCGGCCGCGGCCTGCGCCTCTTCATAGGTCAGGCTCGCCACCGACTTCATCAGCGCCCGGTGAAAGCGGTGGCCGATCTTGTTGCCCTCGGCGTCGATCTTCATCCGCACCGCGATGCAGGCCCGCGCCACGCCCTCGTGCAGTGAACAGAGGTCGCCCGACAGATGCTCGGGCAGCATCGGCACCACCCGGTCGGGGAAATAGCTGGAATTGCCGCGCCTCCGCGCCTCGCGGTCCACCGGCGATTGCGGGGTGACGTAATGGGCGACATCGGCGATGGCGACCCAGATCACATGCCCGCCCGGGTTGCGCGGGTCGTCGTCGGCATGGGCGAGGCAGGCATCGTCATGGTCCCGCGCATCCGCCGGGTCGATGGTGACGAAGGGCAGGTGGCGCAGGTCGTCGCGCCCCTCGGGACCGGCGGGCACCATCGCATCCGACAGGCGGATCACCTCGTCGGGAAAGTCGTCGGGGATGCCGTGCTGGTGGATGGCGATCAGGCTGACGGCCTTGGGTGCCGAAGGGTCGCCCAGCCGGTCCGTCACCCGCGCCCAGGGCAGGCCCAGCCGGCCGCGCGGGCCGGCCTGTTCCGCCTCGACCAGTTCGCCGTCCTGCGCGTCGAGCGTGGCATCGCGCCCGACCCGCCATTCCTTGTCCGATCCCTTGTCGATCGGCACGATCCGCCCGCCTTCGGTCGCCTTGCGGAAGATGCCGATCACCTTGTGGCTGGCCACGCCGATCTTGCGGATCAGCCGCGCCTGATAGTCGTGATCCTCGGACCTGAGCTCGATCAGCTTGCACAGCACCCGGTCGCCCGCCGCCACTGGCGCATCGGCCTTGCGCGGCACGAACAGGATGCGCGGCGCCGGGCCGCGGCCCTCCCATTCCATCGGCCTGGCGAACTGGTCGCCATCGGCATCGGCCGCCAGGATCGTCAGCACCGTCACCGGGGGCAGCTTGTCGGCATCGCGCCAGCTGTGGCGGCGCCGTTCCAGGAGGCCCTCCGCCTCCAGCTCCTTCAGCAGCCGCTTCAGCTCGATCCGTTCGGCCCCCTTGATGCCGAAGGCCTTGGCGATGTCGCGCTTCGCCGTGGCGCCGGGATGGTCGGCGATCCAGTCGAGGATCTGCTGTCGGGTGGGGATCTGTGCCATGCCCTTTCGGTATCATGCGCCGCGCGGGCCGGAAAGGGCGCCCCCGATCCGCCCCGCCCCCTGCAGCTGATCCAAATATCCCGGGGGAGTCGCCGCAGGCGACGGGGGCAGAGCCCCCTCTGCCCTCCGGTCCCTCAGGCGAAATAGTCGCGCAGGATGCGGGTATAGATCGCCTTCAGCGCATGGATGTCCGCGGCCGCCACCCGTTCGTCGGTCTTGTGCATGGTCGTGCCCACCAGGCCGAATTCCACCACCGGGCAGTGATCCTTGACGAAGCGCGCATCCGACGTCCCGCCCGAGGTGGACAGTTCCGGCACCACCCCGGTTTCCGCGGTGACGGCGGCGGCGACCAGATCGACCAGCGGGCCGGGCGGGGTGATGAAACTGTCGCCCGACACCTCGATCCGCAGCGCCAGCGTCACGCCGGTCTCGCTTTCCACCCGCGCCGCCGCCTCGCGCAGCCGGGCGGCGATGCTGTCGGATGTATGGGCGTCGTTGAAGCGGATGTTGACCGTCGCCGTCGCCCGTGCCGGGATCACGTTGTTCGCCGGGTTGCCGCAGTCGATGGTCGTCACCTGCAGCGTCGACGGCTCGAAATGGTCGGTGCCCGCGTCCAGCGGTGTCGAGGTCAGGTCCCACAGCAGCGCGGTCAGCGCGTGCAGCGGGTTCTTCGCCCGGTGCGGATAGGCGGAATGGCCCTGCACGCCCGCCGCCTCGACATAGGCGGTCATCGATCCGCGCCGCCCGATCTTCATCATCTCGCCCATCCGCGACGGGCAGGTGGGCTCGCCCACCAGACAGTCGGTCATCCGCTCGCCCGCCGCGTCCATCCAGTCCAGCAGCGCGCGGGTGCCGTCGCGGCCCGCGCCCTCCTCGTCGCCGGTGACGGTCAGGATCACCGCGCCCTCGGGCGGGGTGGCGCGGACGAAGTCGATGGCGGCGGCGGCGAAGGCCGCGACGCCGGATTTCATGTCGGCCGCGCCCCGGCCCCAGACCTCGCCCTCGACCAGCGCGCCGGAAAAGGGCGGATGCGTCCACAGCGCCGGATCGCCGGGCGGCACCACATCGGTATGGCCGTTGAAGCCGAAGCTGCGGTTCGCGCCCTGCGCGCCCCAGCGGGCGAAGAGGTTGGCGATGCCGTTCCGGTCCACCCGCCGGCAGTCGAAGCCCGCCCCGGCCAGCAGCCGTTCCAGCAGCACCAGCGCGCCGCCCTCGTCCGGCGTGACCGAGGGGCAGCGGATCAGCGCCTGCGTCAGCGCGACGGGATCGACGGGTTCGGCGGGCAGGGGGCCGACAGGCATGGCGGGCTCCTCGGTGCGGAGGGGTGCGGACGGCTCAGCGATAGCGGCTGGCACCGGCGCGCGCAACGCCGCCCCCCGGCGGATCGTCCGCCGCGGGACTGTGGCGCCCGCGCCACCCTATGTGCCGAAAGGGAGACCACTGTCCGAAACGCATTCACCGATTGCCATGTTTGCGGCAGGCTCCGGTTCAATAATCATATCGACCCGAGGCAGGGCGAGCATACGGGGCCGCAACGCCGGCCCACCGGGCAAGGGCGCCGGTCCGCAGGCACGGATCCGACGCCACATGACAGGACGGCACCCTCGCGATGGCGGGGTCTGCCGGGTATGGCGCGATGTCTTGGGCCTTGGGGGCGGGACATGGCGACGGGATCGGAACTTACCTACAACACCAGTGCGTCTGCCACGACGATGGCCAACACCATCATGGGGGACGGCGTCACCGTTGTCTCGGCCAGCTATTCGGGCGATCGCTATTCCAGCGGCACCTACAGCCGGGGCGACAGCCGTTCGCCCGAGGCGACGCCCTCGGATACCGGGGTGATCCTGTCCACGGGCTATGTCTCGGACTTCACCCAGTCCTCGGGCGACCCGAACCGCAGCAGCCAGACCAGCACCAACACCGGCGGCGTGAACGGCAACGACGATTTCGACGACCTCGCCGGCACCAACACCTATGACGCGGCGATGCTGGACATCGACTTCATCCCCACCGGGAACACGATGACGCTGTCCTTCACCTTCGCCTCCGAGGAATATCCCGAATACATCAACTCGCAGTACAACGACATGGTCGGCATCTGGGTGAACGGCCAGCCCGTCAGCCTCAGCGCCGGCAATGGCGATGCCAGCGTCACCAACATCAACGGCAGCGCGAACCAGAACCTCTACATCAACAACACCGGCGACACCTACAACACCGAGATGGACGGCTTCACGGTCACCATGTCGGTGACCTTTCCGGTGGTGCCGGGGCAGGTGAACTCCATCCGCATCGGCGTCGCCGACGTGTCGGACAGCAACTACGATTCCGCCGTGCTTATCGCGGCGGACAGCGGCCAGACCACCTTCATCGCGATGGACGATGCCGCGAACGGCGACCTGAACGCGACGACCGTCATCGACGTGCTGGGCAACGACATCAACACCACCGGCAACAGCAACGTCCGGGTCACCCATATCAACGGCGTGGCGGTAAACCCCGGCGACACGGTGGTGCTGCCTTCGGGCGACAGCGTGAAGCTGAACGCCGACATGACCTTCAGCTTCACCTCGGATGCCGATGGCGACGAGGTGAACTTTACCTACCAGATCGCGAACGGCAGCGGAAAGACCGACATCGGCATGGTCACGGTCGATACCGTGCCCTGCTTCACCGCCGGGACCCTGATCCGCGTGCCGGGGGGCGAGCGGCCGGTCGAGGCGCTGCGGCCCGGCGATCTGGTGCTGACCCGGGATGACGGGCCGCAGCCGTTGCGCTGGATCGGGCGGCGGCGGGTGGCGGCGGAGGGCGACCTCGCCCCGGTGCACATCGCCGCGGGCACCTTCGGCCCGCATCGCGACCTGACGGTGTCGCCCCTGCACCGGATCCTGCTGCGCGACGCGCGGGCGCAACTGCTGTTCGGCGAGGACGAGGTGCTGGTCGCCGCGCGCGATCTGGTCGACGGTCGCGCGGTCCGGCGGCTGCCGGGCGGGACGGTCGACTATGTCCACCTGCTGTTCGACCGCCACCAGATCGTCCTGTCCGAGGGTCTGCCCAGCGAAAGTTTCCTGCCCGGACCGGTGATGGCCCGCAGCCTGGAGGCCGAGGTCCTGGCCGAGATCGTGGCGGTCTTCCCCGAACTCGATCCGGCCACCGGCGCGGGCTACGGCCCCTCCGCCCGCCGGACCCTGCGCCCCTTCGAGGCGCGGGTTCTGGCCGCCGCCTGAGGCCCGCGCATGGCCTGGCTCGCGACCTTCACCCATCGCCGCGGCCCGCGCCGGCTGCTGCCCGCCGCCTTCCCGGCCGAAATGGCGCGCGGCAGCCTGTGCATCGAGATCCTGTCCCCCGGCCCGGTGCCGCGCGGGCACTGGCTGCTGGGACATAACGATCCGGCGGCGGGCTGGTGGATCGCGCTCGACATCCTCGCCGATGGCGGGGTGCGGCTGGCCACGTCGCGCGACGGGCAGGACCTGTCGCTGACCCTGTCGGGCTGGGTGGACAGCGTCGCCAACCGCACCCGGCTGACCTTTTCCTGGGACGCGGCGGCGGGGCGCAGCCTGCTGACGCTGGAGGATCCGGCGACGGGCGCGGTCCGCCAGTCGGAACTGGCGATGGCGCTGCCGGTACCGGGCCGGGCGCTGGAGGGGCTGTTCACCGCGCCGCTGGCCCGGCGCGACGGCGCGGCGGCCTGGTTCGCGGCGGCGAGCCACGTCCATTGCCCCGGACCCTGCCCCGGTCTGGCGGCGGGCACGCGGATCGACACGCCGGACGGTCCCCTGCCGGTCGAGGCGCTGCGGCCGGGGATGACGGTGACCACGCTCGACGCAGGCCCGCAGCCGGTGATCTGGTCGGGGCGGATGACGGCGCCGGCCTCGGGCATGTTCACGCCGCTGCGGCTGGCGGCGGCCTGCTTCGGCTGCGAGGACGACCTGATCCTCGCCCCGCATCAGCGCATCCTGCTGAAAGGGCTGGACCTCGAGGATGCGACGGGGCGCGAACGGGCGCTGGCCGAGCTGCGGCATCTGGTGGACGAGGCGGCGGTGCGGCCCGACCCGCAGGCGCCGGTGATGACATGGCACGGGCTGATGCTGGCGGGCCACCATCTGGTCCTTGCCGGCGGGCTGGCGGTGGAAACGCTGTTTGCCGGCAGTCTGGCGCGGCGGCCCGCGCTGGCGGCGACGACGCTGTTCGCCGATCTGGCCGCGAAGGGGGCGCTGCCGCTGCACCGCCGACCCTGCCTGCCCGACCTGCACGGCTGCGAGGCGCGGGCGCTGGCGGCGATGCGGATGCGGGCGCGGGGGCCGCTGGCGGCCTGAGGCCCGGTTCCTGCCGCTAGTCCTTGTCGAAGAACGGCGTCATCTGCGCCACGATCACCGCATTCTCGTCCAGGGCCCGCTGCATCAGCGCGCGCTCCTCGGCCTCGATCTCGTGCCCCTGCGCCAACCGTTCGTCCAGCGTGCCATAGCCCTGCACGTCCAGCGGCGACAGGTCCGCCTGTTTCAGCACCGCGACCGTCTCGCGCACCGCCTCGGCCTCGTCCACGCCGGAGGCGAAGCACATCAGCGCCGCGCCGGTCGCCCCCTTGGGCAGCCCGTCCTCGGCCGAGCGGCCGACCTCGACCACCAGCGTGAAGACCTGCTGGGGGCGTTTCGGTTTGGGATCGGCTGTGTCGGTCATGGTCTCCTCCCGCGGCTGGATCGCAGCGATGGCAGTCTTTCCGCCGGCGTTCAAGGCATCAGTCGGTAGCAATGCCCGGGGCGGCGTGCAGGCGCGGGGCCGTCCACTGGCGGTGGCCGCAATGCGGGCAGGCGCCGTCGGGCAGGACCTCGGCGGCCGGCTCCACCGTGCCGCAGCGGGTGCAGCAGGCCTGCCCGTCCGCCGCCAGTGCCGGATCGTGCAGCATGTGCAGCGGCTCCACCTCGGCCGGGGGCACGATGGGCAGGCCCGGCCGGGGCCGGTCGCGGCGAAAGACGCTGAACTGGCCGTCGCCCTCGACGAAGGCATGTTCCACCTCGCCCAGGTTGCGAATGCCCTGCTTGCGCAGCGCGGCGATCGCCTCGGCCGCGCCGATGTCGCGCTGGCCCAGACCCGCGGCCAGCAGCCGCCCGTCGCGCAGCACCGCGACCGGCACGCCGTCGATCACCCGCTTGGCGGCGTCGTGGCGCAGGATCAGCCGGTCCAGCCCCTTGTTGATCAGCACGACCAGCGTGATCACCAGCATCGCGTGCAGCATCGGCACGTCGGGATAGAAGGCCGCGTCGCCCACGGCGGACCCGAGCGCGATCACCAGCAGGAATTCCACCAGCGACAGCTGCGACACGCCGCGCCCGCCGACCCAGCGGATCAGCAGCAGCGTATAGATGTAGATGATGGCGGTGCGGACGAGGATTTCGAGCAGGAACAGGGGCGGTTCGTCCCCCATCAGCATCCGGGGCAGGTCGAAGGGGATTACCGTCTGGTCCATCGCGCGCGTAGTCTCCGAGGCGAAAAACCCCCGGCGCCGGGCGCCGGGGGCGGGTTGTCTGCCTCACGGCCCGGGGGCCGGTCGCGCCCGCGTCAGACGCGGCGGCCGCGCATCAGGCGGCCCACCCAGATCAGCAGGCAGGCACCGATGACCGCCACGATCAGGTTGGCGATGATTCCATAGGCCTCGAAGCCGATGATGGCCGCGAGGATGAAGTTCAGCACGATTGCGCCCACGACGCCGAGGATGATGTTCATCAGCAGACCGTGGTCCGATTTCATGATCTTTTCCGCGATCCAGCCCGCAAGCGCGCCGATGATGATCGTCAGGATCCAGCCGAGGCCTTCCATTGTCCCGTACTCCCGAAGTTATGCAGCCGGGGCCAGCCCCCCGGCTTTCCTGCGGCGGAACGCGCGGGCGGGGGGCTGGTTCCCTGCGCCGGATGTTTTCCGGCCTTCGGTGCGGCTGTCCGGAGGGACGATCCCCGGTCAGTCGCGCAGAAGTTCGTTGATCGAGGTCTTGGACCGGGTCTGCGCATCGACCCGTTTCACGATCACCGCGCAATAGAGGTGGACGCCGTTCTTCGACGGCATCGAGCCGGCCACGACGACCGATCCGGCCGGCACCTCGCCATAGAAGACCTGACCCGTCTCGCGGTCGAGGATCTTGGTCGACTTGCCGATGAAGACGCCCATGCCGAGCACCGAGCCCTCGCGCACGATCACGCCCTCGACGACCTCGGACCGGGCGCCGATGAAGCAGTCGTCCTCGATGATCGTCGGGCCGGCCTGCATCGGTTCCAGCACGCCGCCGATGCCGACGCCGCCCGACAGGTGCACGTTGCGGCCGATCTGCGCGCAGCTGCCGACCGTGGCCCAGGTGTCGACCATCGTGCCTTCGTCCACATAGGCGCCGAGGTTGACGAAGGAGGGCATCAGCACCACGCCCCGGCCGATGAAGGCCGACCGCCGGACGATGGCGCCCGGCACCGCGCGAAAGCCCGCCTCGCGCCACTGGTTGTCGCCCCAGCCCTTGAACTTGGTGTCGACCTTGTCCCACCAGCTGCTGTCCTGCGGCCCGCCGGTCAGCGGTTCCATGTCCTTCAGCCGGAAGCCGAGCAGCACCGCCTTCTTCGCCCACTGGTTCACATGCCAGTCCGTGCCGCGCCGTTCCGCCACGCGCAGGGTCCCTGCGTCGAGCGCGGCCAGCGTCTGTTCGATCGCGTCGCGGGTGTCGCCCGCGGTGGCGGGGGTGATCGTGTCGCGGGCATCCCAGGCGTCTTCGATGGCGGCTTCCAGCGCGGCGGTGGTCATGGGGTCTCCTCGGGTCAGGGTCGGCGTGTCCGGGCTATAGACCGGCCCGTCCGACCGCGCAACGCGGGACCGGGACATGCGGAAAGGGGCGGCCCCTGCGGACCGCCCCTTTCCGTCGTTCGGTGCAACCGGGTCAGCGTTGCGCGGGCTGCGGCTGCTGCGACGGCTCGCGCGTGTCGTCCTGCCGCCGTTCGGCCACCGCGTCGGCCGTCACCGGACCGGCATCGTTGGACCAGCCGTCCCGCAGGAAGGTCGCGAGTTCGGCCACCTCCTCGTCGCTCAGCCGGTCGGCGAAGCCCGGCATCCGCAGCGAATAGGGCCGCGCCTCGGTCGAGGGCAGTTCCGCGCCCCAGAGGATCGTCTCGATCAGGCCCACCGGCGAGGCGGCGGTGACGAGCGAGCTGCCGTCCAGTTCCGGGAAGACCTGGTCGGCGCCCCGGCCATTGGTGAAGTGGCAGGCATTGCAGTTGTCGAGATAGAGCCGCGGCCCGAGCGCCATGCCCGGATCGGCCGCCTCCAGCACGGCCTGCGTGCCGCCGGCATCGGCCGCGGCCGCCGTGGCGGGGGCGGGCTGGCCCAGCCCCTTCAGGTAGGCCACCATCGCGTCGAGATCCTCGTCGCGGAAGTATTGCGTCGAGTCGCGCACGACCAGCGCCATCTCGCCATTCACGCCGACATGGTCGTTCCGGCCCGAGGCGAAGAACAGTTTCATGTCCTCGTCGCTCCAGCCGCGCAGCGCGCTGGCCGGGCCGTGCAGCGGCGGCGCGGTCCAGCCCGCGATCTCGCCCCCGGTCAGGAAGGCGGGGTCGTCGGCGGTGTAGCCCCTTTCGGCCATGACCGCGTTGCGCGGGGTGTGGCAGGCGCCGCAATGGCCCGGCCCCTCGACCAGATAGGCGCCGCGATCCTCCGAGGACAGGTTGCCCTCGCCCAGGCCCACCCATTTCCACGCCCGGATGCCCCAACGCTGGTTGAAGGGGAAGGGCATCTCGTTCTCGTGGTCGGGGGCGCTCACCGGCTCCAGCTCTTCCATGAAGAAGTGATAGAGCGCGCGGACATCCTCTTCCGACAGGCGGCGGTAGTTGGCATAGGGCATCGCCGGGTAGAGATGCGCGCCATCCTCGCGCAGCCCGTCGTAGAGCACGTTGCGGAACTGGTCGAGCGTGTAGTCGCCGATCCCGGTTTCGGGGTCGGGGGTGATGTTGGTCGAATAGATCGTGCCCAGCGGGCTTTCGATCGGCCGGCCCCCGGCAAAGGGCGTGCCGCCCTCGGCAGTGTGGCAGGCCTCGCAATCGGCCAGCCGCATGGTGTATTCGCCGGCGCCCTCTTCGGGCTGCCAGTCGGCGGTCAGCGCCGTCTGCGGGCCGGTGACCTGCGGCGGCACGAAGATGAAGGCCAGAAGGGCGACGATCCCGATCAGGACCAGCGCGGTGAGGATGCGGAGAAAGGTCATCATTGCGGCACCCTCACATCAGCGGCCGGGGATTGGGCAGGTAATCCCGGCGGATCGCCTCTGCCGTCCAGTAGGCCAGCGCGCCCACGGCCCCGGTCGGGTTGTACTGGATGTTCTGCGGGAAGGCGCCCGCGCCCAGCGAGAAGACGTTGTGCTGGGTCCAGGCCTGCAGATAGCGGTTGACGGCCGAGGTGTTGGGATCCGTGCCCATGATCGCCCCGCCCACGTTATGCGTGGTCTGGTAGGGGCGCACGTCGTATTGCGCGCCCTCGGCCTTGTAGGAGGATTGCCAGCTGTCGGGGGCCATCGCTTCGGCGATGGGTTCGATCTTCGAGCGCATGAACTGGGTCATGCGGATGTCGTTCGGCTTCCAGTTGAAGGTCATCCGCATCAGCGGGCGGCCGTGCCGGTCCGTATAGGTGGGATCGAGGTCCAGATAGCAGTCGCGATAGGACATGTTCGACCCGTGCGACCCGATCGACATCGCATGCCCGTACCATTCGCGGATGCCCGCCTTCCACTCCGGCCCCCAGGAGGGCGTGCCGCGCGGCAGCGAGATGCCGCGGATCGGTTGCCCGTTGGAGATGCCGGCGGTGATATAGCTGCCGCCGATGAAGCCCTCGGCGGCAAAGTCGATGCGGTTGATCGCATAGTCGTCGATCGACATGCCGTTCGACCCCGCGGCGGCAAAGGGCTTGAAGTCATGCTCGCGGAAGAACAGCGTCGTGCCGCCGTTCATCTGATAGGCATAGTTCTTGCCGGTAACGCCCTCGCCCGTCGTCGGGTCATAGGGCTGGCCGATGCCCGACAGCAGCATCAGGTGCACGTTATGCAGCTGATAGGCGCAGAGCAGCACGATGTCGGCGGGCTGGAACACCTCTTCCTGCGCCTCCTCGTCCCAGTAGGTGACGCCGGTGGCCGTCTGCCGGTCTTCGGCCAGCTCCACCCGCAGCACCTCGGAATTGACGCGGTAGCTGAAGTTCGGCTTGCGGCGCAGCGCGTCGAGGATGCAGGTCTGCGGTGAGGACTTGGAATAGTTCAGGCAGCCATAGCGTTCGCAGAACCCGCAATAGTTGCAGGGGCCAAGCTGCATCCCGTATTCGTTCACATAGGGCGCCGTCGCGTTGCCCGCCGGGCGCGGGAAGGGATGCAGCCCCATCCCGCGCGCCGCATCCGCGAACATCTGCGCATCCAGCCCCTGCTTCATCGGCGGCAGCGGGAAGCCGCGCGACCGCGGCGCCTCGAAAGGGTTGCCGCCTTCCTGGATCTCGCCCTGGATGTTGCCCGCCTGCCCGGCGATGCCGGCCATGTATTCGAAGCGGTCGAAATGCGGCTCGAGCTCCTCGTAGGTGACGCCCCAGTCCTGGATCGTCATGTCCTCGGGGATGATCTCGGCCCCGAAGCTTTCCTCGACATAGGAGCGCAGGCGGAACTCTTCCTCCATCGGGCGCCAGGTCTGGCCGTTCCAGTGGATGCCCGCGCCGCCCACGCCATCCCCGGGCAGGAACGAGCCGAGCTGCCGGTAGGGGCGCGCGACCTCGTCCAGCCCGCGGCGGACGGTGAGGGTCGAGTTGCGCGGTTTCTGCATGAAGCCGAAGCGGATGCCGTATTTCAGTTCGTCGATGACGTCGGGATACTTGAAGTCCGGCACGGTATAGCGGTCGGGGCCGCGTTCCAGCGCGAGGATTTCCAGCCCTTCGTTCGCCAGTTCCATGCCCATGATCGCGCCGGTCCAGCCGAGACCGACGATCACCACATCCTTTTTCGGGTCGGTGCGCGCCATGATCAGCCCCTTTCCCCGGAAATCGCCACCGGTCCCAGCGGATAGGGCACGCCGGGCTTGTCCATCCATTCGAGGTAGCTTGCCCGCGCCCCGGGAAAGCCGACATGCAGCCAGCCGGCCATACGGTGGTTGCCGCCATACATCGGGTCGGCGAAGAAGCCTTCCTTGGTGTTCTGCAGGAGCAGGTTGAAGAAGTCGCGGATCTCGGGTGCGAGCTCGATCTCGTCCGCGTCGAGCGCGGTCAGCACCTCGAGCTGGGTTTCCGGCGGCAGGTCGGCGAAGACCGCGTCATGGCTGCGGCTGCACCAGTCGTTCACCGCGGCGATGCCCTGCCGGTAGATTTCGGCCGGCGTCAGCGGCGACTGGTAGCCCAGCAACGGATCGGCCGAAGGATCGTGCGGGCCTTCCATGTACCAGTCGCTGGCCGCGCCGAACTCGCCCGTCATCTGCAGGTCGATGAACACCGGCACCCGCGCCTCGATCGCGCCCGGGCTGCTGTCGTCGGAGGGGATCAGCAGCGCGCAGGCGGCCATCACGAAGGCCCATTCCTCGGCGCCGAAGAATTCGGGGGTGTATTCGGTCAGCGACGGCGGTTCCGCCTGCTGCGCCTCGACCCGCAGCGCCATCGCGCCGAGCGCGGCACCCGCTGCCCCGCCTCCGATGAATCCGCGGCGGGTCGTCTTCCAGTCCGGTAGTGGCATCTGTCTCGTCCTGTCCCTGATGCTTGCCCATTGCCCCGCGAGGGGCGCGTCGCTGGCAGGGGCAGGGCCTATCCGGGATCGAGGAAGGGCAGGGCGCTGGGGCGGCCGGGGAGGGGGGAACGACGCAGCTGGACACCATCCGACCGGATCGCGGACGCCACGGCTGCGTCGACCTCGACCGCGCGACCGGGGCGCGGGGTGCAGATGCGTCGGGCCATGGCGTGCCGTCCCCCTGTTCAGGGGGGCAACGATCCCGTGAGCAAATCGTTCCGGAAGATCACGGACCCGTGATCGGCGGGTGGGCGGGCGGCCGCGGCGCCTATTCCGCGGCGTGCCGCAGGTCGCCCGGCTGTTCCAGCCGCGACAGCCGGGACTTCACCGCCTCCACCTCCGCCGCCAGGGTCGCCGGATCGGGGGCGGCGGGTTCGTCCTCTTTCGGGCCGATCAGCCGGCCGAAGAGCCAGCCCAGGACCCGGCCCAGATCGTCCATGATCAGGAAGAACGAGGGCACCACCACCAGCGACAGCATCGTGGACATGATGATGCCGCCAATCACCGCGATGGCCATCGGCGCGCGGAAGGTGCCGCCCTCGCCGACCCCGAGCGCCGAGGGCAGCATCCCCGCCGACATCGCGATCGAGGTCATGACGATGGGCTGCGCCCGCTTGCGCCCTGCCTCGACCATTGCCTCGAACCGGGGCAGGCCGCGGGCGCGCATCTCGATGGCGAAATCGACCAGCAGGATGGCGTTCTTGGTCACGATCCCCATCAGCATCAGGATGCCGATCAGCACCGGCATCGACACCGGGCTGCCCGTCAGGATCAGCGCCGCCGCGACCCCGCCGATGGCCAGGGGCAGCGACAGCAGGATGGTGAAGGGCTGAATCACGCTGCCGAACAGCAGGATCAGCACGGTCAGCACCAGCATCAGCCCCATGATCATCGCGTTCTGGAAGCTGACCAGCAGTTCCTGCTGCACCTCGGCATCGCCCGCCTCCTCGATCCGGGCGCCGGCGGGCAGGTCCACCGATGCCGCCAGTTCGCGGAACCGGGCCGTTGCGGTGTCCAGCGCCACGCCCTGCGGCAGGCTTGCCCCGATGGTGGCGCGGCGTTCGCGGTCCAGCCGGTCCACAAGGCTCGGCCCCTCGGCCAGCGCGATCTCGGCCACGGCGCCCAGGGGCACGGTGGTGCCGGCGGCGGTGGCCACCCGCAGCGCCGCGATCCGGTCCAGATCGTCCTTCACCGCCTCGTCCACCTGCACCCGCACCGGGATCAGCCGGTCGTCGACCGACACCTTGGCCAGCGCTGCGTCATAGTCGCCGATGGTCGCCACCCGGATGGTTTCGGCCATCGCGGCGGTCGAGACGCCCAGCCGGGCCGCCTCGTCCCGGCGGGGACGGATCTGCACCTCGGGCCGGGGCAGGGCGCCCGAGGTCGCGACATTGGCCAGCAGCGGATCGCCCCGCAGCGCGCCTTCCAGTCGCGCCACGGCAAGGTTCAGCGTTGCCGCGTCAGGGGCGAGGACGGAAAACGAGATGTCGCGCTCGCCCCGGTCGTTCAGCTTCGAAACGCGCATGTCGGGCACGGCGGCCAGCCGGTCGAAGATCTCGGCCTCGATGGCATGTTGCGGCCGGGTGCGGCCCTCGTGCTGCACCGGCGGCAGCAGCCCGCCCACCAGCGGCAGGCCGCGGCCGATCTCGTGCAGCCGGTTGACCAGCGAATGGTCCAGATCCTCCAGCAGCACGCTGATCGCCGCCAACCGGATGTCGAGGTCGCCCACGGGGGACGACCCGCCCAGCACGAAGACGTCGCGCACGCCCTCCACCCCGGCAATGATCTCGCGCATCTGCTCGGTCGTGTCGTCGGTATCCTCCAGCGCGGCGCCGGGCGGCAGTTCCACCGACAGCGAGATGCGGCTGACATCCTCGGGCGGGATGAAGCTGCCGGGAATCTGAAGCATGAAGTGCAGCGAGACGACGAGGACGCCGATCGCCGCCGCCAGCGTCAGCCAGCGCATCCGCATCGTTGCGCGCACGACGCGGCTGTAGGCCCGCATCACCCGCCCGTCGGGCGCGCCCTCATGCCCGTGATCCGCGTCCGATCCGCGCATCAGGTAGGCCGCCATCATCGGCGTGATCAGCCGCGCCACCAGCAGCGAGAACAGCACCGATATCGCCACGGTCAGGCCGAACTGTCGGAAATACTGCCCGGGTATCCCCGGCATGAAGGAGACGGGGACGAAGACCGCGACGATGGTCAGCGTCGTCGCGATCACGGCCAGCCCGATCTCGTCCGCGGCCTCGACCGCCGCGCGATAGGGCGACTTGCCCATGCCCATGTGCCGGGCGATGTTCTCGATCTCGACGATGGCATCGTCGACGAGGATCCCGGTCGCCAGCGTGATCGCGAGAAAGCTGACGAGGTTCAGCGAGAAGCCCAGCAGGTCCATGACCCAGAAGGTCGGCACCGCCGACAGCGGCAGCGCCATCGCCGCGATCAGCGTCGCGCGCCAGTTGCGCAGGAAGGCCAGCACCACCAGCACCGCGAGGATCGCGCCCTCGATCAGCGTGTGCAGCGCCGCCTCGTAATTGCCGTAGGTATAGCCCACGGTGTCGTCCACGGGGGTGATGGCAATGCCCGGATGCGCCGCGCGGATCGCCGCCAGCGACTCTTCCACCGTTTCGGCCACCGACACTTCGGAGGCGCCCTTGGCGCGGAACACCGCGAAGGTGACCACCTGGTCGCCGTTGTAGCGGCTGAAGGAGCGCAGCTCCTCATACCCGTCCACCACGGTGCCGAGGTCCGACAGCCGCACGAAGCGGCCCGAGGGCAGGGCGATCGTCGTCGCGGCAAGGTCGTCGGCCGCCCGCGCATCCCCCAGCAGGCGGATCGCCTGTTCGCCGCTGGCCAGCGTGCTGCGCCCGGCGCCGAGGTCGGCATTGGTGGCGCGCAGCTGCTGGCTGACCTGCGCGGCGGTGATGCCGAAGCTGTCCATGCGCACCGGGTCCAGCTCCACCCGGATCTCGCGGTCGGCGCCGCCATAGCGGTCGATCCGGCCGATGCCGGGCCGGCCCTGCAGGTCGCGCCGCACCACATCCTCGACGAACCACGACAGTTCCTCGATGGTGCGGTCGGGGGAGGAGACGGCGAAGGTCATGATCGCCTGCCCCTCGACGTCGATGCGGCTGACGATCGGGGTGTCGACATCGCCGGGCAGGTCGCCGAGGATCTGGTCGATCGCGTCCTTGACGTCCTGCACGGCCTGATCCGTCGGCACCTCCATCCGGAACTCGACCGAGGTGGTGGAGACCCCGTCCGTCACCTTCGAGAACACGCGCTTGACGCCGGCGATGCCGGCCACCGCATCCTCGATCTCCTTGGTGACCTGCAGTTCCAGCTCGGCGGGGGCGGCCCCCGCCTGCGTTACCGTCACCGCGACCAGCGGCACGTCGATATTGGGGAAACGGGTGATCGGCAGGGTGTTGAAGGACTGCCAGCCCAGCACCATCAGCAGCACGAAGGCTAGGATGGGGGCGATGGGGTTCCGGATCGACCAGGCGGAGAAGTTCATCCCGTGCCCTCAATTCGTCGCTGGGGCGGGAACGGGCGAGACCCTCTCGCCCGGCCGCACGAAGGCGCCGGCGCGCGCCACCACGGTGTCGCCGGCGAAGAGCCGCCCCGTCACCTCGACCAGCGCGCCGTCGCGGATGCCGGTCGTGACCTCGACCCGTTCCACCTCGCCCGTCGCGGCCACCCGCAGCACGGTATCCTGCCCCCCGGTCCCGTTCTGCCCGTCGTCCCGCCGGATCGCGGCGGCCGGCACCGCCAGCGCCTGCCGTTCCGCCACCAGGATCTCGGCCTCGGCGAACAGGCCGGGGCGCACGCGCTCGGGCTGATCGACGGCGATGCGGACCCGGCCCAGCCGGGTGGCGCTGTCCACCGAGGGTTCGACCAGCCGCACATGGCCGGCCAGAGGCTCGGCCAGCCCCACCGGGCGCAGCGTGACCGCCTGCCCCTCCGCCAGCCGCAACAGGTCCTGTTCGGCCACGTCGGCCCGCAGCTCCAGCGCGCCGTCGCGGATCAGGGTGAACATCGGCCCGGCCGCGGCCGTGGCGATGGCGCCCACCTGGGCGTTGCGCGCCGTCACCAGCCCCGCCACCGGCGCCACGATCAGCGTGCGCCGCAACTGCAGGTCGATGTCGGCGATCTGGGCCTCGGCCTCCTGCAGCTGCGCCTCGGCGGCCAGACGGCCCTGTTCCGCCGCGGTGACCCGGGCCTGCGAAGCCTCGGCCTGCGCCACCGCCTGATCCAGCGCCGCCTGCGAGGCGGTGCCGTCGCGGCGCAGATCCTCGGTCCGCCGCCGGACGCGCTGCGCCTCGTCAGCGGAACTCTGCGCCTCGATCCGCTGCGCCTCGGCCTGGGCGATGGCGGCGGCGGCGGCGGCGCGGCTGGCCACCAGCCGGCCCTTGGCCAGCGTCAGCGAGGCATCGGACAGCCGGGCCAGCGGCTGGCCCGCCGCCACCCGGTCGCCTACATCGGCCAGCAGCGCCTCGATCGGCTGGCCCTCGATCAGCGGCTGCACCTGCACCGTCTCCACCGGCGCGATCTCGCCCGTCGCCACCACGCGGTCGCGCAGCGTCGCCTGGGCGACGGTGGCCACGGTGATGGCCGGAAGCTGCACCTCGGTCGAGGGTCCGGGGGCCGCGGGATCGGGCGCCGCCTCCTGCGCCGAGGCGGGCAGGACGGCGAGGCAGCCGGCGGTCAGGCCGGCGAGACAGGCGCGGGCGGCGGCACGCCGCAGGGCGGGAAGGAGGCAGGGCATCGGACAACCCGAACAGGAGGAACAGGGAAGGCGGCGGTGACGGACCGGAACGGCGGACAAGGCTCCTGTCTGGAACTGAACCCGATGGTACATTATTCTTCTGTCACATTGAAAGGAATTCCGCGGGTGGGGTGGAGGCGCGGCTGTGCGCTGACAGATATTCCTGCAGTGAACCGGGATCAGGTGGGATCAGCCGGGAAGACTCGAAAAAGGGCGGGGATACAACGGCTTGCCTGCGATGCTGCGAGGCGCTCGGGCTGGCGAGCATTCTTGCAGTAGAGGGCGCGAAGCGCGCGCCGGGGGCGATCGAGGGCGATCTGTCGCAGGTCGTTGAAGCAGGCTTAAACGCCAAAGAAACAAGGGCATTCCGTGCCGTAGGGCGCGACACGGGCGCCGCGGAACCTACAACCGGGCTTGTATGTTCGGACGCCAGTTGTAGGTTGCGGCTAACCACCGGAAATTTATAGATTTACGCTGGCGGGATCGGGGAAGCCGGCGACCGGAAACATACAACTGGGTCTTCGGGACCCGTCAATCGGGAAGGCCCGTCACTCGGAAGACGGGCACACAGACCTCATTGGTCAGTGCTTCGACCTCATCCCTCAGGAACAGAGTGCGACACGCCGCAAGTATCCGTCGTTCCAGCTCGAAGCGAGCGTCAGCCTCCCTCTCGAGTTGCGTAACACGCTCGACACGAGCGGCAGCTTCTTGCTGTTCGCGTAGGCTGCTGTTCTCGACGCTCTCTTCAGTCATTGCAGCGGCCGCGGTGCGAGTGACCATTTTTCCTGCAACAGAAGAGTACAGCCATTCCTCCCCAAGGGCGGAATTCAGGCACTGCTCTCCGAGTCTCACGGTTTCGAAGTTAAACTCGTAGCTCCATGATTTAATTCCCTCGGCAACTTGCGCAGCAGTTACGAAATCGCCGCTCGTGACGGCTTCAAGACAATGAATAGCCGCTTCTTTTCTTTCGTCTGCCGCTGCAATGGCGGGAGAAAGAGCAAAAAGGACGATGAAGGCAAGGCGCATTCTATCATCTCCAAACATGGCCGGACCAAACAACCTGTCCGATCACACTGAGCCGGTTCGCTTCATATCCCATTCGGTACTCGAGCTTGTATTCCGGATTGTCAGAGCGAAGGGCTACACCAGACTTATCGACAACCTCGAGGCGTTTTACCCTGGTACTCCCGTCGACATCATTAAATGCGTAGACGTGGCCGGTCCTGATGGATGTCCTGGACTGATCTATCAGAGCCGAGTCCCCATCGTGCAGGCCAGGCTCCATGCTGTCGCCCTTTACTCTCACGAGGCAGGCTCGATCAGGGCTGATCCCCAACCGTTTCAGCCAATCCCGCCGGAAAGCCACGCCTGAGGCCGCGACCTCGGCGCTGTTGGTCGATCCGCCGCCCGCTGACATGTCGGCTTCGTACGCCTTCACGATGCCGAAGTTTTCTTGGAACCACAGGATCGCGTTTCGTTGCTCGTCTGGCGATGCCTTGGGTTCTGCATCATCAGACCGAGGAGGACCGATGTAGAGCTCGATCCCGAGCGCGTCGCAGAGCTGCTGAGCCCGGTTGAGCGTAGTCCCTGACTTCTTGTTGCCGCGAAGCACGCTCCGCACGGCATCCGCCGGAAGTCCGTGTGATCGCTCGAACGCAAAAGCGTTCGTATCCAATGCCTTAAGGCGTTGGTCGATCATCGCGGCAAGGGTTTGTTCAGCGGTCTCCACGATTCGGAGAAAATACCGAAAAGTTGCGCGCTTGCAAATCGGAGAAAACACCGCTTATAGTATCGGAGAATACTCCGACGCGAGCGAACATGAACAAGCAACACCTTGTCCAACTTGGCGAGCTCTACGGTCGGCACCTCGTTCTCGAGCTGTCGACCGTCTCGACCTATGCCGCGAACGACGGCAAGTGGCTCCCGGGGCTCAAGGGTGCCACCACCAGCTGCACCCTCAGGAAGGCCGAGTTGGTGATGCAGTGGTTTTCCGACCACTGGCCCGCCGACCTGGACTGGCCGCACGACATCCCCCGTCCACCGAAAACAAAAGAGAAGGCCGCATGATGCGCCTGTCCCGTCTGCGCCCCAGCGTGGCGCGGTTCATCTACTCGACCGGCTGGCGCTGGCTCGTCCGGCTGAACGCGAGGATCGAGGCATGCTGGATCGGCGATCTGCTGGGGGCCTTCTGTCTCATGCTGACCGGCATCGCGCTCGTGGTCGCCGCGGGGGTGCTGCAATGAGCCCCGCCAAGCGCCTTGCGCGCATCAACCAGCTGGTGACCGAGGCCATCGCGGCGGATCACCTGATGTCCGATCCCGCGCAGCCCGGCGAGGCCCGGGACCAGGCGACCGACGGCTATGTGAGCGCCGTCGACGGCATCCTCGCCGAGCTGAAGGCGCTGCGCGCCACCGGCGATCTGGCGGCGCTCCTCAACTTCCTGAACCGGAGGGATCGATGATGGATCAGCAGCAGTTCCGCGTGGTCGAGCGGCCGCTCGGCTGGACGGTGACGAGCGGCGGAGAGCGGGTCAGCCCGGTCTTCGTCCGGCGGGAGACGGCAGAGGCCTTTGCAGCCCGCCTCTCGACCACCCGGGCGCCACAGGACCGGCCCTGCCTCAAGTGCGACCGGGTCTTCGCCAGCGAGGGTATTCACGACCGGCTCTGCCCGATCTGCAGCAGGGGCGAGGCCGTGGCCTGGGGCGAGCGGGCGCCCGGCCTGCCGGCGATGCGGAAGGCCGCGCACTCCTCGGGGCGCGCGGGCCTCAGATGAACGCGGCACCGCTCGCCTCGCCTCGGCTGCAGCGGGTGCTGACCCTGCTGAAGGACGGCAGGCCCCATACGACGCGCGACATCGTGCGGCGGGCGCGGGTGATGGCGGTGAATGCCTGCATCGCAGAACTGCGGTTCCACGGGGCAGAGATCATTTGCCAGGCGCAGATCGTGAACGGCGCGCGGCGCTTCTACTACACAATGACGAAGGCACCCAAGGAATGAAGACCCCGATCCTGATACAGACGAGCCGGGTGGCTGTTGCCGATGTGCGCGAGATCAGCCGCCTGCGGCCGGTGTCCGAAGCGGGCGTGCAGAGCCTGATCGCCTCGATCGCCGAAACGGGCGTCATGAAGGACGCGATCCACCTCCGGAAGAAAAAAGACGGCACCCTGGTGCTGATCGCCGGGGCGCATCGGCTGGAGGCAGCCCGACGTCTGGGATGGGAGGAAATCGAGGCGAAGGTCTGGGCGGACGTGACCGACGATTGGGCGCGACTGATGGAGATCGACGACAACCTGGCCGGGGCCGAGATGAACGCGTTGGACACCGCGGTGTTTCTGGCCCGGCGGAAAGAGGTCTACGAGCGGCTGCACCCGGAGACCAAGCACGGCGGAGATCGGCGCAGCGCAGTGTTTCAAGCGGACACAATGTCCGTTCGATCTTTCGCCGCCGCTACGGCCGAGAAGTTCAACCTCACGGATCGCCATGTGCGCCGGATGATTGCGGCTGGGAGCGCCCTGACCCCCCACGACGTCAAGCGGCTGCGCGACGCCCCCGGGGCCGTGACGCTCGCCGATCTGCAGGTGATCGGGAAAGCCGAGTACGGCGAGCGGATGGACATCGTCGCTGCGCTGGCCGAGGGGCGGGCCAAATCCGCCGCCGCCGCGCGGAAGAGACTGCGCGTTGAAGCCGGCGTTGAAGCCCCGGTGAAGGACCCCGTCGACACGCAGTTCCGCGCCCTGTCGGATGCCTGGACGCGGGCCGGAGCTGCGGCCCGCAAGCGGTTCCTCTTCGAATTCGCGCGGGACATCTGGCACGCACAGAACTCTGGCGCCGCGCTCAACAACTGGTCCGAGGCGGCGGAGGAGACGGCAGCCGCGGCAGAGGCGGTGGCCGCAGAATGACCCGCATCGCGCCCGCGCAGGAATGGTGGACTGCGGCAGAGATCGCTGCGGCAAACCTCACGGACATGCCGTCCAGCCAACAGGGAGTCGAGGCGCTGGCGAAGCGCCTGAACTGGCGCGGCCACCTTGACCTCGCCCGTCGGCGGACCGGCCGTGGCGGCGGGTGGGAATACTCTTGGAAGTTGTTCCCCGCCCGCGCGCAGCAGCGATTGCTGGCCCAGGTAATTCTGGCGAGCGTTGAGATACCAGCGGTATCGAAAGACCGCGACGCTGCCTGGCAGTGGTTCGACCAGCTGCCCGAGAGCGTGAAGGCGAAAGCGCGCTCGCGGCTGCTGACCTTGCAGAAGGTCGAGGCTCTGGCCTCCGCGGGGCACACGAAGAACCTTGCGGTTGTCACGGTCGCCCGGCTGGAAAAAATCGCCGCTCGCTCGATCTGGAACTGGTTCGACCTGGTCGAGGGTGTCCGGCTCGATGACCGTCTTGCCTATTTGGCTCCTCGTCACCGCGCGGTCCAGCGCCGGCCGGCGAAGGCCGCGGTCGACCTCGCTTTCATGGAGTTCCTCAAGTCGGACTATCTGCGTCCGGCCGGTCCGTCCTTCAGCAGCTGTTTCCGGCGGGCGGTGCGCGTGGCGGAAGAGAAGGGCTGGAGTTTCGCGGACGAGCGCACTCTTCGCCGCAGGCTTGACGCGGAGGTGAGCGAGGCGACGCAGGTGCTGGCGCGCAAGGGGCTCGATGCGCTCAAGCGCCTCTACCCAAGCCAGGTCCGGGACAAGACCGCGCTCCACGCCATGGAGGTGGTGAATGCCGACTTCCACAAGTTCGACGTCTTCGTGCGCTGGCCCGGCGACTTCGGACAAGACGAGCGTCCCTATGTCGGCCGTCCCCAGATGGTGGCCTTCCAGGACATCCATTCCGGCCGCATCCTCGCCTGGCGCGTCGACCAGACGCCCAACTCGACCGCCGTGGCCTTGGCCGCGGGCGACATGATCGAGACTTGGGGCATTCCCGAGCACATCCTGCTCGACAACGGTCGGGAGTTCGCGGCGAAGGCTCTCACCGGCGGCGCACCCACGCGCTACCGCTTCAAGGTGCGTCCCAGCGACGTGCCCGGTCTCTTCACCACGCTGGGCTGCAAGATCCACTGGGCCACGCCCTATTCGGGCCAGTCGAAGCCGATCGAACGCGCGTTTCGCGATATGTGCGACTCGATCGCCAAGGATCCCCGCTTCGATGGCGCCTACACCGGCAATCGTCCCGACGCGAAGCCCGAGGACTATGGCAGTCGCGTCATCGATCTCGACGCCTTCCTGTCGGTCCTCGCCGAAGGGATCGAGGAGCACAACACCCGGCAGGGAAGGCGGTCGGAAGTGGCCTATGGCCGGTCCTTCGCAGAGGTCTTCGACGAGAGCTATGCGACCGCGCCGATCCGCAAGGCGACCGAGGCACAGCGGAGGCTCTGGCTGCTCGGGGCGGAGGGGCTGACCGCGAACCGCAGGACCGGCCTCGTCCGCTTCCGCAAGAACGAATACTGGGCGCCCTGGATGGCCGACATCGCAGGACAGCAGATCATCATCCGCTTCGATCCCGCCGACCTCTGGGCCGGGCTGCATATCTACGGCGCCGACAACTCCTACCTCGGCGAGGCGCCCTGCCGCGACAAGGCAGGGTTCATGGACATGGCAGAGGCGCGTTCGCATTCGAAGGCGCGCAAGACCTGGCTGACCGCCGAGAAGCTGGCGCTCGCCGCCCATCGGAAGCTCAAGGCGTCGGAGATCGGGGCTGTTCTGAACTCGATGCCGATCGTGACAGGCGCAGCGCCGCCCGAAGCCAAGGTGGTGCGCCCGGTCTTCCGTCGCGCCGAGCCGCCGGCGCCACCTGTCGCCGCGCCCGAGATCGATGCGGCCCATGCCGCAGTGGTGGCCGACCTTGCCAGTCGCCGCGCGCCGGAGCGGCCGGAGGAAGCTCCCCGGGAGCGGTTCCGGCGCGCGCTCGAACTGGAGCGTGCCCTGGCGCGCGGCGGGTCGGAGGCGACGGCCGACCAGCAGCGCTGGCTCCGCGCCTACCAGACCACCCCAGAATACCGGGCCGAGAAGATGATCTGGGACGATTTCGGGGACGCGATTTTCGGATGAGGCCCCCGCGGCAGCGGGACCGAGCAAAGGAGAAGAAACGGATGAGGGAAGAAAAGCACCTGTATGGCAGCGTCGCACCCCTGCGCAATGTGGCTGCCCTCGTGGCCCTGATCGATCGGGTGCAGGGCCGGGGCCACGGCCTGCCCGGCATGGCGACCTTCTACGGTCCGAGCGGGTTCGGCAAGAGCACGGCCTGCGTCTACGCCACCACGAAGTTTCGCGCCTACACGGTCCAGATCAAGAGCACCTGGACCGCGAAGAAATTTTGCGAGGCAGTGCTGATCGACCTCGGCTTGAAGCCTGCCCGCATCACGGCCGACATGGTCGACCAGATCAGCGAGGAACTGGCCCGCACCGGGCGCCCGCTCCTGATCGACGAGGCCGACCATCTGATCGACCGGCGCATGGTCGAACTGGTCCGCGACATCTACGAGAGTTCGGGCGCGGCGATCGTGTTGATCGGCGAAGAGCGGCTGCCGCAGAAGTTGCAGACTTGGGAACGGGTCCACGGCCGGATGCTGGACTGGGTTGCGGCCGAGCCGGGCGACATGCACGACCTGCTGCACCTAGCGCCGGTCTACTGCCCCGGCCTCGAGATCGAGGAAGATCTTCGGCAGGAGCTGGTGCGGCAGTCGGCGGGCTCGATCCGTCGGATCTGCGTCAATCTCGACCGGCTTGCCGAACTGGCTCGCACCCTCGCGGTGGAGCGTGTGGGGCGGAAGGAATGGGGCAGCCGGCGCTTCTTTTCCGGCGAGGCCCCCCCGGCACGCCGCGAGTTCCGCGTGATCCCCGGCGCGCGGAGGGAAATTGCATGAGCGATCAGATCGTCCGCGGCTACAACAGCGACAACTACCGGCGTGCGTGGAAGACAGCGTGCGAACTCGGCAGGTTCACCGCGGCCGATATCGCGGCACCGCTCAAGGTGAGCCCGATCACCGTTCGCCATTACATTTCCGTCTGGGAGAGGAATGGCGAGATCACCTTCCTGGAGCGGCAGGGTACGAGGCTTTTCTACCAGGTCGCGAAAGCCGAGGAGCAGCAGGTCAACAGTACGCAACCGCTTTCTCCCGACCCGCTCTGGAACATGTGGGCTGCGGCGCGCCTCCTGCAGCGGTTCACGCCCCTCGACATCGCGATCCACGCCAACACCCCCGAGACCCCGGTCAGCGAGGCCGATGCCAGCGCATATTGCCAGCTGCTGCTACGAGGCGGGTATCTGCGGGTGCTGGAAAAGGCCCGCCCGCCGCGGCGGCGTGCCACCTACCGGTTGATCCGCAACACCGGCCCCGAGGCGCCGGTCGAGAAGCGGGTGCGGGCGGTCCTCGACCCGAACCTCGGCGAATATGTGCACATCGCAGGAGCCTCGAAATGAGCCCCGCCGGCAAGACCCCGGTCGAGCGGGCGCAGGAGGCATGGGGCGCGGAGCTGCCCGAGTGGGTGCTCGCGCTGGCGCGGGAATGCGCGCGTCCCGGCATGAGCCAGAGCAAGGTGGCCGGACGGCTCGGCCGCTCTGGCTCGCTGGTGAGCCAGGTCCTCGCCCGGAAATACCCGGGCGATCTCCAGGCGGTGCAGGACCTCTTCGAAGGCGTGTTCCGCAATGCGACCGTCACCTGTCCGGCGCTTGGCCACATTCCGACCAACGAGTGCCGCGACTGGCGGGACAAGCAACGCCAGTTCGTCAACGTCAACGCCCTCCGCGTGCGGATGTACCGCGCTTGCAGCGCCTGCCCGCGCTGCCGCAAGCCCGAGGAGGAACCGGAATGACGCAGGTACCCACCGCCCGCAGTGTCCTGAGCACCGCCGCCCGCGCGCTGGGCAAGGTGGACCACTGGGGCACCCGCGGCCTGACCATGCTGAGCCAGGACGAGATCGAGGCTATGGCGCTCGCTCTCGTGCTCCTCGGCCTCCCAGCGATACCGCCCGGCGCCAAAGCGCCAGAGGCATGATCCCCCTCCTGAAAGGAGCCTTTCAATGACCCATTACCCGCCCGCGCAGATCCCGTCCGGCCGAACGGTCCTGGACGGCGTCGAGCACATCCTAGGCCCCGACGGCGCCAAGCTGCCGCTCGCCATCGTCAAGCCCCAGCACGTCATGGAGGACGAGCTGGTGCGGCAGGAGATCGGCCATGCGGTGGCGCTCTCCGAGCAGCTGTCGCGCTTCCTGGGGCACTTCTTCGAAAACCTCGGGGCCTTCGAGGATCTGATCGCCGAGCGCTATGGAACGGGCATCGGCGGCCGGAAGGGCAACAAGACGCTGATGAGCTATGACGGGCTCTACAAGATCACCGTCCAGGTCGCGGACCACGTGGTCTTTGGCCCCGAGCTGCAGGTCGCGAAGACGCTCGTCGACGAATGCCTGACCGAGTGGAGCGCAGGTGCGGCCGAAGAGCTTCGAGCCGTCATCACCCGCGCCTTCAACACCGACAAGGAAGGCCAGATCAACCGGCCGGCGCTCTATCATCTGCTGCGGCTGGAGATCTCCGACCCGCGCTGGAAGCAGGCGATGCAGGCGATCCGCGACGCGATGCGGGTGGTCGGCTCGAAGAGCTACGTGCGCTTCTACCGCCGGGCGGCGTCGGATGCGCCCTGGGAGGCTGTCACCATCGATCTGGCGAGGGCTTGACGATGGGGTGGGTATTGCTGGCCGCGGCCCTGCTTCTGTTCATCCCGACCTTCGTCCTGGCCGTCGCGGTCAGCTGGTCGCTCACCAAGGAAAGCACCGGCGCGCGGGCCGCCCTGATCCTCTCGGCCATCGGACTCGCGGCATCGATCATCCTGCTCTTTGCGGCAGGCCTGGCACTGGGTGGGCGGTGATGAGCTTTCACCTGCTCGGCGCGCCCGACGAGACCCTGAGGCTCAAGTCTTTCGGGTCGACCTCGAAAGGCGCGAAGGCGGTCATCCGCATCGAAATCGAAACCAGCGACATGTGGGCGCTCGGCCACGCGCTCAAAGAGCTGGCCGAGGTGCAAGCGGGACAGCAGCTGAAGCCGGCACGGCCGAATTCGCCCTTGGCGCTGACCACGGCCGATCGGACCTCGCTTGTTCCGGGAGAGCACTCATGAGCCCGCTCGAGTTCCAGCGGTTGTTGCGGGAGGCGTCGAACCGGCTTCTGGCCGCGCGCGACCGCTGGCACTCGGATGTGACCCGCCTCTTCGCCGCCGCCGCGGAGACGGCCGAGGAAGAGCCGGAGATGTTCTCGGCCATCGCGCAGGGCGAGCAGGCCCGCCTGGCGCGCCTTTTCAACGAAGACCCGCCCAAACCGTCCCAATCCCCGCTGTCCCTGGTGGTGAAGAAATGACCGACCGTGCCCTTCAGCGAATGATCCATGTCGGCTGCCGCGAGCTCGGGCTCGGCGCCGATACCCGCCACGACCTGCAGCTGGCCGTCACCGGCAAGGCCTCGCTGCGCGACATGAGCGAGGCTGAGCTGCAGGCGGTGGTCGAGGCGCTCAAGTGCCGGGGCTTCAAGCCGTTCGGCACCCCCGCCCGCGGCGGTCGGGGTCGGCCCCCCGCGCGCCGAGCCGATGTCCGCTATGCCCATGTGCTCTGGCGGCTGATGGCCGAGCGGGGCGTCGTGCGGCAGCCGGGGCCGCGCGGCCTCAACGCCTTCATCCGCTCGCGCTTTGGCAGCGTCTGGGGATCGGTGCCGATCGACATCGACGCGATGACCGATCATCGCCAGATCGCCGACATCCTCGACGCGCTGAAGGCGATGTGCCAGCGCGCCGGCGTGCCCTATCGCGACGGGGGCCGGTGATGAACGTCTATCACCGCCCGTTGCGGGCCACCGGCCATTGCCGGCATTACTCATTCGATCGGCGGGCGGGCGAGCCCACCTGCGCCCTCGGCATGGATCTCGGCGCTCCGGGTGCGAGCCGCAGCTGCTGGCCCGATCCGGAGAAACTGCGGAACCCGCCGCGCCAGTGCCCGCTCCGCAGCGAGTACACGGCCGAAGAGCGTGCGGCCTGGGAGGACTGGATTTCGGCCCGCCTCGTGCGCCTCGGCAACGCGGTCGCGGCCTTGCCAGCGCCGCTGCCGATCGGGTGCGTCGGTCATCTCGACTGCCCCAATTGCGGTGGCACCCTCCGCTGGGGCCGCTGGCATGGCGGCGCTTCGGTGCGCTGCGAGACCGCGGACTGTGCGGAGGCTCGTTTCAACGTGGCGAGGGGCGCCGACTGGCCGCTGACCGGGAAGGGGGCAGACAGATGAAGCCCGCCGGCGTGCTGCCCCTTCGCAAGCGCGTCCACCTGGTGCGCAAGTTCGCCGGCGTGGGCGGATATGGCGAGATCTACGAAACGCCCGTGTCTCTGCCTGCGGCACCCTGGGACGAGCTCGAGGAGCCCGAGTCCGCCACCGACGCCACGGTGCCGCCGCGCCGCAAGCCGGGCGGAGGGACCCGATGAACGGGATCGACGTCCGCGCACTCGACGCCCGGTATCGGCGCCTCGAGCAGGCAATGACCCGCATCGCGCTCTGCGCGTCGCTGGACGAAGCGAAGGCGATCGCGGGCGAGGCCCTGCGGCTGGCGCCAGCGTCCGGCGGTCCAGTCGGCGATACTCGCGTTGCCGCGGGGAATATCCGCATCGCGGTCTGTCCGGTCTGCGACATCGCCGGCTGCCGGCACCTGAGGGGCGAGGCATGAAGAAGCCGCTGGCCGTGGTCACCGATCATGCGCTGCTGCGCTATCTCGAGCGGGTCCTCGGCATGGATGTCGAGGGCATCCGGGACGAGGTCGGGCGCAAGGTTGATCGCGCGGTCGAAATGGGCGCCTGCGGCACGACGATCGACGGCTGGTCCTACCGGATCGAGGCCGGGCGCGTCGTGACCGTCGTATCGACCGGCAGCCCCGACATCCGGCTCGGCCGCAAGCGGAGGCGCGCATGACCGGGGAACAGGAGCTGCGTCGCGCGCTCGATCTGGCGACGCGGGACACGCTGATCGCGCACGTCCTCGACGAATGCTGCGTGCTGGCTTTCGACGCCGATGAAGGCGTCTTCAAGGGGCTGTTCACGGACGGGTCCGGCCGGCTCGAGATCGGCCTCGGAGATCCCGCGCCGCCCTTCAGCGGCCGGGCCCTCTGGGTGAGGCTCGAGGGCAGCGGCCTGCCGGCGGATCTCTTCACCGTGACGCTGTCGCAGCGCGAGCTGGTGGCGGGTGGTATCGCATGACTGCCGCGCCCATCCCTCCGCCCCCGGCGCATGTCGCGCCCTATGTCCGCGTCCTCGGTCTCGATCTTGCGGTAGAGTTCCTCATGACCTTCGGGGGCGCGGAGATCTACATCGCCGCCTCGCCGCAGGCGCGGAACCGCGTGGCGGGGCTGGTCGGCCGCGACAAGGCACTGGCATTGGCGGAGGAGCTGCTGCCCCGGCGGGTGCCGACGGCCAAGCCGTGGATCGCCGCAGTGCTCCGGTCGCAGGGCTTGCCTGTGGCCGAGATCGCCCGCAGACTGCATGCGACGGATGTGACGGTCAGATCCTGGCTGAAGCGCAGCAAGACCGACCCGCCGTCCGATCCCCGACAGATGCGCCTGTTCTGACGCCCGCAAATCCTTGCGGGCGTTTTCGCGTCGCGCCTCCGGCCATTGTGGCCTCGTCGGCTTGGGCATGACCGGCCCGGAATATCAGCCATCGGAGGCTCGGATGTGATGCGGATCGAAAACCACCGCCTGATGGGCGTGCCCTTCCAGGAGGCGCAATGGATGGGCGGCGAGATCGCCCCCGAGATCGTGGTGCTGCACGACACCGCCAGCCGTCTTGTCCCCGGTGCCGCCGCCTCCTACCTCGCCCGGAACGACGCCAAGGTGTCGGTGCATTTCGTGGTGGAACGCGACGGGCAGATCACCCAGCAGGTGCCTGCGAACCGCGCCGCCTGGCATGCCGGAAAATCCACCTGGCAGGGCCGGTCCGGATGCAACGACTTCTCGCTCGGCATCGAGATGGTGAATGCCGGGCGGATGACCTGGGCCTCGGAGACGATGGCGCGGGCATGGTGGGGAGAGCTGTTGTCGATCTCGCTCTTCGGGATCGAGCTGATCGAGACGAGTCAGCACGGGCACGGGCTCTGGATGCCATACCCCGAACCGCAGATCGGCGC
>NZ_RJRZ01000007.1 GCF_003993775.1 Frigidibacter oleivorans
GCTGGGCGCTGCCGGGTCTGGCCGGGGCGATGGTGCGGGCCGGGCGCACGGGCCGGGCCGGCGGCCGGGGCCTTTACCTCTGGCGGCAGGGGCGGCCCCTGCCGGACCCGGAGGTGGAGCCGCTGCTGGCGGCCTGGCGGCGGGGTGCGGGGATGGGGCCGGGTGCCGCGCCCGTGACCGGGGACGAAATCGCCCCGGCGGTGCTGGCGGCGCTGGCGGCCGAGGGCGCGCGGCTGATCGGCGCGGGCCGGGCGGCGGATGCCGGGGCGGTGGACCTGCTGGCCATGGCGGTGCTGGGTCTGGATGCCGGGCGCGACGGGCCGATGAGCCGGGCGGCGGAGCAGCCGGCGGACCTGACCGCCGCGCTGTCGGCGCGGATCGCCGGGGCCCTGCCCCCGGCGCGGCGCGGCTTCTGGCGGGGCGCGGCGGAGATCAGCCGAGGATGATGCCCAGCACCACCAGCATCAGCCCGAGCATCGAGACCATCAGCGCCCCGAGGTTCAGCGCAACCGCCCGCTGCAGCGCCGCCCGCAGCCCCGCATCGTCGAGCCCCGCGCGGCGTGCCCGGTGCACCCGCGCCGCGCCCCAGAGGATACCCGCGAGCCCCGCGGCCGAGACCGCCGCGCCGATCCAGATCAAGATCTCCATGCCCGTCCTTGCCCCCGCATTCCCTGTTCCGGGCCTGTTGCCGCAAGCCGCCCCGCTGCGCAAGCCTCGCATCGCCCGCGCGGGTCTTGCGGCCGGTGGGCATCGCGTCTAGCACACGGTCGATCTTCGACAGACGCGCAGGAGAGGCAGATGAACAGCCCCGTCACCGACACCGCCTACAATGTCACCGCCGACGAACTGCGCCAGTTCATCGAGCAGTACGAACATCTGGAGGCGGAGAAGAAGGACATCACCGAACAGCAGAAGGACGTCATGTCCGAGGCGAAGGCCCGGGGCTATGACACCAAGGTGATGAAGAAGATCATCGCGCTGCGCAAGCGCGACAAGAACGACCTGGCCGAGGAGGAGGCGATCCTCGACCTCTACAAGGCCGCGCTCGGGATGGGCTGAGCCCCGGCGAGGCGGGCGACGCGGGGCGGCGGCTCAGCCGCCCCGGCCGGATGTCCGGCCCCTTGCGGGGGAACGGGCCGTCCGCCGGTCGGGCGGACGGGCCGGATCAGATCGACGCCCAGTCGGTGTAGCGCGCCGATCCCTGCTGCATCTGTTGCGGGGCCGCGCCCGCGCCCTGCTGCTGCCGGGGGGCCGTCGCCGCCGCCTGCTGTTGCGTCGCACCATGCTGCCCCGCGCCGGGGGTCGCCGGGGTGGTGGAATTGTCGCTCATCACTCGAGTCCTGCCTCTGCCTTGCCCGCGCGGATTTGACGCGCCATCAGGGCGCCGTCGCGATGCGCTGGCGGAGATAGGGCCGGATCGGACTTTCGTCAATGCACTTCCGCGTGCGCCCCGCCGGGTGTGGCGGGAACCCCCGCTGCCGCCTGAACCGGGGCGTAGCCGGCGGCCGCCATCCCCGGCCCCGCCACGATGCCGCGGGCGGGGCGGGGCGCGCAGGCAAGGATCGTTTCCAGCCGCCCGTTCTCGGCGCACAGTTCCGCCAGCGTCACCGCGTCGAGCGTGGAATAGAAGGCCTCCAGCGCCCGTTCCAGCACACCCTTCAGCCGGCAGCCGCCGGTCAGCGGGCACTGGTTGGCATGGGGATCGAAGCATTCGCTGAAGGGCAGGGGCGATTCGAAGGCGCGGAACACCTGCCCCACGGTGATCTGCTCGGCCGGGCGGGCCAGCCGCATGCCGCCCGACCGCCCCCGCTGGGTATCGACGAAATCGAGGTTGGCCAAGGCGTTGATCACCTGCGCCAGGTGATTTTCGGATGCGTTGCAGGCCACCGCGATCTCGTGCTTGCGGACATAGCGGTCGCGGTTGATCGCGCAATACATCAGCGCGCGCATGGCAAGGTTGGTGCGGATCGTCAGGCGCATGATACTCTTCCCCCGTTCGAACTGCGGCCAGACTAGGCCGCGGCACGAGGGGCCGCCTTGATGCAGATCAGATACGGATTGCCGGGCGGGGGCGGTGCCGCCCCCGGTCAGACGCGGTAATAGTCGCGATACCAGTCGACGAAGCGGCCCACGCCCTCGGCCACGCCGGTCTGCGGGCGATAGCCGGTCAGCCGCTGCAGCAGCGTCGCATCGGCCCATGTCGCCGGCACGTCGCCCGCCTGCATCGGCAGCATGTTCAGCGTCGCGCCGCGCCCGGTGGCGGCCTCGATCGCGCCGATAAAATCCATCAGCGCCACGGGTTCGGAATTGCCGATGTTGACGATGCGGAACGGGGCCACCGGCGACAGGCTGTCGCCCTCGGGCACCTGCCCGTCCCCGGGCCGGACCGGGGCCACGTCGATCAGCAGGCGGATGCCCTCGACCAGATCCTCGACATAGGTGAAGTCGCGCCGCATGTCGCCGTGGTTGAACACGTCGATGGGTTCGCCCTGCAGGATGTTCTTCGTGAACTTGAACAGCGCCATGTCGGGCCGGCCCCAAGGCCCGTAGACGGTGAAGAAACGGAACATCGTCACCGGCAGACCGTAAAGATGCGCATAGGAATGGGCCATCGCCTCGTTGGCCTTCTTCGTCGCCGCGTAGAAGGACATCTGCGTGTCGGCCTTCGCGGTTTCGGCATAGGGCATGTCGGTATTGGCGCCGAAGACCGAGGAGGTGGAGGCCAGCAGGAGATGTTCCGGCGGATGGGCGCGGGCGGCCTCCAGCAGCTCGAACGTGCCGATCAGGTTCGCCTCGACATAGGCGCGGGGGTTGTCGATCGAATAGCGCACCCCCGCCTGCGCGGCCAGATGCACCACCACCTCGGGCCGGTCCTCGGCCATGACCTGCATCAGCAGGCCGGGGTCTTCCAGTTTCGCGTGGAGGAAGCGGAACCCCTCGGCCTGCATCAGCATGGCGCGGCGGCGCTCTTTCAGCGCCACGTCGTAGTAGTCGTTGAGGCTGTCGAGCCCGATCACCCGGAACCCGTCCGCGATCAGCCGGCGGCACAGGTGGAAGCCGATGAAGCCCGCCGCCCCGGTGACGAAGGCGGTGCGGGGGCGGGTGGCGTCGGTCATCGGCAGTCTCCCGGTCTGGCTGGCCGGGCGTCAATGGGCGGGGGTCAGCGCCTCGGCGTCGAGCATCTTCTGCAGGAGCGCGGTCTTTTCCGCAAGCAGCCGCGCATCGCCGCGCGTCTCGACATTCAGCCGCACCACCGGTTCGGTGTTGGACGAGCGCAGGTTGAACCGCCAGTCGGCGAATTCGAGGCTGACCCCGTCCATGTCGTCGCGCGACTGCGCCTGCGGCGCGAAGGCATCGACCACCGCGGCGATGGCCGCCTTCGGGTCCGGAAGGCGGAAGTTGATCTCGCCCGAGGAGGGGAAGGCCGCCATCCGGGCGCCGACCAGATCGGCGAGGCTGGCGCCGCGGCGGCCCATCAGCTCGGCCACCAGCAGCCAGGGGATCATGCCGCTGTCGCAGCAGACGAAATCGCGGAAATAGTGATGCGCCGACATCTCGCCGCCATAGACGGCACCGGTCTCGCGCAGGGCGCGCTTCAGGAAGGCGTGGCCGGTGCGGGCCTGCACCGCCCGCCCGCCCGCCGCGGCGATCACGTCGCGGGTGTTCAGCACCACGCGCGGATCGTGGACGATGGCCGCGCCCGGCTGCTTTTCCAGGAAGGCCGCCGCCAGCAGCCCCACGATGAATTCGCCGTCGATGAAGCGGCCACCGGCATCGAAGAGGAAGCAGCGGTCGAAATCGCCGTCCCAGGCCACGCCCATGTCGGCCCCCGCCGCGCGCACGGCCTCGGCCGTCGCGGGCTGGTTTTCCGGCAGCAGCGGGTTCGGGATGCCGTTCGGGAAGCTGCCATCCGGGTCGTGATGCATCCGGACGAAGCGCAGCGGCGCGTCCCGGCGGTCGAGCTCGGCGGCGATGGCGTCGAAGGTCGGCCCCGCGGTGCCGTTGCCGGCATTGACGAGGATGGTCAGCGGGCGCAGCGCGGCGATGTCGACGAAGGACAGCACCCGGTCGACATAGGCCGCCCGCGCCTCGGGCACCGGGGTGACGGTGCCGCCGGGCCGGGCCGGGGCGAAGGCCTGCGATTCCGCCAGCGCCTTGATCCGCGCCAGCTCGCCCTCCGGGTCCAGCGGCGCCGAGCCGCGCATCACCAGCTTCATCCCGTTGTAATCCATCGGGTTGTGCGAGGCGGTGATCTCGATCCCGCCATCGGCGTCGAGATGGGTGGTGGCGAAATACATCTCTTCGGTGCCGGCAAGGCCGAGGTCCAGCACCTCGACCCCCGCAGCGATCAGCCCCTCGCACAGCGCCGCCCACAGCGCATCCGACGAGGCGCGGCAGTCCCGCCCCGTCACCACCCGCGCGGCGCCCAGTTCCTCGGCGAAGGCGCGGCCGATGCGGCGGGCGATGTCCTCGTCAAGGTCGATACCGAGCCGCCCACGAATGTCGTAGGCCTTGAAGCAGGTGAGCGTCATGCCGGAACCTCAGTCGGTGTAGTACTTCTTGCCATAGGCCGAATAGGCGCCGTAGCTGTCGCCGTAGCCATAGCGCTTCATCCCCTGCGGCGAGATCTGGCTCAGCACCAGCCCGGTCACCTTCAGGTTCGCGGTGTCGAACAGGCGCATCGATTCCTCGACCTGCACCTGCGAGGTGGAGTCCCATTTCACCACGAACAGCAGCGCATCTGCCTGATGGCCGATGATCCGCACATCGGGCACCACCAGAACCGGCGGCGTGTCGATGATGATGAAGTCATAGAGCGCGCGCATGTCGCGCACGAAGCCGGCGAAGCGGTCGGAGGAGAAGACGTCGGCGGCATTGGCCTTGGTCTCTTCCCCGATCAGCACGTCGCCGACGCGGGGGTCATGCGCGACCACATCCTCGACCCGCGTCTCGCCGGCCAGGACCGACAGCAGGCCCTTCTTCCCGTCGAAGCGGAAATACTGGCTGAAGACGCGGCGGCGGATGTCGCCCTCGACCAGCAGCACCTTGCGGCCCATCTGCGTCAGGTTCTGCGCCAGCGCCAGCGCCGTGGTGGTCTTGCCCTCGCCCGGCACCGCCGAGGTGGTGACGATCACCTGCGGCTGGCTGTCGAGGTTCGACAGCAGCACCGATGTGCGCAGGTTGCGCACCGCCTCGGCCGCCGAGGAGGTGGGCTTGTCGGCGAGATAGGCGATGGCGTCCTTGCGCGAGCGCGAGGGGATCATCGGGATCTGGCCCATCACCGTGCGGCGGGTGGACAGTTCCAGATCGCGGGCGGTGCGATAGGTGCTCTGCCGCGATTCCGTCACCAGCACGATGCCGGACCCGAGCATCAGCCCGAGGATCATCGACATGGCGAGGATCAGCGGCTTGTTGGGGGCCGAGGGCGCGCCCGGCACCACCGCCTGCGACAGGATGCGGCTGTCGGCCTGCTGGATGCCCTGCTGGACCGAGGTCTCCTTCATCCGCGACAGGAAGTATTCATAGATCAGCCGGCTCGATTCCGCCTCGCGGGTCAGCTGCTGCTGCGTGATCAGGTCCGCCGATTGCGACTGGATCTGGCCCTCGAACTCCTGCAGGCCGGTGCGCAGCGACACGAGCTGGTCGGCGGCCCGCTGCGCGTCCAGCCGCGCGCGGTCGATCAGGGTCTGATAGCGCTGGTCGAACAGCGCGGCATCCTCGGCTGAAAGCGGTTCCGCACCGGTGCCCGCCAGCCGTTGCAGCACCGCGTCGCCGCTGATCTCTGCCCGTTCGGCGAGGCTCGTCGCCGCTTCCAGCCGGGCCACGCGATCGGTGGCGGCGGCGGCCTGCTGTTCGGCCGCGCCGATGCGGTCGCGCAGTTCCTTGGCCTGCCGGTCCAGCGCCAGCAGCGTCTGTTCGTCCACCAGCTGGGTCGAGGCGCGGAAATCCTGCAGCCGCTGTTCTGAGCTTTCCAGTTCGGTGCGCAGTTCCGCCACCCGGTCGGACAGCCAGTCCGTCGCCTGTTCGGTCGCCTCGAACTTCACCTGCAGCTGGTCGAGGATGTAGGCATCGGCGATCGCATCGGCGAGAAGCTTGGACTTCACCGGGCTTTCCGTCTCGACCGAGATCTGGAAGACCATGCTCTGCGGCACGTTGCGGATGCTGGTCCGTTGCAACAGCGCGCTCACCACGCGGTCGCGGGCGCGCGCCTCGGCCAGGTCGGGCGGCAGTTCGGGGGCGGGCGCCGAGGGGATCAGCGAGGTGACCATCGCCTTCAGCCGGTCCATGGTGCCTGGCTGCTGCAGCGCGCTGTTGAATTCGGGGTCCTGCATCAGGCCCGTCGCCTCGACGACCTGTGCCATCAGCTGGCGGCCGCGCAGCACCTCGACCTCGGTATTCACCACGGAGGTGTCGCCCGACAGGCCGCCGATGACGTCCTCGAGCCCCGAGACCTCGGATTCCCGGCTTTCCAGCATGACGACCGAGGTGGAGGTGAAGGTGGGCACCGCCGCCACGAAGGCGAAGTAGCCGCCGACCAGCATCGCCGCGAGGGTGACGCCGCCGATCAGGACCTTTCCGCGCCAGAGGGTGCCCAGGACCTGACCCAGGTCGATGACGTCATCTGCCGGTTCGGCCGCGGCGCGGGGGGCGGTGGTCGTCGCGCCGTCTTGAAACATTCTGTTCACGTTCACTCTGGTCACTTGCCCGTACGGTTCAGCACGGCGCCTGCCGTCTGGAGGATGATCCGCAGATCCGCCAGCAACGACGCCGTCTGCAGGTATCTTACATCAAGGGCCACGCGCTCGGCATAGCTGACATCGTTGCGGCCCGACACCTGCCACAGGCCGGTAACGCCGGGGCGCACCGCGCAATAGGCATCCCGGTGCTTTCCGTAGCGCTCCATTTCCTCGGAGATCACCGGACGGGGGCCGACAAAGCTCATATCGCCACGGATGACGTTCCAGAATTGCGGAAGTTCGTCGAGGCTGGTCTTGCGCAAAAAGCCGCCGATGCGGGTGATCCGCGGATCGCGCGCCAGCTTGAAGTCGCGCGCCCATTCCGCCGCCGCCTCGGGATCGGCGAGAAGATGTTCGCGCAGCCGCGCCTCGGCATCCGGCACCATGGTGCGGATCTTCCAGCAGTGGAACATCCGGCCCCCGCGGCCGACGCGGACATGACCGAAGAAGCCCGGCCCGCCGTCCAGGCGCACCAGAACCCAGAGAACCGCGATCACCGGCGCGATGACCGGCGCCAGGAACACCGCCAGCACCAGATCGAAGGCGCGCTTCGGCAGGTCCAGGTAACGCGGGCGGCCGCGGCTCTCGATCTCGATCCGTTCGAAAGTTTCGGGAACGGCGAAGTCCTTCATGGTCCCTCCGGACAGGTTAGGCAGCAGTCGGGCGCCATACGGGCAGAAATTTCCAGTTACGCGGCGACACGCGCATCCCCCTATCAAGAATTCATTGGGGCGGCTTGAAACGCAAGTCGAATAACGCTGCACCTGCATGGTCGGCGGGTTCGCGCCGCAGACGGCAAATGCCGCGATACGGGGCTGCTACTGCCGCAATCGGCGTGTTTTTGCCAGTCGGCCGGAATTGTGCACCGCGCGGTGCTGCAGTGCAGCAACAGGGGAAACGATCAGGTCGAAATGAAGCGGACGGGCGCGTCCGGGGCAACGATGGCCGCGGTCAGCATCCCCGTCGCATAGGCGCCGGTATCGACGCAGATCCGGCCCTGCGCGACCAGCGGCGCCCTCACGATCGTGTGACCGTGGGTGATCCACAGGCCGTCGCTGCGGGGCAGGTCGGGGAATCGCTCGTCCCCCCACAACAGCGCGGTGCGCGGTTGCGCGGCGATCGGCAGCGACGGCACCGCCCCGGCATGGACCACGGCCACGTTGCCGCTGCAATAGGTCAGGGGCAGCCCCCGCAGCCAGGCGATCAGCGGCTCGCCCATCGCCTGTGCCAGGTCGTCGCGCAGCGCCACCAGCCGCGCGCCGCGCGCGCCCTCGCTCGCCCCGCCCAGGCCGAAGCTCGCCAGCGTCTGCAACCCGCCGTGACGCAGCCACCGCGGACCGTGCGCCTCGGGTTCGTCGAGGAACATCAACAGCATGTCCTCGTGATTGCCGGCGATACACGCCACCTCGTCGCGGCTGGCCGCGTCCATCAGCACCCGCAGGACCGAGGCGCTGTCCTCGCCGCGGTCGACATAGTCGCCGACGCAGACGATACGCGCCTCGGGCGCCTCGTCGAGGATCCGCCCGGCCAGCCGCTCCAGCGCCGACAGGCTGCCATGGATGTCGCCGATCACGCAGAGCGGTTCCGCCGGGGCGGGCGGCGCCAGACGGGCGGCCGCCTCCTCCGGGGCCGGGAGAGGCCCGGCAGGTGTCCCGGCGCGGGACGGTCGCAGCAATCCGGCGAGTTTTCTCATGATGGCGAAATTAGGGCGCGCGCGCGGGGAAGCCAAGCCCGGGTGCCTGCGGCAGGTTCGCGTGGGCGCGGGGTCGGGCCCGGGGGCAAAGCGCGGCCCTGAGGCATCATGTCGGAGGAAAGCCGCCGCCTGTACCGCATCCCGCTTGCTCCGTCGCCGCACCGCCAATAACAGGGACTGAACGAACACGGGACAGTGAGGATCATGCGCGGCAGCGAAGACGGCCCATCGCCCGCCCGGTCGCATCCGGCCCCGTCGCGCCCGTCCCGGTCGCGTGGGGGCAGGTCGGCGCGCCGGCGATTCGCATTGCGGCTGGCCTTGCTGATGCCGGGGCTGTGGCTCGCCTTGCCGCCGGGCGCCGGCGCGCAGGACCGGCCGACCTATTCCACCTACGGCACCCCCGGCCTGATCGACATGCCGACGGCGGAAATGGCGCCGGACGGGCAGCTGGCGCTGTCCTCCGCCTATCATGACGGGTCGCTGAAAAACACGCTGACCTTCCAGATCTGGCCGCGCGTTTCCGGAACCTTCCGCTATTCCTGGTTTCAGGAATACCTGTCGAGCGGGCAAGACCTCTATGACCGCAGCTTCGACCTTGCGGTGCTGCTGTTCGACGAGGGGTCCTGGACTCCGGCGGTGGCGATCGGCCTGCGCGACTTCGGCGGGACCGGGGTGCTGGCCTCGGAATATGTCGTGGGGACGAAGCATCTGGGGCGGGGCGTCACCGTCTCGGCCGGGATCGGCTGGGGCCGGCTTGGTACCTATGGCAGCTTCGACAACCCGCTGGGCGTGATCAGCGATGCCTTCGATACGCGGGGCGGCTTCGACGGGATCGAGGAAACCGGCCAGGTCTCGTTCGACTCGTTCTTCCGGGGGCCGGCGGCGTTGTTCGGCGGGGTCGAGTGGCGGCCGAACGAAAGGCTGTCGTTCAAGGCCGAATATTCCTCGGACGATTACGAGACCGAGGTCGAGCGGATGGGCTTCGAGCGCCGCACGCCGCTGAACTTCGCCGCCACCTGGCGCACGCCGCGCGGGGTGGACCTGACGGCCTATGCCCTGCATGGCGCGCAGTTCGGGATGGTGGCGACGCTCGCCTTCGATCCCGGCCGTGCGCCCTTTCCCTCGGGGCGCGAACCGGCCCCGCCGCCCGTCTACCGCATCGACCCGGCCTCGGCCGCGGCGGGCGCGAGCTGGGGCCAGGCCGGGGCGGGCGGCCGTCCGGTAGTGGATGTCACCCTGAACGAGATGGCGCGGCAGGCGCTCGACGCGCAGCGGATCACGCTCGACTTCCTGACGATCGAGGGCGATGCCGCAACGGCGCGGATCCAGGCCGGCGCCTACGATTCCGAGGCGCAGGCCATCGGCCGGACCGCCCGCATCCTGACGCGGACGCTGCCGCCCAAGATCGGCACCTTCGACATCGTGCTGGTGCGGCAGGGTCTGCCGCTGTCCTCGGTCCGGATCCGCCGTGCCGACATGGAAGAGCTGGAATTCGCGCCGGACAACAGCTGGCAGTCCTTCGCCCGCGCGCAGTTTTCCGACGCCTCGGCGCTGTCGAGCCTGTCGGCGCCCGGCGAGGTCACGACCTATCCGGCCTTCGACTGGCAGCTGTCGACCTACCTTTCGCCCTCCTATTTCGACCCGGACCAGCCGGTGCGCGCCGATTTCGGGGCCCAGCTGTCCTTCGGGGTCGATCTGGCGCCGGGCGTGATCCTGTCGACCTCGCTGCGGCAGAAGATCGTGGGCAACCTCGACCAGGTCGAAAGACGTTCGGATTCGGTCCTGCCGCATGTCCGGTCGGACTATGCGCTGTACGACAAGACCGAAGGTCTGGAGATGACGCATCTGACCGGCGAATACTTCTTCCGGCCGGGCACCGATCTCTATGGCCGGATGACGGCGGGCTATCTGGAACGGATGTATGCGGGCCTGTCCACGGAACTGCTGTGGAAGCCGGTCGACAGCCCGCTCGCGCTTGGCGCCGAGCTCAACCATGTCGCGCAGCGCGACTATGACACGGGCTTCGGGCTGCTCGACTACGAGGTGACGACGGGCCATGTCTCGGCCTATTACGACTTCGGCAAGGGCTATCTGGGGCAGGTGGATGCCGGGCGCTATCTGGCCGGGGACTGGGGGGCGACCTTCTCGCTCGACCGCGAATTCGGCAACGGCTTCACCTTGGGCGCCTTCTTCACGCTGACCGACGTGTCCTTCGACGATTTCGGCGAAGGCTCGTTCGACAAGGGCATCCGCTTCGTCGTGCCGCTCAGCTGGATCGCGGGCGAGCCGTCGAACCGTGCGCTGGCGCAGACGATCCGCCCGACCACCCGCGACGGCGGACAGCGCCTGGCGGTGCGCAACCGGCTTTACGGCCTGGTCCGCGACACGCACGCGCCGGAGATGCAGGACGACTGGGGGAGATTCTGGCGATGATGCGACCGCCTCGCCGGTCCGGCGCCCCGACCCTGCCGCGCCTGATCGCCGGCGCGGTGGGCCTGTCGCTGCTGACGGCCTGCGTTCCGGTCCAGCAGGGGGTGAGCCGGGTGGCCGGGCTCGGCCCCTCGGCGACCGAGGTGGGTAGTTCCACCCGGCAGTTCGTCGCCCGGGTCGAGGCCGGCGCGCCGGTCAAGATCGTGGCGCTGGAGGATCGCGGCGGCGCGCTGACCTCGATCGTCCAGATGACGGATAGCGCGCAGGGCGGCCAGTGGCGCACCCCTGACAATGTCGGCTTCGCGCTGCAGGACGGGTTCCTGCTAGGCACGGCGGCGCTCGGCAACGACCTGATGACCGCCGACATCGCCGAGACGCGGGCGCTGGTGCTGGCGGGGCGCGACGGGCTGGCGGTGCGGGTCCATCGCTATCTGGACGGGCAGAACGCCACGCTGATCCGCAGCTTCGTCTGCGATGTCACCATCGGCGGACCGGCGCCGCTGGTGCTGGACAACCGCAGCTTCGACACGCGGCTGGTGACCGAGACCTGCCGCAACCCCGACCTGTCCTTCGAGAATTACTACTGGATCGGCGGGGGCCGCATCTTGCAGTCCAAGCAATGGGTCGGCCCGCAGGTCGGCTATGTCTCGATGCGCGAGGTCATCCTCGGATGACCCGCCGTCCCAATCCACCGCCGGCCGCCTCCGGCCGTGGCGCCCTGATCGGAGGTTTCCCCTTGCGCAGTCTCGTTTCCCTTGGTCTCGCCGTGCTGCTCGCCGGATGCGGCACCATCTACCAGACGCCCGGGGTCCGCGAGGGTGTGACCCGCGGCTCGAAGGTGCAGGTGGTGCCGATCACGCCGGAAACGCTGCTGGCCGCCAACCGCTCGTCCTACGAACCGCGTCCGCTGCCCGCGATCTTCACCGCGACCGCCGGCGCGGGCGGGGCGCTGCGCGGGGCGGGGGCGCTGCCCGACCCGGCCTTCCTGCCCGAGGGACGCCCCGAGGCGATGGAAACCCGCATCCCGCCGGAGGTGCCGGACCGGCCCTACACCATCGGCGTGGGCGACGTGATCCTGCTGGCCACCCCCACCGCCGGCAGCACCGTCGAGGAACTGACCGGCCTGCTGGCCGCGCAGAACTCGCGCCAGGGCTATACGGTGCAGGACGATGGCGCGATTGCGGTGCCGGATGTGGGCCGCGTGCAGATCGCCGGGCTGACGCTGGAAGAGGCCGAGGCGGTGGTCTTCCGCCGGCTGGTCGAGGCGCAGATCGACCCGGCCTTCAGCCTCGAGGTGTCGGGCTTCAATTCCAAGCGCGTTTCCATCGGCGGCGCGGTGGGCACGCCCACGGTGGTGCCGATCACGCTGACGCCGTTGCGGCTCGACGCGGCGCTGGCGGCGGTGGGCGGCGTGCAGGTCGCGGATCAGGACTATGCGACGATCCGGCTGTATCGCGACGGCACGCTCTACCAGATCCCGATGCGGGAATTCTTCGCCAACCCGGCCTATCAGAAGATCCGCCTGACCGATGGCGACAGCGTCTTCGTCGATACCGAATTCGATCTGGAAAAGGCGCAGTCCTATTTCCAGGAACAGATCGCGCTGGCCGACTACCGGCTGGAGGCGCGGACCCAGGCGATCAGCGAACTGAACACGGAAATCCAGATCCGCCGCGCCGACCTGTCCGAGGCGCGCGAGAACTTCTCGACCGGGCTGGAACTGGGCGCGGTGGATCGCGACTATGTCTATCTGACGGGCGAGGTCGGCGAACAGTCGCGCTTCGCGCTGCCCTTCGAACAGCGGGCGACGCTGGCCGACGCGCTGTATGACCAGGGCGGCGGCGTGCCGAACCAGACCGGCAGCGCCGGCCAGATCTACGTGCTGCGCGGCTCGCAGGACCCGCGGGAATTCGGCGCGGTGACGGCATGGCAGCTCGACGCGCGCAACGCCGCGAACCTGACGATGATGACCCGGTTCGAACTGCGCCCCAATGACGTGATCTTCGTGGCCGAACAGCCGATCACCCGCTGGAGCCGCGTGGTCAACCAGATCACGCCGTCGATCATCAACATCACCGCCAACGCGGCCAACGGCAACTGAGCCGGGCAGGCCCGCACGCGACTGTTGCCGCGGCGGGCCACAATGCCGCAGAATTTCCGCAATTGCCCGGGCGGCGGTCAAGAAACCGCCGCCTGTTTCTGTCATAGCGGGCAGAGCGATAGAGAAGGCGACGGGGCGCGGGACGGATGAAGATGCAGCCGGTGCTGGTGGTGGATCTGGACGGGACGCTGATCCGCACCGACATGCTTCACGAAACCTTCTGGTCGGCCTTCGCGAAAGACTGGACCACGCCCCTCCGCGCGCTGGCGGCGCTCGGCCGGGGCCGGGCCGCGCTGAAGCAGGTGCTGGCCGACCGGGCCGCGGTGGATGTGGCGACGCTGCCCTATGACGAGGGCGTGCTCGCGCGGCTGCGGGACTGGCGCGCGCAAGGCGGGCGCACCGCGCTGGTCTCGGCGGCGGACGAACGGCTGGTGGCGGCGGTGGCGGCGCATCTGGGGCTGTTCAACCATGCGGTCGGCACCACCGCCGGCCACAATCTGAAGGGCGAGGCCAAGGCCGCGCGTCTGGTCGAACTGTTCGGCACCGACGGCTTTCACTACATGGGCGATGCCGAGGTGGATCTGCCGGTCTGGCGCGCGGCGGGCGCCGCGATCACCGTCAACGCCCCGCCGGACCTGCAGCACCGGGTGACGCAGGCGGTGCCGGGGGCCGAACATCTGCGCACCTTCACCCGCAGCGGCCGCGACTATCTGCGCGCGCTGCGCCCCCACCAGTGGCTGAAGAACCTCTTGGTCTTCGTGCCGATGCTGGCGGCGCATGACCTGACGCCCTTCACCGCGCTCTATGCGCTGACCGCCTTCGTGGCCTTCAGCCTGATCGCCTCGAGCGTCTATGTGCTGAACGACCTGCTGGACCTCGGCGCCGACCGCGCCCATCCGCGGAAATGCCGCCGCCCCTTCGCTTCGGGCGCGGTGCCGGTCGCGCATGGCACCGCGATGGCCGCGCTGCTGATCGGGGCCGGGATCGTGCTGGCGGCCCCGCTGGGAATGGGCTTCGTCATTGTGATGGCGGGCTATTTCGGCATGACGCTGGCCTATTCGCTGTATCTCAAGCGGCGGCTGGTGGTGGATATCTGCGCGCTTTCCACGCTTTACACCTTCCGCATCCTCGCGGGCGGGGCGGCGACGGCGCTGCCGATCTCGGTCTGGCTGCTGGCCTTTTCGGTGTTCTTCTTCTTCGCGCTGGCGGCGGTGAAGCGGCAGGCGGAGCTGGTGGACAGCGCGGCGGCGGGCGGGCTCGGCGCCCATGGCCGCGGCTACCGGGTCGAGGATCTGCCGCTGGTATCGATGATGGCCATCGCCGCGGGCTATGTCTCGGTGCTGGTGATGGCGCTCTATGCCAGTTCCGACGAGGTGACGCGGCTTTATTCCGCGCCGCACATGCTGTGGGGCATCTGCCTCGTGCTGCTCTACTGGCTCAGCCGGATGGTGATGCTGACCCATCGCGGCCGGATGCATGACGACCCGGTGGTCTTCGCGGTGATGGACCCGGTCAGCCGCAGCTGCGTGATCATGGTTCTCGCGCTCGGCATCGCGGGGTCGCTGCTGTGACGACGATGACGCTGACCCTGCGCTATGCGGGCTTCGCGCTCTTGGCGACGGCGCTGAACCTCGCCGTGCAGCGGGCGGTGCTGGCCGCGATGCCCGGCACGGCAGGCTTCGCCCTGGCGCTGGTGGCGGGCACGGGCGCGGGGCTGGTGGCCAAATACCTGCTCGACAAGCGCTGGATCTTCGGCGACCGCGCCACCGGCCTTGCCGCCCATTCCCGCCGCTTCGGGCTCTATGCGCTGATGGGACTGGCCACCACCGCGATCTTCTGGGGGACGGAGACCGCGGCCTATGCGATCTGGCGCAGCGACGCCGCGCGCGAGGCCGGGGCGATCCTCGGCCTGGCCATCGGCTATGCGGTGAAATACCGGCTGGACCGGCGGTTCGTGTTCGCGGCGGAGGGGGCCGCATGAACCTGTCCGGCTGGGGCCGCTTCCCGCAGGTCGACAGCCGCGTCCTCCGGCCGCGGACGCCGGAGGCGGTCGCCGATGCGCTGGCCGGGGGGCGGGCGATCCCGCGCGGCAACGGGCGGGCCTATGGCGATGCGGCGGTATCGCACGGGGTGACGCTGGACCTGCGCGGGCTCGACCGGATGCTGGCCTTCGACCCCGCCACCGGGCAGCTGGTGGCCGAGGCCGGGGTCCTGCTGTCGGACATCATCGACGCCTTCCTGCCGCGCGGCTGGTTCCCGCTGGTCACCCCCGGCACCCGCTTCGTCACGCTGGGGGGGATGATCGCCGCCGATGTCCATGGCAAGAACCATCACCGCGCCGGGTCGATGGCCGAAAGCGTCGACTGGGTCGAGGTGATGGTGGCGCCGGGGCAGGTGCGGCGTGCCGCGCGGGACGAGAATCCCGAGCTGTTCGAGATGACCTGCGGCGGCATGGGCCTGACCGGGCCGATCCTGCGCGCCGCGATCCGGCTGCAGCGGGTGGACAGCGGCTGGATCCGGCAGGACAGCATCGCCGCCCCCGACCTCGACGCGGCGCTTGCCGCCTTCGAGGCGCGGATGGCGGCCACCTATTCCGTCGCCTGGATCGACTGCCTCGCCTCCGGGCGGTCGCTCGGCCGGTCGATCGTGATGACCGGCGAACATGCGCGGCTGGCGGAACTCGACAACCGCCGCCGGCTGCGGCCCTTCGCCATCCCGGCGAAGCGGCGGTTGAGCGTGCCCTTCGACCTGCCGGGCCTCGCGCTCAACCGCTGGACGGTCGGTGCCTTCAACGCCGCCTACTGGCGGCAGGGGCGGCGCGGCGCCGGCCCGCGGCTGGTGGACTGGCAGAGCTATTTCTACCCGCTCGATGCCATCGACGGCTGGAACCGCATCTATGGCCGGCGCGGTTTCGCGCAATGGCAGGTGGCGCTGCCGCTGGACCGCGCGGCGGTCGGGCTGCGGGCACTGCTGGCGGAAATCGCGGCAGCGGGGCAGGGGTCTTTCCTCGCGGTGCTGAAGCGGTTCGGTCCCGGGCGCGGCGGCCTGTCCTTCCCCGTCGAGGGCTATACGCTCGCGCTCGACTTCCCCGCCACCCCGGCCGCGCTGGCGCTGATGGATCGGCTCGACGCGCTGGCGCTGGCCCAGGGCGGGCGGTTCTACCTGGCCAAGGACGCGCGGATGACGGCCGCCACCTTCGCCAGGGCCGAACCGCGCCTCCCAGGCTTCCAACGCTTCCGCAGCGCGGCGGGGCTCGACCTGCGCTTCGCCTCGGCCCAATCCGAAAGGCTGAACCTGTGACCCAAGACCTTGCGAAATCGCCGGTGCTGATCCTCGGCGGGCGGTCCGATATCGGCCTCGCCTGCGCCCGCGCCTTCGCCGCCGCCGGCCATCCGCTGCAACTCGCCGCCCGGAACGCCGCGACGCTGGAGCCGGCCGCGCAGGACCTGCGGCTGCGCGGCGGCGGCGCGGTCAGCCTGCACGAGTTCGACGTGCTGGACATCGCCGGACACGCGGCCTTCCTCGATGCGCTTCCCGAACCGCCGGGCATCGTCCTTTGCGCGGTGGGCGCGATGGGCGACCAGGAGGCGAGCGAGCGCGACCCGCAGGCCGCGGCCCTGGTGATGCGGGCGAATTTCGAGGGCCCCGCGCTGATCCTGGGCGAGATCGCCAACCGGATGGAGGCGGCGGGCCGGGGCGTGATCGTCGGCATCTCCTCGGTCGCGGGCGACCGGGGCCGGGCCACCAACTATGTCTACGGCGCCGGCAAGGCGGGCTTCACCGCCTTCCTGTCCGGCCTGCGCAACCGGCTGGCGCGGACCGGGGTGCAGGTGGTGACGGTGAAGCCCGGCTTCGTCGCCACCCGGATGACCGAGGGCATGGACACGCCCGCCCCCCTGACCGCCCAGCCCGAGGAGGTCGCCCGCGCGATCCTGCGGGCGATCCGCACCGGCGGCACCGTCGTCTATGTCCGCCCGGTCTGGCGGCTGGTGATGACGGCGATCCGCGCGATCCCGGAACCGCTGTTCAAGCGGATGAAGCTGTAGGAGTGGTCACTCCCATGGTGCCGGCTCGGCGCTGGTGACCTGCCCGAAGACCATCTCACGGTGCCATTTCAGATAGGCCGGGTGCGGATGATTGATAGGGTCGCGCGGCAGGCACAATTTCCCGCCCGGCACGATCAGCCGCCGCACGACATCCCCCGGCACCTTGTTGTGCGACACGAGGATCATGTGATCCTCGGCCACCGACAGCAGGCCGCGGTCGAACATCCAGTGCAGCGTCCCGGACAGGGCAAGGCCGTTGCGCACCGCGTCGCTGCCTTGCCGTTCGACCGGTCGGATATGTGCGGCCTGGACCTCGGGGCGGCCGCCCCCGTTGCGCAGCTGCAGGCCGGACATTGCACATCGGTAGTCATAAGCCGCGCGCACCTTGCGGCGGAAGGCGACCTCCCGGTAGGGGCGGCGCATCAGGCGCTCGATCACAGGCCGCTCGAAGGGCGCGGGCGACTCCTGAAGCGAGGGATCGTAGCGTCGGGCTTCTTGCGCCTCCAGATCGGGCGGCAGGCCCAGACTGATGATGCGGGCGAAATCGGCCTCGTCGAGCCGGCGCACTGCCGACTGCGTGAGGCCGCCGCTGACCGGCAGCCCGTCCGGACCGGTCAGCCGCGACTCCAGCGGGCGCCCTTCGGACAGGCGCGGCACCTCGCGGTCGAAGGGCAGGAACGTCCCCGGCGCCATCAGCGCGAGAAAGCGTCCGGGCATGTCCGGCTTCGGCACCACATCCGCAATCTGGGCTGTGGCGAAATAGCCGCGCGGGCCGGCCTTCACTGGTTCATAGTAGATGATCCAGTCGCCGATTGCCTCGCGCACGGCCGTTAGATAGGCCCTGGGAAAATCATAGACCGTCTCGGGTTCGTCTTCATAGATCGACCCGGCCTTGTGCAGCAGAACGAGCTTCGTCATGCGAGATAGAAAGGCTGAGCCTCGCGGCAAAAAGCAAGCCGAAAACGTCCTCCGCCCGCCTGCCCCCCGCCTCAGCCGTTCACCGGCGTTCCGCCGTTCGGATGGATCACCTGCCCGGTGATGTAGCTCGCATCCTCGCAGGCGAGGAACAGGAAGGCGGGCGCGACCTCGTTGGGCTGGCCGGGCCGGCCCAGGGGGGTGTCGGTGCCGAAGTCGGGCAGGTCCCCGGGTGCCATCGTCTCGGGGATCAGCGGGGTCCAGATCGGGCCGGGGGCGACGCCGTTGACCCGGATCCCGCGCGGGGCGAGGTTCGCCGCCAGCGACCGCAGCAGCCCCAGTTCCGCGCCCTTGCTGGCGCTGTAGTCGATCAGGTCCTTGTGGCCGCGATAGGCGTTGACCGAGGTGGTGCAGACGATCGACCCGCCCCGTGCCATATGCGGCAGCGCCGCCTGCACCAGCCAGAGATAGCCGAAGACATTGGTGCGGAACAGCTGCTCGACCCCGGCCTCGTCGATCCGGGTGACATCGGGCTGGAAGGTCTGGATCGAGGCGTTGCAGACCAGCACGTCGAGGCTGCCGAACCGCTGGACGGTGGCGGCGATGGCCGCGAAGCACGAGGCGCGGTCGGCGGCGTCGAGCGGCAGGACCAGGACCTCGGCCCCCTCGGCCCGGGCCAGCGCCGCCACCTCGCGCGCCTCGGATTCGTCGCTGTGCCAGGGGATCGCCAGCCGCGCGCCTTCCCGCGCGAAAAGCTCCGCCACCGCCCGGCCGATCCCGGACGAACCGCCCGAGACGAAGGCCGTCCGCCCGGCGAGGCGGCCCGAGCCGGGATAACGTGGCGCGTGGTCGGCGGGGGCGTTGGCGTCCATTCCGGGCTCCTTGCAGGTCTGTCCTGTCGGGTCTGTCTTGCGGGTTCTGGCGGGCGGCCGGCGGCGGGCCGGCGCTGCCGCGGGACCAAGTGCGGCACGCCCGGATTGTTCCCTCGCGTCCTGCCCCTGCCGCCACGTCCGTCCGCCGCCCCGCCGCCCGTCGATGCAGCCGCGGCGATGCGGGAACCCTCGGCCCCGGCAAGGGTTTGATCCCGTGCCCCTTTCGCGGAGTTCCTCCCTTGCCGCACCCATCCCCCTTCGCCGCCTCCGAAGCGACGCCGTCCTCCGCTGCCCGCGCCGCCCCGGCTCTGCCCACACCTGCCTGGGGCGCGGTGCGCGAGGCGGGGCAGGACTGGCGGTTCCGCCTGTGGGCGCCCTCGGCCGAAGACGTGCAGGTCAGCCTCAACCACCACCGCCTGACGGCCGAGCGCGAAGCGGGCGGCTGGTGGGTGGCGCGCGGTCCGGCCGAACCGGGGACGCGCTATGGCTTCGCCGTCGACGGCGCGCTGTATCCCGACCCGGCGGCGCGGGCGCAGGCGGGCGACGTGCACGGTCCCTCGCTGCTGGTCGATCCGTCGCTCTGGCACTGGAAATCCGACTGGGCGGGGCGGCCCTGGGACGAGGCGGTGATCCTGGAGCTGCATGTCGGCACCTTCACCCGCGAGGGCACCTTCGCCGCCGCCGCCCGCCGCCTGCCCGATCTGGCGCGGATGGGCATCACCGCGGTGGAGCTGATGCCAGTGGGCCAGTTCACCGGGCGGCATGGCTGGGGCTATGACGGGGTGCTGCCCTATGCGCCGCATCCGGCCTATGGCACCCCCGACCAGATGCGCGGCTTCGTCGAGGCGGCGCAGGAGCTGGGGATCATGGTGCTGCTGGACGTGGTCTACAACCATTTCGGCCCGGACGGGGCCTATCTGCACAGCTATGCGCCGGAATTCTTCGACGGCGCCCGCCAGACGCCCTGGGGCGCGGGCATCGACTATACCCGCCGCCCGGTGCGGGACTATTTCATCGACAACGCGCTGATGTGGCTGGTGGAGTATCGGCTGGACGGTCTGCGGCTGGATGCGGTGGACCAGATCCGCGATCCGTCGCGGCCGGAACTGCTGGTGGAACTGGCGCAGGCGGTGCGGGCGGCGGGCTTCCCGCGGCCCATCCACCTGACGACCGAGGACAACCGCAACATCACCCGCCTGCACCGGCCCGAGGCGGGGCTGTACACGGGCGAGTGGAACGACGACTGGCACCACTGCATCCATTGCGCGCTGACGGGCGAGTCGGAAGGCTATTACCGCAGCTTCGCCGCCGATCCCGTGGCCGACCTTGCGACCGCGCTGGCGGACGGGTTCGTGGAACAGGGCCAGTCGCGCCCGGGTGCGGACGGGCCGGCCGAGCCGCGGGGCGAGCCGTCGGACCATCTGCCCTGGCAGGCCTTCGTCAACTTCAACCAGAACCACGACCAGATCGGCAACCGCGCCATGGGCGAGCGGCTGGCGGCGCTGGCCGAGGATCCGCCGCTGAAGGTGGCCCATGCGCTGCTGCTGACCGCGCCCTTCACCCCGATGCTGTTCATGGGCGAGGAGGAAGGCTGCCGCGCGCCCTTCCTGTTCTTCGCCGATTTCGTCGGCGAGCTGGCCGAGGCGCTACGAAAGGGCCGGGCCGAGGAATTCCGCGACTTCACCGCCTTCGGGGCCGAGGTGCCCGACCCGACCGAGCCCGAGACGCTGCACCTGTCGCGCCCCTATCGCGACAGCGATGAGCCGCGGGCCGGGGAATGGCGGGCGCTGACGACGCGGCTTCTGTCCTTCCGCGCCGACCGGATCGTGCCCCTGTCGAAGTCGGCCCGCGCCGGCGCGGCCGTCGCGGCGCGGACAGGCCCGCGATCCGTGCGTGCGGCCTGGCCCTTCACCGCCGGGCGGCTGACGGTCTGGGCGAGCTTCGGCGACGGCGCGCGCCCGCCCGCCGATGCCGGCCTGCCCGCGGATGCGCCCGACCTGGTGGTGGAAACCGGCGCGGCCGATCACGGCTTCGCCCTGTGGCTGGAGATTACCGATGTCTGACGACCCTTCGCTGCCCCCGGCCACCGCCAGCTACCGGCTACAACTGCGCAACGGCGTGGGTTTCGCCGAGGCCGAGGCGATCCTGCCCTACCTCTCCGGCCTCGGCATCGACCGGCTGTTCCTGTCGCCGATCCAGACGGCGCGGGACGGGTCCACCCACGGCTATGACATCGCCGACCCGACGCAGATCGACCCGGTTCTCGGCGGGCGCGAGGGCTTTTCGCGGCTGGCGGCGGCGGCGAAGGCGCGGGGGATCGGGCTGATCCTCGACATCGTGCCCAATCACATGGCCTTCGACCTGAACACGCCCTGGCTCGCCGATGTGCTGCGCCACGGGCAGGACAGCCGCTATGCCCGGCATTTCGACATCGACTGGTCCGACGCGCTGCGCCTGCCGATCCTCGCCGCCCCGCATGACGAGGTGCTGGAATCGACCGAGGCCGAGGTGGTGGCGGGGCCGGACGGTCCGGTGCTGCGGCTGGAGGGGCTGGAACTGCCGCTGGCGCCGGGCAGCGAGGAGGGCTTTCGCGCCGATCGCGCGGGCGCGCTGCAGGCGCTGGTCGAGGCGCAGCCCTGGGCGCTGCGCCACTGGAAGACGGAACGGCGGCGGCTGAGCCACCGGCGCTTTTTCAACGTGACCGACCTGATCGGCGTCCGGGTCGAGGATCCGCAGGTCTTCGACGACACGCATGCGCTGATCTTCGAACTGGTCGCGGCGGGCGAGGTGGCGGGGCTGCGCGTCGATCACATCGACGGGCTGGCCGACCCCGCCGCCTATCTGCGGGCGCTGAGGGCGCGGGTGGGCGACCTGCCGGTCTGGGTCGAGAAGATCCTGACCGGGGACGAGGCGCTGCGCGACTGGCCGGTGCAGGGCACCACGGGCTATGAGGCGGCGCGGGCGCTGGCGCGGCTGTTGACCGATGCCGGCGGCCTTGCGCGGATCGAGGCGGCCTGGCGGCGCGCGACCGGCTACGAGGGCGATTTCGCGGCGACGCTGGCCCGGGCGAAGCGGGTGATGCTTGATGGCGACCTGGCGGCCGAGGTGGCGGCGCTGACCGGCATGGCGGCCACGGCGACCGGCCTGCCGGCCGAGCAGGTGAAGGCCGCGGTGCGGGCGCTGCTGATCGCCTTTCCGCGCTATCGCACCTATTTCGACGGCGGCGCTCCGCATCCCGAGGACCGGGTGCTGATGATCGAGACCGAGGCGCGCGCCACCGGCCATGCCGATGCCGGGGTGCTGGCCGCCGTGGCGCGGCTGGTCGCGGGGCCGCAGGACGACCCGATGTTCCGCACCCGGTTCCAGCAGGTCACCGGCGCCCTGACAGCCAAGTCGCATGAGGATACCGCCGAATTCCGCTTCAACCGCTGCCTCGCCCATAACGAGGTGGGGGCCGATCCCGACGAGCCGGTCCTGACGCCCGCGGAATTCCAGCACTGGTTCCGCGACCGGATCGCCCATGCGCCGGACGCGATGGTCCTGACCTCGAGCCACGACACCAAGCGGGCCGAGGATGCGCGGATGCGGCTGGTGGCGATGACGCATGATCCGGTCGCCTTCGCCGAACTGTGGCAGGCGGCGCAGGACCTGCCGGGGGCGGCGGATGTGCCGGTCAACATGCGCTGGTACGCGGTGCAAAGCTGGCTTGCCATCTGGGAACCGGACCGCGACGACCTTGCCGACCGTCTGGCCGCGCATCTGCAAAAGGCGCTGCGCGAGGCGAAGGAGATCACCACCCATGCCGAACCGGACGAGGCCGCCGAGGCGCCGGTGCTGGCCTTCGGCCGCAGGATGGCGGATCGCTGGGCGCGGCCGCCCGCGCCGGCGGACCGGCTGATCGCGGTCGGCGCGCATCTGTCGATGGCGCATCTGGCGCTGCGGCTGATGCTGCCGGGCCTGCCCGACATCTATCAGGGCGGCGAGGACGCAGCCTTCCACCTGACCGATCCCGACAACCGCCTGCCCGTCGATTTCGCGCGGCTGGCGGAGGAGGGGCCGGCAAGCGAGCTGGGACGGGCCAAGACCGCGCTGATCCGGCGGATGCTGGCGTTGCGGGCGGCAGAGCCGCGGCTGTTCCGCTCGGGCGAGGCGGCGATGGGCGGCAGCCTTGCCGAGGGGCTGTGGCTGGAACGCTCGCTGGGGGGGCGCCGGCTGCGGCTGCAGATCGCGCCCCCGGCGCGCAGCGACGGCCGGCCCGGCGCGGGGCTGGAGATCGCGGCAACCGGGATGGTGGAGCCGTCGCTGCGCCCGGCGGTGCCCACGACCTGACCCGGTCGCCGCACCGCCGGCCGCACCCCCGGCCGCATCTCAGGCCGCGCGTTCGGCCAGCCGCGCCTCGGCAAAGCGGCGCAGGCGGGTGACGGCCTCGGCCACGGCCTCATCCGGGATGGTCATCGCCACCCGCAGATGCCCCGCCGCCGGTGCGCCGAAACTTTCGCCGGGCATCACCGCGATCCGCTCCTCCTCCAGCAGGCGGGCGGCGAAGGTGTCGCCGCTGAGGCCGGTGGCGCGGATGTCGAGCATTACATACATCGCGCCCTCGGCCGGGATCGCGCGGATCGCGGGCGAGCCCTCGACCAGCCGCAACGCAATGTCGCGGCGGCGGCGGAAGGGGGCGCCGACCCGTTCCTCGAAGTCGGGCCCGAGGCCGAGCGCGAAGATCGACGCCGCCTGGATATAGGGCACGACGCCATAGGTGGTGACGGTGGCCAGCGCCTCGACCGCGCGGGCGATCTCGACCGGGGCCACGATCCAGCCGAGCCGCGAGCCGGTCATCGCATGGCTTTTCGACATCGAGCCGATGACGACGGTGCGGTCGGTGAGGCCGGGCAGGGCGCGCGGGCTCAGGTGCCGACCCTGCCAGACCTGGGTGTCGTAGACCTCGTCCGAGATCAGCCACAGCCCCGCCTCGCGTACCGCGCCGCCGATGCCTTCCAGCGTGCCGGGGGCATAGACGACGCCGGTGGGATTGTTGGGGGTGTTGATCAGCAGCGTCCGCGCCCGGGGGCCGGCGGCGGCGAGGATCGCGTCGGGCTGCGGCTGGAAGGCCTGGGACGAGCGGGTGGGCACTGCCACCGCCTCGGCCCCGCCGGCGCGGATCGTGCCGGGATAGGTCGGATAGAAGGGCGCGCAGTAGATCCCGGCATTGCCCGGGTCGAGCAGCGCCATATGCGCCGCAAAGAGCGCGGCCTGTCCGCCCGCCGTCACCACCACATTCTCGGGCCGCGTCGCCACGCCGGTCCGCGCCGTCACCCGGTCGGCGATGGCGCGGCGCAGTTCGGGCAGGCCGGGGCCGAAGGTATAGCCGGTCAGCCCGCCCTTCGCGGCCCGGTCCATCGCGTCGAGGATCGCGGGATCGGTCTTCACGTCATGTTCGCCGATGGTCAGGTTCAGCACCGGCACCCCCGCCGCCTCCAGATCGCGGGTGCGGTAGTAGATCGCCCAGCCATCGCCGCCCCCGCCCGACAGGCGGCCGATGCGGTCGGCGATGCGGGGGGCGGTCGGGAGGGTCCGGGGGGTGGCGGTCATGGGTCGCTCCTGTCCGTTTGCCGCAGGGAAGCGGGAACGGGCGGCGGGGGCAAGGGCGGCGATGTGACGGGCACAATCCCGGACCCGCTTCAGTCGAAGGCCGCGAGCCCCGCCTGCACCTTCTTCGGCAGTCCCGCGCGGATGATCCGGTAAGAGGCGGCGAGGCGGTGGCGCAACTCGTCCTCCGCGGTGCCCGCCGGCAGATGCACCCAGGACCGGTGGAAATAGGGGGCGCGGACGGCCAGCCCCATGTCGATCAGATGCGCCGCCGTCTCGGCGCTGTCGGTCTTGACGGACACGCCGGTCTGCACCGCGCCGACGCTGGCGAACATCTTGCCCCCGACCTTCCAGGCGTCATGGCCGCCGCCCCAGGGGTCCGAGACCTCGGCCCCCGGAAAGGTGGCGCAGATCGCGTTGACGATGGGGCGCAGGTCGTCGGGATGCGGGTCGCGGGTCATGGCGGCAGTCTGGCCCGCCGCCCGCCTTGGCGCAAGCAAGAGGCTTGGCAGCCGGGCCGCGCCGCGCTATGCCCTGCCCATGGAACCGCGCCAGCGCATCGCCCGCATCTGCTGCATTACCGGCTGACCCGCCTTTGGCGGGCGTCAGGCGGTGCGTCCGGTATCCACGCCATCGACCCGACCCCCGCGACAGGCGCAGGCCGCGAGCAGCCCGCGAGGCCAAGGAGGGATCATGGTCGAGATCAGGCTGACCAACAGCCGCACCCGCCGCAAGGAGGTCTTCACGCCGATCGACGCATCGGATGTGCGGATGTATGTCTGCGGACCCACCGTCTATGACCGCGCCCATCTGGGCAATGCCCGGCCGGTGGTGGTGTTCGACATGCTGTTCCGGCTGCTGCGCCATGTCTACGGGCCGGACCATGTGCGCTATGTCCGCAACTTCACCGACGTGGACGACAAGATCAACGCCGCGGCGCAGGCGCGCAAGGCGGCGGGGGCCGGGGGCTCGCTCGAGGAGCTGATCCGCGCCCGGACCGAGGAAACCATCGGCTGGTATCACGCGGACATGGCCGCGCTCGGCGCGCTGCCGCCCACGGCGGAACCCCGCGCCACCGACTTCATCGGCCAGATGATCGCGATGATCGGCATCCTGATCGAGCGCGGCCATGCCTATGCGGCCGAAGGGCATGTGCTGTTCCGCGTCCGCAGCTATCGCGACTATGGCGCGCTGTCGGGGCGCAGCGTCGACGACATGATCGCGGGCGCCCGGGTCGAGGTCGCGCCCTTCAAGGAAGACCCGATGGATTTCGTGCTGTGGAAGCCCTCGGATGCGAGCCTGCCCGGCTGGGACAGCCCCTGGGGCCGGGGGCGGCCCGGCTGGCATATCGAATGCTCGGCGATGTCGCATGAATTGCTGGGCGACAGCTTCGACATCCACGGCGGCGGCATCGACCTGCAATTTCCCCACCACGAGAACGAGATCGCGCAAAGCTGCTGCGCCCATCCCGAAGGCGGCTTCGCCCGGGTCTGGATGCATAACGAGATGCTGCTGGTCGAGGGCAAGAAGATGTCGAAATCGCTCGGCAATTTCTTCACCGTCCGCGACCTGCTGGACCGGGGCGTGCCGGGCGAGGTGATCCGCTTCGTGTTCCTGTCCACGCACTACGGCAAGCCGATGGACTGGACGGAGAAAAAGCAACTTGAGGCATCGAAAGCCATCAGGAAGATGGCAGGGATGCTGGGCATGCGCGGCACCGAATTCCTAACGGGTCTAGAAGAGGGTAAGCCGCTCAATTCCGTTGTCGATGCACTGGCCGACGACATGAATACGCATGGGGCGCTGCATGCGTTGGACCGATCAACGCTGCAATTGGCTTATCGTGAGCTCGATCTGATCGACATCATCCCCGACATTTACGCATCGCAAAGACTGCTAGGTTTCGATCTAAAAGGTCATCCCGAGGCATGGGCACGCGCAATCCAGCATGATGAGACGATGGGAATTGTCCGATCAAGGGCGCCATCGACCAAGCCTGAATTGCTTGTCGACCTAGAAGTCCGGATGGTCCAGCTCAGGGCAGAGGCCACCAGCAGCAAAAACTTCTCCGCCGTCGATGCGCTGAAGGCCGCGTTGACTGCGGCGGGGGTCGAGGTGCGGATGTCGAAGGCGGGGGTCGAGCTGTTGCCCGGTCCCGGCTTCGACCCTTCCAAGCTGGAGGCGCTGAAATGACCTGTCGCGCAACAGAGGGCAGTGCCCGCTCCGCGGGCGGACCGGGCGGGTCGGGCGGCACGGATCGCGCCTCCTCCCGAGGCTATGGGCGAACACAAGATGCGAGGGATGCGGCATGACCCGCGAGCGCCTCTGGCTTTACGACACCACGCTGCGCGACGGGCAGCAGACGCAGGGCGTTCAGTTCTCGGTGGCCGAGAAGACGCGCATCGCGCGGGCGCTGGACGATCTGGGGATCGACCATATCGAGGGCGGCTGGCCCGGGGCGAACCCGACCGACAGCGACTTCTTCGCCGCCCGGCCCATGACGCGGGCGGTTTTCGCGGCCTTCGGCATGACCAAGCGGGCGGGGCGGTCGGCGGCGAATGACGATGTGCTGGCGGCGGTGCTGAACGCGGGCACGCCGGCCGTCTGCCTCGTCGGCAAGACCCACGATTTCCATGTGGAAACCGCGCTCGGCATCACGCTGGCCGAGAATGTCGAGAACATCGCCGCCTCGATCGCGCATGTCGTGGCAGGGGGGCGCGAGGCGCTGTTCGATGCGGAACATTTCTTCGACGGCTGGCGGGCGAACCGGGCCCATGCGCTCGATTGTCTGCGGGCGGCGCTGGATGCCGGCGCGCGCTGGATCGTCCTTTGCGACACCAATGGCGGCACCCTGCCGGCCGAGATCGGCCGCATCACCGCCGAGGTGATCGCGGCGGGCATCCCGGGCGAGAGGCTGGGCATCCATTGCCATGACGATACCGGCACGGCGGTGGCGGGGTCGCTGGCCGCCGTGGATGCGGGCGCGCGGCAGATCCAGGGCACGCTGAACGGTCTGGGCGAGCGCTGCGGCAATGCCAACCTGACGACGCTGATCCCGACGCTGCTGCTGAAGGAACCCTATGCCAGCCGGTTCGAGACGGGCGTGCCGCGCGACCGGCTGCCGGGGCTGGTCCGGATCAGCCGGATGCTGGACGAGATCCTGAACCGGGTGCCGCTGCGGCAGGCGCCCTATGTCGGTGCCTCGGCCTTCGCGCACAAGGCGGGGCTGCATGCCTCGGCGATCCTGAAGGACCCGGCGACCTATGAACATGTCGATCCGGCCTCGGTGGGCAACGAGCGGGTGATCCCGATGTCGAACCAGGCGGGCCAGTCGAACCTGCGCGCCCGGCTGGCGGCGGCGGGGATCGCGGTGGCGGCCGATGACCCGCGGCTCGGCACCATCCTGCAGGTGGTGAAGGCGCGCGAGGATCGCGGCTATGCCCATGACGGCGCGCAGGCCAGTTTCGAGCTGGTGGCGCGGCGGGAACTGGGGCTGCTGCCCGCCTTCTTCGAGGTGGAACGCTATCGCGTCAGCATCGAGCGGCGCGGCGGCCAGACCCTGTCGGAAGGGGTGGTGGTCGTCCGCATCGGCGGCGCGCGGATGCTGTCGGTCAGCGAAAGCCTCGACGCCGCCGGCAGCGACCGGGGGCCGGTCAACGCGCTGTGGCGGGCGCTGGCCAAGGACCTCGGCCCCTATCAGGCGCTGATCGACGACATGAAGCTGGTGGATTTCAAGGTCCGGATCACCCAGGGCGGCATCGAGGCCGTCACCCGCGTCATCATCGACAGCGAGGATGCGGCGGGGCATCGCTGGTCGACCGTGGGCGTCAGCCCCAACATCGTCGATGCCAGCTTCGAGGCGCTGGTCGATGCGGTCAACTGGAAGCTGGTGCGCGACGGGGCGGCGCCGGGGATGGTGGCGGCCTGATGCAAGACGACATCGCCGCCTGCGCCCGGCTGGTCGAGGCGGGGGATCCCGACCGCTTCGCCGCGACCATGGCCGCCCCGGCGGCGGCGCGGCCGCTGCTGTGGCCGGTCTATGCCTTCAACCTCGAGATCGCCCGCGCGCCCTGGACGGCGAGCCAGCCGATGATCGCCGAGATGCGGCTGCAATGGTGGATCGACCGGCTGGCCGGGATGGGGGCGGGCGCCGAGCCGCTGGCGCATGAGGTGGCCGGGCCGCTCGCCCGGCTGATCGCGGCGCGCGGGCTCGACGTGGCACCGCTGATCGCGGCGGCCGAGGCGCGGCGGTGGGATTGCTGGGACGCGCCCTTCGCGGACGAGGCCGACCTCTGGGCCTATCTCGACGCGACGGCGGGCGGGTTGATGGCGGCGGCGGGGCAGGCGCTGATGCCGGACGCGCGGGCGGGGCCGGTGCTGCGCGATATCGGCGCGGCGCAGGGGCTGGCGGCGCTGCTGCGGGCCACGGCGGAACTGCGGGCGCGGGGCAGGGCGCCGCTGCCCGACCCGACGCCGCAGGGCATCGCGCGGCTGGCCCGTGACGGGCTGGCGCGGCTGGACCGGGCGCGGGCGCGGCGGGGGCTGGTGCCGGATGCGGCGCTGCCCGCGATCCTGCCGGCCTGGCAGGCGGGGCCGCTGCTGCGGCAGGCGATGCGCGCGCCGGAGCGGGTGCCGGAGGGGCGGCTCGCCCTGTCGGAATTCGCGCGGCGCGGCCGGCTGCTGGCCGTGGCGCTGAGCGGGCGCTGGTAGGGCTAGCCGCCGAGCGCGCCGCGGATCGGCGCCAGGTCATAGCCGGCCCCGGCGGCGGCGGCGACGATCTCTTCCGCCGGGCGGTGACCGGCCTCGGCCAGCGCCCAGAGAAAGGTCGACCGCGTGCCCGACCGGCAATAGGCCAGCACCGGGCCGGGGCAGTCGTCGAGCGCGGCACGCATCCCCTCGATCATCGCGGGCGGAAAGCCCTGCGCGATGGGCAGGAAGCGGTATTCCATCCCCGCGGCCCGGGCGGCGGCCTCCATCGAGGCGCGGTCGGGCTGGCCGGGCTGTTCGTCATCGGGACGGTTGCAGATCACCGTGCGGAAGCCCTGCGCGGCGACGGCGGCCATATCCTCGGGCTGCAGTTGCGGCGCGGCGGCAAAGCCGGGCACGACGGGGCGAATATCCATCGGCGGTCCTCATTCGCGGCCGCGCGGCGCGCGGCGGTCGACAGATGCGTTTGGCGATCTGTTGCATCTGCCGGGCCGCACCGCAACCGCAATCGCGGTCAGCCCTCCGCCGGTGGCAGATGCCGGGCGCAGATGTCGGCGACAAGGTCGGGCAGGGCGGCGAAGCGGGTGAAACTGGCGGCGGGGGCGAGGTCCGCCACGCTGCGGTGGCGATAGCCGCCCTCGAACAGCAGGAAGGGCAGGCCGGCGGCGCGCGCGGTTTCGGCATCCACCTCGCTGTCGCCGACATAGAGCGCGGGGCCGCCGCCCGCCCGCGCCACCGCCTGCGACAGCGGCGCGGGATCGGGTTTGCGCGCGGGCAGCGAGTCGCCGGCGACGATGGCGGCAAAGCGCGCGCCCCAACCCAGATGCGCCAGCAGGGATCGCGTCGCGGCCATCGGCTTGTTGGTGCAGAGCGCGAGGGGGTGCCGGACCGCGAGGATGTCCAGCGCCTCGGGCACGCCCGGGTAAGGCAGGGTGCGGGTGACAGAGGCGGAATAGACCGGCGCGAAGCGGTCGATGGCGCGGTCGAGCCCGTCGCCCTCCGCCGGCAGGCCATGCGCCGCAAGCGACTTTGCAAGAAGAACCCGCATCCCGTTGCCGATGAAGGACTTTACCTGGTCGAGCGGCAGGGGCGGCAACCTGTCCTCCGCCAGGACCTCGTTGACCGCGGCATGGATGTCGGGGGCGCTGTCCACCAGCGTGCCGTCGAGGTCGAAGACGATCGCGCCGCCCGTCGTCACGCGGCCTTCCACTTGATCGAGCAGCCCATCGACGGCACCTGTTCGGCCGGTCCCTTGCCGGTGGCGGCGATGGTGCGCATCGCCTCGACAAGGTCCAGCCTTGTGTCCGGCCCGCGCGGATCCCGCCCGGCGGAATCGAGCCGGCCGCGATATTGCAGGCCCAGCGTCGCGTCGAAGCCGAAGAAATCCGGCGTGCAGGCCGCGCCCCAGGCCCGCGCCACCTGCTGGCTTTCGTCATGCAGATAGAGGAAAGGGAGGTCATGGTCGCGGGCGAAATCCCGCATCCGGGGGAAGGAATCCTCGGGATAGGCCTGCGCGTCATTGGCGCAGATCGCGGCAATGCCGATGCCTTCGGCCTGCAGCAGGCGCGCATCGGCCGCGATCCGGTCGATCACCCGCAGCACATAGGGGCAGTGGTTGCAGATGAACAGGATCAGCGTGCCGCGCGGGCCGGCGATGCGCTCGAGGCTCCAGTCGGTGCCGTCGGTACCAGGCAGGGTGAAGGCGGGTGCCTTCCAGCCGAAGTCGCAGATCGGGGGCGAAACCGCCATGACAGCCTCCTTTCAATGGCTTGCGGTGGAAAGCTCCGCTGTCGCCGCAGCCTCGGCCGCAGCCCGGATCGCGGCGATGTTGCGGCCGTAGACCTCGGGCGCGTCCACCGAACCGCCGGAAAACACCGCCGAGCCCGCCACCAGCACATCCGCCCCGGCGGCAGTGACCAGCGGCGCGGTGTCGACCGTCACGCCGCCGTCGATCTCGATATGCACCGGCCGGTCGCCGATCAGCGCGCGCAGGGCGCGGATCTTGCCGATCTGGCTGGCGATGAACTTCTGCCCGCCGAAGCCGGGATTGACCGTCATCACGCAGATCAGGTCCACCATGTCGATCAGATGCGCGACCGCGTCGATACCCGTCCCGGGGTTCAGCGCCAGCCCCGCCTTTTTCCCTGTTGCGCGGATGGCTTGCAGGGTGCGGTGAATGTGCGGTCCGGCCTCGATATGCGCGGTGATGACGTCGGCGCCGGCCTTGGCGAAGGCCTCGATATAAGGATCGACCGGCGCAATCATCAGATGCACGTCCATCGTGCCGCGGATATGCGGCCGGATCGCCGCGCACATCGCCGGGCCGAAGGTCAGGTTCGGCACGAAATGCCCGTCCATCACGTCGACATGCACCCAATCCGCGCCCTGCGCCTCGATCGCGCGGCATTCGGCGCCGAAATTGGCGAAATCGGCGGAGAGGATCGAGGGCGCGATGCGGATGCGCCGATCAAGGCTGCGGTCGGAACTCATGGGCGGGCCTTTCGGAACGGATGCCAGCGGCATAGCCCGAAGCGCCCCGCCGGTCCAGTCCGCCGGGGGGCGCGAAGCCGGGGATGCGGGCCTCAGTACACCCGGCCCCCATAGCTTTCCGCGGGCGCCAGCACCCGGACCGGCACCCCGTCGCGCACCCGCTCGTAGAGGTCGATCACGTCCTGATCCAGCATGCGGATACAGCCGGAGGATACTGCCTTGCCCAGATATTGGGGCTCGCACGCGCCGTGGATGCGATAGAGCGTATCCTCGCCGTTCTGGAACAGATAGAGCGCGCGGGCGCCGAGCGGGTTGCCCGGTCCCGGATCCATGCCGCCATTGGCGATGGAATAGGGCTCCAGCGAGGGGTCGCGGGCCACCATCTCGTCCGGCGGGTTCCAGCGCGGCCATTTGCGGCGGAACTGCAGCCGGGCATCGCCATTCCAGGCAAAGGCCGCCGCGCCGGTGCCGACGCCATAGCGCAGCGCGGTGGCCGCATCCTCGACCAGATACAGATGCCCGGCCGAGGGATCGACGACGATCATCCCCTCGGTCAGGTCCGGCCAGGGGTTCGTCACCTGCTGCCGCCACAGCCGTTCCGGCACCACGCCTTCGGGCACGGCGGGCACCGGATAGGGCTCATCCGGGATCGCGCCGTAATGCGGGGGCAGCGGCGGAATCCGGCTGGGCGGCACGACGCTGCGGCTGGTGATGTCGAGCGGATCGCGCGAACAGGCGGCAATGGCGGAAACGGCCGACATCGCGGCGAAGGAACGTCTGGTAAGCATTCGGTATGTCCTGATCTTGTGGTGTGACACGCGGCGGGATCAGGCAGATCTGGGCGGCGTCAGGGGCGGCTTCGGCGCAAGGCCCGCGGGCAGCGCCGCATCCTGCGGCCGTTGCCACGACGGGCCGGATGGCGGGTGTCGGGACCCGGCGGTCGCCGCGACGGGCGCCATGTCATGGTGACAGGACGACCCCGGCAGCATCGGGCCGCGACAGCGCGGCACGGGCTGGACCCGGGCCGGCAGATGATCCGGTACATCCGACAGCGCGGCCTCGACCGCAACCTCGACGGGCGGCGCGGTGCCGTGGCCGCCGGCATAGGCGCCCCAAGGCAGGGCCAGCGCAAGCAGCAGCGTCAGGAATAGCGTGCGGATCGGTGCCATGCCCGAGCCTTGCCAGAGCTTTCGCATCCTGTCGACGGTGCGGCGGAAAACTTCCCGTGATGCGGGGCGGCACGGGCTGGCGATCCGCTTAAGTTACATAATACCGATTATAAGTATTACGGACAGACCGAACCGGCGGCCGTGCCGGGCCGCCTATTCCGGGATCATGTCCTCGTAGCGCGCGTCGGTCAGCGTGTTCAGGAAGGCCACGATGGCATCCACCCGCCGGTCGTCCAGCGCCGGCCCGTGTTCCAGATCCTCCAGCGACAGGTTGCGATCCACCTCGGGCGCGGCCCAAGGGCTGCCGGTCTCGGGGTTGATCAGCCGGTCCGGGTTCTTGCTGTTGTAGTTGTTGTAGAACAGCACGACCGTCCGCAGGTCCGCGAAGACGCCGTTATGCATATAGGGTCCGGTCACCGCGACATTGCGCAGGCCCGGCACCTTGAACCGGCCCTCCAGCGCCGCGGGGTCGCCCTCCGCCGCCGGGTTCTGCGCGAGGCCCAGATCCGGCAGCGTCACCCCGTTCGCCGCCCGCGCCGCCGCGTTGGCGGGCACGCCGATATTGTGGAACTCGTAATTGCTGAAGGTCTCGTCCGCCGCCACCGGGCTTTGCCGCAGCTGATGGCAGCGGTTGCAGTTGGTGAACTGGTCCGAGAAGAACAGCACCCGGCCCAGCTCCTCGTTGCGCGTCATCTGGTACTCGCCGCGCAGCCAGCGGTCGTATTTGCTGTCGAAGGGCGCAAAGTCCGCCGTGCCCTCATAGGCCGCGATGGCATTGCCGAGCGCGACATAGGCCGCCGCCGGATCGTCGAGGATGCCGGCGCCATAGAGCGCGCGGAACGCGGCCGCGTAATCGGCATCCTCCGCCAGCCGGGCCACCACCGCCGCGCTGTCCGGCATCGCCATTTCCAGCGGGTTCAGCGGCGGCCCCCCGGCCTGTTCGGCAAGGTCGGCCGCCCGCCCGTCCCAGAACTGTCCGCCGGCGAAGGTGCCGTCCTCGGCCCGGTGGAACGGCGGCGAGAACCGGGCATAGGCGATCCCCGGCGCGTTGCGGTCGCCGAGAGAGGCGCCGTCATCGCCCAGGCTGAGGGCATGGCCGGCCACCGTCTCGCGCGGGTCGGCATAGCCCGCGCCCGGATCGTGGCAGGTGGCGCAGGACTGGGTGCGGTTCAGCGACAGGATCGGATCGAAGAACAGCGCCCGCCCCAGATCCTCGGCCGTGGGATAGGCCAGCGCCGGCCCGGTCCGCGCCCCGTCCGCGCCGCCGGCGGGCAGTGCCACCGCCAGACAGCCTGCCAGCACCAGGCCGCCCATACCGGCCGCAACGGGATCGGGCAGGACGAAACCGGGCAGGACAAGATCGGACAGGCGCAGACGGCGCATGGGACACTCCGGAACCGGGCATGGCCGGTTTCCCCGGCCGGGTCGCCCTGCCCCGTTTGTTGAGCAATCCGGTCAGGGTTGCAAGCGGCAGACCGCCGCAGCCCCGCCGCTTCAGTTCTCGGGCAGCAGCACGGTGAACTTGCTGCCCTTGCCCTTTTCGCTTTCGATCTTCAGCCGGCCGCGATGGCGGTTGACGATATGCTTGACGATGGCGAGGCCGAGCCCGGTGCCGCCCTTTTCGCGGCTGCGATGCGCGTCGACCCGGTAGAAGCGTTCGGTCAGCCGCGGCAGGTGCACCGCCTCGATCCCCTCGCCGCGGTCGATCACCTCGAACCGCACCGCAGGGCCGCGCAGGCCGATCTCGCGCGGCTCGCGGGCGATGGCGACGGTGACATGCCGGCCGCCGCCGCCGTATTTCACCGCATTCTCGATCAGGTTGGAAAAGACCTGCATCATCTGGTCGGGATCGGCCAGAAGCAGGATCGGCTGGTCCGCTCCGGTCAGCTCGATCTCGACCTTCGCCGCCTCTGCCACCGGCTTCAGCGCCGCGATGGCGCCGCGGACCACGGCGCTCATGTCGATGCGCTCGCCCGGGCGCATCCGTTCCTCGGCCTCGACCCGGCTCAGCGACAGCAGGTCGCGCACCAGCCGGTTCATCCGGCCGGCCTCGCGTTCCATGATCGTCAGGAACCGCTCGCGTGCCGCCGCATCGTCGCGGGCGGCGCCCTTCAGCGTCTCGATGAACCCCAGCAGCGCGGTCAGCGGCGTGCGCAGCTCGTGGCTGACATTGGCCACGAAATCGCGGCGCATCTCCTCGGCCTTTTCCAGATCGGTCACATCCTCGAAGGCCAGCAGCGCGCCATGCGCCTGCTCGGACTGCACCGGCGAGGCGGTGACGCGATAGATCGTGTCCTGCGTCCCGGTGACGAGGAAGCGGGCGCGATTCACCTGGCCGTCGCGCAGCGTCGCCTCCATCGCGTCCAGCAGCGCCGGCTGGCGGATCACGGTCAGTACTGCCCTGCCCTCGATCCCCTCGCCGAACAGCCGTTGCGCCGCGGCATTGGTCGAGCGGATCCGCTCGTCCGGCCCCACGATCATCAGCGGCAGCGGCACCCCGGCCAGAAGCGATGACACCAGATCCGAATTCACGCCGCGCCCTCCCGCATCCGACAGGCGCAAGGCCGTCGCGGCGCGACCATGGGCGATGGTCGGGCGAAAGGCAATCGCGCCCGGCCGGCCTCGTCAGTCGATACGCGCGAGCCCGGCGCGGAAGCGGGCGGCATTGGCCCGGTAATGCGCGGCCGAGGCCATCAGCCGGGCCTGCGCCGCCTCGTCCAGCTGCCGCACCACCTTGCCCGGCGCGCCCATCACCAGGCTGAAATCCGGGATCTCCTTGCCCTCGGTCACCAATGCGCCCGCTCCGATCAGGCAGCCGCGGCCGATCCGCGCGCCGTTCAGAATCGTGGCGCCCATGCCCACCAGCGTGCCCGCGCCGATGGTGCAGCCGTGCAGCATCGCCTTGTGGCCGATGGTGCAGTCGGGTCCCACGGTCAGGGGAAAGCCGATGTCGGAATGGCAGACGACATGTTCCTGCAGATTGGTGCCCTGCCCGATCCGCATCTCTTCGTTGTCGCCGCGCAGGGTGCAGCCGAACCAGATGCTGGCACCGGGTTCCAGCACCACCCGGCCGATGACATTGGCATCCGGCGCCACCCAGGCGTCGGCGGCGATGTCGGGCACGATCCCTTCCAGCGCATAAATCATGTCAGGCCCTCGAACTCCCTGTTCAGGCCGCGCACGAACTCGCCGAGCCAGGGCTGCCGGTCGCGTCGCGCCCGTTCGGCCCTCAGGATCGTGCGCAGCTCCTCCTCCGCGGCATCGGCGTCGCGATTGACGACGACATAGTCATATTCGGCCCAATGGCTGATCTCGTCACGGCTTTTCGCCATGCGCGCGGCGATAACCGCCTCGCTGTCCTGGCCCCTGCCCCGCAGCCGGGTTTCCAGTTCCGCGATCGAGGGCGGCAGGATGAAGACCGACACCACATCGCGGCCGAGCGCGGAGGAGCGGATCTGCTGCCCGCCCTGCCAGTCGACGTCGAACAGCGTGTCGCGCCCGGCGGCCATCGCCTGTTCCACCGGCGCGCGCGGCGAGCCGTAGAGATTGCCGAAAACCTCGGCATGTTCCAGCATCTCGCCCGCCGCCACCATCGCCTCGAATTCGGGGCGGCTGCGGAAATGGTAGTGCCGGCCGTCCACCTCGCCCGGCCGCGGCGGCCGGGTAGTGGCCGAGACCGAGAAGGCCAGCGTCGGGTCCCAGGTCATCAGCCGCCGCGACAGCGTCGACTTGCCCGCACCCGAGGGCGAGGACAGGATCAGCAGCAGCCCCTTGCGCTGCGGGCCGCCCGGAACGGGCTGCGATGCAACGGCGGTCGGGGCGGGATCGGCATCGCTGGGGGCCATGGTCATTCCACGTTCTGCACCTGCTCGCGCATCTGGTCGATGACATGTTTCAGGTCAAGCCCGATCGCCGTCAGCCCGGCATGGCCCGACTTGGAACAGAGCGTGTTGGCCTCGCGGATGAATTCCTGCATCAGGAAGTCGAAGCGGCGCCCCACCGGCCCCTCGGCGACCATGAGCGCCCGGGCGGCGGCGACATGCGCGTCCAGCCGGTCCAGTTCCTCGGTCACGTCGGATTTGACCGCCAGCAGCGCCAGTTCCTGCGCGATGCGGGCGGGGTCAGGCATCTCGGTCCCGGTCAGGGCGGTGATCCGTGCCAGCGCCGCCGCCAGCGCCTGCGCGGCATCGTCGCGCCGGGCCTGGCCCATGTCGCGCGCGGCGGTGGCCAGGGCCGCGATCCGGTCGATCTGCGCGCCCACCAGCGCCGCCAGCGCCCGCCCCTCGGCGGCGCGGCTGGCATCGAAGGCGTCGAGCAGCGGGTCGAGATCGGCCAGGATCGCCGCGACCAGCGCCGTATCCTCGCCCGGTTGCGGATCGGCCTCGCCGCCCGTGTCGGTGACGCCGCGCAGGGACAGGACGGCCGCCGCGCTGATCGGCGCCGGGATCAACCCCTGCCGCCGCAGCGCCGCCTCGACCTCGGCCAGCGCCGCCAGCGCGGCGGTCAGCCCGGCGGGGTTCAGCCGCGACCCCTCGCCCGCCGCGCCGCGCGTCAGCCGCAGGTTCAGCGTCACCGAGCCGCGGGCGATGCGCTGGCCCAGCCGGGACCGCAGCGCCGCCTCCAGCCCGTCGATGCCCTCGGGCAGCCGCAGCCGCAGGTCCAGCCCCTTGCCGTTGACCGACCGCAGGTCCCAGGTCCAGGCCGCGCCGCCCGGCCCGGTGCCGCGCGCGGCGGCAAAGCCCGTCATCGACCGCAGCCCGGTCGCCTCTGCCGTGGCCTTAACCATCCGCGTCCTTTCCTCTCCTCCGGGCGGGCCGGCGCGGCTATGTTAACATCCGCGTAACGTTAACAGTCTCGTAACCATTCGCGGCCCACGGTTAACAAAGGCAGATCGCGCCTGCAATCGACGGGCGCGCTCGCCGGGAGAGCAAGGAAGATGCGCCGCTGCCGCCAGATCGAGGAGATCCGCGCCTATTGGGAAGCCCTGCGCGGCAGCCGCGACATGCCGGGCCGGGCCGAGGTCAATCCCCGCGGGATCGAGGGCGCGCTCGATTGCGCCTTCCTGGCCGAACGGGTCGCGCCGGGCATCGCGCGCTTCCGGCTGGCCGGCCAGTGTCTGACGGACCTGATGGGCATGGATGTGCGAGGGATGCCGCTGACCACCTTCTTCACCGCCCCGGCGCGCGCGCCGGCAATGGCCCGGATCGAGGCGGTCTGCGCGGACCCGGGCACGGCGGTGCTGGATCTTGTCGCCGATACCGGCTTCGGCCGTCCGCCCTTGCAGGCGGCGATGCTGCTGTTGCCCCTGCGCAGCGATCTCGGCGATGTCAGCCGGATCCTCGGCTGTCTCGCTGCGGAAGGCGGGACGGCGGAAGGCGGCGTCGGCCGCCCGCCCCGCCGTTTTGCCATCGCTGCTGCCCGCTGCGAAACCCTGCCCGGCGGTCGGGCCCCGGCAACGCAGCCGGCCTGGCCGATGCCGGGGTTGGCCGATCCGCCGGCCGCGTTTCTGCCCGCGACGCCCGAGGCGCGGCGCGCGATGATCCGGCTGGTGAAGACCGACGAGGGCGGCTGAGGCGCCGCCCCCGGGGCAATCAGAACCCGGCGGCCCGCCGATTCGCGCTGCGGCGCGCGTTCAGCTCCTCGGCCACGAGGAAGGCCAGTTCCAGCGACTGGCTGGCGTTCAGCCGCGGATCGCAGGCGGTGTGATAGCGGTCCGACAGATCCTCGTCGGTGACGGCCCGCACCCCGCCGGTGCATTCGGTCACGTCGCGGCCCGTCATCTCGAAATGCACGCCGCCGGGGATCGTGCCCTCGGCCTTGTGGATCGCGAAGAACTCGCGCACCTCGCGCAGCACGCTTTCGAAGGGCCGGGTCTTGTAGCCCGAGGCCGACTTGATCGTGTTGCCGTGCATCGGGTCGCAGGACCAGACGACCTGCGCGCCTTCTTCCTGCACGGCGCGGATCAGCCGCGGCAGGTGATCGCCCACCTTGCCCGCGCCGAAGCGCGCGATCAGCGTCAGGCGGCCCGGCTCGTTGCCCGGGTTCAGCCGCGCCATCAGCACCTTCAGATCCTCGGCCGTGGTCGAGGGCCCGCATTTCAGCCCGATCGGGTTCTGCACGCCGCGGCAGAATTCCACATGCGCGCCATCGGGTTGCCGGGTGCGGTCGCCGATCCAGATCATGTGGCCCGATCCCGCCACCGGCAGGCCGGTGGTCGAATCGATCCGCGCCAGCGCCTCTTCGTATTCCAGCAGCAGCGCCTCGTGGCTGGTGTAGAAATCGACGGCGCCCAGTTCATGCGCGGTTTCCGAGGTCACCCCCGCCGCGGTCATGAAGTCCATCGCGTCCTGGATCCGCGTCGCCACGTCCTTGTAGCGGGCCGAGGCGGGTTCTTCGGTGAAGCCCGCGATCCAGCTTTGGACCCGGTGAATGTCGGCATAGCCGCCGGTCGAGAAGGCGCGCAGCAGGTTCAGGCTGGCCGCGGCCTGGGTATAGGCCTGCAGCATCCGCGCCGGGTCCGGCACCCGCGCCGCCTCGGTGAAGTCGAAGCCGTTGATGATGTCGCCGCGATAGCTGGGCAGTTCCACCCCGTCCATCACCTCGGTCGGGGCCGAGCGCGGCTTGGCGAACTGACCGGCGACGCGGCCGACCTTGATCACCGGCAGCTTCGCGCCCCAGGTCAGCACCACCGCCATCTGCAGCATCACCTTGAAGGTGTCGCGGATGTTGTCGGCCGAGAATTCGGCGAAGCTTTCGGCGCAGTCCCCGCCCTGCAACAGGAAGGCCCGTCCGGCCGCGACCTCGGCCAGCTGCGTGCGCAGCTTGCGCGCCTCGCCCGCAAAGACCAGCGGCGGATATTTCGCAAGCTGCGCCTCGACGGCATGCAGCGCGGCCTGATCCGGATAGTCAGGCATCTGCACCCGCGGTTTGGCGCGCCAGTCGGCCTTGCTCCAGCCCTTGGTCATGTCGGCTCTCCCGTCAGCGGTAACGGCGGGCTTATAACGCCGGTCCCCTGCCCTGCCTAGCCCCGCAACGCGCCGCGCCGCAGCGCGCCGGTCAGGTCGCCCGCGCGGCAGGGGGCGCGGGCTCTCTCGCCGGCCGGCGGCGTGCGGCACCGTTCAGCAGGAACTGAAGCCAGGGCCGGGCCGCGACCGCCTGTGCCAGCGCCCAGGACAGAAGGAAGGTGCCGGCGATGATGACGAGGTACTCGGCGGCCGGCGGCAGGGCCAGCCACAGGAACAGGCTGCCGAGGATCACCACCAGCGGCTGGTGCACGAGGTAGATGGTGAAGGAGGCATCGACCAGCCGCCGCACCGTCCGGTTCTCGTTGTCCGACACCCGCCGCAGCAGGCCCAGCACCACCGCCGAGACGAGGATCGCCGCCGCCGGCTGGAACAGCCAGGCGAGCCGCCCCTCCTGCGTCGCCGCGGCATGCAGCGACAGGCCGAGGGCGGCCGCCGCGAGCAGCAGGACCGGCGGCGACAGCGTGGCGAAACCCTCAAGCGCGGCGCGGTCGAGCCAGAACCAGACGCCGAGCGCGAAGAACGGCAGATACAGCACGATCGCCTCGACATAGACGAAGCCCATCGCCGTCTTCACCGGCAGGCCGAACCGGTCGCGCAGCAGCATCCAGTCCTGCGACCACAGCGTGACCGCCACGACCAGCACCGCCAGCGCCACAAGACGCGGCAGCCGGGGCAGCCCGCGCGCTGGCGGCAGCCGCCAGCCCGTCGCCTGCAGCGCCATCGTGGCCGTGGCAAAGCCGAGGCTCAGCCAGAACAGCGTGAGCAGAAACCACAGATGGCCCCAGTTCCACCAGGGCTGGCGCAGCTGATACAGGAATTCGCCCGGCCGGGTCCCGGGCGGCGCGCCGGGCTGCAGGAAAGCCTCGGCCGCGATCTGGAAGGGGATGATCAGAATCATGGCCGCGACGAAGGGCAGCAACAGCCGTTGCATGCGCTGCCGCATCCAGGCCTCCGGCGTCCGCCGGCCGATCATCATCGCGGAAAAGAACCCGGCGATGATGAAGAACAGCTGCATCCGGAAGTTGCTGGAGGCCTGCGACAGCAGGCCGAGGGCCATGCTGTCCTGCGGCGAATCTGCCCGCCAGCTCATGCCCGGATGGTAGATCAGCCCGGCGTGGTAGGGGATGCCCAGCACCATGCACAGCGCGCGGGCGGAATCGAGGAAATGAAAGCGTTCTGAAGACGACACGACCGATCCAATAAATCGAAGAATGACGACGGCAAATGCACGGTCGGCACCGAAAGTTCCCCGCCCTGCCGCGCTGCGGCATCCGGGGGGCGAAGCCTGCCTGTTCCTGCGGCAGAACCCGCCGAAGGGCGCCCGCCGGCCGGGCATCGGCAGCATGGGCGTGCCGGGCGCCGGGGCGGTTCACGCGAAGGGCATGAGCGGCCCCTTGCGGGCGGGTGAAATATGCTGCTTCTGTGCATGTAACGACATCTTCAGGTCGCAAAATGCGCGAGCCCCGGTCCGCCGACATGACAAGCCACCCCAAGCTGCGCAGTGCCGATCCCCTGCGCACCGCGCCCATCTTCTCGCCGCCGCCGCCGCGCGCCGTGATCCCCGGCGGCGGATCGGATCCCCGCGCCCCCGCCGAGGGGCAGAAGCCGCGCCGCTTCGTCTTCCTGCTGCTCGACCGGTTCACGATGCTGGCCTTCGCCGGCGCGATCGAGCCCTTGCGGCTGGCCAACCAGGTGGCGGGCAAACCGCTCTATTCCTGGCGGCTGGCGGGCGAAGGCGGGACCGAGGCCATCTGTTCCAACGGCGTGGCCTTCCGTCTGGACATGGGGCTCGAGGAGATCGAGCGCGAGGACACCGTCTTCGTCTGCGGCGGGCTCGACGTGGCAGAGGCGACGACCCGGGGCGTGCTGAACTGGCTGCGGCGCGAGGCGCGGCGCGGCGCGACCATCGGCGGGCTCTGCACCGGATCCTGGTCGGTGGCCAAGGCCGGCCTGCTCGACGGCAAGCGCGCGACGATCCACTGGGAAAACCAGGACAGCTTCCTCGAGGAATTCGAGCAGGTGAAGCTGACGAAATCCGTCTTCGTCATCGACGGCAACCGCATCACCACCGCCGGCGGCACCGCGACCATCGACCTGATGCTGAAGCTGATCGCCGCCGATCATGGCGAGGATCTGGCCAATACCGTGGCCGACCAGCTGATCTACAACACCATCCGCACCGACCAGGACGCGCAGCGCCTGTCGATCCCGACCCGCATCGGCGTGCGGCATCCGAAGCTGAGCCAGGTCATCCAGATGATGGAGGCCAATATCGAGGAGCCGATCAGCCCCGCCGACCTTGCCGAGGATGTGGGGATGAGCACGCGGCAGCTGGAACGGCTGTTCCGGCGTTATCTGAACCGCAGCCCCAAGCGCTATTACATGGAATTGCGGCTGCAGAAGGCGCGCAACCTGCTGATGCAGACCGACATGAGCGTGATCAACGTGGCGCTGGCCTGCGGCTTTGCCAGCCCGTCGCATTTCTCGAAATGCTACCGCGCGCATTATTCCACCACGCCCTACCGCGAACGCGGCAGCCATGGCAGCCATCCTGCCGCGGTGCAGCGCCTGTCGATCTGAACCGGGCCGCTCCGGGACCTGACCCCAGGGCAGGTGACGCGGACAGGCCCGATTCCGCCGCACATGCGCTTCACAAGCGGAGGACCGCGCACTAGCATCCGCCGCAGGACAATGATCCAACAAGGGAGTTCACCAATGAAAAGGCTGCTTCTGGCCTCGGCCGCCTCGCTCGTGGCCGCGTCTGTCGCGGGTGCCGAGGAAATCAAGCTCGGCATCTCGGTCGGGTTCACCGGCCCGCTGGAATCGATGGCACCGCAGATGGCAGAGGCCGCCGAGATGGCGATGGCCGAGGTAACCGAATCCGGCAAGCTGCTGGACGGCTCGACCCTCGTGCCGGTCCGCGCCGACTCGACCTGCATCGATGCCGCCGCCGCCACCGCCGCGGTGGAACGCATCGTCACCACCGACCGGGTGAAGGGCATCGTCGGCGGCATGTGCTCGGGCGAGACCACGGCGACGCTGCAGAACGTCGCGATGCCGAACGGCGTGGTGATGATCTCGCCCTCGGCCACCTCGCCCGCGCTGTCGACGCTGGAGGATAACGGGCTGTTCTTCCGCACCTCGCCCTCGGACGCGCGGCAGGGCGTGGTGATGACGGAAATCATCATGGACCGCGGCATCGACAACGTCGCCGTGACCTATACCAACAACGACTACGGCAAGGGCCTGGCGGACAGCTTTGCCGCGGCCTTCACCGAAGCCGGCGGCACCGTCACCATCAACACCCCGCACGAGGACGGCAAGGCCGACTATTCGGCCGAGGTGGGCGCGCTGGCCTCGGCCGGCGGCGACGCGCTGGTGATCGCGGGCTATGTCGACCAGGGCGGCGCGGGCATCCTGCGCGGCGCGCTCGACACCGGCGCCTTCGACACCTTCGTCTTCCCCGACGGCATGGTGGGCTCGGCGCTGGAAACCAACTTCGGCACCGAGATCGAAGGCTCCTTCGGGCAGAACCCGGCCTCGGCCGGCGCCGGCCGCGACGCCTTCCTCGCCATGGCGACCGAGGCGGGCTTCGACGGTACCTCCTCCTTCGCGGCGGAATCCTATGACGCGGCGGCGCTGATCATGCTGGCGATGGCGGCGGCGGGATCGTCCGACCCGGCGACCTACAAGGAAAAGGTGATGGAGGTCGCCAACGGCCCCGGCGAGCCGATCCTTCCGGGCGAACTGGGCAAGGCGCTGGACCTGATCGCCGCGGGGACCGACATCGACTATGTCGGCGCCACCTCGGTCGAGCTGATCGGCGCGGGCGAAAGCGCCGGCTCCTACCGCGAGATCGAGTTCGCGGGCGGCAAGCTGACCGAGGTCGGCTACCGCTGAACCGGCGGATGGCGCTTGGGCAGTCCGGGACACCCGGACTGCCTTTTTCCTTATAATAAAGCCCGATAACGGGCGTCTTTCGTGCAGCGCACGAAAATCAGGGGTTCCTTCATCGCATGATCGTCGTTGACGACCTTCACAAGCATTTCGGCGGATTCCGGGCCGTCGATGGCGCCAGCCTGCGGATCGAGACGGGCTCGATCACCGGGCTGATCGGGCCGAACGGCGCCGGAAAATCCACGCTGTTCAACGTGATCGCGGGCGTTCTTCCCCCGACCTCGGGCCGGGTGGTGATGGATGGCGAGGACATTACCGGCCTGCCGCCGCATGAGCTGTTCCACAAGGGGCTGCTGCGCACCTTCCAGATCGCCCATGAATTCAGCTCGATGACCGTGCGCGAGAACCTGATGATGGTCCCCGCCGGCCAGTCGGGCGAGACGCTGTGGAACGCCTTCTTCCGCCGCGCCGCGATCCGCGAGGAGGAGGCCGCGCTGCGTGCCAAGGCGGACGAGGTGCTGGATTTCCTGACCATAAGCCATCTGGCCGAGGAAAAGGCCGGCAACCTGTCCGGCGGGCAGAAGAAACTGCTGGAACTGGGCCGCACGATGATGGTCGAGGCGAAGATCGTCTTCCTCGACGAGGTCGGCGCCGGGGTGAACCGCACCCTGCTGAACACCATCGGCGACGCGATCGTGCGGCTGAACCGCGAACGCGGCTATACCTTCTGCGTGATCGAGCATGACATGGATTTCATCGCCCGGCTCTGCGACCCCGTCATCGTGATGGCCGAGGGCAAGGTTCTGGCCGAGGGGCCGGCCGACCACATCATGGAAAACGAGGCGGTGATCGAGGCCTATCTGGGCACCGGGCTGAAGAACAAGGTGAAGGCGGCAGAAACCGCGGCGGGGGCCGGCGCATGAGCGCCCCCTATCTGAGCGCCGAGGGCATGACCGGCGGCTATGGCGCGGCCGACATCCTGCACGACTGCACCCTGACCGTGGATCGCGGCCAGATCGCGGTGATCGTCGGCCCCAACGGCGCGGGCAAGTCCACCGCGATGAAGGCGGTCTTCGGGATGCTGCGGCTGCGGGCCGGGCGGGTGACGCTGGACGGCGAGGACATCACCGCGCTGTCGCCGCAGGCCCGGGTGGCCAAGGGCATGGGGTTCGTGCCGCAGGTCGCCAATGTCTTCCCGACGATGAGCGTCGAGGAAAACCTGGAAATGGGCGCCTTCCTGCGCCGCGACGACATCCGCGCGACGATGGAACAGGTCTATGCGCTGTTCCCGATCCTGCGCGACAAGCGCCGCCAGAACGCGGGCGAACTGTCCGGCGGCCAGCGCCAGCAGGTCGCGGTGGGCCGGGCGCTGATGACCCAGCCGAAACTGCTGATGCTGGACGAACCCACGGCGGGCGTGTCGCCCATCGTCATGGACGAGCTGTTCGACCGGATCATCGAGGTGGCACGCAGCGGCATTTCCATCCTGATGGTGGAACAGAACGCCCGGCAGGCGCTGGAAATCGCCGACCGCGGCTATGTGCTGGTGCAGGGCGCCAACCGCTTTGCCGATACCGGCGCGGCGCTGCTCGCCGATCCCGAGGTGCGCCGCACCTTCCTGGGGGGCTGAGATGCGCCACCCGATCATCGCACTTCTCGCCTCGTTCGCGGCGGCCGGCCCGCCCGCCACGGCGCAGGACATGAGCACCGACCCCGCCTATGTGCTGCGCTGCCATTTCATCCGGTCCTGCATCGGCGGCGGCTGTGGCGAGGAAGATTACGACACGCTGCTGGAAATCGACGGCGCGGCGGCCACCTTCCGCGACGCCCAGGTGGAACTGCCGATGCTGGGCGGGTTCGACCCGTTGAGCGGTCAGGTCAGCTTCGCCTCCGAACCCGCGGATGACGCGGCCTATTTCATCACCGTCTTCGAAGATGGCGCGGCGATCCTGTCGATCCATGCGCGGGCCGATGGCGACGCCGTCGGCATCACCTTCGACGGTGCCTGCCGGGAAGACATCTGATGGACATCCTGAACGCGATCGTCGCGCTGGCCAATTTCGTGCTGATCCCCGCCGCGGCCTATGGCGCGCAACTGGCGCTCGGCGCGCTCGGGGTGACGCTGATCTATGGCATCCTGCGCTTTTCCAACTTCGCCCATGGCGACACCATGGCCTTCGGCACCGCGATGGTGATCCTCGTCACCTGGGCGCTGCAGGGCGCGGGCATCGGCATCGCCCCCCTGCCCACGGCGCTGCTCGCCCTGCCCTTCGGCATCGGGCTGACGGCGGCGCTGGTCTTGGGCACCGACCGGGCCGTCTATCGCTTCTACCGCCGGCAAAAGGCCGCGCCGGTGATCCTAGTCATCGTGTCGATGGGGGTGATGTTCGTGATGAACGGGCTCACGCGCTTCATCATCGGGGTCGAGGACATCGCCTTCGACGACGGGGCGCGCTTCATCGTCAATGCCCGCGCCTTCCGCGACGCGACGGGGCTGGACGAGGGGCTGGCCCTGCGGTCCACGCAGGTGATCACGCTGGTCACGGCGCTGGTGGTGGTGGTCTGGCTGTTCTGGTTCCTGAACCGCACCCGCACCGGCAAGTCGATGCGCGCCTTTTCCGACAACGAGGATCTGGCGCTGTTGTCGGGCATCAACCCGGAACGGGTGGTGATGTATGCCTGGCTGATCGCCTCGGCGCTGGCCACCATCGCCGGCACGCTCTATGGCCTCGACAAAAGCTTCAAGGCCTTCAACTACTTCCAGCTGCTGCTGCCGATCTTCGCGGCGGCCATCGTCGGCGGCCTCGGCAACCCGGTCGGCGCCATCGCCGGCGGCTTCCTGATCGCCTTTTCCGAAGTGGGCGTCACCTATGCCTGGAAGAAGGTCGCAGGCTATGTCCTGCCCTTCTGGGAACCGGACGGCCTGCTGCAGCTGCTGTCCACCGAATACAAGTTCGCGGTCAGCTTCGTGATCCTGATCGCGGTGCTGCTGTTCCGCCCCACGGGCCTGTTCAAGGGGAAATCGGTATGAGCGGACGGGTCGCAACCTCGGGGGCCTCGCGCGCACGGACGGCGCTGCTGTTCGCCGGCATGGCCGCGCTGATCCTGCTGGAGGGGCTGACGGGCGGCTGGAACACCGCGCTCGGCATCCTGAACATGGGGCTGATCTCGGCGGTGATGGCGCTCGGCGTCAACATGCAATGGGGCTATGCGGGCCTCTTCAACACCGGGGTCGTGGGCTTCGTCGCCATGGGCGGGCTCGCCCCGGTGCTGATCGCCATGCCCCCGGTGCGCGAGGCCTGGGCCGCGGGCGGGCTGCGGATGGGGCTGGCGCTGGTCTTCGCCGTGGCCGTGGTGGCGGCGGCGGTGCAGGTCTGGCGGCGGCTGCAGGGCCGGTCACGCGGGCTTGCCACCGCGGGCGTGCTGGTCGCGGGCTTCTTCGCCTATCGCGCGCTCTTCGACCCCGCGGTCGCGGCGATCGAGGCGGTGAACCCCGCCGCCGCGGGCTATCTCGGCGGGCTCGGCCTGCCGGTGCTGCTGTCCTGGCCGGTGGGGGCGATCCTCGCCGCCGGCGCCGGCTGGATCGTGGCGAAGACGGCGCTTGGCCTGCGGTCGGACTATCTGGCCATCGCCACGCTGGGGATCGGCGAGATCATCGTGGCGATCCTGAAGAACGAGGACTGGCTGGACCGGGGCGTGAAGAACGTCATCGGCATCCCCCGCCCCGTCCCCTACGAGATCGCGTTGCAGAACGACCCCAGCTTCGTCGCCCGCGCGGCGAGCCTCGGGATCGATCCGGTCACCGCTTCGACCGTCTGGGTGAAAATCCTCTATGCCGGGATTTTCGCCGTGGTGCTGCTGGCGCTGATCTGGCTGCTGGAGCGGGCGCTGAATTCGCCCTGGGGCCGGATGATGCGCGCCATCCGCGACAACGAGACGGCAGCCGAGGCGATGGGCAAGGACGTGAAGCGCCGGCACCTGCAGATCTTCGTGCTAGGTTGCGCGGTGATCGGGCTGGCGGGCGCGATGATGATCACGCTCGACGGGCAGATGACCCCGGGCAGCTATACGCCGCTGCGCTTCACCTTCCTGATCTGGGTGATGGTGATCCTCGGCGGCTCGGGCAACAACTGGGGCGCGATGCTGGGCGGCATGCTGGTCTGGTACCTCTGGATCAAGGTGGAACCCTGGGGCAATGCGCTGATGGGCCTCGTCACCTCGGGCATGGCCGACGGATCGGCGCTGAAGGCGCATCTGATCGCCTCCTCGGCGCATATGCGGCTGCTGACCATGGGGCTGATCCTGCTGGTGGTGCTGCGCTTCAGCCCGCGGGGACTGCTGCCGGAGAAGTGAGGCTGTCCTCCGGTCGCCGGGGCGGCGCCGATACCCTTCGGCGGGGCCGTCCTTGCGCTTGTCTTTTTTTGTAGTAACATCAAATGAGCAAGGTCGAGTTCGATCCGTCGAAGCGCAAGGAAACGCTCGAGGTCAGGGGGCTGGACATGGCCGAGGCGGCCGACGTGTTCGCCGGCCCCCACCTGACATTCGAGGATGACAGGCGCGACTATGGCGAACGCCGGTTTCTGACCGTGGGCTTCATGGCAGGCAGGATGGTCCTGATTGCCTGGACCCCGCGCGGTGCCCGCCGCCGCATCATCAGCATGAGGAAGACCAATGAGCGAGAGCAAGCGATCTGCGGCCCCCTCCTTGGATGACCGGCCGGATGACGATCTGCCGGACATGTCCGCGCCCTACTGGACGGAAAGGATCGGCAAGGCCGAGGTGACGCGGGGACGGCCGAAATCCGACCGGACGAAGATCAGCACGACGATCCGCCTGAGCCCCGAGGTCATCGCGCATTTCAAGGCGGGCGGCCCCGGCTGGCAGAGCCGGATCGACGAGGCGCTGCGCAAGATCGCCGGGCTGTAGCCGGCCCGTCCGGCGCCCGCCAAAGGGGCTGCAGGGTCGGCCCTTGGGCGTCGATATCCCTTTCTTGCGCAGCAAAACCCTGTCTCCGACATTCGGTGTCGCAATCCGCCTTGCCTCCTGTCGCCCCGCGGGATGATCTGGCCGGGAAACCCCGCGCCGCGAACAGGAGACCGCGATGAAATCCCATACCCGTGTCTGCGTGATCGGCGGCGGCGTCGTCGGCTGTTCGGTGCTGTATCACCTGACCCGGCTCGGCTGGTCGGACGTGATGCTGATCGAACGGTCGGACCTGACCTCGGGCTCGACCTGGCACGCGGCGGGCGGGTTTCACACGCTGAACGGCGACACCAACATGGCGGCGCTGCAGGGCTACACGATCCGGCTCTACAAGGAGTTGGAGGCGATGACGGGCCTTAGCTGCGGGCTGCACCATGTGGGCGGGGTGACGCTGGCCGACAATCCGGCCCGGTTCGAGATGCTGAAGGCCGAACGCGCCAAGCACCGCTACATGGGCCTCGATACCGAGATCGTGGGGCCCGAGGAGATCCTGAAGCTGACCGAGGGGATGGTGAATCTCGACGGCATCATCGGTGGGCTTTACGACCCGCTCGACGGGCATCTGGACCCCTCCGGCACCACGCATGCCTATGCCCGCGCCGCAAGGATGGGCGGGGCCGAGATCGTGCTGCACAACCGCGTGCTGGAAACCAATCCCCGCCCCGACGGGTCGTGGGAGGTGGTGACCGAACAGGGCACGGTGATTGCCGAACATGTGGTCAATGCCGCCGGCCTGTGGGCGCGCGAGGTGGGGGCGATGGCGGGCGTCTATCTGCCGCTGTTGCCGATGGCGCATCAGTACCTCGTCACCGACGACGTGCCCGAGATCATGGATATCCTGAAGGCCGGCCGCGAGTTTCCGCATGTGATGGACCCGGGCGGCGAAAGCTATCTGCGGCAGGAAGGCCGGGGCTTCTGCATCGGCTTCTATGAAAAGCCCTGCGAACCCTGGTCGGTGGACCGCACGCCCTGGGAGTTCGGCCACGAACTGCTGAACGAGGATTTCGACAAGATCGAGGAGTCCGTCGCCTTCGCCTATCGCCGCTTCCCGGTGCTGGAACGCGCAGGGGTGAAGCGGGTGATCCACGGTCCCTTCACCTTCGCCCCCGACGGCAATCCGCTGATCGGGCCGGTGCCGGGCCTGCGCAACTACTGGTCGGCCTGCGCGGTGATGGCGGGCTTCAGCCAGGGCGGCGGCATGGGTCTGGCACTGGCCCAGTGGATGATCGAGGGAGAGGTCGAACGCGACCCGCGGGGCTTCGACGTGGCGCGCTTCGGCACCTGGACGACGCCGGGCTATACCGTGCCCAAGGTGATCGAGAACTACCAGATGCGCTTCTCGGTCAGCTATCCGAACGAGGAACGCCCCGCCGCCCGGCCGTTCCGGATGACGCCGATGTACGACATCTTCGACGGCATGGGCGCGGTCTGGGGCCAGCAATACGGGCTGGAAGTGGTGAACTACTTCGCCCGGGGCGACGAGCCGCGCCATGAGGAGCCGACCTTCCGCCGGTCCAACGCCTGGGAGGCGACGGCGCGCGAGGTGGCGGCGGTGCGTCAGGGCGTCGGCATCAACGAGCTGCAGAATTTCGGCAAGTATCTGGTGCGGGGGCCGAAGGCGCGCGACTGGCTGAACCGGATCATGGCGGGCGCGATCCCGAAACCGGGGCGGATGTCGCTGACCCCGATGCTGGCCGACAGCGGCAAGATCATCGGCGATTTCACCGTGTCCTGCCTGTCCGGGACGGAATTCCAGCTGACCGCCAGCTATGGCGCGCAGGGCTGGCACGGGCGCTGGTTCGACAGCCATGCCGAAGAGGGTGTGACGGTCGAGAACATCTCGGACAGCCGCTCGGGCTTCCAGATCGCCGGGCCGAAGGCGCGCGAGCTGCTGGCCCGCGTCACCCGATCGGATGTGTCGGCCGATGCCTTCCGCTTCATGGACGTCCGGCCGATGACGGTGGGCATGGCGAAATGCCTCGTGCAGCGGGTCAGCTATACCGGCGATCTGGGGTATGAGATCTACTGCGACCACATGTCGGTGCGGCATCTGTGGGACGTGCTGTGGCAGGCGGGGCAGGATCTGGGCCTGACCCCGTTCGGGATGCGGGCGATGATGTCGCTGCGGCTGGACAAGTGGTTCGGCTCCTGGGGTCGGGAATTCGCGCCGGATTACACGCCGGCCGAAACCGGGCTCGACCGCTTCATCCGCTGGGACAAGGAGTTCATCGGCAAGGCCGCCGCGCAGGCCGAGCGCGAGACAGGCCCCGCGCGGGAACTCGCCCGCTTCGTGGTCGAGGCCGACGGGGCCGATGTCGTGGCGTGGGAGCCGATCTGGCTGAACGGCGCGGTCGCGGGCTTCTGCACCTCGGGCGGCTATTCGCACCATACCGGCCACTCCTGCGCCATGGGCTTCCTGCCCGCCGGCGCCGCGCGTGAGGGGCTGGCGGTGGAGATCGAGATCCTCGGCCAGCGCCGCCCCGCCCGGCTGGTGACGGCGCCGCTGTGGGATGCGGACGGCGCGCGGATGCGCGGCTGAGCCGGCTCGCAAGGCAGGGCGGCAAAGGGGGCGCCTTTTCAGGCGGACCGCGCCGCAGCGGTCCGGGTGACAGGGCCGCGGGTCGTGCTATATCGCGTCTGCTGGCGCGGGACATCGACCGCCGCGGATCGGCCGTCGGTACGCTCGGGGCGTCATGGTCGGGGACGCGCCAGCACCGCCCCTACCGGGATATCTGGGTCAGGAGCAGTGAGCATGACCATCCCCCTTGCCCTGATCTGCGCGGCCGGATCGTCCTCGCGGATGCGCGGCAGCGACAAGCTGATCCAGCAGGTGGACGGCGTGCCGGTGCTGCGCCATGCGGCAGCGGCGGCCCGGGCGGCGGGGATGCTGGTGGCGGTGGCGCTGCCGGCGGCGGGGCCGTTCCGCGCCGGACGGCTGGCGGCGCTGCAGGGCCTCGAACTGACGGCGCTGCCGGTGCCGGAGGCGGCCGAGGGGATTGCGGCCTCGATCCGCGCCGGGGCGGCGGCGGCGGAGGCGGCGCCGGGGATCATGGTGCTGCTGGCCGACATGCCCGAGATCGGTGCCGAGGATCTGGCGGCCGTGCTGGCGGGCTGGTCGGGCGACCCCGACCGCGTCGCCCGGGCCACGGCGGCGGACGGGCGGCCGGGCCATCCGGTGCTGTTTCCCCGCCGGCTGTTCCCGCGGCTGGCCACGCTCACCGGCGATGCGGGCGCGCGCGGAGTGCTGGCGGGCGAGGATGTGCTGCCTGTCCCCCTGCCCGGCAGCCGCGCGCTGACCGACCTCGACACGCCCGAGGACTGGGCCGCGTGGCGGGCGCGGTCGGGGCGCTGATCCGGCGCGCCGATCCGCCTCAGGCGGCGAACAGCGCCCGCGCCTCGTGCCGCTTCAGGCTGGGCCGGGCGGCGTGCCAGCCCGCGAGGTCCGGGACGCCGGAGAGTTCGGGGAAGATCCGCAGCAACTCGTCGCGCTGCGGGTCGTCCATGCCGCCGAGGCTGCGCGCGCCGGGCTGGAAACTTTCGGTCCAGGCGCCCTCGGCGCGGATGATCTCGTGCCGGTCGAACAGCAGGTGCAGGTAGGTCACCGCACCGGTGCGGCGGCGGCTGACGCCCGGAAGTCCGCACAGATGCAGCGCCGCCACCAGCACCTCGGGCTCGCCGAACAGCAGTTCCGCGCGGCTGCCCTCGACCAGCATCCGGTGCTGCGGCGACACCTCGATATCCCGTGCCGGCAGCCCCTCGCCGAGCGCGCCGGCCGCGATCCGCACCGGGGCAAGCCGCGGGTCGGCGGCGACGGTCGCGGCGGGGATGGTCCGCGCGCCTGCCCAGCGGACCGGTTGCAGCCCGTGGTCCCGGGTCAGCACCAGATCGCCCGCCGCCAGCGTCTCCACCGGGCGGGGCCCGTCGGCGGTGTCGATCAGCGCGCCGGGGGTGAAGCAGGTGACGATCGTCTCGATATTCTGGAATGTCAGCGTGCCCGCAAGATTGCCCTGCGCGTCGTAATACTGGACATAGCCGTCGCGGCCGTTCCCCTCGGCATCGAGACCGGTATAGGTGATCCGCTTCGACCCGCCCGGCAGGTTCGAGCCGCTCAGGTCCAGCACATCGGCGTCGATGCCGGTGCCGCTGCCGACGATGGTGTCGCCGATGCCGTCGCCGGGCGCGGCGATGTAGATCACATCGGCATCGTCGCCGCCCTCGATCAGGTCGGCGCCGGCGCCGCCCACAAGGGTGTCCGCGCCCGTTCCGCCGCGCAGCGTGTCATTGCCGCTGCCGCCCGCCAGATAGTCGGCACCGCTGCCGCCGAGGATCGAGTCATTGCCCTCGTCGCCATAAAGCAGGTCGTCGCCGCCCGCGCCGTCCAGCGTGTCGTTGCCCCCGCCGCCGTAGAAGACGTTGGTATAGACGTCGCCGCCGCTGCCCTGCCCGTCGAAGCCGGTGACGCGGTCGCCATAGGCCGAGCCATAGACGCCGTCGATGCCGGACAGCACGTCGCCCTGCGCATCGCCGCCCGAGGCGGTGTTGGTGCCAAGGTTGACGGTGACCCCCGCGCCCGAGGCGCTGTAATCGGCATAGTCCATGCCGGTGCCGCCCGCGAGCGTGTCGGCCCCCGCCCCGCCCGCCAGCGTGTCGTCGCCAAGCCCGCCGTCGAGGGAATCGGCATCGGTGCCACCCGACAGGCTGTCATTGCCGTCATCGCCGGACAGCGTGTCCGCGCCCGCACCGCCGGACAGGGTGTCGTTGCCGGTGCCGCCGGACAGGTTGTCGGCGCCATCGTCGCCCGACAGGCTGTCGGCGCCGTCATTGCCCTGCAACGTGTCGTTGCCCGCGCCGCCGGACAGGGTATCGTTGCCGGTGCCGCCGATCAGGCTGTCGGCGCCGTCGCCGCCTGACAGGCTGTCGTTGCCGTCATCGCCCAGCAACGTGTCGTTGCCCGCACCGCCCGACAGCGTGTCCGCCCCGGCGCCGCCCGAGAGGCTGTCATTGCCGTCATCGCCCGACAGGCTGTCATTGCCGTCGTTGCCCGACAGCGTGTCATTGCCGAAGCCGCCGGCGATCGTGTCATTGCCGCCGCCGCCCGTGACCACATCGGCATCGGGGGCGGGAACGGCGGTGAACTGCACGTCGCTGACGGTGACGAGCTGCCCCCCCGTCCAAGTATTGGCATAGCCGATCTCGATCCGGCTGACCGGCCCCGGGATGCTGACCAGTACCGAGCCATTGGCGCTGCTGGCGCTGTCCTGCGTCAGCCCGGCGGTGATCGTGTTGCCGCTGACCGCGTCATTGCCCGCCGGGGTCAGCGTCACCGGAACCGCATTGCCATTGGCGTCATAGGCGGTGACGGTGACGATGTCGCGCCAGTTGTTGCGCGAGGCGTCGATGTCGTTGATGCGGAAGCTGACGTTCTGGACGCTGTCGCTGTAGAGGCTGCCCGAGGAGGCCGCGAAGTCGAGGCTGACGGTCGAGGTCGCGCCGGATTGCCCGCCGCCGTCCAGCCGCGCCGCCGAATTGGTGGCATAGCTCTCGCCGTTGGCGCGGTACTGGGGGTTGCTGGTTTCGACCCGCAGGCCGGTGCCGCCGCCGGTGTCCTGGTAGCCGACGGTCACGTCGATGCCGCCGGTGTTCTGGGTGAAGCCGCCCGAGATGTCGGCCTCGTCCGCGCCCGCCTGCGACCAGTTCAGGTCGAGCTGGGTGGCGGTGGCACCCGAGGCCGGCCCCGCGACGATCGTGTCATTGCCCTCGCCGCCCGAGATGGTGTCGTTGCCGGCCCCGCCGGTCAGCGTGTCGGCCGCAGAGGTGCCGGTGATCGATTCATTGTCGGACGAACCGGTATAGGTCGCCATTGCCTTCCGCCCTTCTAGCGGCGGTCCCGCCGTTGGAACGGAAAAGGGACCGCATGATTGATGCGATCCCTAGGGGGCAATTCTGGCGGAATCTCGGCGCGCCCGCGTCGTCTTTGCGCGCGCGCCGGGTGCGGAGCGGGCCGTCAGCGACCCAGCAGCGCGGCCTCGTGACGCTTCAGCGTGCGGCGGGCGGCGGCATAGCCGTCGATGCCCTCGCGCTGGCGCAGTTCGGGGAACAGTTCGAAGATCTCGCCCCGCTGCGCATTGCCCATGCCGGCCAGCGTCTGCTCGCCGGGCTGGAAGCTTTCGGTCCAAGCACCGTTGGCCAGCACCACCTCGTGCTGGTCGAACAGGAAGTGCAGGTAGGTCACGCCGAGCGCATCGACATTGCGGACGCCGCGGTTGTCGACCAGATGCTTGGCCGCCACCAGAACCTCGTGCTCGTCGAAATACAGCGCGGTGCGGTCATTGGCGACCAGCATCCGGTGGTTCGGGCTGACCAGCATGTCGCGTTCCGGCAGGCCGTTGCCGAGGCTGCCCTGACGGATCAGCACCGGCTTCAGATGGCTGGCGCGGCCCAGGGCAGCGTGGTCCAGCGACTTGCGGCCGATCCAGCGGATTTCCTGGATGCCGTTGTCGCGGGTGATGATCCGGTCGCCGATGCGCAGTTCCTCGACCAGACGTTCGCCCTGCGGGGTGGCGATGGCGGTGCCGGGCGTGAAGCAGGGCACGAGGTTCTCGATCTCGTGGAATTCCAGCGACCCGGTCAGGTTGCCGTCCTTGTCGTAATAGTCGACGAAGCCGTCCTTGCCGTTGCCGTTGGAGTCGGTGGTGACGTCGCGCAGCTTCAGATAGCCGTCGGGCGCCGCCGATCCGGTCAGGTCAAGCGTGTCGTAATCGTCGCCGCCGGCGCCGCCATCGACGGTATCGCCGATGCCCTCGCCCTGCCCCACATGGATGGTGTCGCGCCCGTCGCCGCCGCCGACGCTGTCGGCGCCCGCGCCCGCGTCGATCCAGTCGTTGCCGGTGCCGCCGAGGACGGTGTCCTCGCCCGCGCCGCCCGACAGCGAGTCATTGTCCGCGCCGCCGTCGATGAAGTCGTCGCCGCCCTTGCCGGTGATCGTGTCGTTGCCGGCATTGCCCCAGAACTGGTTGGTGTAGGTATCTTCCGGCGCGGTGCCCTGATGGTCGAAGCCGGTCAGCGTGTCGCCGTATTTCGAGCCGATGACGCCGTCGATGCCGCTTTCGATCTTGTCATTGGCCGCGTCGCCGCCCGCCAGGCTGCCCGTGGTGAGGTCGACCTGCACCGCCGCGTTCGAGGCGGAGTAGTCGAGGTTGTCCTGCCCGGTGCCGCCGACGAAGGTGTCCGCGCCCGCGCCGCCGACGAAGCGGTCGTCGCCCGCGCCGCCGTCCAGCCGGTTGGCCCCGGTGCCGCCGATCAGCACGTCGTTGCCGGCCTCGCCATAGATCGTGTCGTTGCCGTCGCCGCCGTTCAGCGTGTCGTTGCCGGCGCCGGTCTCGGCGGCGCCCGTGTCGAAATAGACGTCGGAGACATAGACGGTGGAGTCGCCCGAACCGACATTCTCGTGCACGATCTCGATCTTCGAGACCGGGCCGGGAATGGTCACGGTGATCGAGGATTGGGCGTCGGTCTGGGAATAGTCGGTGGTGCCGCTGGCGGTCGCCGTCTCCTTGCCGGCGACACCGTCCTTGTCGCTCAGCGTGATCTTGCTGCCGCCCGCGATCTCGACCGGGATCTTGTTGCCATGTTCGTCATAGGCGAAGATCTGGACCTGGCCCTTGTTGGCGTCGATGTCCGAGATGTTGAACTGGACGTTCGTCACCTCTTCCGAGAATTCCAGCTTGTAGGTGCTTTTCTCGTGGCTGTCGGCATCGGACCGCAGCGCCGAGTTGTCGTTGACCGCGCTGCCGTCGCCGGTGATGCCGCCGACATAGTTGCCGTCATCCTCGTAATAGCTTTGGGCGTTGGAGCCGCTGGAGCTCGGGACCGTCACCTTCACCGACACGTCGCCGGTATCCTGGGTGATCGTCCGGCCGGCGAGCGACTCGCCGTCATCGACCGTGTCGCCCGAATACCAGGCGCTGCTGTCGGGCAACTTGCTCCACTCGAAGGACTCGCGGCCGGTTTCCGGTGCCAGCGCCTTGTCGCCATAGATCAGGTCGTTGCCCGCGCCGCCCTCGACGCTGTCGTTGCCGGACCCGGCATAGACCGTGTCATTCGCCGCCCCGGCAAGGATCGTGTCATTGCCCGCGCCGGCATCGACGATGTCCTCGTCCTTGCTGAAGGTGTAGGTCTTCGCGTCACCCGCGTCGATCCGGTCGCCATCGGCATCGACATAGCCCGCGTTGATGAGGTTGGCGCCGCTGGTGCCGCTGACGATGCCGTCGCTCTTGCTGCTGCCGTGATCGTCGCAATCGTCGTCGTGCTTGTAGGTCATGTCTCGCCACTCCTCATCGTCCGGTCCGGCACGGGCGGTGCCGGTCGCGAGCCTGCAGGAGAGAGAAACGCAGCCGGAGGTCACGGAAAGACCGCCCGCCGGAGACACTATTCCGGCGCGTGGGACGGAGAGCAGTCATCCGTCCGAAAGGCATGTCGTCCGTGCGCCCGAGGCGCGTCGTCTCACCAGCCGCCCCCACGGCCTCGGTCCTGATCTGGACAAGGTTCGGGATACCGCCGAGTTCCGCGCGACAGAAGCGAAAAGTGTCGCGATCGTGGCCATTTGCGTCAGGCCAGTGGCAGGCCAACCGCCCGGATTGTCGCGGTTTTTCTTGCCTTGCGCGAGTGGCGTCCGGCCAGCGCCCGCGAGGACAAGAGGCTATGCCATTGATTTGATGTGAACTTGTCGTGAGGTGCCCTGATCCCGACACGCGTCATGGTTGCAGGCTGTTTCCATATTCCTGCGCCTTCGCGCCTGCCGGAACGTCGCCGACCGGCAGAAGATGTCCAAATCATGGCGCTGCGATTGACCGCGTTCTGGCGACAATCCGTCAAATCTTAACCGAATGGCCAGATCCGGATGCTGCGCTGCGCGAATCTCTTTTCTGAACTCCGGGCCGGCCGGCGGGTGCGGCGGATGGGTCGCGGGCTGCGCTGTCGATCCGTCTGGAATGGTGCCCGAGGTCGGACTCGAACCGACATATCTTGCGATGGCGGATTTTGAATCCGCTGCGTCTACCATTCCGCCACTCGGGCCGCGGTCCCTGCTCTAGCGCCGCCGCCGCGCTCTGACAAGACGGCTGCGGGCGGACGGCCCCAGGCGGTCAGAGAGTCTCGGCGGCGAAGGTGTCGCAGTCGGAGGGATCGCCGTTGCGATAGCCGCGGCCGAACCAGTCCTGCCGCTGCGCCGAGGTGCCGTGGGTAAAGCTGTCCGGCACCGGCACCCGGCCGGCCTGCCGCTGCAGCCGGTCGTCGCCGATGCGCGCGGCCGCGTTCATCGCCTCGGCGATGTCGCCGGGCTCGATCGAGCCGAACTGCGCCTCGGCATGGCGGGCGAAGACGCCCGAGAAGCAGTCCGCCTGCAGCTCGATCCGCACCGACAGCGCGTTCGACTGCGCCGCCGAGGCGCGGGCGCGCATCGCGTTCACCTCGGACAGGATGCCGAGTTCGTCCTGCACATGGTGGGCCACCTCATGGGCCACGACATAGGCGGCGGCGAAGTCGCCCGAGGCGCCCAGATCCCGCGCCAGCGTTCCGAAGAAATCGGTGTCGAGATAGACGCGGCCGTCCGTCGGGCAGTAGAACGGGCCCGTCGCGCCCGAGGCGCCGCCGCAGGCCGACTGGGTGACGCCGCTGAACAGCACCAGCGTCGCCGGGTCATAGCTGCGGCCCATCTGCGCGAAGATGTCCTGCCAGACCTCTTCGGTATCGGCCAGCGTGACCGAGACGAATTCCCCCATCTGCCGGTCCTCTTCGGACAGGGCGGCGCTGTCGCGGGGCGCGGGGCCGGGATCGCCGGACAGGATCGGGGTCAGGTCGACGCCGAAGAACAGGTAGATGGCGACAATGGCGATCATGCCGACGCCGCCCACCTGCACGGCGCCGCCACCCATCCGCTGTCCGCGCCGGTCGTCGATATTGCGGCTGCCGCGCCGGCCCTGCCATCTCATCCGCCGTCCTCCCTGCCCACCACCGCCGGTCCGCCGCCTGCGGCCGCGCTGTCAGCACATGCCGGACCGGCCCCCGCGGTTCCCGCGCCCCGGTGGAGCCCGAACAGCCCCGGTTGACGCTGCTGTCCGGCAGATGATCCCAAAACCGTGTGCAGCGCCAGCTTCGGCTTGACCTGCCCCCGTCTCCCGCCGCAATCATGCGACCGAAACCTGGCCGGGCGGAAAACCGCCGATCCCGGACCCGGCCTGCCATGCGCGGGGGCGGGCCCGAAGCGGAGCATGAAGATGGCAGCCTTCTGGAATATTGCGCGCCCGTCAGAGGGGTTGGACCGGTTCAGGATCCTGTGCCTGATCGCCGCCGGCGGTTCGGCGGCGCTGCTGGCGGGCGCGCTGATATTCCAGGCGCTCGGCTTCGCGCCCTGCCCCATGTGCCTGTGGCAGCGCTGGCCCCATGTCGCCGCCGTCGGCATCGGCGCGGTGGCATTGCTGCTGCCGGCCCCGGCGCCGGTCCTGCGCGGGCTTGCCCTGGCGGGGGCGGCGGCGGCGGCCTGCACCTCGGCGCTCGGGCTCTATCACACCGGGGTGGAGCGGGACTGGTGGCAGGGGCCGACCAGCTGCACCTCGTCCAGCGTGCAGGGGGTCAGCGCCTCGGACCTGCTGAACCAGATCATGGCCGCGCCGCTGGTGCGCTGCGACGAGGTGGCGTGGCAGTTCCTCGGCCTGTCGATGGCCAGCTGGAACGCGGTCTTCAGCCTCGGGCTGGTGCTGGTCTGGCTGGCGGCGGCCCGCCGGGCCGCCTGAGGCCGCGCCCGCCCTTCCCCGGTGACGGGTGGGTCAGTGCAGGGTGAACTCGCCCACGACGTTGCGCCATTCGCCCGGCGCGATCAGCTTGCGATGAGTGAAGCGCACCGAATGCAGCGGCCCCTCGATCTCTTTCTGCCAGAACTCGACGAAGGCGAAGAGCCGGGGGTGATCCGGGGCCAGGTCGTAGTCCTGCCAGACGAAGCTGTTCAGCACATGCCGGTAATCCGGCATCCGGTAGAAGAATTCCGCCGTGGTCAGCCCATAGCCCTTCAGCATCAGCTCCGTCTCGCTGCGCGGCGGGGCCGCGGACGGGGCTGAGGGCGGGCCCGAGGGCGATCCGGGGTCGTCGTTCCGTGGCTGCATCGGCTACCTCCTGCGGTTTCTTGTGGAAGCCATGCTGACACATCTTCTTCACAATTCAACGATTCCAGTATGTTGGCACTCTCTCGCGCCGGCTGCCGAGGATGGTTCCCCCGGCATTGCACCCAAGGGATGGGATCGGGTATAGTTCCGCGCAACAAGATGTGGTCAGAAAACAGAAGTCAGGCACCCACGTGAGCGACATCCCCGAACAACCTGAAAACACGCCGGATTCCCCGAACGGGGGTCATCTGCGCATGGCCCATGACGGGCCGCAGGTCTCGATCTCGGGCGAGATGCGCACCGCCTATCTCGACTACGCGATGTCGGTCATCGTCAGCCGCGCGATCCCCGATCTGCGCGACGGGCTGAAGCCGGTGCACCGCCGCATCCTCTATGCGATGCACGAGACCGGAAACACCCATGACAAGGCCTATCGCAAGTCGGCGCGGCCGGTGGGCGACGTGATGGGGAAATACCACCCCCATGGCGACGGCGCGATCTATGACGCGCTGGTGCGGATGGCGCAGGACTTCTCGATGTCGCTGACGCTGCTCGACGGTCAGGGCAACTTCGGGTCCATGGACGGCGACAATGCCGCGGCCATGCGCTACACCGAGGTGCGGATGGACAAGGCCGCCGCCGCCCTTCTGGCCGATATCGAGAAGGACACCGTCGACTTCCAGGACAATTACGACGGCAAGGACCAGGAACCGACCGTCCTTCCCGCCCGCTTCCCGAACATGCTGGTCAATGGCGCGGGCGGCATCGCCGTCGGGATGGCCACCAACATCCCGCCGCACAACCTGGGCGAGGTGATCGACGCGACGCTGGCGCTGATCGACGATCCGGACCTGTCCTCCGAGGCGCTGATGGAATTCGTGCCCGGCCCCGACTTCCCCACCGGCGGGCAGATCATGGGGCGCGGCGGCGCGCGCAAGGCCTATCTGGAAGGCCGGGGCAGCGTCGTCATCCGCGCCAAGACCCGGGTCGAGGAAATCCGCCGCGACCGCTATGCGATCATCCTCGACGAGATCCCCTATCAGGTGAACAAGGCGGCGATGATCGAGAAGATCGCCGACCTCGTGCGCGACAAGAAGATCGAGGGCATCGCCGGCATCGCCGACGAGTCCGACCGCGTCGGCGTGCGGGTGGTGATCGAGTTGAAGCGCGACGCGACGCCCGACGTGGTGCTGAACCAGCTGTGGCGCTTCACCCCCATGCAGACCAGCTTCGGCTGCAACATGCTGGCGCTGAACGGCGGCCGGCCGGAACAGCTGACCCTGCGCGATTTCCTGTCGCATTTCGTCACCTTCCGCGAAGAGGTGGTGGCCCGGCGCACCGCCTATGAACTGCGCAAGGCGCGCGAGCGCAGCCATATCCTCTGCGGTCTGGCCGTAGCGGTGTCGAATGTGGACGAGGTGGTGGCGACGATCCGGTCCTCGGCCGATCCGGCCGAGGCGCGCGAGCGGCTGATGACCCGGCGCTGGCCCGCGCATGACATCGCCGAATATCTGCGGCTGATCGACGACCCGCTGCACCCGATGAACGACGACGGCACCTATAACCTGTCCGAAACCCAGGCCCGTGCCATCCTCGACCTGCGGCTGCAGCGGCTGACCGCGATGGGCGTCAAGGAGGTGACGGACGAGCTGCGGGACCTGGCGGGCAAGATCCGCGAGTATCTGGAAATCCTCGGGTCGCGCGAACGGATCATGGCGATCATCTCGGACGAATTGCGCGAGGTGCGCGACCAGTTCGCGGTGCCGCGCCGGACCGAGATCGTCGACTGGGCCGGCGATCTGGAGGACGAGGACCTGATCGAGCGCGAGGACATGGTGGTGACCGTGACCTCGGGCGGCTACATCAAGCGCACCCCGCTGTCGGAATTCCGCAGCCAGCGCCGCGGCGGCAAGGGGCTGGCCTCGATGGCCACCAAGGAAGACGACGTGGTGACGCAGCTATTCGTCGCCAACACCCATACGCAGCTGCTGTTCTTCACCACCGACGGCATGGTCTACAGCCTGAAATGCTGGCGGCTGCCGCTGGCGGGCCGGGTGGGCCGGGGCAAGGCGCTGGTCAACATCCTGCCCATCGCCACCGGGATTTCCGTGGCGGCCCTGCTGGCCATCGACGAGCCCGAGGCGGAATGGGACCGGCTGCAGGTCTTCTTCGCCACATCGGAGGGCGAGGTGCGCCGCAACGCCCTGTCTGACTTCGCCAATGTCAAGCGCAACGGCAAGATCGCCATGCGCCTGCCCGAGGATGTGAGCCTCGTCAACGTGCGCATCTGCGACGAAGATGACGACGTGATGCTGGTCACCGCCGCCGGCCGCGCGATCCGCTTCCCGGTGCCCGAGGTGCGGATCTTCAAGGGCCGCGATTCCACCGGCGTGCGCGGCATCCGTCTGGGCGAGGCGGACCGGGTGGTGTCGATGTCGGTCATCCGGCATTTCGAGGCCACGCCCGAGGAACGGGTGGCCTATCTGAAGCAGCGCCGCCTGATGGCCGGCGTGACCGAGGACGAGGCGGCCGACGACGAGGACGAGGCCGTGGCCGAGGGCCAGCTGTCCCCCGAACGCTATGCCGAGATGTCGGCGGCCGAGGATCTGATCCTGACGGTCACCGCCAAGGGCGCGGGCAAGCTGAGTTCCAGCCACGACTACATCGTGCGCGGCCGCGGCGGCCAAGGCATCCGGGCGATGGACGCCGCGATGCGCGGCGGGGCGCTGGTCGCCTCCTTCCCGGTGGAGGCGTCGGATCAGGTGATGCTGGCCACCTCGACCGGCCAGTCGATCCGGGTGCCGGTGGACCAGATCAGCTTCCGCTCGCGGTCGGCCGGCGGGGTGAAGGTCTTCGACACCGGCGCGGACGAGGTCGTCGTCTCGGTCGCGCGCGTCGCCGAGACCGGCGAGGAGGAGTGACCGGGCCTGCCCCGCTGACGAAGAGCGCCTGTTAACCCTCTGGCACGAATGGCCTTTGGTTAACGAAACCTTTCGTGCGACGAAGCCCTCGGGAGCTATCCGCGGCCGGGCCCCCCGGGTCCGGCCGCCCTGATCCGAGGGATTGACGATGCTTTGCCGCGCCGTGGCGCTGTCCGTTCTCTCCGCCTGCGCGCTTGCGCCGCTGGCGGCCAAGGCCCAGTCCTCGCTGGGGTTCCGTCAGGTCGAGGCCGCCCTTGCCGCGACCGGGACGCCGGGCGACCTGCGCCCCGAGGCCCGGCTGTCCGCCGATCTGGCCATCACCGCCGCCCATGGGCTGCAATTCGACCTGTCGCTGGCCGATCAGCCCACCGGCACGCTGGGGGCGATCGACGCCCATCTCTACCTGACCCCGCGCCCGGGCCGCAGCTATGGCCTGTTCGGGCATCTGTCGGATCTCGACGGCACCGACAGCACCACCGTCGCCGCCGGGGCCGAGGCGCGCTTCGCGCTCGGGACCGGGGCGCGGGCCGAGGTGAAGGCCGGCATCGGCGTCCGCAACCCCGGCAGCTTCGACTTTCTTTTCGTCGAGGGCTGGGCCGAACGCGACCTCTCGCCCCGCGTGACCCTGATCGCCGGCGCGATGGCCGCGGATTATGACGAGGCCGACTTTTCCGCGACCGGCTGGCAGGCGCAGGCGGGGCTGCGGCTGGCGCTGGCGCCCCATGCCGCGCTGGAGACGACGGTGGGGCACAGCGGGCTTGCCGGGAGTGACGGCGACGGCGGGGAAACCTTTGCGCGGATCGGGCTGACCGTCAGCCTCGGCGGCGGCGCGAGCGGCGAGCGGCTGTTCCGCCCCGCCCGTCCGCTGGCGCCCCTGCAGCTGCGCGGGCTGGAATAGTCACAGCCCGTAGATCGCCCCGAACTTCGCGTCGAGATAGTCGAGCAGCGGCCCCTCGTCCGGCGCGGCCCCCGTCGCCCGGGCGATGACCTCGCGCGGGGCATAAAGCCCGCCATGCTGCTGCAGCCTCTCGCGCAGCCAGCCGGTCGCGGCGGCGGTATCGCCCCGGGCCAGCCGCGCGTCGAGGTCCGGCACATCGCGCCGCAGCGCCGCCATCAGGCAGCCCGCATAGACATTGCCGAGGCTGTAGGTCGGAAAATAGCCGAACAGGCCCACCGACCAGTGCACGTCCTGCAGCAGGCCATGCGCGGGACGGTCCACCGCCACGCCGAAATCCGCCAGGAAGCGGTCATTCCACGCCTCTTCCAGATCGGCCACGTCCAGCGCCCCCGACACCAGATCGCGTTCGAGGTCGAAGCGCATCATGATATGCAGGTTGTAATGCACCTCGTCCGCCTCGGTGCGGATGAAGCCCGGCTGCACCCGGTTGACGGTGGCGTGGAATTCCTCCGGCGTCTCGATGCCGAAGCTGCCGAACTCCGCCTGCATCTGGCGGAAGATCCAGCCGGTGAAGGGCGCGGAACGGCCGAGCTGGTTTTCGTAGATCCGGCTCTGGCTTTCATGGACGCCCATCGACACGCCCTGCCCCAGCACCGTCAGCGCGAAGGCCGGGGCGATGTTCTGCTCATAACAGGCATGGCCGGTTTCGTGGATGGTGGAATAGAGGCAGTTGAACGGGTCCGCCTCCACCACCCGGGTGGTGATCCGCACGTCGGCGCCCGAGCCGGAACTAAACGGGTGCACGGCAAGGTCCAGCCGCCCGCGGGTGAAGTCATAGCCGAAGGCCTCGGCCATCTTCCGCGCCAGCCGCAGCTGCCCGTCCTGCGGGAATTCGCCCTTCAGGGGCGCCACGATGCGGCCGGACCCGAGGATGCGGTCGCGCAGCGCCACCAGCCGCGGCCGCATCCGGTCGAAGATGGCGGCGATCTCCTCGGCGGTCGTCTCGGGTTCGTATTCCTCCAGCAGCGCGTCATAGGCGGTGGCGGCCTCCGTCCCCTCGCACAGCGCCTGCGCCGCCTCGCGCTTCAGCATCACCACCTGGCGCAGCGTCGGCAGGAAATGGTCCACCTCGTCCCGCGCCCGCGCCTCGGCCCAGATCCCCTGCGACAGGCTGGTCAGGCGCGCGATCTCGGCCGCCAGCCGGGCGGGGATGCAGGTCGCCCGGGCATGGGCGCGGCGGATCAGCGCCAGCATCCGCGCGCCCTCGGCATCCGGCGCGTCGGCCCGGTCCAGCCAGTCGGCCAGCCGCGGATCGGTGCGGCGGGCATGCAGCACGCCCTCCAGCGCCGCCATCTCGTCCGCGCGCTGTTCGGCGGCGCCGCGGGGCATCATCGTTTCCTGATCCCAGCCCAGACGGCCCATGACCTGCGCCAGCGCCTCGGTATCGCGCTGGAAGGCGATCAGATCGGGAAAAGCGGTCATCGGTGGCCTCGCAGCGATTGCACGACGGGATATTGCGCCAGATGCCGGGCGCGCAGGATCAGCACCCACAGCACCACGGCCCCCAGCTGATGCGCAAGGCCAAGGGGCAGCGGCGCCGCATGGACGACGGTCACGATGCCGAGCGCGACCTGGATCACCAGCATGGCGAAGACGGCATGGAAGGCGGCCCGGGTGGCGGCATGCACCGACCGCCGCCCGCGCAGCCAGACGACGATGCCGAAGACGAAGAGCAGATAGCCCGCCATCCGGTGCACGAACTGCACCAGCCCCGGATTCTCGAAGAAGGCGCGCCAGACCGGGCCGCTGCCGCCCTGCCCGTCCGGCACGTAGAAGGCATCGGCGGGAAACAGGCTGCCGTTCATCAGCGGCCATGTCGGAAAGCTGCGGCCCGCGTCGATCCCCGCGACCAGCGCCCCCAGCAGGATCTGCAGGAAGGCGAAATGCAGCAGCCCGGTGGACAGCGAGAACAGCTTGTCCTCGCGCTGGCGCCGGGCCTGCAGCAGCGCCGCCTCGGGCCGGGCCAGCGTCAGCATGTACCAGGCCGTCAGCCCGAGGATGACGAAGGCCAGCCCCAGATGCGTGGCCAGCCGGTAGGATTGCACATCCACCCGCGCGCCGGTCAGCCCCGAGGCCACCATCCACCAGCCGATGGCCCCCTGCAGCCCGCCGAGCAGCCCCAGCAGCAGCAGCCGGCCGGTCCAGCCCGGCGGCATCCGCCGGCTGACCAGCAGCCCCGCGAAGCCCAGGGCCCAGACCAGCCCGATGACCCGGCCCAGCTGCCGGTGGCCCCATTCCCACCAGAAGATCGTCTTGAACTCTGCCAGCGTCATCTGGTGGTTCTGCAGCTGGAATTCCGGGCTCGCCTGATATTTCGCGTATTCGGCCTGCCAGTCGGCGGCGTCCAGCGGCGGGATCGCCCCGGTGACCGGCCGCCATTCGGTGATCGACAGGCCGGAATCGGTCAGCCGGGTCAGCCCGCCCACCGCGATCATCGCCACGACCAGCAGGAAGATCGCCCCCAGCCAGATCCGCACCGCCCGCCGCGCGCCGCCGCCCGACTGCCGGTCGATCAGCCCGCCCTGCGGTGCGGGCGCCTTCTGCCCGGTCGCGACTTCCTCGAAAAGCTTGCGCTGTCCCGCCGCCATCCGGCACCCCTGTTCCGCTTGCGCGAAGGACAGTAGGTGCCGGGGCCGGGGCCTGCAAGGGCGCGCGGGACCCGGGGGACGGACTGCCGCACCGCTCGCGAACTGTTACAGCCGGGGCGGAAAGCAGCCGGCCCCCGATATCGCGCGCGAGACCGGCGCGGAACTTTCTCGAAGATGGCCTACTTGTGCTGCCACAGCGGTCCGGAACGGGACCGCGCCATCATGGACCAACGACGGGAAGGCTGATCATGACCAAATCCACCCTGCTGTTCCTCGGGCTCGGCGTCTTCGCGCTCTCCGCCTGCCAGGGCAACACCCCGAACCAGAACGCCGCCATCGGCGGCCTGACCGGCGCCGCCGTGGGTCTGGGCGCGGCCGATCTGGCCGATGCCAGCGACGAGGCGAAGATCGGCGCGACGCTGATCGGCGCCGCCGCCGGCACCGCCATCGGCGCCAACCAGGGCGCCCGCCGCTGCACCTATGCGAACGGTGCCCCGGCCCCCTGCCCGCCGCGCTACTGATCGCGCCGGACCAGGCGTCTGCCGCAGCATCTGCCGCCGCCCCTTGCCGGGCGGCGGTTTTCGTTTGCGGCGCCTTGCGCTTCTTGTCGGCGCAAATATCCCGGGGGTGCGGGGGCTGGCCCCCGCTTCCCCCGGCCCCCGCCAGCGCCGGTGTCAGACCATCGCGCAGAGGATCTCGAACATCAGGCTCGCCCCCAGCCAGGCGGTGTTGCCCGAGGGATCGAAGGGCGGGCTGACCTCGACCAGATCGGCGGCCAGCACCTCGACCCCCTGCAGATGCCGCAGCACCTCGATCGCCTCGCGCGCGATCGGCCCGCCCCATTCCGGCGTGCCGGTGCCGGGGGCGACGGACGGGTCGACGAAGTCGATGTCATAGCTCAGGTAACAGGGCGCGGTCCCCACGATCTCGCGCGCCTCGGCCATCACGTCGGGGATGCCGCGCGCGAACATCTCCTCGGCCCGGATCACCCGGATGCCGTTGGCCCGGGCGAAGTCGATATCGGCGCCGTCATAGGTGGTGCCGCGGATGCCGATCTGCACCATCCGCGCCGGGTCCAGCAGCCCCTCTTCCACCGCCACGCGGAACGGGTTGCCATGGGTCAGGGTGCGGCCGCCGAAATAGACCGGGTAGAGGTCGGTATGGCTGTCGAAATGGATCAGCCCCAGCGGCCCCTGCGCCAGCCCGCCGCGCCTGAGGCCCCGCAGCACCGGCAGGGTGCAGAGGTGGTCGCCTCCGGCGGTCAGTGGCCGGATGCCTTCGCCGGCCAGCCCGGCAAAGGCGGTCTCGAACCGGTCGAGCGTGTCCATCACGTCGACCGGGTTCGGCCCGATATCGCCCAGATCGGCGCAGGCCAGCGCCTCGAAGGGCCGCACCCCGGTGGCGCCGTTCTGGGCGCGCAGCATCGTCGAGGCGTCGCGCAGCGCCCGCGGCCCGTGCCGCGCCCCCGCCCGGTTCGACACCGCCCCGTCGAAGGGCAGGCCGACAATGCCGATCTGCACCTCGGCCCGGCGGGGATGGTCGGGGCCGACGATGGGCAGCCGCATGAAGCTGGGCACCCCGGCGAAGCGCGGCAGGTCCATGCCGGAGACGGGGTGGAAGAAGGGATCGGTGGTCATCGGCCGCTCCATGCTGGGTCCGGTGCCAGAGTTCCGGCAAGGCCGGCCCGCCGTCCAGTCCCCATATGCGGACCCGGTGCGATCCGGTGCGATCCGGCGCGATCCGGTGACGGCTGCATGAAATTCGCGCGGGCCGCCGCGGCAGCGGGAACCCGGCGCCGCGTTGCCGCGCTGTCTGTGCAACCTCCGGTCAGCAACAAGGAACCGACATGGACCTGATCCGCATCATCATCGCCATCCTGCTGCCGCCGCTCGGGGTCTTCCTGCAGGTGGGCTTCGGGCTGCAATTCTGGATCAACATCCTGCTGACCCTGCTCGGCTATATCCCGGGCATCATCCACGCGATCTGGATCATCGCGCGGCGCTGACCGGGGCCGAGGGGCTCAGAACAGCGACAGCTGGTCGCCGGGCCGGGGCGGCACGCGAAAGCGGGTCAGGTCATAGCCGGGCAACGGCGTGTCGAGCCCCAGCCGTCGCGCCGCCACCTTCATCCGCAGGTGCAGGATCTGCGCCTCGGGCCCCTCGCCCCTCATCCGGCTGCCGAAGCGAGGATCGTTCTCGCGCCCGCCCCGCATCGCGCGCAGCCGCGACATGACGTGATCCGCCTTGCCCGGATGGGTGCGGCGCAGCCAGTCGGTGAACAGCGGCGCCACCTCGAAGGGCAGGCGCAGCAGGATCCAGCTGGCCGCGCGCGCGCCCGCCTCCTTGCCGGCGGCGAGGATCGCCTCGCCCTCGGCATCGGTCAGCACCGGGATGATCGGCGCCACCATCACCCGCACCGGCACCCCCGCCCCGGCCAGCGCCCGGATCGCCGCCAGCCGCCGTGCCGGCGCGGGCGCGCGGGGTTCCAGCCCGCGGCACAGGTCCGTATCCAGCGTCGTCACCGACACACCCACATGCACCAGACCCCGCGCCGCCATGTCCGACAGGATGTCGAGGTCGCGCTCGATCAGCGCCGCGCCCTTGGTGACGATGCCGACCGGGTGGTTGAACTCGCTCAGCACCTCCAGCAGCCCGCGCATCACCCGGTGCCGGGCCTCGATCGGCTGGTAGGGATCGGTATTGGTGCCGATGGCGAGCGGCGCCATCCGGTAGCCGGGCTTCGACAGTTCCTTCGCCAGCAGCGCCGGCGCATCGGGTTTCGCCACCAGCTTGGTCTCGAAATCCAGCCCCGCCGACAGGCCAAGATAGCCGTGCGAGGGCCGGGCGAAGCAATAGATGCAGCCATGCTCGCAGCCGCGATAGGGGTTCACCGACCGGTCGAAGGGGATGTCGGGCGAATCGTTGCGGGCGATGATGCTGCGCGGACGCTCGATGGCGACCTCGGTGCGCAGCAGCCGTTCCTCCTCGGGGATGTCCCAGCCGTCATGCTGGCGGGCGCGGGTCTGCCGTTCGAACCGCCCCGCAGAGTTCGCCCCCGCCCCCCGCGCCTTCAGGCGCAGGTCGGGGTCCGAGGGGGGCATGTCGTGAATCCGCTTCATGCCCCGAGAATGGAACATTTACGGAACATCGGCAAGGGCCGGCCGCGTCAGGACGGGCTTCGCGCCCCGCGCCGGCGCCACAGGATCAGCCCCGCCGCCAGCAGCGCCAGCCCCGCCAGCAGCCCGAGCGCGAGGAAGGTCTGGCCCACCGCCGCGCGCGCCCGGGGCAGGCTGTCCGCCGCCAGATGCCCCAGCCCGACATACAGCGCGACCCAGACCGCCTCGCCCGTCACCGCCCACAGCGTGAACCGCCGCCAGCCGAAGCCGCCCGCGCCGGTGGCGAGGTTGACCCAGGGCCCCAGCGGGCTCAGCAGCCAGCGGCTGAAGAACACCGCCCCCGCGCCATGGCTCAGAAGCCATGCCTCGGCCCGCAGGATCAGCGCGGCGCGGCCCCGCCGCCGCGACAGCCGCGCCAGCAGCGGCGCACCGAAGCGTCGCCCCGCCCAATACCCCGCCTGATCGCCCAGCACCGCACCGGCGAGCGCCGAGGCCGCCACCGTACCCACCGGCAGTTGCCCCGCGGCGGCCAGCCCGCCCGCGGTCAGCATCGCCAGCGAGGCGGGCACCGGCAGCATCAGGCAGGACAGGAAGGTGACGATGCCCAGGACCAACACGGCGGAACCCGGCCCCCACCCGGACAGCAGGCCGGGCAGGTCCGCCGGCATCAGGCCAGTTCCTTCGCCGCGCGGGCGATCCCGTCGAGCGTCAGGGGAAACATCCGCCCGCCAAAGATCGTGCGGATCATCCCGGTCGAGGCCGAATAGCCCCAGCTGCCCTCGGGCATCGGGTTCAGCCAGACATGATGGGGCCAGGCCGCGCAGGCGCGTTCCAGCCAGACCGCGCCCGGCTCCTCGTTCCAGTGCTCGCTGGCGCCGCCGGCATGGCTGATCTCGTAGGGGCTCATCGCCGCGTCGCCGACGAAGAGGCAGCGCCAGTCACCGCCATAGGTCCGCATCAGCTCGGCCGTGGGCAGCATCGCCTCGCGCCGGCGGCGGTTGTCGCGCCAGACGCCCTCGTAGAGGCAGTTGTGGAAATAGACCTGCTCCAGATGCCGGAACTCCGCCCGCGCGGCCGAGAACAGCTCCTCGACCAGCCGGACATGCGGGTCCATCGACCCGCCCACATCCAGAAACAGAAGAACCTTCACCGCGTTGCGCCGTTCGGGGCGGGTCTGCACGTCCAGCCAGCCGCGTTCCGCCGTGGCGCGGATGGTGCCGGGCAGGTCCAGCTCCTCGGCCGCGCCGTCCCGCGCCCACCGCCGCAGCCGGCGCAGCGCCACCTTGATGTTGCGGGTGCCGAGCTCGACCCTGTCGTCGAAATCGCGGAACTCGCGCCGGTCCCAGACCTTGACCGCGCGGCGGTGGCGGCTGTCGTCCTGGCCGATGCGCACACCCTCGGGGTTGTAGCCCCAGGCGCCGAAGGGCGAGGTGCCGGCGGTGCCGATCCATTTCGACCCGCCCTGATGCCGGCCCTCCTGTTCCGCCAGCCGGTCGCGCAGCGCCTGCATCAGCGCGTCGAAGCCACCCATCGACCGGATCTGCGCCATCTCCTCGGGCGACAGCACCTTTTCGGCCAGCTTCTCCAGCCAGTCGCGCGGCAGGTCCAGCGCCGCCAGCACCTGATCCGCGCCGATGGCGTCGAGCCCGCGAAAGGTTTCGGCGAAGGCGCGGTCGAAGCGGTCCATGTGCCGCTCGTCCTTGACCATCGTCACCCGGGCGAGGTGGTAGAACCCCTCGGCATCGTAGGTGACCAGATGCGCCTGCATCGCCTGCAGGAAGGTGAGGTATTCGCGCAGCGAGACCGGCACCCCCGCCGCGCGCAACCGGTGCAGGAAGGGCAGGAACATCGCCGCCCCCGTCCGTCAGCCGGCGCGCTGGATGAAGATCATCGCGAACAGCGCGATCAGCGCAAAGAAGATGCCGAACCCGGCGGCATATTGCGCGATGTCGAAGCGGTTGCCCTTGCGCCGCCACGCCAGCCCGCCGCCCCACAGCGCCCCGGTCAGGAACCCGGCCAGGATGATCATCCGCAACTCCTCCGTCCGGCCGGGCGGCGCCTAGTCGGCCTCCGCCAGCGCCTGCACGATCTGCGCCGGGGGCGACAGGGCCGCGATCTCGGCCATCCGCCGGCGCACCTCCGCCTCGGCGCCGAAGCCATAGCGCGCCCAGCCCATCGCGTCCAGCCGCTCCGCCCGGGCCTCGGCCCCGCGCCCCTGCAGGTCCAGCGCCTCGGCCCGCAGGAACATCAGCGTCGCCAGCAGCGCCGCATTCTCGGCCCGCGCCACGACCGGGATCGCCCGGCCGGTGAAGGTCAGCACGTCCTCCGCCTGCCCGGCCGACAGCGCGAAGGCGGCGAGCTGCATGTCCACATGCGCCACCTGCACCTCCATCCCCGGTCCGGCGCGATAGATCAGCGCGGCGCGCAGGAAGGCGGTGAAGGCGGTTTCCAGATCGCCCGACAGGTTCAGCCGGCCGAGCGCGAACCACGAGAATCCGGCCCGCGCCCCGGTCCAGTCCTCGGCGATGGCGATGGCCAGCGCCCGGCCCGCCGCCGCCCGCCGCGCCCGGTCCGAGGCGCGGGGGCCGAGCGCGCGTTCCACCGCGTCGATCCAGGGGCGTGGCGTCACCTCGGGCGCGGCGCTTTGCGCGGCGCTGCCGCCCCGCGGGTTCAGCCTCGCCAGCAGCGCGGGCAGGCGGGCGGCGACCTCGGCCCGGGTCATGCCGCTGCGCAATTCGGGCGCGTTGTAGACGCGCAGCACCAGCATGTCGAAGCCGGTCAGCACCGCATGGAAATTGTCGTCGTTGAAGACCGAATCCGGCAGGGAATAGAGGTCGTTCAGCGGCCCGAGCGCCTGCGCCACCTCTTCGTGCAGGCAGTCGCGGATCTCTTGCGGCGAGGTGTCGGAGGGCACGAAGACCACCGCCCGTTCGCGCCGGGTCAGGGTCGTCCAGTCCACGTCGGCCGAGCGGCGCAGCGCTCGGTATTCCGCCCAGCTTCCGATGCGCGGCACCACGAAGCAGGCGGCCTCGGGCACCAGCCGCTGCATCTGCGCGCGTGGCAGGAACTCGATGGCGATGCGGTTGCCCCCGGCGGGCGCCGGACCGGCCGCCACCCGCACGTCGATCCCGGCCTCGGCCCTCAGCCGCCGCGCCAGCCGGTCGACATCGGCGCGCGCGGTGGGCGGCACCGCGCCGGCCACATGCAGCGTCACCGGCCCCTCGAACCGGGTCAGCACCGGCAGCTCGCGCCCGCTTTCCATGCGGAAGGACAGCTCGAGGATGTCGCGCGCGATCTCGGCATTGCTGCGGGCGGGGGGCTGGGGATGCGGGGTGCCGAAGACCTTCATCTGCGGCATCGGCAGCAGCGGCCCCTGCGGCACCGCCCGCGTCGGCGGTTCGGGCGCCGCCGCGACGCAGGCCGACAGCGCCAGCGCCCCCGCCAGCAGCGCCGCGCGGACGGCCCGCAGACCCGTCGCCGCCCTCATCCGGGCAGCCCCGCGCCGCGCCCGCCACGGGGCGGAACGGGCGCCGCCGCCGGTGGCGCGGACCGGGCAGGTGCCGGTGACGCGGCAGAAGGCGCGAGGATCATCGGGAGGCCCGTCATTTCACAGAACTGTCACCGCCTTAGCCGTTCCGGCGGGACGGGTCACGGGGATTCGGGCGGCCCGTCTGTCACGCCCCGGTGATCGGCGGATCGCCACGCGCGGGGGTGGCGGCTAGGCCTCGCGCACCATCCGCCAGCGGCCGTCCTCCTCGCTCCAGTACTGGGCCGGGCTGCCGGCGCGGGTCAGGGCGCGCCACTGGTCGCGGGCCCGGTCCAGCGCCTGATCGTCGCGCCCGTCGAAGAGGATCCAGACCCGGTCGAGCCGCGCCACCTCGGCCGCCGTGACCTTGGCCCCCGCCACCGTCATCAATGCGCGGGGATCGTTGGGCAGGTCGGCCCGGTCGGTCAGCAGCACGGGCTGGTCCGCGTCATGCGGCCCGCCCGCCAGCCCGTGCGGCAGGAAGGTATCCTCGCCCGCCCACAGCGCCCGATCCAGCCGGTCGAGGATCGGCCGGTCCGGCCCGCGCAGCACGACCCGCCAGCCCTGCCCGACCGCCCGGGACAGGATCGCCGCCGCCGTCTCCTCCAGCGTCGAGCGGGTGAGATGGTAGAAGAGCGCGGGCATCACCCCTTCTCGTAATGGTCCCGGATCATCCGGTTCAGCGCCATCACCCCCCAGCCGGTCGCGCCCTTGGGGGCGAGCGTGGTGTCGGCGGGCGGCAGCGTCACGCCGGCGATGTCCAGATGCACCCAGGGCATGCCCTCGCGGATGAAGCGGGCGAGGAAGGCCGCGGCGGTGATCGCGCCGCCGGGGCGGCCGCCCACGTTCTTCATGTCGGCCACGCGCGATTTCAGCTGCGCGTCATAGCCCGGCCCCATCGGCATCCGCCAGGCGCCCTCGCCCTCAGCCTTCGCGGCGGCGAGGAAGCGCCCGGCCAGCGCGTCGTCGTTGGAGAAGACCCCGGCATTCTCGTGCCCGAGGCCCACCACGATCGCCCCGGTCAGCGTGGCGAGGTCGATGACGCCCGAGGGGTTGAAGCGGTCCTGCGCATACCACAGCACATCGGCCAGCACGAGCCGGCCCTCGGCATCGGTGTTGATCACCTCGACCGTGTCGCCCTTCATCGAGCGGACCACGTCGCCCGGCCGCTGCGCGCGGCCGTCGGGCATGTTTTCCACAAGGCCCACCAGCCCCACGACATTGGCCTTCGCCTTGCGCAGCGCCAGCGTGCGCATCACGCCCGCCACCACGCCCGCGCCCCCCATGTCCATGGTCATGTCTTCCATGCCGGCCGCGGGCTTGATCGAGATGCCGCCGGTGTCGAAGCAGACGCCCTTGCCCACCAGCGCCAGCGGCGGTTCGTCGCCGCCGCCGTTCCACTGCATCACCACGACCTTGGACGGGCTGTCCGACCCCTGCCCGACCGCCAGCAGCGTGCGCATCCCCAGCTTCACCAGATCCTCTTCCTCGAGGATCTCGACCTCCAGCCCCAGTTCCTGCATCGCGGCCAGCCGCGCGGCGAAATCGTAGGTCGTCAGCACATTGGCCGGTTCGTTGACCAGGTCGCGGGTGAAGAACACGCCCTCGGCCAGCGCCGCCATCGGCCGCGCCTCGGCGGCCACCGCCTCGGGCTTCGCCACGGCGAAGATCACCTCGCCCGCGGGTTTCGCCTCGGCGGTCTTGTGGGCGGTGAAGTCATAGGCCCGGAGCGCGAGGCCGAGGCTGATCTCGGCCGCGCGGGGATGGTTGCCCGCCAGCACCAGCGCGCCCGCCTCGCCCAGGCTGCGCCCGATGGTGGCGCCGGCCTTGCGCGCCTCCTCGACACCGGCCTTGCGGTCCAGCCGGATCACCTGCACCGCCTCGGCCGCGATGCCGGCGGGGAAGGCCAGATCCGCCGCCTCGCCCGGTTTCAGCCGGCCGAAGGCGGGGCTGGCGGCAAAGCGCCCGAGCGCCCCCTTCATCGCCCGGTCGAGCCGCTTGGCCCCGGCATCGAGCGCCCCGCCCTCGGGCAGGAACAGCGCGACGCGGCCGGCGAAGCCTGCGGGATCGGCGGCATCGGCGGCGCGGAACTGGATGGCGGCGGGGGCGGTCATGCGGAAGGCTCCTGTCTGGGGGCCGCGGCCGGCCCTGGGATCGCGTGCCGGACGGATCATGCGCGGGCCGCAGATGCGGGCGCCGGCGGCCGGCCCCGGGGGACCTGCCCGTCAGCCGGCCCGGCACCGGCTGCCGGCGGACCCTAGCCCGCGCCCGCGGCCTTGGCCAGATAGCAGTTTTCCCGCAGGTCCCGATCGGCTAGACCCGCCGGGAAGAGGCCGGTCCGACCGGCCGGGACACGGGGCTGCGGGGGCGGGTGACAGTGGCGCGATTCGACAGATATCTGTTGTCGCAGATGCTGGCGCTGTTCGGATTCTTCTCGCTGATCCTCGTCTCGGTCTACTGGGTCAACCAAGCGGTGCAGATCTTCGAACAGCTGATCGCCGACGGGCAGACGGCGTGGGTCTTCCTCGAATTCTCGGCGCTGACCCTGCCCAATGTCATCCGCATGGTGCTGCCGGTCTCGGCCTTCGTCGCGACCGTCTACACCACCAACCGGCTGTCGCAGGAAAGCGAGCTGGTGGTGATGCAGGCGGTGGGTCTGTCGCCCTGGCGGCTGGCGCGGCCGGCGCTGGTCTTCGGGCTGATCGTCGCGGGTCTGCTGTCGGTGCTGACCCATGTGCTGGTGCCGGGGGCGCGGGCGGAGCTGGCCGACCGTCGGGCCGAGATCGCCGAGAACGTGACCGCGCAGTTCCTGACCGCCGGCAGCTTCCAGCACCCCGCCTCGGGGATCACGCTCTACATCCGCGACATCTCGCCCGCAGGCGAGTTGCTGGACATCTACATCGCGGATGCGCGGAACCCCGGGGAAAGCACCACCTACACCGCGGAACGCGCGCTTCTGGTGCGCAGCGAGACGGGGCCGAAGCTGGTGATGTTCGAGGGCATGGCGCAGGTGCTGACCCTGGCCGACGACCGGCTGCAGGTGACGCGCTTTGCCGATTCCACCTATGACATCGGCGCGCTGCTGTCGCCCTCCGCGCGCCAGAACCGGGACCTGCGCGAATTCTCGACGCCCCGGCTGCTGGCGGCCGCACCCGACGACCTCGACCGCGCCGATGCGAGCCCTGCGGAGTTCCTGGCCGAGGGCCATGCCCGCTTTGCCCATCCGCTGATCGCCGCCGCCTTTGCCGCCATCGGCTTTTCGGCACTGCTGACCGGCAGTTTCAGCCGCTTCGGCATCTGGCGGCAGATCGCGCTGGCGATCGTGGCGCTGGTGGTGGTGCAGGCTGCGGCCAATGCCGTGGACAGCGCGGCACAGCAGGACCCGCGGCTGTGGCCGCTGGTCTATCTGCCGCCCGCGCTCGGGGGCATGATCGCGGCGCTGTTTCTGGGCCTGGCCGGGCGGGCGCGGCGGGTCGCGCCGCCGGATGCGGCCCCGCCGCAGGAGGCCGCGGCATGACGCTCGCCCTTTACGTCGCGCGCCGCTTCGCGCTGGCCTTCGCCGGGGTGCTGGCGGTGTTCTGGGCGATCATGTTCATGGTGGACGTGGTCGAGCAGATCCGCCGGCTGGATTCGGGCGGCGGACTGGGGGCGGCCGCATGGCTCGCCGCGCTGAACGTCCCCGCCGCGCTCTACCGCATCCTGCCGCTGGTGGTGATGCTGGCCACGGTGACGCTGTTCCTCGCGCTTGCGCGCAGTTCCGAACTGGTGGTGATGCGCGCGGCCGGCCGCTCGGCGCTGCGCACGCTGCTGGCGCCGGTCGTCACCACCTTCCTGATCGGGGTGCTGGCGGTGGCGCTGTTGAACCCCGTCGTCGCCGCCACGTCGAAGCGCTACGAGGTGCTGTCGGCGCGGCTGAAGGAGGGCGTGGGCTCGGTCCTGTCGGTCAGCCGCGAGGGGCTGTTCCTGCGCCAGTCGGGGCCCGAGGGCCAGTCGGTGATCCGCGCGGCGCGCGCCAATCTCGACGGCAGCCAGCTCTATGACGTCACCTTCCTGTCCTTCGGGGCCGAGACCGGCCCGCAGACGCGGCTCGAGGCGGCCAGCGCCACGCTGAACCGGGGGGCGTGGGATCTGGTCGAGGTCAAGGAATGGCCGCTGGACAGCGACAATCCAGAACGCGACGCCCGCACCCATGACAGTCTGTCGGTGCCCTCGGACCTGACGACCGACCGCATCCGCGACAGTTTCGGCGCGCCCTCCTCGATCCCGATCTGGGATCTGCCGGGCTTCATCCGCGGGCTGGAGGAGGCGGGATTCTCCGCCCGCCGGCACCGGGTCTGGCTGCAGATGGAACTGGCGCTGCCGCTGTTCCTGTCGGCGATGGTGCTGGTCGGCGCGGGCTTCACCATGCGGCATGCGCGCTTCGGCCGGACCGGGATCATGGTGCTGACGGCGATGGGGGCGGGCTTCGCCATTTTCTTCCTGCGAAATTTCGCGCAAGTCTTGGGCGAGAACGGGCAGATTCCCGTGGCGCTCGCGGCGTGGAGCCCGCCGGTCGCCGCGATGCTGCTGGCGCTCGGACTGTTGTTGCATCTGGAGGACGGCTGAGACATGCGGCGCGCGACACTGGGCCTTGCCGCCGCCGCGGCGCTTGGCGGGCTTGCGGGGCTCGCGCCGGTGGCGGCCGTCGCGCAGGACCGCGCGCAGGAAAGTCGCGGCGCAGGCCAGCCCGCCGAACTGGCGACGCTGGTGGCCGACGCGCTGCTGATCGACGCGGAAGGCCGGCTGACGGCGACCGGATCGGTCGAGGCCTTCTATGGCACCGCGCGCCTGCGGGCGGCGGCGATCACCTACGATCCCGCGACCGAGCGGCTGCAGATCACCGGCCCGATCACGCTGGTCGAGGGCGACGGCGCGACCATCGTTCTGGCCTCGGCGGCGGACCTGTCCACTGACATGACCGAGGGCCTGCTGGAAGGGGCGCGGCTGGTGCTCGACCGGCAGATGCAGGTGGCGGCGCAGTCGATCCAGCGCACGCAGGGGCGCTATACCCGCGCCGCGCGGGTGCGCGCCTCCTCCTGCGAGGTCTGCGCCGCGAACCCGGTGCCGCTGTGGGAAATCCGCGCCACCAGCGTCGTGCATGACGAGGTGGAGCGGCAGCTTTATTTCGACAACGCCCAGTTCCGGGTGATCGGGATCCCGGTGTTCTGGCTGCCCTATCTGCGCGCCCCCGATCCGACGCTGGACCGGTCGCGCGGCTTCCTCGCGCCCTCGATCCGCACGACATCGGGCCTCGGGACCGGGATCAAGCTGCCCTATTTCATCCCGATCGGGCAAAGCCGCGACCTGACCGTCACCCCCTATGTCTCGACCAACGTCACCCGCACGGTCGAGCTGCGCTATCGTCAGGCCTTCCGCGCCGGCGATATCGAGTTCCGCGGCTCGCTCAGCCGCGACGACCTCGAACCCGGCGAGACGCGCGGCGCGTTCTTCGGCACCGGCAGCTTCGACATCGGCAGCGATTTCCGGCTGAACTTCGGCATCGAGGCGGTGACCGACGACGCCTATATCAGCGACTATGGCCTCGGCGACAGCGACCGTCTGGAAAGTTTCGTCGAGGTGACGCGTACCCGGCGCAACGACTATGTGCTGGGCCGGCTGATCCATTACGATTCGCTGCGCGAGGGCGAGGACAATTCCACCCTGCCGACGCTGATCGGCGATTTCACCTGGGTGCGCCGCTTCGCCCCGGCGATCATCGGCGGCGAGGGCGGGCTGACCTTCCAGACCCACAGCCACCTGCGCACCTCGGACGAGGAAACCGACGCCAACGGCGACGGGATCGTGGACGGGCGCGACGTGGCCCGCGCCACCATCGCCGCCGACTGGCGGCGCAACTGGATCGCCGACAACGGCATGATCTTGGCCGCGCTGACGGAACTGACCGCCGATGTCTACGAGGTGCGGCAGGACCCGGCCTATGACGACCTCGAGCTTCGCGTGACCCCCGCCGTGGGCGCGGAACTGCGCTGGCCCTTCCTGCGCCCCGCCCCAGCCGGCGGCGGCGCGGCCTGGGTGGTGGAGCCGGTGGTGCAGGTCGCGTGGTCGCCCGGCGATTCCGCCGATGACGAGGTGCCGAACGAGGACAGCGTCCTGGTGGAATTCGACGAGGGCAACCTTTTCTCGCTCGACCGCTTTCCCGGCGCCGACGCGCATGAGGCGGGCCTGCGCGCCAATGTGGGCTTCACCGCCACCCGCCACGCGCCGCGGGGCGCCTCGCTGGCCTTCGCGCTCGGCCGGGTGGTGCGGACCGAGGATCTGGGCCAGTTCAACAGTTCGACCGGGCTGGACGGCGCGACCTCGGACTGGCTGCTGGCGGCGCAGTATGACGGCGCCTCCGGCCTGACCGTGACCAACCGGGCGCTGTTCGACGACGATTTCGACGTGTCGCGCAACGAGCTGCGCCTGATCTGGAGCGCCGAGCGCTATTCCGTCGGCTCCTCCTTCATCTGGCTGGAACCGGATCTGGCCGAACAGCGCCCCGAGGCGACCTCGCAACTGGCGGTGGACGCGGCCTGGGACATCTCGGCCGACTGGGCCGCGCAGCTGGAAACGCGCTACGATTTCGAGGCGGACCGCGCGGCGCGGGCGGGTCTGGGCCTGCAGTATTCGACCGAATGCGTGACGCTCGATCTTTCGCTCTCGCGTCGTTTCACATCCTCGACTAGTGTACGCGCCACCACGGATTTCGACCTTGCCGTGGTGCTGAACGGCTTCGGATCGGGCAATCGCGGGTCCGCGCGCCGCGCCTGCGGCGGATGAGACTGCGGATGACACAGAACAACGGCCGGATGCACGGCGACGACGGAACAAGAGCAGGACGGACCTTCATGCGCAGATGCCCCTCCCTCCCGGCCCTCGCGGTTGCGGCGCTCGCCGCCTGCGGCTCGCCCGTGCTGGCCACGGTCGCGGCCGCGCAGGACCTGTCGCCGCAGGTCATCGTCAACGGCCGCGCCATCACCGCCTTCGAGATCCAGCAGCGCCAGCTGTTCCTGACGCTGCTGAACGCCCCGCCCGAGATGCTGGCCGGCGTCGAGGAGGCGCTGATCGAGGACCGGCTGCGCCAGGCCGAGGCGGCGCGCGTGGGCCTGAGCATCAACGAGCAGGAAGTGCGCGCGGCGATGGAGGAATTCGCCGGCCGCGCCAACCTGACCGCCGAGCAGTTCACGGGCGAGCTGGCCAAGGCCGGCGTCTCGGCCGAGACCTTCCGCGACTTCGTGGCGACCGGGGTGATCTGGCGCACGCTGGTGCGCGCCCGCTTCAACGCGCAGGGCAACCGCGTCACCGATCTTGAGGTCGACCGCGCCGTGGCGGAATTCGAGTTCGGCGAGGACATGCCCTCGGGGCCGCGGGTGCTGATCTCGGAAATCGTCATCCGCCGCGACGACGATGCCCGCGCCCGGCTTCTGGCCGAACGGGTGGCGACCGTCGCCACCACCCCCGCCAGCTTCGACACCGCGGCCCGGCAATATTCCACCTCCGGCACCCGCGACGAGGGCGGCGAGCTGGACTGGATGGCGCTGGAAAGCCTGCCGCCCGAGGTGCGGGGCACGGTGAACGCGCTGCAGCCCGGCCAGATCTCGGCCCCGGTGCGGGTGGGCGACGGCGTCTACGCGATGTTCCTGATGCGCGAGCGGGCGGCGCAGCCGGCACAGACGCCGGAAGGCGTCGACGCGCTGGACTATGCGCAGCTTCTGGTCAGCGGCCCGGCCGAGGCGGAAAAGCTGCGCGGCCAAGTGGATACCTGCAACGACCTCTACGACGCCGCGCAGCGCATGCCTGCCGGTGCCCTGACCCGGACCAGCCAGCCGGAAACCGCCCTGCCCGCCGATATCCGGGCGGAACTGTCGCGGCTCGATGCGGGCGAGGTCTCCACCGGGCTGCGGCGGGGCGAGGCCACGGTGTTCCTGATGCTCTGCGCGCGGGGCCGCCTGCTCGACACCACGACGGTGCCGCGGACCCAGGTGCGCGCCCGGCTGGAAAACGGCCGGCTGGTCCAGTTCGCCGACAGCTACATGGCGGAACTGCGCGCCGAAGCCGACATCCGGTATCCGTGACCGGCCCCCGCGACACCCTGCCCGTCGCCCTGACTTGCGGCGAGCCCGCGGGCGTCGGCCCGGAAATCGCCGTCCGCGCGTGGGAGTCGCTGCGCGCCCGGCTGCCCTTCGTCTGGATCGGCGACCCCGCGCATCTGCCCCGGGGCACCCCCGTGCGCGAGGTCGAGACGCCGGAAGAGGCGATGACCCATGCCGGTCAGGCGCTGCCGGTGCTGCCCCATCCCTTCCCCGAGGCGGCGATCCCCGGCCGCCCCGCCCCCGCCAATGCGGCGGCGGTGATCGAGGTCATCGCCCGCGCGGTGAAGCTGGTGGCGGACGGCCGCGCCGCGGCGGTCTGTACCGCGCCGATCAGCAAGCAGGCGCTGAAGGAAGGCGCGGGCTTCGCGCATCCGGGCCATACCGAATACCTCGCCCATCTGGCCGGGGTGAACCGGGTGGTGATGATGCTGGCCTGTCCCGACCTGCGGGTGGTGCCGGTGACGATCCACGAACCGCTGGCCGCCGTGCCGGGGCTGCTGACGCCGCAGCTTCTGTCCGACACGATCCGCATCACCCATGCCGCGCTGATCCGCGATTTCGGGATCGAGGGGCCGCGGCTGGCGGTGTCGGGCCTGAACCCGCATGCGGGCGAGGGCGGCACGATGGGGCGCGAGGAGATCGAGGTGATCGCGCCGGTGATCGCCGCGCTGAGGGCCGAGGGGCTGGCGCTGACAGGGCCGCTGCCCGGGGACACGATGTTCCACCCCGCCGCCCGCGCCCGCTATGACGCGGCGATCTGCATGTATCACGACCAGGCGCTGATCCCGATCAAGACCATCGACTTCGCCGGCGGCGTCAACGTGACGCTGGGCCTGCCCTTCGTGCGGACCTCGCCCGATCATGGCACCGCCTTCGACATCGCGGGGCAAGGCACCGCCGATCCGACCAGCCTGATCGCCGCGCTGCGGATGGCGGCCGACATGGCCGCGGCCCGCGCGGTCGGCTGAGACGATGGCGACGATCGACGGGCTGCCGCCGCTGCGCGAGGTGATCGCGGCGCATGGGCTGAGCGCGAAGAAACAGCTGGGCCAGAACTTCCTGCTGGACCTGAACCTGACCGCCAAGATCGCGCGGCGGGCGGGCGACCTTGCCGGCCATGACGTGCTGGAGGTCGGCCCCGGCCCCGGCGGGCTGACCCGCGGCCTGCTGGCCGAGGGTGCGCGCCGGGTCGTCGCCGTCGAGAAGGATGCCCGCTGCCTGCCCGCGCTGGCCGAGATCGCCGCCGCCCATCCCGGCCGGTTGCAGGTGATCGAGGGCGACGCGCTGGAGATCGACACCGCGCGCCTGCTGACCCCGCCATGGAAGGTGGTGGCGAACCTGCCCTACAATGTCGGCACCGAACTGCTGATCCGCTGGCTGACGCCCGCCGACTGGCCGCCGCCCTGGTCGAGCCTGACGCTGATGTTCCAGAAGGAGGTGGCGGACCGGATCGTGGCCCAGCCCGGGTCCAAGGCCTATGGCCGGCTCGCGCTGCTGGTGCAGTGGCGCTGCGAGGCGCGGATCGCGATGACCCTGCCGCCCGAGGCCTTCACCCCGCCGCCGAAGATCCATTCGGCGGTGGTGCATCTGACCGCCCTGCCCGAACCGCGCTTCCCGGCGGATGCGAAGGTGCTGGAACGGGTGGTGAAGGCGGGCTTCGAGCAGCGGCGCAAGATGCTGCGCGCCAGCCTGCGCGGGGTCGCCCCCGATATCGAGGCCAAGCTGGAGGCCGCGGGCATCGCCCCCACCTCGCGCGCCGAGGAGATTTCGCTGGAAGCCTTCTGCCGGCTGGCGCGGATCGTGGCGGGCTGAGGCGACGCGGGGCGGAGGCGTGGCGAGGGCGGCGTCGCGGGGGCGCTGCCCCCGCACCCCCGGGATATTTGGGTCAGCTGCAGGGGCAGGCGCGGAGGATCAGTCCTCGGACTTGTCGGCCCCGGCGGGAACCGTGTCCTGCGGGCCGGCATCGGCCGCCGCGGCGCGCGGCTTGCGCGGGGCGCGGCTGCGGGCCGGTTTGTCCTGATTGCCCTTGTCCTGATTGCCCTGGGTTTCGGCAGCCGGGCCCTCTGCCGCCGCGGGCTTGCGCGGGGCGCGCGGGGTGCGGGGCTTGACGGGTTTCGCCGCCTCGGCGCTGGCCGGAGCCTCGGCCTGCGGGGCGCGGTCCTCGCGCGGTCCGGCCTCGGCATCGGTCCGGGGTGCCGGGGCCTGCGGGGCCGGCGGCGTCTCGGTGCGGGCGGTGCTGTCGCGGCGCATTTCCGGCGTCTCGACCAGGCCGGTGCCGTCCTCGTCATCGCCGCGGGGGTCGATCACAGCCGCGGGTTCCGGTCGCCGGGGCGGCTGCGGGTTGCGGTCCTGCTGCGGACGGTCGCGACGGTCGTTCTGCCAGCGGTCGCCCTGACGGTCGTTCTGGCGGTCGTTCTGGCCACGGTCATTCTGGCGGTCGCCCTGCCGATCGTTCTGACGGTCGTTCTGGCCGCCGCCCATGTCGTCGCGGCCGCCCTGCCCCTGGCCGTTCTGGCCGTGACCGTTCTGGCCGCCGTTCTGCCCGTGCCCGTTCTGGCCACCGTTCTGGCCGTGCCCGTTGCCCTGCTGGCCCTGCGGATTGCCGCCCTGCCCGCGTTCCGCCTGTTCCCGCGCCATCTCGCGCTGCGCCTCGCCCAGCATCCGGGTGTAGTGCTCGGCATGCTGCAGGAAGTTCTGCTCGGCCACGCGGTCATTCGACAGCTGCGCATCCCGGGCCAGCATCAGGTATTTGTCGATGATCTGCTGGGGGGTGCCGCGCACCTTCCCCTCGGGCCCCGAACTGTCGAAGACGCGGTTGACGATATTGCCCAGCGTGCGCTGGCGGTTCGACTTGGAACGCGAACGGGACTTGGATGATCTCATGTGCTTTCGCTTGTTGCGAGCCTGCGACAAACTGATCGGAGGCTGATCGGACGCGCCGGTCTTGCGGCCTTGTTCTGCGACGATGACCCCTGCCGGGTGCTGCCCTTCGCTGCGGCCCTCTGCAACAGGGCGGCGACTGGCGGCTGCGGTCTCCGGCGGAGCGTGCTGGGGTTCCTCGATCTCCCGGCACGGCGCCCGTGTAACCTTCCGGATCACATCAGGGCAAGCGGAATCTTGGTCGCATCCGACGAAATTCAAGCCCCGCGGCCCGGAAAAGCCGGGTTCCGCCCGCCTCCGTCTCCGCCCGCGACACCAGGACGCAGCCGTCAGGGCCGGTGCGCCGTGACCACCCGGTCGCGGCCATCGAGGTCCGGCAGCACCCGCGCCGCCCGCAGCCCGGCGGAGGAGAACAGTGCCGCCACCGCCGCGCCCTGGCGCGGGCCGATCTCCACCATCAGCCGCCCGCCCGGCGCCAGATGCGCCCCCGCCCCCGCCGCGATGGCGCGATAGGCGTCGAGCCCGTCGCCCCCCGGCGTCAATGCCAGATGCGGCTCCCAGTCCCGCACCTCGGGGGCGAGGTCCGCCATCTCGGCGGCGGCGATATACGGGGGGTTCGAGACGATCAGGTCGAACGGACCCTCCACCCCGTCGAACCAGTCGGCCTGCCGGAAATCGGCGCGAGGGGCCAGCCCCAGCCGGGCCGCGTTCTCCGCCGCCACGGCCAGCGCCGCGGCGGACAGGTCGGTGCCGGTGCCGCGCGCCGCGGGCCGCTCGGCCAGCAGCGTCAGCAGGATGCAGCCGGTGCCGGTGCCGAGGTCCAGGATCGTGGCAAAGGGCTGTTCCAGCGCCGCCGCCACCAGCAGTTCGGTTTCCGGCCGCGGGTCGAGCGTGTCGCGCGTCACCCGGAAGGACCTGCCCCAGAACAGCCGTTCCCCGGTGATCTGCGCCACCGGCTGCCGCGCCGCCCGCGCCGCCACCGCCGCGGCGAAGCGCGCCGCCTGTGCGTCGTCCAGCGGATCGGCCAGATGCAGCGTCACCCGCTCCGCGGCCACCCCCATCGCATGGGCCAGCAGCCGCCGCGCATCCCCCGCCGCCGCCTCGATGCCCGCCGCCCGCAGCACCGGCACCGCCGCGCGCAAGGCGTCGGCCGCGGTGCCGCTCACGCCCCCGCCTCCAGCGCCGCGAGCCGGTCGGCCTGGTCATGGGCGACCAGAGCGTCGATGACCTCGGCCAGGTCGCCCGCCATGATCTGCGGCAGCGCATAGAGCGTCAGGTTGATCCGGTGATCGGTCATCCGGCCCTGCGGGAAGTTGTAGGTGCGGATGCGCTCGCTGCGGTCGCCCGACCCCACCTGCGACTTGCGGTCGGCGGCGCGGGCCGCGTCCTTCGCCCCGCGTTCGAGGTCGTACAGCCGCGCCCGCAGCACCGCCATCGCGTTCGCCCGGTTCTGGTGCTGCGACTTCTCGGAACTGGTGACGACGATGCCGGTGGGCAGATGGGTGATCCGCACCGCGGAGTCGGTGGTGTTCACATGCTGGCCGCCCGCGCCCGAGGCGCGCATCGTGTCGATGCGGATATCGGCGGCGGGGATGTCGATCTCCACCTCCTCGGCCTCGGGCAGCACCGCGACGGTGGCGGCCGAAGTATGGATGCGCCCGCCCGATTCCGTTTCGGGCACCCGCTGCACCCGGTGCACGCCGGATTCGTATTTCAGCCGGGCGAAGACCCCCTCGCCCGCGATCCGCGCCACCGCCTCCTTCACGCCGCCAAGCTCGGTCTCGGCAAGCTCCAGCAGCTGGAAATCCCAGCCCTGCGCCTCGGCATGGCGCTGGTACATGCGCAAGAGGTCGCCTGCGAACAGCGCCGCCTCCTCACCACCCGTCCCGGGCCGGATCTCGAGGATCGCGGGCCTTGCATCGGCCGCGTCCTTCGGCAGCAGCGACAGGCGCAGCCGCGTCTCCATCTCGGGGATGCGGGCCTTCAGGCGCGGGATCTCGTCTTCGGCCAGCGCCCGCATCTCGGGATCGGCCAGCATCGCCTCGGCCTCGGCCAGATCGGCGCGGGCCTGGCGCCAGGCGCCGATCTCGGCCACGACCGGCTTCAGCTCGGAATATTCCCGCGCCAGAGCCGCGATCTCGGCCGGGGCGGCGCGGCCCTCGGCGAGCTTCGCCTCGAGAAATCCGAAGCGGCTGGTGATCTGGTCGAGCGTGTCCCGGGGCAGCATGGCGCGGGGTGTATCGCAAGGGTTGTGCCGAGGGAAGGGCCGAGGGAGGGGTACTGGCGCGCGCCTCCCTGCCCTGCAGCTGACCGAAATATCCCGGGGGTGAACTGGCCGGCACGGCCAGGAGGGGGCAGCGCCCCCTCCCCTCTGCCGTCCCTCAGCCCGCCCGCCGGGTCCAGCCGTAGAGCGCCACGATCTCCATCGCCACATGCGCGCCGGCGATGGCGGTGGCGCCGGTGGTGTCATAGGGGGGCGAGACCTCGACCACGTCGCCGCCCTTCAGGTCGATGCCCGCAAGGTCGCGCAGGATCGCCGCCGCCTGCCAGCTGGCCAGGCCGCCCCAGACCGGGGTGCCGGTGCCGGGGGCGAAGGCGGGGTCCAGCGCGTCGATGTCGAAGGTCAGATAGACCGGCCGGTCGCCGAGGATCGCGCGGATGCGGGCGGCGGTTTCCGAGGGCCCCGCCTCGTGCACGGCGCGGGCGGGCAGGATGTTGAAGCCCATCGTGTCGGGGTTGTCGGTGCGGATGCCCACCTGCACCGAGGTCGCGGGATCGACCAGCCCCAGCTTCGCCGCCTTGTAGAGGAAGGTGCCATGGTCGATGCGGGCCATGTCGTCATCGGCCCAGGTGTCGGAATGGGCGTCGAAATGCAGCAGGCTGACCGGGCCGAAGCGGTCGGCATAGGCGCGCAGGATCGGCAGGGTGATGAAATGGTCGCCCCCCAGCACCACCGACCCCGCCCCGGCGGCGAGGATGCCCGCGACATGCGCGGTCAGCGCCGCGGGAAAGGCGGGCACATCGGCATAGTCGAAGGCGAGGTCGCCGTAATCCACCACCGTCAGTTCCGACAGCGGGTCATAGCCCCAGCCCCAGGGCGCGTCGAAGGCCTGCAGGGCCGAGGCCTCGCGGATCGCGCGCGGGCCGAAGCGGGTGCCGGGCCGGTGCGTCACCGCCTGGTCGAAGGGCACGCCGGTTACCGCCAGATCGACCCCGGTCAGGTCCTTGGTATAGCGGCGGCGCAGGAAGCTGGTCGCCCCGCCGAAGGCATTCTCGAAGGCCAGCCCCCGCGGGTCGCGCCGGGTGAAGGCCATGTCGACCTGGGTCTTTGCGTCTTCCAGTGCCATCCCGCATCCTCCTGCTGCCGTCCTCGCGGTGGTGGCGGGCGCGGGGCGCGCTGTCAAGCATGGGGCGGATCAGGCGGGGCCGGGTCAGCGGGGCCGGGCTTGCCAATCTGCCGGGCGCGGGTCCAGATCCAGGGCAGGCGGCAGGAGGCGCGGGAATGCGGCATCTTTACGAGGACGCGGCCTTTGCGCCGGACTGGCCGGACAGCCATTGGGTGCAGGGCAAGGCGCTGCCCGAGCTGCCGCCGGCGACGGGCGGGCTGCGCGCCGATGTGGCGGTGATCGGCGCGGGCTATGCCGGGCTGAACGCGGCGCTGGTGCTGGCGCGCGACCACGGCCGGTCGGTGGTCGTCCTCGACGCGGCGCAGCCGGGCTGGGGCGCCTCGGGCCGGAACGGCGGATTCTGCTGCCTCGGCGGGGCGAAGCTGTCGGCGGCGGCGATCCGGCGGCGGACGGGCGACGCGGGGCTGACCGCGTGGCAGCGGTTCGAGCGGGCGGCCATCGACCATGTGGCGGGGCTGCTCGATGCCCATGCCATCGACGCGCGGCAGGGGCCGGAGGGGGAGGCGCTGCTCGCCCATTCCCCCGCGGCCTTTCGCGCGCTGGAACGGCAGGCCGCGCCCGGCGCCCGGCTGATCCCCGGCGGCGCGCTGGCCGAACACGGGCTGGCGGGGCCGGGCTTTCACGGCGCGGCGCTGGCGTCGCAGGGCTTTCCGCTCGATCCCATGGCCTATCTGCTGGGGCTGCTGGCGGCAGCGCAGGCGGCGGGGGTGCGGGTGGCGGGGCAGAGCCCGGTCACCGCGCTGGTGCCCGCCCCGGGCGGCTGGCGGCTGCGTTTGCCCGCAGGCGAGGTCACGGCGGCGCAGGTTCTGGTCGCGACCAACGGCTATGCGGACGAAACCCTGCCCGGCTGGATCGGCGGGCGGATCCTGCCGGTGCTGTCCACGATCCTCGTCACCCGGCCGCTGACGGCGGCAGAGCGGGCGGCGGGGTTCGCCTCGCCGCTGATGTCCTATGACACACGTGAGTTGCTGCATTATTTCCGCCACCTGCCGGACGGGCGCTTCCTGTTCGGGATGCGGGGCGGCATCTCGGCCGCGCCGGCGGCGATGGCCGCCACCCATGCCCGCGCCCGCGCGCGGTTCCGGGCGCTGTTCCCGGCCTGGGCGGGGGTGGCGGTCGAACGGCAGTGGTCGGGGCTGGCCTGCCTGACCGGATCGCTCGCGCCCTATGTCGGGCCGGTGCCGGGGGCCGAGGGGCTGTTCGCGGCCTTCGGCTGGCATGGCAACGGGGTGGCGGCAGGGTCCTATGGCGGGGCGCAGGTGGCGCGGTTGATGGCCGGGGCGGCGGCGGACCTGCCCGCGCTGGTCCGCCAGCCGCCCCGCCGCCTGCCCCTGCCGCGGCTGCGGCGCGCGGGCCTCGCGCTCGCCTATCGGCTCTACGGGCTGACCGACGGGCCGCTGCCGCCCGATCCCGGCCCCGCCTGACGCGGCGCCGCACCCCGCGAAGGGCATGGAACGCCCGCGGGAAACGCGCTAAGGGGGCCGAATTGCCGCCCCGCCTGCCGCAGGACCCGTATCATGGCCGCCGAAGACCGCCCGCAGATCTATCTCATCACGCCCCCCGCCTTCGAGCTGGAGGTGTTTCCCGACCGGCTGGCCGCGGTCCTGGACCGGGTGGGGGTCGCCTGCCTGCGGCTGGCGCTGGCCACGCGCGACGAGGACCGCCTGCTGCGCGCCGCCGATGCCTGCCGGCTGGTGGCGCATGACCGCGACGTGCCGATCGTGATCGAGACGCATGTGAAGCTGGTGGAACGGCTGGGGCTGGACGGGGTGCATCTGGCCGATGGCGCCCGGTCGGTGCGCGCCGCGCGCAAGGATCTGGGGCAGGAGGCCATCGTCGGCGCCTTCTGCGGCGGATCGCGGCACGAAGGCATGGGTGCGGGCGAGGCCGGGGCCGATTACGTAGCCTTCGGCCCCTTCGGCGCAACGACGCTGGGGTCGGGCGAGCCGGCCGAGCCGGAATTGCTGGGCTGGTGGTCGGAGATGATCGAGGTGCCGGTGGTGGCCGAGGGCGCGCTGACCGAGGCGCTGGTCCGCGATCTGGCGGCGATGACGGATTTCTTCGGTCTGGGCGAAGAGGTCTGGTCCGCAGAGGATCCGGCGGCGGCGCTGGCAGCCTTCGACCGGGCGATGGGCTGACCCCGCCCGGGCGTCACCCCGACAGCACCCGCTCGATGACCTCTGCCGCGGCGCCGGTCAGGGCCGCCAGCCGCTCGCGCAGGTCCTCCAGATCCCCGGCGCCCGTCTCGCGCAGCAGGAAGGCGCGGCCGCCCTCGCCGATCTGGTCCATGTCGAGCGGCCGGTCGGTCAGCAGCCGCCCGCCCGCCTGCAGCCGCCATAGAAAGCGGTAGGCCTGCTGCAGCGCCGCCTCGGACTCGCGGTCCAGCAGCCCCGCCTTCAGCCCGGCGCGCAGCTGCGCCTCGACCCGCCGCGCGGGATCGGCGGCGCGCAGCGCGCAGGACTGCGCCAGCAGCTCGATATCCTGCAGCCGTCCGGGGCCGATCTTCGCCTCCCACCGGCCATCGGTGGCCTTGGCGGCAAAGATGCGGCGGCGCATGTCGGCCACATCGGCCCGCACCTTGGCGCCCTGGGCCTTTTCCGCCAGCACCGCACGGCGCAGCGTTTCCACCTCGGCCGCCAGCGCGGGATCGCCGGCGATGGCGCGGGCCCGGGTCAGCGCCAGATGTTCCCAGGTCCAGGCCTCGGACATCTGATAGCTGCGGAAGGCCTGCAGCGCCGTCGCCACAGGCCCCTGCCGCCCCGAGGGGCGCAGCCGCATGTCCACCTCGTAGAGCCGCCCCTCGGCGGTGGGCGCCGACAGCGCGGTGACCAGCGCCTGCGTCAGCCGGGCGTAGTAGGCGCGCGGGGCCAGCGGGCGCGGCCCCTCCGACGCCTCGGCCCCCGCCTCGTCATAGATCACGATCAGGTCGAGGTCCGAGGCCGCGTTCAGCCGCTCGGCGCCGAGGCTGCCCATGGCCAGCACCACCGCCCCCCGTCCCGGCATCGGCCCGTGCTTGCGGGCGAATTCGGCGGCGCAGGGGTCCCACAGCACCGCGACGCAGGCCTCGGCCAGATCGGCATACATCCGCGCCGCCTCGGCCGCGTCGGCCACGCCGCGCAGATGGTGGACGCCGATGCGGAAATGCCATTCCTTCGCCCATCGGCGCGCCGCGTCGAGCCGACCCTCGTAATCCGCGAACCGCGCCAGATCGGCCGCCAGCGTCTGTTTCAGCGCCGCCACCCCCGGCCAGGCGGCGAAGAAATCGCCGCCGATCACCGCGTCGAGCACGCTCGCATGGCGCGACAGGTGCCGGGCCAGCGCCGGGGCGGTGGCGCAGATGTCCACGATCAGGTCCACCAGCTGCGGATTGGCGTCGAACAGCGAGAAGAGCTGCACCCCCGCGGGCAGGCCGCGCAGGAAGCCGTCGAATTGGGCCAGCGCCTCGTCGAAATTCGCGGCCCGGTCCTGCATCCGGCGCAGCAGGTCCGGCTCGATCCGGCGGAAGATCTCGCGCGCGCGCTGCGATCGCAGGGCGGGATAGGCGCCCCAGCCCTCGACGATGTCCTCGGCCCGCGGCGACAGGTCCGGCCGTGCCTCGGTCGCGCCGGGGGCGAAGAAGCCCTCGGTCAGTTCCGCCACCCGGTTCAGCCGCGCCTTCAGCCCGGCCCGCAGCCGGGCGGTATCCGGCTCGCCCATCATCCGCGCCAGCCGGTCGAAGCCTTCGGACGAGGAGGGCAGCGCATGGGTCTGGGCATCGGCGGCCATCTGCAGGCGGTGTTCCACCTCGCGGTGCTGGCGGTAGAGCGCGGTCAGTTCTCCGGTCACCGCCGGCGGCACCCAGCCCTTCGCCGCCAGCGCCGCGAGGCCGCCCACCGTCGTGCGGTCGCGCAACTCGGGGTCGCGCCCGCCCGCGATCAGCTGCCGGGTCTGGGTGAAGAACTCGATTTCGCGGATGCCGCCCACGCCCAGCTTCATGTCATGGCCGTCCAGCACCACCGGCCCGTGCAGCCCCTTGTGGTCGCGGATCTTCAGCCGCATGTCATGGGCGTCCTGGATCGCGGCATAGTCCAGATGCCGCCGCCAGACGAAGGGCGTCAGCCGCTGCAGAAACCGCTCGCCCGCCGCGATATCGCCGCCGCAGGGCCGCGCCTTGATATAGGCGGCGCGTTCCCAGGTCCGGCCCTGCGCCTCGTAATACTGATAGGCCGCCTCCATCCCGATGCAGACCGGGGTGACGCTGGCGTCGGGGCGCAGCCGCAGGTCGGTGCGGAAGACATAGCCCTCGGCGGTGACGTCGCCGATCCAGGCCGCCATCTTGCGGGTGACGCGGATGAAAACGGCGCGGGCCTCGTGATAATCGGCCTGGTCATAGCGGTCGTCGTCGAAGAGGCAGATCAGGTCGATGTCGGAGGAATAGTTCAGCTCCCCCGCCCCCATCTTGCCCATGGCCAGCACCACCATCCCGCCGGCGGTCTTCGCATCCTCGGGCGCGGCGCCCGGCAGGCGGTTGCGCCGGATCTCCTCGGCCACCAGCCGTTGCAGCGACAGGTCCACCGCCCGGTCGGCCAGCGCGGTCAGCGCGCCCGTCACCTGCTCCAGCCGCCAGACGCCGCCCAGATCCGCCAGCGCCGCCAGCAGCGCCACGCGCCGCTTGGCCTGACGCAGCGCGCCGGGCAGGTCGGGGGCGGTTTCGGTTGCGGCCAGCGTCGCCGCCAGCGCCGCCTCGGGCGCCTCCGCCAGCACCGGGGCCAGCCACTCCGCCTCGCGCGCGATCAGACCGGCGAGGTAGGGGCTGCAGCCGGCCGTGCCCGCCAGCAGGTCCCGCAGTTCCGGCGGCAGGCCGGGCAGCCGCGCCACGGCATCGGCCCCCCGGTCCGGGTCATGCGGGATCGGGCAGCGCGTCAGGCGGACGGCGAAAGGGCGGTGGGCGTCGGGATCGGTCATGGCCCCGGCGAGACTAGCCGGCGCGCTGCCGGCGTCAACGTGGCCCGAACTGCCTGCCCGCACCCGCTTGCCCTTCGCCCCGCGCCGGGAAAGGATGCGCCGCGACAGGAGAGGGACGGGAATGAGCAAGAGCCTGAAACGGGTCGAGGCGGCGCTGGCCGCGGCGGGCCTGCCCGCGCGCATCGTCGAGGCAGAGGCCGAGACGCGCACCGCCGAACGGGCGGCCGCCGCCGCGGGCTGCGCGCTGGACCAGATCGTGAAGTCGATCATCTTCCGGGGCGAGACCACGGGCCATGTGGTGCTGTTCCTGACCGCCGGCGGCAACCGGGTGGACCCGGACCGCGCCAGCGCCGCGGCCGGGCAACCGCTGGGCCGCGCGGATGCCGATCTCGTGCGGCGCGAGACGGGCTTCGCCATCGGCGGGGTGGCACCGATCGGTCACCTGACCCCGCCCCGCTGCTTCATCGACCCGCGGCTGCTGGAATTCGACACGGTCTGGGCGGCGGCGGGCACGCCGCGGCACATCTTCGCCATCGACCCGAACCGGCTGGTGCAAATCTGTGGGGCGACGCCGGCCGCCTTCACGGGCTGAGCGGCGATCCGCGCGATGTGAATTTCTTTCACATCCCCCTTGATCGACTCGGGTCCGCGGCCATATGCCTAGATGTGAAGAGAGTTCACATGGACATTTGACCCGGAGGAGAGACATGACCCCGACCGCCACCCTGCCCCGCCAGAACTGGCTCGGCCGTGCGGAAACCTGGCTCGACGACCGCGGCCGCGGCGCCTGGATCGCGCTGATGGTGCTGCTGTTCGTCTTCGTCTGGCCGCTCGGCCTCGCCCTTCTCGCCTACATGATCTGGAGCAAACGCATGTTCAGCTGTTCGTCCCGCCGTGCCGACCGCGCCGAGCGCGGCCACCGCTTCTCGCCGACCCGCTTCCGGTCCTCGGGCAACACCGCCTTCGACGCCTACAAGGCCGACACCATTTCGCGCCTGGAACGCGAGCAGGACGAGTTCGAGGGCTTCCTGCGCCGCCTGCGCGAAAGCAAGGACAAGGCCGAGTTCGACGCCTACATGGAAGAGCGCAACCGCGCCGCCGCCGAAGGCGGACCGAGCGAACCCGCCCCGCCGAAACCCGTCAGCGGCGAAACCCTCTGACCGTCTCGCGGCGGGCGGCCCCAGGGCTGCCCGCCCCGCCCTTCCGTGCCGCGCCGGCTTGCACCGGCTTGCACAGGGGGGCCGCCCCGCCCATATCGCCAGACAATTCCGCATCCCTTCGGAGAAGCGCCATGTATGCCGACCGCCCCGCCTTCAGCATCGACCCGGATCGTGACACCGGTCCGGCGCGCGATTTCCTGTGGGGTCTGCCGGATCCCGACCGGCAGGGCGCCTTTTATGCCGGCGTGCCGACGAAACGCGCCCTCGCCTGGCTGGCCGACACGGTGCTGGTGACGCTGCTGACGCTGATCGCCGTGCCGCTGACCGCCTTCGTGGGGCTGTTCTTCCTGCCGCTGCTGTTCGTGACCATCGGCTTCGTCTATCGCTGGTCGACCATCGCCGGCGGATCGGCCACCTGGGGCATGCGGCTGATGGGGATCGAGTTCCGCGATCGCAACGGCCGCCGGTTCGACAGCGGCATGGCCTTCCTGCACACGCTGGGCTTCGTGCTGATCGCGACGACCGTGATCCCGCAGATCCTCTCGGCCGGGCTGATGCTGACGCAGCCGCGCGGCCAGGGCCTGCACGACCTGGTGCTGGGGACGACGGCGATCAACCGCCCCGCCTGACGGGCGCGGAGGGATGCGACGGGCGGGCGGCGGTGCGGCAATCCGCATCGCCGCCGGTTTCCGTTCCGGCTCGATTCGCGCTTGGCGGCGCACGGGCGGGTTGCTAACGTTGCCCACAGCCAACCTCTTCCCCGCCAGCACTGATCGTTCGGGTTATCACGGGACCGCCGCCTTTCCATGCGTCACACGCTGCCGATCGCGCCCCAGTTCTATGTGACGGCCCCGCAGCCCTGTCCCTATCTGGACGGGCGGGCCGAACGGAAGCTGTTCACCGCGCTGCAGGGCGACACCGCCGGGCGGCTGAACGACGCGCTGTCGAAGCAGGGCTTCCGGCGGTCGCAGAACGTGCTGTACCGGCCCTCCTGCGCCGATTGTACCGCCTGCCTGTCGGCGCGGATCCGGGTCGCGGATTTCCAGCCCTCGCGCACGCAGCGCCGCACGATGAAGCGCAATGACGACCTGCGCCGCGAGGCGACCAGCCCCTGGGCGACCGAGGACCAGTATGCGCTGTTCCGCCGCTATCTGGACAGCCGCCATGCCGATGGCGGCATGGCCGACATGGACATCTTCGAATTCGCCGCGATGATCGAGGAGACGCCGGTCAAGACGCGGGTCATCGAATATTCCGCCGCCCCGCCCGACGGCAGCCGCAAGCGCCCGCTGGCCGCCGTCTGCCTGACCGACGTGCTGGATGACGGGCTGAGCATGGTCTACAGCTTTTACGACCCGGACCGGATCGCCGACAGCCTGGGCACCTACATCATACTCGACCATGTGGCGCTGGCCCGGCAGGTGGGGCTGCCTTACGTCTATCTGGGCTATTGGGTGCCCGGCAGCCGCAAGATGGGCTACAAGGCCAATTTCGCCGCGCTGGAGATCTACAAGGGCGGCAGCTGGCAGCCCATCGGCGACCCGGCCAGCCATACCGGCGAGACGCATCCCCTGTCCGTCGATCCCATCGCCGAACAGGTGGCGCGGATCGCCCTGCCCGACACCCGGCCGGTCAAGGGCTGACGCCCCGCCCCGGCGGCCGCGGACGCGGTATGTCGCGCCCGCAACAGGCGGAAATGTCGCGCCGAAACCACCTTGATCCGGCCCGCCCCCGCCCCAAGTCGGATGAAACCATCCGCTAGGGGGACATGTGACCTATTTCCTGCTGCTGCTCGGCCTTCTGGGCCTGTTCCTGGGGGGCGAGCTTCTGGTGCGCGGCGCCGTCGGCATCGCCCGGACCTTCCGCCTGTCCCCGCTCGTCATCGGCCTGACCGTCGTGGGCTTCGGCACCTCGATGCCCGAACTGCTGGTCTCCGTCTCGGCGGCGGCCGGGGGCAATCCCGGCATCGCGATGGGCAATGTCGTGGGGTCGAACATCGCCAACATCCTGCTGATCCTCGGCGTCGCCGCGCTGATCTCGCCGGTGCGCATGGGCTTTGCCGACCTGCGTCGCGACCATGCGGTGATGCTGGCCGCGACGGTGGCGCTGTGGCTGGCGATCTTCGGGGGCCTCCTGTCGCGGATCGAGGGGCTGGCGCTGGTGGCGGGGCTTCTGGTCTTCCTCACGCTGGCGCTGCGCAGCGGCAAGGACGCCCCGGCCGAAGCCGGGGTCGACGCGGGCGACGTGCTGCCCCCGCCGCCGCTGTGGCGCGCGGGGCTGATCACGCTGGCGGGCCTTGCCCTGCTGGTGCTGGGCGCGCGGTTCCTGGTGGACAGCGCCACGATCATCGCCCGCGATTTCGGCGTGTCCGAGGCGGTGATCGGCCTGACCATCGTCGCGGTGGGCACCTCGCTGCCGGAACTGGCGACGACGGTCGTCGCCGCCTTCCGCCGGCAGGCCGACATCGCGGTGGGCAATGTCGTGGGATCGAACGTCTTCAACATCCTCGGCATCCTCGGGATCACCGCGCTGATCGCGCCGATCCCGGTCGATCCGCGGTTCTTCCGGCTGGACGTGCCGCTGGCCCTGGCGGTTTCGGCGGGCCTGGTCGCGCTGTCCTGGGCGCTCGGCCGGCTGGGGCGGATGGCGGGCGCGGCGCTGCTGGCGGCCTATGGCACCTATGTGGTGACCATCGCCGCCGTCTGACCGGTGCCCGCGTGCGCCGGCCGATGGCCCGGCGCGCACCACCCCGGCGCAACAAAAAAACGTCAGACTGCCCCGCCGCGACACTTTCCGCATGACTTCGCGCTTGACGGCCCCCGGCGCCCTACCTATTGAAGGGCGCACGAGACATGAAGGGAACCGCAGCGATGGCGCGGATCGTAGTCCTTGTAGGGGAGTGGCGCATGGGCCGGTAACGGCAGGACCATGACGGTTCCCCATGCGCCCCCGCCCAGTCGGGGGCTTTTTGTTGCGGATTTGGCAGGAGACGGCGATGCAACGGCAGATGACCGGCGCGAGGATGGTGGTTCAGGCGCTCAAGGATCAGGGCGTCGAGGTGGTGTTCGGTTATCCGGGCGGCGCCGTGCTGCCGATCTATGACGAGATCTTCCAGCAGAACGACATCCGCCACATCCTCGTCCGGCACGAACAGGGCGCGGTGCACATGGCCGAGGGCTATGCCCGCTCTACCGGCAAGCCCGGCGTGGTGCTGGTGACCTCGGGTCCCGGCGCCACCAATGCGGTGACCGGCCTGACCGATGCGCTGATGGATTCGATCCCGCTGGTGGTGCTGTCGGGACAGGTGCCGACCTTCATGATCGGCACCGACGGGTTCCAGGAGGCCGATACCGTCGGCATCACCCGCCCCTGCACCAAGCACAACTGGCTGGTGAAGGACACCGACCGGCTGGCCGAGACGTTGCATCAGGCCTTCCATATCGCCACCTCGGGCCGGCCCGGCCCGGTGCTGATCGACATTCCGAAGGATGTGCAGTTCGCCACCGGCAGCTACAGCGGCCCCGCCGAGGCGCGCGTGTCGCATTACCGCCCGCGCACCGAACCCGAGGCCGAGGCGGTGGCGCGGCTGGTCGAGCTGATCGAGACGGCGGAGCGCCCGGTCTTCTACACCGGCGGCGGCGTCATCAATTCCGGCCCCGCGGCCTCGCGCGCGCTGCGGGAACTGGTGGATGCCACCGGCTTCCCCATCACCTCGACGCTGATGGGCCTCGGTGCCTATCCGGCCTCGGGCAAGGGCTGGCTGGGGATGCTGGGGATGCACGGGCTCTACGAGGCCAACCTCGCCATGCATGGCTGCGACCTGATGATCAACCTCGGCGCGCGCTTCGACGACCGCATCACCGGGCGGATCGCCGATTTCTCGCCCCGCTCGACGAAGGTGCATGTCGATATCGACCCCTCCTCGATCAACAAGGTCATCCATGTCGACCTGCCGATCATCGGCGATGTCGGGACGGTGCTGGCCGCCGCGCTGGAGGCATGGACCGCGCGCGGCCGCCGCGTGAACGGCGCGGCGCTGCAGAAATGGTGGGGCCAGATCGAGCAGTGGAAGCTGAAGAACTGCCTCGCCTATGCGCCGTCGAAGGCGACGATCAAGCCGCAATATGCGTTGCAGCGGCTGGAGGCGCTGACCAAGGGCCGCGACCGCTATATCACCACCGAGGTCGGCCAGCACCAGATGTGGGCGGCGCAGTTCCTGGGCTTCGAGGCGCCGAACCGCTGGATGACCTCCGGCGGGCTCGGCACCATGGGCTATGGCCTGCCGGCCTCGATCGGGGTGCAGATCGCCCATCCCGAGGCGCTGGTGATCAACGTCGCGGGCGAGGCGTCGTGGCTGATGAACATGCAGGAGATGGGCACCGCCGTGCAGTTCCGCACGCCGGTCAAGCAGTTCATTCTCAATAACGAACGGCTGGGCATGGTCCGCCAGTGGCAGCAATTGCTGCATGGCGAGCGCTACAGCCATTCCTGGTCGGAAAGCCTGCCCGATTTCGTCAAGCTGGCCGAGGCCTTCGGCTGCAAGGGCATCCGCTGCGACAACCCCGCCGATCTGGACGAGGCGATCCTCGCCATGCTGGACCATGACGGGCCGGTGATCTTCGACTGCCTGGTGGAAAAGCACGAGAACTGCTTCCCGATGATCCCCTCGGGCAAGCCGCACAACGAGATGCTGCTGGGGGATGCGGCTGTCGCGGGCGCGATCGAGGCCGGCGGCGCGGTGCTGGTGTGACGGCTGCGGGGGGCTGCGCGCCCCCCGCCCCCACCCCGAGGATATTTCCGAAGAGAAGATGGGGCATCGCGCCCCGCGAGAGAGGGACCGATGTCCGCACTGAACATCAAGAAGGGCTCGACCAGCCATTCCGCCTATGACCTGCGCGATCCCCATGCCGAGGTGGTGGAAAGCCACACGCTCGCGGTGCTGGTCGACAACGAGGCCGGGGTGCTGGCGCGGGTGATCGGGCTGTTTTCCGGCCGGGGCTACAATATCGACAGCCTCACCGTCGCCGAGATCGACCACAAGGGCCACCGGTCGCGGATCACCGTGGTGACGCGGGGCACGCCCGCGGTGATCGAGCAGATCAAGGCACAGCTGGGCCGGCTGGTGCCGGTGCACGAGGTGCATGACCTGACGGTCGAGGGCGCGGCGGTCGAACGCGAACTGGCGCTGTTCAAGGTGCGGGGCACCGGCGACAAGCGGATCGAGGCACTGCGGCTGGCCGAGATCTTTCGCGCCAATGTGGTGGATTCGACGCTGGAAAGCTTCGTGTTCGAGATCACCGGCACCATCGAGAAGATCGACGCCTTCGCCGAACTGATGCGACCGCTGGGTCTGGTGGACGTGGCGCGCACCGGCGTCGCGGCGCTGCCGCGCGGGTTCTGAACCGGGGCGCGGGGCGTCATGGGCCGCGCCGCGTCAGACGCCGCGCGACCGCGCCATCCGCGCGGCAAGAGCCGCCTGCAGCGAGGCGAGGTTGCCCCCGCCTTCCTCGGCCGGCTGCGTCCGGGGCGTCCGCATCATCCCCTGACCGACGGGCACGGGGGCAAAGGGCGCGGGCGGGAAGGCCGGGCGTTCCGGCCGCCACGGCTTGCGCTCCGGCTCTGAAACGGTCTCTGCGGCGGCGGGCGGAAGGTCGGCCTCCGGCCGCGCCGGCGCGGCGGCGCCGTTCGCCGCCGCCTGCACCTCTGCCGCGGCGGCCGTGGCGAGCAGGCGTTCGGGCAGGTATTCGGCCCAGCGACCCGCCACCGGCTCGGCCCGGGTCACCAGCCGCAACCCGCCCGCCTGTTCGGTCGCCACCGCCATCAGCGCGCCCTTTGCGGGCCAGCGCGGCGCCGGCCGCTCCGGCGCAGCCGCCAGCGCCCCACGGCCGCGCAGATAGGCCACGGGACCGTGATCCTCGCACCACAGCACGGCTTCCTGCCGCAGCGCATTCGACCAGACAACCACAGCCAGCATCACCGGCCCTCTCGCTGCACGGACGCAGTTCATGCAAGGTGACGCCCCGCGGCCCTGCAGCCGCATATCCGGAGCGCCGAAACGTCCTCATCCCCTTTCGACCTATGGGGCGGCGGGAACCGGGGTCAATCTGTCCCGAAGTATCTTTCTGACCATACTTATGTCTTGGGGCGTCGATTTCTCGGCCCGGGTCAACCGGTTGGGGCCCGGGCGACATCCGGTTCTTTTTTGATCCGCCCGCCGTCTGGAACCGGCGCTGACGGCGGGACCGGGGCCGACGGGCCGCCCACCGGCAGGGCTTCGCCGCATCGCGCCGCCGCCGCGAACCTTCCGCGGGTTTGCGCGTTACGCCCCCGACCATCAACATGCGACGCGCCCAAGATCCGCCATCAGCCCCGCCACCCGCCATCCGGATCGGAGACCCGCTTGACCGTCCTTCCGCCCCTCGCGCGCCCCGGGCGCGGCCGACACGGCCTGCTGCTGGCCCTGCTGCTCTTGTCCGGGCTGAGCGTCGCCACGGCGCAGCCCCTGTCCGTCATCCGCCCGGCCGAGGCCTCGCCCGCGGAGACGACGGACCAGCCCGCCGACGCGGGAATGAGCGAGCAGGCCCTGCGCGCCCTGACGCTTCGCGATGCGACGGGCCGCGCCCTGGGGCCGGTGACCGACCTCGTCTTCACGACCGGGGCCGAGGGCCAGCGCATCAGCCATCTGATCGTCGATATCGGCGGCCTGCTGGGGCTGGCCGCGCATCGCGTCGCCGTGCCCTATGCCGCGCTGCTGCTGCTGCCGGGCGAGGGGCGGACGACGGCGATCGTGCCCTGGACGCAGACGCAGTTGCTGTCGGTGCCGGCCTGGAACCCGGACGATCCCGCCACGCTGGGCCTGCGCGGCGCGGCACCGCGTCCGCTGGGCGAGGCGGAGGCCGCAGCCGATGATCTGGCCGCGCCCGGCGGCGAGGCCCCCGGCTGATCCCTGAACCGGCCGGACCGACCGGACGGGAACATCGGCGGGGCCCGGGGGTTTGGGCGCCGAACGACGTGATCCGGCGGGAGAATCCGTGTCCCCCACAGCCCGACATCCACGCCGCGACCCGCTGGCGCGTGCCCCCGATCTGGCGGCTACGGTGGTGATCGTCGGCGGCGGTTTTGCCGGGCTGGCCTGTGCGCAGGCGCTCGGCCGCGCGGGGGTGGATGTGCTGCTGATCGACCGGCGCAACCACAACCTGTTCCAGCCGCTGCTCTATCAGGTGGCGACCGCCGCGATCTCGCCTGCCGATATCTCCGAACCGATCCGCCGGACGCTGGCCCGGTACCGCAGCATCCGCGTCATCATGGCCGAGGCGACGGGGGTCGAGGCCGATGCGCGCCGGCTGAGGCTGGCCGACGGCCGCGCGGTGATCTTCGACCGGCTCGTGCTCGCCCCCGGCTCGGGCTATGACTATTTCGGCCATGACGACTGGCGCGCCCATGCACCGGGGCTGAAAAGCGTCCACGAGGCGCGGCTGATCCGGCAGCGGCTGCTCGTGGCCTATGAGCGCGCCGCCCAGGTCGAGGATGGCGAGCTGCGCCGGGCGCTGCTGACCACGGTGATCGTCGGCGGCGGGCCGACGGGGGTGGAGATGGCGGGGGCGGTGGCGGAACTCGGCCGCTTCCTGACCGCGCGCGATTTCCCGATGCTCTACCCCGATGACCTGCGCGTGCTGCTGGTGGAGGCCGGCCCCCGCATCCTCGCCGCCTTTCCCGAAGACCTCGCCACCCATGCGGCCGAGGCGCTGCATGACGACCGGGTGGAGATCTGGACCGGAACCCGCGTGACCGAGATCGGACCCGATCACATCGTGGCGGGCGGGCGGCATGTCCAGGCGGGGTGCATCGTCTGGGCCGCGGGGGTCAAGGCCGCCCCCGTCGCCGATTGGCTGGGGGTGACGCCCGGACCGGGCGGGCGGGTCGCGGTGGACCCCGACCTGTCGCTGCCCGGACGGCCGGAGATTTACCTCTTGGGCGATGCCGCGCTGTGCATGGGCGCGGATGGCCGCCCGCTGCCGGCGCTGGCGCAGGTGGCCCGGCAGCAGGGCGCGCATCTGGGGCGCGGGCTGGCGCGGCAGCTGAAGACCGGGGCGCCGCTGCAGGCCTTCCGCTATCGCAACCGCGGCGACACCGCGGTGATCGGTCGCGGCCAGGCGATCTTCGACTGGGGGCGGCGGCGGCTGACCGGGCGCCTCGCCTGGCTGCTGTGGGCAATCGTCCATGTGGCGCTGCTGGTGAATTTCGAGAAGCGGGCGCTGGTATCGCTGCAATGGGCGATGCGGGTCGCGACCGGCCAGCGCAGCGCCCGCCTGATCGACGAGACCGGCGCGCGGTCGCTGCCCGCCAGCACCGATGACAGCGAGACGGGGGCGGATGGCTGATCGCCATCGACCGCGCGGACGAAGGCCCGGAACGTGAAGGCCCGGAACGTCCGGCCCGGGCTGGCTGTTACTATGGGGAAGACCACAAACCGAAAGGAAATCCGATGTCCACGTTGTCGAGAGCCCTGCCCGTCTTGGCCCTTGGCGGGATCGGCTATCTGCTGGCCACGATGCGCAGCACCCGCGCCCCGGCCGCCGCCGCCCGCACCACCTCGCTGCCCGCCCCCCGCGCGCAGCAGGACGACGCCACCGCCAGCCCCCCGGCCACGCCGGAGGTGCGTACCGCCGGCCGGAAAGAGATGAGCAACCCGCCCCGGCACTGGGACGAGGTGGACGAGCGGCTCGACGAAAGTTTCCCGGCAAGCGACCCGCCGGCGAGCTACTGAACCCTGCCCCCACATGACTGCGGCGCCCGGGATGACCGGGCGCCGCTTTCGTTTCCGTGGTTGGTCCGGGGCGTGGTACGCGCCCGTGGAAGACGCCGCCTAGAACAGCAGCGCCATCACCAGCACCACGATCAGGATGCCGCCCAGGATCGCGATGGCGCGGCTCGAGGCATCGTCGGCAATCTCGATCTGCGGCACCGGAATGGCCCGGCGGACTCCGGCCAGCCGCGCGCCGCGCCGGGGCGGGTTGTCGGCAAGGGCCATGGCTTCAAGATGCGTCGAGCCGGTCATCGCCGGACGACGCGGATAGGATGTCGGGCTCATATCCGGCATCGGTCTGCTCCGTCGCTGAACCTGTGTTGGAGAGGTAACCCCCTGCTGGTCCTTTGCGTTCCCCGCGGCCTGCCGGTCGGCGGCGGACAGCCGGTCCGGAGGAGGCCGCGCGCGGACGGCGGGGCAACAATGGGCGGCAGGCGCGCAGCGGCACGGAACATCCCGGCGGGGTTCCGGGTTGGCCCGCAACAGGTTCGGGCCGCAATCGCCCGCACCATGGAAACAATGACTTTGACACGGATTTTTCGGAGGCTGACATGTCCGCACCGCAGACCAACATCGAAAAGCAGAAGCGGCGGCATTCCGCGCCCCTGATCGGCATGATCGCCGTCGTCCTGTTCGGCGTCGCGATGATCGTCTGGTGGGGGGTCGAGCAGGCCGCCCGTGCCCCCGGCCCGGACAGCGACGAGAGCCAGGTCGACGCGGACAACAATGCCCCGGTGCTGGACGCCACCCCCGCCCCGGCCACCGACACCGCCGGCGGCGAGGCCAGTTCGGGCGGCGGCCAGCCCGGCGTGGCCGTCGGGACGGATGGCGCCACCGGCACCAGCGCCGGCAGCGCGCCCTATGTGGGTGGCGAGCCCCCCGCCGGCAGCGAGGTCGGGCAGTGAGCGGTCCGGACGGAAAGGCAAACGGGGCGCTGGAGGTGGACCCTGACCGGTTGCTGCGGCTGGAGGCGCAGATCCTCGCGCAGCGGCGCCTGATGATGCGGCTGATCGCCGTGTCGGGTCTGGCGCAGGACCTCGAGGCCGCCCTGGCCGAGCGGGACACGTTCGCCGGGCATGACGAGGATCCGGGGCTGATCCCGGATCAGGCCTTCGCGCTGCAGGCGGCGCTGGCCGAAGAGAACCGCAGGCTGGGTCAGGAACTGGCGGGGGTCGCCGCCGGCCTGACCGCCGGCCCCGGGCGCTGAGCAGCCCTGCACCTGCCCTCCCGGGTCGCCGCCGCGCGCGGCGGCCCGTTGACGCCGCGCCACGGCCCGCTTAAGCCCCGGCGCATGGCACGCGCACCCCTTCTACAGCTTTCCGGCATCTCGCTGACCTTCGGCGGCAACCCGGTCTTCGACGGGCTCGACCTCGTGGTGCAGCCCGGCGACCGGGTGGCGCTGGTGGGGCGGAACGGCTCGGGCAAATCCACGCTGATGAAGGTGATGGCCGGGCTGGTGGAACCGGATGCCGGCCTGCGGGTGATCCCGCCCGGCGTGACGGTGGGCTATATGGAACAGGAACCCCGGCTGGAGGCCTATCCCACGCTCGGGGATTACGCCGCCGAAGGGCTGGCGCCCGGCGACGAGTGGAAGATCGCGGCCCTGTCGGAAGGGCTGAAGTTCCGCCCCGAGGCCGAGTGCGCCACCGCCTCGGGCGGCGAGCGGCGGCGGGCGGCGCTGGCCCGGCTGCTGGCGCGCGAGCCGGAGCTGATGCTGCTGGACGAGCCCACCAACCACATGGATATCGAGGCGATCGGCTGGCTGGAACGCCATCTGTCCGACACCCGCGCCGCCTATGTGCTGATCAGCCATGACCGCGCCTTCCTGAAGGCGCTGACCCGGGCCACGCTGTGGATCGACCGGGGCGAGGTGCGGCGGCAGGAACGCGGGTTCGAGCATTTCGAGGACTGGCGCGAGGAGGTCTGGACCGCCGAGGACGAGGCCCGCCACAAGCTGGACCGCAAGATCAAGGCCGAGGCGAAATGGGCGGTCGAGGGCATCAGCGCCCGGCGCAAGCGCAATCAGGGCCGGTTGCGGGCGCTGGCCGCGATGAAGGCCGACCGCGCCGGCCAGATCCGCCGGCAGGGCACTGCCGCGATGGAGCTGGAATCGGGCCAGACCTCGGGCAAGCTGGTGGCCGAGGCGAAGGGGCTGACCAAGACCTTCGGCGACAAGACCATCGTGAGGGATTTCGACCTGCGCATCCAGCGGGGCGACCGCGTGGCCTTCGTCGGGCCGAACGGGGTGGGCAAAACCACGCTTCTGAAGCTGCTGACGGGCGAGATCGCGCCGGACGCGGGTACGGTCCGGCTGGGCACCAACCTCGACATCGCGGTCTTCGATCAGGCGCGGGCGACGCTCGACCTGTCGATGACGCTGTGGGACGGCATGGTGAACGATCCCGACATGGCGGTGTCGGGGCGCAACGATCAGGTGATGGTGCGCGGCGTCGCCAAGCATGTGGTGGCCTATCTGAAGGACTTCCTCTTCGACGAACAGCAGGCCCGCGCCCCCATCGGCTCGCTCTCGGGCGGCGAACGGGCGCGGCTCTTGCTGGCGCGGATCATGGCCAAGCCCTCGAACCTGCTGATCCTCGACGAGCCGACCAACGATCTGGATGTCGAGACGCTGGACCTGTTGCAAGACATCCTCGGGGATTATGACGGCACGGTGCTGCTGGTCAGCCATGACCGCGATTTCATCGACCGGGTGGCCAACACCACCGTGGCGATGGAGGGCGACGGGCGCACCACCGTCTATGCGGGCGGGTGGAGCGACTATCAGGCACAGAAGGCCGCGACCGCGCCCGCGGCCCCCGCGTCCCAGCCCGTGCCGCCGGCGCCTTCGGCGGCGAAATCCGCGACCGCCGCCGCGGCGGCGGCACGGAAATCCGGCCTCTCCTTCACCGAAAGGCACCGGCTGGATGCCCTGCCCGGCCAGATCGCGCGGCTGGAGGCGGAAATCGCCAAGCTGAACGATCTCTTGGCCGATCCGCAGCTGTTCTCGCGCGAGCCGGTGAAGTTCCGCAAGGCGACCGAGGCGCTGGCAGACCGTCAGGCGGCGCTGAACGCGGCCGAGGAGGACTGGCTCGACCTCGCCGAACGCGCGGACGGGTAAGGTCCGCCTGCCGCAGGGGCAGCATCGCCCGGCGCCGGCGCGAAATGCGGCAGGGCCCGCCTTCGACCGGGTTCGACCGGGACGCGGCATGTCGCGGCTTTTCACCACGGATGGCGTGGCGTATAAGGCCCACGACGCCGCGGACCCCGCACCAGACGGGGCGCGTGACCCTTCTGCTGAGGACGGCATGACGAAACATCCCCACGATACCGACGTCGCGTTCATCCAGGCTCTGGCCGAGCTTCTGAACCAGAACGAACTCACCGAACTGGCGGTCATGCGCGAGTACGGCGAGAACGACAGCCTGGAAGTGAGGGTGGTCAAGCAGCAGACCGTCATCGCCGCCCCGGCGCCGGCCTATGCCGCGCCCGCCGCCGCACCGGCCCCGGCCGCCGCCCCCGCCGCCCCGGCGGCGAGCGAGGATCCGGCCAAGCATCCCGGTGCCGTCACCTCGCCCATGGTGGGCACGGTCTATCTGGCCGCCGAACCCGGCGCCAAGGCCTTCGTGACCATCGGCGACCAGGTGAAGGAGGGCCAGACCCTGCTGATCGTCGAGGCAATGAAGACGATGAACCACATCCCCGCCCCGAAGGCCGGCACGGTGAAGCGGATCCTGGTCGAGGACGGCACCCCGGTCGAGTACGGCGCGCCCCTGATGATCGTCGAGTGAGGGCAGCCTCATGTTCGAGAAGATCCTGATCGCCAACCGCGGCGAGATCGCCCTGCGCGTGATCCGCGCTGCCCGCGAGATGGGCATCAAGACGGTCGCGGTGCATTCCACCGCCGATTCCGACGCGATGCATGTGCGGATGGCCGACGAAAGCGTATGCATCGGCCCGCCGCCCTCGTCGGAAAGCTACCTGTCCATCCCCTCGATCATCGCCGCCTGCGAGATCACCGGGGCCGAGGCGGTGCATCCCGGCTATGGCTTCCTGTCCGAAAACGCCAATTTCAGCCAGGCGCTGGCGGATCACGGGATCGTCTTCATCGGCCCCACCGCGGAACATATCCGCATCATGGGCGACAAGATCACCGCCAAGGACACGATGAAACGGCTGGGCGTGCCCTGCGTGCCCGGTTCGGATGGCGGGGTGCCGACGGTCGAGGAGGCCAAGCGCGTCGCGGCCGAGATGGGCTATCCGGTCATCATCAAGGCCACCGCCGGCGGCGGCGGGCGCGGCATGAAGGTCGCCCATGACGCGGACGGGCTGGAAGTGGCCTTCCGCACCGCCCGCAGCGAGGCGAAGGCCGCCTTCGGCAATGACGAGGTCTATATCGAGAAATACCTGCAGCGCCCGCGCCATATCGAGATCCAGGTCTTCGGCGACGGCAAGGGCGGCGCGGTCCATCTGGGTGAACGCGACTGCTCGCTGCAGCGCCGCCACCAGAAGGTGTTCGAGGAAGCCCCCGGCCCCGCCATCACCCCCGAACTGCGGGCCGAGATCGGCCGCACCTGCGCCGATGCCGTGGCCGCGATCAACTATATCGGCGCCGGCACCATCGAATTCCTCTACGAGGACGGGCAGTTCTACTTCATCGAGATGAACACCCGCCTGCAGGTGGAACATCCGGTGACCGAGGCCATCTTCGGCGTGGATCTGGTGCGCGAACAGATCCGGGTCGCGGCGGGCATGCCCATGTCCTTCGGCCAGGACGACCTGCAGATCTACGGCCACGCGATCGAGGTGCGGATCAACGCCGAACGGCTGCCGAACTTTTCGCCCTGCCCCGGCCGCGTCAATGTGTTCCACGCGCCCGGCGGGCTGGGGGTGCGGATGGATTCGGCGCTCTATGCCGGCTATTCGATCCCGCCCTACTATGACAGCCTGATCGGCAAGCTGATCGTGCATGGCCGCGACCGCCCCGAGGCGCTGGCCCGGCTGAAGCGGGCGCTTGGCGAGCTGATCGTCGATGGCGTGGATACCACGGTGCCGCTGTTTCACGCGCTGCTGGACGAACCCGACATCCTGAAGGGCAACTATTCGATCCACTGGCTCGAACGGTGGCTCAGCGAAACCTTCTCGTCCTGATCCGGGCGCCGGCGGCATGACGGACGTGCCGCCGGACCTGCTGCTGCAGATCTACGCCGCGGGCGCCTTCCCCATGGCCGCCAGCCGTGACGATCCGGGCTTTCGCATCGTCGAGCCGCGGATGCGGGGGCTGATCCCGCTGGACGGGTTCCACATGTCGCGGTCGCTGCGGCGGCGGCTGCGGCGGGATGCCTTCTCGGCCAGCGCCGACACCGCCTTTGCCGAGGTGGTGGCCGCCTGTGCGGACCGCGAGGAAACCTGGATCAACCCGGCGCTGGAACGTCTTTACGACACGCTGCACCGCGCCGGCCACGCGCATTCGGTCGAGGTCTGGCAGGAGGGCGCGCTGGTGGGCGGCACCTATGGCATCTCGCTGGGGGCGGCCTTCTTCGCGGAAAGCATGTTCTCGCGCCGCAGCGATGCGTCGAAGGCGGCGCTGGCCTGGCTGGTGCAGCGGCTGCGGGCACGGGGCTATCTGATCCTGGACACCCAGTTCCTGACCCCGCATCTGGCCAGCCTGGGCGGGATCGAGATGCCGCAGGCGCGGTTCCGGCCGATGCTCGCCGCAGCCGTGGCGCGGACGGAGGTCAGCTTCGGCCCCGCGGGGCCGCTGCCGGGTTGGGCGAGCCTGCTTGCCTGACGCCCCTCAGCGGACGCAGTGCAGCACCCAGAGGTCATAGCGGGGATGGTCGAGTGCGACCAGCGCGGGGCTGGACGCGACCATCCAGCCGTCGAACACCACCTCGTCCCGGTCGCGTACCGTCAGATGCGCATAGGCGTCCGAGGACGGGTCCGACACCGGAAAGCGGCAGTCCGACAGCGAGACCGACAGGCGGAACAGCGCGGCCGTGGCGCCGGCGCCGATTTCCAGATCGACCGTTTCCCCCGACAGCCGGTCGAGCCCGCGTAGCATGGCGCCGCTGCCCGAGGCCACGGCCCCGGCAGATTCGGAATCGATAGAGCTTTCGGGTTCCAGCGCCTCGGGCGTCACCGGCACGGGGGGCAGGTCCTCTTCGGCGCCCAGACCCTCCAGCGGCAGGACCACGCCGTCCGGCAGCTGTTCCTGCGCCCGGGCGGGGGCGGCCAGCGCAAGCCCCGCCAGCAGCGCCAGCAGTGCCGCCCTCATGGCGCCGCGTCCGCGCTGTCCTCGCCGCCGCCGGCAAAGCGCATCAGCAGGGTGAAGATGCTGACCGCGCCCTGCGTGTCCTCGATCTCGCCGCCCGCCTCGATATTGACCGGGCTGCCCCCCGGCACCAGTTCGACGAAGGCGCCGCCGAGCAGTCCCTCGGAGGAGACCAGCGCGGCGCTGTCCTCGGGCAGCAGCAGGTCGTCGCGCAGCGACAGGGTTGCGTCGGCGAAGAAGGTCTGCGGGTCCAGCTCCATCGCCGTGACCGACCCGACCTTGACCCCCGCCAGCCGCACATCGGTGCCGATGGTGATGCCTTCGAGCGAGCGGAAGCTGGCATGCAGGTCATAGCTGCCCGACGGCCCGGTCAGCCCCGATCCCAGCCCGGCGAAGGCGGCGAAGCCGAGCGCCACGGCAAGGACCGCGGCGCCGGTCAGGATTTCTGCGCGCTGGTCCGACATTATTCCGGCTGCCACGCCTCGTAGTCGCGCCGCTCGACCGGCGCCACCCGCCGCAGCGACCCGGCCGGCACATAGGCCCCCGGCGTGCCGGTCAGGTTTTCGACATGCGGCTGTTCCCAGGGCTTGCGGACCAGCGGCTTTTCGGTCGGCGGCTCGTCCCAGGTGAAATGCAGCCAGCCGTGCCAGTCGGGCGACACGCGGCTCGCCTCGGCCTCGCCATTGTAGATCACCCACCGCTTCCGCCCGTCCTTCGACCGGTAGAAGATGTTGCCCTGCTCGTCCTCGCCTACCTTCACGCCGTGGCGGGCGGTAAAGATCTGGGTGCCGAGCGTCTGGCTGTTCCACCAGGTCAGCAGGCGAAGCAGGAATTTCATGCGGATGGCTCCATCTTGGCCGGGCGCGCGCCCCGGTTCGGGGCAGTTATACCCGAGCGGGCGCCGCGGTCCAGTGCCGAAACCGTGGGGGGCCTGCGGCGGGCGGGGTGGCAAAGGCGAACGGCCGCACCCGGAGGCGCGGCCGTCAAGATTTCGGGCGATCCCGTCGCCGCCGGTCAGCCGGCGCTGGCGGGGATCTTCTTCTTCGGTTCGTGATGCACCAGGAGCGGCTTGCTGCCGTTGTTCACCGCGTCGTCGTTCACCACCACCTCGGCGATGCCGTCCATGCCCGGCAGTTCGAACATGGTGTCGAGCAGGATGTCCTCCATGATCGACCGCAGGCCGCGTGCGCCGGTCTTGCGCTTGATCGCGCGCTTGGCGATCGCTTTCAGCGCCTCGTCGGTGAAGGTCAGCTTCACGCCCTCGATGTCGAACAGGCGCTGATACTGCTTGACCAGCGCGTTCTTCGGCTCGGTCAGGATCGTCACCAGCGCCGCCTCGTCGAGGTCGGTCAGCGTGGCGATCACCGGCAGACGGCCGACGAATTCCGGGATCAGCCCGAACTTCAGCAGGTCTTCCGGTTCCAGTTCCTTGAACAGCTCGCCCACGCCGCGCGCATCGGGATCCTTCACCTCGGCGCCGAAGCCCATGCCGGACCCCTTGTTGCGCTGCGCGATGATCCGTTCCAGCCCGGCAAAGGCGCCGCCGCAGATGAACAGGATGTTGGTCGTGTCCACCTGCAGGAATTCCTGCTGCGGATGCTTGCGCCCGCCCTGCGGCGGCACCGAGGCGACGGTGCCTTCCATGATCTTCAGCAGGGCCTGCTGCACGCCCTCACCCGACACGTCGCGGGTGATCGAGGGGTTGTCCGACTTGCGGGTGATCTTGTCGACCTCGTCGATATAGACGATGCCGCGCTGCGCCCGTTCGACGTTGTACTCGCTGGCCTGCAGGAGCTTCAGGATGATGTTCTCGACATCCTCGCCGACATAGCCGGCCTCGGTCAGCGTCGTCGCGTCGGCCATGGTGAAGGGCACGTCGAGGATGCGGGCCAGCGTCTGCGCCAGCAGCGTCTTGCCGCAGCCGGTGGGGCCGATCAGCAGGATGTTCGACTTCGCCAGCTCGATATCGGCCGATTTGGACGAATGGTTCAGCCGCTTGTAGTGGTTGTGGACGGCCACCGACAGCACGCGCTTGGCATGTTCCTGGCCGATGACGTAATCATCCAGCACCTTGCAGATGTCGCGCGGGGTCGGCACGCCATCGGTCGCCTTCAGCCCCGAGGTCTTCGTCTCCTCGCGGATGATGTCCATGCACAGCTCGACGCATTCGTCGCAGATGAACACGGTCGGGCCCGCGATCAGCTTGCGCACCTCGTGCTGGCTCTTGCCGCAGAACGAGCAGTAGAGCGTGTTCTTGCTGTCGCTGCCGGAATTGTTCGCCATAACCGTCCTCTGTGGCCTGCCGGGACCGCGGCGGGCTGCGATGCAGCGGCGCCACGGTCCGTTGGAAAAGTCTAGGGCAGGCCCCCGTTCATAACAATGTCAAAAATCCCGCCGCCGGCCGCGGGGCCGGGGCGGCGGAACGGGTCACTTCGCCTCGTCGGGGCGGGCGCGATCGGTCAGGATCTCGTCGATCAGGCCCCAGTTCTTGGCATCTTCGGCCGACATGAAGTTGTCGCGCTCCAGCGCGGCCTCCACCGTCTCCAGATCCTGGCCGGTGTGCTTCACATAGATTTCATTCAGCCGGCGCTTCAGCTTTTCGGTCTCGCGGGCGTGGATCATGATGTCCGTCGCCTGCCCCTGATAGCCGCCCGAGGGCTGGTGCACCATGATCCGGCTGTTGGGCAGCGAGAAGCGCATCCCCTTCTCGCCCGCGGTCAGCAGCAGCGAACCCATCGAGGCCGCCTGCCCGATCACCAGCGTCGAGACCTTGGGCCGGATGTACTGCATCGTGTCGTAGATCGACAGGCCGGAGGTGACGACACCGCCGGGCGAGTTGATGTACATCGAGATTTCCTTCGAGGGGTTCTCCGCCTCGAGGAACAGGAGCTGCGCGCAGATCAGCGTCGACATGCCGTCATGCACCGGCCCGGACATGAAGATGATCCGTTCCTTCAGCAGCCGCGAGTAGATGTCATAGGCACGCTCGCCCCGGCTGGTCTGTTCGACCACCATCGGCACGAGGGTGTTCATGTAAGTGTCGATCGGGTCCGTCATCTCGCCTGCCTCTCGCGTCGCCCCGCCCCCGCCGCCGAGTGCCGCGGGACCATATCTGCCTCTGTCTTGAGGGAGTCTTAGTTGTCCGGGCGAGGGGCTGCAAGGGGCGCCCCCGGAACCGCCGGCGCCGCCATCCCCGCGGCCAGCACCGGATGCCCGTGCAGGCCCGAGATTTCGAGGATCAGCTTGCGTCGCACCGCCTCGGCGAAGGTTCCTTCCGTCTCGGCGGTGACGACGAAGGCGCCCGGCCCGCCGATGATCCGTTCGGCGAAGGCTTGCTGCAGGCCCTCGGGCGTCGACCAGCTTTGCGCGCAGCCGCGGCAGGCCACCGCCAGCCCGTTGATGGTGATCCCCGCGGCCAGCACCTCGGCCCGCGCCCCGGCGATATCCGGGCCGTTGTGATTGTTGGCGCTGTCGGCCGAAAAGTCGATGATCCGCCGCCAGCCCTCGATCTCGTTGCCCTCGATCAGCTCCTTGCCGAACAGCAGCGCCGCGCCGATGGCATTGCGCCCGGATGCGGCGCGTGGCCCCGTGACCAGCCCTTCGGCAAAGGCCGCGGCCTCTTCCGGCCCGGCGATGACGGTCCAGGGCACCACCACATGCTGGCTGTCCGCCTGCCCCCATTCCACATAGGTCAGCGCGATGCTGCCATAGGCGGTGCCGGCGATGGCGGCCAGCACCTCGGGATGGGTGATGGCGCTGGCATAGCCCTGCCGCTGGAAGGCGATCTCCTGCGCGGTGATGGAGCCCGTGGCATCCGCCAGCAGCACCAGTTCCAGATCGACCTGCTGCGCCGCAGCGGGCAGCGCAGGCAGCAGCAGGAGGGCGAGGGCCGCGGTCAGGGTGGCGGGCAGGGTGGCGGTCGGGGTGGGCGTCGGGGTCATGGCACGCTCCGGCTGTTCCGCCAGAGCTAGGGCCGGGCCGCGGCCGGAACAGGGGCAACCGGGGCCAATACCGCGCCGGGGGCCGGTTGCGGCCCCTCGCCTGCGCGGTTCTGCCCAAGCCGAAGGCGGCGCGCCCGCAGAGCGGGCAGCGGCGGATCGGCGGCAGTCTATGCCGCGATCAGTTCTCGGTGCAGAGGGTCGGCGGCGCCCCGTCCACGGCGGCGAAGGCGAGCTTGCCGTCCATGTCGGCGCCGGGCCGGCCCTGGAAGGGACCCGTCTCGAAGGTCACGATCCCGTCCTCGGCCACCACATAGGTGCCGCCGACGCTGCCCGCGTCGCTGTAGGAATCGCTCGACAGGATCTTCACCGTCACGGGCGCCTGGCCCTCGGCATTGGCGCAGCTGTAGGTGCCCGCGTCGATCTCGGCCAGGGCGGGACCGGCCAGCGCCAGCGGCGCGGCGGCAAGAACGGACAGGATGATGATGCGCATGGTCGTCTCACACTCTTGAACAGGCCCCCGACCGGCAGGATGCACAGGCCGGGGCATCGCGCAACTTAGGCCGCGATCGGGGCGGGATTGCGGCGGCACCTGCCCGGGGCGCAAGACACAATCGCCTCAGGCCAGTTCGATCGTGTATTTCTCGATGACGGTGTTGGCGAGCAGCCGGTCGCACATCGCCCGGACCGCGGATTCGGCCTTGGCGGCATCGGTCTCGGCCAGGTCCAGCTCGATCACCTTGCCCTGGCGGACGCCCTCGACCCCGGCGAAGCCGAGCGTCCCGAGCGCGTGGCGCACCGCCTCGCCCTGCGGGTCCAGCACCCCGTCCTTCAGCATCACATGCACGCGCGCCTTCATTCCCGCCGCTTCCTTCCTTGCCTTGGCCCCGCCGGGGCCGCCTGTCGGGCCGTCTCGTCGGCCGGCGGTCAGCGCCGGCCCTTCTTCCTGGGGTCGGCGCCGGGTTGGCGACCGCCCTCGACCACCCCGAAGGGGCGACCGGCCAGCTAATTGATCAGCGTGGGCTTGCCCATCTGCGTCGCATTGCCCGGCAGCACGCCAAGCCGCCGCGCCACTTCGGAATAGGCGTCGGTCAGGCTGCCCAGATCCCGGCGGAACACGTCCTTGTCCAGCTTCTGGCCGGTCTTGATGTCCCACAGGCGGCAGCTGTCCGGGCTGATCTCGTCGGCGACGATCAGGCGCATGAAATCGCCGTCCCAGATCCGCCCGACCTCGATCTTGAAGTCCACGAGCTTGATGCCGACGCCGAAAAATACCCCCGACAGGAAGTCGTTGACCCGCAGCGCCAGCGCCACGATGTCGTCCAGGTCCTGCTGGTTGGCCCAGCCGAAGGCGACGATGTATTCCTCGCTGACCATCGGGTCGCCGAGCGCGTCGTTCTTGTAGCTGTATTCCACGATCGGGCGCGGCAGGGCGGTGCCCTCTTCCAGCCCCAGCCGTTTCGCGATGGAGCCGGCGGCGAAGTTGCGCACGATCACTTCCAGCGGGATGATCTCGACCTGGCGGATCAGCTGTTCGCGCATGTTGACGCGGCGGATGAAGTGGTTGGGCACGCCGATATTGGTCAGCCCGGTCATGAAGAATTCGGACAGGCGGTTGTTCAGGACGCCCTTGCCCTCGATCGTCGCCTTCTTCTGCGCGTTGAAGGCCGTGGCGTCGTCCTTGAAATACTGGATCAGCGTTCCCGGTTCAGGGCCTTCGTAGAGGATCTTGGCCTTGCCTTCGTAGATCTTCTTCCGACGCGGTGCCATGGGCGCTTCCTTAAAACCTGTGGACGGACGGGCGCCACCCCGGTCGGCGGGGGTCCGCAGCCGGGGTCGTCGCCGTCCTGCGGCCCCTATAGGACATGGACCGCCCCGCCGCAACCGGGACTCGCAGCCGCGCTCCCCGCCCCGGCCCCGGTGCGATCCGGTCGCGACATCGCGGGGCTTGCCTGACGGGGTCGCGGCGGGCATATGAGGGCCATTCCGCAACGCCTGAAGAGGGGCCTGCCATGACCACCTTCGACGACCGCGAACGCGCGTTCGAGACCAAGTTCGCCCATGACGCCGAGATGCAGTTCCGGGCCGAGGCGCGGCGCAACAAGCTGACCGGCCTGTGGGCGGCGGGGCTGCTCGGCAAGTCCGGCGACGATGCGGCGGCCTATGCGGCCGAGGTGGTCAAGGCCGATTTCCAGGAGGCGGGCGACGCCGACGTGGTGCGCAAGCTGGCGGCCGATCTGGACGGCAAGGCCGACGAGGCCACGATCCGCGCCAAACTGGCCGAGATGATGGTCGAGGCGAAAAGCCAGCTGATGTCGGAAAGCTGAGCGCGGGCGCCAGCGCCGCGAACCCGGGCCGCGCAGCGTTGCGCGGCCTTTTCGTTCCGCCGGCCCTATACCCGCACGGCGCGGATGCGGGCCGCGGGCAGGCGCGCCGGGACCGAGGCACCGCGGATCAGGAGCGGACCGATGGCACAGATCATCTTCCTGCACGGCGCGTCGAGCAGCGGCAAATCCAGCATCGCCCGCGCGCTTCAAGCCCGCATCGAGCGGCCGTTCTGGCATGTCTCGATCGACCACCTGCGCGACTCCGGCGTGCTGCCGATGAGCCGCTTCCGCTCGCGCGAGTTCGACTGGCGAGCCGCCCGCCCCGCCTTCTTCGCAGGCTTCCATGCCTCGCTTGCCGCCTATGCCGATGCGGGGAACGACCTGATCCTCGAACACATCCTCGACGAGGACGCCTGGTTGGGCGACCTCCGCCGCCTGTTCGCCGGGCATGACGTCTATTTCGTCGGTGTCCACTGCCCCCTGCCCCGGCTGATCGCGCGCGAGGCCGCCCGTGGCGACCGTGCGCCGGGCAGCGCTGCCGCGGACTTCGCGACCGTGCACATCGGAAAGCACTACGATCTCGAGCTGCAGTCCGAAGACGGGCTGGAGGCCAATGTCGATGCCATCCTTGCCGGCTGGCGCGCCGGGCGCCGGGCCTCCAGCTTCTCCGGGATCGGCCCGTGATGGCCTGACGCCGATCCGCGCCTACGCCTCCAATTCGGCATCCCAGTAGAGGAAGTCCACCCAGCTGTCGTGCAGGTAGTTCGGGGGAAAGCGCCGGCCGATGTTGCGCATCTCTTCCGCGGTGGGCTGGTGCGGCGGCTTGCGCAGGCTCATCCCTGCCTGTTTCAGCAGCTTGTTCGCCTTCTTCAGGTTGCAGGGCGCGCAGGCGGCCACGACATTGTCCCAGCTGGTGATGCCGCCGCGCGACCGGGGCAGGACGTGGTCGAAGGTCAGGTTCTCTTTCGAGCCGCAATACTGGCAGCAGAATTCGTCCCGCAGGAAAAGATTGAAGCGCGTGAAGGCCACGCGCTTCTGGGGTTTGACATATTCCTTGAGGACGACGACCGAGGGTATCCGTATCTCTGCCCTCTGGCTTCGGACCACCTCGTCATATTCGGCCATGATGGTGACCCGGTCGAGGAACACCGCCTTGATCGCCTCCTGCCAGGGCCAGAGGCTGAGCGGATAGTAGGACAGGGGCCGGTAATCCGCGTTCAGGACCAGCGCGGGGAAGTGGCGCAGCGCCGACGGCTCCCGCACGAAGCTGGTTCGGAATTCCGGTTCTTCGACGTGATCAAGCATCGGCGACTCCGTCCTTGCCCTGCCCGGCCCCGACCTTTCGGTCCGCTGGCCTGTCCAGGGCGGGGAACCGCCCCGGCATGTAGACGACTATATCTGGCGTTTCGCGCCTGACAAGCCCCGCGATCTGCGATGACCCGTCGCCGTCCGAACTATCCCAACATCGTGACAGGTCCATGACGCAGGGACGCCAGCGACCCGCAGGCCCGCCCCCCCGACATACGAAAGGGCGGCACGAGGGTGCCGCCCCGGGGGAAAGCGCAGTGGCAATCTGCCCCACGTCCCGATCGGGCGCGATGCGCCCGGTCCGCCGGGATCGGGGGCGGAAGGTCAGCGGCGGGGGCGCCGCGGATCGGCGGGCACCGGGATCGGCCGCATCTGCGCCACCGGGCCGCGGCGCAGCATCACGGCGGCACCGGCCAGCAGCGGGATCAGAACGGCGATCAGGGCAAATTCCATGTCGGCTCTCCTCAAGGCACGAACCGAATGTAACCCCTGCGCGACGGCGATCAAGCCCGATCAGCGGGCAGAACGTCGCGCAGGAAAGAAAGCGCCGCCGACAGCCCGTCCGGCGCAATTCCGTGCCCGGTTCCGCGCATGACATGGCCGTAGACGGTGAAACCAGCCCGCGTCAGGGCATCGCCCGCCAGGCCCATGTCGGCAAAGGGCACCACCTCGTCGGCGTCGCCATGCAGGATCAGCACCGGCGGCTTCGACACCGCCTCGGTCGCCAGCCGTTCGGGCGCCAGCAGCCGGCCCGAGAAGGCGGCGATTCCGGCGACGGGCTCGGGCCGCCGCGGCGCCACATGCAGCGCCATCATCGTGCCCTGCGAAAAGCCCACCAGCGCCAGTTGCGCGGGTGCCATCTCCGCCTCGGCCAGCCGCGCGGTCAGGAAGGCGTCCAGATCCGCCGCCGACCGCGCCAGCGCCGCCCCCGCCTCGACCTCGGACGATCCGTCCAGCCAGGGGATCGGAAACCATTGCCGCCCGAAGGGATTGCCCCGGCAGGGATCGGGCGCGTCGGGGGCCAGGAACAGCGTGTCGGGCAGATGCGGCGCCAGCGGCTGCGCCAGCCCCAGCAGATCGTTGCCATCCGCGCCATAGCCATGCAGGAAGACCACCATCGACCGGGCCTTGCCCGATTGCGGCTCGTGCCGGCCGAAGTCCAGTTCGCGCGTCATGTCATCCCCTCGCGTCCCTTCGCCAGCCGGTAGTAGGCCCACAGCGCCCGCGCCGCAACCGCCCGCCACGGTGCCCAGGGTTCGGCCAGTCGCCGCAGCGCCGGCTCGCGCGGGCGGTCGGGCAGCGCGAACAGCAGGCGCGCCGCCTCTTGCAGGGCCAGATCGCCGGCGGGCATCACATCGGGCCGGCCGAGCGAGAAGGTCAGATAGACCTCTGCCGTCCAGCGCCCGATGCCGGGCAGCGCGGTCAGCGCGGCCACCGCCCCCGCATCGTCGAGACCGTCGAGCGTGGCGAGATCCAGCCCCGATGCGGCCAGCGCCCGCAGCGTGGCGATCTTCTGTCGCGACAGGCCGGCGCCGCGCAGAGCGTCGTCGCCCGCCGCCCGGACCGTCGCGGGGTCCAAGAGCCCCGCCGCCGCCATCCGCCCGAGGATCGCCGCCGCCGAGGCGGTGGAGACCTGCTGCCCCACCACCACCGCCGCCAGTTCCGCAAAGCCCGCCGGACGCAGCCGCAGCGGCAGGGGCGCCAGCAGCGCCGGGGCAAAGCGCGGCTCCACCGCCAGCAGATGCGCCGCGCCCTCGGCCAGACAGTCCGCCCCGACGATCCTGCGCATCCCGCCTCTCTTCCTGCCCCATCCCTGCGACGCTTGGCTGCGCCCCCTGTTCGCGGCCCTGTCCAGCGGCTAGCAAGGGGGCATGAGCCAGTCCTCGCCCGCCGATTCCGTCCCCCGATCCGCCGACCCCTATCCGATGCGGCGCGCCCGCCGCAACGTGGCGGTGCTGGTCGCGGCGCAGGCGCTGCTCGGGGCGCAGATGCCGGTGTTCTTCATCATCGGCGGGCTTGCGGGCCAGTCGCTCGCGCCCAATCCCTGCCTCGCCACCCTGCCCCTGTCGATGATCATCCTCGGCTCGGTGCTCGCCTCCACCCGGCTGTCGGCCTTCATGCAGCGGCACGGGCGGCGGGCGGGCTTCACGCTGGCCACGCTGTCGGGGGCCACGGGGGCCGCGATCGCCGCCGCCGCGCTGTGGCAGGGATCGTTCTGGCTGTTCATGCTGGGCGCGCTGTTCACCGGCGTCTATCAAAGCTCGCAGGGCTTCTTCCGCTTCGCCGCCACCGATACCGCGCCCGAGGCGTTCCGGGCCAAGGCCATCTCCTATGTGATGGCGGGGGGGCTGATCTCGGCGATCATCGGCCCGCAGATCGTGAAGCTGACGGCGCAGGCGATGGTGGTGCCCTTCCTCGCCAGCTATCTGGTGGTGGTCGCGCTGAACCTGCTCGGCCCGCTGCTGTTCCTGCTGCTGGACATTCCGAAGCCCGTGGCGCCGGCGCAGGACGCGCCGCAGGGCCGGCCGCTGGCCGAGTTGTTGCGCGACCCGCAGATCGTGGTGGCGATGATCTGCGGCACGGTCAGCTATGCGCTGATGAACCTGGTTATGACCTCGACGCCGCTGGCCGTCGTCGGCTGCGGGTTCACCCAGAACCACGCGGCCGACATCGTGTCCGCCCATGTGCTGGCGATGTTCCTGCCCTCGTTCTTCACCGGCCATCTGATCGGCTGGCTGGGGCGGGAACGGGTGGTCGGGATCGGGCTGGTGATCCTCGCCGGTGCCGGGATCGTGGCGCTGTCGGGGGTCGAGCTGGCGCAGTTCTACGGCGCGCTGATCCTGCTGGGTCTTGGCTGGAATTTCGGCTTCATCGGCGCCACGGCGATGCTGGCCTCGGCCCACCGCCCCGAAGAACGGGGCCGGATCCAGGGCGTCAACGACTTCGTCGTCTTCGGCGGCGTGTTCCTTGCCTCGCTCTCCTCGGGCGGGCTGATGAACTGCTCGGGCGGATCGGTCGAGGCGGGCTGGCAGGCCGTGAACCTGGCGATGGTGCCCTTCCTCGTGGCGGCCGGCGGCGGGCTGATCTGGCTGATGCTGCGGCCGAAGCCGGAGTGATCTAGCCGGCCGTCGCGGCCGCCGGGCCGGCCGGCACCGGCGCCTGCCCCACCGCCGCGACCACCGGGCCACGCACCGCCGCCTCGGCCAGCAGCGCCAGCACCTTGCGGTCGGCGACCCCGGCCACCCGGATCGGCGGGTGGAACAGCACCTCGGCCCGCGACCCGCCGCGATGCGCCATCAGCTTCAGCAGATGCGGGCCGAAGGCCATGTCCCCCCACCAGCCGAGGAAGCGCGGATCCTCGCCCTCGGGCGCGCGATAGATCACGCTGGCCGGCTGGATCGACATGCGCTCGCGCAGTTCCGGCGCGAAGAAGGCGGCGAAGAGCGTGGTCTTGAACGGCAGCACCCGCCGCCCGTCGGTCGAGGTGCCCTCGGGAAAGAACAGCAGCCGGTGGTTCGCCCGCAGCCGCGCCTCGAACAGCGCCTGCTGCGCCCGCGCCTCGCGCGGGTCGCGGGCGATGAAGACGGTGCCCGTCGCCCGTGCCAGCCAGCCGATGCCGGGCCAGCGGGCGACCTCGGATTTCGACACGAAATAGATGCGGTCGCAGGCGTTGAGGGTGAAGATGTCCAGCCAGCCCGCATGGTTGGCGACGATGGCGCCGCGATCCTGCATCGGGCGGCCGCGGATCGTCAGCCGGATGCCCAACAGCCACAGCGCCGCGCGGCAGACGCCTTGCGTGATCCAGGGCGTGACCGGGCGGTGCAGGCCGAAGGCCAGCCGTTCCGGCAGGCGCAGCGCCAGAAGCAGCGCCAGACCGCCATAGACCACCACAAACAGCAGCGGCGCCCGCAGCGCCACCCGCAGCCAGCCCGCCGCCCCGATGCGCGGCGCGGCCGGGGGCTGTTCCTCGCGCCATGTGGTCATTCAGGCGCGCTCGTGCTTGCGGGTGTAGAAGCCCTTGTGCTTTTCGCTCATCGCGGTCGTGTCCATCAGCAGGCAGACATCGGTGGTGTTGAACGGCCGGTCGATGAAGGCGCCCTCGCCCACGAAACCGCCAAGTCGCAGATAGGCCTTGATCAGCGCCGGCATCGCCACCATCGCCGCCTTGCGGTCGATCGCCTCGGGCGGCACGAGGTCCATGGTCTGGAAATGCTCGGCCAGCACCCGCACCCGCAGCGGCTCGGGCGCCAGATGGTGATGGTGCAGCCAGGCGAGCGGCATCTTCAGCGCCTCGACATCGGTGCCGTGAAAGCTCGCCACCCCGAACAGCACCTCGATCCCGCGGTCGAGCACATAGTCGGCCAGCCCGTTCCACAGCAGGAACATCGCCGATCCGCCGCGATAGCCGGCATCGACGCAGGACCGCCCCAGTTCCAGCAGCCGCCGCCCCGACTGGCGCAGCCGGGTCAGGTCGTATTCGGTGTCGCAGTAGAACCGGCCGAAGGCCGCGGCGCGGTCCCCCGGCAGCAGCCGGTAGACCCCCACCACATGGTCGAGCGCGCCCGCGTCGCGGCGGGTGTCGATCAGCAGCAGATGATCGTTGACCGGGTCGAATTCGTCGCGCTCGAAGCGGTTGGCATGGTCCACCAAGGGCCCGTCACCGCCCAGTTCCTCGACAAAGACGCGATAGCGCAGCCGCTGCGCCCCCAGAAGATCCTGTTCCGTGGTGGCGAGACGGACGGTGAAGGGCCCGGAGTCTTCCGAAAGGCTGCGTCCGGCCGGATCGCGCGGCGTGGTCGGATCGGGCGTCATGTCGTGGCTCGCCTCGGGCTTGTGCCTGCCGGTACGGGCCGCGCGCGCGAAGGCCGCGGGGCCGGTTGGGGGGCTTGTAGGCCAGCGCGGCCGGGCTGGCAACCGGCAAGCCCCGTTGCCGGTTGCCGGACAGTCTGTCGCCGGGTCATGGCGTTGACACACCCGGGGGTTGTGCTAGCGTCCAGCCGCGAGCCTTCCGGGGCGAAGAGTTTTCAGGATCAAGACCTTACGGGATAAGACACTTGTCATTCGTAGACGATCTGCAGATCGACCCGCGCGCCGTCGATCACCACCTTGCCGGCATGTTCGAAATTCACCGTGATCCTGCCCCCGATATTGGACTGCACCTGCCCGAGGCCCCAGTCGGGCTGGCCCGGATGGCGCACCAGCATTCCGGGTTCGAGAAGCGAATTCAGCATGGGTCCCGGTCCTTCGATTGCCGCCTGGCCTGCGCCCGTTCCGCCCCGCGGGGCCGGGCATGAGCCTGCCGCCCGACCTGCCCGCGCTGCTGGGATCGCGCATCTGCCATGACCTTATCAGCCCGCTGGGCGCGATCGGCAATGGGGTTGAGCTGCTGACGCTGACGGGCGGAGCGCCGGGGGCGGAACTGGCGCTGGTGTCGGAAAGCGTCGCCGCCGCCGCCGCCCGCGTCCGTTTCTTCCGCGTGGCCTTCGGCTCGGCCGCGCCCGACCAGCGCATGGGCCAGCCCGAGATCGCAGCGCTGATCGCCGATGCCACCCGCGGCGGCCGGCTGCGGGTGCAGTGGCAGGCGCAGGGCGACCTGCCCCGGCGCGAGGTGAAGCTGGCCTTCCTGATGATCCAGTGCGCCGAATGGGCGCTGGCCTGGGGCGGGACGGTCGAGGTCGGACCCGCGGCCGGCGGCTGGCGGCTGGCGGCCCGGGCACCGCGGCTGAAATCCGAACCCGGACTGTGGGCGGGGCTGGCCGCCGCCGCGCCGCTGCCGGAGCTGACCCCCGCGCAGGTGCAGTTTGCGCTGGCGCGGGACGAGGCCGCGCGTCAGGCCCGCCGGGTGACGGCCGAGGCGGGCGAGACCGCCATCACCCTCGGCTGGTGACGGTGCAGGCGGGGATCGGGGCGGCCCCGCCTGACCGCAGCACGGAACAGGCCCGATCCTGATGCGTTGCCGCTGCGTCCCCGGGTCGCGGCCCGGACCCCGGCTCAGCGAAAGGACGGACCATGTTCAAGTTCATCGGCGGCACCATCGGCATCATCTTCCTGATCGGCCTTCTGGTCGTGATCGGGCTGCTGTCCCTGATCTTCTGATGCCCCGCTCGCCCGGCGCGGCACCGCCCTAGTCGCGGATGGTGCCGTCGCCGGTGACGAGATACTTGAAGCTCGTCAGCTGTTCGGCCCCCACCGGCCCGCGCGCATGCAGCTTGCCGGTGGCGATGCCGATTTCCGCCCCCATGCCGAACTCGCCGCCATCCGCAAACTGGGTAGAGGCGTTGCGCATCAGGATCGCGCTGTCGAGCCGGGTGAAGAACCGCTCGGCCGTCGCGTCGTTCTCGGTCAGGATCGCCTCGGTATGGCTGGAGCCGTAGCGGCGGATATGGGCGATGGCCTGATCGACCCCGTCCACCAGCTTCACCGCGATGATCTTGTCGAGGAACTCGCGGCCGAAATCCTCGGGCGTGGCGCGGACGGTGCCCGGCACCTTGGCCAGTTCGCCCTCGGCCCGCACCTCGACCCCCGCCGCCAGCAGATCCTCGACCAGCACGGGGCCGTGCTTGGTGTAGAACTGCCAGTCGATCAGCAGGCATTCCGCCGCGCCGCAGATGCCGGTGCGCCGGGTCTTGGCGTTCAGCACCACGCGGCGGGCCTTGTCGAGGTCGGCGTCGCGGTCGGCATAGACATGGCAGATGCCTTCCAGATGCGCGAAGACCGGCACCCGCGCCTCGGCCTGCACCAGCCCGACCAGACCCTTGCCGCCGCGCGGCACGATCACGTCGACATACTCGACCATCCGTAGCAGCTCGGTCACCGCCGCACGGTCGCGCGTGGGCACGAACTGGATCGCATCGGCGGGCAGGCCCGCCTGACGCAGCCCCTCGACCAGACAGTCATGCAGGGCGGTCGAGGTGTGGAAACTTTCCGACCCGCCGCGCAGGATCACCGCATTGCCGGATTTCAGGCACAGCGCGCCCGCATCCGCGGTGACGTTGGGCCGGGATTCGTAGATCACCCCCACCACGCCGATGGGCGTGCGCACCCGCCGGATGTTCAGACCGGTGGGCCGGTCCCATTCGGCGATGACCTGCCCCACCGGGTCGGGCTGTTCGGCCACCGCGCGCAGCCCGTCGACCACGCCGCGCAGCCGCGCCTCGGTCAGGTCCAGCCGGTCCAGCATTGCCGGGGTCAGGCCCTTGTCGCGCCCGAGGTCCATATCCTCGCAATTCGCGTCGAGGATCGCCTGCCGGTTCGACCAGACGGCATCCGCCGCACCGATCAGCGCCGCATATTTCCGTTCCGGCGCGGCGAAGGCCAGGTCCGACGCGGCGACCTTCGCCCGGGCGCCGATGTCGCGCATCAGCGCGGGGATATCGTCCATGTCCTTCATGCCCGTCTCCTGTCCGCAAGGCGCCTACAGCGCCATGTCGTCGCGATGGATCAGCGCCGCCCGGCCCGGATAGCCGAGGATCGCCTCGATCTCGCCCGAGCGGTGCCCGGCGATGGCCCGCGCCTCGTCCGATGTATAGCGGATCAGCCCCTTCGCCAACTCTGCCCCGGCCGGATCCAGCACCGCCACCGGCTCGCCCCGGCCGAAGCGTCCGGTGACGCGGGTGACGCCCGCGGGCAGCAGCGACTTGCCCTGCATCAGCGCCGTCACGGCCCCCGCATCGACCCGCACCTCGCCCTTGGGCTTCATCGCCGCGATCCAGCGCTTGCGCGCCGTCTGCGGGTCGCCCTCGGGCAGGAACCAGGTGCAGGCGGCGCCGCCGGCCAGCGCGCTCAGCGGCCGCAGCACCGAACCTTCGGTGATCGCCATGGCGCAGCCGCCCTGCACCGCCGTGCGCGCCGCCATCAGCTTGGTCTTCATCCCGCCCTTCGAAAGGCCCGAGACCGGATCGCCGGCCATCGCCTCGATCTCGGGCGTGATCCGCTCGACCAGGTCGAAGCGGCTGGCAGTCGGGTCTTCCTTCGGATTGGCGGAATAGAAGCCGTCCACATCCGACAGCAGCACCAGCTGATCCGCGCCCACCGTCACCGCGATCTGCGCCGCCAGCCGGTCGTTGTCGCCGAAGCGGATCTCGTCGGTGGCGACGGTGTCGTTCTCGTTGACGATCGGCACCACGCCGAGGCCGAGCAGCGTCTCCATCGTCGCACGGCTGTTCAGATAGCGGCGGCGGTCGGCCGTATCCTCCAGCGTCACCAGCACCTGCGCGGTGGTCACGCCATGGGGGGCAAGGCTTTCCTCATAAGCGCGGGCCAGGCGGATCTGGCCCACCGCCGCGGCGGCCTGGCTCTGTTCCAGCGGCAGTGCCGTCCAGGGCAGGCCCAACACCCCGCGGCCGAGCGCGATGGACCCGGAGGACACGAGGATGACCTGCGTCCCCTGCCCCCGCAGCCAGGCCACGTCCCGGGCCAGCGCATGCAGCCAGCCGGTCTTCAGCCCGTGGGTCCGGTCCACCAGCAGGGCAGAGCCGATCTTCACCACCAGCCGCCGGGCCGTCGCCAGATCGGGCCGGGCGGCGGCCCGCGTCAGGGTTGCCACGGCGCGATCTCCTCGGGCAGCGCCCGGGACCGGGCGATCTCGGCCCACAGCGCGCGCAGGACCTCGGTCAGGCCCATGCCCGCCGCGCCCGAGATCAGGAAGACCGGGCCGCCCGCCGCCTTTTCGAGGCTGCGCCTGCGGCCGGCCAGCGTCTTCGCGTCCAGCGCGTCGATCTTGTTCAGCGCGGTGATGCGCGGCTTGTCGGCCAGATGGCCGCCATAGGCCTCCAGCTCGCCGATGATGGTGCGATAATCCTTGGTGATGGTGCTGGAGGTGCCGTCCACCAGATGCAGCAGCACCGCGCAGCGTTCGACATGGCCGAGGAAGCGGTCGCCGAGCCCGCGCCCCTCGCTCGCCCCCGCGATCAGGCCGGGAATGTCGGCCATGACGAATTCCTTGCCATCCACGCCGACGACGCCGAGGTTCGGCACCAGCGTGGTGAAGGGATAGTCGGCGATCTTCGGCCGCGCGTTGGAGGTAGCGGCAAGGAAGGTGGACTTGCCGGCATTGGGCAGGCCCAGCAGGCCCGCATCGGCGATCAGCTTCAGCCGCAGCCAGATGGTGCGTTCGACCCCCTCCTGCCCCGGATTGGCGCGGGCCGGCGCCCGGTTGGTCGAGGACTTGAAATGCAGGTTGCCGAAGCCGCCATTGCCGCCCTTGGCCAGCAGCACCCGCTGCCCGGCCTCGGTCAGGTCGGCGATCACGGTGTCCTCGTCTTCCTCGAGGATCTCGGTCCCCACCGGCACCTTCAGCACGATGTCCTGCCCGTCGGCGCCGGTCATCTGCCGGCCCATGCCCGGGCGGCCGTTGGTGGCGAAGAAATGCTGCTGGTAGCGGAAGTCGATCAGCGTGTTCAGCCCCTCGACCGCCTCGGCCCAGACCGAGCCGCCGCGCCCGCCATCGCCGCCGTCCGGACCGCCGAACTCGATGAACTTCTCGCGCCGGAAGCTGACACAGCCGCCGCCGCCGCCGCCCGAGCGGATGTAGACTTTGGCGAGGTCGAGGAATTTCATCGGGCAGACTTTCGGGATCAGGGTGTCAAAAGGCGATAGTGCCTGCGCCGCGCCGGTTCAAGCGTCAGGGGAAGCACGGCCCTCCCCGGCCCCGCGGGCCCGGGAGGGACAAGGTCAGGTCATCTTGCGCAGATAGGTCCAGGTGGGGACGCGCGCGTTGCGGGCGACCGACCAGCTTTCGGCATCGCCGAGATACTGGAAGCCGCAATTGGTCAGCACCCGGGCCGAGACCGGCGCATCCTGGAACACCTCGGCGAACAGCGTCCGCGACCGGTGCGGGTTCGCCGCCACCAGCGCCGCCACCGCCTCGGAGGCGAAGCCCGTGTTCCAGAAGGCCGGCGAGACCCAGAACCCGACCTCGGACTGGTCCCGGTCCATCCGCGTCAGCGACACGAGGCCCAGCACCTCGGCCAGACCCTCGGCCGAGCCGTCCAGCGCCCAGACATCCTCGGCCCGGTCGGCGGCATTGGCGCGGGCGATGAAGGCCTCGGTCGCGCCCGGGGGCAGCGGATGCGGGATCGCCCGTGTGCCCTCGGCCACCCGGCGGTCGCCGGTATAGAGCGCGATCAGCCCCGCATCCGACCGGCGCAGCGGCCGCAACACGAAGCGTTCCGCCGCGATCACCGGCTGGCTGGCGATCTGTTCCTGAATCATGCCGTCCTCCCTGCGTGGGGCAGATATGGGGTCGCGCCCGCGCCGCGAAAGGCACCACCCCGGCCCCGCCACCGAAATCATCCCGTCCGGGCGCGGATCGCAGCCATCCCGCGCAGGTCCGGTAAACAGAACGGGGACCGGCCTTGCCGGCCGATCCCCTTTACACGCGTCCTGTGAAGGTTCGGCTTACTCGGCTGCCTCGGCCGCCGGGAGGACCGAGATGAAGGTGCGCCCCTTGAGGCCCTTCTTGAAGGCGACGCGGCCCTCGACCACGGCGAAGATGGTGTGGTCGCGGCCCATCTCGACGCCGTTGCCCGGCCACCAGGTGGTGCCGCGCTGACGCACGATGATGTTGCCCGGAACCGCGGCCTGGCCGCCATAGAGCTTCACGCCGAGGCGACGGCCGGCCGAGTCGCGACCGTTGCGGGAGGAACCGCCAGCTTTCTTGTGTGCCATGGGGGATTACTCCTGGGCTTCGGCGGCTTTCTTGGCCGCCCGCTTCGGTTTCGCCGGGGTCTCGGCGGCTTCGGCGGCCTCGACCTTGGTGCGGGCGCCGACCGCGGCCTTCACGCCGCTGCCTTCCGCGCCCGAGGCGAGGATGTCGGTCACGCGCAGCAGCGTCAGCGTCTGGCGATGGCCGCGGGTGCGCTGCGACGAATGCTTCCGCCGGCGCTTGTGATAGGTGATGACCTTGTCGGCCTTGATCTCGTCGATCACCTCGGCCTGCACGGCCGCGCCCGACACGAGCGGGGCGCCGAAGACCGGGGCATCGCCGCCGACCATCAGGATGTCGTTGAACTGGACTTTTTCGCCGGCATTGGCGGACAGCCGTTCCACGCGGAGCACGTCGCCCGCCTGGACCTTGTACTGCTTGCCGCCGGTCTTGAGGACCGCGAACATGGCGTCTTCCTTCTCTCACCGCGCCCTGCGGCCCCCGGATCGTCCGGGCGTTCGGTCCGCGGCAGGCCAGCCGCGGCGCCTTCGGGCAGCGCGCCCTTTGCGGGCGTGTTGCTGTGGGGCGCCCCCGGAACCGCCCGGAAACGCCAGACCCGGCCTGTCCGAGGGGACCAGCCGGGATGCGGGCTTGTCCGGGATTTGCGCCGCGAAGTCAAGCCCGCCGCGAGGGCCGCGATCAGATTTCCTGACCGGCGAGCATCGCCGCCGCGGCCTTGCCCAGATCGTAGGAAACCTGTTCGAAGACCCGGTCGAAGGCGGCGAACAGCGCCGCGTTCAGCTGCCGCCCCGGTCCGGATTCGGAAAAGGCGATGTACCCGTCGATCTCGTCATCCGTCAGCGGATCGTAGGCCAGCAGCAGATAGGAATAGAGCCAGCGTTCCGTCTCGGCCCGGATCGAGTCTTCCTGCGACCAGACATCGGCCAGCAGATCCTCGTCGGTCGGGTCGCCCGGGATCGCCCCGCCCTCGACCATGCCCCGGTAGAAGGCGAGGTTGGCGTTCAGCCCGCCCAGCACATTCGCCTCGATCAGGTCGGCCGCGGCGGCGAAGCGTTCGATCTGCGCCAGCCGCGGCGCCTCGGCCGCCATCATGTCCTCGAGCCGCAGCGTCGCCGCCTCCTCGACCCCCTCGTCCAGCAGGGCCCGCCGCGCCGCCAGTTCCAGATCGACCGCACGCCGGCCGAAGGGGGCGGCGAAGAAGTCCCGCATCGGCGCGATATCGGCATCGGCCAGCGCCGCATCGAAGGTCGCCAGGAACAGCGGCAGCAGCCTGTCCGCCGCATAGATGTCGCGCACCTCCTGGTGCCAGCGCGGCCCGCCCTGCCCCGCGAAAAGCTCGTCCTGCAGCTCGTCGCCATAGGCCTCGCCTTCCTTCTGCATGATGGCGAACAGTTCGTCGAGCCGCAGCAGGCCGGTCAGTTCGGCATGGGCGGGGGTCGCGGCGGGCGCCGGGGTGGCGGGCGCCTCGGCCGTGCCGGCGGCCGGCGGGGTGACTTCGGCCAGGGCAGGAAGCGTGGCCAGACCCGCCGCCAGCCCGAACAGCATCGCGCGCCACCGGACAGGGCCGTCGCGGCGAATGGTGGCAACTGTCGTCATCGGACCCCCCAAGGCAGATTTTGCCTTAGGTAGCCCGCAGAGGGGGGGCTGCCAAGCCACCTCACGCGATGGGGACCGGACGCGGCCGCGCCGGAAAAGGGCGCGCCCTTGCAACCGGCCGCGTGAGACCCCTCCCGCGAAAATTCCGGTTGCAGGCCTCCGGCCGAGCGGCTACATCCCCGCTCCACGACGACCACCGATGCGGAGAGGTGCCGGAGCGGTCGAACGGGGCGGTCTCGAAAACCGTTGACCCTGCGAGGGGTCCCAGGGTTCGAATCCCTGTCTCTCCGCCATCTTTCGCGCCTGTGTTCCAACGTCCCCGCTCGTCGAACCTTCTGCCGGTCTCCTAGACCGGGGCCGGAGGACGATTGCGCAAGGTGCGGCCGACTCCGCGGAACGCCAGTCCAGGCTCCTTGGCGACATCCCCGGCCACCGGCACGACATGGCCGCAGGTGCACTGGACGAAGGTTCCGCCTGGCCTGAGCGCGCGGAAGGCGGGGGCGAGGATCCGATGCCGGACCGAGGGGCGCCTAGCGAGAAGCGGCAGGCCCGACACGACCGCTCCCGACGCGACCGCTCCCGACACGGCGGCTCCCGTCGCCCGGCGAGGCCGACCGGACAAGACCGATCATGCCTGAGCCGCCAAATGCGTCGCGCCGTGCCGTGACGCCGTCGCATCGGCCTCGCGGCCGGTCGCGGCCCGCTCCATCTCCCTGAACCCCGCCTCGGGTGTCAGGATCGGCGCATAGCCCAGTTCCGTCCGGGCCCTCGAGATGTCGAGCGTGAAGTCCTTCCCGATCAGGCGCAGCATCTGCCGGGTGATCGGCGGCTCGCCCCGAAGGCGCAGCAGGCGCCACGCCATTCCCATGATGCCCGCCAGTGTCCATGCCATCCCGAAGGGAACGGCCCGGTCCTTCGGGATGACGCCGCGGCTCGCCAGAAGGCGCGTCAGGAAGGCCTTCAGCGTGGTGTCGATGCCGTCCGACACGAAATAGGCGGCGCCTTCCTGGCCCCGGTCGGCGGCGAGGATCAGCGCGTGGCAGAGATTGTCGACATGGCAGGTCGACAGCGCCTGCCCGCCGCCCGCGACCCACTGGAACTGCCCGGCCTTCACGGTTTCGACCATATGGTCGAGCGCGGGCATGTCCGGTCCCCAGATGAAGGGCGGGCGGATCGCGACGGTCGACAGCCCCTCGCGGCGGCCATTCGCCGCGCGGAGGATGTCCTCCGCCTCGGCCTTGCTGGCGGAATAGGGCGCGAAGCCCATGCGGTGAAGCGGCAGGTCTTCCGTCACGCCGCGCTGCAGTTCGGGGCGCCCCATGACCACGGCAGCGGCACTGACATAGACGATGCGACGGACGCCCGCGCGTTCGGCGGCGGCGACAACGTTGCGGGTGCCCTCGACATTCATCGCGCGGAAGGTGCGGCGCGGCCCCCACAGCCGGAAATGCGCCGCGACGTGAAAAACCGTGTCCACCCCCGCCATCGCCCGCTCGAGCGCCGCCTGGTCGCACAGGTCGGCCTCGCGCGTCTCGGCGCCGAGCGCCGCGACGGCGGACCGGCTGGCGGCCGATCGGCCGATGCCTCGGACCTGCCAGTCCCCGGAGATCAGGCGCGGGATCAGATGGCCGCCGACGAATCCGGAACCCCCGGTGACAAGGGCGGTGCGGCGGGCGGAGGCTTCGGGAAGCGGGATCATGGCGTTCTCCTCGGGTTGCGGGATCACCCGTCGCAAATCACGGGATGAGACACAATACATATCATGAAATATGTTACTTGTTGCACTCCAAATCGTCATCCCCTAGACCAAGGACCATGGAGAGCGCTTCACCCACCCAACGCGACCACATTCTCAAGACCGCCCGGGACCTGATCCGGCGCTTCGGCGGCGCAAAGACGAATGTGGTGGATATCGCGCAGGCGATGGGCCTGTCGCACTCGGCGATCTACCGTCATTTCCGGTCCAAGGCCGATATCTTCGACGCGCTTGCGGCCGCGACGATGGCCGAGGAGGCCGCCCTGGCCGAAACCTTCGTCGAAGCGGACGGCCCTGCCGCAGAACGGCTGACGGCGCTCGTTCTGGCGCTGCACCGAAGCAAGCGCGCCAAATTCGCCGACGATCCCGAGATGCATGCCCTCTACCGCCGCGTCGTCGAGGAGCGTCCCGACCTCATCCTGGATTACGCCCGCCGCATGACGGGCCTCGTCCGCCGTCTCCTCGCAGACGGGGTCGCGCGGGGCGAGTTCCCCGGATGCGACCTCGACGCGGCGGCGGGCGCCGTCCGCGACGCCGTCACGGTCTTCGTCCACCCCGCGCATGTCGAGGCAGCAGCCAGGGCGGGTCTCGATCAGGAGGCCGGCCTGCAGACGACGTTGCGGATCCTTGTCGCAGGACTGGCCGCCGGCGCCGTCTGAGGGCGCCGCACAGGTGGCGTCGCGCGGCGGCCTGTCGCCGGTCGCGGCCGGGGGCGATGACGACACGGGCAGCGCGCCCGCCCCCGCCTTCCGTCACTGCGACCGGGCGTCCGCGTGCTGCCGGATCAGGCGTCCCGCGACGCTCGGCAGGATGCCGCCTTCGCGCAGATAGCGCAGCTCCTCGCCGGTATCGACGCGGGACCGGGCGGTGAAGATCTTGCGGACCGATCCGTCGGGGCCGATGACGGACACCTGCAGCCGTTGGCCGGGGCTGAGGTCGTCGCAGGACGTGTCGACCGAGAACCGGTCCTCGGGCCCGAGACCCAGTGACCTGCGCCCCTCGCCATCAAGGAATTCGAGCGGCAGCACCCCCATGCGGACCAGGTTCGACCGGTGGATCCGCTCGAAACTTTCCGCGATGACGACGCGGATGCCGAGGAGTTGGGTGCCCTTGGCGGCCCAGTCCCGCGCCGAACCCGCGCCGTAGCGTTCGCCGGCAATGACCACGACCTGTTCGCCGCGCGCCGCATAGGCCCGGGAGGCCTCGAAGATGGTGGTTTCGCGGCCCTCCGGCAGGATCCGGGTGCGGGGGCCGATGCCGTCGACCATCTCGTTGCGCAGCCGGAGATGCGCGAAGGTGCCGCGCGCCATGACATTGTGGTTGCCGCGCCGCCCGCCATAGGTGTTGAAATCCTGCCGCTCGACGCCCCGCTCCCTCAGATAGGCCGCCGCCTCGCTGTCGGGCGCGATGGTGCCGACCGGAGAGATGTGATCGGTGGTCACCGCATCGCCGAGGATCAGCAGTGGCCGCGCGGCCGAAAGGATCGGGCCGGCGCCGGCAAAGGCCGCGGGCAGATCGAAGAAAGGCGGCCGCTGGATATAGGTGCTCTCCTCCGTCCAGCCGAAGGTATCGCCGCCGCCGATATCGAGCGCCTCCCAGTTCTCGTCGCCCCGGGTCACGTCGGCATAGGAGGCGCGGAACCGCTCCTCCACCACCACGCGGCGCAGAAGCGCGTCGATCTCTTCGGCCGCGGGCCAGATGTCGGCAAGTCCGACCGGACGGCCCTTTTCATCCCGGCCCAAGACTTCGAGATCGGTCCGCATGGTCCCGGCGATGGCATAGGCCACCACCAGCGGCGGCGAGGCGAGGAAATTCGCCTTCACCTGCGGGTGGATCCGCGCCTCGAAGTTGCGGTTGCCCGACAGCACGGCGGCCACGCAAAGATCGTCGTCGACGATCGCCTGCGACACCTCGGCGTCGATATCGCCGGAATTGCCGACGCAGGTGGTGCAGCCGAAGGCCGCAAGCTCGAACCCGAGCGCCGCGAGATCGGCATCGAGCCCCGCCGCCGACAGGTAGTGCATGACCGCGCGCGACCCCGGCGCGAGCGAGGTCTTGATGCGCGGGTTCACCGTCAGGCCGCGCCGGCGGGCATTCCGCGCCAGCAGGCCCGCCGCGATCATCGCCTCGGGGTTCGAGGTGTTCGTGCAGGAGGTGATCGCCGCGATGACGATATCGCCGTCGCTCACCCCGTCCCGCGTCTTCACCGCGGATCCGATGGTCTCGTCCATCACGGCGCCGACCGCGGCGATGTCGCGGCCCTGTTCGGGGCGCGAGGGGCCGGAGACGGTCCGGCTGACCCGCGAGAGGTCGAAGTCCATCACGTCGTCGAAGCGGGGCCGCGCGTCGGGGTCGAACCACAGACCGGTGCGGCGGAGGTAGTCCTCCGCCGCCGCGACCTTGCCGGCCGGCCGCCCGGTCAGCGCGAGATAGTCGACCGTCGCCCTGTCCGGCGGGAACATCGCCGCGGTCGAGCCGAATTCCGGGCTCATGTTGGCGATGGTGGTGCGGTCCGCGACCGACAGCGCCGTCACGCCGGGACCGAAGAATTCGATGATGGCCCCCACGACGCCGAAGTTGCGCAACGCCTCGGTCAGTTTCAGCGCGAGATCGGTCGCCAGCACGCCGGTGGGCAGGCTGCCCGTCAGCTCCACCCCGATCACCGGCGGAACCAGCATCGAGACCGCCTCGCCCAGCATGACCGCCTCGGCCTCGATGCCGCCGACGCCCCAGCCCAGCACCCCGATGCCGTTGACCATCGTCGTGTGGCTGTCGGTGCCGATCACGGTGTCGGGGAACCGCCATGTCCGGCCGCCCGTCGCGCGGGTGGACACGACATCGGCCAGATGCTCGATATTGATCTGGTGGATGATCCCCCGCCCCGGCGGGATCACCGTCAGGTTGTCCATCCGCTTCTGCGCCCATTTCATGAAGGCAAAGCGTTCGCGGTTCGCGGCGAATTCCAGCGCCTGGTTGCGCAGGATGGCGTCCGGCCCGCGCGAATGATGCGCCAGGATCGAATGGTCGATGATCAGGTCGGCCGGCACCTGCGGGTTCAGGCTGCCGGGGTCGATGCCGTGGCCGCGCGCCTTGTCGAGCAGCATCGCCATGTCGATGAGCGCGGGCAGCCCCGCGCTGTCCTGCAGGATCACGCGACCGGGATGGAAACCGATCTCCGTGCCGCGCGCCTCGCCCCCGGCCAGCCGTTCGGCATGGCCGGTGGCGATGCCGTCGCCGGTCTCGTGCCGGACGAGGTTCTCGAACAGGACGCGAAGGCTGAAGGGCATCTCCGCCAGCCGCGGAAACCGCGCCATCGCCTTGCGCAGGTCGACGAAACGGGCGCCGTCCGCTTCGGTGAAAAGGTCGAGTTTGTCAGAGGTCACGCGGTCGGGGTCCTGCAATAGTCGGTGGCATTTCAGTCGGCGCGGACCGTGAGCGCCCCGCGGTCCGCGCCGGTGCTGCGCGATCAGAGGCCCAGCAACATCCCGGGGTTGTCGCGGACCATGGTGTCGATGTCGGCCTGCGAGACCCCTTCGGCCAGAAGCCCGTTGATCAGTTCGATCATGCCGTCGGGGTGAAGCGGGTTTCCCGTCTGCCCCAGATCGCTGGCCAGGATGAAATGCGCCGCGCCGATCTGCTTCACCGCCGCGCTCATGTCGGCGATCGAGTTCGGCTTGCGGGTCCTGAGCCACGGAAGATGCGCCGTCGGTGTCCCCAGATGATCGAGGTAGATGAGTTCGAGATAGGCGCCCATCGACGCCGCTTCCTGCATCTGCTCGATGTTCAGGCCGGGATTCTCTGCCATGGCATGGGTGACGACGATCTTCCCGATCCCCTTCTCGGTCGCACGGCGAACCAGCGCGAGCACCTCCTCCGGGTAGAGATGGCCGGTCTCGAGGATCAGGTCATGCTCCAGAACCGCATCGAGCACCTCTTCGGTCTCGGGCGTCAGCGCGCCATCCACGAGCACGCGTATGCCGCCCGGCTGGCCGCCCTTCGATTCCCGGTGGAAGGCGGCGTCGAAGGTCGGGAACCAGACGACCTTTCCCCGGCCGCCGGACATCTTGGCCATCGTGCGGACGGCCTCGGCATTGATGCCGCCGACCGCATGGTTCAGCACCACGCCGCCGAAGACCTCGATCTCCGGCACCTGCGCATTGACCAGCGCCGCCCGGTCCGCGGTCATGGTGACGTGGTTCTTCAGCACCAGCCCGCCCATGTCGTGGCGGGCGGCGATCTCGGCGAGTTCGATGTCGGTCAGGTTGCGCGCCGACACGTCCGGCGCGGTGTGAATGTGGAAGTCGATGGCGCCCCGGATGGGGTTGTCGTCTGTCGCCGCCACCTGCGCCATGGCGGGCGCCTGTGCAAGGCAAAGGGCCACTGCCGCGGCGAGCGGGCGCGTGAAGGTCAAGGTCATGTCGTCTCCTCCCGTCAGGACGAAGACCCCGGGCGGGTTGCCCGGGGTCCCCCGCATCAGTTGTTCGAAAGGAAGATGTCCTTGTACTGAGCGTTGAACTCGTACTCGTTGTTCAGGTAGTCGACCGTTTCCTCTGCCGACAGGAAGTAGGGGGTCATCTTCACCTTGGCGTATTCGGTCTTCAGCGCCTCGCTGCCGGCCAGTTCGGCCAGCGCGCCCTTCAGCGTCTCGACCACGTCGTCCGGTGCCCCGGGCGGAAGCGCGACCCAGAACAGCCGGTCGGGCATCTCGACGTCGATCCCCTGTTCGGCGAAGGTCGCGACATCGGGCAGCCCGTCGAAGCGTTTCGCGGCCGGTGTGCCGAGCGCGCGCATGTCGCCGCTGTCCAGATAGCTCTGCACCGCGCCCACTTGCACTTCGGACACGTCCACATGCTGGCCGAGGATGCTGACGATCTTCTCGCCGATCCCGCCGACGTCGATGTTGTGCATCTCGACGCCCGCGGCCTTTTCGAAGGCGGCGGCGTGGACATGGGTCTGGCTGCCGAAGTTGATGCCGTTCTTCACCGTGCCCGGGCTGGCCTTCGCGGCCTCCACCACATCCTGCATGTCCTCGTAGGGCGAGCTGCTCGCGGTGACCCAGATCGACCCTTCGGACAGCCCGACGGAGCCGAGCACGGTTAGGTCGTCGAAGGAAAAGTCGATCGCGCCGGTCAGCATGCTGCCGAGCACGCCCGAGTGGTGGAACAGCATCGTGTAGCCGTCGGGGGCCGCCTGATAGACATGGGTGGTGGCGATGCTGCCCGAGGCGCCGGCCATGTTCACCGGCACCACCGTCTCGCCAAGAGCGGCTTCGAGCTGGCTGGCGAAGATGCGGCCCAGCAGATCGGTGTCGCCGCCGGGATTGTAGGGGATCACCATCTGGATCGGTTTCGACGGATAGTCCTGTGCCATGGCCGCGCCGCCGGCGAGCAGGCCGAGCGCCGGGACCGCCGCCGCGGCGATGGTCTTGAGGTGACGGAATTTCATGGTTTTCTCCTCCTGTTGAAACATGTCGCCTAGCCTTGCGGGACCGGGCGAAGACGGGTGTAGAGCGCCGAGATCAGCGGCAGAGCGATGAAGACCAGCGACAGCAGCAGGAACAGGCCGCTGATCGGACGGGTCAGGAACTCTGTCAGGTCGCCTTTCGAGGCGGTCAGGGCCCGGTAGAAGTTCGTCTCGACGATGGGGCCAAGGATGAAGCCCAGCACCGCCGGCTGCAGCGGAAACCCGAAGGTGCGCAGGGCAAAGCCGAGTCCGCCGAACATCACCATCGACCAGACGTCGAAGGCGCGGTTGTTCAGCCCGAAGGCGCCGACGAGGCACATCACCACGACCAGCGGCATCAGCACGTTCTTGGGCGTGCGGACGATGCGGACGAAGACCGGCATCATCAGGAACATGAAGGCCGCCATGGCGATCGACGCGACGACCAGCGACGTGAAGATGCCGTAGACCAGTTCGCCCTGGGTCAGGAACAGCAGCGGCCCGGGCTGGATGTTGTTCATGATGAACGCGCCCAGCAGGATCGAGGCGACGGTATCGCCGGGAATGCCCAGGGCCAGCAGCGGCACGAGCGCGCCGCCGATGCAGGCGTTGTTGGCGCTTTCCGAGGCGACGACGCCGTCCACGATGCCGGTGCCGTACTTGTTGCCGCGGCGAGAGGTCTTCTTGGCGGCAAGATAGCCGGTCAGGCTGGCGGTGCTGACCCCGATTCCCGGCAGGATGCCGATGCCGGTGCCGACCGTGGCGGCGACGAGGAAGGTGCGGATGTTGCCCACGACATCGGCGATCTTGAGCCCCACCTCCCTGGTGGTCTCGCCCAGCTTGCGCATCGTGGCCTTGGCCGGGCCGTTCCCCGAGTCGTGCAGCAGTTCGGAGATCGCGAACAGGCCGACGAGGAAGGGCACCATGGCAAAGCCGGCCTGCAGGTCGGTATGGCCGCCGGTCAGACGCTCGATCCCGCCCACGGGGCTCATCCCCACCATGGCGATGGCGATGCCGATCACGCCGCTGATGAAGCCCTTGATCATCGACCCGGCGCTGAGGCTCGCGATCAGCGACAGCGCGAAGAACGAGACGGCGAAATACTCGAACGGTGTGAACTTCAGCGCAAAGCGGGCCAGCATCGGCGCGAAGATGGCCAGAACGACGATCCCGAACAGCGTGCCGCAGAAGGAGGCGAGGACGGCGGCGCTGAGCGCCTTCTTTGCCTCGCCCTTCACGGCCATGGGATAGCCGTCGAACAGCGTCGCGACCGAACCGGGCGTCCCCGGCAGGTTCATCAGGATCGCGGGGATCAGCCCGCCCGAGATGCCGCCGATGAAGAGCCCGCAGAGAAGCGACAGCCCGTGCAGGGGCGGCATGGTGAAGGTCAGCGGCAGGCACAGGATCAGGCCCATCGAGGCGGTGAGGCCCGGGACCGATCCGAACACGATGCCGAGCGCCACGCCGCCGAACACGAGCAGGATGCAGTAGATGTCCAGAGCGGCCGAAGCGCCCTGCAGAAAAACGTCGAACATGGTCAGCTCCCCAGGATGCCTTGCGGCAGCGGCATCGACAGCAGGTGCCAGAACATCAGGTTGACGGTGACAGGGAATGCGATCGCGATGATCGCCGTGCGCAGGGGCCTGAAGGTCCCGGCCTCGTAGGTGAGGATGTAGCACTGCGCGAAGATGTAGAGCACCGAGGTCAGCACGAAGCCGAGCCACTGGAAACAGGCCGCGGCGGCGACGATCAGCACCGCTGTGGCAACCAGCCGGCCGGGATAGGCGACATGGGGCGTGCCCGGTGCCGCCTCGCCCTCCGCATCGGTGTCGCCGAACGGAACGAAGGTCACGACCAGCAGGCCGAGGCTCAGCGCGCCGAGGATCAGGGCAACAAGACGCGGCGCAAGGCTCATGTCGAGCCCGGCGATCACCGTTTCCCCGGGACCCGGCAGGCTCAGGTACATCGCGATCGCGGCCAGCAGGATAACCGCCCCGGCAATCCCGTCCGTCAGTTTTCTGGTCATCTTCTCCCCCCTTTGTAAGCCCGCAGCCGCGCGGTGCCGGCGGCCGCATCATCCCCCCTGAACGTCCGGGATCCCGCGGCATCGCCCGGTCCCCGACGCCCCCGGATGACTAGGCGACCCGGTAGTACTCCGTCGCCTGGCCGAACAGCGCCTGCGCCGTTTCCCGCGCGATCGAACAGGCGACGCGGCGAAGGCTTTCCTGCGTGGCGCCGCCGTAGTGCGGCGTCGCGATGAAGTTCGGCAAGGACAGCAGCGGGTGATCGGGCGACGGCGGCTCCTGCTGGAACACGTCCATCCCCGCCGCCCCGATCGGTCCGTCCGCCAGCGCGGCGGCCAGGGCCGGTTCGTCGACGATCCCGCCGCGCGAGGTGTTCACCAGGATCAGACCGGGCCTGGCCGCCGCGAGAACCTGCTGCGAGATCAGCCCGGTCGTTTCCGGCGTGCGCGGCAGGTTCACGCTGACGAAGTCGCAGGACGCGAACAGGTCGGTCAGAGACTCCACCCGGGTGACGCCCGTCTGGTCCTGCCAGACGCTGTCCGGCAGTTTCGGGTCGTAGGCCGCAACCTCCATCTCGAAGGCGTTGCGCAGGATGTCGGCGGTGAGCCGGGCGATCCGGCCATAGCCGACGAAGCCCACGCGATTGCGGTAGAGTTCGCGGCAGCCCCTGCCCTTGCGCCCCTCGGCCCAGCCACCGGTCCGCACCAGATGATGCGCCTGCACCACCCGGCGCGCCGCCGCCAGCATCAGCGTCACCGACAGTTCGGCCACCGATTGCGAATTCTCGAAGGGCGTGTTCAGCACGACGATGCCGCGTTCGCGGGCGGCCTCGATATCGACCGAGTCGACCCCTGCCCCGTGCCGGCCGATGACCTTCAGCCGCCGCGCCGCGCGGATGTCGTCGCCGCGCAGGTCGAGCCCGCGCAGGATCACCGCATCGGCCTCGTCCCGCCAGTTCTCGATCCGGGCATCGTCCCAGGTAACGACGTCGAGACGCGGGTCGGCCTTCAGAAGATCCACGGCATCGCCGTGGATGGACGCAAGCAGGAACACCGTCTTGCGCTCTCCCGGAACCGGCCGCGCGTCATTCATGGGCGGCCTCGATGAATTCGCAGCCCGCCTTCTTCAGCGCCGCGTCGACCCAGCTGCGGTCCAGCGTGCCATCCCTGCCCGCCGCAACCTTCGCCTGATCGTTCGCCGACAGCGCGCGCGCCTTGGCCAGAACGTCTTCCGCATCGTTGCGGGGGACGATCACCACCCCGTCATTGTCGGCCAGAACGATGTCGCCCGGGTTGACCACGCACCCCTCGAACGCGATCGGCACGTTGATCTGGCCCGGGCCCTGCTTCATCGGGCCGCCCGGACGGGTGCCGGTGGCGAACACCGGAAGCCCCAGCGTTTCCAGCGAGTCGATGTCGCGGATCGGCCCGTCGAAGACGATGGCGGCGACCTTCCTGAACTTGGCGTAGCCGAACATGACCTCGCCCATCAGCGCCTGCGTCTGCGCCCCGCCGTTGGAGACGACGATGACGTCGCCTTCCTGCGCCATGTCCAGCGCCTTGTGGATCAACAGGTTGTCGCCCGCCGCGACCTGCACCGTCAGCGCCACACCCGCCACCGGCCGCGCGAGGCGCGGCCCCTGCAGGCGGGTGCCGGCCGGCAGCGAGTTCAGGCGGTTCATTACATCCGCCACATTCGCCGACGGCAGCGCGCCGAAGGACTCTACCACGGCGGGCGACGGAAGCTTGCGTTGACAGAACACGCGGAAGCCGACGGTCATCTGGTTCTCCTCTGAACGGAAGGACCCGGCGCCTCGCGGCGCGGCTCCAAGTGTTGCAACCGTTCTTGCCAAAGAGGCGCGATAACTACAAATTCCAAAAAATCATCAATTGATAGCCCGGAGTTTGGAATGGATGTCAGGGACCTCACCTATTTCCGGGCGATCGCCGAACTCGGGCATATGGGACGGGCCGCCGAGCGGCTGCATCTGACCCAGCCTGCGCTGACGAAGGCGATGCAGCGGCTGGAGGACTCGCTCGACGGCAAGCTGTTCCTGCGCGAGGGGCGCGGCATCGCGCTGACCGAGCTGGGCCGCGTCCTGCTGGAGCGGAGCGGGGTCATCGACCGCATGATGACCGAAACCCGGCGCGAGCTGCGCGGCTTCGCCCAGGGTGAGGCGGGGCATATCCGCTTCGGCTGCGCGCCGACGCTGGCCAAATACTATCTGCCGGAAATCATGCGAAAGCTGCTCGACCAAAGCCCGCGGGTGACGATCGACCTTGAAACGAATGTCAGCGGACCTCTGCTGGCCGCCTTGCGCCAGCATCGGCTGGACGCGGTGCTGACCCATGTCACCGGCCCGATGGACGGTTTCGAAGTGTCGCCGCTGCTGGAGGACGAGGTGGCCATCGTCGCCAGCTGGGCGCATCCGCTGGCCGGGCGCGAGGTCCGGGTCGTGGATCTGAACGCCTACAACTGGGTCCTGCCGGGCGAATCCGCGTTGCAGCCCTGGCTGCACGACCTGTTCAAGCGGCACGGCTGCCCGCCCCCCAAGGCCCAGGTCACGGCGACATCCATCCTCTACCTGCCTTCGCTGATAGGCGGCACGCAGCTGCTGAGCCTCCTGTCGACCCGGAACCTTCAGGACGAGGTGACGGGGCGACACCTGACCCAGATCGACGTCGCCGACGCGCGCCACTACCGGACCTTCGGCTTCGTGGCCCGCGAACGCGAAACCCTGTCGCCGGCCACCCGCCGCCTGTTCGAGATCATCCGAGAGACGCTGTAGGGGTCTCGGCCCATCGCGAGCGGCTCGGGGTTCGGCGTGCCGTGGAGGTAGAGGTTTACCGGCAGGCGAGCCGCGATGCGATCCCGTGCCGCGAAGGGCCCGCCTGAGAGGCGGGCCCTTGTCCGTTTTCACGCGGGGCGCGCGGCTCAGGCGAAGAAGCCCATCATGGCCGCGAGGTCATCCAGCCTATCCATGGCCAGCACGGTCTCGAAAGCCTCCCGCGCCACGGCACGGTCCATGCGCACCGAGACGCAGTCCGAGAATTTTTCGAACAGTTCGGCATCCGACATCGGGTTGAGCGGGCCGCGCCCGAAGTTGGTGGACGCGGTATCCTCAAGGACGCTTCCGTCCTTCAGCGTCACCCTGACCCGGCCGAGGTACTGATCCTCGTCGTTGTGGCCGGCCGACGTCGTCACCTTCAGCAGTTCGGCCACCGGGGGCGTCATGAAGGCGCCTTCGGCGAAATCGGCGATCCGCAACTGGCCGTCCACCAGCGCCTTCGCAGTCAGGAACTGGACCGAAAACTTCGCGTCGAGCGCGGTTGCAGGTTCCGGGCGGTTGGTATGCGCCAGCCGGCGGTCATGCGTCCAGGTCTCGATTGCGGCAATCCGGTCCGGACCCAGTGCCCCCTGCGCGGCGCGGATCTTCAGCGCGGCGTCGATTGCGGAATGCGCGCTGCCGCAGCAGGGATGCTGCTTGATCGCGATGCCCGGCTGAAGGATTTCGGGCGTGCCGGTCCAATCGTCCAGGATCTTCTCCGTCGAGAACGTGCCTTCGCCGTTCAGGACGTTGAAGAACCCGTAGGTATGCTCGAAGGCCTCCAGATTCGCCGTCACGCCCGCCGAGGTCATCAATGCTGCAAGCAGGCCATTGTGGGCCGCCTGCCCGACATGCAGGGGCTTGACCGGCGTGCCGAAATTCGACTTCAGGCCGGAGGTCATCGAGACGGTCATCGCCAGCGCATTGGCCAGTTCCCCGGCATCCAGACCCAGCAGCCGGGCCGAAGCGACGGTCGCGCCGAAAACCCCGAGCGTCGCCGTCGGATGCCAGCCCTTTTCATAGTGATGCGGCAGAAGCCCCCGCGCGAGCCTGGTCTCGGTCTCGAAACCGGCGAGATAGGCCTCGATCACGGCCTTCCCGCCCAACCCGCGCTCCTCGGCGATGGCCAGCACGGCCGGAACCACCGGCGCAGACGGATGCCCGCCCATGGTGGTGGAACAGTCATCGAAGTCGAGCGCATGCGACGCCGTGCCGTTCACCATCGCGGCGTGCAGCATGGTCGAGCTGCCGCGGCGCCCGACCCGGGTGGCCTTGCCCGGCGCCGACCGCGCGCCCAGCACCGTCTCGAGGCTGTCGATGAAACCGGCGCCCGAGCCGGCCACCGTCACCCCCAGCGTATCCGCCACCGCGCGCTTGGCCACATGGATCGCCTCGTCGCCGCTGGTTTCCAGCGAGATCGCGGCGGCGCGTTGAGCCAATTCGTTTGCAAAGGTCATGTGCATGCTCCTGGTCAATGCGTCGCGGCTTCGATTTCGTCGGTCAGCCTGGAAACGGAGGGCAGCGCGTCCAGATCGAGCAGCATGTCGAAGGTCGCCCGCGCGCCCGCCGCGCTGATGCTGCGCGAGGCACAGTCGAGGAACTTGGTCCGCAGCATCTCGGCCGGCAGCGGCGCTTCGGGTCCGCGCCCGAGCGGAGAGGCGACCTCGGCCTTCAGCCGCTCGCCCGAGGCGAGGACGACCGTGACCTCGGCGCCATAGTCGTTCGAGTCGTCCTGATGCGGCACCATCTCGATCAGGGACATGACCTTCATCACATCCGGGTCGTGCAGCGCCTCTTCCTCGAAATGGTCCAGCGTCACCGCGCCGGTGATCAGCGCCCGCGCGACGGCATAGGGCAGCGAGAACTTGGCATTCAGCGCGCTGCTGGCCGGGTTCTGCACATGCGGCAGCATCCGGCGGCGATGCATGTGGACGACGACCTTCTCGATCGCCGCCGCCGCGGGCGCGTTCTTGCCGTTGATCTCGATGGCCGCGTCGATGGCGCCGTGCACGCTGTAGACGCAGGGATATTTCTTGATCGACAGACCCGGGCTCATCAGGTCCAGCGGATCGCCCCAGCCGGTCAGCATCTTGTCGACGTCGTAATTGCCGCTGCCGTTGAAGACTTCGAGAAACCCCTGCGGATGTTCCAGGGCGCGGGGTCCGGCGCCAACGCCCTGTTCGGCGAGCAGCGCCGCGAAAAGCCCGTTGCGCGCGGCGATGCCGGCATGCACCGGTTTCGTCGGCGTGCCGAAGTTGGCCTTCACGCCCGAGGCGAAGGAGGCGGCCATCGCGAGCGCATGCGCCATCTGCCCGGCGCTCAGCCCCATCAGCCGGCTGGCCGCCGCCGCGGCGCCGAAAATGCCGAGGGTTGCCGTCGGATGCCAACCCTTTTCATAGTGGTAGAAGTTGACCCCGCGCGCGAACCGCGTCGCAAGCTCGACACCGACGATATAGCCGTCCAGCAACGCCTGCCCCGATGCGCCCCGCGCCTCGGCAAGGGCGAGGAGCCCGGGGATGATGATGACGGTGGGGTGCCCCGACAGCGACTTGCTGGTGTCGTCGTAGTCGAGCGCGTGCCCCGAGGTCCCGTTGACAAAGGCCGCTTCCAGCGGCGCCAGACGCTGCTTGCGCCCCAGAACCAGGGCGGGTCCGGCGACCTCCATCCCCGCGTTGAGAACCGATGCAGTGGTTTCCGTATTGGCGCCGAGAAGCGCGCAACCGACGGTGTCCGCGATGGCCTCGCGCGCCCACTTCTTCGCGTCGGACGGGAAATCGCGATAGTCGAGATCGACGGCGCGTTGCGCCAGTTGGAGGGCGAGTGTCATCTGTTCTCCTGCTGTCAGTGTCCATCGCGAGCGGCGAGTAGGCCGGTGATCCCGGCAACGGAGGCCTGGGTCTGAAGCGCCATTGTGCGCTCGTAGAGCGCGGCAGCGTCGGCGGGCGTCATCAGCGCGCTGCAGCAGTCGTCGAACTTGCGGCGGAACTCGTCCTCGCTCAGCGGATTGTCGGGCCCTCGGCCCATGGCGACGCTGGCCGACGCCCGGTGACCTGCGCCCCCCGGCATCGTCACCGCCACCTCGCACTGGTTCAGATCGTCACGATCATGCGCCGAAAGACCGACACGGCGCATCAGGGCCCGGGTCGGTTCGTCATCCAGCGCGTCAGGCTGAAAGTCCCGCAGGCCGACCGTGCCGTGCAGCAGCGCCCGCGCGACGAGGTACTGGGTGCTGAACCGCGCGTCGAGCTCGTCGCAGGGGTTCGGCCGGTCGATGTTGCGCAACCGGCGGGAATGCAGCTGGACCGTGACCGTCTCGGGCACCGCGCCCTGTTGCAGGTCCGGGCGGAGGCTCGACGCCGCATCGATGGCGCTGTGGATGAAGGCGCAGCAGGGGTACTGCTTGATCGCGATGCCCGGCGACAGGAATGCCTCGCCCGGCATCAGCGGGTCGAGCGCCGCCTGGTCGAGCTCCTCCGCCGGGCGGCCGTTGAACGCCCTGAGATAGCCGAGCTTGTGTTCGAAGGCCGTGACATTGGCCGTCAGCCCGGCCTCGGCGAGCAGGGCGGCCTGAAGTCCGTTCCTGTTGGCCATGCCGGCATGGAGCGGCTTGGTCATCGTGCCGGAATTCGCGCGCAGCCCGGCCGAGGCCGAGGCCGAGATCGCGAGTGCGCGCGCGGTGGTGCCGGGGTCGAGGCGCAACAGCCGACAACATGCCGCCGCGCAGCCGACAACGCCGAAGGTGGCCGTCGGGTGCCATCCGCGGTTCACATGGTCCGGGTTCGACAACCGCGCCAGCCAGATCCCCGTGGTCACCCCGGCCATATAGGCCGCCAGCAGATCGGCCCCGCTCGCGTTCCGGGCCTCCGACAATGCGAACAGCGCCGGAACCAGCGAGACCGAGGGATGCCCGTCCATCAGCAGATTGCAGTCATCGAAATCCAGCGCATGCGCGGCGGCACCGTTGATCTGCGCGGCGTCGAGCATCGAATGTCCCGTCCGGCTGCCCACGACCGTGGCCGGGCCCGCGGCCAGCGGCAGAGTGTCGCGCAGAACGCGCACCACGGGTTCCTCATGGCCGGCCGCCAGACAGGCCAGCACATCGGCAATCGAGCGGCGCGCCCATTTCACCGCTTCCTCAGGCTGGGCCTCCAGGGAGAACCCGCTGGCAGCGCGCGCCATCTGCATCGTCACAGGGATCACGTGGTCATCCTTCCTTCTCTGTCACGCGCGGCGGTCCGCCAGCCTGCCTCGGAGTGCGGGCACCTCGTCGATCCCGGCGCACAGCAGAACGCGTCCGCGGCCCCTCATCGGGCCGGGCGCAACAGGCCCCGAAGACGCCATCGCCGCATGGAACGGAAACGAATTCTCCCACCCTCGGCCTCTGCTCCTCGCCCCGACATACATAGGCAAGCAAATGTATATGTATGTATACAGTGCAATGCAAGGCTGACAGTTTACCCGAAATTCGGGCCGGCGGGACGGCCCGCACCCGCACACGCCCGGGGCGCATCTGCGCGAATGTATCTCTGGTCGGACACGCCGTATCAGGTCGGCCGAAGCCGTCGCCAGCCGGCCTAGGGGGCCGAGCTTCCCTCCAAGAGCTCGTGATCGCCGGACTCTCCGTCGGGCCCGAAGGCGGTCCGGCCGACCAATGGACTGCCGCCTCCCCGGCGGCGGGCCGGGGAGGCGGCAGGATCGCGCCCGGCAAGCGCCGGATGCGCGCTCAATGCGACATCAGCACCGGCACATGCGCCTCGGCCATGATGTCGACGGTCACGCCGCCGAACAGCGCCTCGCGCAGGGGGCTGTGGCCCCAGGCGCCCATCACCAGGAGGCCCGCGCCGACCGACCGGCAGGTGTCGAGAATGCTTTGCGACACCGCGCCCGAGCGGCGTTCCTGCACCAGATGCTCGGCGGTGATGCCGTGATGGGCAAGGTAGTCGGCCACGCTGTCGCCGCCACCCGCGACGGGCGCGCCGATGGTGAGGATCGTGACCCGCGCTTTCGTCTCGAGGATATGCATCGCATCCGCCAGCGCCCGGGCCGAGGCGCGCTGCCCGTCCCAGGCGACCAGCGCATGTTCGTTGATCTGCGGCAGGTCATAGCCCTCGGGGACGAGGATCACCGGGCGGCCGCCCTCCAGCGCGATGGTCTGCGGGGGCGCACCGAAATGTTCCTCGCCCGCGCGGGCGGCGCGCCGGCCCATCACCGCGATGTCATAGGTGCGCACGCAATCGGCGAGGCTGAAGCCGGAATGGGTGTCGAGGTCGAGAAAGCTTGCCCGGATCCCCGGCCCGCTCTCGTTCACCTTTGCCATGAAGGCCTCGCGCATCTCGGCCACGGTGGCGCTGTCGCGGCTTTTCAGCAGGTCGAGCACCTGCTGGCCCATGTAGCGCCGGTAGCGGCTTTCCATCAGGCTCGGCCCGTGAGAGACGACGCCGGTCAGATGCGCGTCGTACTTGCGCGCCATCAGCGTCGCGAGGTGCAGCGCCCCCGATCCGCTGGCGGTGCCGGAATAGGCGACGATGATACTGCGGATGGCCATGATGTCTCCTCCCTGCCCGGGCCTGCCCGGGTTCGTCCGGGCGCGACCGTCCGGGCCATGGTGCCAGACTTCCGCGCAGCGATGAACGCTTTCGTCGGATGGCGATGTCGCAGCGGCCGGGGCGGGGCGCCGGGGCCGCGCCGATTGACGCCGCGCCGGCAACACATATGATAGGTATGACAAGTTGCCAGAGCGGGAGAGCGATCCTTGAAACGACTTCTCATCACCGGCGCGGCCGGCGGGCTGGGGCGCGGGATGCGGCGCCGGCTGGCTGACCGGGCCGAGATCCTGCGCCTGTCGGATCTGGCCAATCTGGGCGATGCCGCCCCGCATGAGGAGATCATGCCCTGCGATCTGGGCGACGCGGCGGCGGTCCATCGTCTGGTCGAGGGCTGCGACGCGATCCTGCATCTCGGCGGCATCTCGGTCGAGGACCGGTTCGCGCCGATCCTCAACGCCAATATCCTGGGCGTCTACAACCTGTTCGAAGCCGCGCGCGCCCATGGCCGGCCGCGGATCATCTTCGCCAGTTCCAACCACACCATCGGCTATTACCGGCAGGACCAGCGGCTGGACGTGACCATGCCGCTGCGCCCGGACGGCCTCTATGGCCTGTCGAAATGCTTCGGGGAGGGGATGGCGCGGCTCTATCACGACAAGTTCGGGCAAGAGACGGCGCTGGTGCGCATCGGCTCCTGCTTCGAGGCGCCGCGCAACCACCGGATGCTGTCCAGCTGGATGTCCTATGACGACTTCGTGTCGCTGATCGACTGCTGCCTGCGGGCGCCCCTGCTGGGCTGCCCGATCATCTGGGGCGTGTCCGACAACGATTCGACCTGGTGGGACAACAGCGCCGCCGCCTATCTGGGCTGGCGGCCGAAGGACAATGCCGAACGGTTCCGGGCGGAACTGGACCGCACCCAGCCCCGCCCCGCCCCCGACTCGGCCGCGGCGCTGTACCAGGGCGGGCCCTTCGCCGCCGACGGCATCCACACCTAGGCCGCCCCGGCGGCGCGAAATCTTTGGCCGGGCGCCGGCGGGGGCTTGTCCACCGCCGCCTGTGGACAAGCGCCGCGCCCCGGCCCGGCCGTCCTGCCCGGGCGGTCGCGCGGCCTTGCGCCACCGGGCACCCGCCCCTGCCCCCGCTCGCCGCCGCCGTCCCGCGCAACCATCCACCGGCTGTGGAGGAATCACCGGCCTGCTCTCCGGGGGTCCGGTCAATGGGGAAATCCGCGACGGACCGGTAAAATACTGGTTGCAGCGAAAGGGGGTCTTGCGGCAGCTTGTGGGGCAGACCGAAAGCACCACCATATATTGTGGGCTCGGCAATCAGGCAGCGGGACAGCAGGGGATCGGGCAGATGAGGATCGAACGGACATTCACCGTGGCGGGTCAGGACGCCTATGCGGGGCTCGACTTCACCACCACGCTGTCAGAAATCCGCAATCCCGATGGCCGCGTCGTTTTCCGCAATGCTGCGGTCGAGGTGCCCGCTGGCTGGAGCCAGGTCGCCTCGGACGTGCTGGCGCAGAAATACTTCCGCAAGGCGGGCGTCCCGGCCCGTCTGAAGAAGGTGCGCGAAAAGGGCGTGCCGGAGTTCCTGTGGCGCTCGGTCCCCGACGAGGCCGCGCTCGCCGCGCTGCCCGAGGACGAACGCTTCGGCGGCGAAACCTCGGCCCGGCAGGTCTTCGACCGGCTGGCGGGGGCCTGGGCCTATTGGGGCTGGAAGGGCGGCTATTTCACCGCCGAGGCCGATGCCCGCGCCTATTTCGACGAGATGCGGCTGATGCTGGCCCGGCAGATGGCCGCGCCCAACAGCCCGCAATGGTTCAACACCGGCCTGCACTGGGCCTATGGGATCGACGGGCCGGGACAGGGCCATTTCTACGTCGATCACCGCAGCGGCAAGCTGGTGAAATCCGACTCCGCCTACGAACATCCGCAGCCCCATGCCTGCTTCATCCAGTCCGTCCGCGACGATCTGGTGAACGAGGGCGGGATCATGGACCTCTGGGTGCGCGAGGCGCGGCTGTTCAAGTACGGCTCGGGCACCGGCACCAACTTCTCGTCGCTGCGGGCCGAGGGCGAGCGGCTGTCGGGCGGCGGCAAATCCTCGGGCCTGATGGGATTCCTGAAGATCGGCGACCGCGCGGCGGGGGCGATCAAGTCGGGCGGCACCACCCGGCGCGCCGCCAAGATGGTGATCTGCGACATGGATCACCCGGATATCGAGGCCTTCATCAACTGGAAGGTGATCGAGGAACAGAAGGTCGCCTCGCTGGTGGCCGGGTCGAAGATGCACGAAGCGCGGCTGAACGATGTCTTCGCGGCGATCCGGGGCTGGGACGGCGCGGCCGAGGATGCGGTGGACCCGGCGAAGAACCCCGCGCTGAAGGCGGCGATCCGCGCGGCGCGCAAGGTGTCGATCCCCGACACCTATGTGAACCGCGTGCTGCAATATGCGCGGCAGGGCTTCGACTCGATCGAGTTCCCGACCTATGACACCGACTGGGACAGCGAGGCCTATGTCACCGTCGCGGGCCAGAATTCCAACAACTCGGTCCGCGTCACCGATGCCTTCCTGACCGCGGTGCGCGAGGATCGCCCGTGGGAACTGCTGCGCCGCACCGATGGCGGGGTCGCCAAGACGGTCTCCGCCCGCGAGCTGTGGGATCAGATCGGCCATGCCGCCTGGGCCTGCGCCGATCCGGGCATCCAGTTCCACGACACGGTGAACGCCTGGCACACCTGCCCCGAGGACGGGCCGATCCGGGGGTCGAACCCCTGTTCGGAATACATGTTCCTCGACGACACGGCCTGCAACCTGGCCTCGATGAACCTGCTGACCTTCCTGAAGGGCGGCCGCTTCGACGCCGAATCCTACGTCCATGCCACCCGGCTGTGGACGCTGACGCTGGAAATCAGCGTGCTGATGGCGCAGTTCCCCTCGAAAGAGATCGCGCAGCGCAGCTATGACTACCGGACCCTCGGCCTCGGCTATGCCAATATCGGCGGCCTGCTGATGACCATGGGTCTGGGCTACGACTCCGCCGAGGGCCGGGCGCTGTGCGGCGCGCTGACGGCGGTGATGACGGGCGTGGCCTATGCCACCTCGGCCGAGATGGCCGGCGAGCTCGGCCCCTTCCCCGCCCATCCCCGCAATGCCGAGGCGATGCTGCGCGTGATCCGCAACCACCGCAACGCCGCCCATGGCCATGCAGCGGGCTATGAGGGCGTGAACGTGGCGCCGGTGCCGCTCGACGCCGCGAACTGCCCCGATCCGGCGCTGGTGGCGCTGGCGCGCTCGGCCTGGGACGAGGCGCTGACCCTGGGCCGCGCCCATGGCTTCCGCAACGCGCAGGCGACGGTGATCGCCCCCACCGGCACCATCGGGCTGGTGATGGATTGCGACACCACCGGGATCGAGCCCGATTTCGCGCTGGTGAAGTTCAAGAAGCTGGCGGGCGGCGGCTATTTCAAGATCATCAACCGCTCGGTCCCCGCCGCGCTGGAAACGCTGGGCTATCGCCCGAACCAGATCGAGGAGATCGTGGCCTATGCCGTGGGCCACGCCACGCTCGGCAACTGCCCCGGCATCAACCACACGGCGCTGGTCGGCCACGGCTTCGGCCCGCAGGAGCTGGAGCGGATCGAGGCGGCGCTGCCCTCGGCCTTCGACATCCGCTTCGTCTTCAACCAGTGGACGCTGGGCGAGGATTTCTGCACCGGAACCCTGGGCATTCCCGCCGAAAAGCTGGCCGATCCCGGCTTCGACATGTTGCGCCATCTGGGCTTCACCAAGGCGCAGATCGACGCCGCCAACGCCCATGTCTGCGGGACGATGACGCTGGAAGGCGCGCCGCATCTGCGGACCGAACATCTGCCGGTCTTCGACTGCGCCAATGCCTGCGGCAAGACCGGCCGGCGCTATCTGTCGGTGGACAGCCACATCCGGATGATGGCCGCGGCGCAAAGCTTCATCTCGGGCGCGATCTCGAAGACGATCAACATGCCGAACTCGGCCAGCATCGCCGACTGCCTCGCCGCCTATGAGCTGTCGCATTCGCTGGGGGTCAAGGCAAACGCCCTCTACCGCGACGGGTCCAAGCTCAGCCAGCCGCTCGCCTCGGCGCTGATCGCGGACGATGACGAGGCCGAAGAGGTGCTGACCAGCGGCACGCCGATGGAAAAGGCGCAGGTCATCGCCGAGAAGATCGTCGAGAAGGTCATCGTGAAAGAGGTGGTGCGCAGCCACCGCGAAAAGCTGCCCGACCGGCGCAAGGGCTATACCCAGAAGGCGGTGGTCGGCGGTCACAAGGTCTATCTGCGCACCGGCGAATATCGCGACGGGTCGCTGGGCGAGATCTTCATCGACATGCACAAGGAAGGCGCGGGCTTCCGCGCGATGATGAACAACTTCGCGATCGCGGTGAGCGTCGGGCTGCAATACGGTGTTCCGCTTGAGGAATTCGTCGATGCCTTCACCTTCACCAAATTCGAGCCGGCGGGCATGGTCCAGGGCAACGAGGCGGTGAAATCGGCGACCTCGATCCTCGACTACGTGTTCCGTGAACTGGCGATCAGCTATCTGGACCGCACCGACCTTGCCCATGTCGCGCCGAAGGGCGCGGCCTTCGACGACCTCGGCGGCGGCAGCTATGAGGGCGCCACGGACACCCGGGACGCGAATGTGGCCCCCGTCAGCGACACCGCGCGGTCGAAGTCGCTGGAAGTGCTGAAGCAGATCAGCTCCACCGGCTATCTGCGCAAGCGGCTGCCGCAGGAACTGGTGGTGCTGCAGGGCGGGGCCGCCACGGCGCTGAGCGGCGCCTTCGACGCGGTGGCGACGCTGGAGGCGCGGGGCGAGACCAGCGTCACCGCGCTCGGCACCGGGATGGACGCCCGCATCAAGGCCCGCCTGCAGGGCTATGAGGGCGAGGCCTGCGGCGAATGCGGCAACTACACGCTGGTCCGCAACGGCACCTGCATGAAGTGCAACACCTGCGGCGCGACCAGCGGTTGCAGCTGATCGGGGGAACGGCCCGCATCGGCGGGCCTTTGCGCGACGGGGGGCGGTCGCGGCCCGGCATCTGGCCACCGGGGCGCGGCCCGGCCTAGGCTGCACCCCCGACCCATCGCGACAGGAGCCACCGATGATCCGCGCCTACCTGAAGCCCGCCCTGCTGATCGCCGGAATGACGGCGCTTGCCGCCTGCCAGGGAACCGCCCAGTCCCCCGGTACGGACGCGGGCGCAGGCACGGACCCCGGCGATCCCGGTGCGGCGGTCAGCCGCTATTACGCCGCGCTTGGCGCGGGCGACCATGCCGCGGCCTATGCGATGTGGACGCCGGATTCGGACACCGCCCTGCGCGGGCTGGACCGCTTCTCGCAGTCGATGCAGAACTACCAGTCGCTCGCGGCCGCGCCGGCCGGCCCCGCGCGGCTGGAAACCACCGCCGGCACCGTCCATGCCGAGGTGCCGGTGCGGGTGGAGGCCACCTATCGCGGCAACCCGATCACCAGCACCGGCACGGTGACGCTGGAACGCTGCAACGACGTGCCCGGCTGCAGCGCGGCCGAACGGCAGTGGCGGCTGGATGCCATCGCGCTCGACCCGCAATAGACAGCAGGGGTTGCCATCCGGCTGTCGCACTTGCACGGCATGGGGAATGGGGGGCGAAGGCTGCCGCACGAACCGCCGCCGCATTGACCTGGCGGGGGCGATCTGCGATGCCGCCGACCCGACCAGACGCGACCGCAGCCGACGAACGAGGGGATGATGCAGCAGGACAGACTCGACCGGGCCGAACGCGAGCTTCTCGGCCTCATCCGCCAGCTTCACGCGGCGCAGGGTCCGCTCGATCCCGCGGCGCTGTCGGTCGAGGCGAAGGGGCGCGGCATGGAGCTTGCCCGCCCGCTGGCCCGGCTGAAATCGCTGGGGCTGGTCGAGGAGGTGGCCGAGCGTCCCGGCTTCCTGCGCCGGCTGTTCGGCGCGCGGCCGGCGATCCGGCTGCGGCCCGCGCCGGGGGTGGAGGAGACGCCCGAGGCGGCGGTGCCGCCGGACCCCGCGCCCGAAGCGCCGCCGCCCCGGCCCGATCCGGCGCCGCCGACCCCTGCCCCCGACATCGCCGCCCCCGCGCCGAATGCGGAACCGGATGCCGAACCCCATCCCGAACCGGCCCCCGCAGCGGAACCCGTCCCGCAACCCGCGCCCGCCCCGGCGCCCGTCGCCCGCGCCCCCGCCGCCCCCGCACCGGCCAGGCTGCGCCCGGTGCCGCCGACCGCGCTGACCGAGGATCTGGGCGGCGCGCCGATGGGCCGCACGGCGCTGGCGATGGACCTGCCGCCCGATCTGCTGGAGGGGCTGCGCGACACGCTCGCGGCCTTCGGCATGGACCTGACGCAGGCGGGCGAGGCGCTGGTCGCCGACCGCCTGGCGCGCGGCGCCTCGCCGGGCGAGGCGCTGTCGCAGGTGGTGCTGTTCGCCTTCGCCCATGCGGTCCGCCATGACCTGCAATCCGGCGGCACGGTCGAGGCGCTGGGGCTCAGCCATTATGCCGTCGAGGTGATGCAGGAGATCGAGAAGCTGCGCGACGCGGGCGAGATCGGCGAGACCGCCTTCGAGGCGGATATGCGCAGCCTGTGGGATCTGGTGGGCAGCGGCAGCCCCGAGGCCGCGCGCGCCGCCATGGCCGAGGCGCTGCTGGCCGATCCCGCCGGCGGCGCGGCCCCGCCGGCGCTGCTGCCCGAAGACCTGCAAAGCGCCGACGAGGCCTAGGCAGGCGGCGGCCCGGCCCCTTGCGGCCGGACCGCCCTCAGGCTCAGTCAAGCAGCGCCGCGAAGTCGCTGTCGAGCTGCGACAGCGACGCGTCGATATGGCTGCGCCGCTCGCCGATCCAGGCCGTTTGCGCATCCAGCCGCGCCCGCGCCTCTGCCAGCATCCGCTCCATCTCGGCCGGCTGCGGCCCGCCCGAGGTCGCCCGCGCCTTGACGATCGCCACAGGGTCGAGCGTGGCGCGGAACACCTCCTCGCTCAGCGGCAGCTCCTGCGGCGCGTCCGTGCCCGCCACCGTCTCGGCATAGATGCGCTGCGCCTCGGCATAGGGGAAGTCGAGCGGGCCGAGCCCATTCGCCCGCGCATGGCTGACCACCTCGGAGGCGAAGTGATGGCCCTCGCGGAAGGGCATCCCGTGTTCCCGCATCAGCAGATCCGCCAGTTCCTGCGAGGCGGTCCAGTCGCTGTTCAGCTCCTCCAGCGCGCGGTCGGGGTTGATCCTCAGCGCCTTCAGCACCCGGTCCAGCCGGTTCAGCGCGTCGATCGCCGCCTCCACCATCGCCTTGTTCTGGTCCACGTCCTTCGGATCGGACATGCCGGGGGTGATGTTATGGGTCTGCAGCACCGGACCCATCGCCAGCGTCACCGCCGTCGAGGCATCGCTGCGGGTGGAATTGAGGATGCCGGGGTTGCGCTTTTGCGGCATGGCGCTGCTGACATAGGTGTTGTCGCCCCCCTCCTCCAGCAGGATCCAGGGCCGGGTCTGGGCATATTGCGTCATCACGTCCTCGACGAAATTGCCCGTATGCAGCGCGATGGAAGTGACGATCCCCGCCACCTCGACCGGCTGGTCCATCGAGGAGATCTGCGAGGCGTCATAGGCATTGTCCACGACGCCCGCGAAGCCGAGGTAATCGGCCATCCGCTGCCGGTTCAGCGGCCAGCTGGTGCCATTCAGCACCGTCGTGCCCATGGCCGAGCGGTCGATGCGGGCATAGGCCTCGCGCAGGCGCTGCGCGTCGCGATCGAATCCCGCCGCATGGCCCAGCAGATAGTGGCCATAGCTGTTGGGCTGCGCCGCCACGCCGTTGGTGTAGTTCGGCACGACCGTGTCGGCATGGGTGGCGGCCAGCTCCACCAGAGTGCGGCTGGTCGTGTTCAGCTGCTCGGCCAGCGCCAGCAGATCGTCGCGCAGGATCGCCGCGCGATAGGTGGCGTGCATGTCCTGGCTCGACCGGCCCGCATGCAGCAGCGTGACGTCGCGCCCGCCGGCCTCGATCAGCAGCGGCTCGAAGCTGATGACGGTGGAGGGCCGCTTCGCCCCCTCCGCCGCGCCCGCGGTGATCACCGCGTCGATCGCCGCCGCGATCCCGGGCGTCAGCGCCGGGTCGAGCAGCCCCTCCTCGGTATTGATGACGGCGGTGGCCTTGTTCATCTGGCCCAGCCAGAAGAACTCGTCGCGGGGCGGCGCCTCCTGTGCGAGCGCCGGGCCGGACAGCGCCAGCAGTCCGGCGAGGGCCGCGGCGGCGAGGGGACGGGCCGCGAGGCGGCTGCCGGCGCGCCCGCAGGCGCCCGGATTGGACGGATGTGACATGGTTCCTCCCATTTGACGAAGGTCACCCGGCATGGCGCGTGCGGGTCAGGCCCGCACGCTCCCTCGCGCGGGCGGTGGCTCGGGCCACGGGGTCACCCCGACCGCAGGATCGGCCGGGCGCCGCCCCCCGCCAATTGTGGAAAGCCGCAATCGGCGGCGCCGCGCCGGGGATGGGGGAGAGGGACCAGCCGGTCGACGAACCCAAAAGGGGAGGAGATCGTCAGACCGCGGCTCTCACCAGATCAACCGCCTGGCCCCAAAGTGCGGCCAGAGCAAGCAAGACCGCAGCTAAGCCAAGCGCCGAGGCGATGATGTTGGCCCTGATGGCCCGCGCCGCCTCTTCCGACCGATGCGCGGCATCCTTCGCGGCCCGCACGTCATTGTCCAGTGAGTCCAGTCTGACGCGAACCGTCTCCCCAAAGGCAGACAGGTTGCTGTTTACCTTGTCCAGTTCAGCAAGAACCTTCGTAAACGAGGCGTCGTTCTGCGCCTTCACGGCACTCAGCTTGGCGTCCAAGAGTTCAGTATCCATGCCACCCCCTCGACCACCTCCCCCGAAACTGGCGCTTCCCACAGCCTTGCCGGAAGCGCCTGAAGGTGCGGGATCCCCGCCGTGATACACCACAAACTTGTTGTCGCTCATGATATGTCGGCGACCTTCATACCAAGTAGGTCAAGAACCAGCTCTTGGGAACCGGAATGCGCGATCATTTGCAAGAAGTGCTGAGTGTTCATTGCCGCGCCATCCAGAACAAAGGTGCAGCGGTCGAAGAGCACATTCTCCAGGACTGGAGGTCGTCCTCCGGAGAAGACCAAGGTGGACTGCACCACGTTGAGGTTTCTCAAGGTCGCGTAGTCCAGATGCAAGGTCTGCCCTTCTATCCGGGTTCGCGTTCCTGCGTCACTGTTGGTATTACTGTCCGCCATTCTGCTTTCCTGCGACTCGCGCTCAGCCAGGAGGAACCGGCGGATACGGACGCCGCAAGAACTCGCGGCACAGGGAGCGCAGTATCTCGCTGTGCAATGAAGATTGCATTTTCGATGTTAATGATCGGTAAAGGCCCGCCGCCATAATATCCGGCGATGCAATCGTCGCAACGGGTGAACAAAGGCATTCGGATGAGCAAATGATGGTCGGGGCGGCGGGATTCGAACTCGCGACCTACGGTACCCAAAACCGTCGCGCTACCAGGCTGCGCTACGCCCCGACCCGTGCTGCTTAGCGGATGGCTCGGGCGAGGGGAAGGGCCTGAACGCGCCGTCCGCGGCAGGATCGGGCGCAGGATCTGGCACCAGACCGGGCAGCGGTCCCGGGCACCGCGCGTGCCGGCGCGGGGCGGTTCAGCCGCAGGGCCAGGCGGCGGTGGCGGCGGGGATCGCGGGGTGGCGCAGTTCCGCCGCCTCGCCCAGCCCCAGCCGCGCCGCGAGGCCGCCGTTGATCTCCAGCACGAACTGCACGCGGTCGCCGCCGGGCAGTGGCGTCTCGTCGCCCGGCACCGCGTCGGCCTGCACCGTCAACAGCCGCCCCGCCCCGTCGAAGAACAGGATGTCGAGCGGAATCAGCGTGTTCTTCATCCAGAAGGCCGCCGGCGCCTCGGCCGGGTAGACGAAGAGCATCCCCGCACCGCGGGCCAGCCGTTCCCGATGCATCAACCCGCGCGCGCGTTCCCCGGGCGTGTCGGCGATCTCGACCGAAAACCGCGCCGCACCGCCCGGCCAGCGCAGATCGACGCGGCCGGGGTCGCAGGCGGCTTCCTGAGCGGTCACCGGCCGGACCAGCGCCAGCAGCAGAAGCGCGGGAACCGCCAGCGCCGCGCCCCATCCGATCCTCCGCCGGGGCATCATGCGGCCGATCCTTCGCGCAGCGCCGTCTCCCAGGACAGAACCTGCGCCGCCATGCGGCCGCGCTTGCCCGCGACCACCCGCAGGCAGACCGCCTCGCCGGGGGCGAGGTCGGCGAGGCCCGAGCGGCGCAGCACCTCGACATGCACGAAGACATCCTCGGGCCGGCCGAAGACATTGGCAAAGCCGAATCCCTTCGACTTGTCGAACCACTTCACCCGGGCCGGTTCCATCGGCAGGGCGGCGATGTCGACATCGCCCTCGACCAGATCCTCGAGCGGCGGGGTCCCCTCGGTATCGGGGGGCAGGATTTCCAGCACCTCGGTCGCCTGCGCGCCGCGCTGCGTCATCTGCACCCGGACCCGGATCCGCGCCCCGTCGGCCACCGAGCTTTGCCCGAAATTCCGCAGCACGTTGGCATGAAGCAGGATGTCCGGCCCGCCCTCGTCCGCCAGGATGAAGCCGAAGCCCTTGGAGGGATCGAACCACTTCACCCGACCCAGCACCTGATCCGCTGCTTCCGTCATCATAGAGATCGCATGTCCGTGCCTGTCCATCGCGTCGCCGAGTTGTCACAGAGGATGCGTTGCATGCAAGCCCCAAAAGTCGGGAATTCCATACCCGCTGAACCGGGGGCCATTTTCACGGGTTCAGCCGCCGCACTGTCCAGGGCGCCTCCGGGCTGTCGCGGCGCCACTGGAACCGGTCATGCAGGCGGAAGGCGCCGTCGGCCCAGAACTCGATCTCCAGCGGCCGGATGCGGATGCCGCCCCAGAAGGGCGGGCGTTTCGGCATCGGCCCCTCGCGCAGCGTCACCTTCGCGACCTCGGCCAGCAGCGCCGCCCGGCTGTCGAGCGGCTGCGACTGCGCCGAGGCCCAGGCCCCCAGCCGCGACTTGAGCGAGCGCGAGGCGTAGTAGTCGTCCGCCGCCGGCCCCTCCTCGCGTTCGGTCAGGCCGCGCACCCGGATCTGCCGGCGCAGCGATTTCCAGTGCAGCACGAAAGCGGCCTTGCCGGCACCGGCGATTTCCTGCCCCTTGGCGCTGCCGTAATTGGTGTAGAAGACGAAGCCGCCGCCGCCCTGCGCGACCGGCTCGATCCCCTTCAGCAGCACCATGCGCACATTGGGCAGGCCGGCCGCGTCGACGGTGGCCAGCGCGATGGCATTGGGGTCGTTCGGCTCCAGCGGCTCGGCCTCGGCCAGCCAGCCCGCCGCGATGGCGAAGGGGTCCTCCCCCGCGAAGATGCCGTCCCGATCGCTCATGCCGCGCTCCTTCCGTCCCGTGCCGCCCGGCCCTTGAAGCAGCCCCGCGCTTCGACTAGGGATCGGTGACTTGACGCAAGATGCGCGGGGGACGGGGAATGTCAAACAGGCTCATGGCGGGCAAGCGCGGGCTGATCATGGGCCTGGCGAACGACAAGTCGATCGCCTGGGGAATTGCCAAGGCCCTGGCCGCCGAAGGCGCGGAACTGGCCCTGTCCTATCAGGGCGATGCCTTCCGCAAGCGGGTCGAACCGCTGGCCGCGCAGATCGGCGTGACCGAGATGCTGGATTGCGACGTGGCGGACGAAGGCTCGCTCGACGCCGCCTTCGACCGGCTGCAGGCGGCCTGGGGCAAGCTGGATTTCGTGGTCCATGCCATCGGCTTTTCCGACAAGAACGAGTTGCGCGGCCGCTATGTCGATACCAGCGCCGCCAACTTCCGCATGACGATGGACATCTCGGTCTATTCCTTCACCGCCGTGTGCAAGCGCGCGGCGGCGATGATGCCGGATGGCGGCAGCCTGCTGACCCTGACCTATCTGGGCGCGGAACGGGTGATGCCGCATTACAACGTGATGGGCGTCGCCAAGGCGGCGCTGGAGGCTAGCGTGAAATACCTCGCCGAGGACCTCGGCAAGGACGGCATCCGCGTCAACGCGATCTCCGCCGGGCCGATCAAGACGCTGGCGGCCAGCGGCATCGGCGATTTCCGCTATATCCTGAAGTGGAACGAGCTGAACTCGCCCCTGCGCCGCAATGTCACCCAGGACGAGGTCGGCAAGTCGGCGCTCTATCTGCTGTCGGACCTCGGCTCGGGCGTGACCGGCGAGACGCATCACGTCGATGCCGGCTATCACCTCGTGGGGATGAAGGCGGTGGACGCGCCCGACATCGACGCGCCGAAGAAGCCGGGGACATCCGAGGCCGCGCAATGAACGACCGGTTGCCGCACGAGAAGGGCTTCCATGTCAGCTGGGACCAGATCCACCGCGACGCGCGCGCGCTGGCCTGGCGGCTGGACGGCAAGGGCCCGGATGGCGGCGGCTGGCGGGCGGTGGTGGGCATCGCCCGCGGCGGACTGGTGCCGGCGATGATCGTCAGCCGCGAACTCGACATCCGCGTGGTCGATACGATCAGCGTCAAGAGCTACGACCATCAGGAACAGCGCCCCGCCGTGGTGACGAAAAGCCCGCAGGCGGACCTCATGGGCGACGGCACCGGCATTCTGGTGGTGGACGATCTGGTGGACAGCGGCAAGACGCTGGAACTGGTGCGCCGGCTCTATCCGCAGGCGCATTTCGCCACGGTCTATGCCAAGCCCGCCGGGCGGCCGCAGGTCGATACCTTCGTGACCGAGGTCAGCCAGGACACCTGGATCTTCTTCCCCTGGGACATGGCGCTGCAATATGTCCAGCCCTTCCGCGGGCGGGACTGACCGCATCGCAGAGGGGGGCGCTGCCCCCCGCCGGCTGCGGCCGCCGCCCCCCGGGATATTTCGACCGACAAGAAGCCGCAGGCGCGCCCCGCCTGCCCCCGGCGGAGGCCCCGATGACCCTTCCCCTGAACCCGGCTCCCCTCAACCCGGCCCCCCTCAACCCGGCCCCCCTCAACCCGGCGATGGCCGCGACCTTCCTGCCCCCGGTGATGGAGGCGCGGCGCTGGCTCGACGGCATCGTCTTCCCGCCCGACCGGCCGCTGATCAATGTCAGCCAGGCCGCACCGGTGGACCCGCCGCCGCTGGCGCTGCGCGAGGCCATCGCCCGCGCGGCGCTGGAGGATCCGGCCGCGCATCTCTACGGTCCGGTGCTGGGGCTGCCCGCGCTGCGCGCCGAGGTGGCGGGGCAATGGTCGCGCGCCTATGGCGGCGCGGTCGCGCCGGACCAGGTGGCGATCACCCAGGGCTGCAACCAGGCCTTCTGCGCGGCGGTGGCGACGCTGGCCGGGGCGGGCGATCAGGTGATCCTGCCGACGCCCTGGTATTTCAACCACAAGATGTGGCTGGACATGCAGGGGGTGGCGGCGGTGCCGCTGGCCACCGGTCCCACGCTGATGCCGGACCCGGATGCGGCGGCGGCGCTGATCGGCCCGCGCACCCGCGCCATCGTGCTGGTCAGCCCGAACAATCCCGGCGGCGTCGAATACCCGGCCGCGCTGCTGCGCGCCTTCCGCGACCTCGCGCGGTCGCGGGGCATCGCGCTGATCCTCGACGAGACCTACCGCGACTTCGACAGCCGGACCGACGGGCGCGGCGGCGCGCACGATCTCTTCGCCGACCCGGACTGGTCGGACACGCTGATCCAGCTTTACAGCTTCTCCAAGGCCTACCGGCTGACCGGGCACCGGGTGGGGGCGCTGGTCGCGGGCGCCGCGCGTCTGGCCGAGGTGGAGAAGTTCCTCGACACCGTGGCGATCTGCCCGGGCCAGCTGGGGCAGATCGGCGCGCTGTGGGGCATGCGCCACCTTGGCGACTGGGTGGCCGGCGAGCGGGACGAGATCCTGTCGCGCCGGGCGGCGATGGTCCAGGGCTTCGCGCGGCTCGAGGACTGGCGCCTGCTGGGCTGCGGCGCCTATTTCGCCTATGTCGAGCATCCCTCGGCCATGCCCGCGCCCGATCTCGCCCGCCGGCTGGTGCGCGAGGCGGGGGTGCTGACCCTGCCCGGCACCATGTTCATGCCCGCGGACGACCCCGCCGGCGCCCGGCAGTTGCGCATCGCCTTCGCCAATATCGACCGCGCGGGGATCGCCGCGCTCTTCGACCGGCTGTCGTCCCTGCCGGTCTAGGCGCCCTCCCCCGCCCCTTGCCCCGCCCCGGTCGAGGCCCTAAACAGCCCTGACGACGGGTGCGGGACGGTTGCGGCAACGGGGGGCTGGCCATGGCAAAGGGTGTGGGACGCAGGGGGGCGAGCACGGTCGTCTGGCTGCTGGTGGCGATGTTGATCATCGGCCTCGGCGGTTTCGGCGTCACCAACTTCGGCGGCTCGGTCGATGCCGTGGCCCGCGTCGGCGACCGCGAGATCACCGTCGAGGATTACGCCCGCGCCCTGCAGACCGAATTGCGGGCGCTGACGGCACAGGTGGGCCAGCCCGTCACCCTGCAGCAGGCCGCCGCGCTCGGGCTCGACACCTCGGTGCGGCAGCGGCTGATCGCCGAGGCCGCGCTCGATGCCGAGGCGGATGCGGCGGGCCTGTCGGCGGGCGATGCGCAGGTCCGCGACCAGGTGCTGGCGATCGGCGCCTTCCAGGGGCTCGACGGCCAGTTCGACCGCGAGGCCTATCGCATGGCGCTGCGCCAGCAGGGCATGACCGAGGGCGAGTTCGAACAGAAGCTGCGGGACGAATCCGCGCGGGTGCTGCTGCAGGCGGCCGTGACCGGCGGCACCGCCGCGCCCGCGGCCTTCGTCGACGCGCTGGCCGACTGGCAGGGCGAGACGCGCAGCTTCCGCATCGCCACGCTGACGCCCGCGGCCCTGACCGAGCCCGTGCCCGCGCCCACCGAGGAACAGCTGACCGCCTTCCATGCCGAGACGCCCGAACCCTTCACCGCGCCCGAAACCCGGGTCGTGTCCTATGCCTGGCTGTCGCCGGAAATGGTGCTGGACGAGGTGCAGCTGGACGAGGCGGCGCTGCGCGAGGCCTATGACGCCCGCATCGACGAATTCCAGCAGCCCGAACGGCGGATGGTGGAGCGGCTGGTCTTCGGCACCGAGGACGAGGCCGCCGCCGCCCGGGCCCGCGTCGAGTCGGGCGAGATCAGCTTCGAGGATCTGGTCAATGCCCGCGGCCTGACGCTGGAGGATGTCGATCTGGGCGAGGTGACCGAGGCCGAACTGGGTGCGGCGGGCGAAGGCGTCTTCGCGCTCGAGGCGCCGGGGATCGCCGGGCCGCTGCCCTCGGATCTCGGCCCCGCGCTCTATGCGATGAACGCGATCCTGCTGCCGCAGGACGTACCCTTCGAGGAGGCGCGCGAGACCCTGACAGAAGAGGTGGCCATCGACCGCGCCCGGCGGATGGTGGCGGACCGCGCGCAGGAGCTGGACGACCTGCTGGCCGGCGGCGCGACGTTGGAACAGCTGGCCGACGAGGCGGGCATGGAGTTCGGCACCGTCGATGTCACGGCCGAGGGCGGGGGCGAGGGCATCGCCGCATATGCCGCCTTCCGCGAGGCGGCGCTGGCCGCGACGGAAGGCGACTTTCCGGCGCTGGCGCAGCTGGAGGATGGCGGGCTCTTCGCGCTGCGGCTGGACGAGATCCGCCCCCCGGCAGTGCGCCCGCTGGACGAGGTCCGCGATCTGGCGGTGACGCTGTGGACCGAGGCCGAGACCGCCCGCCGCCTGCTGGCCGAGGCCGAGACCGTCGCCGCCGCGCCCGACCCCGCCGCCGCGCTGGCCGAGCGGGGACTGACCGCCGAAGATCGCGGCCCGGTCACCCGCGACGCCTTCGTCGAGGAACTGCCCCCCGGCGGGCTGGACCAGGTCTTCGCCATGGCCGAGGGCGAGGCCCGCGCCATCGCCGGTCAGATCCCGGTGCCGGGCGAGACCGGCACCCCGGTGGAGCCGCAGGCCCATGTCGTGCTGCTGACGGCCATCGCGCCGGCCGGCGGCGAGACGGAGGGCCAGCTGCGCACCGCCATCGCCAATCAGGCCCGCCAGAGCCTGGCGCAGGATTCGCTCGACCTGTTCGTGACGGCGGTGGAATCCGGCCTGCCGATCCGGCTGGATCAGGCCGCGATCAACGCCGTGCACGCGCAGATCCCCTGATCCGCGCCGCCCCTTCCCGACCCCTTTCCCTGCCCCATCCCCGAGGACCGGACGTGACGCTTTCCCCTTCCTTCGCCGAATTCGAAGCCGGATATCAGGCAGGGAAGAACCAGCTGGTCTGGTGCCGTCTGGCCGCCGACCTCGACACGCCGGTGTCGCTGATGCTGAAGCTGGCCGAGGCGGGGCCCTTGTCCTTCATGCTGGAAAGCGTGACCGGGGGCGAGGTGCGGGGCCGCTATTCGGTGGTGGGGATGAAGCCCGACCTGATCTGGGACTGCCGCGGCACCACCAGCCGGCTGAACCGCGAGGCGCGGTTCGATGCGCAGGCCTTCGCCGACCTGCCGGGCCATCCGCTGGACGAATTGCGCAAGCTTCTGGCCGAGGTGCATCTGGACATGCCGGACGGCATTCCGCCCATCGCTGCGGGGCTGTTCGGCTATCTCGGCTATGACATGATCCGGCTCGTCGAACATCTGCCGGATGTCGGCCCCGACCCGCTGGACGTGCCCGACGCGATGCTGCTGCGCCCCTCGGTGGTGGCGGTGCTGGACGGGGTGAAGGGCGAGGTGACAGTGGTATCCCCCGCCTGGGTCTCGTCGGGCCTGTCGGCGCGGGCGGCCTATGCGCAGGCCGCCGAACGGGTGATGGACGCGGTGCGCGACCTCGACCGCCAGGCGGGCGGCGCGACCCGCAGCCTGGGCGAGGCGGCGGCGGTGGGCCAGCCGGTGTCGAACTTCACCCATGAGGGCTACAAGGCGGCGGTGGAAAAGGCCAAGGACTATATCCGCGCCGGCGACATCTTCCAGGTGGTGCCGAGCCAGCGCTGGACGCAGGACTTTCCGCTGCCGCCCTTCGCGCTCTACCGCTCGCTGCGCCGGACGAACCCCTCGCCCTTCATGTTCTTCCTCAACCTCGGCGGGTTCCAGATCATCGGCGCCAGCCCGGAAATCCTCGTCCGGCTGCGTGGCGGCGAGGTGACGGTCCGCCCCATCGCCGGCACCCGCAAGCGTGGCGCGACCCCGGCCGAGGATCGCGCGCTGGAGGAAGACCTGCTGGCCGACCGCAAGGAACTGGCCGAACATCTGATGCTGCTCGACCTCGGGCGCAACGATGTGGGGCGGGTGGCGAAGGTCGGGACGGTCCACCCGACCGAGAAATTCGTGATCGAACGCTACAGCCACGTCATGCATATCGTGTCGAACGTGGTGGGCGAGATCGCGCCGGGCGAGGATGCGCTGTCGGCGCTGCTGGCGGGCCTGCCGGCGGGCACCGTCTCGGGCGCGCCCAAGGTCCGCGCGATGGAGATCATCGACGAGCTGGAGCCGGAAAAGCGCGGCATCTATGGCGGCGGCGTGGGCTATTTCGCCGCCAATGGCGAGATGGACATGTGCATCGCCTTGCGGACCGCGGTGGTGAAGGACGGCAAGCTCTATATCCAGGCCGGGGGCGGTGTCGTCTATGACAGCGATCCCGAAGGCGAATGGCAGGAAACCATCAACAAGAGCCGGGCGCTGATGCGCGCGGCCGAGGATGCGGGCCTGTTCGTGCGGCAGGGGAACGGCTGAGCCGGGCCGCTACATGTCCCGCATCAGCACGGCCGATACCGGCGCCAGCGTCACCGCCCGGCTTTGCGCCAGCGCCCAGTCCAACAGCGCCGCCAGCGTTTCGGACCGGGTGGAGCCCGCCACCACCACCGCGCCGGTGCGCGACGCCTCGAAGGCGGCGCGGTCCAGATAGCGGCCGATGACCGGGGCACTTTCGCCGCCGGCATCGAGATCGCGGTAGATCCGCGCCCCGGGCACGCCCGCCGCATCGGCCAGCTGCGCCGCCGGGGCCAGACCCCGGTTCCAGACCAGCAGCCCCTGCCCCGCCGCGCCGGTCAGTTCCACCAGCTGCGTCGCCAGCACCCGGTCGTTCTGCACGGCGGCATCGGGCAGGTCCACCACCGCCACCGCCTCGGGCAGCAGGCGGCGATATTCCTGCCAGGCGATCTCGATATCCTGCGGCTGCGCCCCCGGCGGCAGCGCGGCGAGGATCGCCACCTCCTGCCCCGCCGCGCGATACAGCTCGGCCGTCGCGGCGGCATCGGGCAGCGTCGGGTCGATGGCGATCGTCACCGGGAAGGGCAGGTCCGCCAGCAGCTCGGCCGGGATCACCGGGCTGTCGGCCGATTGCATCAGCAGCACCGCCAGCAGCGGCGCCCCCGGCGGCGCCATGAACGGCGCGGCATACGCCACCAGCGCCGGCAGCGGCTGTGCCTGCTCCTCGGGCTGCGGGTCGGCCGCGGTCGCCGGCTCGGGTTCGGTGCTGCCCGGGCGGTTGACGCGAACGCCCGCCGCCCCGGCGAAACCGGGGCTGGGCTGGCTGCCCGGGCGCAGGATCACCGGCGCCGCGGGCTCCGAGGGCGCGATGCTCTGGACGACGGGCGGCGCGGGCGCGGCGTCGGGCGCGGACTCTGCCGCGGGTGGCAGGACGGGCAGCGCCGTGCCGATATCGGGCAGCGCCGGGGCTTCGGACGCGGGCGGCGCCAGAGGCGGAGTCGCGGGCGCCTCGGGCGGCGCGGGTGCCGTGGCGTCGTCTGCCGGGTCTTCCGGGGCGGGCTCGGCTTCCGGGGCCGCGGGCGCGGGCGGCGCAGGCGCAGGTTCCGTCACCGGCAGCGCGCGCTCCTCCGCCACGGGCCGGTCGAGCGCCCGCGGCGCGGCGGCGGAACCGAGCGCCGCCACCTCGGTATCGGCGGCGGGCGCCGCCGGGACATCG
>NZ_RJRZ01000008.1 GCF_003993775.1 Frigidibacter oleivorans
CCCAGCTTCCTGCTCCCGCAGGATCGCAATGATCTGCTCTTCCGTGAACTTCGATCTCTTCATGTCCGGTCCTTTCCTTGGGCCGGACTCTAGCATCAGATGGACGAGTGATCGGGGGTCACAGCAAGACCGATGTCATCGACCTCACTGACATCCTCGGTTCCGCCTTCGATCCTCTGACCGACGTCATCACTGACTTCGTCGAGATGACCGACAGCGGTTCCGACCCGGTCCTTAAAGTGGACCGTGACGGTACCGGTGGACTCTACAGCTTCGAGCAGATCGCAACGCTCAAGGGCGTCACTGGCCTGACCGACGAGGCGGCCCTGGTGTCCAGTGGGAACCTGTTGGCGGCGTAACCGTGGCTCGGACATGCCCGGATTCGGCTGGCGTGCGTGTCATCACGCCCCCCGACCTCCTTGGCAGCGCAGCGGGGAGGGAGCCAGCCAAAGCGTTTGTAGTACAAAGCCCGGCCCTGCGCCGGACATTCCGTAAGGATCAGCCGCAAGATGTGTTTTGTAGTACAAAACCATCTTGGCAAGGGGGCCCGCTGCGCGCCCCCGTTGCATCCCCCCGGCCATGGCTCCGTCAGGGCATTGAGCCCGTTCCAGAGCCATCTGACCGTATCGCCGGTCAACCACTCGCAGAGAGACTGCGCTCTCCCTGCACCCATCGCCTCAGGAGCGTTCCTGCCCCCGAGACCCCAGACCATGTCATGGAGACCAACCCTGCGCGGATTGGATGCCGTCAGCGCGTCGGCGCTGAACCCGATCAGGGGGCTATCGCGCCGCCCTGAACCCACTCGCAGGACCTGGAGATTTGCCTCTCCACCTGCACCGCACCATGCACGAGCGACTGCCCGCCCGACCGGCAATCGGGGGAGCGTTCCTGCTGCCCACCGATACCCCATGACCATTTCATGGAGACCGGGAAGGGAGCTTTCGCGCTGCCCTTGCCCCGGACCCATGCCATCGACCGGGAGTCTTCGAGCCCCCTGGACCCCTGACCAGAACGGAGACTTCGGCTCTCCCTCCATGGACCTCCCATCGAACAACCTGCGCGGTTTGGATGCCGCCAGCGCCGCTTTGATCCCCAACTCTAAAAGCATGCTTTAAAGGAAAATTTTATCGTCGAGCCGTCAGTTCTATTCACCCAGAAGCACCTTGTGCCAAAATCCGCGCTTCTTACGCTGAAGCTAGCGATACCGCACCCTATCTTCTCTTCGGCTTCGGGGTGCATTGCCACCAGTTCACTCAGTATCTCCGCATCAGAGTCCGTCACCTTGTCCCCCAGATCATATTTGTACAGCATGTCTCTGAAGAAGTCGGCGGCATCGCCTTTTCTTTCAAAGTGAAGGGAACCGATACTCACTGGCTTCGCTGGCATATAGCCCTCCTTATTCAGAAAATTGCTCGTCCTCACCGGGGCCAGAGATACCTGTTACCTCCAGGGTTTCCCTCACAATGAGGCTTGGCAGGTCCATCCCGGCAAAATTGGGTGCATGCTCGTTTATCCATGCCAGACAACCGTCCCGGTCCAGATCGTCCCTTGCAATCTTCTCGTAGAGCGCGACCGCAGACATCCTCGACAGGCCCAGCTCCATCAGGGACAGCAACGTCGTGCTCGACACGCCGAACTCAAGCGCCACGCCGATGTCGAAATCCTCATCAATCAGATCGTCACGCCCCGCTTCGATCAGGAACAGTTTCAGTACATCTACATACGCAGATATATACTTCGGCGCTTTGAATCTTGCTGTCTCCTCTACCATACTCATCGTGTCACGTATGAGCACAGGAAGCCGATACGGCCTGTTGTTGCGCTCCTGATATTCAATTCGCCTTCTAATGATTGTCGATAATGAGAACCCTTTAAGCCATTCAACAACGATCAACGCGTGCAGAGGCACCACGCCATCCGGCATGAACACCGGATAAAGGTTCTCATTTATTCTGCGCATGACGGTGACATACCGGTCATAAGCGTCCACGCTCTCCGATGGCGCTAAAAGCAGGTTCTCGACATTTCCTTCATAATTGCGGAACACTTGGAGCAAGCGTTGTAGTCCTACTGCGCTGACACCAGGATGCCTGGTCAAAACGTCCTGCGAGAGACTAATGGCGTCTGCAATAGTTCCAAGGCTCTTATCCAGTCTCTGAATGGTTTCCGCAGAGTGCCGTTTGGCAAAGGCCGCGCCCGAAAGCGATCCCAGTCTTAGATACGTGTTCAGTAAATATGCGCCCACTTGTTCGAAGTCTTCTCCGTTTTGGAGTTCGCTCAGGCTCTCGACGTCGCGGCTCTGCAGATAGGCCGACAGCTCATCAACGGAATCCAGAACGGCATCAGTTTCTCTCTTGATCGGGTAGCGCGAGCGCTTCGGCACACCGACCGGCCATGCCTTTTCGTCGTGGGGGTCGATGCAGATGATATTGCCCTGGAACTCGTTCCCCCAGCGACCTGCTCGACCCGCCAGGTTCCAGAAATCGTGAGGCTCCATTGGATGGCCTTTACCTTTTCGCGGCCCACGCACCACGATGGTTCGACACGATAGATTGACCCCCTCAATGAGCGTCGAGGTGCACGCCAGAAATCTGATCTTCCCGATCCGAAAAAGTCGCTCTATTTCAGTTCGGATAAGTGAAGGCATATTGCCGTAATGAAACGCGACGCCCCTCTCGACGAGCGGGGCGAGCTGATAGCTCCGGTCAACACCCTTGCGAGCCAGGTCTGCCAGGTCGAGGAGGTCTTGATCGTCGGTCTTCGGCGCGCCTTCGAGCTGACTAATGAGAAGCGCAACGTCTTCGGCCTCAGCCGCACCATTGCAGTATATCAGGGTGCCGCCACGGCCACCTGCAGCTGCAGCAATGAATGCCAGTCGCTTCTTGATGCCTGCGGGCTTGTTCGCGAGTTTCAGGGTGCCGAGTCTCAGGAGCGCGTCACCCTTGACCAGATCAAGGTTCCAGTTCTTCGGCTTGCGCGGCGCTTGCTCGGCGAGAATCACATTCTGCAATACCGTCGGCATGTCACTGTCTACCGACAATCTGGTTATACCTTCGGGGGCATCTTCGAGCAGCTCGCCGGGGTTCTGTGTTGAGGGGCTGACGAATACGGCCTTCATTGCCGCATTTAGCCGCGACACCCTCTCAACTGCGTCCTGGAGAATGACGCCCCGCTGATTGTCTCCGATCTTGTGCGCTTCATCTACAACTAACAGGTCAACGCGAAGATTTTCGCCAAGGAGGTTCGTAAGCAAATGTAGACGCTCTTGGGTAAATACAAAGACGGCTTTCTTTGAACCGGAAAGGGCCGAGAAATAAGTCTCTGGCAGAGGTAGCGAGGATATCTCTATGCCAGCGCCGGATCGACAAAGGCTTTTCAGACTTAGTTCGATTTCGCTGACCAGGGCGCGGGTCGGAGCGAGGTAGACCGCTACTTTTGTTTCACTGGTGCGAAGATGGTCCACTAGCCATTGAAGAACGAGGAAGGTCTTGCCTGATGCCGTTGGCGCCGACGCCGACAACCACGAAGATTCGGAAGATGCTCCGACCCAGAGATCACGCTGAAAGTCATTGACGCTGATCCACTGGCCGCTCGCCTGAAGCAAAATTGAATCTTCAAAGCGCCTGCGATTCGCCTCAAGCCTCATTGAGACACCAAGCCTGCCTTCAAGAGCAGGCGCTACCCGGTTCCGCTTTTCGGCCAGTTCGACGGAACGGTGGTTGGACAACTTCTCAAGAAGAACCGCTCCGGCGTCCCGGACCTCCTGAGACGTCTCAAGTGTAATCGCTGCTGTGGCGATCCTGAGCGCCGCCTCCTGATGCATGCGGTGTTTTGATCGCGCGAGTAAACTTCCTGCAAGTACGAGATCATGCCAGTTGAACTCGGATTGCGGGTCGTCACTGGCATAGATTGCTTCGAGATTCGTAATCTCGTTTGAAACGGTTAGCTGAGTAAGCTTCGATATTTCTTCCTGCAAGGCGTCTTGCGTCAACCAGTCAAAAAGCTCCGTATCTTTCATTTTGAGAGTCCAAGCGCCTTAAGAAATGCCTGACGGAATCCATCCGCTGAAGGAACGGGAACACAAAAGAATTGAATATCGAATTTCTCCAGTTTTTCGATACCGAGCCGGTTTTTTACGTTTTTTATCCAGTTCTGCATTTCGCCCTTTGCTGACGACAGAATTTCGTCGGCGACCGCTTTCGTGTCGGTGGGATAGAAGTCGGCATCGAATGCGATAAGAGCGATACCGCAATACTCGACCCTGTTGGAAAGCGGAGAGTTGCGGTCAAAATACTTTCGGAATGCTGCGGTGAGATCGGGGTCGTTGAGATCAGCCTTGTCGCTCAAAAGGATCAGATCGCGCTCCCGCCCGGCGCCCTCGTGGTCCACCTCGACAAGGAACGGTGCGAGGGAAGCGAGGCAGTCGCGTATGGCCGAGGTTGGATCACCATAGACCTTGGATTCACCCCAGAATAGCTTGAGAAGGCCGTCCTTATTTACCGACGCATAGACACCGTCCGCGCCATGATAATGCATACGGGAATCCGTTTTGAGGTCCATCTTGCAGAGCACCAGGGGGACCTGTAGAAATCGTTCTGCAAGAAGATATAGTAGCATCTCGCCGCCTTCACCTGTGTTGTGCAGGTCGGTGAACGTGCCTACTGCTTCGGCGTTCAGGGCCGCGACGGCACTGCCTGATTTGAACTTGGCATCGCGTAGCCGTGCGGCCTCAAGGCGTGACTTCGGTATGGCGTAATCGACAATCGCGTTTCGCATGAATTCTGCAAGCCGTTCCGGTTTGACTCTGCCATTTCCGTCGACCGTCAGGCAGTGGCAATGCATGCGTGCAGAGCAATCGTCTACCGAAACGTCCCGCTCTACCAACTGAAGATGAACATCCAGCTCTTCCGGGTCACCAGAAACCATGCTGCAAATATCATTCGAAAGTACTTTCGTCAGAGCGCAACTCCTATAGTTCTTTTTTGACGCCTAGTTGGCCGCATGAAAGGGCTTAGACAAGAATATCATGTGTATTTATCGAGGTTTACAAGTTTTTCCGTGTCGACATCAACGAAGCGGTCAATCAGCCCCGCGGCGTCCAGCGGGTCGGAACCGGTGCCAAAATATCCGGTGAACAGGAGAGGGTCCTTGATCCTTGCCATGACTAGCTCCCTGTCAGGTCATATTCTTCCATGTGATCATAGAGGTCCGTCATATTTCCCGACTTGATGCGGAACTGGCTGCGTTTCTTCGTCGTAGGCCTGGCACTGGATTCATTTTCGAGCTTGATCCCCGGGTCGTAGTAGACATCACCTTTGGCCAACGCGCCGACAAGGTGGTTGAAGCTCGTTCCTTCCGCGAGGCGTACCCCCGGACCGTAGCGGTACTCACGCTGCGGCGACTTCCTGACTTCGCCTGGGACATAGACCGCCTGCGCATGCTTTTTACTCCAGATGCCCAGAAGGGCAGGGAAGCTCCATGACGCCGCGACGGTTCCACCATCGTCAACCAGTAGCAGCGCGCCATCCGGGTCTGTGACTTTCTCGGCGCTGTGATCGTAGCCGTCGAGCAACAGGGTCATTCCCGTGTCCTTGTGCCGCTCGCCCACCCTGTGAACACCGCCAAAGTTCCGGCGGTCTGCTCGCCCTTTCTTGTCCGGATAGCCAAAGCGGCGAATGAAAGCTTCCACACCGTCTTCGCGGTAGACGCCGCCTGTCGGCTCCGGGGTCATCAGGGTAATTACCTTCGAGGGCGGCACCCGTGCAAAGTTGCCCACCTGATTCGCCTTGACTTCCCACCCCTCAAAATCGGGTTCCGCACGACCGTTGCGGGCGACACCAAGTTCCGCTTCGAGCGTATAGCCGATACAGTTGGAAGCCAGACAGGGGACCAGACTTCCGTCCGCGCGCAGGGCTTTCGAGACGATCCAGTCTTCCCGGTGAATGCGCAGTAGCTGCTCAAGCAGGATGTCCCGCGTGCTTTTGGCCCGGATTGCCAGCGGAATACGGCGGAACACACCCACCGCTTCCAGCTCGCCAAGGGCAGGCAGGGCGCGCGCAAGCGCACTGTCATGCCCGGCACACCAACCGATGATCCGGCGGTCGAAGGTAATGCCGAAGAACAGCAGCCGTCCCGGCTGCCGGGTCGTCAGCAATTCCCTGGGAGCATTGCGCGCGCCTTGCAGGAAACCCGAAAAACGGACCTCGGGATACTGCGGGTACAGGATCAGCTTTGCATGCGGTGCAGGCACGCTGCTTCCGTCCGGCTGCAGCCATTCCAGCGGCAGCGCCGCCTTCATGATCCGGTTCCCGTCCTTCGTCTCGTCGACATAGGGCTCACCGGACGGCAGGATATTGGTGACCTCCATGCTACCCGAGAGATAGGGCTGGTTCTTCGAATTATCGTTCGGTGCCAGTTCCTTCACCAGAAGGCGGTTTACACCGAGCGCAGACATCATGCCCCGCAGCTGCTCTATCGTAAGGTCAGGCAATTGTTCTTTCTGTTGCGGCATTCCCTAGACTGTCCCCCTGATTTCCAGATTCTGTTCATCGCCCGCCAGCCACGCCGCAGCCGCCTCCAGCACGTCATCGAGCGCTTTCCGATGCCTGCCCTTGAGAGCGCATTCCCAGACCACGAGCCTGCGCAGTCCCGCTTCCTGCAGGGCTGTCGCAACCTCTGCGTCGCGCGCCCGGTTGCGGTCGATCTTCTGCTGCCAGAAGTCCGTCCGGGTCGAAGGGAGCCTGAACAGGTGACAGTCATGGCCATGCCAGAAGCAGCCATGGACAAAGATCGCCGCACGGTAGCGGCACAGGAACAGGTCCGGCTTTCCGGGGACGGCGGGAGAATGCAGCCGGAAGCGATATCCGCGCGCATGAAGCGCCTTGCGGATCAACAGCTCCGGTTTTGTATCCTTGCCCCTGATGCCGGACATCATCCGGCTGCGCGTCTCCTTGTCGACGATGTCAGGCAACGACCTTCTCTTTCTTCCGCGCGACCTCCGTCTCCTGTCCGGAGGTGCCGGTGATGAAGGGCTGCATGTGGCGCGCGACGGCCTCGACCACCGGGACGACGACCGCATTCCCGAACTGCTTGTACGCCTGGGTGTCGGAGACCGGGATATGCACCGGCTTGCCGTCGCGGCCATCGAACCCCATCAGGCGCGCGCACTCGCGCGGTGTCAGGCGGCGCGGATTCTTGCGCGGTCCCTGACTGACCAGAATTTCGGAGCCGTCCTTGTAGTACCGGGCCGACAGGGTGCGGGCGGTATCGTCCGGCCCCACGAGGCCGAAGCCGAACCCGTTGCCCGCGGCGCGGTGCTTCTCGGCATAGCCCTGCAGATAGCCCCACAGATGATCCGAGAGCGTGTACTTCTCGAGGACCTTGGCCCTCGACCCTTTCGTGTACCGATCCTCAGGCAGCTCGCTGCCATCCTCGGGGTGAAGGACGCTCTTCATCCGCGGTCCCTTCGCGGTGTCCGGGAGCACGAGGTTGTCCAGCGAGAAGCCGTTGTTTTCCTGAAAGCCGACGATGAAAATCCGCTCGCGGTGCTGCGGCACAAAGGACTTCGCGTCAATGATCCGCGTCTGGATGTGGTAGCCCAGCTCTTCCGACAGCGCGCGCCGGATCACCTCGAAGGTGCGGCCCTTGTCATGGCTGACCAGATTCTTGACGTTCTCCAGCAGGAAGGCCTTCGGGCGATGATACTCGATGATGCGCGCCACATCGAAGAACAGCGTTCCCTGCGCGTCGCACCGGAAGCCGTGCAGTCGCCCGAGCGAATTCTTCTTGGAAACCCCGGCGATGGAGAAGGGCTGGCAGGGGAAGCCCGCCAGAAGCACGTCATGCTCCGGGATATCCCCGACCGGGACGGCGGTGATGTCACCGGCCACATCATGATCGCACTTGTGGTTCGCGAGATAGGTCTCGACGCAGAAGCGGTCCCGTTCGGACGTGAAAACGCACTTGCCCCCGATTGACTCGAAGCCCTTGCGCATCCCGCCGATCCCCGCGAACAGGTCGATGAAGCGGAATTCGCTCCCGGCGGGCGGCTTGCTCTTCGCGACCGCGCGAAGCGTCTCCAGTGCCGCCTTGCGCGGTGCGCTCTCGCCGGTCTCCCACCTGTAGATCGTGCGCTCGCAGTAGCCCAGCTTCTCGACCGCCTGCGTTATCGAGTATCCTGCTTCCTGCCTCAGTCTGGAAAATTCGTTCATGCTGCCCTCGTTTCTCCGGGAATCATCCTGACATGCTGGCAGGAGAACATCAAGAGAACGTAACCGATATCCTGGGGTTATCCCGCGCTTCTGTCCCCGATGCTGTACTCGTGATGCAGTGTAGTCTGGCGCACTCTTCGGGCGGGCTGTCGTGAACCGCGCCCGCCGCTGGCAGTCCCGGCCATCCGGCTTCCATCCCGTGCGCAAGATCATTCGCCAGCCCTGAAGGGCTGACACTTCTTCCTGAAGATGGGGGCTTGCAGCCCCATCACCCGTCAAGACCAAGCCCTCCGCTTGTGCGTCGGGCGAAAGCACCGGGCCGTGGCTCGGCTGCGCCTGCGCCCGCACCACCCCGGCGCTTTCGGTCCTGACGGCCTCCCCCCGCTCATTGGCGCGGGCCTAGTCCCGGTTGCATGCGCAACCGGCATCTAGAAGAGGAAGAAAGCCAATGAAAATCGATATCTACCAGAAAGTCACGGACAGGATCATCGCCGATCAGGAGCAGGGCGAACTGACATGGCTGAAGCCATGGTCCGCCGGAAACATGGACGGGCGGATCGTCAAGCCGCTGCGCCACAACGGGCTGGCCTACAGCGGGATCAATGTCCTGATGCTCTGGGGCGCTGCGCTGGAGGGCGGCTATTGCTCCCCGTACTGGATGACGTTCCGGCAGGCGAAGGAGCTGGGCGCGCATGTCCGCAAGGGCGAGCGCAGCAACCCGGTCGTCTATGCGGGCAGCATCAGCAAGACCGAGGAGCAGGACGACGGCAGCGAGGAGGAGCGCACGATCCCCTTCCTCAAGGCTTACGCCGTGTTCAACGCCTGCCAGATCGAGGGCCTGCCCGAGCACTACTACGCGAAGCCCGAGCCGGTGATCGACGGCGCGGCGCGGGTCGATCATGCCGAGGCGTTCTTCGCCGCGACGGGTGCGGATGTCCGCCACGGCGGCAACCGGGCTTATTACAGCGGCGGCACCGACCATGTTCAGATGCCGGTCTTCGAGTGTTTCCGGAGCCCGGAGGCCTACTACGCGACCCTTGCGCACGAGCTGACGCACTGGACCAAGCACCCGAAGCGGCTGGATCGCGAGTTTGGCCGCAAGCGCTGGGGCGATGAAGGCTATGCACGGGAGGAGCTGGTTGCCGAGCTGGGCGCGGCATTCCTTTGCGCCGACCTTGCCCTGACACCCGAACCCGGCACCGGCCATGCCGCCTATATCCAGAGCTGGCTCAAGGTGCTGAAGGAAGACCGGCGCGCGATTTTCAGCGCCGGCGCGCATGCGCAGAAGGCAGCGGATTTCCTGCACGGCTTTTCAGCCAATGTCCCGGCGCAGCCCGAAGCAATGAAGGGAGTCGCCGCGTACGCGGCGGCTTTCCGCTTCGGGAGGTCAGGTAATGGAAACGCACAGAATCACATGGCGCGGCATCGGCATCGAAATCACTATCACGCTGCAGCGGTTCGGCATGGCCGAGCACGTCAAACTGCGCAGTGACGGCAACGCCCCGCTGCCCGTGACGGAAACCGGATACCGCTCGCACTGCGTTCCCGCTGGAGCGGTCGCGGAATATGGCGGCGCGGTAGTCTTCGTCACCGCATGGCTTGACCACGAGGCGGCGCGCGACGGCTGGAGCGGGGCACAGCTTTCGCTGTTCTGAGGAGGGAAAATTCGCGGCTGGCCTGACGGCCAGCCGCTTCAAGAGTGTCACCTGACTAACAGAAGACCCTCCCCTGATCTTCAGCGCCGCCGCTCATCCGCGGTGCGCCGCAATTTTTGCTGGGGGTTTCAGTCCGACGAACATCAGAGCGGCTGGGCGCTCTAAGAAGAGCAGTAGAACCTCAAGCGGGTATTCGCCCTGGCGCAGGCGGTCTGCATGGCGTCCCAGTGCATCAGGAATTGGCGTAAACGGTTCTCCCACGGCACTGCGACAAGACCGTCCTCAAGTGCTCGTCTGCGGGCCATCTTCGCTCCAACAATCCAGATTTCGCGATTGAAGGACGGATTGCGACATGACTCATGAAGCAGATCATTGAGTTGTGCGGCAGTCAGACCCGCAGGACCTCGGAAAATGCGGCTACGCCCATTCAGTGCAGTTCGATTTGCCTGGACGTCTGTTTGCCACCGCTCCGGTGTCCAAACTGTGGATGGCTGCCCACGTGAGATGAATCCTAGGCTGGCAAGCGCCTGTCGCCCCACATCCTGTAGTCCACCGACGTTGAACCCGCGTCCACCTTCTTCCTGATTTCCGACCTTCGCGTGGACAAGAACGATCTTTTTGGCATCGGGATCAACCCCAATGAAATCTGCGGCTTCACGGTTATCGTCGTCGCACAGCCAGACTGGAAGGTTCTCAATTGCGAAGGTCAAATTGTCATCGGCGATGCCGTTTGCAACACGCAGGCCTTCGCAAGTGGCGGCAAACAGACCGAAAATGGAGTGCCGATACCAGTTGCCCCGATTGGCTTCGTAGTCATTCTCGCCCTTCTCGCTCTCGACCCGATCGAGTGAAGTTGACGCTTGAACATATTCGAGAACTGGCTTGGTTTCGCCCTGCACCCACTGCATCTTCGGCTCGTAGAAACTGCCTTCCGAGTACACGACGCCGTTGCGCTGTGTGAGAATGCGAAAGGCCTGTCCTCTGTTAAGCCGCTGCACGAGCGTCAGTGCCTGCCTCCTGCCGTCGCCCTCCGTTGCCGGAGCAAGCTCATCCAGCCTTGCGCTGGTGAGCCTGTATTTGCGGGTCTCCGGAATGAACTCGATGCTGCAACGCACGTCCTCTTCGCCTATCTGGATAGTGAAATTGCCGGTCGCAGCATTCACATCGGCGCATAGATCAAAGTAATTCACGTCTTCGAGGAGCGCCCAAGCCGCGCCACCGGCTTCGTCGTCCCGCATGTCATCAAGCGATGGGTCCAGCAGGATCGAAACCGGCTGGGCTTCATGATTGGCAATATTCTCGACCAGTGCGGCATAGCGATCGAAGACGCGGCTGCGCTCCCGATCGGCATCTGCTAATTCGTCGGCAATCTCTGCGGTCCATGCAATGTAGTCTTCCAAGCGAACATAACGCTCGGACGCATCGCGCAGGCGCGCGCGGTTGAAGCCTACATAGCGCGCAGTCCCGTTCACAAAGCCTGCGGCGGTTGCAGGAACGAGCGACGGATCGAGCAGATCAGTGAAGGCATCCGCAAAGGATCGGGTACGCAGCGCCATTGCCCTGATTGCGTGTTGAGACATGTCTAGCGAGGAGAATGACATGCGGGAAAGCCGGGACGGGTTGCCATCACCTTCTGGAAATGCCTTCTCCATTACAGACCTGCTGGCACGTTCGAGGCGAAGGCCATCCATATCGACCACGAGACCTTCGGTATCGTGCATGAAGACGAAGTCGCCCTGCTGGACGGCTAGGAAAATCCCGAGCCGCCATTCAGAAAAGAAGCGATCGATCAGGTACGGCGAGTTTCGCCACGCATAGTAGGAAAAGCCCATCGACCCTTGCGGCATCCCTTCAATTTCTGTGATCTTGAACCGATCCTTGTCCATGATGGCTTCCTCGATCACTGTGCCGAATGCGCGGATGTCGGGAAGCGGCGCGGCCGTTCTCAGCACGGCGGCAGTTTGCGGAAGCTGGATGTCGCCTGCGTCCAGCGGTCGCTCAAACTCGAAGCGCGCCCGAAATTCACCGCTTATGTATTGGTATTCGGCCATATATTCTAGCAGGCGATCCGGCAGCGTGACCTCATTTGTGACGATGTGCGCTGTGTTCCGCGCTGCATATTTCTCATAACTTTGGTAACGCTCCCACGCTTTACGAATACGCTCGGCACTTGCGGGCGTTGCTAGAACCCAACCGGTTTGCCTCACTCGTCCGTCGCCGTTCGAGTATCTGGTCGCCCGGCCAATCTGCTGTACGAGTTGACGCGCATTACCCATCAGATCGAAGATGGCAACGGCAACAAATGAAGAATCGTCGATCCCTTCCATAAGCTTGTTTTGGTGAACCCAGTACTGGGCGTCGGCCCGCGACCGTAAAGCGGCGGCGACGCTGGTAAACATATCTCGGTTCTCAGGCGTTTTCTTGGCCAGGTCGTGAATTACGACAGAACGGGTCTCAAAGACACGGTTGATCTCAGACTGAAGGAGCGTGAGGGTTTCAAGATCGTCGCCGCGCACCATAACTTTTGGCGCCGTGCCATTTCGGAACCAGCGTTCAGCCTGCCGCAGTCGGTCTGGCAATTCACGATGCAGAATGCCGACAAACCCCGTGATTGCGGCTTCTCGCCCTTCAGGTCTTTCGTTGGCCTGAGGCACGATGATCTCGGCAGGACGGATAACGCGCCGGTCAATAGCCTCTTGGTAGGGGAAATTAAACAGGTAGCGCCCGCGCACCCGGAACGATTTGTAGTCGTTCCTGTAGGGCGTCGCGCTCAGAAGAAGAGTCGGCAAATTGAACTCACGAACACCGCGTGACCACGAGATGGCAGGCTCGTAGTGACCTTCATCGACGATCACGAGATCGAACTCGTCTCGAATTCGCGCAAGAAGGACTGCGGCGTCTCCCGAGTCGCGATCATCGGGATCGAGTGCCGCTTTACGGACATCGCCGAGTGCTTGATGGGTGCCTACGAGAATGGCGCGATCGGTGATCTCGTCGGCCAGGTGCTGAACCATCATGCTGACGTTTTGGGGTAAAAATTGCTCGACATACACGCTCTCAAGCGCTTTGCCGAGTACGTCGGCCTCTGCGGTAAATAGTGTTGTGCCCTCAACATCGTAACCGAGATGAGACCAAAACCTATAGCGGATGTCCGCCATAAGTTGCTCGGTAAGCGCGGCGCGGGGCGTCAGTACCAGAATGCGGCGAACCTCCGGCAAGCACCGGGCAAGAACCGCGACGATGCCAGACTTGCCTGTGCCGGTGGGTAGCTTAAGGAGCGCAGCTTCCTTGTGATCGGGCCGCTCCGGTATCGGCGAGGCGCACCTTCTTGACCGTTCCAGAAACGATAGCCTTTAAGGTGCCGGAGCACACGCCCGTACGCTACACCATCAATTCCTTCGCGCCGTATCGATGTCCGCTCATCCCGAATGAGCTCGCTCAGATTCACTTGGGTTTCCTTGCCTGTCCAGTTGCACGCCTCCCAGCGTGGGTACTGTTATTATGAAATTGCCTGATGATTGAAGCGTAACATCTTATTATTGCAATAGAAAGAGACATCTGGCGGGCAGTCTCTGCCGAAGGGGCGACATGGAAATCTAGCTGAGATTTGTCCGCGGAACACCTCCGCCAGAAGATGCGCCATGAGAAGCGGAAATCGCGGCTGGCCGGTGGGCCAGCCGCGAGGGTTTCAGAGACCTCGCGGACGAACCGCCAGCTCGTTCTCGATATTGCGGATCGACTCCAGCACATCGCGGCGCTCTTGCGAGCTGCGCGGGGCAGCGGCGAAGGCCAGCAAGGCCTGCCCGAGCAGGCCGTGCAGTTCGGCGGTGCTGAGCGATGCCGCTTCGAAGCGTGAGACGAGTTTCATCGTGTCCTCCTTTGGCTTCAAGGAGGCCCCGAACCATTCAGGGCCTTTCGGCCCCGGCACACATCATCGGCCCAGCAACGGCGCTGATGGTTCGGGCGTCGGATTGAACGGCGAATGGAAGGACGCGGAAGGAAAGTCGGAGCCGGTTCGCGGCGGTTGTCGTCGCGGCACGGCAGGATCGGCACGGCACGGATCGGGAAGGTGATGGCATGGACGATGCCGGTCCCGCTGCGCCTCAGGCGCGGCGTGGGGTGCTGTTCCAGATAGGGAATGCTTCGAGAACCGGCAGCAGGCCGGGCTCAGCCGGATGCGGATGGCCACGGGACAGCCGCGAATTTTCTGCCCGTGTGCCGCTCATCCCCCTGGGTCGGGTCCGGCTTGCAGCAGGACGCCCGGAACCCTGGCCGGACGCGGCTCTGCCTTCAATGGCCTGCCCGCACCACCTGGCCTTGCCAGCCGGGTTGGCCATGAAGCCCGAGCCTGAACCTCCGGCCTGACGGGAGGGCGTTAGCAAGCCACCCCAACCCAAGGAGATGAGATCATGGCACACGAAACTGCCACTGCTGCCCAAGGCCTTAACGCACCCGACTTCCTTGCCTCGCATGTCACCAGCAAGGGCGAAAAATCCTTCTGGAACAAGGTCGGCGCTGCCTGGGCGCACAAGGACGGGAAGGGCTTCACGCTTCTGCTCGAAACCTGCCCGATCAATGGCCGCATCGTCCTGCGCGCGCCGCTGGACGATGCGCCGCAAATAAGAACCGAAGGGCGCGCCTAGCGCCCTTCGGCCTTTTCCTGGTCGGGCAATAATCGGCTACGCTAGCGGCGGCGGCGACGTCGGTGCATATGGTCCTGAATCCGGATTTCACATTCGAGCCGGAAGTTCTCAACATTGTGGGCCATCCGGGCGACCAACGGTTTCCGCCTGTCATATTCATCCGGATCATCAACGCCGACGATTTCCGCGATTGCACTGTCTGGGTCTTTACGTATTTTTTCATACTGCGCGAGGTGATCCAGGCCGTTCTTCAGCCTCCCTTCGCTCAGGTCTTCCTGGGCCTTTTTCAGGACGCGCTCGATGCAGGCGATACATTCATCGCTCTGACGTTGTTCCTCAGGCGGTAGCAACCCCTTGTCCTCCTGCTCCCGTCGCCACAGTTCCGATAAGGTATGATTGAGCCTGACCCTCTTTATCGGCGGTTTCGCGCACAGCTCGATGACCCGCGCGCGTTGCGCCATCCATTCGCGCACTGCTGGCTCATAGCGCTCCCACTTCCATTCGGGGGGGGAAGATGTTCTTCTCGGTCATGGTTTTTCCTTTCTGCTGCTATTCGTTATTGAATTCCCGGTTCCTGCGACGCCGCGCGCGGGATCGCGTCCGCGCTCCGGTCTCCCGGTCGCGTTCCCGCTTATCGGTGCGCTCGCTTTCATCGCGGTCCGGGTTCCGGTAGCGGGCAACGTCCTCGCGCAGGCGCATCAGGTCTTCCTGCGCCATCTCGCGCTGCGCCCGGATATCGCGCTGAAGCCCCTGCCGCTCGCCGAGCTGCCTGAAGATCAGCTCATCCTTTTCGGCGCGGTCGCGCCGCCAGGACTGCAGGGTTTCCTGCTCGTTCTGCGCCCTGATCTTTCCGTACTGGCCGGTGAGGCGGTGCCAGAGACCGGCGAAGCCCTTCGGCAGGCGCTGCGCCCGGGTCTTGGTCTCGGCGTGCCAGCGGCGCTCCTGCGCGGCAGAGAGTTTCTGCCGCTCGTCCTGATGACGCGCGACCATTTCGCTCTTGCGAAACACCGCGGCGGCGAGCCGCTGCCTTGCATCGCGCTCGACATCGCGGATGAAGGATTCGAGCTTGCGCGTCATGCCCTGCGCAATCTCGGCTTTCACTTCCGCGACCGTGCGCAGCTGCGCCGGGTCGCCAAGCCGCGCTTCGATATCCTTGGTTTTCGCCGCCGCGAGGCGGGAGAGCGAATAGACCTCGCCCCGGTAATCGACGGCGACAAAGCCGCGCCGGTCGCCCTTGGCGAGCCAGAAGCCGCGTTCCTTGAGCGCCCGCTCAAGCGAAGCCCGGTTGTCGGAGGCCTCCCAGCACTGTCGGATCACGGTCCTGATCTCGCGCGGGTCGAGGCCGACCCGCGCCGCCTGCTGCCATTCCTGGCGCGTAAAGTTGAGCGGATCGCGCAGCGCCCGATCCTGGAGCCCGCGCGGCATGTCCCAGCCGTATTTCAGGTAGAGCTGACGGGACACATCTCGCAGCCTGATCTTGTAGTGGGGCAGGTTGACTGCCCGCATCCGGTCCGCGTCGATCCGCGACCAGACGGCATGAGCATGCCGTCGTCCGTCCTTCTCATGAAAGACGATGGCGCGCGGCTGGCCTTCGAGCCCGAGCTTGCGCTCGATCTCGGCAATGGCCTGCTCGAACGCGTCAATGCTGACATTCTCGCCCGGCGGCGGGTTCAGGCTGATGGAGAAAAGGTACTTCTCGCAGCGCGTCCCCTTCGCGATGGCATCCGCCTCGCTGAAGGCTCCCGGCAGGTCCTCGCAGGCGAAGCCGCGCACCTCATGCAGCTCGACATGATCGTTGTCGCGCATCGCCAGCAGGTAGCGAGCGAGCTGAGGCGCGTCCCCGCGCTCTTTGGCCTTGAGGATCATGGCCCGTCTCCCGGCGATTTGCCGAGGGCGCGCAGCAGATCGGCGCGCATTTCCGCGACATCCCGACAGGCCTGCCGGAGATCGGCTTCGGTTTCGGGCGTGACGGGCAGGGAGCCCGTGTTCACCGCTTTCGCCAGCTGGTTCAGGTTGGAAGAGAGGCGGGAGCGGCCCAGAGCGCCGAGTACCCGGCCCAGGGCCTCATGATCCTTGAGCGGGCTGTTGCCCCGCCGCTTGCGCGGCGCGGTATCGTCGCCGAACAGCCGCTCCCGGATGTAGGCACCCATCGGCTTGCGGCCTGCGTCAGCCAACAGCCGCGCCCGCTCTTCATGCGTCAGGCGCAGCGAGAACGGCGCAGGGTAGCGGGCAGCACCCGCCTTCTTCGACGCTATCTCATTGAAACTATGGCGAAGGGTCGTCATGGCCGCACCGCAGACCCTTAGGGTCTAGCTGTGCGAGATGGCGCTCCCATTCATCCAGCACCTCGAAAAGAGTGTTCAAACTCTCTCCTTCGAGGTGCGCCATTACCCTCGAAGTTCCGGGATACTGGGTTGTGCGGCTGTCCAAGGCGGGCGCAAGCGCGGCGGCCTGCGCACCTTCGGGGAACGTCCCTTCTGGGCGCCTGGTTTGCAGCGATCCATGATGAGATCGTGCATTGGACTGCACTGGGCGCGTGACCGGCCCGGATGATGCGACCACCCGCCGATGGCAGCGATTTGCCAGGGTGGATTTGCGAGACTCCACAAGGGAGGACGGCCGTTGGTGCCGGCTCAGCTCGCGTGCAGCACGAAGGCCTCCAGCACGTCCGCGGCGATCGGTTTGTACATGATCTCGATACCAGCAGCGCCTGCGGCAAGCCGGGTTTGCGGCGTGCGGTTGGCGGTGAGCAGGCGGGTCGGGCGCTCGCCATATTCCGCGTGCAGCGCCAGCACGGTTTCGACGCCCGTGAGCGTGCCGTCGAGCTGCTGGTCGATCAGGTAGAGGTCGGGCACGATGCCGATTTCTTCCAGCAGGGCGAGCGCCTCTTCGCCGCTTGCCGCTTCGAGCACGCTGACCCCGCGGCGCTCCAGGAGCAGGGAGATCGCTCGGCGCAGGCCCTCGTCGTTCTCGACGAGAAGCGCGATGCGATCGGAGTTGTCGCCCGGCACTTCGGGGATCGCCGACGCGGTTTCCCGGCAGGCGGGTTTGGCGTGGTGCGGAACGATGGCCAGATCGACGGCGAAACAGGTGCCGCGCCCTGGCTCGGAGTGAAGCGACAGCCGGTGGCCAAGCAGGCCGCAAGCCCTTTCCACGATCGCAAGGCCGAGGCCCATGCCCTCGGAGGCCGAGGCCGAACCCTGGATGCGGTGGAACTCGCGGAAGATCGATTGCTGCTGGTCGGCGGCGATGCCCGGCCCGGTGTCATGCACCTCGATGCGCACATGCCCGTTCACCCGCCGCGGCCCGACGAGGACGCGGCCGCCGCTGGTGTAGCGGATGGCGTTGCTGATCAGGTTCTGAAGGATGCGGCGCAGATAGGTCGGATCGCTCGATACGGTGAGGCCGCAGGGCAGGATGTCGAGCCGCAGGCCCTTGCGGGCGGCGATCGGGGCGAATTCGTCGGTGAGCTGGTTGAGCAGGACGGACAGCGGAACCGGGCCGATGTCGACCGCAGCGCCGCCGGCTTCCAGACGGGAAATGTCGAGCAATGCGCCGAGAATCCCCTCCACGCTGACAAGGGCATTATGCGCCTTTTCGAGCGTCCCGCGTATCGGCGTGGCGCCCGCGTCGTCACGCGCGGCCGCAACGAAGAGCTTTGCGGCGGACAGCGGTTGCAGCAGATCGTGGCTGGCCGCCGCGACGAAGCGCACGCGCGCGGAATTGGCGCGCTCTGCCTCGGCAAGCGCTGCCGCCAGATCCCCGGTCCGCGCCGCCACGCGCGCCTCGAGCGAGCTGTTGGTCCGGATTATGGCGTTGATGGCAAGGCGCTCGCGCGTCACGTCGGCAAACGACATGACGAAGCCGCGTCCCGGCATTTCCTGCGCGAAGACAGCGAGGATGAGGCCCGAGATATGCTGGAGCTCGAAGGACAGAGGTTCGCGCGGCAGGCGGCCATCGATCCATTGGCGCAGCCTGTCGGCAGAGAAGCCATCGCTGAGGGCGCTCGCGCGGGCGATGCGGTTGGCCAGCAACTCGAACGGCGTTCCCCGCCGCAGCAGCCGCGGCGGGATGTCGAGGAGTTGGGCGACGCGGCTGTTCCAGCCGGCCAGCCGCCGGTTTGCGTCGAAGATGCCGACGCCCTGGTTGATGTGTTCCAGCGTCGCGCGGATCATGCGGGCCTGGTCGTCCAGCAGCTTGCCCCGTTCCGAGCGCTCCATGCGGATGATGTCGGTGATGTCGGTCTGGAGAATGACGGTGCCGCCATCGGCGGTGCGCTGCTCGCTGACCTGAAGCCAGCGGTCGCCGGTCAGTCCGACATTGAAGACCTGCCGGGCCCGATGCAGGCGCATGCGTTCAGCAGCCCAGGCCTCGACCGTGACGCCCTTGGGAAAGGCCAGCATCGTGGACCGGCTGACGATTTCCACATAGTCGGCAAAGGCGATGCCGGGAGACAGCTTCGCGCGCACGTCGGTGAGATCGCGGCAGAAGCGGGAGTTGCAGAGCACGAGGATGTCGGCGGGGTCGAAAAGGGCAAAGCCTTCATCGACCGCCTCGATGGCCTGCGACAGGTCGCGCCTGGCCCGTTCCGCGGCGCTGTTGGCGTCGTTGAGCTGCTTGAGCGTGGCTTCGAGGTCGCGCGTACGCTGGCGTACCCGGTCCTCCAGAACCGCGGCGCGGCGGAATTGCTCGAAGGCGGCACCCCTGTCGCCGGAACTGTGCTCGACATGGCGGATGAGGGCCCCGGCGATGACGAGCATCTTTTCGAGGTTCTTCGCCGCGCCATCGGCGGGGTCGAGCAGTCCTTCGGACAGGTGGGTGTTCATGGGTCGGTTCCCGAAAGGATCGTGCCGGGCGGGTAGAAGGCAAATCCGGTCATGGTGTGGTTGATGTGCATCGGGCCGATCTGTTCGCCATAGGTGGAAAAGCCGATCACGCCATGATGCCGCAGAAGCTCGGATACGCGGCCGGTCATCTGCTTCTCCTGCGCTTCGACGCGCCGCAGGATGCAGTCGAAGGCCAGAACGGCGACGGGATTTCCCGGCTGATTCAGGGCCTGCAATTCACCCGCCAGATGATCCACGAGATCGTGCGGTTCCGCGATGGTGAGAACCATTCCCTCGTCGATTGCCGAAAAGAACAGCAGTTCGCCAGATGGCAGAACGCGCTGGATGGCGCGCACGTGGTGCCGCTCGCCCATGCGCACGGTCAGCGGATGGATTGCAAAGGTAAGCGTGTCGACGCTTTCCGGCCGGATGCCGATGAGACGGGCATATTCCTGCACGGCGGGTTCGGCGTTGATCTTTCGCACGATGCGGGCGGCGGGATCGGCGTCCGTCACGACCATGCGTCGTTCGGTGGGCCGGATATGGTCCATCTTGAAGGCCCGCAGCGGGCAGGCGCCGCGCATCACAGAGATGACCGCCGCGTTCGGCAGCAGCTGCTTGCCGTCGAAGACGAGCGTTTCGCGGAAATGTGTGCCATCACCGGCCGATCCGCCGATCAGGGGCATCGCGCCCGTGCCGGCGGCAAGCACCGAGGCAAGCTCGTCCTCTCGCGCCGACAACCCGTCGACGAGCAGCAGGGCGAACTCTTTCGGCAAGTGCCCGTGATCGCGGGCGAGCGATTGCCGTACATGCAGCAGCGCCTCGGATAGCTCGCTTGCGGCGAGCTGCGACAGATCCGGAATAAGCAGCGTTTCGGCCGCGAAGTGGCGTGCACGGAAACCGAGGGCGACGATGCTTCCGTCCTCATAGCCGGCGCCGGAGATTTCGCCGGCGGTGGTACAGCCGGCGATGCGCGCATCCGGCCAGGCCTTGGCCGCGCCCGATACGACACGGGGCACATCGGCCTCCGGCGAGACGAACAACAGAACGAGCGAAAACGGGCCGGGACCGAGGGTTGCCCTCAGTCTCTCGACCGCGCGGACGTCATGCGCCGACGCGAGCGCACGCGCGATGAATTCTTCCTCCACGGGTGATGGCCTCCTCCGCCGGCTCCCCCGCCTTGTAGCTTAGAGCATCCATGATGACCGGAGGCCAGCACGCAGTTCGCTGTCAGATATCGGTCGCCATGACGTTGAAACTTGCCTCCTGGGCGAAGAGCACGGCCTGCGTGCGCGTCTGCACGCCGAGCTTTCGCATGATGGCGGTGACATGGGCCTTCACGGTGGTCTCCGCGATGGAGAGCTCATAGGCGATGTGCTTGTTCATGCGGCCGGCGCAGACGAGCTGCAGGATGCGCGCCTGCTGGCGCGTCAGCAATGCCAGCCGTCTCACCGCCTCTTCCGACGGCGTTGGCGCCGAGCCTTCGAGCGCCATCCGGCTCGCATGGATTTCGCCGCGCGCAATCACGGCAAAAGCCTCGCGGAACTCCTCGCGCGAGGCATGTTTGGGCACGAAGGCATTGACGCCGGCCTTGAGTGCTGCCCGCACGACGCGGATTTCGTCGAGGGACGAGACGACGACGATCGGCGTGTCCGGCAGGGCGTGGCGCAGGCGCACCACCCCGTCGAGCCCGTTGACGTCGGGAAGGTTGAGGTCCAGCACCACCACATCGGGCAGGGGGCCGGCCGCGAGCCTCGCAAGCGCCGCCTCGAGCGCACCGACGGCCTCGACGTCCGGAATGCCGACCGGGCCCGTCAAGGTCATCGCCAGCGCGTCGCAGAACAGCGGATGGTCATCGACGATCAGCGCCGATTTCAGCGTGCGCAGGGGTTTCTCGGGGGTTGGGACCGGCATCATGCGAAATTCCCGAAAGGGCTGGCGATAGCTTAGCATTGATCTCGTCCGTCTTCGTTGGGCCTTTTGGGTCCGTGCAGAAGGCAGGAAGCCGGGCGTTGTCGCCCGGCTTGCCGTCTTAGTCCAACGCTGCAAGCTGCTTGGGCAGGCGGAAGGTCCAGACCATGCCGCCCTGGTTGAGATAGTTGACCTTCTTGGCCACTTCCCCACCCCAGAGCGGAACCGCGCCGCCCCAGCCGGAAATCACCGAGACATATTGCTCGCCGTCCTGTTCCCAGGTGACCGGCTGTCCGACGATCCCGGAGCCGGTCTGGAACTTCCAGAGCTCCTCGCCGGTCTCGTTGTCGAGGGCGATGAAATCGCCTTCGGGCGTGCCGAAGAAGACGAGGCCGCCGGCGGTGGTCATCGCGCCGCCCCAGAGCGGAGCGCCGTTCTTGTATTCCCACCTGATCTCGCCGGTATTGGGGTCGATCGCCTTCAGGCTGCCGATATGGTCTTCGAACAGCGGCTTGATGGTGAAGCCGGCACCGAGATAGGCGGCACCCTTCTTGTAGCTGATCGGCTCGTTCCAGATGTCCATGCCCCATTCGTTGGAAGGCACGTAGAACAGGCCGGTCTTCGGACTATAGGCCATCGGCATCCAGTTCTTGCCGCCGAGGAACGACGGCACGGCGAAGACCTGCTGGCCCTTCGCGCCGTCGGCGGCGGCGGTGGGATCGCCCGGACGGTTCTCCTCGTTGTAGATCGGGCGGCCCGTCTCATCGATCCCCGCCGCCCAGCTGATGTTCTTCACGAACGGATGGGCAGAGACGAATTTTCCGTCCTCGCGGTTCAGCACGTAGAAGAAGCCGTTGCGGTCGGCCGTCGCAAAGCGCTTGTTGCCGTCCTTGTCGACGAAGGGCACGACCTCGTTGACGCCGTCGAAATCCCAGCCTTCGCGCGGCGTGGTCTGGAAGTGCCACTTGATCTCGCCGTTTGCCGGATCGATGCCGAGGCGCGAGGCGGCATAGAGGTTGTCGCCCTTGTTGCCCTCCACGGGCGTGCCGGCGCCGCGCAGGTGGCTGTTCCAGGGCGAGGGGTTGCCGGCACCGAAGACGAGCGTCTTCGTGTCTTCGTCATACGAGCCGCCGAGCCAGGTCGCGCCGCCGCCCGTCTTCCACATGTCGCCGGGCCAGGTCGCGTTCAGCGTCCCGGTCATCGTGCTTTCCTTGCCCTCGAAGGTGCCCATGTGGCCTTCGATGACGGGCCGGGTCCAGACAAGCTCGCCAGTCTCGGCATCGCGCGCCTGCACCTCGCCGACGACACCGAATTCGCCGCCGGAATTGCCGGTGACGACGAGGCCGTTCACGATCAGCGGGGCGGCGGTGTAGCTGTAGCCCTCTTTGTAGTCGGCGATCTTCTTGTTCCAGACGACATCGCCCGTCATGCGATTGAGCGCGACGAGGCGGGCATCGAGCGTGCCGAAGAAGATGTTGTCGCCGAAGATCGCCGCGCCGCGGTTGACCACATCGCAACAGGGCAGGATGCCTTCCGGAAGGCGGGCATCGTACTGCCAGACTTCCTTGCCGGTCTTGATGTCGATGGCGTAGAGGCGGCTGTAGGAGCCGGTAATGTACATCATGCCATCATAGATGATCGGCTGGCTTTCCTGGCCGCGCTGCTTTTCGCCGCCGAGCGAGAATGCCCAGGCCGGCACCAGGTTCTGGACGTTCTTCGTGTTCAGCGTCTCCAGCGGCGAGAAGCGCTGCAGGCCGCGCCCCATGCCGTTGGTCAGCACGTCGGCGACGGTTTCGGCGTCCTTCGCAAGATCCTCTTCCGTCACACCGGCCTGCACGCCAGCCGCACAGGCAATGACCGCAACCGCGGCCAGAACGAGACTCCTCATGGCTTCCTCCCTCTCCCTGCCCGCAGATCGAAGCGGGCTTCCTGGCGGGGATCATCGGCCCGCTCTTGTCCCGGATGAATTGGACCTTGGTCGTAGTGCCGAGACCCCCGGGGCCCCCCATAGGTCGTATATCTGGCCGTGACGGCGGCGGATAATATGGACGAAGCAGGGGGAGGAGAGCTCATGACATTCCTGAAATCGCTTGTCGGGGCAGCAGTTGCAGCGGTTCTGTCCAGCCTGCCGGCGCAGGCCGAGCCGGTTGTCCTGCGCGCCGCGCTCCAGCTTTCGGGCACGGTGAACTGGGAAGTCGATACGATCCGTCACTACGGCTTCGACACCGCGAACGGCTTCACGATGGAGGTGATGGACATCGCCGGCGCTCCGGCGGCCCAGATCGCGCTTGTGGGCGGAGAGGTGGATGTCATCGTCTCCGACTGGCTGTGGGTGGCGCGGGAGCGGGCCGCCGGCCGCGACCTCGTCTTCATTCCCTATTCGCGTGCTGTCGGCGGCCTGATGGTGCCGGCGGACAGCAAGGCGAAAAGCCTTGCCGACCTGAAGGGCCAGAAGATCGGCGTCGCGGGCAGCCCGATCGACAAAAGCTGGCTGATCCTGCGCGCCTATGCCCAGAAGGTGGAGCATTTCGATCTGTCCGGCACGACCGAGCAGGTCTTCGGTGCTCCGCCCTTGATCTACAAGGCCGCCCTCGACGGTGAGGTACAGGGCGCCCTGAACTTCTGGAATTTCGGGGCACGCATGCAGGCGGCGGGGATGCGCCCGCTGGTTGGGGTCGATGAGGCCGCCATAGCCCTGGGCCTTGATCCGGAAACCCCGCTGATCGGCTACGTCGTGCGGGGCGACGTCCTGACGCGCCATCCCGGACTGGGCGAAGCAATCGCCACCGCCTCGCGCCAGGCCAAGGAGAAGCTTGCGGCTGATCCGGCGGCCTGGGAGCGCATCCGGCCGATGATGCGGGCAGAGACCGATGCAGAATTCGACGCGCTGAAAGCGGGATTCCTTGCGGGCACGCCAGGACGGCACGCGGTGGATGAAGAGGCGGCCGACCGTATGTTGTCCATCATAACCGAGTTCGGCGGTGCCGATCTGGTCGGCGATCTGAAAGAACTGCCCGATGGCGTCTTCCACCACCCCGGCAGTTGAGCCGGTCCTCTCGCTCGACCTTCGATGCGGCGGGCCGGGCGGTGTGCTCGGCCCGATGATGCTTTCGCTGGCGCCGGGCGAGACGGTGGCCTTGACCGGGCCTTCCGGAGTCGGGAAGACCTCGCTGCTGCGCGTCGTCGCCGGCCTCGACCGTGGGTTCCGCGGGCGACGGCAAGCGACTGCGCGGCTTGCCCTGGTGTTCCAGGAGCCGGTGCTGCTGCCCTGGCGGACCGCGACCGAGAACCTTACCATCATCGCACGCATCCCGCGTGACGAGGCGCAGCACTGGCTTGAAGCCGTGGAGCTTGGAGATCTCGGAGAGCGCTTTCCGGGGATGCTCTCCCTCGGCCAGCAGCGGCGCCTGTCCCTGGCGCGTGCCTTTGCCTCCGCACCCGACCTTCTGCTGATGGACGAGCCCTTTGTCAGCCTCGACCCGGCGCTTGCCGGCGAGATGATGGGCCTGTTTGAACGGCTTATCGCGAGGCGGCCCTGCGCGACGCTGTTCGTCACCCATGTCCGTGCAGAGGCGGAGCGGCTCGCCGGACGCATCCTTCGGCTGGAGGGACGTCCCGCGCGGCTCGTCGAAGAGGATCAGGAGGACGGGGCGTATTTCCAGTTGTCGGCGTCCGGCGTCACGACATCGAGGTCGTAATCGGCAGCGCGCAGGCGTCTTGCGGTGGGAAGTCCGCTGCGGGCCGCCTCGTCGATATATTGGCGGCCGAGTGCGCTGTCTTGCGCCACACCGCGGCCCCGCATGAGGTCGAGCCCGTAGTTCAGCTTGCCGACCGGATCGCCGGCCTCTGCGGCCCGACGGTCCCACTCGGCCGCAGTGTCGGGGTCTGCCGGGCCGCCGAGACCATTGTCGTCAAGCTGGGACATCCAGGTCATGGCGTGCGTCCAGCCGGCTGCGGCGCAACGCTCGAAAAGTTCGCGCGCCATTTCGTGGCGACCCGACTTGGTGATGTAGTAGCCGGTGGCGCAGATGGTCATGCTCGTCCGCCCTTCCGCTATGTCCCTCATGACACGGTCGAGCGTCAGTTCTTCCGGATTGAGTGTGCCGCTGGCATCGGCCTCCGTCTGCGACCAGGCGGTATTGGCGCAGATCAGCAGAAGACCGGCAGCGAGGGTGGCAAGGCGCATGGCAGTTCTCCTTTGCGGGCCCGGTCAGGCCTTTCGCGCGGCAAGCCCGCGGGCGGGATCGTAGCCCCAGAGGGCGACAAGGCCGAAGACGGTGAAAGCGGCGAGCGTGACGGCAAGTGCCGTCAGGTTGCCTTTCGCATAGAGCGCGAAGCGGATGAGCTCGACGGCATGGGTGAAGGGGTTCAGCGCGCACAGATCCCTCAGCCGCGCAGAGGCCTCGGCCATTTTCCACAGCGGATAAAGCGCGGAGGAGAGGAAGAACATCGGGAAGATGACGAAGTTCATCACCCCGGCGAAGTTCTCGAGCTGGCGGATGACGGAGGAGAGCAGCAGCCCGAGCGCGCCCAGCATCATCGCGCTCGCGGCCATCGCCGGCGCTGCGGCCAGGTAGCCGAGCAACGGAAAACGGATGCCGTAGAGTGCGGCGATCGCGAGGAAGGCATAGGCCTGCAGCATGGCGATCAGGCTGCCGGCGAGAAGCCGGCAGAACAGCAGCCACCACCGCGGCAAGGGTGCCGTCAGCAGCAGCCGCATCGACCCCAATTCGCGGTCGTAGACGAGGCTCAACGACGATTGCATGGCGCTGAACAGCAGGATCATGCCCACCAGCCCGGGCACGATATAGATCTCGTAGGTGATGTAGGTCTGATAGGGCGGGGTGATCGAAAGCCCGAGTGCCGCCCGGAAACCGGCGGCGAAGACGAAAAGCCAGACGAGCGGCCGCACAAGCGCTGCAATCAACCGCCCGCGCTGGCCGAGAAACCGCAGCGCCTCGCGGTGGATGATCGCGCGCAACGCAACGAAGGGATGCGATCTCAGGTCGCCGGCGGGTGCCGGGTCCACGAGCGGAAGCGCCTGCGCTCTCATGGCGGATCTCCCGTGAGCGCAAGAAAACGGCCCGTCAGGTCCTTGCCGCCTATATCCCCGGCTTCGCCATCGGCCAGCACCCGTCCGCGGTGAAGGATGACGAGCCGGTCCTGAGGACCCACCTCGTCGACCAGATGCGTCGCCCAGAGAACTGTCAGGCCCCCTGAAGCAAGCTCGTGCACGTGCTGGGTGATGGCGCCACGCGAAGCTGCGTCCAGCCCGACCGTCGGCTCGTCCAGCAGCAGCACGTCGGGCCGGTGGAGGAGCGCACGCGCGATTTCCATGCGCCGGCGGTGCCCGCCGTTCAGCCTTGCGGCCTTCTCCTCCGCACGTTCCGCCATGCCGAGCCTCTCCAGCGCCGCCATGGCGCGCATCTCCGCCTCCCGTCCGGAAAGTCCGTGCAGGGCGGCGAAGTAGAGCAGGTTGCGCCTGACGGTCAGGTCCGGATCGAGCGTCGAGGCCTGGAAGACGACGCCCATGCGGGCAAGGGCGGCACGCGGCGTGCGGGCCATATCATGGCCAGCGACCGCGATGCGGCCCGCGCGCGGCGTGAAGAGCCGCGTGAGTATGCCGAACAGCGTCGACTTTCCGGCGCCGTTCGGCCCGAGCAGGGCGCAGAAGCGGCCGCGTTCGACGGTGAACGACACGCCGTCGAGGGCGCGCCGGGCGCCCCAGTCGTGGCCGATGCCCTCAACCGTCAAGCCGCTCATGTCCTGCTCATTCTATGGTGATCGAGACCTGTTGCGTATCGCCCGTGCTGCCCGGCACCTTCAGCTGGTAGCTGCCCGGCTTGATCGCGACAAAGCTGATCTCCGCGTCACCCGCCTCGTCGAATTCGATGGAATCGACACCGAGCGGCCGGATCTCGATGCCCTCGATGACGATCTCGTTGACCCAGACGGCGCGGAAGAAGGCGGCCCCCTCCAGCGCCAGTTCCTGGCTGCCGTCGGCCTTGATTTCCAGCGTGTAGTATTTGCCGGATTTCAGCGTCAGCGCCCCCGCGGAAACCGGCTGGCCTGCCGAGAGGGTCAGTTCGGGCAGCGTTTCGCGGTTGGATTTCGACAGGATGCCGGCAAGGCCCATGCTGGCCTCGGCCGTGTTGTCGTCATCGTCATCCGCCAGCGCCACGAAGGGCATGGCGACAAGCGCGATGGCGGCCAGGATTGCCAACTTCATGATGTTCTTCCTCTTCGGCTGTTACGGCCGGCTCGCCGCGCCCCAGGGGAAGCGGCCGACCTTGATGGATTTCACGGGTTCGAGCTTGGCGACGTCGATGACGGTGACGTCGCCCGAGACGCCGTTGGTGGTGAAAAGCTGCGTGTGGTCCGGCGAGAAGGCGAGGTGCCAGACCCGGCGACCGACGAGGATGTAGGAGTCGACCGCGAACGTATCTGCATCGATCACCGCGACATGGTTGGCAGGGCCAAGGGCAACGAAGGCGGTCTTGCCGTCGGGCGTGAATTCAAAGCCGACCGGCTGAACCAGGTCGGCGTTGACGCCGGTGATCTCGAAGCGGATCTTGGCCTTTTCCGCCTGCGTCGCCACGTCGAAGACGGTGATCGTGCCGCCGATCTCGGACGAGACCCACAGCTCCGTTCCGCCTTTGGCAAACTCGGCATGGCGGGGACGGGAATCGACGAGCGTATTGGCGAAGATCGTCTTCGTGCCGGTGTCGATCCAGTGCGCCATGTTCGTCGTTTCCGATGTGGCGATGACGATCTTGCCATCCGGCGAGACGGCCATGCCTTCCGGCTCGATGCCGACATTGACCTGCGCCACGACCTGCCGGGTCTCGACATCGACGACCGTCGTCACGGCATCGTCCTCGTTGGCGATCCACAGGTGGCGATCGTCCGGGGCAAGCACGAACTGCTCGGGGTCCTCGCCGGAAGGCAGCTCGTGCAGGATCTCGCCGGTCGCGGGGTCCATCACCTGCACGGTGTCGCTGTCCGAGGCGCAGATATACACGCGGCTGTGGTCGGAATTGAAGGTGATGCCGCGCGGCCGCTCGCCGGTCTGGATGGTGCGCAGCGTTTCCAGCGTCCGCGTGTCGATCACGGAAATCGTGTCGTCCTTCTCGTTCGTCACCCAGATCTCGCCGGCCGTCGCCTGAAGCGACAGGGCGGCCAGCACGGGCGCGATCAGCAGGGCCGGAATGTTCATGTCATCCTCCAAAGGCGGTGCAGGTGCTTTCGGCCCGGTCGAGGCCCAGCGTGTCCATCTCGTTGGTCTGGTGCAGGTAGCCGTCGAGCGGTGCGAGTTCGACCAGCGCGCGGGCGTTGACCACCGCCATCGGCTGGCGCAGCTGGCCGTCCCAGACGCGATAGGTGAGACTGCGGCCCTTGAAGCCGTCCAGGGCGAATTTCTCCGAAAGGATGAAGGTACGCAGCACGGCGGGATCGGCCGAATTGGTTCGTGTCACGGCCTCGCCGATGGTGCGCAGCGCCGTCCAGGCGGCATAGTCGCGCGAGCTCATCTCGCGGCCGGCCGCCTGTTCAAAGCGGTTCTGGAGCTGCACGGCGGCCCATTGTTCCAGCACCGGCGCCCAGCCTTCGCCCCGCAGGCCGTCCGAGCCGGCGACCGGCCGTGGCAGCCAGGTATTGTCCTGAACGTAGCGCGCGAAATCGTCGGCCTCGTCGGCGATCAGCAGGATGTCATGGTCGGGAAAGTCCTGGGTGAAGAGGGGAATTTCCTGGCCGGCGGCGCGCCGCAGGTCCGTGTCGAACGTCCAGCTTTTTTCGGCGAGGATCTCGACGCCGAACTTTTGCGCAGAGCCGCGCAGCGTGTCGGCGAAGGCGCGGTCCTCTGGTTTTGGTCCGACGATCAGCACGGTTCGGGTCCGGCGCCGCGCCCTCAGCACCTGCATCAGCGCGTCTGTGCGCATGGCGTCCTCCGCCATGGTGTGCAGCACATTCGCGCGGCAATCGGTGTCCCGCAGCCGCCGTGCGCCGGATGAGACGTTGAAGAGCAGCGCGCCCCCCGCTTCCGGCAGGTCGGCCACGGCCAGGATGCCTTCGGGCGCCGCGTCGATGAAAAGGATCTTCGACGTGGCAAGCGCCTTGCGGGCCGCATCGAGGAAGTCGCCCTCGGGTTCGACCGAGACCAATTCAAGCTTGTAGTCGTGGCCCATGAAGCTGCCGGTGGTCCTGGTATCGGCCAGCGCCACCTCCGCCCCGGCAATGCCGCGGTCTTCGGGGATCGGATCGAGGTTGGAAAGCACCGGCGGTGCCTGCACCTCCTGGCGGAGATAGGTCATGGAAACCGAGAGTTCGGCTGCGGCAGAGGACGCCCAGCACAAAGCCGCGGCCGCAAGCCACCAGCCTTTCCGGCCCGCCTTGAAATGGTCCCGCATGTCGCATCCTCCCGCAGCAAGCATCACGCCACGGCGGAGAGCCGGAAATACGACCTTGGTGCCATGCGTCGCCGCGACCTAGGTCGCATATCGCGCCGCGTCCGTGCTGCCTTACAAGATGCCCAATGGGAAATGCGAAGGAGGACGGCATGTCGGCCAACATCATTCGCGGCGGGGTCGCCGCATTCATGCTCATGTCGACGACGAGCCTGGTGATTGCGCATGGCGATGTCTCGCCGCAACCGGTCAATACCGATGCCTTGCCCGAGGTGGGCGAGGAGTGGTTGACCGAAAACCCCTACCGCGAGGCGAAGATCGGCCATGACGCCTGGCTGAAGGCTGTCGAGATCGGCGCATCCGGCTTTACCCAGAACTGCGCGCGCTGTCATGGCCTGGGTGCGGTATCGGGCGGGCTTGCGCCGGACCTGCGTTATCTCGAAGCAGAGGAATACGGCGACGAGTGGTTCATCGAGCGCTTTCGCCACGGCTATACGCAGGACGGCACGACCAAGATGCCGGCCTTTGGCGACATTCTGGGCCAGAAGGCGGCCTGGGCGATCCGCACCTATGTGGAGACACGGCCGGAGGACGGCGCGCTCGACGCCCACGCCACGCGCCTCCATGAAATCCGCGACGAGCTCGCCGGCGGCCAGGTGGCCGATACGGGTGCGATCCAGAAGGAACTGGAGATGATCTCGGCCGAAGTGAAGACCGCCTCTGGCGCGCCCATTGCCGACAGCGTCACCTACGAGGCCGCGCGCATCCTGTCGGACACGCCGGAAAGCTGGAAGAAGGCGGCCGAGGTGCTGACCGTCGGCCTGTCGGCCACGCAGTAACTGCCATGCTGCGCCGTGCACTTCTGGCCATGGCCCTTGGCGTCGCCCTTTCGGGCGGCGCTTTCGCGCGTTGCGAGGACCATGTGCCTCAGGCCAAGCCGCAGAATACCTTCGCGCAGGATGTCGGGCGCGAATTCGACCGGATCATCGAGGACGGCTGGATCGAGTTCGCCGTCTACGAGGACTTTGCCCCCTGGTCCTACGAAGAGAAGGGCAAGGCTGTCGGCGTGGATATCGAGATCGGGCGGCTGGTTGCAAAGGCGCTCGGGGTCGAGGCGAAGTTCCGCCTTGTCGCGGCCGGCGAGACCCTCGAAGCCGATCTGTTGAACTATGTCTGGAAGGGTGCCGTCGTCGGCGGGCGGGTCAGCGACGTGATGCTGCATGTCCCCTATGACAGCGCCCTCGTCTGCCGCATCGAGCAGGTGAGTTTCACCGGAAAATATGCCAAGGAAAACATCGCCATCGCCTATCGCGCCTCCCACTATGAAGACAAGGCACCGACCCCGCCCTTCTTCCGGTTCGACGCGGTCGCGGTCGAAAACGATGCCATCTCGGACTTCTACCTCACGTCCCTGATCGGCCCGGTGGACAAGATCCGTCGCTATCGCTCGACTGCCGCGGCGATGGACGGCCTGGCGAACGGCGACACCAAGGCGGCGATGGGGCCCCGTGCGGAACTGGAAGCCGGGCTCGCGCGGCATCCCGATGCCGGGCTGAAGGTCCATTCCCCGCCCCTTGTCGGCTTTGCGCGCGGAAGCTGGACAATCGGCGTGGGGGTGAATTTCCAGCACAAGGACCTTGCCTATGCCGTCGACGACGCCATCGCTAATGCGCTCGCCGATGGGGAAATCGCACGGATTTTCGCAGCCCATGGCCTCACCTTCACGCCGCCGGACCGATAATCTCAGAAGGTCGAAACGTCGCCGGCCATATCGACAGCGGTGACGCGCGTGATGCCCTGAGTGCGGCGCAAGGCCGCACGAATCTCGTCGCGCGTCATCAGGCAGAAGGCGGTCGAAAACCCGTCGGCCATTGCGGCACTTTCCGCCTCTACCGAGATCGTCGACCAGCAGGGCCGCTCGCCGCCGGGTCCGAGAATATGGAAATTGCTGCCGAGCATCATCGCCGAGGGGCTTGAGGTCGCAATGGCGTTGCCGGCGAGGCGGCGCGTGGCGATCCCGCCCAGGGCCGGATCTTCGACCGAGATGCTGAACGGACCGCCGATGGCGGCGAACTCTCCCATGTCGACGAGGGCCTGCGCATAGCCTTCATCCAGCAGCAGGCGGCGGACCCGGTCGGCCGCGTAGCCCTGCGCGATGCCGTTCAGGGTCAGTGCCTGCCCGGGAGCCAGCTGGATGGATGGTCCGAGACGCACCCGCTCCCAACCGAGGGCAGCCTGTGCCTCGGCGACGTCGCGCCCTTCGGCTAGTGCCCGCCAGAGCGGCTGCACCGTCGGGTCGAAACGGCCGTCCGTTGCCTGATGGACGTGGTTGGCCAAGTGGAGGAGATCGAGAAGCGCCGGCGGCGGATCGTGCAGATGACCCGCGGCATTCAGCATGCGGAGGGCGGACTCGGTCTTGAACAGACTGGCGGCGGCCTCGATCTCGGCAATCGTGCTGCCGATCCGTCCGACGGTCTCTTGCGCAAGGTCGCGCGGACCACGCAGATCCAAGCCTACCGTGCCCCCGAACATGTCGACCTGCCAGGTCGTCCTGTCAGCGGCGGCAGCGCGGGGAAACGCAGCCGCCGCGGCAATGAAGAGGAACCGCCGTCGCTTCATGCCGAAACCTCCGCTTTGGCACGCGCCGGGACTGGCGGGCGCTTTCGCTGCGCCAGTACCAACGGCACGCATTGCCGCGCGTCGTCATGGATCGAGACGCAATCGAGACATTGGAAACACTCGCCATAGGCGATCTCTCCCGTCTTGCGGATGGCGCCGTAGGGGCAGCGCACCCGGCAGAGCTGGCAGGGCGAACCGCATTCGGCGCGGCGCGATATCCAGGAACGGGTGCGCAGCAGGCCGCCAAGCGCCATGACCGCGCCCAGAGGGCAGACATAGCGGCAAAAGCCCTTGAAGGTCGTGGCCGCGAGGAGCAGCCAGAAGACGGCGTAGGCGACATAGTACCATTCGCGCTGGAAGAGCGTGGTGACCGCCGTCTTGAAGGGCTCGATCTCGGCTGCGGTTTCGATCCTCTCGGGTGCAAGAAAGCTGACCGCGACCAGGCCGGCAAGCGAAACCCATGCGCCAGACTTCAACCTCCTGTCCCAGATCGGTGAGGGGTTCCATTGCGGCAAGCCCAGCAGGCGGCCCGCATGATGGGCGAATTCCTGCATGGCACCGAACGGGCAGAGCCATCCGCAGAAGAGCCCGCGGCCCCACAGGACGAATCCAAGGATGGCGGCACCCCAGATCAGCAGGGAGAAGGGATCGTAGAGCAGGACCGCCAGACTGCCGCCGCCGCTTGCGGCTCTGAGTGCTGCAAGCGGCGTGACGATGGAAAGTTGCCCCTGGCCCCACCAGCCTACGAAGACGATCATCAGACCCAGAAAGGCCAGCCGTGCCGGACGCAGCACCGTCGGCGCCGAGAGCCGGTGCATCCCCGGGCCGACCGCGCCGAACAATCCCGCAAGCAGGATGCCAAGCCCGGCAAGATCCCATTTCCGGGCGATGATCGCGGCTTGCCAGGGCGGCAGCGCCCTTGACGTCTCCGGACGCAGGAAGAATGCAGGGTCAGCCTTCAGGGCGAGCGGAAAATGGACAGAGCCCATCTCGGGCTTCAGCATTCCGTGGGCGCGCACGGCCTGGGCGGAAAGCGTCCACTCGCGCGTCGGGTCGAACCCGAGGCGGCGGTCTATCCTCAGGATCATCGTCGTGCCTTGCGGCACGTCCTGCCGCGTCTCGACCATCATGTCGGCATCGCGAAGGGCGACCGGCAGGCCGTCCTGCACGGCCGAAAGCCGGTCTGGCGCGGTGTTGCGCACGAATTCGGCCGACACCAGCCCGTGGCGACCGCCATCGATGACGAGCAGGGGCTCGTCGTCGGGCGAGACGCGCAACAGGCTTTGAAGATCGGCGAAACTCTCGTCGCTCAGGACGGCCCGGGCGATGGACGGCGGGCCGATATCGACCACCCACAGATCGAGGAACAGGCCTTGCGGATCGTCCGCCGCCTCTGGATCGTCGGCTGCCCAGATCGTCCCCTCGAAGCCCTCGTCGAGCTGGGCGTTGGTCACCTTCAGGTTCCGGGCCAGCCCCCGTTCGACCAGCGCCGCCCAGTCGAGCGTCTCGTCTATCGACGGATCGGGATGCACCGGCGGACCGCTCGCCATGCCCTGCATCTTCTCCCGCGCAACGACAAGCGTTGCGGCGAGGATCGAGTCATGCGCGATGCGAACGGAGGCCGTGGCCTTCGTCACCCCGTCGAGATAGGCGAGGTCGGAGCCGCCGCCGCCCTCGCCATAGGGCGTGCCGACGACGAGCGGCTCCCGGATCGAATGGCCGCGATACTGTTCGAGGAAGGCGCGCAGCGGCGCCTCCCCCAGGCCGGAAACGAAGATCGGCTCATTGTGGGCAATGAGGCGTACATCGAGAAATCGCCCGTCACGGTCGATCGTCACGAGCATGTTGATCGGAGCGCCGGAAAAGCCCGGAAGCGGTGCCAGCGGACCGGTTTCAAAAACGTAGCCCGCATCCGCGCCACCGGAATTCAGGAGTGTCCAAACACCCTGGTCATTCACCGGCTCGCCGAGCGCGTAGGGTGGCACGATCATGCCTTCAAGCGCCTGACGTTCAAGCGGTGCCGCGCCGGCCATCCCGGCGCAGGCGAGCAGGCTGAAAACGAGAATGCTCAGCCGGGCAAAGCCTCGTCTCATGGCGCGATCCTCCTGACCCGATCTCTACGCGCCAGGTGAGAGGCCGCCATACGACCAAGGTCGCGGGTCGGACGAGGACCCCGGCGGCTATATTCGGTTCGGGGGAGTCGCATGTCCGGGAAGAACTACAACGATCGTTGGCAGGGGGGCGTGTTTCCTCTGTCCCTCGGCCTGTTCGGTCTGTTCTGGGCCGCACTCGCCGTGTTGAAGGCCGACCAGACCGTCCTGCCGGGGCCTGTCGAGGTCGCGCGGGTCTTCTGGTTCGAAACGGCGTCCGGACGGCTGCCCAAAGACCTGCTGGCGACACTCTTGCGCGTGGCCATCTCTTTCGGATCTGCCATGGCGGCGGGCGCGCTGCTGGGTTTCCTGCTCGGCCGCTACAGGGTTCTCAACCGCTGGGCCGATCCGTGGGTGACGATCTTCCTGAACCTGCCGGCGCTGGTCCTGATCGTGCTCTGTTATCTGTGGATCGGCCTCAACGAGCTGGCGGCGATTGTCGCGGTGACCCTCAACAAGACGGCAATGGTCATGGTCACCGTGCGCCAGGGTGTCAGCTCGTTCGATCCGGCTCTCGACGACCTGGCATTCGTCGCCCGTCTTTCGCCACGGGAGCGGCTTCGGCATCTCGTCCTGCCGCAACTCGCACCCTGGCTGGCAGTCGCCGCACGCAACGGGATCGCCGTCATCTGGAAGATCGTCCTCGTCGTCGAATTCCTCGGCCGGTCCAGCGGCATCGGCTTTCGCATCCACCTTTATTTTCAGCAGTTCCAGACCGCGCATGTGATTGCGTACTCCGTTGCCTTCATCTGCGTCATGCTGGTCGTGGAACATGTGCTCCTCCAACCATGGGAGGCGCGATCCAACCGTTGGAAAACAAAACATACATGACAGCGAACAGACGGGCAGTCGAACAATCTGGCCGGCGCTAGCAGCCGATACGACCGCTGCGATTGTGTGGGTTCGGACAAAAAATAGCGAAGAACTGCCACCATCGACCCTGGCTGCCGGGCTGCGCCTGCCCCGCGCCCGCTGTTCCGTCGCGCACAGGGCCTCTCTGCGCCTGCCGCTATCGCCGGTCGCCGTTCGGGGGCAGGATGGCGGCATTGCGAACAGGAGGCTTGCAGATGAGCTGGAATCCCGCCCTCGACCCCCATTGCCCGACGGGCGATGCGGCCATCGACTCGATCGAGACCCTGATCATCCCTCGCGCCCGCGACATCGGCGGGTTCGAGGTGCGCCGCGCGCTGCCCGCGCCGAAGCGGCAGATGGTGGGGCCCTTCATCTTCTTCGACCAGATGGGCCCGGCCGAGTTCGTGACGGGGCAGGGGATCGACGTGCGCCCGCATCCGCATGTCGGGCTCGCCACCGTCACCTATCTCTTCTCGGGAAAGATGCATCACCGCGACTCGCTCGGCACCGACCAGTGGATCGAGCCGGGGGCGGTGAACTGGATGCTGGCGGGGCAGGGGGTCACCCATTCCGAACGCACCGACGGGCCGGCCCGCGCGGCGCCGCAGCGCCTGTTCGGCATCCAGACCTGGTTCGCGCTGCCCGAGGCGAACGAGGACGATCCCGCGGCCTTCACCCATCTGGGCGCGGCCGAGCTGCCGCTGCTGGAAGCCGAGGGCAAGACGGTGCGGCTGATCCTCGGCACCGGCTGGGGCGCGACGGTGCCGCTGGCCCTGCCGGGCGAGACCTTCTACGCCGATGCGGACCTCGCGCCCGGCGCGGCGATCCCGCTGCCTGACGACCACGAGGATCGCGGCGCCTATGTGCTGTCCGGCAGCGTCGAGGTGGCGGGCGAGACCTTCGAGGCGGGCCGGATGATGGTGTTCCGTCCGGGCGACCGCATCTCGATCAAGGCCGGGGGGCAAGGGGCGCGGGTCATGCTGCTCGGCGGGGCCACGCTGAACGGGCCGCGCCATATCTGGTGGAATTTCGTGGCCTCCTCGAAAGAGCGGATCGAGGCCGCGAAAGAGGCCTGGCGCGCCGGCGACTGGCAGCATGGACGCTTTCGCCTGCCGCCGGGGGACGACGCGGAGTTCATTCCCGCGCCCGCCGGATAGGGGGCGCGGGGGCTGCGGTCCGGCCCCGTCGAAAGGGGCGGCGAACGGGGCACGAAATCCGCCAAAGGATCGCTTGACGCCACCCCCGGCCTTCCCTATTACACGCCCCACGTTCGGGCGACGATCCGGACGGATGGATGTGCGGTTGTAGCTCAGTTGGTTAGAGTACCGGCCTGTCACGCCGGGGGTCGCGGGTTCGAGCCCCGTCAACCGCGCCATCCATCCCGGATCGTCCCGAACGCTGATGCGCGGTTGTAGCTCAGTCGGTTAGAGTACCGGCCTGTCACGCCGGGGGTCGCGGGTTCGAGCCCCGTCAACCGCGCCACTTTCCGAACTCATATGCACACGGGCCGCCCTTGCAGCCTGTCCGCGCGCCGGTTGCGGCCGCCGGGGGCGCTGCCCCCGGGGGTGAATTGGCCGGCACGGCCAGGAGGGGGCAGCGCCCCCTCCGCCGCCTTTCAGCCCGCGATCCGGTCCAGCACCCGCGCCCAGGACCGGATGCCGCGGCGGAAACTGTCGAGATCGTATTTCTCGTTCGGGCTGTGGATCTGGTCGTCATCCTTGCCGAAGCCGATCAGCATCGCGTCCATGCCCAGTTCGGTCTGGAAATAGCCCGCGATCGGGATCGAGCCGCCGCAGCCCACATAGGCGGCGGGCGCGCCCCATTCCTCGGTCAGCGCTTGCCGCGCCGCCTCGAAGGCGGGGTCGTCGATGCTCATCTGACCGGCGGGCGAGCCGTTGGGCTCGTGCCATTCCACGCGCGCATCCGGCGGCAGCTGCGCCTCGACCCAAGACCGGAAGCCCGCCAGCACCTTCTCCGGGTCCTGCCCGGGCACCAGCCGGAAGCTGATCTTGGCATGGGCCTCGGCCGGCAGCACCGTCTTGAACCCGGCGCCGGTATAGCCGCCCCAGATGCCGTTGATCTCGGCGGTGGGGCGCGACCAGATCATCTCCAGCGGCGTGCGGTCGATCTCGCCCGCGGGGGTGGCAAGGCCCACGCCGCCGAGGAAGGCCGCGTGGTCGAAGGCCAGCGCCTGCCATTGGGCGCGCACCGCCTCGGGCAGTTCCGCCACATCGTCATAGAAGCCGGGCACCGCCACCCGGCCCTGATCGTCGTGCAGGCCGCCCAGGATCTTCGTCAGCGCCCGGATCGGGTTCAGCGCGATGCCACCGAACATGCCGGAATGCAGGTCCTTGTTCGCCGCGTGCAGCGTCAGTTCCAGCTTGGCGAGCCCGCGCAGCATGGTGACGATCGCGGGCACATGGTCGGCGAAGAGGCCGGTGTCGCAGATCAGCGCAAGCTCCGCCGACAGTTCCGCCCTGTTCTCGCGCAGGAAGGGCACCAGCGAGGGCGAGCCCGATTCCTCTTCCCCCTCAAGGAAGATCGTCAGGTTTCCGGGCAGGCTGCCATGCACCGCCTTCCAGGCGCGGCAGGCCTCGATGAAGGTCATCAGCTGGCCCTTGTCGTCGCTCGACCCGCGGCCGCGGATCACCTCGCCGGCCGGCGTCGTCTCCAGCGCCGGGTCGAAGGGGTCGCGGTCCCACAGTGACAAGGGGTCCACCGGCTGCACGTCGTAATGGCCATAGAAGAGGATATGGCGGCCCGGGCCCTCATGCCGCGCCACCACCATCGGGTGACCGGGCGTGGGGCGGGCGGCCGCCTCGAAGCCGAGCGCCTGCAGGTCCGCCACCAGCCAGTCCGCCGCCCGGGCGCAATCGGCCTTGAAGGCCGGGTCGGTCGAGATCGAGGGGATGCGCAGCAGGTCCAGCAGCCTGTCGACCGCCTCGGGCAGGGTGGCGTCGATCCGGTCGAGGACGGGGGCGAGTGCGGCGGGGTCGGAATGGGGGGCGGGCATCCTTCGGTCTCCTTGGGCGGGCTGTCCCCGACTGCGGCGGCCGTGGGGTGAGCCGCGGCTGCGGGGGGGGGCGGCGACGGGCCTGTCGCGATGGGGGCAGCCTAGCAGCCGGAACCCCCGCGTCCAGCCCCCGGCGCGAAAGGGACCGGCAGGGCGCAAGCGCGGCCTCCAAGGGCCGGCGACTGGCCTTCGGACCCCGGGATGCGTCAAATTGCGCGGAACTTGCCCTGTGCAGAGGTGCATTTGATCGGTATCAAGGCAGGACGTGGATGGCCGGCCTAGTCATCCCCCAGCGAACCCCGATACCCGGGGGCCAGGAGACGGACGGATGGACTACGACAAGGCACTCGACGGCGCGATCCAGCGGCTGCACGACGAAGGGCGCTACCGGACCTTCATCGATATCGAGCGGCGCAAGGGCGCCTTCCCGCATGCGGTCTGGCGCCGTCCCGACGGGACCGAATCCGAGATCACCGTCTGGTGCGGCAACGACTATCTGGGGATGGGCCAGCACCCGGCGGTTCTGGCCGCCATGCACGAGGCGCTGGACGCCACCGGCGCCGGGTCGGGCGGCACGCGCAACATCTCGGGCACCACGGTCTATCACAAGCGGCTGGAGGCGGAACTCGCCGACCTGCACCGGAAAGAGGCGGCGCTGGTCTTCTCCTCGGCCTATATCGCCAATGACGCCACGCTGTCGACGCTGCCGCAGCTCTTTCCCGGGCTGATCATCTATTCCGACGCGCTGAACCATGCCTCGATGATCGAGGGTATCCGGCGCAATGGCGGGGCCAAGCGGATCTTCCGCCACAACGACGTGGCGCATCTGCGCGAACTGCTGGAGGCCGACGATCCCGCCGCGCCGAAGCTGATCGCCTTCGAGTCGATCTATTCGATGGACGGCGATTTCGGCCCGATCGCGGCGATCTGCGATCTGGCCCGCGACTTCGGCGCGCTGACCTATCTGGACGAGGTGCATGCCGTGGGCATGTACGGCCCGCGCGGCGGCGGCGTCGCCGAACGCGACGGGCTTCTGGACCGGATCGACATCTTGAACGGAACGCTGGGCAAGGCCTTCGGCGTCTTCGGCGGCTATATTGCTGCATCTGCGAAGATGGTGGACGCGATCCGCTCCTACGCGCCGGGCTTCATCTTCACCACCTCGCTGCCGCCGGCGGTGGCGGCCGGGGCCGCGGCCTCCATCGCCTTCCTGAAGACCGACGAGGGCCAGAAGCTGCGCGATGCCCAGCAACTGCATGCCCGCATCCTGAAGATGCGGCTGAAGGGTCTGGGCATGCCGATCATCGATCACGGGTCGCATATTGTGCCCGTGCATGTCGGCAACCCCATCCATTGCAAGATGCTGTCCGACATGCTGCTGGCGGAATTCGGGGTCTACGTGCAGCCGATCAATTTCCCGACGGTGCCACGCGGGACGGAACGGCTGCGCTTCACGCCCTCGCCGGTGCATGATCTGGGGCAGATCGACCACCTTGTGCGCGCGATGGACAGCCTCTGGTCGCACTGTGCGCTGAATCGCGCCGAACTGTCCGCGTGAACCGTTCTGCAAGTGCGCGGCTGATTGGGCTGTGCTAAGGGACTCCCAATGCAGTCGGGGCTGAAGCGGCGGAATCGAATCGTCGCTCGTTGGGGACAGGGACGGGACACAAGGATGATCGGGCGGAGGAACCTTCCTTCGACGCACGAAACGGACAAGCCCAAGGGATTTGACGGATTCGAACTGCGTCTCGGGGATGTGATGCGCGGCGAACGCGCCACCCTGTCGAAATCGCTCCTCGACGTCCAGCGCGAACTGAAGATCAAGGCCAGCTACATCGCCGCCATCGAGAATGCGGATATGGCCGCCTTCGAGACGCCGGGCTTCGTCGCGGGTTATGTCCGGTCCTATGCCCGCTATCTGGGGATGGACCCGGAATGGGCCTTCGCGCGCTTCTGCGACGAGGCGGGTTACGTCCCGGCGCATGGTCTGGCCGCGCATGGTCTGTCCGCCGCCGCGACCGCGGCCAAGCCGGCCGCCCGTCAGGTGCCGCGCAAGGGCGTGGAACATGCGGACCCGCTCGCCAATCCCAATGCCCTGTTCGTGCCGCGCAGCGTGTCCCGCTTCGGCAGCGTGCAGCCGGGCGCCATCGGATCGGTCCTGGTGCTGCTCGCGCTGGTGGGCGGCATCGGCTATGGCGGCTGGAGCGTCCTGCAAGAGGTGCAGAAGGTCCGCCTCGCCCCGGTCGAACAGGCCCCGGGCGTAGTCGCCGAACTCGACCCGATCGATGCGGCGCGCGCCGCCCCTTCGGGGACGGAAACGGCGGGCGTGGATCTGCCGCAATCTGACGCGCTGGAACGGCTTTACCGGCCCGAGGCGCTGGACGTGCCGGTGCTGATCGCCCGCGACGGCCCCATCGCCTCCATCGACCCGTCGAGCGTCGGCGCGCTGGCCAGCCTGCAGGTGCCGGAACGGCTGCCCACGGGCGCATCGGTCACGCCGGGCTTCGGCCCGGGGAATTCGGCCATCGACGCGGCGCTGGCCGAGGCGAATGGCGATGCGACGGCGGCGCCCGGGGGCGTCCGCACCACCGCCGAGGCCGCGCCGGGGGTGGAAATCGTCGCGGTGCGCCCGTCCTGGGTGCGGGTGTCGGCGCCCGACGGCGCGGTGCTGTTCGAGAAGATCCTCGATGCCGGCGAACGCTATGCCGTTCCCGCGATGGAAGAAGCACCGCTGCTGCGCGCCGGAAACTCCGGTTCGGTCTATTTTGCCGTGAACGGCCAGACCTACGGCCCGGCCTCGCCCGGCGCCAATGTGGTCAAGAACCTGCCGCTGTCGGTCGACTCGCTGACCGGCAGCTATCAGGTCGCCGATCTGGCCGCCGATCCCGACCTCGCCAAGGTCGTGGCGGTGGCGCAGGCGCAACTGCCGCCAGAGGCGCCCGCCGCGGACTGAGGTGCGCTTCCGGTTGCCGCAGGCGGCCGGGGCGCCTATCTAGGCCCTGACGCATCCGCATCCGCAGCCTGTGCGAGGGTTCTTCATGTCGCTCAATCCCGTCCGCCCCTGGCGCAACATCTACCGGCGCAAGTCGCGGCAGATCATGGTCGGTCGGGTGCCGGTGGGAGGCGATGCGCCGATCTCGGTGCAGACGATGACCAACACCGATTCCGCGGATGTGCGGGCCACGCTGGATCAGGTGATCCGCGCCGCCGATGTGGGGGCCGACATCGTCCGCATCTCGACCCCCGACGAGGCGGCGACGCGGGCCCTGCGCGAGATCGTGCGCGAAAGCCCGGTGCCCATCGTCGCGGATATCCATTTCCACTATCGCCGCGCCATCGAGGCGGCCGAGGCCGGCGCCGCCTGCCTGCGGATCAATCCCGGCAATATCGGCGATGCCCGCCGCGTGCGCGAGGTGGTGCAGGCGGCCAAGGATCACGGCTGTTCGATCCGGATCGGCGTCAATGCCGGATCGCTGGAACGCCACCTGCTGGAGAAATACGGCGAGCCCTGCCCGGATGCGATGGTCGAATCCGGCATGGACCATATCAGGCTGCTGCAGGACAACGACTTCCACGAATTCAAGATCAGCGTGAAGGCCTCCGACGTCTTCCTCGCCGCCGCCGCCTATCAGCAGCTGGCCGAGGCCACGGACGCCCCGATCCATCTGGGCATCACCGAGGCGGGCGGGCTGATGACCGGCACGGTGAAATCCGCCATCGGGCTCGGCAACCTGCTGTGGATGGGGATCGGCGACACGATCCGCGTGTCGCTGTCCGCCGATCCGGTCGAAGAGGTGAAGGTCGGCTACGAGATCCTGAAAAGCCTTGGCCTGCGGACGCGGGGGGTGCAGATCATCTCCTGCCCGTCCTGCGCGCGGCAGGGCTTCGACGTCATCAAGACGGTCGAGGCGCTGGAAAAGCGGCTGGAACATGTGCGCACTCCGATCAGCCTGTCGATCATCGGCTGCGTGGTGAACGGCCCGGGCGAGGCGCTGATGACCGATGTGGGCTTCACCGGCGGCGGGGCCGGGGCAGGCATGGTCTACATGGCCGGCAAGCAGAGCCACAAGATGACCAACGACCAGATGATCGACCATATCGTCGAACTGGTCGAGAAACGCGCGGCCGAGATCGACGCGGCAGAGGCTGCGAAAGAGGCGGCGGCGACGGATGCGGCGGCGCCCCAGGCGCAACCGGCCTGATCGCCCCCTACTGCCGGATCAGCCGCGCCTCGGCGGCATCGGCCTCTGCCCAGTCCAGCAGCGCCCGCACGATGGCCGCCTGCATCCGCGCCCGCCAGTCGGAGTCCACCAGCCGCGCGCGGTCGCCGGGCGAGGAAAGGAAGCCCAGTTCCAGCAGCACCGAGGGGATGTCGGGCGCTTTCAGCACGGTGAAGGCCCCGGCCTGCACCGGATGCGGATGGGTGCGCAGGCCCTCGGCCTCGATGGACGCGGCCAGCATCTGTGCCAGCCGGTCGGAGCGGGGCTGCGTTTCTGTCCGGGCAAGGTCCATCAGCACCCCGGCCACCGCATCGTCCTGCCCGGCCAGGTCCACCCCCGCCAGCAGGTCGTCGCGGTCATGGCGTTCCGCCAGCAGCCGCGCCGCCTCGTCCGCGGCGGCCTCGTCCAGCGTATAGACGGTCGCGCCCGAAGCCTGCCCCTCGGCCAGCGCATCGGCATGCAGCGACAGGAACAGGTCCGCCCCCGCCGCCCGCGCGACCGAGATGCGGGCATCGAGCGGCATGAACTCGTCCTCCTCGCGGGTCAGGCGGACCTGCATCCCCTCGCGCAGCAGCGCCTCGCGCAGGCCGCGGGCGAAATCCAGCACCAGCGCCTTTTCGACCAGCCCCGCGGCCTCGGCCCCCGGGTCGAGCCCGCCATGGCCGGGGTCCAGCACTACCACCAGCGGCCCGTCGCGCCGGCGGGGCCGCACCGGCGCAGGGGCCGCGCCCGCCGGTCCCCAGCCCGCCGCCATCGCGACGGGATCGGCGGCCAGCCGCGCCAGCGTCGCGGCATCGGTCGGCAGCAGGCGGATGCGGATCGCCGGCGGATCGGTCGCCTGCCACGCGGTGTCGATCCGCCACGGCCCGTCCAGTTCCGCCACCAGCCGCGACCAGCCGGCGCGGAACGTGCCCCAGCGGATGTCCAGCACCCCCGGCGCCCGGTCCAGCGCCGCGGCATCGGCGCCCGAGAAATCCACCTCGCGGAAATCGACGACCAGCCGGGGCGGATCGTCCAGCAGGAACACCCGGAACGGCACCGCCTGGCTCAGCGCCAGCGTCGCCTCGATGGCGCCGTCGCGCTGGACCACGCCGGACTCGGCCGGGCGCAGGCGGGCAAGGGCGCTCAGCTCCTGCCGCCCCTGCGCCCCGGCGCCCTCCGTCATGCACAGAAGCGCGCCCATCGCGGCGACGCAGGCCAGCAGCACCCGCGCCCGGCCCGCCGTCTTTGCCCAGATCCCCATCCGCCCGTGTCGTCCCTTGCCCGTTCGGTCCGGATCATAGCCTGCCGGAGGGACGCATGCACCCGGGAAGCCTGCGGCATCCGGCCCCGCGCGCGCGGCCTTCCGGCTCAGCCCCGCTGCGCCATGAGCCGCGCCAGCCGGTCCAGCCCCTCGGCGATGTCGGCGGTGGAGCGGGCATAGGAAAACCGCAGCGTCTGGGCCCCCCGCTGCGGGTCGAAATCCAGCCCCGGCGTCACCGCCACCCCGGCGCCGTCGAGGATTTCCGCCGCGAAGGCGCGGCTGTCCGTCGTCAGCTCCGACACATCGGCATAGATGTAGAAGGCCCCGTCCGGCGGCGCGATGCGGGTGAAGCCCGCCTTCGGCAGCCTCTCGAGCATCAGGCGCCGGTTTTCGGCATAGACGGCGCGGTTCGCCTCCAGCTCCTCCGCCGCCTCCAGCGCGCCGAGGGCTGCGATCTGGCTGGCATGGGGCGGGCAGATGAACATGTTCTGCGCCAGCCGCTCGACGGTGCGGATATGATCCTCGGGCACCACCATCCAGCCGATGCGCCAGCCGGTCATGCTGAAATATTTGGAGAACGAGTTGATCACATAGGCCTCGTCGCCGATCTCCAGCGCCGAGGTCGCGCGGCCCTCGTAGTGCAGCCCGTGATAGATCTCGTCCGACACGAAGCCGATGCCGCGGTCGGCGGCCGCCTGCATCAGCGCCGCCAGCGCCCCGCGCGCCAGCATCGTGCCCGAGGGGTTGGCGGGCGAGGCGACGATCAGCCCGGCGATGTCCTCGGCCGCGGCCACATCCTCGGGGCGCGGCTGGAAGCGGTCCTCGATCCGCGTGGGCAGGCCCACCGGGGTCAGCGACAGCGCCCGCAGGATCTGGCGATAGCTGGGATAACCCGGCTCGCCGAGCGCCACCCGCTCGCCCGCGTCGAACAGCGCGGTGAAGGCCAGCAGGAAGGCCCCCGACGACCCGGCGGTCACCACCACCCGGTCGGGGTTCAGGTCCACCCCGTACCAGCGCCGATAGAGCGCGGCGATCCCGGCCCGCAGCGCCGGCAGGCCGAGCGCCACGGTATAGCCGAGCGCATCCGCCTCCATCGCGCGAGCAAGGGCCGCGCGGGCGGCCGCGGGGGCAGGGGTCGAGGGCTGGCCCACCTCCATATGGATGATGTGCCGGCCGGCCGCCTCGGCCCGGCGGGCGGCTTCCATCACGTCCATCACGATGAAGGGATCGACCTCGCCGCGTCTCGACCTGCGCATCCCGTCCGCCTTCCGTCCAAATGCCTGAGCGGCCGGCACTTGTTCGCCGGGCGCGGCCCCTTTTCGGCAAGCCGCCGGCCAAGGTCAATGGCGGGCTGCGACAGCGCGGCAGGCCTGCCACGGTTGCAGGGCCGCGGCATCCGTGCCAAGCCAGTCGGGTGAAAACCGGAGCCCGCCGCCCATGACCCGTGCCATCCTGCGCCCCTCGATCCTCGCCGCCGCGCTGGCGGTGTCCGGCCTTCCCGCCGGCGCCTTCGACATCCGCGCCATGACGCCCGAGGAAAGCGCCGCCTTCGGCGAGGCGGTGCGCGGCTATCTGATGCAGAACCCCGGCGTGCTGATGGAGGTGATCGGCGAGCTCGAGGCGCAGCAGGCCGAGGCGCAGGCCGCGGGCGAGGCGGAGCTGGTCGCCGCCAACCGCGCCGCCATCTTCGAGGACGGGCACAGCTGGGTCGGCGGCAACCCCGAGGGCAGCGTGACGCTGGTCGAGTTCATCGACTATCGCTGCGGCTATTGCCGCAAGGCCCATGCCGAGGTCGCCGATCTGGTGCAGTCGGATGGCGACATCCGCTATGTGGTGAAGGAATTCCCGATCCTGGGCGAGGATTCGGTGCTGGCCGCGCGCTTTGCCGTGGCGGCGCTGCGGGTCGCGGGCGCCGAGGCCTACAAGGCGCTGCATGACGGGTTCTATACCGGCTTTCGCGGCGAGGTGACCGAGGCGAACCTGATCCGCTTCGCCGAGGAGCTGGACCTCGACGGCACGGCGATCGCCGCGGCCATGGACTCGCCCGAGGTCGAGCGGGTCTTGGCCGAAAACCACGCGCTGGCCGACCGGCTGCAGATCCAAGGCACGCCCACCTTCGTGCTGGGCGACCAGCTGGTGCGCGGCTACCTGCCCGAGGAACAGATGCGCGCCATCGTGGCCGAGGTGCGGGGCTGAACGCGGTGGCAGAGCGGGGGGCGGCGATGCTGGACCTGCCGCACACCGCCATCGTCGAGGGCAACGCCATTCGCTGGGGCCGCATCGGCGCGGGACCGCCGCTGGTGGCGATCCACGGCACGCCCTTTTCGGCGCAGGTCTGGCGGCGGATCCTTCCGCAGATCGCGGATCGCCGGACCGTCTATTACTACGATCTCGCCGGCTACGGCCTGTCGGAGATGCGGGCGGGGCAGGATGTGTCGCTGGGTATCCAGAACCGGGTTCTGGCCGGGCTGTTCCGGCATTGGGACCTCGACGGAGGGCCGGACCGGCCGGATGTGCTGGCGCATGACTTCGGCGGGGCGACGGCGCTGCGCGGCTATTATCTCGACGGTCTGCGCTACCGGTCGCTGACGATCTTCGACGCCGTCGCGCTCGCGCCCTGGGGCTCGCCCCTGGTGCGGCATGTGCGCGACCACGAGGCCGCCTTTTCCGGGATGCCCGACTACATGCATCGGGCGATCCTGCGCGCCTACCTGCAGACGGCCGCGCATCAGCCGTTGTCGGACGAGGCGCTGTCGATCTACAGCGCGCCCTGGCTGGGCCCGGTGGGGCAACCCGCCTTCTACCGGCAGATCGCGCAGATGGACCAGCGCTTCACCGACGAGATCGCGGACCGGCTCGGCCGGCTCGACTGCCCGGTGACGGTCCTCTGGGGGCAGCAGGATGCCTGGATCCCCTACGCGACGGGCGAAAGGCTTGCCGCGCTGATCTCGGACGCGCCGGTCCTGCCGGTGCCCGGGGCGGGGCATCTGGTGCAGGACGACCGTCCGGAAGCGATCGTTGCGGCGCTGCTGCGCCGGCTCGCCTGACCCGCTGCGCCGGCGAAAAGGGCGGGCCCGGCCGGACCCGCCCTTCATCCTGCGCTGTTCGCCGGATCAGTTGATGACGCGCACCACGGTGCGGGTATCGGCATCGACCACGACGGGCGTGCTGTCCACATAGACATAGCCGAAGTCCGATTCCGGCACCGGCGTCACGACCACCGTGTCGGGCAGGACCGCGCCGACCTCGACCGCGCCGGGGATCACGACCGGGGCCACCGGGTTCGTGGTCACATAGGTGGTGACCTCGGTCGACGGCTCGGTCAGGCCCGCGCCGCCGACGCTGCCCACGACCGCACCCACGGCGGCGCCCACCGGGCCGCCCACCGCCGCGCCGGTCGCCGCCCCGGCCAGGCCACCCACCGCGCCGTTGCGGGCGCTGTTGTCCGTGGTCTCGATGGTGCGGACGGTCACGTCGGCGGGGCGCTGCGACAGGACATAGCTGCCCGTGGCCGCGTCGATGCGCAGCGCGTCGGCACGGATCCAGCCGGTCGCGCCCGCGGCCGAGATCTGGCACCAGTCGCCGGTGGCGTTGCAGCCATCGACGGTGAAGGGCGTGTTGCCCGGCAGTTCCGCGACGACGGCGAAATCGGCGCCGGGCCCGGCCACGATGGGCGCGCCTCCGGCCAGCGAGCCGGTCAGCACGGTGGTGGTGGTCTGCGCCACGGCCGCCCCGGCAAGCAGCGCGGAACCGGTGACGATCGCGGTGATGAAGCGGGTTTTCATGATGTGCTCCTGTGTTGGATCATGGGCCGGCGGGCCCGCAGATCGCTGCGGGCCGCGGCCCGTGCCGCGGCGGACGGCCTGCACAGGGACCGGCGCCAGCCCTTTGGGATGTTCCGTGGTCGGGGCATGTGACGGTCCCTGTGCAGGCGGCTTGCGCCGCGTCGGCATCACAACCCGGCGCCCGATGCGGCGTTCCCGGGGCGGGCGGGCGCGCCGGGCCATCGGGGCGGATTTCCGCCCGATCCGAAACGCTGCGTGACGGCGAGTTGTTTTGACCGCCGCCGCGCCCCCGGCTATAGAGGCCGCACCTTCGCCCCGGGGCTGCCTGCGCCGGGGTCTTCGCCCCTGCCGGGCGGTCGCCGCATCGCCGCTGCCGCCCTGCCGAGCCTGACCCCGCCCGCGTCCCCGCGCGGCCCGCTGACCGGAGCCTGCCCTTGATCCGCTTCCTGCTGAACTTCATCGGCGCGATCTTCACCGCCATCACCATCGGCGCGGCCTTCATCGCGCTGTCGGTGGGCGCGGTGTTCTGGATGTACGGGCGCGACCTGCCGAACCACGAACAGCTGGCGCAGTATTCGCCCAAGACCATCAGCCGGATCTATTCGGGCGAGGGGCGGATCATCGACGAATTCGCCGAGGAACGCCGCCTGTTCGTGCCCATCGCCGATATCCCGCAGGTGGTGCAGGACGCCTTCATCTCGGCCGAGGACAAGAACTTCTGGCACCATCGCGGCTTTGACGCGCGCGGCATCGTCGCCGCCGGGGTCGAGGCGGTGCGCACCCGGGGCGAGACGGTGCGCGGCGCCTCGACCATCACCCAGCAGGTCATGAAGAACTTCCTGCTGTCCTCGGACCGTTCGGCGGAACGCAAGATCAAGGAACTGATCCTCGCCACCCGGGTGGAACAGGCGCTGCCGAAGGAGAAGATCCTCGAACTCTACCTCAACGAGATCTTCCTCGGGCAGAACAGCTTCGGCGTCGCCGCCGCGGCCCAGACCTATTTCAACAAGACGCTGGCCGAGCTTGCCCCGCATGAGGCGGCGACGCTGGCCGCAATGCCGCAGGCGCCGGGGCGCTATCACCCCGTCACCGCGAAGGACCGGGTGACGGAACGGCGCAACTACGTCCTGCGCGAGATGTGGCAGAACGGCTATATCGACGAGGCCACCTATCGGTCCGAGGCCGCACAGCCGCTGCGTTCGGTCCAGAACGGCGATTTCCCGGCCTTCCGCCAGCAACTGCCGCCGCGCGACTATTTCACCGACGAGATTCGCCGCCAGCTGTCGCGCAGCTTCGGGCAGGAGGAATTCTTCGGCGGCGGCCTGTCGATCCGCGCGACGGTGGACCCCGACATGCAGGCGGTTGCCGCGCGGGCCCTGCGCTCGGCGCTGGAGAAATACGACCGTTCGCGCGGGCTGTGGGAGGGCACCGGCAAGACCGTGCCCGCCGACCAACTGGGCAGCGAAGAGGCCTGGCGCGCGGCGCTGGCCTCGGTCGACGTGCCGCGCGACATCGAGGGCTGGTATCCGGCGGTGGTGCTGCAGGTGGGCGAACGCGATGCCCGCATCGGCATCGAGGGCGTGGCCGATGACGAGGACGGCCACTGGATCCCCGATGACGACGTGACCTGGGCACGCAAGCTGATGCCGGGATCGCAGCGCGCCCCGCAGGCGCGGGTGGCGGGCGACCTGCTGGCGGTGGGCGACGTGGTGCTGGTCAAGGAACTGACCAACGACGCCGGCGAATTCCAGCGCTGGTCGCTGAGGCAGGTGCCCGACATCCAGGGCGCCTTCATGGCGATGGACGTGAACACCGGCCGCGTCATCGCGATGCAGGGCGGCTTTTCCTATCAGTCCTCGGTCTTCAACCGCGCGACACAGGCGATGCGCCAGCCCGGATCATCCTTCAAGCCCTTCGTCTATGCGGCGGCGCTCGATTCCGGCTTCAGCCCGGCCACCATCGTCGTCGACGCCCCCATCGAGGTGATGACGCCGCAGGGCCTGTGGACGCCGAAGAACGCCTCGAACAAGTTCTATGGGCCCACGCCGCTGCGCACCGGGATCGAACAGTCGCGAAACCTGATGACGGTCCGGATCGCGCAGGAGATCGGCATGGAGACGGTGGCGCAGTATGCCGAACGCTTCGGGGTCTACAACCCGATGTCGCCCTTCCTGGCCAATGCGCTCGGCGCGCAGGAAACGACGCTGTTCCAGATGGTTGCGGCCTACGCGATGTTCGCCAATGGCGGCGAGCGGGTGGAACCGACGCTGGTGGACCGGGTGCAGGACCGCTGGGGTCGCACGGTCTATCGCCACGACCAGCGCCTGTGCGAGGATTGCCGGGCCGAGGCGCTGCCGGCGGGCGAGGCGCCGCGCATCGCCTCGAACCGCGAACGGGTGATGAACGCGATCACCGCCTATCAGCTGACCTCGATGATGGAAGGCGTGGTCCAGCGCGGCACGGCGCGCGGCATCAACCTGCCGGTGCCGATCGCCGGCAAGACCGGCACCACCAACGATTCCAAGGACGTGTGGTTCATCGGCTTTTCGTCGAACCTCGTGGCGGGCTGCTATATCGGCTATGACCAGCCGCGCAGCCTCGGTTCGGTCTCGGGCGGGGGCACCTGCGGCCCGGTGTTCCAGAGCTTCATGGAAGAGGCGATCAAGGAATATGGCGGCGGCAAGTTCCGCGTCCCGCCGGGCGGGCATTTCATCAAGATCGACCGCTTCACCGGCGCGCGCCTGCCCGACAATGCCGTCGGCGACTATGTCGTGTCGGAATATTTCCGCGATGGCGAGGACCCGTTCCTGATGATCGGCAACTATGTCGACGGCGGCTTCGCCATGGGACAGAACCTGCCGCTCTACGCCTATGGCGAGACGGGCACGGGCGAGGTCACGCAGGTCACCACCTCGACCGGCCAGACCCGCGTGATCCCGAAGAAGGCCGATTTCGGCACGCTGTCCTCGGGCGGGCTGTACTGAGAGAGCCGGACAGACCGGTCGTGCGAAGGGCCGCCCCGCCGGGACGGCCCTTCGCCTGTTACGTCAGCGCCGCAGTCGTGACCCGCGCGGATGTCAGGGAATGATCCGCGTGTATTTCGTGCCCTCGACGGTGGCGCCGGCGATCAGCCCCGCCTGGCCGAAGACCAGCGCGATCACCGGCGACAGCGAGGTGGTGGTGTCCGTCCCCAGCGATCCGGCCTGATCGGCGGCGGCATATTTGGCATCCGCCCCCGCGACCCAGCCCGGCGAGGCGCGGAACTGCGCCAGCGCCTCGGGCGTCATGAAGAACAGCGCATGGGCATATTGCTGCGCGCCGATCTGCAGCCCGAAGCTCGCCTGCGCGGCCGAGTAGTAATCCACCGTCACGTCGTTGATCCGGAGCGCGCCGCGGCCATAGGCGCCGCCGAAGCCCAGGCCGGCCTCGGTCATCAGCGGCATGTAGAGGATGCCGGTCGATTTCTGCATCAGCTCCTGCGTGCCGGGATAGCGGCTCAGCAGATAGTCGCGGGTCGCGTCCACCCGCGCGTCGAGTTGCTGGGCATTGCTGTTGCCGATGCCGTTGCCGCAGGCCGACAGCCCGAGCGCCGCCAGACCGCCGCCGAAGATGCCCTTCAGAACGCCGCGCCGCCCGGGTGCGGCCCGCACGGATGCGCCTTGCGTGATGATTGCCGTCATCGCCTGTCCCTCATGCTGCCCCGCACCCGTCCGGCCCTGCCGGCGGGTGCCATACCTCATCATGTCGGCCTGTCCCGGCCGATCCGCACAAAGGATAGGGGAAACCGGTTCAGATGTCATCCGCCTCGGCAGGCCGCGGGCGAATTCGCGCCGGCGCCGCGGGGCGGGGCTTGACGCGGGGCTTGAGGCAGGCCGCTCAGCCGGTCAGCGCCGCGGCGATCCGGGGCGCGAAATAGGTCAGGATGCCGTCGCAGCCCGCCCGCTTGAAGCCGAGCAGGCTTTCCGCCACCACCGCTTCCGACAGCCAGCCCGCCCGCACCGCGCCCTCGATCATCGCGTATTCGCCCGACACCTGATAGGCATAGGTCGGCACGCCGAAGCTGTCCTTCACCCGCCGGCAGATGTCCAGATAGGGCATCCCCGGCTTTACCATCACCATGTCCGCGCCCTCCGACAGGTCGCGCGCCACCAGCCGGATCGCCTCGTCGGCATTGGCGGGGTTCATCTGATAGGTCTTCTTGTCGCCCACCAGCCGGCCGGAGGCGCCCACCGCGTCGCGGAACGGGCCGTAGAAGCCGCTCGCATATTTCGCTGCATAGCTGAGGATCGCCACATCGGCATGGCCCGCCGCCTCCAGCGCCGCGCGCATGGCGCCGATCCGCCCGTCCATCATGTCCGAAGGGCCGAGGATGTCGGCCCCCGCCTCGGCCTGTGCCAGCGCCATCCGCACCAGCGCCTCCACCGTCTCGTCGTTCAGGATCACGCCGTCGCGCACCAGCCCGTCATGGCCGTTGGCGTTATAGGGGTCGAGCGCGATGTCGGTCATCACCGCCACGTCGGGCACCGCGGCCTTGATCGCCCGCACCGCCCGGTTCGACAGGTTGTCGGGGTTCCAGGCTTCCTCGCAGCCCTCGGTCCGCAGCGCGGGGTCTGTATAGGGGAACAAGCAGATCGCCGGAATGCCTAGGTCCGCCGCCCGTTCCGCCGCCCGCACCGCGCCGTCCACCGTCACCCGCGCCACCCCGGGCATCGAGCCGATCTCGACATCCGCGCCGGGCAGGTCGGTCACGAAGACCGGCCAGATCAGGTCCTTGGCCGTCAGCCGGTGTTCCTGCGCCAGGTCGCGCAGCGCGGGCGTCCGGCGCAGGCGGCGCAGCCGGGCGGCGGGAAAGGGGGCGGGGACGATCTGCACGGGCTTCGGCCTTTCGACTGCTCTTGGCGGGCTTGGCGGAAGGGGTTACACCCTTGGAGCCATCAGGGAAAGCGCCGCGTCGAGATTGTCTCGGGGCCGGTCCGGGCGGGCCGCGGCCGCGCCCTCGGGCCATGCGCCGCCGGACCGCGACGGCAGGGACAGTCGAAGGGGCGCCAGTGGAATTTCCTGCACTCGTCTACGAGCTGATCGACCTGCGATCCTTCTCGAACCTGTGGTATTGGCTGACGCTGGCGCTGACCTGGTCGCGCGCCTCGCACTGGATCCTCGGCGTGCCCTGGGACATGGTCCAGCGTGCCCGGCGCAATGGCGGCGACGCGGAACGCGACTTCCGCGACATGCTGCGCGTCAACCTCAACCGCATCGACTATATCTTCGGCACCGCCGGCCACGCGCTGGTGGCCATCGTCTCGGCGCTGCTGACCATGCTGGCGGTGCTGGGCTTCGGCTACGGGATCGAGTTCGGGCAGGCGGTGTTCCTGATCGCCTTCCCGCTGGCCATCGTCGGCGCGCTGTCGGTGCGGATGGCAGGGCGCATCCGCCGCGACGGGTCCGAGGGTACGGCGCTGCACCGGCGGCTGGCGCGTCACCGGATGACGGTGCAGGCGATCGGGCTGGTCTCGATCTTCGTCACCGGCTGCTGGGGCATGCTGATGAACCTCAACCTCGCCGTTCTCTAGCCCCGCAGCCGCAGCGCCAGCCACAGCAGCCCCACCAGCAGCGGCTGGTGCAGCAGGTAGACCGCCAGCGAATGCCGCCCCGGCCAGCCCAGCCGGGCCAGCAGGGCAGGTCCCCCCGCCAGCCGCGGCCACAGCCCCGCCCGGCCCGCCGCCTGCGCCAGCGCCAGCCCGGCGAGGAACGGCCCGAGCCAGGGGAACAGCGGCACATAGTCGAGCGTGATCGGCGTCTCTGCCCCCAGCCCGAGGAATCCCAGCGGGGCCAGATCCCAGCCCGGCGCGGTCAGCAGCCGCGGCGCCGCCAGCGCCGCCGCCGCCGCCAGCGCGGTGATCCCGGCGGGCAGGCGCAGGAAGGCCAGCCCGATCACGCTCGCCGCGGCGATGCAATGCAGGATGCCCCAGAAGATATAGGCGCCCGGCACCGCGATCCGGCTGGCCGCCGTGATCAGCGCCGCCGCCGCCGCGATCTGCGCCAGCCGGCGCAGGAAGGGCCGCCAGCGGATGCCGCCGCCTTGCCCCTGCGCCAGCCACAGCCCGATCCCGGCGAGGAACAGGAAGCTGCCCGCCACGATCCGCGCGAAGACCGCCCATCCGCCGCTGCTGGTCGTGCCCGGCGGCAGCAGCCCGAACATTTCCAGATCGAAGGTGAAATGGAACAGCACCATCCCGGCCAGCGCCGCGCTGCGCGCCGTATCCAGCCACAGGATCCGGCCCCGCGCCGCCGGCCGCACCGGTTCCTCCGTCATTCCAGCCTCTGCCCGCATCTTCTGTTTCCAAATATCCTCGGGGGTGAATTGCGGCGCCAGCCGCAAGAGGGGGCAGAAAGCCCCCCTGCCGACCCGCTCACCGTCTCCTTGCGCGGTTCCGGCCCCGTTGACAATGCCGCGCGCGCGGATAGGTCAGGGCCATGACCGCGCTTCGCCCCCTCATCCTCTCCGGTGCGCCGGAAGGCTTCGACGCCCGCCTTCTGGCCCGCGAGCTCGACCGCGGCCAGCCCGCCATCCATGTCGCGCGCGACGACAAGCGGCTCGAGGCGATGCGCGCCGCGCTGGCCTTCCTCGCGCCCGAGGTGCCGGTGCTGGTGTTCCCGGCCTGGGACTGCCTGCCCTATGACCGGATGTCGCCCAATCCCGACGTGGCGGCCCAGCGGATGGCGACGCTGGCGGCGCTGGCGCGCGGTCTGCCGGCGCCGGTGGTGCTGCTGACCACGCTGAACGCCGCGACACAGCGGCTGCCGGCGCGCGAGGCGATCGCGGGCGCGGCCTTCACCGCGCGGGTCGGCGGCCGCATCGACGAGCCCGCCTTGCGCAACTGGCTGGTGCGGATGGGGTTTTCCCAAACCTCCACCGTCAGCGAACCGGGCGACTATGCCGTGCGCGGCGGCATCATCGACATCTTCGCGCCGGGCGCCACCGGGGCGGTGCGGCTCGACCTGTTCGGCGACGTGCTGGACGGGGCGCGCCGCTTCGACCCGGCGACGCAGCGCACGACGGACAAGCTGGCGGCGGTGGAATTCGCGCCGGTCTCCGAGGTGATCCTCGACGAGGCCTCGATCACCCGCTTCCGCCAGAACTACCGCATCGAGTTCGGGGCGGCGGGCAGCGACGACCCGCTGTACGAGGCGGTCAGCGCCGGGCGCAAGCATGCCGGGATGGAACACTGGCTGCCCTTCTTTCACGAGAGGCTCGATACGATCTTCGACTACCTGCCGGGCGCCTCGGTGATGTTCGACGACCAGCTGGACCCGGCACGGCGGGCGCGGTGGGAAGGCATCGCCGACCAGTATGACAGCCGGCGCGAGGCGATGCGCCGCAAGGACCGGGTGGACACGGTCTACAAGCCCTGTCCGCCGGGGCTGCTCTACCTCGACGATGCGGGGTGGGAGGCGGCGCTGTCGGGGCGGCGGGTGGTGCAGCTGTCGGTGCTGGCGCAGCCGGTGGGTCTGGGCGTGCTGGATGCCGGGGGGCGGATCGGCCGCAGCTTCGCCCCGGAACGCCAGCTGGAAAATATCAGCCTGTTCGAGGCCTTGGCCGACCATCTTCAGAAGCGGTCGCAAGAGGGCCATGTCGTCGTCGCCTCCTATTCCGACGGGGCGCGCGAACGGCTGAAGGGGCTGCTTGCCGACGAGGGCCTCGGCGGCGCGGTCGAGATCCGCGACATCCGCGACCTGCCGCCGCTGCCGCAGGGCAAGCGCGGCGGGCTGTTCCTCGGGGTCTGGGCGCTGGAACAGGGGTTCGAGGCCGAGGGCCTGACCGTCGTGTCGGAACAGGACGTGCTGGGCGACCGGCTGATCCGACCTGCCAAGAAGTCCAAGCGTGCCAAGGACTTCCTGACCGAAGCTCAATCCCTGTCTCCGGGCGACCTGATCGTGCATGTCGATCACGGCGTCGGCCGCTATATGGGGCTGGAGACGCTGACCGTCACCGGCAGCACCATCGAATGCGTGTCGCTGGAATATGCGGGCGGCGACCGGCTGTTCCTGCCGGTGGTGAACATCGAACTGCTCAGCCGCTATGGCCACGAGGAAGGGCTGCTCGACAAGCTGGGCGGCGGCGCATGGCAGGCCAAGAAGGCGGCGCTGAAGGAACGCATCCGCCAGATCGCGGAACGGCTGATGCGGGTGGCCGCCGAACGCCACCTGCGCGCCGCCCCGATCATGGAGCCGCCCGGCCATGACTGGGAGGCGTTCTGCGCCCGCTTCCCCTGGCAAGAGACGGATGACCAGCTGTCGGCCATCGAGGATGTGCTGCACGATCTGGAATCCGGCACGCCGATGGACCGGCTGGTGGTGGGCGACGTGGGCTTCGGCAAGACCGAGGTGGCGATGCGCGCGGCCTTCGTCGTGGCGATGGCGGGGGCGCAGGTCGCGGTGATCGCGCCCACGACGCTGCTGGCGCGCCAGCACTACAAGACCTTCGCCGAACGCTTCCGGGGCACGCCGCTGACGGTGCGCCCGCTCAGCCGCTTCGTCACCGCCAAGGACGCGGCGAAGACCCGCGAAGGGCTGGCCGACGGTACGGTGGACATCGTCATCGGCACCCATGCGGTGCTGGCCAAGGCGGTGAAGTTCCGCAACCTCGGCCTGCTGGTCATCGACGAGGAACAGCATTTCGGCGTCACCCACAAGGAACGGCTGAAGGAGATGCGGTCGGAAATCCATGTCCTGACCCTGACCGCCACGCCGATTCCGCGCACGCTGCAACTGTCGCTGACCGGGGTGCGCGACCTGTCGATCATCGGCACCCCGCCGGTCGACCGGCTGGCGATCCGCACCTATGTGTCGGAATTCGACGCGGTGACGGTGCGCGAGGCGCTGCTGCGCGAACATTACCGCGGCGGGCAAAGCTTCTATGTCGTGCCCCGCATCACCGATCTGGAGGGGATCGAGACCTTCCTGCGCGATCAGGTGCCCGAGGTCAGCTTCGTCACCGCCCATGGCCAGATGGCGGCGGGCGAGCTGGACGACCGGATGAACGCCTTCTACGACGGCAAGTACGATGTGCTGCTGGCCACGACCATCGTCGAAAGCGGTCTCGACATCCCCACCGCCAACACGATGATCGTGCACCGGGCCGACATGTTCGGGCTGAGCCAGCTGTATCAGATCCGCGGCCGGGTGGGCCGGGCCAAGACCCGGGCCTATTGCTACCTGACGACGAAGCCCCGCGCGCCGCTGACGCCGGCGGCGACGAAACGTCTGCGGCTGCTCGGCTCGCTCGATAGTCTCGGCGCGGGCTTCTCGCTCGCCTCGCAGGATCTGGACCTGCGGGGGGCGGGCAACCTGCTGGGCGAGGAACAGTCGGGCCATATCCGCGAGGTGGGGTATGAACTCTATCAGGCGATGCTGGAGGACACGATCGCCCGGCTGAAATCGGGCGAGCTGCAAGGCACGGTCGAGGATGACGGCCAATGGGCGCCGCAGATCAACCTCGGGGTGCCGGTGCTGATCCCCGAGGACTACATCCCCGATCTGGACGTGCGGCTGGGGCTCTATCGCCGGCTGTCGCAGCTGACGACCAAGGTCGAGCTGGAAGGCTTCGCGGCGGAGCTGATCGACCGCTTCGGCCCGCTGCCGCGCGAGGTCAACACGCTGATGCTGGTGATCCGCATCAAGGCGATGTGCAAACGGGCGGGGATCGCCAAGCTCGATGCCGGGCCGAAGGGCGCGACGGTGCAGTTCCACAACGACAAGTTCGCCAACCCCGCCGGGCTGGTGGAATTCGTGCAGGGCGAGGGCGCATCGGCGCGGATCAAGGACAACAAGATCGTGCTGGCCCGCGACTGGCCGACCGAGGCCGAGCGGATCAAGGGCAGCTTCGCCATCGCCAAGGATCTGGCGGAAAAGCTGATCGAGGCGAAGAAGGCGGGCAAGCCCGCGCCCGACGCCGCGAAGCCCGCGGCGGCGAAACCGGCCTCGCGCCCCGCGCCGAAGCCGGCCCCGGCGCGGCGCTAGCTCAGTCGAAGCGGGCCGAGCGGCGCATTAGCAGCGCCGCGATGGCCGAGCAGAGGAAGACGCCCAGCACCAGGGGCCGGCCGGTGCCGTCGAACATCAGCCCGATCGGCGCCGCGATCACCGTGGCAAGGACGGTCGAGACCGCCGAGACGATCGAGGCCGCCATCCCGGCGATATGGCCCATCTTCTGCAGCGCGAGCGCGTTGAGATTGCCGAAGGTGACGCCCGCCATGAAGAAGACGCTGGTCATCCAGACGAAATAGGCCGGAAACAGCAGTCCCGGCGGCAGCAGGTCGCCCATCACCAGCACCAGCATCACCGCCGAGACGGCGGACTGGGTCACATAGGCGGTGGTGGCGATCCGGCGCATCCCGTAGCGGACCACCATCGAGGCGTTCATCAGCGAGGCGCTGCCCGCCAGAACGGCCATCACCGCGAACCAAAGCGGGAAACTGTCGCCCCTGTCGAAGGTCACGTCGAACAGCTGCTGCGCCGAGGAGATCATCGCGAACATCTGCCCGAAGCCCAGCGTCAGCACGAGGGTGTAAAGCTGCACCTCGCGGCTCGACAGCACCTCGCGCGCGGCGGTGGCGAGGCTTCCGGCGGTCATCGGGCGGCGGCGTTCGGCGGGCAGCGTCTCGACCTGGCGGATGCTGAACCAGCTGCCGCCGACCAGGGCCAGCACCACGAAGGCGCCGAAGACGCCATGCCAGCCGGTCACCGCGATGATCCCCTGACCGATCAGCGGCGCCACGGCCGGGATCAGGATGAAGATCATCATCACGAAGGAGGTGACGCGCGCCATCTCGCGCCCGGCATAGAGGTCGCGGATGACTGCCAGCGCCGCGATGCGCGGGCAGGCGGCGCCCAGCCCCTGCAGCACCCGGGCCACCAGCAGCAATTCGATGGTGTCGGCGAACATCGCGAGGATCGAGCCGAGGATGTAGAGCGTCAGCCCCCCGATCAGCGTGGGCTTGCGCCCGATGGCATCCGAGATCGGACCGGCGAACAGCGTGCCGACCCCCATGCCGAAGACGAAGGCGGTCAGGATCAGCTGGGCGCGGTTGACGTCGCCGGGCACCAGTTCGGCCGCGATCTCGGGCAGCGCGGGCAGCATCGAGTCGATGGAGAAGGCCACGGTCGCGAACAGCAGCGCGATCATCGCGGTGAATTCCGGCAGGGGCAGCCGGCGCCCGGTCAGTGCGGGCGAAGTCGTGTCAGTCGGCATCGGGTTCTCCTGCCGCCGCGGCAGGGCCGCCACGGATTTCGTCGATCACTTGGGTCCAGAGGTCGGGCTGCTGCGCGCCCATCAGCACATGCCGGTCGGCGACGATATAGGTCGGCACGGAATTGACGCCACGCGCGCGGGCATGGTCGATGCGGGCGCGGATCGCCTCGGCATCGGCATCCGAGGCCAGCAGCCGTTCGGTCAGCGTCCGGTCCATCCCGGCCTCGGCGGCGATGTCGGCCAGCGTCCCGGGATGGCCGATGTCGCGCCCGTCGCGCCACATCGCGCGGTAGATCGCGGCCACCACCGGCGATTGCCGGCCCTCCAGCGCCGCCCAATGCGCCAGCCGGTGCGCGTCGAAGCTGTTCGGGGTGCGGGCGATGCCCGGCAGGTTCAGCGCGACCCCGGCCTTTTCCGCGATCTCGACCAGCGGGCGATGGGCCCGCAGGATGCCGTCCAGGTCGCCGAACTTCGCCGACAGGTAGAGATGGCGGTCCATCCCCTCTTTCGGCATTTCGGGGTTCAGCTCATAAGGATGCCATTCCACCCGGAACGGATGATCGGGCCGCGACTCCAGCGCGCGGTCGAGCAGGGCCTTGCCCAGATAGCACCAGGGGCAGGCAAAATCGGCGATGATGTCGAGACGGATCATGCGGCGGGCCCTTCATGGCTGGCGGTGGTGGCGCGGCGCCCCGGCCGCGCGCTGCGGTACCCGACGCCGGTTGGGGCACCGCGTACGGGTGGCCCGCTGCTGCTGTTGACATGACCTGCCCGCCTTACGCCCGCGCGCGGCCGAGGGCAAGGCGCGGTAACCTGTGCGCTGGCGCACGCTGTGGGCCGGTCAGCGGCCGAAATCGCCCCCCAGCGGCCGCCAGGCCGCCCAGGTCAGCGCCGCGGACCCGGCCGTCGCCAGTATCAGCGGCAGGGCCAGCGCCGTTTCGCGCGGCAGGACCGCATCGCCCAAGCGCAGGATCACCCCCGACAGCGCCGGCCCCAGCGGCATCATCCCCCAGGCGACCAGCCGGTAGAGGCTGTTCACCCGCCCCAGCAGCGCATCGGGAATATGGCGCTGGCGATAGGCGACAGAGACGGTGTTCCAGACGATGCCGGTGAACTCGAAAGCCGCCAGCACCAGTGCCAGCGATACCGGCCCCGGCGCCAGCGCCATGCCGGGAAACACCAATGTGCAGGCCGCCAGCGACCAGCGCGCGCTGCGCGAGGCGCCGAAGCGCCGGGCGACGGCCTCGCCGGCAAAGCCGCCCGCGATGCCGCCCGCGGCGCCCCCGGCCAGCACCAGCCCGTAGACCGGGGCCGACAGGTGCAGCACCTCTTGCGCCCGCAGCAGCAGCGCGACCGTCGCCATCTGCCACAGCAGGTTCCAGCCGCCGGTGATCCAGGCGAGACTGCGCAGCAGCGGCGCGCCGCGCAGGAAGGCCAGCCCCTCGCGCAGTTCCGCCCGCCAGTCGCGCCTGCGCGCCACCCCGTCCGCCGGCCCGCTGGCGCGGAACGGACCCGCCAGCGGTATCAGCAGCGCCAGCGCCGCAAGGTAGGCCGCCGCATTGCCGAGGAAGGGCAGCGGCAGCCACAGCGCCACCAGCATCGCCCCGAGGGCCGGGCCGATCATCGCATTGCCCAGAAACTCCGCGCTCCACAGCCGTCCGTTCGCCGCCTCCAGCCGGTGGCGGCCGACGAGCGCGGGCAGCATGGTCTGGGCCGCCGTGTCGCGGAACACCTCCGCCAGGCCCACCAGCCCCGCCGCCGCCATCAGCAGCGCGAACAGCCCGGGGGCCGAGGTGCCGCGATCCGGCGGCGGCGCCAGCGGCAGGGCCGCCCACAGCGCCAGCCCCGCCAGCGCGAACAGCACGGCCCGCGCCGCATCCATGCCGAGGATCAGGTGGCGGCGGTCGGTACGGTCGGTGACGATGCCGGCCGGAATCGCCGCGAGGAACCAGGGCATCCGCAGCGCCACGGGGACGGCGGCGATCAGCAGCGGGTCGCGGGTCAGCAGCGTCGCGGCCCAGGTCCAAACCAGCGTCGCGATCCCGTCGCCCAGGTTCGACAGCCCGCTGGCCGCGACGAAGCGGTGAAAGGCGGCGGGCAAGGGGGCGGGGGAGGGCGTCTGCATTCCGGGACCCAGATCCCGGACGTCAGGTCGGGCAGGGGCAGCTAAGGCCGCCGTGCGGCGCCTGTCAAGCCGCGCCCCCGGTCCGCCGGCTCAGCCCCGGTCCCCGTCCTCGGCATCGTCGCCATAGCGGGCGTCGTCGTCGTATTCGTCCTCGCCTTCCGGCATGAACTTGCCCGACAGCGCGATGGAATGGTCGTCGTGGCGCGGGTCCATCACCACGTCCGACGGCAGCTCGCCCGTCAGCCAGTCGCGGATTTCCTGCGCCGCCTCGGCCGTTTCCTGCCCGGTCAGCTCTGCGATATAGGTGACGAAGGCGCGCTGGTCGCCGTCGATATCCTCCAGCTCGGCCTCATCGGCCTCGGGCCAGCGGTCGGTGATCGCGTCGAAGAACGCGGCCCAGTTTTCCTGAACGTGATGCCATTTCATGCGCCTGCCTCCATTTCGCGGGCGGATAACGGCCCCGAGTCTGCCCCGGTTCCAGCCGCGTGCAAAGATAGGTCCGGGCCGGGCCGGTCACATCATGTTCTGCACGGCGCGGGCGCCGCCGCTGACATCCTCGCCCAATCCTTCGACAGTGTTGCAGCCCGCCAGTGCCAGCGCCAGCAGCCCCGCCACCACCATGTTCCGTGCCGATCTTGTCATTCCGTTCCCCCGGCTGCGCGCCACCAGACATCGGGCAGGAAGCCCGGCCAGTCGCCGTATAGCGGAATCGCTTCGGGATGGTGAAGATCCGCCGCATATGCGATCCGCGACACCTGCTGATACCAGACCGGGATCACCCAGCGACCCGCCGACAGCACCCGGTCCAGCGCCTGCACCGCCGCGCGGTATTCCTCGGGATCGGTGGCCTCCAGCATGTGGCGGATCATCGCCTCGGCGGCGGGCGAGCCCATGCCCATCCAGTTGCGCGTGCCGGGCTCGTCCACCCCGCGCGCACCCCAATAGAGCATCTGTTCGTTCCCCGGCGACAGCGACAGCGCCCGCGTGTACCAGGTCACGTCGAAGTCATAGCTGTTGGTGCGGGCGACGAATTGCGGCGCGTCCACCATCGTCACCACCGGCTCCGCGCCGATGCGGCGCAGCGCCTCGATCCAGATGTCGGTGATCTGGTGGGTCTCGGACAGGGTGACGACCTCGCCGCCGCCCTGCTGCAACAGGATCTCGAACCGGAAGGGCTGGCCCGCGGCATTGCGCAGCCGGTCGCCCTGCATGGTCCAGCCCGCCTCTTCCAGCAGCGCCATCGCCCGGCGCAGGTTGGCGCGGTTGCCGCGGCCGTCGCCCACGGGCAGCGCATAGCCCTCGATGGTGCCGGGGGCCAGATCGGCGGCGAAGGGGGCCAGCAGTTCGGCCACCCGCCCGCTGGCCGGCCCGGGCTGCATGGCCAGGTCGGAATTGGCGAACCACGACCCGATGCGCGGATCGGCATTGCCGGTCAGCGTCTGCGCGATGAATTCGTGGTCGAAGGACAGGGTCAGCGCCTCGCGCACCCGCCAGTCGGCGAAGATCGGCTGCCGGGTGTTGAAGACCAGCCCGGTGATGCCCGCCGGGCGGCGATGCGGGATCTCCTCCTGCACCACGCGGCCCTGGGCCAGCGCCGGAAAGTCGAACCGCGTCTGCCAGCGCTGCGCGCTCTGTTCGCGCCAGACATCCAGCGCCCCGGCCTTGAACGCCTCGAACATCACGTTCTGGTCGGTGAAGAACTCGTAGCGGATCTCGTCGAGGTTCTGCAGCCCCCGGTTCACCGGCAGATCCTTGCCCCACCAGTCCGGATTGCGGCGGAAGGTGATGAAGCGGCCGGGCTCGAAGCTGTCGACGACATAGGGGCCCGAGCCGATGGGGGCCTCCAGCGTCGAGTCGGCGAAGCTGCGCCCCTCCCATTGCGCCTTCTTCAGCACCGGGCGCAGCCCCATCAGCAGCGCCAGTTCGCGGTCGGGTTCCCTGAAGTCGATCCGCACCCGGTTCGAGCCCGGCGAGGTGATGTCCGCCACCTTCGTCCAGGCCCCGCGATAGAGCGGATGCCCCTCGGTCCCCAGCGTGCGGAAGCTCCAGATCACGTCCTCGACGGTGACGGGGCTGCCGTCGGAAAACCGCGCCTCGGGGCGCAGGGTGAACTCGACGAAGCTGCGCGCCGCGTCCGTCGTCACCGACTCCGCCAGCAGCCCGTACAGCGTGAAGGGTTCGTCGATGGACCGGATCATCAGCGTCTCGGTCACGTGGCGGGGCAGGGCGAAGGGAGCGCGGCCCTTCAGGATGAAGGGATTGAGCGAATCGAAGCTGCCCGGCTCGCCCATCACGATCCGCCCGCCCTTGGGCGCGTCGGGGTTCGCATAGGGCAGATGCGCGAATCCCGCCGGCAGGTTCGGATCGCCGAACATGGCGATGCCATGCGCGGGCGATGCACCCGCGGCAGGCGGATCCTGGGACCGCGCCGCCTGGGGAATCACCGCCGCAAGAATCGCAAGACACAAGGCTGCGATCAGCGGGGCGACTCGGGCGGCCGGCGGTCCCGAAGGGCGGTAAGTCATGGGCGGATCTGCCTTCCTGCCTGTAATTTCAGGCCGCGACGCTATCGCCTCGGGCGTGGCTTTTCAAACTTTTAGCTTGGAGCCATCGGCGGAAGGTCGTATAAACGGGGCACTGCTCGATAGGTTTCTTGCCTGTATGAAACCTGCCTCAACGACTTAACGCCCGCCTTGCGCGGGCGTTTTTTTTGGCCGCAGACGGCTGCCGACATCGCGCGCCCCGGCCGCCGTCACGGCTTCGGGAAGGCTTTCGGCAGACGGGGGGCTGGATGTTGCATTTGCAGCGTATAAGTTTCCCGCGACGCATCCGCCCGGCGGCGCTGCCGGGCCTCAGGAGGACCAGCCATGCCCGTCACCATCTCGCTTTCCGGCCGCCGCGCGGTCGTCACCGGCTCGACCTCGGGCATCGGACTGGGCATCGCGCGGGAGCTTGCGCGGGCGGGTGCCGCGGTGGCGCTGAACTCCTTCACCGACAGCGAGGATGACCACAAGCTCGCCGCCGACCTCGCGGCCGAGTTCGGGGTCGAGGCCTGCTATATCCGCGCCGACATGTCGAAGGCCGAGGATTGCCGCGCCCTGATCGCCACGGCGGTAGACAGGCTGGGCGGCTGCGACATCCTCGTGAACAATGCGGGCATCCAGCATGTGGCCCCGATCGAGGAATTCCCGGTCGAGAAGTGGAACGCGATCATCGCGATCAACCTGTCCTCGGCCTTCCACACCATCGCCGCAGCGCTGCCGGGGATGCGCGCCTCCGGCTGGGGCCGGATCGTCAACATCGCCTCGGCCCACGGCCTGACCGCCTCGCCCTTCAAGTCGGCCTATGTCTCGGCCAAGCACGGCCTCGTCGGGCTGACCAAGACGGTGGCGCTGGAAACCGCCGAGGCCGCGATCACCTGCAACGCCGTCTGCCCGGGCTATGTGCTGACCCCGCTGGTCGAGGCGCAGATCCCCGACCAGATGAAGACCCACAACATGAGCCGCGAGGACGTGATCAAGAACGTGATGCTGGACCGCCAGCCCTCGAAAGAATTTGCCACGGTCGAGGAGATGGGCGGCGCGGTGATCTGGCTGTGCAGCGACTATGGCGCGCAGGTGACGGGCACCACGATCAGCGTCGATGGCGGATGGACCGCCCTGTGAACGGGGGTCGCGCATGACCGACGGGAAGAAGCCGGCCGGGCCGCAACCGGCAGAGGGCGACGATCTGGCGACCGAGGCCGCGACCGGCGGCGAGGGCAAGGCGTCCTCCGCCCATCCCGTCACCCCCGAAGGGGCCGAGGCGCTGGCGGGCAACCCCACCGCGCCGGCCATCGGCGGCGACGGCATCCTGCGCATCAACCTCGCCCTGCAGGGCGGCGGCGCGCACGGCGCCTATACCTGGGGCGTGCTCGACCGGCTGCTGGAGGAGGAGGGGATCGAGATCGCCGCCATCTCCGGCTGTTCGGCGGGGGCGATGAACGGCGCCGCGCTGAAATCCGGCTGGGTCGAGGGCGGGCGCGAGGGCGCGCGCCACATGCTCGACTGGCTGTGGGGCCAGATGGGCGCGATCCCGGACCTGTCCTTCCTGCACTGGATGATGGCCTTCCTGCCCGGCCCCGCGATCACCGCGAAGATGATCGAGGCCGCGGTGCCGATGTCGGTGATCGACGCGGTGACCAGCGCCTTCAGCCCCTATGACATCCCCTTCGCGGAAAACCCGCTGATCCGGGTCGTCGAACGCTTCAGCTTCGACACGATCCGCTGCCACGACGGGCCGCGGCTCTACGTCTCGGCCACCAATGTCCGCACCGGCAAGATCCGCGTCTTCGGCGAACACGAGGTGACGCCGGAAACGCTGCTGGCCTCGGCCTGCCTGCCGACGCTGTTCCGCGCGATCGAGATCGACGACCCCGCCACCGGCAAGTCCGAGGCCTATTGGGACGGCGGCTATGCCGGCAATCCGGCGCTGTTTCCGCTGTTCGACCCGGACCTGCCCGACGACATCGTGATCGTGAACATCAACCCGCTGATGCGCGACGACCTTCCCCGCAGCGCACAGGAGATCACCAACCGGATCAACGAGATCAGCTTCAACTCGTCGCTGTTGCGGGAATTGCGGGCCATCGGCTTCGTCAAGCGGCTGATCGAGAAGGGGCAGGTGCCGCGCGGGTCGATGAAGGATGTGCGGGTGCACATGATCGCCGATGACGAGCTGATGCGCTCGCTGTCGGTGACGACCAAGCTGGTGCCGGCGCCGACGCTTCTGGCGCAGCTGAAGGCGGCAGGGCGGGCCTCGGCCGAGAATTTCCTGGGCGAGACGCGCGACAGCCTGGGGCGGGCGGGCAGCGTCGATCTGGCGACGATGCTGGGCTGACCGCTCGCGCGAAGCGGCCGGGTGGTGAGGTCGGTCAGCGCCCGCCGCGAGCGACGGGGGGCGGGGCGCCCGGCGCTGCGGGCTCCCGTTCCGCCGGATAGACCAGCCCGGCCGAGATCACCAGCTTCGCCGCGTCCTCCACCGTCATGTCGAGGAAGGCCACCTCGGATTCGCGGACATAGAGCAGGAAGCCCGAGGTCGGGTTCGGCGTCGTCGGCAGGAAGACCGACAGCACCGTCTCGCCGTCGCCGATGCGCCGCGACACCTCGCCCTTCGCCTCGGACGACACGAAGGCCAGCGCCCACAGGCCGGGGCGGGGGTACTCGATCAGGCAGGCGCGATCGAACTTGGGGCCGGACTGGGAAAAGATCGTCTCGGCGATCTGCTTGACGGCGTTGTAGACCGACCGGACCACCGGCATCCGGTCGACCAGGCTTTCGGCCCAGCGGATCAGCGACCGCCCGATCAGCCCCTTGGCGAGCCAGCCCACGATCACCGTGAAGACCAGCAGGAAGATCACGCCGACGCCGCGCAGGTCGATGCCGATGTAATGTTCGGGCCGGAACCGGTAGGGCACCAGCGGCAGCACGAAACTGTCGATCCAGCCCGTGACCGTCCAGATCAGCCAGATCGTCAGCGCGATCGGCAGGATCACCACCATCCCGGTCAGGAACGAGGCGCGCAACGCCGCCAGCATTCCGGGGCGGTGCGAGGAGGGGGGCGGGATCAGCGGGCGGCTGTCGGGATCGGTGCGTTTCATCTCGGCTCGGGCGCGGCGTTCGAGTGGCGACAGTAGGGGCAGGCGGCGCGCTTCACAAGCGACGGGCGCGGCGGGGTCAGGCGTCGCGCAGCCGCGCCAGGTCCGCGGCGATCGCGGCGGCCAGCCGGGCGTTGTTGCGCACCAGCGCGATGTTGGTGGCCAGCGACCGGCCCGCCGTCAGCCCGTGCATCCGGTCCAGCAGGAAGGGCGTCACCGCCTTGGCGGCGATGCCCGCCGCCTCGGCCTCGGCCAGCGCGGCGGCGATGACGGGGGCGATCTCCTCCATCGGGATCTCATCGGCGGCGGGCACGGGGTTGGCGACCAGCTGCCCCCCCGGCAGCCCCAGCCGCCCGCGCATCGCATGGGCGGCGGCGATCTCGGCGGGGCTGTCCATGCGCAGCGGCGCGGGCAGGCCGGATCGGCGGGACCAGAAGGCGGGCAATTCGTCCTGCCCGAACGCGATGACCGGCACCCCCAGCGTTTCCAGCACCTCCAGCGTCTTCGGCAGGTCGAGGATCGCCTTCGCCCCGGCGGCCACGACGGTGACGGGGGTTTCGGCCAGTTCCCGCAGGTCGGCGGAGATGTCGAAGCTGGTCTCGGCGCCGCGATGCACGCCGCCGATCCCGCCGGTAGCAAAGACCTCGATCCCGGCCAGATGCGCGCAGATCATCGTCGCGGCGACGGTGGTGGCCCCGGTCCGGCCCGAGACGAGGCAGGCGGCCAGATCGGCACGGCTCAGCTTCAGCGCGTCGGGCGTCCGTGCCAGCCGGTCGAGCATCGCATCGTCGAGCCCCACCCGGATCGCGCCGCCCATCACCGCGATGGTGGCGGGCACCGCGCCCGCGGCACGGATGTCGGCCTCGACCTGCCGTGCGGTGGCCAGGTTCTGCGGATAGGGCATCCCGTGGGTGATGATGGTGCTTTCCAGCGCCACCACGGGACGCCCGGCGGCCAGCGCGGCAGAGGTTTCGTCGGACAGGGTCAGGGGGGCGTCGGTCATGCGGCATCTCCGGCGACATGGGCGGCGGCGGCGGCGAGGGCGGCCTCGAGCGCGGCCTCGCGGGGCAGGCCTTTCAGTTCGGCGGCCAGATGGGCGGCGGCGAAGCGGTCGCCCGCCCCGGTGACCCGGGCGACGGGCACGGGCGGCGGCAGCCGGATCAGCAGGCCGTCTTCCGCCGCATCGGCGCAGGGGCGGGCGCCGTCGGTGACCAGCACCCGCCGCGCGCCGCGTTCGACCAGCGCCGCCGCCGCATCCGCCGCACCGGCGGCGGGCCTGCCGGACAGCGCCGCCGCCTCGGCGATGTTGAGGTAGAGCGTCGCGTGCGGATGCCTGACCAGCGGCGCCAGCCGCCCCGCCTTGCCGAGGCTCGCCGGCACGATCCGCAAATCCGCCGCCGCGAACAGCGCCGATCCCGCGATCTGCGCCAGCAGCGGTTCCGCCAGGTTGCCGTCCAGCACGATCGGCCCGCGCCAGGGCGCGGTGGCGCTGCCGAGCCGGCCGTCGGCCAGAGGCGACAGGATGCGCGCCCCCGCCGCCTCCAGCGTGCGGGCATCGGCGATGGCCGCGACCAGCGCGCCTCCGGCCTCGATGGCGAGGTACTGGTCGGTCGGCATGTCCCCGGGGCGATACAGCCAGCCGGTCGCCACGCCCGCGCGGCCGCACAGCGCCACCAGCTCCTCCCCCGCCGCGTCCGTCCCGACGGCCGACAACAGCGCCGGCCGCGACCCCTGCGCGGCCAGCGCCAGCGCGAGGTTCAGCGCGACCCCGCCGGGGCGGCGCAGGATACGGCCCGGCCGGTCCTCGCCGGGGGCGAGCGGCGCCGGGCTGTCGCCGAGGATGTCCCACAGCGCGCCGCCGATGCAGAGGATGTCAGGGGCGTCGGTCCGGGTCTCGGTCATGGCGGATTGCGGTCATGGGGGCGGGGACGGGGGGACGCGCCGGGCGACACCGCGCCCCGCGCCGGCGGCTTCTTGTCGGCACAAGTATCCTCGGGGGTGAATTGGCCGCAAGGCCAAGAGGGGGCGGAAGGCCCCCTCGGCCCGGCCCTCATCCCGCGACCAGTTCCGGCGCCGCCGCGATCTCCATCCCCTCGACGCGCAGGATTTCCGGTCCGTCGCAGCCGAGGGTGAAGACCGGCAGGTCGGTGACGACGACACGCGCCACATGCTCGCCATCCGCCAGCCGCGCCACCGGCACCACCACGCTGTCCCGGCCCCACAGCGCGCGGGCGCGCCAGTCGCGGATCAGGATGCCGGTATCGGGCGCCAGCCAGACCGCGCCCTCGGGCCGGTCGAAACCGAGCGCGCCGGCCATCACCCGGCAGGCCTCGCCCGTCAGGCGATGCGCGGTGACCGAACGCAGCACCCGCGCCCCGCGCCGGGTGATGACCCGGTCGCCGGGGGCCAGGTATTCCACCGGCAGCGCGCCATCCAGCGTCAGCACCCGGGCGCCCGCGACAATGCCGCCGCGCCCGAAGGCCTGTTGCCCGAAGGCCGCTGCCCCGAAGGCCGGAGTTTCCACCGGGGCCGCCCGCGGGCCGGTCCTGTCACGCGCCTCTTCCCTGGGGGGCACGGCACCTGTCACGGTGCCCCGCCGCCCCCTGCCGTCCTTGCCGGTCATGGGGTTGTCCCTACTGCTGCCGCCTCGTTATTTTTCGTGCAGATTATGGCAGGATTGGCGCCTGTGCGAGCCTTTTCGGCGGCGCCTTTTTCCTCTCGCATCCCGGGGGCGATATTGCTAGAAGGGCGCGGATCAAAGGGGCGGTTCCGCGAGGGGCCGCTTGTTGCGGTCGCGGGTGTGGCGGAACTGGTAGACGCACCAGATTTAGGTTCTGGCGCCGCAAGGCGTGGGGGTTCGAGTCCCTTCACCCGCACCAGGATGAATTAGGACGGGATGAACGAATGCAGGTCACCGAGACCCTGAATGACGGCCTGAAGCGCGGCTACACGATCACGCTCACCGCCGCCGAGCTGGACGCGAAGGTCAGCGAGAAACTCGTCGAGGCGCAGCCCGAGATCGAGATGAAGGGCTTTCGCAAGGGCAAGGTGCCGATGCCGATCCTGCGCAAGCAGTTCGGCCAGCGTCTTCTGGGCGAGGCGATGCAGGACGCCATCGACGGCGCGATGAAGGACCATTTCGACAAGACCGGCGACCGCCCGGCCATGCAGCCCAAGGTCGAGATGCAGGGCGGCGACGCGTGGAAGGAAGGCGATGACGTGGTCGTGTCGCTGTCCTACGACGCGCTGCCCGACATCCCGGATTTCGACGCCAGCGGCCTGACGCTGGAACGTCTGGTGGTGAAGGCCGACGAGGCCGCGGTGACCGAGGCGCTGGAAAACCTCGCCAAGTCGGCGCAGTCCTTCGAGGATCGCAAGAAGGGCTCGAAGGCGAAGGAGGGCGATCAGGTGGTGATCGACTTCCTCGGCAAGGTCGATGGCGAGGCCTTCGAGGGCGGCGCGGCCGAGGATTACCCGCTGGTGCTGGGCTCGGGCTCGTTCATCCCCGGCTTCGAGGATCAGCTGACCGGCGCCAAGGAAGGTGACGAGGTCGAGGTGAAGGTGACCTTCCCGGCCGAATACGGTGCCGCGCATCTGGCCGGCAAGGATGCCGTCTTCGAATGCAAGGTGAAGGCGGTGAAGGCGCCGAAGGCGGCGGAGCTCGACGACGAGCTGGCCAAGAAGTTCGGTGCCGAGGATCTGGACGGGCTGAAGGCGCAGATCGCCCAGCGTCTGGAGGCCGAATTCGCCGGCGCCGCCCGCGCGGTGCTGAAGCGCGGCCTGCTGGACCAGCTCGACACGCAGGTGAAGTTCGACCTGCCCGAGGCGCTGGTCGATGCCGAGGCGAACCAGATCGCCCATCAGCTGTGGCACGAGGAAAATCCCGACGTGCACCATCACGACCACGGCAATATCGAGGTCAGCGACGAACATCGCCAGCTGGCCGAACGCCGGGTGCGGCTTGGCCTGCTGCTGGCCGAACTGGGCCGCAAGCAGGAGATCACCGTCACCGATGCCGAGATGACGCAGGCGGTGCTGGCGCAGGCGCGGCAATATCCGGGGCAGGAGCGCGCCTTCTTCGAGTTCGTGCAGAAGAACCCGCAGATGCAGCAGCAGCTGCGCGCGCCGATCTTCGAGGACAAGGTCGTGGATTACATCGTCGCCAATGCCCAGGTCACCGACAAGGAGATCGGCAAGGACGAGCTGCAGAAGGCCGTCGAGGCGCTCGACGAGCTCTGATCGCCGGACCACGGACGGACGAACGGGGGCCGCCTTCGGGCGGCCCTTTCCGTTTGGCGCGGGTCCGCCGGCCCGGCAAGGACCCGCCGCCCCCCATCGCCGCCACGGAACAACGCCGGGGCAGGGGGGTTCGGGCCAACACGTCGTGACAGCGAGCGAGGAGACATCCATGCGACACGCATCCCTGCGCCTGATCCGGCGCGCCGAGCCCCATGCCGCCGAGCCCCATTCGGCCGACACCGCCACCATCCCGGCGCCCGAGCCCGCCGGGGGCGGGCTGCTGCGGCTGCCGGCACCTGCCGCCGAACGGGCAGACGATTGCCGGATCGCCCGCGCGCGCGAAACCGCGACCGCCGCGCATCTGGGGCAGGACCGCAAGGGCGCCGCGCACCGGCCCTTCCTCGATCACCTGGCCGAGGTGGCGGGCATGGTCGAGGGGTTCGGCGGCACGCCCGAGGCCATCGCCGCGGCCTGGCTGCATGACGTGCTGGAAAAGGCCCATGTCATGACCGGGGCCGAGCTGGCCGAATGTTTCGGCACCCCCCTCGCCGCGGTAGTGGAGGAGCTGACCGATCCGCCCGGGCTGACCCAGGCCGAGCGCGACCATCATCAGGTCGAGGTGGCGGGGCAGCTGTCGCCGGCGGCGGCGCTGGTGAAGATCTGCGACAAGATTTCCAACCTGCGGGCATTGGCCGAGGACCCGCCCGCGGACTGGACCCGCGAGGATCTGCTGCGCCATGCCGAGGTGGCGGCCGATGTCGTGGGCCGGCTGCCCGAGGCGGCGGATGTCGCGCGCCCGGCCTTCCGCCAGGTGCTGGGCGACCTGCGCCGGCTGGCGCTGATCCGGGGTGTGCGCGCGGCGGGCTGAGCCCGGCCCGCGCCATGCGAAAGGGCCGCGCCGGTTGCCCCGGCGCGGCCCTTCTTTATCTGCGCTGCGCCGCGCGGGCGGCGCTGCGGATCACTCGTCCTCGCCCGCGGCGCCGATCTCGTCGAACAGCTCCGCGATCTCGAATTCCGCCGCGGCCTCGGCCTCGGCCGCCAGTTCCTGGATCGACTTGCCCGAAGCCTGCAGTTCGGCCTCTTCGTTCGACCGGGCGACGTTCAGCCGGATCGTGGCCGACACCTCGGGGTGCAGGATGACCGAGGCCTCGTGCAGGCCCAGATCCTTGATCGGCTTGGCCAGCGCGATCTGCTTGCGGTCCACGGTAAAGCCCGCGGCGGTTGCGGCATCGGCCGCGTCGCGCGGCGTCACCGAGCCGTACAGCGCGCCCGAATCCGAGGCGGAGCGGATGACCACGAAGGTCTGGCCGTCCAGCTTGTCGGCCATCGCCGCGGCTTCCTTCTTGGTCTCGAGGTTGTTCGCCTCGAGCTGGGCCTTGCGGGCCTCGAAGGATTTGATGTTGGCATCGTTGGCACGCAGCGCCTTGCCCTGCGGCAAGAGGAAGTTGCGGGCATAGCCGTCACGCACGTTGACGACCTCGCCCATCTGGCCGAGCTTGGCCACACGCTCCAGAAGGATGACTTGCATTGTCCTCTCTCCTTACTTCACGGCATAGGGAAGCAGGGCGAGGAAGCGGGCGCGCTTGATGGCGCGCGCGAGTTCACGCTGCTTCTTGGCCGAGACGGCGGTGATCCGGGCGGGGACGATCTTGCCGCGCTCGCTGATATAGCGCTGCAGCAGGCGGACGTCCTTGTAGTCGATCTTCGGCGCGTTGTCGCCCGAGAACGGGCAGACCTTGCGGCGGCGGAAAAACGGTTTGGCTGCCATGATCTATGGTCCTTTCTTCAGGCTCTGATCAACGACGGAAGCCGCCGCGGTCGCCGCGGTCGCCCCCACGGTCGCCGCCGCGGTCACCCCGGTCGCCCCGGTCGCCGCGATCCCCGCGGTCGCCGCCGCGGTCCCCACGGTCGCCGCGGTCCCCGCGATCGCCCCGCTCGTCGCGGCGCTGCATCTGCACCGACGGACCCTCGTCATGCGCCTCGACCTTCACGGTCAGCACGCGCATCACGTCGTCATGCAGGCGGGCAAGACGCTCCATCTCCAGCACGGCGGCGGCGGGCGCATCCGTGCGCAGATAGGCGTAGTGGCCCTTGCGGTTCTTGTTGATCTTGTAGGCCATCGTCTTCACGCCCCAGTATTCGGAGCCGACGACCGTGCCGCCATTGTCGGCGAGAACGGTCGAGAAGTGTTCGACAAGGCCTTCGGCCTGCGCGTTGGACAGGTCCTGACGCGCGATGAGGACATGCTCGTAAAGCGGCATGCAATCTCCTGTTGTCTCGGGCGGCTTCATCGGCGGGACCAGACCTTCCGCGCCCCGCCTCGAGGGGCTCGCCGGTTTCGCAGATGCGGAAGGATGGGGCCTTATACACGGATCGCGCCGGGGCGCAAGCGCGGCTTGGCCGGGCCGGGCGAAAGCGGGGCCGACCGTGCAGGACCGCACAGGATTTGTTGGCGCCTGTCGAATTGTGAAGGGTCGCCGCGACAGGCACCTTGCCCGCGCAAACCGCCCTGTTCAACGGAGTTCCCGATGAAGCCCAGCCTGACCGCCCTCGTCCTCGCCTCCACCGCCCTCGTCACCCCGGCCTTCGCCGCGCCCGAGGCCTATACGCTCGATCCCAGCCACAGCCAGATCGTGTTCAGCTACAACCATCTCGGCTTTTCGACCGGGACCGGCATGTTCTCGGGCTTCGAGGGCCAGATCCAGTTCGACCAGGAAGACCCGGCCGCCTCGTCGGTCACCGTGTCCTTCCCGGTGCGCAGCATGCTGACCGGCTGGCAGGAGCGGTTCGACCACTTCATGTCGCCCGACTTCTTCGACGCGTCGGAGGACGAGATGGTCACCTTCACCTCGACCTCCATCGAGGTCACGGGCGAGACGACGGCGCTGATCACCGGCGACCTGACGCTGAACGGCGTCACCAAACCGGTCGTGCTGGAGGCGACGCTGAACCAGATCGGCGATCACCCGATGGAGGGCAAGCCCTGGGCCGGCTTCGATGCCACCACCACGCTGATCCGGTCGGATTATAACCTCGGCCTGTTCGCGCCCTATGTGTCGGACGAGGTGACGGTGCAGATCTCGGTCGAGGCGATGAAGGCCGAATAAGCCGCGCCAGCCGCCGGAACATGGAAAGGGCCGCCCTTGACGGGGCGGCCCTTTTTTTGCGGCTGTCGTCCGGTCGCGTCTGGCAGTCGCGGGTCGGTCAGTTCCGGGTGGCGGTCAGCGCCACATCGACCTGGGTGACGAAGCCCACCGTCCGTTCGTCGTCATAGCCCGATCCCATGCCATAGTCCCGCCGGTCGATGGCGGCGCTGCCGGTCATCCGCGCCGTGTCGCCCTCGATCGCCAGCGTGAAGGGCAGGGTCAGCGGCCGTTCGAGGCCGCGCATCTCCAGCGTGCCGGTGGCGACGTGGCCCTCGGCCGCGGGCGCGATCTCGCCGCGGAAGACGGCGGTCGGGAAGGCGCCGGCATTCAGGAAGTCGGGTCCGAGCGCCTGTTCGGCGGTCGATCCCATCGACAGGCTCGCCAGCCGGATCGTCACCGTCACGTTGCCGGTGCCCGTCGCCTCGTCATAGCGGATGTCGGCGGTCCAGTCGGTGAAACTGCCGGTCAGCGCCTTGCCCATCCGGCTGAGCGAGATGCCGAGGCTGCCTTCCGTCACCGTCCAGACGGGGGCGGTGCTTTCGGTCGCGGGGGCGGGGTCGGCGGCGGCCTGCTGCGCCGGAACGCCCGCCTCCGCCTCTGCGGCGCGGTCCAGCGCGGCGGGTCCGACCGCCGCCGCCCAGACCAGCAGCGCCAGCCCAAAGGCTGCGATCCCGCCATGCCCGCCGCCGCCGGTTCCCGCGGCCCGGCCGCTGACCATCCGCGACAGCGTGCCGTCGCGGTCGATGACCGCGTGTTTCAGCGCACCCGCCACATGCAGGGCCACCGCCCCCACCAGCACCGGAACCGCGGCGCGGTGGATGGCCTCGGCCACCTCGGCCACGCGCTCGGACTGCGGCACGAAGGGCAGGGCCTGGCCGAAGGGCCACAGGATCGGCGCATAGCCGGTCAGGGCCGAATGCTGCACCCAGCCCGACAGCGGCATCACCAGCATCGCGCCATAGAGCGCCCAGTGCACCGCGCCGGCCGCCAGCACCTCCAGCCGCCGGTCGGGATGGACCGGCGCGGGGCGGGGCTGGGCCAGCGCCCAGAGGATCCGCGCCAGCGCCAGCAGGAAGACGCTGACGCCGATGGTCTTGTGCAGCGAATAGACCTGCATCAGCCGCGCGACCTCGGCATCGCTGCCGGTGGGCAGCCCTTCGGCATATTGGCCGAGCGCGAAGGCCGTGGCGATGAACAGCGCGACGAGCCAGTGGAAGCTGCGGGCGACGAGCCCGTAGCGGGTGGCGGTATTGGCAAGGGCCATGGGCGATCCCCGGATGAACGACACGGGCCGCACTTTATCCGCCACGCCATCGCCTGCCCATGCGGCAGCGGTCACAGCCTCTGTGCGGCAGTGCAGCGACGGCAGGGCCCCTGCGCCGGATCGCGCCCCGCCCGATCCGGGATCGCGGGCAGTTGTGAAACACGCCTGCTTTCGCTAGGACAGCCCACATCACGCAAAGCGGCCTTGCGGGCGATACGGGCGGTGACAGCCCGGCAGTCCGGACCCGGGGCCACGGAGGAGAGCGAGCATGACCAGGGCCTTCCTTTTCCCCGGACAGGGGGTGCAGACGATCGGCATGGGCCGGGCGCTGGCGGAGAGCTATCCCGCGGCGCGCGCGGTTTTCGACGAGGTCGACGCGGCGCTCGGCCAGAACCTGTCGGGGCTGATCTGGGATGGCGAGATCGAGACGCTGACCCTGACCGAGAACACCCAGCCCGCGGTGATGGCGACCTCGATCGCCGCCATGCGCGCGCTGGAGGCCGAGGGGGTCGCGGTGACCGAGGCGGCCTTCGTCGCCGGCCATTCGCTGGGGGAATATTCCGCGCTCTGCGCCACCGGCGCGATCAGCCTGTCCGACACCGCGCGGCTGCTGCGCCTGCGCGGCCGCGCGATGCAGGAGGCGGTGCCGGTGGGCGCCGGCACGATGGCGGCGCTGGTGGGCGTCGATTTCGCCACGGCCGACGAAATCGCGCTGGAATCGGTGGCGCAGGGGCCGGGGGGCGAACTGTGCCGCGCCGCCAATGACAACGACCCGATGCAGGTGGTGATCTCGGGCCATACCACGGCGGTGGAGCGCGCGCTGGACATCGCCAAGGCGCATGGGGCGAAACGCGCGATCCTGCTGCCGGTCTCGGCCCCGTTCCACTGCCCGCTGATGCAGCCCGCCGCCGAGGCGATGGCCGCCGCGCTGGCCAATGTGGCCATCGCCGTGCCCTCGGTGCCCCTGGTGCCGAACGTGCTGGCCCGCGCCGTCACCGATCCCGAAACCATCCGCGACCTGCTGGTGCGGCAGGTGACCGGCTCGGTCCGCTGGCGCGAGAGCGTGGCCTTCATGGCCGCCGAGGGCGTGACCGAATTCTGGGAGATCGGCCCGGGCAAGGCGCTGTCCGGCATGGTCAAGCGCATCGCCCGCGACGCGGCCACCCGCACCTTCGGCCTGCCGGACGAGGTGGCGGCGGTCCGGGGCTGAGGGGCGAACGCTAGCCGGTGCTCCGGCGCGGCCCGGTGGCGGCCTCGGGCCGCAGCAGGCGTTGCATCGCCTCGCGCAGGCGCGGCGGCGGCATGTCGGCCTCGATCTCGATGAAGGCCACGCCTGCGCGGCGCAGCGCCTCGCGCTTGACGGCGTCGCGCATGAAGGCCTTCCCCTGATGGTGGCCGCTGCCCTGATACTCGATCGCCGCGACCAGCCGGCCCCGGCGGTCGATCAGCGCGAAATCCAGTCGCTTCGAGTTGATCGAGCGATAGGCCGCATCGCGGGCCGCCGCATCCGCCGATCCGGGGCTGGGGCGGATCAGCTCGCCCAGGCTGGTCTGCGCCATGAGGCGGTGCCCGTCGCCGAAGTCGCGGGTCGCGGCCTCCAGCACCGGCAGGTAGCGGTATTCCGAGGCGTTCAGCAACGGCACCGTTTCGAACGACACCTTCGATACGGCGTCGATCTGGTCGAGTGGGTTCGCGACATTGCGCGGCGGTGCGGCGGCGGGCCAGGGGCTGACGGTCGCCTTGTGCCGCCGGAACCCGGACCTTCGCGATCCGCGCCGCGTCGCCCCGCGGATCAGCAGGGGCAGCACAAGCCCCAGCACCGCCAGCAGGGCAAGCGGAAGCCAATCGGCGGAGGCGAGGCCCGAGGCGAGGCCCGAGGCGAGGCCGGAGGAGGCGGAGAAATAGGGGTTTGTCTGGAACATGGCAGGTCCGAGTCGGGGCAGCGTCAGGGCTTCGCGCATGATTTCCCGCGATCTGGTCAAAAACGCGGCGATCCTGTGCCTGATGCCGACGAGTCCGGGTAGCGCGGGGCCGTCACGGCTGCTATGTGCGCCCGAAAATCGGGAACTGCGGAGGGACCCATGTTCGATCTGACGGGAAAGGCGGCGCTGGTCACCGGCGCCTCGGGGGGGATCGGTGCCGAGATCGCGCGCGCCTTGCACGGGGCGGGGGCCACGGTCGGCCTGTCCGGCACGCGCGAGGGGCCGCTGGCCGATCTGGCGGCGGAACTGGGCGAGCGGGCGCATGTGCTGCCCTGCAACCTCGCGGTGCCGGAGGAGGTCGAGGCGCTGATCGGCCGGGCCACGGCAGCGATGGGCGCGGTCGACATCCTCGTCAACAATGCCGGCATCACCCGCGACGGGCTGATGCTGCGCATGTCGGACGAGGACTGGGCGGCGGTGATCGACGTCAACCTGACCGCGACCTTCCGGCTGACCCGCGCCGCGCTGCGCGGCATGATGAAATCCCGCTGGGGCCGGATCATCAGTATCACCTCGGTCGTGGGGGCCGAGGGCAATCCGGGCCAGGCCAACTATGCCGCCGCCAAGGCCGGCGTCACCGCGCTGAGCAAGAGCCTCGCCAAGGAGGTGGCCAGCCGCGGCGTGACGGTGAACTGCGTGGCGCCGGGCTTCATCGCCACCGCGATGACCGACAAGCTGAACGAGGAACAGAAGGGCCGGATCCTGTCCGAGGTGCCGGCGGGCCGCATGGGTCTGCCGGCCGAGGTCGGGGCCTCGGTGCTCTATCTCGCCAGCCCCGAGGCCGCCTATGTGACGGGCGCCACGCTGCATGTGAACGGCGGCATGTGGATGACCTGAGCAGGCCGTCGCCGCTGCCGCAAGGACGCCTTGCGGACCCCCGATTCCGCACTTGCGAAAGCGGTTGCCTTCATAGCTTACTATGCTATAGGCGGCGTCAGACGAGCCCGGGGTGTCTCCGAAGGTTGCCTACCGGCAGTCGGCCGCGCCGCTGGCGTGGCAGCAACCGCTCGGAGACGGGCAAGGGACAGACAGGGCTTACGGCCCGCAGAGTGAGGACTGGACATGAGCGATATCGCTGATCGCGTGAAGAAGATCGTCGTCGAACATCTCGGCGTCGAAGAGGACAAGGTGACCGAGAATGCCTCGTTCATCGACGACCTGGGCGCGGACAGCCTCGACACGGTGGAACTGGTCATGGCCTTCGAGGAAGAGTTCGGGATCGAGATCCCCGATGACGCCGCCGAGACGATCCAGACCTTCGGCGATGCGGTCAAATTCATCTCGGACGCCGCCTGAGCCGCCACTGCGGTCCATAGCGGGACGATGACGGACGGCGCCCCCAGGGGCGCCGTTTCGCATTCCGGACCGGACGTCCCGGTCAGACGGCCATCAGCCGCGGCCGGCCTTCGGTGCCCGTCGACGACGATGCCACAGGGCCGGACGGCGCGGGTTCGGCGCCCATCCGCGCCTCGGCCAGCAGCGCCACCAACAGCCCCACATGCCGGATGACGGAATAGCCCGCCCGGCCCTCGCGGCGGTCGGCATCGGCCAGTGCCTCGGCCTCGACCAGCGCGGCGAGGGCGCGGCCGGGGGCGGGCTGGCCGGCCCGCGGCAGCAACCGGCGCAGGTCGCGCGCCCGGTCGTATTCGGCCAGCCCGGCACGGGCCGCGCGGATCAAGAGCGCCGGGCGGCGCAGGCGGGCGAGGGATACGGGCGCATCGGTCATGTCGGCTCCTGGATGACAAGGGCCGCAGACTGCCGCGGGCAGGCGCCGCGTTGCAGGCGCGCCGCCTTCGGCGCGCGGCGGCTTCCCGGCGGATTCAGGGATTGGCAAGAAATATCGCCGCACTGCGAAGGAGTTAACGGACAGGTAAGCATATGCAACTGACGGTTGTTTCGGTTCCTGCGGGACCGGCACCGGGACTGGCACCGGACTCGTTGGTCCCGGGCACGGGCACGGGAGGGGGCACGGGCGGGGGGCGCGGGACGGGGGACGGCATGACGATGACCACCAGCCTGGGGGAGATCGCGGGCGGGATCGCCGGAGGGATCGCGGGCGCGCCGGCGCGGCCGGTCGCCGTGCCCTTCCCCGACTGGCTGCCGGAGAATGCGCAGCTGTATCTGCGCCATGTCGAGGGCGGCCAGTCGATCCGCGCCATCGCCCGGGCCGAGGGCTGCCATGCCTCGACGATCCTGCGCCGGGTGCGCCGGATGGAGAACCGGCGCGACGATCCCCTGGTGGACGAGGCGCTGAACCGGCTGGCCCGTGCGGGCGCCGCACCGCCCGCCCTTGCCGCGGCGCCCGCCGCCCGGGCCTCCGCCGCGCCCTCCGCACTGCCCCCGACCGAACCGACGACCGAGGAGACCTTCACCGTGACCGCCCCCCTGCGCCCGCATCCCTCGGCCCCGGCCGACCGCTTCGACACTGCCGATGCCGCCTCCGCCGGGCTGGCGGGCGAGGCGCGGCGGATCCTGCGCCGGCTGTGCGAGCCGGGGGCCCAGCTGGCCGTCGCGCCCGAGATGGACAAGGCCGCGGTCCTGCGCGGCACGGTGCGCACCGCCGTCACCGATCGCGCCGCCGCGCAGGCCTTCGCGCTGAAGGACTGGATCGCGCCGCGACGGCAGCAGGGCCGCGTCACGCTGTACGAGATCACCCAGTCCGGCCGCGCGGCGCTGAAGCGGCTTCTGGCCGAGGCGCCGGAGCGGGGCACGGGGCTGGCCGAGGCGCCGCAGGCCTTCGATCCGCATCCGGCCGCGTCATCCCGGCCCGATCAGCCCCCTTCCGGTCAACCCCATGCCGACAGACACCGCGTCTGGGGCGAGCGCGAGGTGACCGGGGAGGATGGCACCCGCCGCAGCCTGCGCTGCAACCTGGCCGAGACGCCGCTGACCGTGCTGGCGCGGCGGCGCGAGAAGGACGGCACGCTGTTCCTGACGCCCGACCTGGTGGCGGCGGGCGAGCGGCTGCGCGAGGATTTCGAACTGGCGCAGATGGGGCCGCGGGTGGCGCAGAACTGGGACCGGTTCCTGACCGCCGGCGACCGCGGTCCGGCGGGGCCGGGCGAGGGCCCGGCGATGGGGCCGCAGCGCGCCCGCGACCGGGTGGCGGCGGCGCTGCGCGAACTGGGGCCGGGGCTCGGCGACATGGTGCTGCGCTGCTGCTGCCTGCTGGAAGGGCTGGAGGCGGCGGAACGACGGCTCGGCTGGTCGGCACGGTCGGGCAAGATCGTGCTGCGGATCGCGCTGATCCGGCTGAAGCGGCACTACGAGGAGACGGGCGGCGCGCCGCTGATCGGCTGACGCTGGTACCGGGGCCGAAGGAGGGGGCTTTCCGCCCCCTCTTGCGGCTGGCGCCGCAATTCACCCCCGAGGATATTTGCGAGCAGAAGATGGCCGGGGCGGAAGGCACTCTGCCGCCGCAGCGCATTCCTGCGCCCGCAGCGATCCCGAAAGCCGCCGTCAGTACCTGCGGTCAATAGCTGCGGATCAGCCCCACCAGCCGCCCCTGCACCGCCACGGCGTGATCGGGCAGGGTGCGGGTGGGATAGTCGGGATTGGCGGCTTCCAGCGCGATCATTCCGCCCTTGCGGCGGAAATACTTCAGCGTCGCCTCCTGCCCCTCGACCAGCGCCACGACGATGTCGCCGTTCTCGGCGGTGTCCTGTTCGCGGATCACCACGATGTCGCCGTCGTTGATCCCGGCGCCGATCATCGAATCCCCCCGCACTTCCAGCGCGTAATGCTGGCCGCGGCCCGACAGCATCGAGCCCGGCACCGCGACATGATGCGAGATTTCGGAGATCGCCTCGATCGGGACGCCAGCGGCGATGCGGCCCATCACCGGCAGTTCCAGGGCATGGACCGCCGAAACCGGCATCGCACCGGCGGGCGGGGCGGCGGGCTGCTTCGGCGCGGGTCGCGTGCCCTCGATCACCCGAAGGGGGGCGGCGGAGGGCGCTTCGGTCCGGCGGCGTTCCATCGCCTCGGGCAGCTTCACGATCTCGATCGCGCGGGCCCGATGGGCAAGGCGGCGGATGAAGCCCCGTTCCTCCAGCGCGGTGATCAGGCGGTGGATGCCCGACTTGGATTTCAGGTCCAGCGCCTCTTTCATCTCGTCGAAGGAGGGGGGCACCCCGTCGCGGTCCATCCGGTCGCGGATGAAGTCGAGCAGTTCCATCTGCTTGCGCGTCAGCATGTCATCCGGTCCTTGTGCCCCCGCCTGCGGCGTTTCCGGAATGTTCTGACACCGTTCCCCGTTTGTGTCAATGGGTTCGGGCAGACGCGGGTGCGCTGGCTATAGTGCGATGAACTCCACCGCGCTTCCCGCCGGCCGGGCCGGATCGTGGGGCGGGCGGATCAGCAGCGCCCCGGCCTCGGCCATCAGGGTCAGCCGGGCGCTGTCCTGGCTGGCGAAGGGGCGCAGGCGCGGCAGCGGCGCCGCCGGATCGTCCAGCCGCTCGGCCCGCATGTAATGCGCGCGCGGCCCGTTCGCGTCGAGATCGGTGGCGGCGATGCCTCGCTGCGTCTCTACCCGGCCCGGCAGGCCCTGCAGCGCGGCCAGGAGCGGCAGCAGGAACAGGTGGCCGCAGACGATGGCGCTGACCGGGTTGCCGGGCAGGCCCAGCATCGCCGCCCCGCCGATGCGGCCGGCCATCAGCGGCTTGCCCGGGCGCATCGCGATCTTCCAGAAGGCGAGGTCGAGCCCCAGGTCCCCCGCCACCTTCCCCACGAGGTCATGATCCCCGACCGAGGCGCCGCCGATGGTGACGATCACGTCGGCGCCCTCGGCGAGTGCGAAGCTGTGGCGCAGGCTGTCCTCGCTGTCCCGCGCGATGGGCAGCATCCGCACCGCGGCGCCCGCCGCCTCGGCCATGGCGGCCAGCGCGAAGCTGTTCGAGGCGACGATCTGGTCGGGGCGGGGGTCCTCGCCGGGCATCACCAACTCGTCGCCCGTGGCGATCAGCGCGACCTCGGGGCGGCGGTGGACACGCAGGTCCGGCAGGTTCATCGCCGCGGCCAGCGCCAGATCGACGGGGCGCAGCCGGCGGGGTGGCCGTATCGCCTCGCCCGCGCGAAAATCCTGCCCGGGGGCGCGGATATGGGTCGCCGCTTCCAGCCGGTCGCCCAGGGTGATGCGGTCGCCGTCGCGCGTCACATCCTCTTGCAGCACCACGCGGTCGGCGCCCTCCGGCACCGGGGCGCCGGTGAAGATGCGCACCGCGCAGCCGGATTCCACCTTGCCGGCATGGGCATGGCCCGCGCCCGCCTCGCCCGCGATGCGCAGGACCGTGCCAGGGCGGTGATCGGCCTCGCGGATCGCATAGCCGTCCATGGCCGAGGCGGCGAAGGGCGGCTGGTCGCGGCGGGCCAGCGCCGGTTCGGCCAGGACCCGGCCCGCCGCCTGCCGCAGCGGCACAGTTTCGGAGGGCAGGGGGCCGGCCAACGCCAGCACCCGGGCCAGCGCCTCCTCGACGGGGATCATGTCCCGTCCCCCGGGGGAGCGGTTCCGGCGGCGGTCCAGGTGCCCGACTTGCCGCCCTCTTTCGACACGAGCCGCACCGCCTCGATCCGCATGCCTTTCTCGGCGGCCTTCAGCATGTCGTAGATGGTCAGCGCGGCGACGGTCACGGCGGTCAGCGACTCCATCTCCACCCCGGTGCGGCCGGTGGTGCGGACGGTCGCCACGATCCGCACGCCGGGCAGGGCGGGGTCCGCGGTCAGGTCCAGCGCCACCTTCGACAAGGGCAGCGGATGGCAGAGCGGGATCAGATCGGCGGTGCGCTTGGCGCCCATGATGCCCGCCAGGCGCGCCACGCCGAGCACGTCGCCCTTGGCCGCGCCGCCAGCGGCCACCAGCGCCAGCGTTTGCGCCCCCATCACCACCGCGCCTTCGGCCACGGCGGTGCGGGCGGTTTCCGCCTTGCCCGAGACATCGACCATATGCGCCTGTCCGGCGGCGTCGAAATGGGTCAGTGGCGAGGGCGGCTCGGCCATCAGGCGGCATCTTCCGGCTGGGCGGGCGTCGCCACCGGATCGGCCAGCAGCGCCCGGGTGGCGGCCGCGACATCGGCCTGCCGCATCAGGCTTTCGCCGATCAGGAAGGCGCGCGCGCCTACCTCGGCCATCGCGGCAAGGTCGGTGGGGGTAAAGAGCCCGCTTTCGCAGACCAGCCGCCGGTCGGCGGGCAGGCGCGGCGCCAGCCGGCGCGTCGTGTCGAGCGAGACCTCGAAGGTCTTCAGGTTGCGGTTGTTGACCCCGATCAGCGGCGAGGCGAGCCGCAGCGCACGGTCGAGTTCCGCCTCGTCATGCACCTCGATCAGCGCGTCCATCCCCCAGTCTCGCGCGGCGGCTTCCAGTTCGGCCGCCAGCGCATCGTCAACCGAGGCCATGATGATCAGGATGCAGTCGGCGCCCCAGGCCCGCGCCTCGGCCACCTGGTAGGGGTCGTAGAGGAAATCCTTCCGCAGCGCCGGCAGGTCGCAGGCAGCGCGGGCGGCGGTCAGGTAGTCCGGCGCGCCCTGGAACGAGGGGGCATCCGTCAGTACCGACAGGCAGGTCGCCCCGCCTGCCGCATAGGCGCGGGCCAGCGCGGGCGGGTCGAAATCGCCGCGGATCAGCCCCTTGGAGGGACTTGCCTTCTTGATTTCGGCGATCAGGCCGTAACCGGTGGCCGAGGCGGCGGCGAGGGCAGAGGCGAAGCCGCGCGGGGCATCTGCGGCGCGGGCCGCGGCCTCCACCTCCGACAGCGGGCGGGCGGCCTTGGCGGCAGCGATTTCCTGCAGCTTGTAGGCCCTGATCTTGTCGAGAATGTCCATGCGCCCGTTCTAGCGCCGCCCGGGGCCGATGGAAAGCGCCCAGCATCCCCCGGCATCCACGCCGCATCCCCCTCCGCATCTCCTGCCGGTCTGTGCCGCACATCCATCCGAAAGCCGGGAACCATTCGGCCAGACGACGGTTTGTGCGCTGTCCAGCCCGGATCTCTCCTCACAATCTGACTGAAGGCCTCGACCATGCGCGACTTCCCTGGCCCTGCTGCGTCTTCCGCCCCCCAGCCCGCCGGAGGCGGGCGCACCCTTGTCATCCTGCTGGCCGGCGGCAAGGGCACCCGGCTGCACGAACTGACGCAAGAGGACTGCAAGCCCGCAGTGTTCTTCGCCGGGCGCCGCCGGATCGCCGATTTCGCGCTGGCCAATGCGCTCCGCTCGGGCTGCGGCCAGATGCTGGTGGCCAGCCAGTATCGCCCCGCTTCGCTGCACCGGCATCTGGAGCAGGTCTGGGCGCCGGCCTTCGCCGCGCGCGGCGGTGCGCTGACCGTGGCCTGCGGGACCGAGGTCACGGGCCGCGACGAGGGCTACATCGGCACCGCCGACGCGGTGACCCAGAACATTGCCGCCATCGACGCCGCCGCGCCCGACCGGGTGCTGGTACTGGCAGCGGACCATGTCTACCACGCCGATTTCGGCGCGATGCTGGCCGCCCATGCCTGCGCCGCGGCGCCGGTGACGGTGGCCGCGCATGTCGTGCCCCGCAGCCAGGCGAGCGGGTTCGGCGTGATCGGCGTCTCGCCCTCGGGACGGGCGCTCTCGTTCGTCGAGAAGCCCGCCGATCCGCCGGGGATGCCGGGCGACCCGGCCTATGCGCTGGCCTCGATGGGCATCTACGTCTTCGACTGGCCCTGGCTGCGCGAGAGGCTGATCGAGGATGCCGCCGATGCCGGATCGGGGCATGACTTCGGCAGCGACATCCTGCCCGCCGCCGTGCTGCACGGCGATGTCAATGTCTGGCGCTTCGCCGGGCCGGGCGGGTCGCGGCCCTACTGGCGCGATGTGGGCACGCTCGACGCCTATCGGGTGGCACAACTCGACTTCGCCGGGGCGCAGCCGCCCTGCGCGCTGCCGGACCTGCCGCCGCTGACGCAGGGGGTGGCGGGCTTCGTGCCAATCGCCTTGCGGCGCGCCGACCGGCGCGATCCGTCCCGGGCGCTGCTGACCGAAACCGTGGTGATGCCGGGCGCCACCATCTCGCCCGGGGCGCGGCTGTCGCGCGCCATCGTCGCCCCCGGCGCGCAGGTGCCGGCCTGGCTGGTGGTGGGCGAAGACCCGGCCGAGGATGCGCGCTGGTTCCGGCGCACCCCCGGCGGCACCGTGCTGATCACGCAGGCCATGCTGGCCCGCCGCGAAAGCCTCGCGCCGCCGTCGCTTGCCGCATGGTCGCGGCCGGTGCGTGGCGTGGCCAAGGTCGGGTCCCGCTGATGCGCGACATCGGCACCGCCGCCGCGCCCGCCCGCTTCGCCTTCGATCACGGTCTCAGCCGGCCGCACCGGCTGGGGGCCGAATTCGACGGCGAGGGCACGAATTTCGCGCTGTTCTCGGACAATGCCACCCGGGTGGAGCTGTGCCTCTATGCCGACGATGCGCAGACCGAGCTCGCCCGGCTCGACCTGCCGGCGATGGAGGGCGGCATCTGGTTCGGCTATCTGCCGGGGGTGCGGCCCGGCCAGTGCTACGGCTACCGGGTGCACGGGCCGCACGCGCCCTCGGAAGGCCACCGCTTCAACCCCAACAAGCTGCTGATCGACCCCTATGCCCGCGAATTGCAGGGGGACTTCGTCTGGGACGACGCGCTGTTCGGCTATCCGGTGGGCGGCAGCGATCTCGACCTCGATCCCCGCGACAGCGCCCCCTTCATGCCGAAGGCGGTGGTGACCGACCCCGCCTTCGACTGGGAATCGGACGCGGCGCTGCGCACGCCTTGGGAACGCAGCTTCGTCTACGAGGCGCATGTGAAGGGGCAGACCATGCTGCACCCCGACGTGCCCGAGGCGGATCGCGGCACCTTCCGCGGCCTCGCCAGCCCCGCGGTGATCGAGCATCTGCACCGGATCGGCGTCACCACGCTGGAACTCTTGCCGGTGCAGGGCTTCCTGCACGACCGGCACCTGCGGGAAAAGGGGCTGGCCAATTACTGGGGCTACAACACCCTGACCTTCTTCGCGCCGCACCGGCCCTACCTGGCCACCGGCCAGATGCGCGAGGTCAAGGCGGCGGTGAAACGCTTCCACGAGGCGGGGATCGAGGTGATCCTCGACGTGGTCTACAACCACACCGCCGAAGGCTCGGAACTGGGCCCGACGCTCAGCTTCCGTGGCATCGACAATGCCAGCTATTACCTGCTGGCCGAGGACAAGCGCCACTGCTTCGACGTCACCGGCACCGGCAACACGGTGAACGTGGCGCATCCGATGGTGCTGCGGATGCTGCTCGATTCCCTGCGCTACTGGGTCGAGGTGATGCATGTGGACGGGTTCCGCTTCGACCTCGCCTCGACCCTGGGGCGCGAGGCCACGGGCTTCGAACGCGAGGGCAGTTTCTTCTCGGCGATCCGGCAGGACCCGGTGCTGTCGGGGGTGAAGCTGATCGCCGAACCCTGGGACGTGGGCCAGGGCGGCTATCAGGTGGGCGGCTTCCCCTGGCCCTTCCGCGAATGGAACGACAAGTTCCGCGACGACGTGCGCGGCTTCTGGCGGCGCGACGGTCTGCTGCAGCGGCTGCCGCAGCGCCTGCTCGGCTCGCCGGTGCAGTTCAACCACACCCGCCGCCCGGCCACCTCCTCGGTCAATTTCGTCGCCGCCCATGACGGCTTCACCCTGTGGGACACCGTCTCCTACGACGCCAAGCACAACGAGGCGAATGGCGAGGGCGGGGCCGACGGGCATAACCACAATGTCAGCCACAACCTCGGCCATGAGGGTCCGACCAACGATCCCGGCATCCTCGAGGCGCGTCGCCGCCGGGTGCGGGGGATGCTGGCCACCGTCTTCCTCAGCCAGGGCGTGCCGATGATCCTGGCGGGCGACGAGGGCGCGCGCACGCAGGGCGGCAACAACAACGCCTATTGCCAGGACAACGAGGTCACCTGGACCGACTGGGCGAAGGTCGACGACGACCTGGTGCAATGCGTGGCCGACCTGATGGCCTTCCGCAACGAGGGCGCGGGCCTGTCGCGGTCGCGCTTCGCGCTCGATGATGCGCCCGACCTGCCCGGGGCGGTCGAGGTGACCTGGTGGCACCCGTCGGGGCGAGCGATGAAGCCCGAGGACTGGCAGGACGGGCTGGCCCGGTCGATCGGGCTGCTGTTCCACCCGGTCGAGGGGCCGCGCCGGCTGATCGTGCTGAACGCGGGCGACGACCTGACGCTGACCCTGCCCAGGGGCAAGTGGAGGCGGCGGATCGACACCGCGGTCCTGCCGGTGGCCTGCGACCGCGCCGAAAGCGGCAAGGTCACGCTCGGCTGGCAATCGGCGGGTGTCTGGGTGGAATGACGCGGGGCAGGGCGCGCGCTTGAATCGCGCAGCCGGCCCGCGCCCCTGCGGCTGATCCAAATATCCCGGGGGCGAATGCCCCCGAAGGGGGCAGAGGGGGCAGCGCCCCCTCTTCCTGTTTCTACCGCCCCATGCTCCGGGCGATGATCTCGGCCAGTTGCCCGACCGCCGCCGACTGCGCCGCGGCGATCTGCGCGGGCTCGCGCCCCGCCATCGGCACCGAGATGGCGAAGGGGGCAGAGGGCGGCCCGCGGCGGGGTCCCTCGCTGCGCACGTAATATTGCCCGTCCAGCCGGAACACGCCGTCCGCCCCGGCGAGCATCCGCGTCACCCGCACGTCGACCTCGGCCTCGGCATAGCCCGACAGCGGCCAGGGGTCGGGCGCGACGGTGCCCGACAGGATCGCGTCCATCCGCTCGGCCAGCGCCAGCGTCACCGCGCGCGGCGGCAGGTCGGCCCATTGCGCCCGCCGCGCCTCGGTCACCGCGCCGCCGCCCTCCTGCAGCGTGATCTCGGGATTGGCGGCATAGTCGGGCAGCGACACCTCGCGCAGCAGGATCGTGTCCGCCGCCGAGGACAGGCGCAGCGTCGAGGGCGGCGGGTCCAGCAGATAGCGCGGCGGCGCGCCGCAGGCGGCAAGCCCGAGGCAGAGGACGACAGGCAGGGCGGTCAGGCGGTGGGGCATAGGTCTTCCTATCGTCCGAGAAGCAGGGATTGCGGGTTGCGCTCGATGGCGCGGGCGAGGGCCTCGATCGACTCCGACGCCGCCTGCACATCGCGCAGGGTCGTCAACAGTTCCGTGTTGAATCGCGACTGGTCGCCATAGGTGGCCACCACGCCCCCGGCGCTGACGACCAGACCCGACAGCCGTTCCGACAGGTCGGGCAGCGATTGCGCCGCCTCGTTGATCGCGCGCGCGGCCTCTTCCGCCGCCGACAGCGTGCTGTTGACATTGGCGATGGCGCCGCCGTTGCGCAGTTCCGCCAGCGCCGCCGTCACCTCGTGCAGCGCATCGGCCAGCGCCGGCGGCAGGCTGCGCGCCTCTTCGGTGCCGATCAGCGCGTCGGCGCTGTCCACCAGCGCGTCGAGCGAGGCCAGGAACTGCTCCATCGGCAGGCCGTTCACCGTCTCGGCGATGCCGCGCACCTGATCGGTGATGGCGGGGAAGTCCTCGGCCGCCGTCTCGATCTGCGCCAGCGCGGCATCGGCCCGGTCCACCGCCGCGATCAGCCGTTCGATGGTCTGCGCCTGCTCGATCTGCGCCATGACCCCGTTCAGGCTTTCCGACAGGCTGCGCAGCTCGCCCGGGATCGCCGCCACGTCCTCCGAGGTGACCAGCGCGCGGGTGTCTTCCAGCAGGTCGGCGGCGGCGCCGGGCACGCGGCGGGTATCGGGATCGGCGGCCAGCGCCCGGATGCTGTCCATCGTGTCGATGGCCGATTGCATCAGCTCCTCGACCGGCAGGGCGTTGATCCGCTCGAACACCCCCTGCGAGGTCGCGGCGAAATCCGAGATCTCGGCCGGGACCGTCGGGATCAGCGGGTAGGGCTCGCCCTCGCGGTTCAGTTCCGCCGCCGCCGCCTCGGGCAGTTCGACCAGTTCCACGATCAGCGCGCCGGTCAGGATGCTGGCCGAGGCGAGCCTTGCGCGCAGCCCGTTCTCCTCGATCATCTCGGCGAGGAAGTCGAGCGTCGCGTCCTCGTCCGCGCCCTCGGGCAGGCCCAGCCGGGTCGGCAGCAGGTCGAAATTGGCGCGCAGCCAGACCTCGGTCGCCGCATCCTCGCCGGTGACGAAGGCGCTGATCCCCGTGACCTCGCCCACCTTCAGCCCGCGAAAGCGCACCTCCGCCCCCGCCTCCAGCCCCGAGACCGAGCCTTCGGCGAAGACCGCGCTGAAGGGGATGCCGGCATCGTTCGGCGCATTGAAGATGCTGTCCCGGGCGCTGGATTCGTCGGGGAACACGTCGAAGACCATCCCCGGCTCGACCGGCTGCCCGCCCGACACCACGGTGTCGAAGCTGATGCCGCCCTCGATCAGCGAGGCGAGGCTTTTCACGTCCAGCTGCACGCCCGAGGTGCCGATGGACACGTCGAAGCCCGAGGCATCCCAGAACCGGGTCGAACTGGTCAGCTGCTGCGCATAGGGCTGCTGCACCACACCGTCGATCAGCACCAGCGTCCCGTCCTCGGACAGGCGCGGCGCGCCGAGGCTGCCGACCTCGATCCCCTTGAACAGGATCGGCGCGCCCGAGGTGATCTGGTTGCCGTCCTTCAGCCGCAGGGTGATCGGCATGCCCTCGGTTCCCGGGGTCGAGACGATGGGGGCGGTTTCCAGGCCGGTGAAGCGGGTGCGCTGGTCGCCTGCCTCGCTGTTCCAGCGCCCGGCGATGAAGGCGCCCGACAGCACGGTGTCCAGCCCCGTGACCCCGCGCACGCTGACCTCGGGGCGGACCACCCAGAATTCCGCATCTTCGTCCATGAAGGCCGCGACATCGGCATCGACCCGCGCCTCGACCAGAACCTCAGTCAGGCCGCCGCTGAAGTTCACGCGGTCGACCACGCCGATGGTCACGTCGCGGAACTTGATCGGCGTCTGCCCGGCCTCGATCCCGGACGCGTTCTGGAAGCTGATGGTGATCAGCGTCCCACGGCTGGCATAGCTGTTCCAGGCCAGCCCGACCGCCACCGCCAGCGCCACCAGCGGCACCAGCCAGACCGGCGACAGGTTCTGCCACCAGCGGTCGCGCGCCGGGCGGACATCCATCGCGGCCGGGGCGGTATCGGCGGCGGCATCGCGACGGGCCGGATCGTCCGGCGAAGGGGGGTCGTCTCGGTCGGTCAAGGGGGCACTCCGGTTCAGTCGTCCCAGATGGTCCTGGGGTCGAAACTCTGGGCGGCGAGCATCGTGAAGGCAACCGACAGCGCGAAGCTGACGGCGGCGATGCCGGGATTGATCGTGGCCACCGCGTCGAAGCGCACCAGCGAGGCGAGGATCGCCACCACGAACACGTCGATCATCGACCAGCGGCCGATGAACTCGACCACCGCATGCAGCCGGTGCTGGCCGTGTTCCGACATCCAGCGCCGCTTCTCGACCGACAGCGCGAGAAAGCCGATGGCGATGAACTTGCCCACCGGGATCAGGATCGAGGCCACGAAGACCACCAGCGCCACCAGCACGTCGCCATGCGACAGAAGCTCGATCACCCCGCCGAGGATGGTCGCCTCGCTGCTGTAGTTCAGCGTCCGGGTGATCAGCATCGGATAGACATTGGCGGGGATGTAGACCACCAGCCCCGCGATCCACCAGGCCCAGACCCGTTGCAGGGCGCCGGGATCGCGGCTGGACAGCGGCGCGCCGCAGCGCGCGCAGGTATGGACGTCGGCGGGCCAGACCCGGCCGCAGCGGGTGCAGGCGACGAGCCCGGCCTGCCGGGCGGTCACGGTCACGCGCGCACCCCGCGCGGCGGCGCGGCCAGCGGATCGGTCTTGCCGTCACCCTCGCCGCGCGCCGCCTTCTCGCGCGTCTCGATGGCCTGCCAGATCGACTCGTTGTCCATCACGTTGTCATGCAGCACCGTCACCAGCACCAGCCCGCAGAAGGCCCAGAAGGCGGGCCCCGGCGTGACCGAGGCGAGCCCCGCGACCTTCACCAGCGCGACGGCGACCCCGATCATGAAGATTTCGGCCATCGACCAGGGCTTCAGCGCATTGGCCAGCCGGAAGGCCTGGCCCGCCCGGGGCCAGGGCGCGCCGCCGCCCAGCATCGGCGCCAGTACATACAGCACCAGCGCCAGCCGCAGCGCCGGGATCACCACGATCAGCGCGCCGACCGCGATCGACAGGGGCGCCATCGCCCCGCGCGAAAAGGCCATCACCGCATCCATGACCGAGGCGCGGCTGTGCATCCCCGCCTCGGTCAGGTCGAGGAAGGGCATCATCACCGCCGCCGCCATCAGGATCAGCGCGGTCAGCGCCAGCGCGATGATCCGGCTCAGCGCCCGGCTGCGCGGCGCCACCAGCAGCGCGTGACAGCGGCTGCAGCTGGCCCGTTCGCGCGGGCCGAGATCGGGCAGCACATGCAGCGCGTCGCAATGCGGGCAGGCGCGCAGCCGTTCCAGCGGCGCGCCCGCGACGGCGGCCATCTTGGCCCGGTCGGGAAGGGGGGCGGTGTCGGCGGGTCGGCGCAAGGGTCCTGTCCTTCGATTCCCGCATGGTGCGGGCGCGGGCGGCGATCCGGCGCGGCGGTCGGCCAGTGATTGTCAGAAAGCCGTTTTAGTGCGTTCCGCCGCGCGGTCCAGAGCCTGCGGTGTCACGCCGCCGTCACTTGCTGCATGCGCGACAGGATTGCGGCAGGGCGGCATCAGGCGGCGCGCCGCAAGGCCGCCTCGCGGGAATGCGACTTGCCGGGGCGGGGGTTCTGCCCCCTAAATCCTGGCAAACCGGGCGCGACGGAATTCCGCCCGCCGCGCGTATTGCAAGCGGGCCGGAGGACGCCAATCCCTGACGCCGATACGGCCGCCAGCCTGACGGAGAGACGAATGCCGCTGTGGCGACAGCTGATCCTGACCCTCGGCGTTCTCGCCGCGGGCTGCGTCCTCTGGGCGCTCTATGTTCCGGCGGCGCGGCCGCTGCTGGACCGCGCCGGCCTGCTGGGCCCGATGCAGCGCATCGGCATTGTCGCCGAACAGCCGGCGGGGCAGGCGGAAGGCGGCGGGGGCTGGTCGGGCGGACGGGCCACGACGGTGGTGGCCATGGCGCCCGAACGGCGCGAGATGCAGGACATCGTCACCGCCATCGGCACCGCGCGCGGCATCCGCTCGGTCACGCTCGCCTCGGAAATCACCGGCCGGGTGGCGGCGCTGCACGTGGCCTCCGGTCAGGAGGTCGCCGCCGGCACGGTGCTGGTGGAGCTTGACGCCGACGCGGCGCGCATCGCGGTGGACCGGGCGCGGCTGATGCTGGCCGATGCCGAGGCCGACCTGCAGCGGCTGCAACGCCTGCAGGACAGCGGCACGGGCACCGAACTGGCGCGGCAAGAGGCGGAACTGGCCGAACGTACCGCGGCGCTCGCCCTGCGCGAGGCGGAGTTCGAGCTGTCGCGCCACAGCATCACCGCCCCCGTCGACGGCTGGGTGGGCCTGCTGGCGGTCGAGACCGGCGATCTGGTGTCGCAGGGGACCGAGATCGCCCGGATCGAGGACCGGTCGAGCCTGCTGGTGGAATTCCGGGTGCCGGAACGCGTGGTCAGCCGGCTCGCCCCCGGAACCCCGGTGGCGGCGGCGGCGCTGGCCGACCCCGACCGGGTGATCGAGGGCGAGATCATCGCGCTCGACAACCGGGTGGACGAGGCGAGCCGGTCGCTGCGGGTGCAGGCGGCGATCCCCAATGCCGATGACCGGCTGCGCGCCGGCATGGCCATCGGCATCGAACTGGCCTTCGCCGGCGATCCGCTGCCCTCGGTCGATCCGCTGGCGGTGCAATGGTCGGCCGAGGGTGCCTATGTCTGGGCGGTGCGCGCGGGCAAGGCGGTGCAGGTGCCGGTGCAGATCCTGCAGCGCAACGCCGAGGCGGTGCTGCTGGACGCGGCCTTCGAGGCCGGCGATCTGGTGGTGATCGAGGGCGGCGACAACCTGCGCCCCGGCGCCAGCGTCACCCTCGCCCCCGAGCACGCGACATGAGCGGCCCGCAGGAGATGGGCCCGCAGGAAACGCAGGACACCGCCGCGCGCGAGACCGGCGCCGAGGCGGCCGCCGCCGCGGCGCTGGAGGCCGCGGCCGTCGCCCGGTCGAACACCGCGCTTCTGGTGCGGCGGCCGATCCTGGCCTTCGTGCTGAACGCGCTGATCGTGCTGGCCGGGCTGGGCGCCTTCATGGGGGCCGAGGTCCGCGAACTGCCGGATGTCGACCGGCCCGTGGTGACCGTCTCCACCGATTTCGACGGGGCCTCGCCCGAGACGATCGACCGCGAGGTGACCGCGGTGATCGAGGGCGCGGCGGGCCGGGTGTCGGGGGTCAAGGCCATCTCCTCGACCTCGCGCTACGGGTCCAGCCGGGTGACGGTGGAATTCCGCGACGATGTCGATCTGGACGTCGCCGCGACCGACCTGCGCGACGCGGTGGCGCGGGTGACGGGCAGCCTGCCCGACGATGCCGACGATCCCCGCGTGGTCAAGGCGGACGCGGATTCGAGCCCGGTGATGCGGCTGGCCGTGACCTCGGCCACCCGCTCGCCGCAGGACCTGACCCGCATCGTCACCGACGAGGTCGAGGACCGGATCCTGTCCGCGCCGGGCGTGGCGGACCTGCAGGTCTATGGCGACCGGACCGAGGTGTTCCGCGTCGATGTCGACATGGCCCAGCTGGCCAGCCGGGGCCTGACGCTGGCCGATCTGCGGGAAACGCTGGCCGTCGCCGCCTTCGATTCCCCGGCAGGCTCGCTGTCGGCGGCGCGCAACAGCCTGCAGGTGCGGGCGACCGCTCCCCTGACCACCGGCGCCGATTTCGAGGCGCTGGAGATCGCCCCCGATGTCCGGCTGGGCGAGGTGGCGCGGGTCACGCTCGGCCCCGATCCGGGCGACACGATCCTGCGCGCGAATGGCGAGACGGGGATCGGCCTCGGCGTGCTGCGGCAGGCGCAGTCGAACACGCTCGACATCTCGCGCGCGGTGCGGGCGGCGGTGGCGGACATCCAGACGAACCTGCCGCCGGACGTGCGGATATTCGTGTCCTCGGACAGCGCGAATTTCATCAACGGCGCCATCCACGAGGTGGAACTGGCGCTCGGCCTGTCGGTGCTGATCGTCACCGCGGTGATCTGGCTGTTCCTGCGCGACCTGCGGGCGACGCTGATCCCGGTGATCGCGATCCCGGTGTCGCTGATCGGCACGGTGGCCGCGATCTGGATCGTCGGCTTCTCGATCAACATCCTGACGCTGCTGGCGCTGGTGCTGGCGACGGGGATGGTGGTGGACGACGCCATCGTGGTGCTGGAAAACATCGTCCGGCGGCGGGCGGCGGGGCTGGGGCCGCGCGCGGCGGCGGTCATGGGCACACAGCAGGTGTTCTTCGCGGTGATCGCCACCACCACCACGCTGGCCGCGGTCTTCGTGCCGCTGTCCTTCCTGCCGGGGCAGACCGGCGGGCTGTTCCGCGAATTCGGCTTCACGCTGGCGATCTCGGTGCTGCTGTCCTCGGTCACCGCGCTGACGCTGTGCCCGGTGCTGGCGAGCCGGCTTCTGTCCGCGCCGGCCGAGGCGCAGGACGGCGGCCTTCTCGGCCGGATCGGCGGCGCCTTCGCCGGGCTCTATGCCCGCACGCTGGGCTGGTGCCTGTCGGCGCCGCTGGTCGCGGTCGCGGTCTCGGCGCTGTTCGCGGCCACGGCGCTGTTCGTCTATCCCTCGATCCGGCAGGAACTGACCCCCGAGGAAGACCGCGCGCTGGTGATCCTGTCGGTGCGCACTCCGCAGGGCGTGGCGCTGGACTATACCGACGTCAAGATGCGCGAAATCGAGGCGCGGCTGGACCCGCTGGTGCAGTCGGGCGAGATCGTGTCGAGCTTCGTCAATGTGGGGCAGGGCGGGAACGACAACCGCGGCTTCGTGGTGCTGGCGCTGGCCGACTGGGGCGAGCGCAGCCGCAGCCAGGCCGAGATCACCGCCGATGTCCAGGCGCGGATCGCCCCGATCGTGGGCGCGCGCATCTTCGCCATCGCGCCCAACTCGCTGGGCATCCGGGGGGCGGATGGCGAACTGTCCTTCGCGCTGGCCGGCAGCAATTATGACAGGCTGGCGGCGCTGGCGGCAGAGATAACCCCCGCGCTGGAGGCTATTCCCGGCGTCGCCCGGGTCGAGCTGGATTACGAGACGACGCAGCCCCAGCTGTTCCTGCAGGTGGACCGCCGCCGCGCCGCCGATATCGGCGTCAATATCGACGGTCTGGGCGAGGCGCTGCAGGCGGTGCTGGACGGGCGGACGGTGGCGACGGTCTTCCTCGAGGATGACAGCTTCGACGTGAAGATGGTCTCGACCGGCGATCCGGTGAACGATCCGGGCGATCTGGAACGCATCTTCGTGCGCGCGCAGGACGGGCAGATGGTGCCGATCTCGACCTTCGTGCGGCTGGAGGAAAAGGCCGTGGCGCCGGAACTGTCCCGCGAACAGCAGCTGCGCGCGGTTCCGGTGGAGGTGGAACTGGAGCCGGGCCTTGGCATCGGCGATGCCTGGGCCGCGGCGCAGCGCGCGGCGAACGAGGTGCTGCCCGCCGATGTGCGGCTGATCCCGATGGGCGAGGCCGCCACCCTGGGCGAACAGGCCACGGGTCTGGCGATCACCTTCGGCATGGCGGTGCTGATCGTCCTTCTGGTGCTGGCGGCGCAGTTCGAAAGTTTCGTCTCGGCGGCGATCGTGATGGCGACGGTGCCTCTGGGTCTCGCCTGCGCGATCTTCGCCCTGCTGGTGACGGGCGGCAGCATGAATGTCTACAGCCAGATCGGGCTGGTGCTGCTGGTGGGGATCATGGCCAAGAACGGCATCCTGATCGTCGAGTTCGCCAACCAGCTGCGCGACGAGGGCCGGCCGGTCCGCGCCGCGATCGAGGAGGCCTGCATCGTCCGCCTGCGCCCGGTGATGATGACGATGATCGCCACGGTGCTGGGCGGGCTGCCGCTGATCTTCGCCCATGGCGCGGGGGCCGAGGCGCGCGAGGTCCTGGGCTGGATCATCGTGGGCGGGCTGGGGATCGCCACCATCGCCACGCTCTATGTCACGCCGGTGGCCTATCTGCTGCTGGCCGGGCTGTCGAAGCCAAAGGCGGCCGAGGAGGCGCGGCTGATGGGCGAACTGCGCGCGGCGCCGGCACGCGCGCCGCATCTGCCCGCTGAATAGGCAGGCGGGGCGGGGTCCGGCGCGCGGGAAGCTGCCGGTTTCGGAACCCGCACCGCTTTCGGGGCTTGGAAGGGGCAATAGGGGCTGTGCCGCGCTGCGGAAACATGTTATGCCCGGACCATCATTCAGGAGACCTCCCATGTCGATCAAGATCTCTGCCTCGATCCTCGTGCTGTCCGCAGGTCTCGCCCTGCCGGCCTTCGCGGAACCCGTCACCTCGCTTCCGGGCTCGCTGACCGCCAGCACCCAGGGCACCCAGACCGCGGGCGGCACCGTCGCCGCGGGCGGCACTGTCCTGCCGGCCACCAACCTCCTGATCGCCGCCGGCCTGCTGACCGGTGCGGTCAGCATCGCGGCCTTCGGCAGCAACGGTGGCGACGACTCGACCACCACCACGACCACCACGTCCACCACGACGACGGGCACCACCAACTGACCGTCGGCACCGGTCCGGTCCCGGATCAGGGGCGATCGCCACGTGCGGTCGCCCCTTTCGCGTTGTCGCGCACGATTCGCCGGCCCGGTTCGGCCTGACGCGGCCCGTTCGCGTCGGGCCGCCGCCTGCCGCTTTCCTTTGCCGCGGCTTGTCCATAAAAGGAGGGGATAGCGCGGGATGACCCCGCCCCCGTCAGCCAAGGCCGCAATGCAGACCATCACCACGACTGCCGAACTCGCACGCTTCTGCGACCTGGCGAAAACCCAAGCCTATGTCACCGTCGACACCGAATTCCTGCGCGAACGCACCTACTGGTCCAAGCTCTGCCTGATCCAGATGGCGCTGCCCGGCAAACAGGGCGAGGCGGTGCTGGTCGATCCGATCGCGGGGGGCGAGGGGCTGTCGCTGGACCCGCTCTACGATCTCTTCCGGCACGAGGGCACGGTGAAGGTGTTCCACGCCGCACGGCAGGATCTGGAAATCTTCTTCGTCGAGGGCAATGTCTTCCCGGTGCCGCTGTTCGACACCCAGGTGGCGGCAATGGTCTGCGGCTTTGGCGAGCAGGTGGGGTACGAGACGCTGGTGCGCAAGATCGCCCGCGAATCCCTCGACAAGACCTCGCGCTTCACCGACTGGTCGCGCCGGCCGCTGTCCGAGGCGCAGAAGCAATATGCGCTGGCCGATGTCACCCATCTGCGGGTGATCTACGAATTCCTCGCCAGGGAACTGGCCCGCACCGGCCGCACCGCCTGGGTCGAAGAGGAACTGGGGATCCTGCTGACGCCCGAGACCTATATCACCCGGCCCGAAGAGGCTTGGGAGCGGGTGAAGACCCGCACCACCTCGGGCCGGTTCCTGGCGATCGTGCGCGAACTGGCGCGGTTCCGCGAGGAATTCGCGCAGGGCCGCAACATCCCCCGCAGCCGGGTGTTCAAGGATGACGCGCTGCTGGAGCTGGCCTCGACCCGGCCGGCCAATCTGGAGGATCTGGGCCGGTCGCGGCTGCTGCTGCCCGAGGCCCGCAAGGGCGAGATCGCCGACGGCATCCTTGCCGCGGTGAAGGCGGGGCTCGAGGCGCGGCCCGAGGATCTGCCCCGGATCAGCGACGAGCGGGACCAGCTGCAGGTGAATTCCGCGCTGGCGGACCTGCTGCGCGTGCTGCTGAAGGCCAAGTCCGAAGAGGCGGGTGTCGCGGCGAAGCTGATCGCCTCCAGCGCCGATCTGGACGTGATCGCAGCGGGCGGGCGCGACGTCGATGCGCTGCAGGGCTGGCGGCGCGAGGTGTTCGGCGAGGATGCGCTGCGGCTGTGCAAGGGCGAGGTGGCGCTGTCGGCGCGGGGCGGCGCGGTGCGGGTGATCCCGGCCTGACCGGCCCGATCACGCGGCCCGCTCACCCGGCCCCGTCAGCGGCTCGACGTCATCGCGTTCTGCGCGCCCTCGACCACGATCCGCGACACGCCCTCCAGATCGCCGTTCGACAGGAACAGCCCCGCCGTCAGCTGCCGCGACTGCGGCGTGGACTGGCGCGTGGGCCCGGGCGGCGGCGTCACCACGAAGCGCAGCGTCACCACCCCGTCCACCGGCACGGCGGTCCCGGCAGCCCCGGCCGTGCGCGGCAGCAGCGTCGCGTCCCACCAGCCCTGCGTCGGCGGGATGCCGGTCGCGGTGACGATCGCGCCGTCGCGGGTGCGGTTGACGTCCAGCGCGGTGACCTGATCGACCAGCCGCGTGCCGGGGGGCAGGGCGGCCGGATCGGCCGCAACCACCACCGTCCGGCTTTCCGCCCGCCCGAACCAGTTGAACGGGTTCACCCGGCTGTCCGCGACCCGACCGCAGGCGGCCAGCGTCAGGCTCGTCGTCAGGGCAAGCGTCAGCGCGCGCGCAAGTCTCATCCGGGGTCCCCCTGTTCCTTGCCCAATGGGTTAGCCGATCGCATCCGGCTTGGAAAGGGACTGTGGCGGCGTCGGTGGCGCCCGGGCGCCGCGGGGGTGGACGGGCGCGCCCGGGGACACTAGCTATGGCCCGCGTCCCGTCCGGGACCGGGAGACTGCCCATGGCCACCGCCGCCTTCGAAGACATCGCCGACACCTTCGCCTTCCTCGACGACTGGGAGGACCGCTATCGCCACGTGATCGAACTCGGCCGCGCGATGCCGCCGCTCGACGAGGCGCTGCGCGTCCCCGCGACCAAGGTGGGGGGCTGCGCGAGCCAGGTCTGGCTGCTGCCCCGGATCGAGGGCGCGGGGCCGGAGGCACGTTTCGATTTCGAGGGCGAAAGCGACGCGATGATCGTGCGCGGGCTGATCGCGATCCTGCACGCGCTCTATTCCGGGCTCAGCGTGGCCGAGGTGGGCCGCGTCGACGCGGCCACCGAACTGTCGCGGCTGGGGCTGGACCGGCACCTGTCCTCGCAGCGGTCGAACGGGTTGCGCGCCATGGTCGAACGCATCCGCCGCCTTGCCGCCGTGGCCGCGGCGGGCTGATGCCCCATCTTCTGTTCGCAAATATCCCGGGGTGAATGGCCCGGCACGGGCCAGAGGGGCAGCGCCCCTCGCTGTCCTCACTCCGTCCCGCCCTCCGGTTCCAGCCGGGTGATGCCGGTCGCCGCCGCCCGCGCCAGCGCGGGGTCGAGCGACATCGGCAGGTATTCGCCCCGCCGCCACAGCTCCGACAGGTCGTCGTACCAGCGCGACAGCGGGTGGCCCGACTGGCCGGTGGCGATGATGAAGACCGAGGAATCGGGGTCGGCGAAGTTGTAGACGCCGCGATAGCCGGCGCCGTGGACGTTCAGGAAGGGCTGCGGCCCGGTGCCCTTCGTCACGCCGCGCATCAGGGTGAAGTCCCCGCCCGAGGTCGATTGCCGGATGTTGACGAACCATTTCAGCACCGGCACCTCGCCCAGCACCGTATGGTCATGCGTCGCCTGATGCGCGTCGCCCCACCGCCAGCTTTCGACATTGGACCCGTAGCTTTCCGACAGGAAGACCAGCGCATCGTCCAGCGCCAGCCGCGCGATGGTGGTGCAATCCTCGACCGGCGAGGATTGCAGGATGTCGCACCAGCGGCCCGCGCCCTCGACATTGCGGAACACCCGCTCGATGAACAGCGGGTTCAGATGCGGGAAGCTGTCGGCCAGCGGCCCCAGCTCGTCGCGGATCAGCCGTTCCTGCAGTGCCCGCATCCAGGCGGCATAGATCAGCGGTTCGGGCAGATGTTCGTTCATCTCGCCGTTCCATTCCGCCAGCAGCGCCAGCGCCCTTTGCCGCCGCCGTTCGGGCGTGCCGTCCGGCGCCGCCTCGCCGGTGAACCACAGGTCGGCCGCGACCAGCGGCAACAGGCTGCGCGCGGCGGGGCTGGTGGTGTCGAGCTGCGCCGCGATGAAACTTTCGCGGCTGTGCACCTCGCGTTCCTGCATCAGCCGGGTCCAGCGCTGGATCCGCTGGCTGTCGCCCCAGTCGAAGCTGACATGGTCGGGGAAGGGTCGGTCCACCGTCTTGTTATTGGTGTTGCCAAGGATGCCGCCCGGCGGATCGACGACCCGCGGATTGGCGGCATAGGGCAGGGTGCCGGTCCACAGGTTCTGCGTCTTCCAGCCGAGCGCCGGCATCCGGCCCTGCGTCTCGTGCCCGGGGTCGCGGGCGGGCAGGCGGCCCACGGTGACCAGCGCCACGCCATCCTCGTCGGCCAGCGTCAGGTTCTGCGCCGGGGCCACGAACAGCTCGCCCGCCGCGATTCCCGCCTCGACGCTGCCCGCCTGCATCAGCCGGATCGCCGCGGTCATCGAGGTGTCGCCCTCGGCCAGGAGCGTCCATTGCAGCGCCGCGACATGGCCGGGCGGCGTGACGCTGCCGATGTCGAAATGGCTGCCGGGCAGGACCGGCCCCTCGGCCGTCCAGCGCAGGGTCAGCGTCACCGGCGCCGCATCCTTGACCTCGACGATGGCGCGGCGGCTGGTGAAGGCGCGCCAGCCCTGCGCGGTGCGGTATTCGGTGGGGTCTGCGGGGTTCAGCTCCTCGATCAGCAGGTCCTGATCGTCGGCATAGGCGGTGGTCAGCCCCCAGCCGAGCCGCGCGTTGCGCCCGACCAGCACCGCGGGCACCCCCGGAAGCGTCCCGCCGATCACCCCGCCCGAGGCGAGCTCCAGCCGCGCCAGATACCAGGTGGAGGGGGCCGAGAAGGACAGGTGCGGGTCGTTGGCCAGCAGCGAGCCGCCCGCCGCCGCCCGGTCCGGCGCCGCCGCCCAGGCATTGGACGCCCCCCCCAGCCCCGGCGGCGGGAAGGGCGACAGCGGCCCGGCCGTCTCGAGATCGGCGCGGCGCAGGGCCGCGGCCGTGGCGGGCACGGCGGGCACCAGCGCCGCATAGTCCGGCAGGTCGATCACCCCGGTTCCCGGCGCCTCGGGCATCAGGTCGCGCGCCCAGTCGGAGGACAGGAGCGACAGGCGCGCGCGCAGCACCTCGTTCTCCAGCTGGCCCGACAGTTGCAGCCCCATCAGCTTCAGGATCGCGAGCGAATCCGCCGGCTGCCAGTAGGCGATCTCGGGTTCGAACAGGAAGAATTCCGGCGCGCCCCGGCCGCGGCTTTCGGCATTGACGATGCGGATCCATTCGTTGACGCCGCGCGCATAGGCCGCCAGCGCCGCCTGCGTGGGGGTGTCCTGCGCCGCCACCGCGCGGCTGGCGAGGCCATAGAGGTCCAGCCGGCGCAGCAGCTCGTCCACCCGCACGGTGCGCTGGCCGAACAGTTCCGACAGCCGCCCCTGCGCGGTGCGGCGCAGCAAGGTCATCTGCCACAGCCGGTCCTGCGCATGGGCATAGCCGAGGCCGAAATACACGTCCTCGTCGCGGGTGCCGAAGATATGGGGCACATTGCCGGTGTCGCGCACGATCTCGACCGGGGCGGCGATTCCGGCGACGCGGTGGGTGCCGCTGTAATCGGGCAGGGACCCGGCGGCGAAGGTGTAGACCAGCGTCACCGCCGCCACCACCGCCAGCAGAAGCCCCGTCACGATGCGCAGGAGCCAGCGGAAGAGGATCGGCATCGCGGGGACCCAAGGTTGACGGCAGGGACAGGGCGCGTAACTAGGACGAAACGGCGGGCACCGCAATGGCACAGGAGTGGGCGATGGCGAAGGTGGCGTTTCTTGGCCTCGGGGTGATGGGGTTTCCGATGGCGGGGCATCTGGCCGCGAAGGGGCATGAGGTCACGGTCTACAACCGCACCGAAGCCAAGGCCGCGGACTGGGTGGCGCGGCATGGCGGGCGCCGGGCGGCCAGCCCCGCCGCCGCGGCCGAGGGCGCAGAGTTCGTGATGGCCTGCGTCGGCAACGACGACGACCTGCGCGCGATCTGCACCGGCGAGGCCGGCGCCTTCGACGGCATGGCGCCGGGGGCGATCTTCGTCGATCACACCACGGTATCGGCCCGGGTGACGCGCGACCTGTCGGACATCGCCCGCGGCCTTGGGCTGGGCTTCGTCGACGCGCCGGTCTCGGGCGGGCAGGCGGGGGCGGAAAACGGCGTGCTGTCGGTGATGTGCGGCGGGTCGGAGCCGGACTATGCCGCGGCCGAGCCGGTGATCGCCGCCTATGCCCGCATCTGCCGCCGGATGGGCGACAGCGGCGCCGGGCAGATGACCAAGATGGTGAACCAGATCTGCATCGCGGGCCTGGTGCAGGGCCTGTCCGAGGGGCTGCATTTCGCCGAGAAGGCCGGGCTCGACATCGCCGGGGTGGTCGAGGTGATCAGCCAGGGCGCCGCGGGCAGCTGGCAGATGGCCAACCGTCATCAGGGCATGGCCGAGAACCGCTTCGACTATGGCTTCGCGGTGGACTGGATGCGCAAGGATCTGGGCATCTGCCTGGCCACCGCCGACGAGACCGGGGCGAGCCTGCCCGTCACCGCGCTGGTGGACCAGTTCTACAAGGACATCCAGCGCATGGGCGGCGGTCGCTGGGACACCTCGTCGCTGATCCGCCGCCTGCGCGCCGCGGACTAGGGGCGAAGGGGGGCGCTGCCCCCCGGCTCGTCCCGAGCCTTCCCCCGGGATATTTCGGAACAGAAGATGGCGGCCCTGCGGTGCCGGCGGCCCTCAGCGCCGCGCCTGCCGGTCGAGGAAGGCGAGGCGTTCGAACAGCGCCACGTCCTGTTCGGTCTTCAGCAGCGCCCCGTGCAGCCGCGGCAGCAGGCTGCGCCCGTCGCCCTTCAGGTCCTCGGGCGCCAGATCCTCGGCCAGGATCAGCTTCAGCCAGTCCAGCACTTCCGAGGTCGAGGGCTTCTTCTTCAGCCCCGGCTGGTCGCGCAGCGCATAGAAGCGGGTCAGCGCCTCGGCCAGCAGCCGGTCCTTGATGTCGGGGAAATGCACCCGGACGATGGCAGCCATCGTCTCGGGGTCCGGGAAGCGGATGTAGTGGAAGAAGCAGCGCCGCAGGAAGGCGTCTGGCAGCTCCTTCTCGTTGTTCGAGGTGATGATGACCACGGGACGGTGGCGGGCCGTCACCGTCTCGCCCGTCTCGTAGACATGGAACTCCATCCGGTCGAGTTCCTGCAGCAGGTCGTTCGGAAACTCGATATCGGCCTTGTCGATCTCGTCGATCAGCAGCAGCACGCGGGACTCGGCCGCGAAGGCCTGCCACAGCTTGCCGCGGCGGATGTAGTTGCGCACGTCCCGCACGCGTTCGTCCCCCAGCTGGCTGTCGCGCAGCCGGCTGACGGCGTCATAGTCGTAGAGCCCCTGCTGCGCCCGGGTGGTGGACTTGATGTGCCATTCGACGATGGGCAGGTTCAGGCTGGCCGCGACCTGCCGGGCCAGTTCGGTCTTGCCGGTGCCGGGTTCGCCCTTCACCAGCAGCGGCCGTTCCAGCGTCACCGCGGCGTCCACCGCCACCGCCAGATCGGCGGGCGCGACGTATCGTTCGGTTCCGGTGAATTTCATCAGTGTTTTCCGCCCGCTCGCGCCGAAACTTCGGGCGGAGCGTAGACGGCCCCGCATTTTGCCGCAAGCGCAGCCGCGGCCTAGTGACAAGATGGCGGGCTTGGGCTATGGGGTGCCCGCAAGGCATGCCGGATGACCGAAGACGACGCCCGTGCAGGTTCCGGCCGAACTGGAGGACGCCAGGATGAAGGCAGAGGTCTTTCTTCCCGAAGACTACCGCCCGGCCGAAGACGAGCCGTTCATGAACGACCGCCAGCTGGAATATTTCCGGCGCAAGCTGCTGACCTGGAAGCAGGAACTGCTCGACCAGTCCGCCGAGACGCTGGAAGGCCTGCAGGATTCGGCCCGCAGCGTCCCCGACATCGCCGACCGCGCCAGCGAAGAGACCGACCGGGCGCTGGAACTGCGCACCCGCGATCGCCAGCGCAAGCTGGTGTCGAAGATCGACGCCGCGCTGCGGCGGATCGAGAACGGCGAATACGGCTATTGCGAAGTGACGGGCGAGCCGATCAGCCTGAAGCGCCTCGACGCGCGGCCCATCGCCACCATGACGCTGGAAGCGCAGGAGCGGCACGAGCGGCGCGAGCGGGTGCATCGCGACGACTGATCGCAGGCGGCGGATCAGGGCGGGCGCAGATGCCGCGACAGGATGGAATGACGGGACAGCGGGGCCGGAAGGCTCCGCTGTCCGCATTTGGGCGGAGGGGCGGCCGATGCTGATCGGACGGCAGGTGACGGTGCTGGGCGCGGGCGTGGCCGGGCTGGCGGTGGCGCGCGCGCTGGCGCTGCGCGGGGCCGAGGTGACGGTGCTGGAACAGGCGCCCGAGATCGCCGAGGTCGGCGCCGGCCTGCAGATCAGCCCGAACGGGGCCTGCGTGCTGCGCGCGCTCGGGCTGGGCGAGGCGCTGGCGGCGGCGGGCCAGCGGGCCGAGGCGATCGAGCTGTGGGACGGGCCGGGGGCGGAACGGGTGCTGCGGATGGATCTGGCGCGGCTGCGGCCGGGGCAGGACTGGCGCTTCGTCCACCGGGCGGACCTGATCGACCTGCTGGCGGCGGGCGCGCGCGAGGCCGGGGTGCGCCTGCGCCTGTTGCAGAAGGTCGAGCGGGTGACGCTGGGCCCGCACCGGCCCCGCGTGCTGACCGCGCAGGGGGCCGAGATCGAGGCCGACCTGCTGATCGGCGCCGACGGGCTGCATTCGAAGCTGCGCGAGGCGCTGAACGGCACGGTCGCACCCTTCTTCACCCATCACGCCGCCTGGCGCGCGACGATCCCGGCCGAGCCGGGCCTTCCGCCGGTGGCGCGGGTCTATATGGGGCCGGGGCGGCATCTGGTGACCTATCCGCTGCGCGGCGGAACCTTGCGCAACATTGTCGCGGTCGAGGAACGGCACCGCTGGGTCGAGGAAAGCTGGTCGCTGACCGATGATCCGATCGCGCTGCGGATGGCCTTTGCCCGGTTCGCGCCCGAGGTGCGGGGCTGGCTCGACCGGGTCGAGGCGCCGGCGCTGTGGGGGCTGTTCCGTCATCCTGTGGCGCAGCACTGGCAGGCCTCGGGCTCCGAAGGCGGGCCCACGGGCTGGGGCGCGGCGATCCTGGGCGATGCGGCGCATCCGACGCTGCCCTTCCTCGCGCAGGGCGCGGTGATGGCGCTGGAGGATGCCTGGGTGCTGTGCGGCGCGCTGGCCGAGGAGCCGGATCTCGCCGCGGCGCTGGCCCGTTACGAGGTGCTGCGGCGGCCGCGCGCGACGCGGGTGGTCGAGGCGGCCAATGCCAATGCGCGCAACTATCACCTGTCGGGCCTGCCGCGCGCGGTGGGGCATGTGGCGATGCGGCTGGCCGGGCGGCTGGCGCCGGGCCGGGTGATGGACCGGTTCGACTGGCTTTACGGGTTCGACGTGACGGCCTGACCGCCGATCCGCCCCTGCAGCGCCAGCAGCCCGATCACCGCGAGCGTCAGGTTGTCGCGGATGCGGCCCGCCGCCACCAGCGCCCGCACCTCATCGAGCGTGAAGCGGCCGGTCACCATGTCGGCCTCGGTCGCGTCGCGCGCGGCGCTGGCCTCGGTCAGGCCGGTGGCGAGGAAGCAATGCACCTCTTGGCAGGCAAAGCCATAGGCCTCCCACAGGGCGCCGACGGGCTCCAGCCGCGCGGCGGCAAGGCCCGCTTCCTCGGCCAGTTCCGCCCGGGCCGAGGCGGCCGGATCGTCGCCATGCGCCGGGCTGCGCGATCCCTGCGGCAATTCCCAGTACCGGCCGCCGACGGTGTAGCGGAACTGCTCGACCAGCGTCACCGTGCCGTCGTCATGCAGCGGCAGGACGGCGACCGAGCCTGTCCTGTCCACCACGCCATAGATGCCCTCATGCCCGTCGGCGAAGCGGACGCGATCCTCGCGCACCTTCAGCCAGGGGTTTTCATAGACGGTGCGGCCGTCCAGCCGCTCGATGCGGCCCTCGCCGCCGGGCGTTCCCCGATGCGTCGCGCCGCCCGCCATATGGTCCCTCATGCGTCCAACTCGATCCAGACCGGCACATGGTCCGAGGGCTTGTCGCGGCCGCGGACCTCCTTGTCGATGCCGGCGGCCAGCAGCAGGTCGGCCGCCTGCGGGGTCAGCAGCAGGTGGTCGATGCGGATGCCGTTGTTCCGCTCCCACGCGCCGGCCTGATAGTCCCAGAAAGAATAATGGCCGGGGCGCGGCTCGCGGGCGCGGAAGGCGTCGGTCAGCCCGAGGTTCAGCATCCGGCGAAAGGCGGCGCGGGTGTCGGGCAGGAACAGCGCGTCGGTCAGCCAGGCATCGGGCTTCGCCGCATCCTCGCGCTGCGGGATCACGTTGTAGTCGCCGGCGAAGACCGCCGCCTCCTCGCCCGCCAGCACGGCGCGCACCCGGGCCTCCATCCGCGCCATCCAGGCCAGCTTGTAGTCGTATTTCGGCCCCGGCGCCGGATTGCCGTTGGGCAGGTAGAGCCCGCAGATCCTGAGCGCCCGGTCGCCCGTCACCACCGCCTCGATCCAGCGGGCCTGTTCGTCGCTCTCGTCGCCGGGCAGGCCGCGGCGGATATCCTCCATCGGCAGCCGCGACAGGATCGCCACGCCGTTGAAGCCCTTCTGGCCATGCGTCTCGACCCGGTAGCCCATGTCCTCGAACACGGCGCGGGGGAAGGCCTCGTCCACCGACTTGATTTCCTGCAGCAGCACCACCTCGGGCTGCGCCTCGGACAGCCAGGCGGGCAGGGCCTCGGCCCGGGCCTTGATGCCGTTGATGTTGAAGGTGGCGATCTTCATGCCTGCGCGTCGTCCTTCGATGGGCTGCGGTCGGTCCGGACCCAGCCTTAGCAGGCCCGGGCGCGCCGGGGCAATGCGGCGGCGCGCGGGCGGCGGTGTGCCCGGCGCTATCCGGCCAGCGCGCCGGGCTGGGCCACCGGGCCGGGCGGCAGGGCCTCGCCGGCGAGCGCGGCGGGAATCGCATCGTTCGCGATATTCCGAACCCCCGGCAAGGCGGCCAGCCACAGCGCGTCGAGCGCGGCCAGCGCCGCCGGGTCGAACCGGCCGAGGTCTTCCCAATAGCGGCCCGAGGGCACGAAATAGGCAAGCTCCGCCTCGCGCGCCAATGCGGCGGCGACGGCGGCGGCATCCGCGACGGGCGGGGCCACGGCATCGAGCGTCGCGGGCGTCGCGCGGGGGAAGGTCAGGCGCGAGGGGCCGGCGGACAGGTTGACCAGCGTGCAGCCCTGCCGCGCCGCGAGGATCGCCAGCCGGGTCGCCTTCGCCTCCAGCGATTGCAGGGTGATGTCGGGGCGCAGCGGGTCCGCGCTGCCGCGCCCGTAGAAATGGGTGGGGCCATCGGCCGGGTAGTGCATGTCGCAGCCGAGGAAGGCGATGCGGCGCGGCCGGTATTCCGCCAGCAGCCAGTAGGCCGCGGTGAAGGCCATGGTTGCGCCTGCATACACGAAGCCGCCGAAGGCATTCTGCGCCGGAACGAAATCGGCCTCGGTCACGATGCGGGCGCCCGGCGGCGGATCGGCGGGCATCCGTTCCGGGGCGAAGTCCCAGGGATGGATCAGCAGATCCCAGTCCGGTCGCACCGCCCAGGCGTTGTTGATCGCGGCAATCCGGTCGAAGGGCGCGCGCGGCCAGTCGCGGCAGGCCGTCACCCCGGGGCCGGAGCCAAGAAGCAGGATCGTGGTCATCGGAAGTCTGCGGTTCGCTGCGGTCGCGTACAGACTATGCTGCAAATGCGAAAACGCGAAGCACGAATGCTTCCCCGACGTCACTTTCCGGGACCAAGGGTCATATCGGCCGCCTCACCGGGCGCGCGACACCAGCAGCTTGTCGATCCTGAGCCCGTCGAGGTCCACCACCTCGAACCGCCATCCGGCATGGGCGAGCGTCTCGCCCAGGGTCGGCAGGCGGCGCATCCGGTCCAGCACGAAGCCCGCCACGGTGTCGAAATCGCCCTCGGGCCGGCGCAGGCCCAGACGGTCGGCGAATTCGTCGATGGGCATCCAGCCGGCCACCAGCCACGACCCGTCCTCGCGCGCGATCATCGCCGGTTCCTCCTCGTCCTCCGGGGCGACGAAGGTGCCGGTGATCGCCTCCAGCAGGTCCATGGGCGAGACGACGCCCTGGAAATGGCCGTATTCGTCATGGACCAGCACCAGATGCGCGCGCGAGTTGCGCATATGGCCGATCACCACATCGGCGCCGGCCACGTCGAGCACCACCGGCGCGGGGCGCACGAGGTCGCGCAGCGGGCGGTCCTCGGGGTTCCAGGCCAGCAGATCGCGCGCCGCCACCACGCCCAGGATATCGTCCGGGCCGCCGTCGCGGACCGGCAGCCGCGACCGGCGGGCGGCCAGCGCCTGCGCGCGGATCGTCTCGACCGGGTCGGCCAGGTCGATCATCTCCACCTCGCGCCGCGGGGTCATCAGCGCGCGGGCGCTGCGGTCGGCCACCCGCATCACGCCCGCGATCATCTCGCGCTCGCCGGGGGCGAGGATGCCGGCACGTTCGGCCTCGGCGATGGTCATGCGGACCTCGTCATCGGTCATCCGGTTCTCGGCCTCGCCCGACTGGCCGATCAGGCGCAGCACCGTCTGGCCGGACAGGTCGAGGAACCACACGACCGGCGTCGTCAGCCGCGCGATCAGCGCCATGGCGGGGGCCATGCGCGCGGCCATCGCCTCGGGGTCGCGCAGCGCGATCTGCTTCGGCACCAGCTCGCCCACGATCAGCGACAGATAGGTGATGGCCGCCACCACCAGCCCCACGCCCGCCGGCCCCGCGACTTGGTCCGGTACGCCCGCCTCGGCCAGCGCCAGCGACAGCCGCTGGCCCAGTGTGGCCCCCGACACGGCGCCCGACAGCACGCCGACCAGGGTGATGCCGATCTGCACGGTGGACAGGAACCGTCCCGGATCCTGCTGCAGGTCCAGCGCCACCGCCGCGCCGCGGCGCCCATCCTCGGCCAGAACCTTCAGCCGGGCGGCGCGGGCCGAGACGATGGCAAGTTCCGACAGCGCCAGCGCCCCGTTGCAGAGCGTCAGCATGAGCACGATGGCGATTTCGAGGATCATGGTCCCGTCACGATCGGACGTGGGCCGGCACCGTCAGCCGCGCGGTCCCGGCGGTCACAGCGAAAAGCTGGTGCCGCAGCCGCAGGAGGAGGTGGCATTCGGATTGTCGATGACGAAGCGCGCGCCGATCAGTTCCTCGGAAAAGTCGATCACCGCGTTCTGCAGGAAGGGCAGCGACACCGGATCGACCAGCACCTTCTGCCCGTCGGCTTCCAGCACCAGATCGTCGGGCGCGGGATCGTCCAGCCGGATGTCGTACAGGAACCCGGAACAGCCGCCGCCCTCGACCGCGACGCGCAGGGCCTTGCCCTCGCCGCTGGCGGCGTTGATCTCGGCCAGACGGGTGAAGGCGCGGGGGGTGACTTTCGGCGGAAGGGCCAGATCCATCGGGAAAACCCGTATCATTTCGGTGATGTCCGACATATAGGGTGCCCCAGATGATGCCGCAAGGCGAGACGCGCGCCGGTGCCCCGCCGCAGCCGGACCGGACGACCAGAGAAGGCCCCATGTTCGCCCCCTATGCCTGCCAGCCCGACGCAAGCCGCGGCCGACTTCACGACGAGCGGATGTCGACCTTCCGTTCACCCTTCCAGCGCGACCGCGACCGGATCATCCATTCCTCGGCCTTCCGCCGGCTGAAGCACAAGACGCAGGTCTTCGTGGAACACGAGGGCGACTATTACCGCACCCGGCTGACCCACACGATCGAGGTGGCGCAGGTCGCACGCACCATCGCCGGGCATCTGGGGCTGAACACCGACCTGGCCGAGGCGGTGGCGCTGGCGCATGATCTGGGCCATCCGCCCTTCGGCCATACCGGCGAGGATGCGCTCGCCGCGCTGATGCAGCCCTTCGGCGGGTTCGACCACAATGCGCAGGCGCTGCGCATCGTCACCCGGCTGGAACGGCATTACGCGGATTTCGACGGGCTGAACCTGACCTGGGAAACGCTGGAAGGCATCGCCAAGCACAACGGTCCCGTCACCGGCCCGCGCGCCAGCGGCAGCCATGCGGTGGGCGACGGTCCGCTGCCCTATGCGCTGGCCGAGGTGAACGCGGCCTGGGATCTGGAACTGGACACCAATGCCAGCGCCGAGGCGCAGGTGGCGGCGGTGGCCGATGACGTGGCCTACAACCACCACGACCTGCATGACGGGCTGCGCGCGGGACTTTTCACCGAGGCCGACCTGATGGACCTGCCGGTGACCGGCCCCTGTTTCGCCGAGGTGGATGCCGCCTATCCGGGGCTCGACCCCGCGCGGCGGCGGCACGAGGCGCTGCGCCGGGTCTTCGGCGTGATGGTCGAGGATGTGATCTCGGTCGCGCAGAACCGGCTGGCGGCGCTGCAGCCGCGCCACCCTGACGAGATCCGGGGGATGGAAGGGCCGATCATCCGGTTTTCCAAGCCGCTCTACCAGAACCTGAAGGCGATCAAGTCCTTCCTCTTCGCCCGGATGTATCGCGCGCCCACGGTGGTGATCGAGCGGCGGCGGGTGACGGCGATGATCGACGACCTGTTCCCGCTGTTCCTCGACCGGCCGGACCTGCTGCCCCCCGACTGGCAGCAGGATGTGGCCCGCGCCGCCGACCGCACCGAACTGGCGCGGGTGGTGCTGGACTATGTGGCGGGGATGACCGACCGCTTTGCCATCCAGGAACACCGGCGGCTTTGCGGCTGAGGGGGCGGGAGGGGCGCTGCCCCTCCGGCCGCGGGCGCGTCCGTTTACCCCGATTGTTTCGGCCGGCTGGAGGGGGCGGGTTCAGGCGCGGAAGTGCTTGGACAGCTTCAGCCCCTGGCCCTGATAGTTCGAGGCGATCCCCGCGCCATACAGCCGGTCGGGCGGCGCGGCCATGCGTTCATAGACCAGCCGGCCCACCACCTGCCCGTGTTCCAGCACGAAGGGCGCCTCGTGGCAGCGCACCTCCAGCACGCCGCGGCTGCCGCGCCCCGCCGCGGCGTCATGGCCGAATCCGGGGTCGAAGAAGCCCGCGTAATGCACCCGGAATTCGCCCACCATGGCCAGGTAGGGCGCCATCTCGGCGGCATAGGCGGGGGGGATCGTCACCGCCTCGCGGCTGACGAGGATGTAGAAGGCGCCGGGATCGAGGATCACTTGCCCGTCCTCGGCCAGCATCTCTTCCCAGAAATCGCCCGGGGCATAGGCGGCGATCCGGTCGAGGTCGATCACCCCGGCATGGGGCTTGGCCCGCCAGCCCACCCGCCCGCCGCCCGCCGGGCGCAGGTCGACCGAGAAGCCCAGGCCCTGCGCGATCAGCGCCGGACCGTCCACCAGCGTCTCGGCGGCATGAAGCGTGGCGAGATCGGCATCCGACAGCACCGCCTGCCCGATGCGGAACCGGATCTGGTTCAGCCGCATCCCCGGCCGCACCAGCACCGAGAAGGAGCGGGGGCAGATCTCGGCATAGAGCGGACCCTTGTAGCCGGCGGGGATGCGGTCGAATTCCACGCCCTCGTCGGTGATGACGCGCGTCAGCAGGTCCAGCCGGCCCGTCGAGCTCTTGGCGTTGGCGACGGCCGAGACATGGCCGGGCAGGTCCAGCCGTTCCTTCAGCGGCACGAGGTAGACGCAGCCCTTCTCCAGCACCGCACCGGGGGTCAGGTCCATCGCATGCATGCCGAATTCGGCGATCCGGTCGGCGACGGCGCGGCCCTTGCCGGCGAGGAACGAGGCGCGGACGCGATGCGCGACGGTGCCGAGCCGCAGGTCGAGGCTGGCGGGCTGGATCTGCGCGGGGATCACCGGCTTGTCGGCCGAGATCTGGTGAAGCGCGATCATCTCGCGGATCATGCTGTCGGGCAGAACCCCGGTCACGGTCATCGGCACCCCTCCCTGCAGTACGGCTCTGCCCCTGCCTTTCGGGGCATCATAGCGCATTTTTCGCTGCAAGGACCGGGGTTTCGATGCACGAACGCCCGCCCAGAAGGGGCGGGCGTTCGGTGATGGTCGGGCCGGCGAGATTCGAACTCGCGGCCTTCCGCCCCCCAGACGGACGCGCTAACCAGGCTGCGCCACGGCCCGACGCGGGCCATATAGTGCGATGGCGCGACCGGGTGCAAGCGGCAAATGACGGTGGCGCGACAGCCCGGGTGCTGCGGTCAGAGCGGCCGGCGCGGCGGGCCGTTCAGCCGGGCGGAAAGCTGCGCCAGACGCGGTTCCAGCCGGGCGAGCGCGGGGGCAAGGCGCGCGGCCTCGGCCCGGGTCAGGTGGCGCAGCCGCGCGGCGGCGGTGGGACGGTCGTCGGGGACATGCTCGCCCGTGCCGGTGTCGGCGGGGGTGGCCTCGGTGCCGGCGGCCGGCGGCGTCGCAGTCGCGGGCGGGGCGGGGGCGTCGCCGGCCATCAGCGACAGCAGGTCGGGCGCGCGATCCTCGACGACCTTCTCTGCGGCCCCCTTGGTCTCGGCCTTCGCGGGCGCCGTCGCGGTTCCGGCGGCCTCGCGGCGGCGGGTGCGGCGGCCGCGCGGGGCGGCGGTGTCGGGGGGCGGGCCGTCGGCCGGTTTTTCCGCAGCCGGTTCCGTCACCGGCGCGATCCGCAGGCCCTGACCCGCCGCCACCGCGCGCGTGCCCTGTTCGCGCAACAGCTTCTGCACGCCGCGAATCGTCATCCCGTCGTCATGCAGCAGCTTGCGGATGCCGGCCAGCAGCGCCACGTCGTTCGGCCGGTAATAGCGCCGCCCGCCCGCGCGCTTCACCGGGCGGATCTGGCTGAACCGGCTTTCCCAGAACCGCAGCACATGGGCTGGGGTGGCCAGCAGCACCGACACCTCGCTGATCGTGCGGAAGGCGTCGGAGGATTTTCCCTCGGCCGCCGTCCCCGCCGCCGCCCCTGCCGCCGCTGCCCCAGCCTCGGCCCCGCCGGGCATCGCGTCGTCCGGCGCCGGCCCCTGCTGGATGTCAGGGGCGGCGGTCGGGGCGGGGCGGGTGTCGCTGTCGGGAGGCATGGGCTGCTCCTGTGGGCGGTCCGGCCCGCGGAACGGGCCGTTCGGTGGGGCCGGGCGTGACCGGCGGTGCCGCGCCGCACCGGTGCCGGATTGGCTCAGCGGGTGGCGCCGCGATTGCCGGCGGCGACCCGGTCCTTCATCAGATGCGAGGGCCGGAAGGTCAGCACCCGGCGGGGCGAGATCGGCACCTCGTCGCCGGTCTTGGGATTGCGGCCCACGCGCGCCGCCTTCTGCCGCACCGAGAAGGTGCCGAAGGACGAGATCTTCACCTGCTCGCCCCGCACCAGCGCGTCGGACATGTGTTGCAGAACGGATTCCACCAGTTGCGCGGATTCGTTGCGCGACAGTCCCACCTCGCGGAAGACGGCCTCGCTCAGATCCATGCGCGTCAGTGTCTTGTCTCCCATGCCGGTCCCCCTTGTTTTGGCGAAGGATGGGGGCAGGGGCTATTCCGAGTCAATATCAATGGCTTGCGGCGGGCGGCGCAGGGCCTTGCCGAAGCGCCCCCGAACCGTGCCCGGCGGCGGGGTTGCGCCTACCAGCGCAGGACCACCGCGCCCCAGGCGAGGCCGCCGCCGATCGCCTCGGTCACCACGAGCTGGCCTTCGCGAATCTGCCCGCGCGCCTTGCCCACCGACAGGGCCAGCGGGATCGACGCGGCGGAGGTGTTGCCATGGTCCTGCACCGTCACCACCACCCGCTCCATCGGCACGCCCATGCGGTCGGCCGTGGCCGAGATGATGCGCAGATTGGCCTGATGCGGCACGATCCAGTCGACCTGCGCCCCGGCGAGGCCGGCCTTGTCCAGCGCGGCATGGGCGGTTTCGGCCAGTTTCTGCACGGCATGCTTGAAGACGGCATTGCCCTGCATCCGCAGATGGCCCGCCGTGCCGGTGGTGGCGACGCCGCCATCGACATACAGAAGGTCGCGGTGCCGGCCGTCGCTGTGCAGGTCGGTGGCGAGGATGCCGCGGTCTTCGGTGCCGCCCGTGCCCTCTGCCGCGTCCAGCAGCAGCGCGCCGGCGCCGTCGCCGAACAGCACGCAGGTGCCGCGGTCGTCCCAGTCCATGATCCGGCTGAAGGTCTCGGCCCCTATCACCAGCACCCGCCGCGCCTGACCCGACAGGATCAGCGCATTGGCGTTCGACAGGGCGAAAACGAAGCCCGCGCAGACCGCCTGCACGTCGAAGGCAAAGCCGGTGGTCAGCCCCAGCCCCGCCTGCACCATGGTGGCGACCGAGGGGAAGGTGAAGTCGGGGGTGGAGGTGGCGACGATGATCGCGTCCACCTGATCCGCGGCGACGCCCGCATCCTTCAGCGCCGCCTCGGCCGCGCGGATCGCCATGGACGAGGTCGTCTCGCCCTCGGCGGCGAAATGCCGCCGTTCGATCCCGGTGCGGGTCCGGATCCACTCATCCGTCGTTTCGAGCCGGTCCTCGAACCAGGCATTGGGCACGATGCGCTCGGGCAGGTAATGCCCCACGCCGCGCACCACGGCGCGGATTGCTGTCATTCCGTCGTTCCGTTCAACAGGCGCCCGACCCGCGGGCTGCCGCCTTTGCCATCGTCGGACACCGCGCCGCCGCCGTCCCCCGCCTGCCGATCGTCCGGCCGCCGGGTGTCGTCGGCCGGATCGGCGGGGGCCGCCGCGTCGGGCCCGTGCTCCGCCGGGGCACCGTGCCGCGCCTGCGCGGCAGAGGCAACCCGCGCCGCGAGCCGATCCTGGAAATTCGACCGGGCGAGCTGGAAGGCGAGCTTGATCGCGGCCGAGACGCCGAGCGCGTCCGCGCCGCCATGCGACTTCACCACCGTGCCGTTCAGCCCGAGGAACACCCCGCCATTCACGCGCCGCGGGTCGATGCGCTTCTGCAGCCGGCCCAGCGAGGTCAGCGCGAGGAGCGCCGCGATCTTCGACAGGAAGGTGGCGTTGAACGCCTCTTTCAGGAAATCCGAGATCAGCTTGGCGGTGCCTTCGCCGGTCTTCAGCGCGATATTGCCGGTGAAGCCGTCGGTGACGATCACGTCCACCCGGGCCGAGGGCAGGTCGCCGCCCTCGACGAAGCCCACATAGTCGAACTGGCCCAGCCCCGTCGCCGAGGCGATCATGTCATTGGCGAGCTTCAGCTCGGCCCGGCCCTTGTGTTCCTCGGTGCCGACGTTCAGCAGGCCGACGCGCGGCCGCTGCAGGCCCAGCCCGTTGCGGGCATAGGAGGCGCCCATCAGCGCGTATTGCAGCAGATCCTCGGCATCGGCGCGGATATCGGCGCCCACGTCCAGCATGACGTTGAAGCCCTGCGGGTTGCGCGAGGGCCAGAGGCACGCGATGGCGGGGCGGTTGACGCCGGGCAGCTTGCGCAGGCGGATCATCGACAGCGCCATCAGCGCGCCGGTATTGCCGCAGCTGACCGCGACCCGCGCCTCGCCGCGCTTGACGCATTCGATGGCCGACCACATCGAGGTGCCCTCGCCGTGGCGCATCACCTGGCTGGGCTTGTCGGTCATCTTCACCACGCCCTCGGCATGGCGGATTTCCAGCCGGCCCTGCAATTCCTTGCGGCGGCCGAGCAGACGTTCCAGTTCGGGCTTCGGCCCGTGGACGATGAAGGCGATGTCGGGGTTCTTCGCCGCCGACCGCTGGATGCCGGCGGCGACCGCCGCGGCGCCCCGGTCGCCGCCCATCGCGTCGACCGAGATCACGATCCGCTCTGCCGTCGCCCCCTCGCCGGCCCGGGTGAGGCCGCCGGCAGGGCGATCAGCGGCGTCAGGTCCGGTCGGGTGCGACATGTTCCGCGGCCAGTGGGTGGCGGCGGATTACGCCGCGTCTTCGTCGAGATCGACTTCGTCGGCCTGCGCGACGACTTCGCGGCTGTCATAGTGACCGCAGGAGGCGCAGACGTGGTGCGGGCGCTTCAGCTCGCCGCAGTTCGAACATTCGGCGGGGTTCGACGCGACCAGCGCATCATGGGCGCGGCGCATGTTGCGGCGGGACCGCGTGACTCGGTTCTGAGGGACAGCCATGTCTCGACCTCGGGTCTGAGGGGGGCAGGCCCCCGTGGATTTCTGGGGCAAGCCCCTGTTTGTGCAAGGTTTCGCAGGTTCCGGCCCACTGGCGCGGAGGGCGAACCCGATGCGTGAATGAGGCCGGGAACATACTCGGATTCCCCGGCGGCGCAAGTCTTTTCTGGCGCCCTTCTAGCGGGGGTGGCGGGGCCTGTCCAGCAGGCTCCCGCCGGGGGCTCGTTTGCCCGCAAGTCATTGGCGGGGCTTGTCCCCCGGCTCCCCTTCGCCGGGTGCCGAGGGGTCCTCGCCCGCGTCGTCCTCGCCCGCGCCGTCACCGTCCGTGCCGTCGCGGCGCATCAGGTCGGCCAGCCGGGCGAAGGGGCGCAACTTCTCCTCGACGATCGGTTCGGCGCCGGGCGGGGTGGCCTGCACCGCCCCCAGTTCCGCGTTGCCGGCGCGGGGATAGGGCGGCAGAGCCAGCGCCAGCGCCTCGGCCATCACCGTGCCCGCGTCGATCACCGCCGGCAGCGGCTCGGCGCTGTCATCTTCCGGCACTTCCATCTCTTCCGCCTCGGGTTCCGGCATGTCGGCGAGGAAGCGCCGCTCGACCGGTTCCGACAGACGGGTGGTCACCGGGGTGAGGGTGACGACGCAGGGCTGCACCACCGTGGCCTGCAGCGTCGCGGTCAGGTGCCAATCGCTGCGGCCCTTGGGCGACAGCTCGCCGCGGAAGCTCAGGCGCGGGATGTCGCTGATCCCCAGTTCGGCAGCCAGCGCCGCGCGCGCCTCGGCTCCGGGCTCATGGGTGAAGCGGGTGGGCTTTCTCGCCGCAAGGTCGCTGACCCGGAAGGGCAGGGACCACGGCGTCCGGCCGGCGGGCGGGGTGGGGCGCTGGCTGCGGTCGGACATCGGGTTCTCCTTTGGGTTGCGTGGTGGCTGTGGCGCCCCTGCCGCCGGGGGCAAGGCGGCCCCTCGGCACGGGGGCGTGACCGGGTGCCAGACCGGGGCGGGGGCGCGCAACGGCTTGAAGGCGGGGCCATGCTTGTTGTAAGCCGCTTAGGAGGCAAGAGCCGGCAAGGCAAGAGCCGCGGCGCGGGAACCCCCGTGCCCTGCGGCGGGGGCAGGAGCAGGAATGATCGGCATCGGACGGATCGTGGGCAACCTCGGGGGCAGACTCGGGCTCGTCCTGGCGGTCGCTGGCATGTCGCTGACGCTGTCGGCCTGCGCCTCGGTCTATCGCAATCATGGCTATGTGCCTTCGGACGATCAGCTGGCGCTGCTGGAAGTCGGCCGCGACACGCGCGACACGGTGGGCGATTTCGTCGGCCGCCCCGCCTCGTCCGGCGTGCTGGCGGAAGGCGGCTGGTACTATGTCGGCAGCCGCTGGCGGGAATCGGGCTGGCGCAAGCCCGAGGAGATTTCCCGCGAGGTGGTGGCGATCACCTTCGCCGAGGACGGCACCGTCGCGAATATCGAGCGCTTCGGGCTGGAGCGCGGGCAGGTGGTGCCGCTGTCGCGCCGCGTGACCGACAGCAATATCCGCGGTGTCACCTTCCTCGGCCAGCTGCTGAGCAGCGTGGGCAACGTCCGGGCCGACGACTTCATCCAGTAAGGAAGCCCGGCGGGGAAGGGGGCGCTGCCCCCCGGCCGCCGGTGCAGCCGCCCCCCGGGATGGTCGGATCGGCGGCGGGGGGCCTTTGGCTATTCGGCCGCCGCCTTGCCCTCCGCCTCGGGCTCGAACTCCAGCGCCACGCCGTTGATGCAATAGCGCAGGCCGCCCGCGTCGCGCGGCCCGTCGGGGAAGACATGCCCCAGATGCGCGCCGCAGTTGGAACAGGTGACCTCGACCCGGCGCATGCCGTGGCTCAGATCCTCGTGCTCGTCCACCGCCTTGGCATCGGCGGGCGCGGTGAACGAGGGCCAGCCGCAGCCCGAGTCGTATTTCGTGTCCTTGGTGAACAGCTTCTGGCCGCAGCAGACGCAGTGGAACACCCCGGCCCCGGGGGCGAAGCCCGGATGGCTGAACGGGCGTTCGGTCGCGGCCTGCCGCGTCACCCGGAAGGTGAGCTCGTCGCCCAGTTCCTCGCGCCATTCCGCGTCGGTCTTTTCGATCTTCGGCGCCATGTCGGCTGCTCCTTTCCGTGCTGAGGGGGCCGGCATCCGTCGTGATCCGGTCACATCTGGTGTATATAGGAGCGCGACCACATATCCACAGGTGCCCGCCGGGGATGGCGCGGCCTTGCAGGCGGAAGGAAAGGTCATGCTGTCGCTGCGCCGGGGCCGCTATCAGGCCCGCTTTGCCGAAACCGCGGCCGACCTCGCCGCAGCACAGGGGCTGCGCTGGCTGGCCTTCCGCGCCAATCGCGGGCTCGATGCCGCGGCGGAGGGTCAGGCGGGGCTCGACCTCGACAGTTTCGACCCGGCCTGCCGGCATGTGCTGGTGGAAGAGACTCGGACGGGCACGCTGGTCTGCTGCTTTCGCCTGTTGCCGCTGGCGCGCGGGGGCGAGATCGGGCGCAGCTATTCGGCGCAGTATTACGAACTGTCGGCGCTCGAATCCTTCGACGGGCCGATGGTCGAGATGGGGCGCTTCTGCATCCATCCCGACTGGCACGACCCAGACATCCTGCGCGTCGCCTGGGGCGCGATGACCCGCTTCGTCGACGACGAGGGGGTGGAGATGCTGTTCGGCTGTTCCAGCTTCATGGGCACGGATACAGAGGCCTATCTGGATGCCTTCGCGATGCTGAAGGACCGCCATCTTGCGCCCAAACGCTGGCTGCCCCGCGTGAAGGCGCCGAACGTCTTCCGCTTCGCGCAGCGGCTGAAGCTGCGCAAGCCCGATGCCAAGCGGGCGATGCTGGGGATGCCGCCGCTCTTGCGGACCTATCTGCTGATGGGGGGCTGGGTCAGCGACCATGCGGTGGTCGACCGCGACCTGAACACGCTGCATGTCTTCACCGGGCTGGAAATCCGCGCGATCCCGCCTTCGCGCGCGCGGCTCTTGCGCGGCGTCGCCGGCTAGTCGCCGCCGCCGGCCAATGCGGCGTTGCGGCGGCGGCGGCGGAATGCCACTCTCCCCCGAACTGGACTTCTCGGGGCGGGGCGGCTACAAACGCGCCGTTAGCGCTAACCGACGGGTGGAGCAGCCGATGCGGGATGCGGGGATGACGGCAGGGACGGGGTCCTTGACAGCGATGGGGGCTCAGATGGTGTCGCGCGTGATTCCGGTCGACCGGTTCGACCTTGTGATCTTCGGCGGGACCGGCGATCTGGCGCGGCGCAAGATCTTTCCCGGGCTCTACCGGCGCTTTCTCGCCGGGCAGATCCCGGCCGAGGCGCGGATCATCGGCGCCGCCCGGTCGGATCTGGACGACGCGTCCTTCCGCCAGTCGGTGGCCGAGGCCATCGACGAATTCGTCGGCCCCGCCAAGCGGGATGCCGCCGCCATCCAGGGCTTTCTCGAACGCATCCGCTATGTCGCGGTCGATGCGCGGGGCGAGGAGGGCTGGGCGCAGCTTGCCACGATGGTGCGCCCGGATGTGGTCAGCGCCTTCTACATGTCGGTGGCGCCCGCGCTGTTCGGCGACCTGGCCGAGCGGCTGAAGCTGCACGGCATCGCCCGCGCCGACAGCCGGATCGTGGTGGAAAAGCCCTTCGGCCGCGATCTCGACTCGGCCAGGGCGCTGAACGCAACGCTCGCCGCGCATTTCGACGAACGCCAGATCTACCGCATCGACCACTACCTCGGGAAAGAGACGGTACAGAACCTGATGGCGGTGCGCTTCGCCAACATCCTGTTCGAGCCGCTGTGGAACGCGCAATACGTCGATCACGTGCAGATCACTGTGGCCGAGACGGTGGGCGTGGGCGGGCGCGGCAGCTATTATGACAGGTCGGGCGCCATGCGGGACATGGTGCAGAACCACCTGATGCAGCTTCTGTGCCTGATCGCGATGGAGGCGCCCTATCACTTCGATCCCGACGCGGTGCGGGACGAGAAGCTGAAGGTGATCCGCGCGCTGCAACCCGTGGGCCCCGACGACATCGTGCGCGGGCAGTACCGGGCGCGGGGCGGCGAGCCCGGCTATCTGGACGATGCCGAAAACCCCGCCAGCCGCACCGAAAGCTATATCGCGCTGAAGGTGCATGTCGCCAACTGGCGCTGGAAGGGCACGCCCTTCTACCTGCGCACCGGCAAGCGGCTGCGGGCGCGGACATCGGAAATCGCCATCACCTTCAAGGAACCGCCGCATTCGATCTTCGACGAGGCGGGCGGCGACTGGCGCGAGAACGTGCTGGTGATCCGGCTGCAGCCGAACGAGGGCATGAACCTGCGGGTGATGATCAAGGAACCGGGGCCGGGCGGCATGCGTCTGGTGCAGGTGCCGCTCGACATGTCCTTCGCCGAGGCATTGGGCGAGGACGGGGCCGACATTCCCGATGCCTATGAACGGCTGATCATGGACGTGATCCGCGGCAACCAGACCCTGTTCATGCGCGGCGACGAGGTCGAGGCCGCCTGGGCCTGGACCGACCCGGTGATCGCCGGATGGGAGGCGCGGGGCGACCGGCCGCAGGGTTACGATCCCGGCTCCTCGGGGCCGGAGGACGCGCTGATGCTGATCCACCGGGACGGGCGGCGCTGGCGGGAGATACAGGAATGAAATTCGTCGAATACCCCGATCGCGAGGCGCTTTACATGGGGCTGGCCGACCGGCTGTCCTCGGAACTGGGCGAGACGCTGCGGCTGGAGGGGCGCGCGAGCCTCTGCGTGCCGGGCGGCAGCACGCCGGGGCCGGTTTTCGACCTCCTGTCGGCCTCGCGGCTCGACTGGGACAAGGTGACGGTGTTCCTGAACGACGAACGCTGGGTGCCGGAAAGCTCGGAACGGTCCAACGGGCGGCTGCTGAGGAACCGGCTGCTGGTGGAACGCGCGGCGGCGGCGACGGTGCTGCCGCTCTATGCCGATACGCCCGAACCCGAGGCCGCGATCCCCGACCTCGCCGCGGCGGTCGAGGCGCAACTGCCGATCTCGGTGCTTCTGCTGGGCATGGGCGCGGACATGCATACCGCCTCGCTGTTCCCCGGCGCGGATCGTCTGGCCGAGGCGCTGGCGCCCGATGCGCCGGTGCTGGTGCCGATGCGGGCGCCGGGGGCCGAGGAAGCGCGGGTGACGCTGTCGGCACGGGTGCTGTCGGCGGCGCTGCGCATCCATGTGCTGATCACCGGCGAGGACAAGCGCGCCGCGCTGGAAGAGGCGCGCGGCCTGCCGCCCGAGACGGCGCCGATCCGCGCGCTGCTGTCCGACGCCACGGTGCATTGGGCCGCCTGATCCCGTCCGAACCCCTTCCGCCCCCTTCAGCCGCGAGACCCGACGATGCCAAGCCCCTGGGACGCCCTCTACCGCCATCGCGACGCCGTGGCGGACCGGTCCATCCTGTCGCTGTTCGAGGCCCGCCCCGACCGCGCCACGGCCTTCTCGCGCCGTCTGGGCTCGGACGGGGCTTCGGAGGGGGGCGGCGAGATACTGTTCGACTTCTCGAAGACCAACCTTTGCGACACCGGGCTGGGCCTGCTGCTGGACCTCGCCCGCGCGGCGGGGGTCGAGGCGCGGCGCGAGGCGATGTTCACCGGCGCGAAGATCAACGAAACCGAAGGCCGCGCGGTGCTGCACAGCGCGCTGCGCAACCTCGGCGGATCGGTGACGGTCGATGGCCGCGACGTGATGCCGGGGGTGCGCGCCGTGCATGCGGCGATGTACGCCTTCGCCCGCGACGTGCGGGAGGGCCGCTTCACCGGGCAGGGCGGCGCCATCACCGATGTCGTCAATATCGGCATCGGCGGGTCCGACCTCGGGCCGGCGATGGCCTGCCTTGCGCTCGCCCCCTATGCCGACGGGCCGCGCTGCCATTTCGTGTCGAACGTCGATGGGGCGCATGTGCATGACGTGCTGGCCGGGCTGGACCCGGAAACGACGCTGGTGATCGTCGCCTCGAAGACCTTCACCACCATCGAGACGATGACCAATGCCGACAGCGCGAAACGCTGGATGGCGGCCAGGGTCGCAGACCCGGCAAGCCAGTTCGCCGCCGTCTCGACCGCGACAGAGCGGACCGCCGCCTTCGGCATCGCGCCGGAACGGGTCTTCGGCTTCGAGGACTGGGTCGGCGGGCGCTATTCGATGTGGGGGCCGATCGGCCTGTCGCTGGCGATCGCGGTGGGGCCCGAGGATTTCGACGCCTTCCTCGCCGGGGGCGCCGCCATGGATGCGCATTTCCGCAGCGCGCCGCTGGAAGACAACCTGCCGGTGCTGCTGGCGCTGGTCGGGATCTGGCATGCGCAGGTGCTGGGCCATGCCACCCGCGCCGTGCTGCCCTATGACCAGCGCCTGTCGCGGCTGCCCGCCTATCTGCAGCAGCTGGAGATGGAATCGAACGGCAAGCGGGTGGCGATGGACGGGTCGGAGCTGCCGGTGAATTCCGGCCCCGTCGTCTGGGGCGAGCCGGGCACCAACGGCCAGCACGCCTTCTACCAGCTGATCCATCAGGGCACCCGGGTGGTGCCGTGCGAGTTCCTGTTCGCCCGCGCGGGGCACGAGCCCGGGCTTGCCCATCAGCACCGCCTGCTGGTCGCCAACTGTCTTGCCCAATCCGAGGCGCTGCTGCGCGGCCGGTCGCTGGAAGAGGCGACGGCGATCATGGCGAAGAAGGGGCTGGACGGGGCGGAACGGGACCGTCAGGCCCGCCACCGGGTTTTCCCCGGCAACCGCCCCTCGACCACGCTCGCCTATCCGAAGCTGACGCCCTTCGTGCTGGGCCAGATCGTGGCGCTGTACGAACACCGGGTCTTCGTGGAAGGCGTGATCCTCGGCATCAACTCCTTCGACCAGTGGGGTGTGGAACTGGGCAAGGAACTGGCGCTGACGCTGGAACCGGTGCTGTCGGGCGACAGCGACGGCGCGGGCAAGGACGGCTCGACCCTGATGCTGGCGGGTTACGCGCGAGGGTAGGGGCGGGCGAGGGGGCGCTGCCCCCTCTTGGCCGTGCCGGCCAATTCACCCCCGGGATATTTGGGTCAGCCGCAGGGGCCGCCCGGCGCTCAGCCGCGCAGGGCCGCCGCCTCGCGCGCCAGCGCCTCGACCGCGGACCAGTTGCCCGCCGCCATCTCGGCCCTGGGCGCGACCCAGCTGCCGCCCACGCAGATCACGTTCGGCAGCGACAGGTAATCGCGGGCGTTCTTCAGGCTGACGCCGCCGGTGGGGCAGAAGGCCGCCTGCGGCAGCGGGCCGTAAAGCGCCTTCAGCGCCGCGGCGCCGCCGACATTTTCGGCGGGGAAGAACTTCATCGCGGTATAGCCCGCCTCCAGCAGCGTCATCACCTCGGTCGCGGTGGCGACGCCGGCCAGCAGCGGCAGGCCTTCATCCTCGCAGGCGGCGATCAGCGCGGGGGTGGCGCCGGGTGAGACGCCGAAGGTGGCGCCCGCGGCCTTCGCGGCCTTCACATCCGCGGACGTCAGCAGCGTGCCCGCCCCGACCTGCCCGCCTTCGACCGCCGCCATCGCCCGGATCGCGTCGAGCGCGACCGGCGTGCGCAGCGTCACCTCCAGCGCGGGCAGCCCGCCCGCCACCATGGCGCGCGCCAGCGGTTCGGCATGGGCGAGATCCTCGATCACCAGCACCGGGACGACGGGGGCGAGGGCACAGATGCGGCGGGCCTCGGCGCTTTGTTCGGCGGGGGTCATGGGCAAGTCTCCTTCAGGATGGCGGCGATCAGACGACGACCGCCGCGCCTTCGGTGGCGGGGCCGACGGTGCGGCGGAAGGCCTCGAACAATTCGCGGCCGATGCCGTGGCGGTTGGCGGAGAGGTCGGCGGTGACCGGCACACGGGTGTCGAACCCCGGTTCCAGCACCTCCAGACGTCCCGCCACCGCGTCGAGCCGCATCCGGTCGCCGTCCTGCAGCCGGGCGAGCGGGCCGCCCGCCGCCGCCTCGGGGCTGACATGGATCGCGGCGGGAACCTTGCCGCTGGCGCCCGACATGCGGCCGTCGGTGACCAGCGCCACCCGCAGGCCCCGATCCTGCAGCACCGCCAGCGTCGGTGTCAGCGAATGCAGTTCCGGCATGCCGTTGGCCTGCGGCCCCTGGAAGCGGACCACGACGATGGTGTCCTCGGTGAACTCGCCGCGCTTGAAGGCGGCCTTGACCTCTTCCTGATCGGCGAAGACGCGGGCCTTCGCCTCGATCACATGGCGTTCGGGCGCCACGGCCGAGATCTTGATGACCCCCCGGCCCAGATTGCCGGACAGCTGCCGCAGGCCGCCGGTCTTCTGGAACGGGTCCGTGGCGGGGCGCAGGATCTTGTCGTTCTGCGTGGCCGCGGGCCCGTCTTCCCAGACCAGATGGCCGTCGCGCAGCTTCGGCTCGGCGGTATAGCGCGACAGCCCGTCGCCTGCGATCGTCACCACGTCGTCATGCAGCAGCCCCGCCTCCAGCAGCTCGCCGATCATGTATTGCAGGCCCCCGGCGGCGTGGAAGTGGTTCACATCGGCCAGACCGTTGGGATAGACCTTGGCCATCAGCGGCACCACCTGCGAGACGGCGTCGAAATCCTCGATGTCCAGAAGGATGCCCGCCGCCCGCGCCATCGCCGGCATGTGCAGCACGAGGTTGGTGGACCCGCCGGTGGCCATCAGCCCGACCAGCCCGTTGACGAAGGCGCGTTCGTCCAGCACCCGGCCGGCGGGGCGGTAGTCGTTGCCAAGCGCGGTGATCTGCGCCGCCCGTTCCACCCCGGCCACGGTCAGCGCGTCGCGCAGCGGCGTGTTGGGGTTGACGAAGCTTGCCCCCGGCAGGTGCAGGCCCATGAACTCCATCAGCATCTGGTTGGTGTTGGCGGTGCCGTAGAAGGTGCAGGTGCCCGGGCCGTGATAGCTGGCCATTTCCGACCGCATCAGTTCGTCGCGGCCGACCTCGCCCGTCGCGAACTTCTGCCGGACCTTGGCCTTTTCGTCATTGGGCAGGCCCGAGGTCATCGGCCCCGCCGGCAGGAACACCGCAGGGATATGGCCGAAGGTGGCGGCGGCGATGATCAGGCCGGGTACAATCTTGTCGCAGACGCCGAGGAAAAGCGCCGCGTCATAGGTGTTGTGGCTGAGAGAGACGCCCGCCGCGAGCGCGATCACGTCGCGCGAGAACAGCGACAGTTCCATCCCCGTCTGTCCCTGGGTGACGCCGTCGCACATCGCGGGCACCCCCCCCGCCACCTGCGCGGTCGCGCCCGCGGCCCGGGCGGCGGCGCGGATCAGGTCGGGGAAGCGTTCATAGGGCTGATGCGCCGACAGCATGTCGTTATAGGCGGTGACGATGCCGATATTGGGCAGCCGGCCCTCGGCCAGTGCCGCCTTGTCCTCACCCATCGCGGCATAGGCATGGGCCTGGTTGCCGCAGGCGAGGTGGCCCCGGGCGGGGCCGGCCTCGGCGGCGCGGCCCATGCGGTCGAGATAGGCGGCGCGGCTGGCGGCGGAACGAACGCGGATCCGGTCGGTGACGGCGGCGATGGCGGGGTGAATCGGCATCTGGCATCCTTGCGGTCAGGACGGCGCGTCAGGCGGGCGGCGCCGTGCGAGGCTGGGGTCGGACCCCGCGTCGCGGGGCCGTCGCGGCCGGCACAGGGCCCGGGGGCAGCGCCGGACTGTCGCGTCCGGCTCTACACCGATAGCGCTAACAGCGCAAGCAGCGGCGGCGCAGGCGGGGGCGGTTCGGGATCCTGTTCGGGCGGTCGGGCCGAGTATCGCGCAGCCGGAACGGCAAGCCAATCCCTCTTTGTGCCGGGGCGGGGCCCGCTCGCGCCGCTGCGGGATTGCCATCATCGCCCGAAACATTCCGCCGCGCCGCTGCAGGTCTTCCCCAATTCGGCCGCAGACCGCCGCCATAGTTCCGCATGGCGGCCGGCCCGCCCAAGAAGCACCCATGACGAGGACGATCAGGATGAGACTTTCCCCGTTCGCCGCGCTGGTCGTGGCGCTCGCGATATCGGCCTGCGGCGGATCCGACATCTCGTCGCGCGCCGCGCAAACGCCGGCCATGCAGACGCCGGCCATGCAGACGACGGCCATGCAGGCCCCCCCGGCGCTGGCCGCCGCGGCGCCGCGCTATGACGTGCGGCAGATTTCCGTGACCGTGCCGCCGACGCTGAAGGTGTCGGAGGCGAACCGGCTCTATCCGCTGGCCGATATCGTCTGGCGGGGCGAGCCGCAGGGCGACCGCCATGCGCAGGTGCGCGCGATCCTGGCCGAGGGGCTGGACCGAGCCACCGCCGGGATGGACGCCGGCGTGCCGGTGACGGTGGAGGCGGAGCTGCGCCGCTTCCATTCGCTGACCGAGAAGGCCCGCTACACCACCGGCGGGGTGCATACGGTGCATTTCGTGCTGACCGTGCGCGATGCCGGGACCGGGGCCGCCATCGACGGGCCCCGGCTCGTTTCTGCCGATCTGGAGACCTGGGGGGCGCAGGCCGCGCAGCAGGTGGACCGGCAGCGCATCGTCGACCGGATCGGCGCGGCGGTGCAGGCGGAACTGTCGCAACCCCCGGTTGGGCCGGATCGCCGGCTGGTCGCGCGTGCGGCGCTGCCGGTCGGGTTCAACTGAGCCCTTTCCGGCAGGTCCGGGACCGATTAGATGGGGGCATGACCGACCCATCCGATCGTTCCGAACCCGCCGAACCCATCTCCGCCGCTGGTTCTTCCGGCGGCCGCCCGGTCGTGCGCCTGCGCCCCAAGGCCGAGGCGCGCGCCATCCGCCACGGCTTTCCCTGGGTCTATGCCGACGAACTGGTGCTGGACCGGCGCACGCAGGCGCTGACACCCGGCACCCTCGCCACGCTGGAAGATGCCGAGCGTCGGCCGCTGGCCACCGTCACCGTCAATCCGGCCTCGAAGATCGTGGCACGGGTGCTGGACCGCGACCCGGCCGCCATCATCGACCGGGGCTGGATCGCGGCGCGGATCGGGCGGGCGCTGGAACTGCGCGCACGGCTTTACGACCAGCCCTTCTATCGGCTGGTCCATGCGGAGGCCGACGGCCTGCCCGGCGTGGTCATCGATCGCTTCGGCGCGGCGGCGGTGATTCAGCCCAATGCCGCATGGGCCGAAACCCTGCTGCCCGAGATCGCGGCGGCGCTGGCCGAGGCGACGGGCGTCACTGCCATCGTCAAGAACGGCACCGGCCGGTCGCGCGGGCTGGAGGGTCTGGCCGAGGAGACGGCGCTGCTGGCAGGGCAGATCGACGGACCGATCCCGGTGCCGATGAACGGGGCCACTTACATGGCGGATCTGCTCGGCGGGCAGAAGACCGGGCTTTTCTACGACCAGCGCCCGAACCATGCCTTCGCCGCGCGGCTGGCACGAGGGGCGCGGGTGCTCGACGTCTTCTCGCATGTGGGCGGCTTTGCGCTGGCGGCGCTGGCGGGGGGCGCGGCCCATGCGCTGGCCGTCGATGCCTCGGCCCCGGCGCTGGACCTTGCCCGGCAGGGCGCGGCGGCGGGCGGAATGGCCGAGCGGTTCGAGACACGGCAGGGCGACGCCTTCGACACGCTGGACGCGCTGGCGGCGGAAGGCGCGCGCTTCGACCTGGCGATCTGCGACCCGCCCGCCTTCGCCCCCGCCAAGCCGGCGCTGGAGGCGGGGCTGCGTGCCTATGAGCGGGTGGCGCTGAAGGCGGCGGGGCTGGTGGCCCCGGGGGGCTATCTGATCCTCTGTTCCTGTTCCCATGCCGCCGATCTGGCCAGTTTCCGCAATGCCAGCGCCCGCGGCATCGGCCGGGCCGGCCGGCGCGGGCAGCTGATCCACACCGGCTTTGCCGGGCCGGATCATCCGATGCTGCCGCAACTGGCCGAAAGCGCCTATCTGAAGGCGCTGGCCTTCCGGCTGGACGGCTAGCGCGATGCGGGCGCTGCTGGACGCCTGCGTCCTGTACCCCACGGTGCTGCGCGAACTGCTGTTCGGCGTGGCACGGGCGGGGCTGGTGACACCGCTCTGGTCCGACCGCATCGCCGAGGAATGGGCCCGCGCCGCCGCCCGGCTCGGCCCCGGGCAGGAGGTGCTGGCGCGGGGCGAGATCGTCGCCGCCGATCTGGCCTTTCCGCAGGCGCGCGTCCCGCTGCCCCCGGGCGCGGAGGAGCCGCTGGACCTGCCCGACCGCAACGACCGGCATGTGCTGGCCGCGGCCATCGCCGGGCGGGCGGATTGCCTGGTGACGCTGAACCTGCGCGACTTTCCCCGCCGGGCCATGGCCCCCGCCGCCATCGACGCGATCCATCCCGACGAGTTCCTGCTGCTGCTGCGCGCCGACGACCGCCAGACGGTCGATGCCGTGGCCGAGGCGGTGCGGGCCGAGGCGGAACGGCTGTCGGGCCAGCCGCAGCCGATGCGGGCGCTGATGAAGCGCGCCAAGCTGCCGCGCTTCGGAAAGGCGCTGACGGCCTGAGGGGGTCGTTGCGGCGCGCCCGCGCCCGTGCCACGCTCGGCCCATGTCGCAGGAAAGCCACCAAACGCCGGTCGCGATCGTCGAGGGCATCGGCCCCGGCGTCATCGGCCGCGTGACCGAGATGCACGGGCGCCACTATGCCGCCGCCGCCGGCTTCGACCACGGGTTCGAGGCGCTGGTGGCGCGCGAACTGGCGGGGTTCTGCGCCGATCCGCCACCGCGCAGCGCGATCTGGACGGCGCGGTCCGGGGGCGCGATCCTCGGGTCGGTGGCCATCGACGGCCACCGCTGGCCCGGCCCCGCGCATCTGCGCTGGTTCATCGTCGATCCGGCGCTGCGCGGGCAGGGGGCGGGGCGGCGGCTGCTGCGGGCGGCGGTGGATTTCTGCGACGCGGCGGGGTTTTCCGGCATCGAGCTGTGGACCTTCGCCGGGCTGGACGCGGCGCGGCACCTGTACGAGGCCGAAGGCTTCGCCTGTGTCGAGAAACGCCCGGGCGACCGCTGGGGCCGCGAGGTGATGGAGCAGCGCTTCCTGCGGCCCGCCCCCCAGCCTGCCCCTTAGCGGCCCGCCGCCTTCCGCGCCAGCCGGGCCACGTCGCGGCTGAACCGGGGATCGTCGTCCGACAGCGCGGCGATCCGGTGCCAGCCGGCCTCCAGCGCATCGTCGGCGGCGACCGGCGCGCCGTCGGGGGCGTCGCAGACCAGCGCGATCAGGATGTAGTGATACCCGTCGCCGATGGCATCCAGCGCGTCGATCACCGGGCCGGGGCGGGCGGTCAGGCCCGTCTCCTCGGCCAGTTCGCGGCAGGCGGCACCGGCGAGCGTCTCGCCCGGCTCGATCCGGCCGCCGGGAAAGCCCCAGAGGCCCGCATCCGGCGGATTGGCCCGGCGCACCAGCAGCACCTCGGGCCCGCGCAGCACCACCGCCAGCACCGCCGGCACCGGGCGCGGCACCGTTCCGGCGGCAGGCCCGGTCACGGCTGGACCATGACCGGAGATTTCGGCTTCTTCAGCCCCTTCGACTGCATCGCGATCCAGTCCATCAGCGCCAGCAGCACGCCCGAGATCACGAAGACCAGATGGATGATCACCATCCAGCGGATCTTGTCGGGGGTGTACTTGTCCACGTCCATGAACACCTTCAGCAGGTGGATGCCCGAGATGGCGACGATCGAGGCCACCAGCTTCAGCTTCAGCGAGGAGAAATCCACCTCGCCATGCCAGTCGGGCCGGTCCTCATGCGCGGTCAGGTCCATGCGGCTGACGAAATTCTCGTAGCCCGAGAAGATCACGATCACCAGCAGGTTGGCGGCGAGGCTGAGGTCGATCAGCGCCAGCACCCCCAGCACCGCATCGTCCACCGTCAGCCCGGGCAGCATCCCGGCGAAGCGCAGCAGCTCCATCAGGAAGCTGTAGACGAGGATCACCAGCGCCGCCGCCAGCCCCAGATACATGGGCGCCATCAGCCAGCGGCTGGCGAAGAGCGTGCGTTCGATCATCCGTTCCATGGCGATCCCCCGGGGCGCGACGCTCAGCCCTGGGCCGCGGTGACGATGATCTCCACCCGGTAGTCGGGGGTGGCGAGCTTCGCCTCGCCGGTGGCGCGGGCGGGGGTATGGCCCTGCGGCACCCAGGCATCCCAGACCGCGTTCATCTCGGCGAAATCGGCCATGTCGGCCAGCCAGATCTGCGCCGACAGGATCCGCGTCTTGTCCGACCCGGCCAGCGCCAGCAGCCGGTCGACCTCGGCCAGCACGGCGCGGGTCTGTTCGGTGACGCTGGCGCCGGGGGCGCCGACCTGTCCCGCCAGCCAGACAAGGCCGTTGCAGGTGACGGCCTGGCTCATCCGCGGGCCGGATTCGAGGCGGGTGATGGTGGTCATGCGGGGTCCCTCGCTTGCTTCGCGACGGTTCTAGCGAAGCCCCGCCCACCCCGCCAGAGGCGATCTGGGGCCGGGGCGACCCGAGGGCGGTGCGCGCGCGACTTGGCACGGGCGCTGCGGGGATGCGGCGGGGGGCCGGGAACTTCCCCTCCCGGCCGCTGTTCCCGCTGTGGACCGGCCGACCGGAACTGCCGAAGGAGGAGACCATGCCCGAACCGAAGAAGGAGGCCCGCTTCGGCTTGCCCCTCGCCACGATCGCGGCGCTGATCCTGGCGGGCATCGTGCTCTATGGCTGCCTCTGGCGCGGCGAGGGTACGCCGCTGCCCGACCCCGAGGCCGAAGCCATCGCCCCGCCCGACACCCAGCCCGGCGCCCCCGGCGAACCGACGGAGCCCGCCGCGCAGGACGAGTCGCCCTGAGGGGCGGTCGGGTGCGGGGATGGAGACGGTGAAGGCGGACGATTCGAGAAGGTAGACGCGTGCGTGTCGGACTAAGCGAGTGGCCTGTTCAATATCAGGGTAAGGCCGAATTAGAAGGTATGAGGTATCCCTCGTACCGCCGGCAACCCGTTGCTCGAATCCAGTCTCAAAATCACGGTAGCCTAAAAACAGGTAGCGGCATCAACTCGCCATTTTGCCGATGTCTTAGTCGCGGAGATGGCACAAGCTTGGCGTGATTTGCTCTTTCGAGAACTAATTCGGGCGCTCCGAGGCCGAAAGCGATATGCTCTGAAGAACCAGAGAAGCTAAAGCCACTCATGGCGCCGTAGTTGCCGTACCTAAATTCCTCACGGTTCATTCTAAGCAGGCGTCCCGCAAGTTCGAACTGGCCCCAGATTACAACGTCATCGCCGCGGAAGTCTATCGAGAGGAAGTTTTCACCATGCCTCTTTCTGAAACACACATAGTTTGATCTGAACTCTATGTCCCAAAACGAGTCTATCTCGGCGCTGAAGTCGTTCGATTTTACTTCAATCTCGGCCAAGTAGTTGCTGTTTGGGATGAAGCAATTGATCTTGATCTCTCCATCGACGACACTGTGACCGATCACAGGGTGATCGAAGACAGAGATGGCCGTTTTTATCCCTTGGAACCGCACCGCGCCAACAACGAGGGATTGGTTCGTGCGGTTGGTTACCAATAGTCCCTTTAGCCGCTTGTTGCGGACGTTTATTGGGTTCCGCTTAACCTGATATGCCTGATTCCTGGACATCTTACCGTACTCGCGGTGATGGTTGGGGCAAAGCGCGACCATGTGTTCTATTTCGAAGTGATGTCTTTCTGACCACGGAATGATGTGGTGGTATTCCAAGATGGGGTTTCCGCATGCGGCACAGCCAAACCCTGCTTCTGCTCTCAGGGCGCGACGAACTGACGCGGGCGGGCGGCGTGTCATGTTTGCTGGGGACATCGCTTGATGTATCTCAAACAGTCTGCCGAATAGAAAATACGCGATTGCTGGACAAAAGGTTGTTCCGCGGTTGGTGTCAAGCGGGTAAACCGCTGTTTCTAGGCCGACAACCGGGCGTGGTCAAAGGAAGAAATTCTTCGAGGTCTTCTTACCTAAGGAGATGAAGTTGCAAATTCCAACCTGATCGATGCTGGGCGCGAAATGCCGCAGTTCCAATTAGATGTCAGGGGAAGCCTAGTGGAGCGGGTGAAGGGAATCGAACCCTCGTCGTAAGCTTGGGAAGCTTCTGCTCTACCATTGAGCTACACCCGCAGTGCCGTGGTATCTATCATCACTGCCGGCGGCGGTTCAAGGGGCTGTTCTCGGCGCCGGACCGGGCCTCAGGAACCGGCGCCGGCCAGCCGGGCGCGGTATTTGGCGACGGTGCGGCGCGCGACGGGCAGGCCTTCGCGGGCCAGCGTCTCGGCCAGTTCGCGGTCGCTGGGGCGGGTCGCGCCGGCCCCGCGCAGCAGCTCGGCCAGCCGGGTCAGCATCGCCGCCCGCGATCCGCCGGCGTCGCCCACCGGGGCCGAGACCAGCGACCTCAGCGGTATCGTGCCGCGCGGGGTGCGGGCGGTGACGGCGGTCAGGCAGCGGTTGACGGTGGATAGCGCAAAGCCCGTGGCCCCGGCCAGATCGCGCGCGGTGATACCGGCGAGCGCCGCGCCCTCCAGCCATCCCGACTGGTGCCGCGCCAGACGCTGGCCGACCGCCAGCGCGATCCGGTCGCGCCCCTCGACCGCCTGGACCAGCGCCGCGGCCGCGGCCGTGCCCGGCAGGCCCGGCACGACCCGCAGCGACAGCCGGTGCGGGTTGACCACCGCCGACCAGCCTTCGGCCCCGCGGCGCAGCAGCAGGTCGGCGGGCGGCACGGGCGGGGGCGGCGCGGCGAAGGCCAGCCCCGGCTTCGGGTCGCAGGCCCGGATCTGCCCGAGCGCCCGCGCCAGATCGGGTTCCGCCAGCCCCGTCGCCCGCGCCACCGCGCCCGGACCCCCCTCGGCCAGCAGCGGCAGATGCGACAGCAGCGCCTCTGCCGCCGGGGTCATCGTGCCCTCGGCCTGCAGCTGCAGATGCAGGCATTCCGCCAGCGACCGCGCGAACAGGCCCGGCGGATCGAGCCCGCGCTGCAGCCGCGCCAGAACCTGTTCCACCCGGGCCGGATCGGCACCGCAGCGGCGGGCGACCTGCGCCACCGGTTCCCCCAGCCAGCCGGTGGGTTCCAGCGCCTCGGCCAGCGCGATGGCGATGGCATGGTCGGGGGGCGGCAGGTCCGCCCGCGCGATCTGCCGCAGGACATGGGCGATCAGGCTGTCCGGCGGCGCGGTGACGCCGCCGGGGTCGAAGGCGGGGGGCAGCCAGTTCGCACTCCGGTCCGCCCCGGGGCCTGCTCCCGTCCCGGGCGCGGCCGGCGGCGCCTCCAGCAGCAGCGCCGGGTTCGCCGCCGCCTCGACCCGCAGCCGCAGCACAAGATCGCGGGCGGGCAGGGCGAGCAGCGCGACGGTGCGGGCCAGCCCTGCCGTCATCCGGGCCGAGGGGCGCTGTGACGGGCGCAGTGACGGGTGCAGTGACGGGCGCTGTGACGTCGATAGCAAGGCGGCCTCCCTCAGCCGAGGCTTGCCGGGACGGGCGTGAAATGCAAGCCTCCCGCAGGGAGGACGGCCCGGTGCGGCCGCCGGAGGGCAAGCGATGGCGATGGAAGCGACGGCCGTGGACAGCGGCCCTGCGCCCTATTTCAACGAGATCCTGTCCCGCGCCGCGATCCTCGTGATCGACGACGAAGAGGGGATGCGGCACTTCCTGGGCCGGTCGCTGGGCCGGCGCTGCCGCCGCGTCGATCTGGCCGCCGATACCGATCAGGCGCAGGCCCTGCTGGCCGCGGGCCATTACGACGTGGTGATCCTCGACAACATCATGGCCGACCGCCGCGGGGTGGACTGGCTGGCCGCGCAGCGCGCCTCGGGGCTGGTGCCGCCGGCGATCCTGATCACCGCCTATGCCGATCTGGAAACCGCGATCCTCGCCCTGCAGGCGGGGGCCTCGGATTTCGTGCTGAAACCCTTCCGGTCGAACCAGATCCTGAACGCCGTCGCCCGCTGTCTGGAACGCGCCCGGCTGGAGCGCGAGAACCACGTGTTGCGCCATCAGCTGCGCGCCACCGACGACCACATCCTGCTGCGCGACCGGCTGATAGGGGAAAGCGCCGCGATCCGGGACATCCGCGACATGATCATGCGGGTGGCGCCGCTGCCCTCCTCGGTGATGCTGACCGGGCAATCCGGCACCGGCAAGGAGGTGGCGGCGCGGATGATCCACGAACTGTCGCCCCGCGCCGACCGGCCCTTCGTGCCGGTCAACTGCGCGGCAATCCCCGCCGACATGGTGGAAACCGAACTTTTCGGCCACATCAAGGGCGCCTTCACCGGCGCACATCAGAACCGCGAGGGCCTGTTCACCCATGCCAGGGGCGGCACGCTGCTGCTGGACGAGATCGGCGAGCTGCCGCTGCCGATGCAGGCCAAGCTGTTGCGGGTGCTGGAGGATCGGCGCATCCGCCCGCTGGGGGCCGAACGCGAGGTGGCGGTGGACGTGCGGCTGATCTTCGCCACCAATGCCGACCTGGACCGGGCGGTGGGCGAAGGGCGGTTCCGGCCGGACCTGCTGTACCGGCTGAACGTGCTGACGATCCACATGCCGCCTTTGGCCGAGCGGGGCGAGGATGTGCAGGATCTGGCCGACCTGTTCATGGCCAAGCTGTCGCGCCAGCTGGGGATGCCCGCGGTGGCGATCACCCCCGAGGTGCGGGCCGATTTCGCCGCCTATCACTGGCCGGGCAATGTCCGCGAATTGCGCAACACCATCGAGCGCGCGCTGATCCAGGGCCGGTTCGCCGCCCTGTCGCAACCCCGGGCCGGCGCCGACGAGGCGCTGCAGGGCTCGCTGGCCGAGATCGAGCGCCGGGCGATCCTCGCCGCACTGGCGGCTTGCGAGGGCGACCGAGAGGCGGCGGCGGCGCGGCTCGGCATCTCGCGCAAGACCATCGACCGCCGGCTGCAGGACTGGCATGGCTGAGGCCGGCATGGCGGGGGCGGAGCCCGCGGCGTCGGGGCGGCCCGGCTGGCGCGGTCCCTGGCGCGGGTCGATCCGCCACCGGCTGCTGGCGATCGCGCTGCTGCCGACGCTGGTGATCCTGCCCGCGCTGCTCGGCGTGACGATGGTGCGCTGGTCGGCGAAATTCGACGACCTGCTGATCACCAAGGTCAACAGCGACCTGACGGTGGCGCGGCAATACCTGACCCGCATCCTCGAGACGAATGGCGACCAGATTGCGGCGCTCGGCCAGTCGGTCGCCTTCGCCACCGCGCCCGACCTGCCCGCGCTGCTGGACCGGCGGCGGCGCGAGATGGGGCTGGACTTCCTGCTGCTGGTGCCGCCCGGCCCGGGCGGTGGGCCGCTGGCCGACACCGCCGAGGTGCGGCTGGCGGCGGCGGGGCAGGTGGCGGCGGGGCAGGCCGCGACCGGCATCGGCATCATGGCGGGGGCGGATCTGGCGCGGCTGTCGCCGGACCTAGCCGAGCGGGCGCGGCTGGCGCTGGTGCCCACGCCCAATGCCCAGCCCACCCGCCGCAGCGCCGAGGATCGCGGCATGCTGATCGTGTCGGCCGTGCTGGTCGCGGCGCGGTCCGGGGCGGGTATGGATGCGGGTATGGACGGGGGGACTGCCGTTCTGGCGGGCGGGGTGCTGCTGAACCGCAATCTCGGCTTCATCGACACGATCAACGACCTCGTCTACCGCGCCGGCAGCCTGCCCGAGGGCAGCGAGGGCACGGCGACGCTGTTCCTCGACGATGTCCGCATCTCGACCGATGTGCGCCTGTTCGAGGATCGCCGCGCGCTCGGCACCCGGGTCTCGGCCGAGGTGCGGCGGAAGGTGCTGGAGGGCGGCGAGACCTGGCTCGACCGCGCCTTCGTGGTCAACGACTGGTATATCTCGGCCTATGAGCCGATCCGCGACCGCGCCGGCAGCCCGATCGGGATGCTCTATGTGGGATTTCTCGAGGCGCCCTTCGCCGCGGCGAAACGGGCGACGATCTGGCTGGTCCTGCTGGGCTTCGCGGGTGTCACCGCGGTGTCGATCCCGGTTTTCCTGCGATGGGCGCAGGGCGTGTTCCGCCCGCTGGAGAAGGTGACCGACACCATCGCGCAGGTCGAGGCGGGGCGGATGGAGGCGCGCACCGGCGTCACCGACCGCGGCGACGAGGTGGGGCGGGTGGCGAGCCATCTCGACCACCTGCTGGACCTGCTGCAACAGCGCGACCGCGAACTGCGCCGCTGGAACGACGAACTGAACGCCCGGGTCGAGGACACGACGCGCAAGCTGCTGCTGTCGGAAAAGCTCGCCACCATCGGCGAGATCACCGCCTCGGCCGCGCATGAGATCAACAACCCCGTCGCGGTGATCCAGGGCAATCTGGACCTGCTGCGCGACATCCTTGCCGATGCGGGCGTGACGGCGGAGACGGAACTGCGGCTGATGGACGAACAGGTGCAGCGGATCAGCCGCATCGTGGACCGGCTGCTGCAATTCGCCCGGCCCGAGGAATATGCCGGCTGGACCGCCCGCACCGATCCGCGCGACGCGCTGTCGGATTGCCTGCCGCTGGTGCGGCACATGCTGACGCGGGCGGGGGCGGTGCTGCGCGCCGACGGGCGATCCAGCCGGCAGGTGCTGATGAACCGGGTGGAACTGCAGCAGGTGCTGGTCAACCTGATCGTCAATGCCATCAACGCCATGCCCGCGGGCGGCGAGGTCCTCGTCGTCAGCCGCAACGCGGACCGGGAGGGCGCGCCGGGGGTCGAGATCGCGGTCGAGGATCAGGGCACCGGCATGGCGCCCGAGGTGCTGGACCGGATCTTCGAGCCCTTCTACACCACCCGCGGGCAGGCGGGGGGCACGGGGCTGGGACTGTCGGTCTGCCGCACGCTGGTGGAACGGCAGGGCGGCATGATTTCGGCCGCCAGCCGCCCGGGGCAGGGCAGCCGCTTTGCCCTCTGGCTGCCCGAGGCGCGCTGACGCCGGGCTCCGCTTGCCGGACAGGCTGTCCCCGCGCCTGCGACAAATTGTCCGATCCGGTCCCTGGAAAGCCCCGCCTTTGCCCGGAAAAGCGCCCTGCGGCGGTCTGGCACGATCTGCGCATAAGAAAGGGGAGCGAGCCTTCCGGTGCCGGAGGAGTGTCGCCGTCCGTCGGGCGGGGCATGGCCAGCGGAAGGTCCGTCACAATCGCCCCGGCGAGGGGATGGGAGGGACATATGACATCAGTGATCGAAGGCTATTCCGGCGGCGCGCCCGGCTTCCTGGACCGCGAGCGGATCATCGCCAAGCCCGGCTTCAACCGCTGGCTGGTGCCGCCGGCGGCGCTGGCCATCCACCTGTGCATCGGCATGGCCTATGGCTTTTCGGTATTCTGGCTGCCGCTGACCAACGCCATTTCCGGCCCCGTGCCCGACAGCTGCGGCGGGATGGGCCTGTTCACCGCGCTCTTCACCACGCAATGCAACTGGCGCATCGCCGATCTGGGCTGGATCTACACGCTGTTCTTCGTGCTGCTCGGCTGTTCGGCGGCGATCTGGGGTGGCTGGCTGGAACGGGTGGGGCCGCGCAAGGCGGGCTTCGTCTCGGCCTGCTGCTGGTGCGGCGGCATCGCCATCGGCGCGGTGGGGGCGATGACGCATCAGCTGTGGCTGATGTGGCTGGGCCTCGGCGTGATCGGCGGCATCGGTCTGGGGCTGGGCTACATCTCGCCGGTCTCGACGCTGATCAAGTGGTTCCCTGACCGGCGCGGCATGGCGACCGGCATGGCGATCATGGGTTTCGGCGGCGGCGCGATGGTGGGCTCGCCGCTCGCACAGCGGCTGATGGAGCATTTCCGGTCGGATCAGGGGCCGGGCGTCTGGCAGACCTTCCTGGTGATGGCCTCGATCTACCTGCTGTTCATGATGGCCGGATCGTTCGGCTATCGCATTCCGCCGGCGGGCTGGCGGCCCGAGGGCTGGACCCCGCCGGCGGCCTCGCGCAACACGATGATCACCCAGCATCACGTGCATCTGCGCGACGCGCACAAGACGCGGCAGTTCTGGCTGATCTGGATCGTGCTCTGCATGAACGTCTCGGCCGGGATCGGCATCCTCGGGGCGGCCTCGCCCTTGCTGCAGGAAATCTTCGCGGGGCGGCTGATCGGCCTGCCGGAGCTGAGCTTTGCCGAGCTGAACGCGGACCAGAAGATCGCCATCGCGGGCATTGCCGCGGGCTTCACCAGCCTTCTGTCGCTGTTCAACATCGTCGGGCGGTTCTTCTGGGCCTCGATGTCGGACAAGCTGGGCCGCAAGAACACCTATTTCGCCTTCTTCATCATCGGCATCATCCTTTATGCCTCGGCGCCGACTTTCGCGCAGATGGGCAACCAGCTGCTGTTCGTCGCGGCCTTCTGCATCATCCTGTCAATGTATGGCGGCGGCTTCGCCACCATCCCCGCCTATCTGGCCGACATCTTCGGCACCCAGTTCGTCGGCGCGATCCACGGGCGGCTGCTGACCGCCTGGGCCACGGCGGGGATCCTCGGGCCGGTGGTGGTGAACTACATCCGGCAGTTCCAGATCGACCGCGGCCTGACCGGGGCGGATGCCTATTCCGCCACGATCTACGTGCTGTGCGGGATGCTGGTCATCGGCCTGATCGCCAACGCGCTGGTGCGGCCGCTGGACGAGAAGTGGTTCATGCCGGCCAGCGAGGTGGCGGCGCTGCAGGCGCGTTCGGCCTCGGCCGATGCGCGGGTCGAGCACGGCTCCTTCGGGATCGACAAGGGCCGCTTCGACCTGATGACGGCGCTGGCCTGGGCCGGGGTCGGGATCCCGGTGCTGTGGGGGGCCTGGTACACGCTGGTGAAGACCGCGGCCCTGTTCTGACCCCGGATGTGACGCGCCGCCCCCGCCCGGCCGGCGGGGGCGGACGATCCGGGGCCGGTCCCGCGCGACGATAGACGTTTTCAATCGTTTCACGGGATTTGCGATTGGAACTCGCAGCGACAGCGGCGCTATACTGGCCGCAGGAGACAGACATGACCATACACCCAGGGCCGGTGTCCGTGCACGCGCAGACCGTGGCGGACATCCTCGAACGGCACCAAGGCCAGGAGGGCGCGCTGCTGCCGATCCTCCATGACGTGCAGGAGGCGGTGGGCTTCATCCCGCCCGACGTGCTGCCGCAGATCGCGCGGGCGCTGCTGATCTCGGATGCCGAGATCCATGGCGTCGTGACCTTCTACCACGACTTCCGGCAAGCCCCCGCCGGCCGCCACGTCCTGCGCCTCTGCCGGGCCGAGGCCTGTCAGGCGATGGGCGGCGAGGCGCTGGCGGATCACGCGCGCGAAAGGCTGGGGATCGACTGGCACGAGACAACCCCCGACGGGCGGGTGACGCTGGAGCCGGTCTTCTGCCTGGGGCTCTGCGCCTGCGGACCGGCGGCGATGGTCGATGACCGTCCGGTGGCCCGGCTGGATGCCGCGGCGCTGGACCGGCTGGTCGGGGGGATGGGCTGATGCGGATCTATGTGCCGCTCGATGCGGCGGCGCGCGCGCTCGGCGCCGATGCGGTGGCCGAGGCCGTCCGCCGCGAGGCTGCGGCCCGGGGCCGCGATGTCACCGTGGTCCGCAACGGCTCGCGCGGGATGATCTGGCTGGAACCGCTGGTCGAGATCGTCACCGATCTGGGGCGCATGGCCTTCGGCCCGCTGACGCCCGAGGATGTGCCCGCGCTCTTCGACGCGCCGGACAGCCATCCCAAGGCCTTGGGCCTGACCGAGGAACTGCCCTGGATGGTGCGGCAGACGCGGCTGACCTTCGCCCGCGTCGGCGTGATCGACCCGCTGTCGCTGGCCGAATACGAACTGCATCACGGGCTGCGCGGTCTGCGCCGGGCCTTGCAGATGACGCCGGCCGAGGTCGTGCAGGAAGTCACCGAGTCCGGCCTGCGCGGCCGGGGCGGGGCAGGGTTCCCGACCGGCGTGAAGTGGAAGACCGTCCACGATGCCCCCGGCCCGCGGAAATACATCGTCTGCAATGCCGACGAGGGCGACAGCGCCACCTTCGCCGACCGGATGCTGATGGAAGGCGACCCCTTCACCCTGATCGAGGGCATGGCCATCGCCGGCATCGCCGTGGGCGCGGACATGGGCTATGTCTACATCCGTTCCGAATATCCCGATGCTATTGCGCAGATGCGCAAGGCGATCGCCGTGGCCCGGGCCGCGGGCCTGCTCGGCCCGCAGGTGCTCGGTTCCGGCCATGCCTTCGACATGGAGGTGCGCGTCGGCGCCGGGGCCTATGTCTGCGGCGAGGAGACGAGCCTGCTCAACTCGCTGGAAGGCAAGCGCGGCACGGTGCGGGCCAAGCCGCCGCTGCCGGCGCTGCAGGGCTTCATGGGCCGGCCGACGGTGGTGAACAACGTGATCTCGCTGGCGTCGGTGCCGGTGATCATGGATCGCGGCGCGGCCTTCTACCGCGACTACGGGCTCGGCCGGTCGCGGGGCACGATGGCGCTGCAACTGGCGGGCAACGTGCGCTTCGGCGGGCTGTTCGAGACGGCCTTCGGCCTGACGCTGGGCGAGATCGTCGACGGCATCGGCGGCGGCACTGCCAGCGGCCGCCCGGTCAAGGCGGTGCAGGTGGGCGGGCCGCTGGGCGCCTGGTTCCCGCGCGCCCTGTTCGACACGCCCTTCACCTATGAGGACTTCGCCGCGGCGGGCGGGCTGATCGGCCATGCCGGGCTGACGCTGGCCGACGACCGGACCGACATGCTGCGCATGGCGCGTTTCGCGATGGAGTTCTGCGCCATCGAAAGCTGCGGCAAATGCACCCCTTGCCGCATCGGCGCCGTGCGCGGGGTCGAGACGCTGGACCGGATCGGGCGCGGCGACGGCGCGGCGGTGCCGCTGCTGACCGACCTGTGCGAGACGATGAAGGCCGGGTCGCTCTGCGCGCTCGGCGGCTTCACCCCCTATCCGGTGCTGTCGGCGCTGCGCCACTTCCCCGAGGATTTCACCGCGACCCACAAGGAGGCCGCAGAATGAAAGACTTCATCCTTCCCGACGACCGCGACATGGGCACCCCGGCCAGCCGGTCGAAGACGATGGTGACGCTGGAAATCGACGGCTTCCCCGTCACCGTTCCCGAAGGCACCAGCATCATGCGCGCGGCGGCGGAGGCGGGCATTTCCGTGCCGAAGCTCTGCGCCACCGACAGCGTCGATGCCTTCGGCTCCTGCCGGCTGTGCCTGGTGGAGATCGAGGGCCGCAACGGCACCCCGGCCAGCTGCACCACGCCCGTCGCGCCGGGACTGAAGGTCCACACCCAGACCGGCAAGCTGAAACAGCTGCGCCGCGGGGTGATGGAGCTGTACATCTCGGACCACCCGCTGGACTGCCTGACCTGCGCCGCCAACGGCGATTGCGAATTGCAGGACATGGCCGGCGCGGTCGGCCTGCGCGACGTGCGCTATGAGGCGGTGGATACCCATTTCCAGCCCCGCGACGCCGCGGGCGGGGCCAATCCGCAATGGCTGCCCAAGGACGAGTCGAACCCCTATTTCACCTATGACCCGTCGAAATGCATCGTCTGCAGCCGCTGCGTCCGCGCCTGCGAAGAGATACAGGGGACCTTCGCGCTGACCATTTCCGGCCGGGGCTTCGACAGCCGCGTGCATGCCGGTCTGGCCGATGACAGCTTCCTGACCTCGGATTGCGTCAGCTGCGGCGCCTGCGTGCAGGCCTGCCCCACCGCCACCCTGACCGAGAAATCGGTGATCGAGATCGGCACGCCCGAACGCAGCGTGATCACCACCTGCGCCTATTGCGGCGTCGGCTGCCAGTTCAAGGCCGAGCTGCGCGGGGATGAGCTGGTGCGGATGGTGCCGTGGAAGCATGGCAAGGCCAATCGCGGCCACAGCTGCGTCAAGGGACGCTTCGCCTGGGGCTATGCCACCCATCGCGACCGCATCCTCAGCCCGATGATCCGCGACCGCATCGACGAGCCCTGGCGCGAGGTCAGCTGGGAGGAGGCGATGACCTTCGCGGCCGACCGGATGCGCGCCATCCAGGACCGGCACGGGCGCCAGTCGATCGGTGTCATCACCTCCAGCCGCTGCACCAACGAGGAAACCTATCTGGTGCAGAAGCTGGCTCGCGCCGTCTTCCGCAACAACAACACCGACACCTGCGCCCGCGTCTGCCATTCGCCCACCGGCTATGGCCTCGGCCAGACCTATGGCACCAGCGCCGGCACGCAGGATTTCGACAGCGTCGAACAGTGCGACGTGGCGGTGGTGATCGGGGCCAACCCGCATTCCGGCCACCCGGTCTTCGCCAGCCGCCTGAAGAAGCGGCTGCGTCAGGGCGCGAAGCTGATCCTGATCGACCCGCGCCGGACCGAGATGCATGACGGCCCGCATTTCCGCGCGGCCCATCACCTCGCGCTGAAGCCCGGCACCAATGTCGCCGTGGTCAGCGCGCTGGCGCATGTGATCGTGACCGAGAAGCTCTATGACGAGGCCTTCATCCGCAGCCGCTGCGACTGGGACGAATTCCAGGACTATGCCGAGTTCATCGCCGATCCGCGCCACAGCCCCGAGGCGGTGGAACCGCTGACCGGCGTTCCGGCCGGGGAAATGCGGGCGGCGGCGCGGCTTTATGCCGGGGCGGGCAATGGCGCGATCTACTACGGGCTGGGCGTGACCGAGCATTCGCAGGGGTCGACCACCGTCATCGGCATCGCCAACCTCGCCATGCTGACCGGCAATATCGGCCGGCCCGGCGTGGGGGTGAACCCGCTGCGCGGCCAGAACAACGTGCAGGGCTCCTGCGACATGGGCAGCTTCCCGCATGAGCTGCCGGGATACCGTCACGTCAAGAACCCCGAGGTGCGGGCGATCTACGAACGCGTCTGGGGCGTCGAGATCGACCCCGAGCCGGGCCTGCGTATCCCGAACATGCTGGACGCGGCGGTGGAGGGCAGCTTCAAGGGCCTCTACTGCCAGGGCGAGGACATCCTGCAATCCGATCCCGACACGCAGCATGTGGCGGCGGCGCTGGCGGCGATGGACTGCGTCATCGTCCATGACCTGTTCCTGAACGAGACGGCGAATTACGCGCATGTGTTCTTCCCCGGCTCGTCCTTCCTCGAAAAGGACGGCACCTTCACCAATGCCGAACGCCGCATCAACCCGGTCCGCCGGGTGATGGCGCCGAAGCAGGGGCTGGCCGACTGGGAAGTGACCCAGATGTTCGCCAACACGATGCTGAAGGCCGCGGGGGCGCCGGAATGGCACTATGCCCACCCGTCCGAGATCATGGACGAGATCGCGGCGACCACCCCCAGCTTCGCGGGGGTCAGCTTCGACCGGCTGGACCGGCTGGGCTCCATCCAGTGGCCTTGCAACGATGCCGCGCCCGAAGGCACGCCGATGATGCATGTCGAAGGCTTCGTCCGCGGCCGCGGCCGGTTCATCCGCACCGAATATGTCGCCACCGACGAACGCAGCGGGCCGCGCTATCCGCTGCTGCTGACCACCGGGCGGATCCTGTCGCAATACAATGTCGGCGCGCAGACAAGGCGCACCGCGAACGTGGCCTGGCATGCCGAGGACGTGCTGGAAATCCATCCGCACGATGCCGAAACCCGCGGCATCCGCGACGGGGACTGGGTGCGGCTGGCCAGCCGGTCGGGCGAGACGACGCTGCGCGCCGAGATCACCGACAAGGTCAGCCCCGGCGTGGTCTATACCACCTTCCACCACCCCGAGACGCAGGCCAATGTCATCACCACCGACTATTCCGACTGGGCGACGAACTGCCCGGAATACAAGGTGACGGCGGTGCAGGTGGCCCCGTCGAACGGGCCGAGCGACTGGCAGAAGAGCTATCAGGAACAGGCCGACCTCGCCCGCCGCATCCTGCCCGCCGCGGAATAGGGCGGCGAGGGAAGCGACCCGCCCCGGCCGGTCCGGGGCGGCGCTGCGGCACGGCGAGGCGCGATGGACTGCGCCAGGGGGAACGGGGACATGACGACATCGGGCGGCGACAAGATCATCCGCATGGCCAACCAGATCGCGACCTTCATGGCCTCGCGCTCGGGCGGCGGGGCGGAGGCAGCCGAAGGGCTGGCGGCGCATATCAACGACTTCTGGGAACCCCGGATGCGCCGGCAGCTGTTCGAGCTGATCGACGCCGAGGCGGCCGGGTTCGAGCCCCTGGTCCGCGAGGCGGCCCCGCATATCCGCCGCCCGGCCGAAACGGCCTGAGCCTTCGCGGGAGCTGCCGGCCCGGGCGACGATGCGCCCGGGCCGGCTGTGGTCTTACATCTTCGGCAGCAGCACGGTGTCGATGACGTGGATCACGCCGTTCGACTGCTTGACGTCGGCGATCGTGACGGTGGCGGTGTTGCCCATCTCGTCCTCGATCATGATCTTGCCGTCCATCTCTTTCGCGGTGAAGGTGCAGCCGCCCACGGTCGAAACCGGGTGCGCGCCGCCGTCATCGGCGATCATCTTCGACACATCGGCGGCCATCGCATTGGCGGCGACCACGTGGCAGGTCAGGATCTTGACCAGCTGATCCTTGTTCTCGGGCATCAGCAGCGTCTCGACGGTGCCGGCCGGCAGCTTGGCGAAGGCTTCGTTGGTGGGGGCGAAGACGGTGAAGGGGCCTTCGCCCTGCAGCGTCTCGACCAGGCCCGCGGCCTGCACGGCGGCGACGAGCGTGGTGTGATCGGCCGAGTTCACCGCGTTCTCGACGATGTTCTTGTCCTCGTACATCGCGGCACCACCCACCATCGGGTTTTCGGCGAAGGCCGGGGCCGCGGCAAGGGCGAACAGGGCGGCGGCATAGGCGGTCAGATGCATCTGGGTTCCTCCGGTTGGACGCGGGGACCGTCCCCGCGAGCAACCAGAGATACGGAGGGTCGGGCGGATCGGTTGCACAGGAGCCATGAAATATTTGTTACAGGGCAAATCTTTGCCGGACGATCTTCAACCAGAGTCTCACAAGGGGATCGCACCGCCGCGGCCCCGGTTGGGCCGCGCGGTGTCATGTCCGGTTCCGTGCCTCGCGCCGGGCCGGGCGATGCCCGGCGCCGCCGTCAGGGGGCGGAACGCGCCCCCTCCGCGATCCCGGCCGCGGCCTCTGCCGTGACCTCGACCGAGGCGATGACCGGACCGTGCGGCTGGCCGGGCGGCGCACCGCCCGCGGGTTCGAGGCTGACCGCCAGCAGGGTCCCCGCCGGCAACTCTCCTGTCGTTACGGCAAGACGGCGGTCCCGGATCAGTCCCTGCGGTTCGGGCGTGCCGCCGGGGCGGACCACCCACAGCTGATAGTCCTGGCCGGGCGACGGCTCCGGCCCCTCGGCCAGCGCCAGCGTCAGCCTGCCCTCGGCGCCCTCCAGCTCGGCGATGAAATGCGGGCCGTCCCCCTCTGCCGCGGCGAGGTCGAGCATCACCGGGCCCGGCGTCGGCAGCAGCGCGATCAGCACCCCCGCCGCAAAGGCCGTGCCCAGCCCCAGCCCGATCAGCATCGGCCGCAGCCGTCGCCGCCAGCCGCGCGCCACGGGTTCGGGTGCCTGCACCCCCCACAGTCGCGTCTCGATCCGGGCCAGCATGTCCGGCGGTGGCGCGGCCGGCTCATAGGCATCGGCCAGGGGCGCCAGACGCTCTTCCCACAGCGCGACCTGCGCGGCAAAGCCCGCATCGGTGCGGGTCCGCGCGGCCGCGACCAGCCGTTCGGTGCGGGGCAGCGTCCCCAGCACGTATTCGGCGGCCAGCGCCTCGTCGTGATCCATCTCGTCCGTGCCCGACATCGCGCCCGTCATTCCGCGAGGCACTCCTTCAGTTTCATCAGGCCCCGCCGCAGCCAGGACCGCATCGTGTTCATCGGCACGCCGAAGCGCCGCGACAGCGCCTCGTAGGACTGCCCGTCCAGATAGGCGCCGCGCACCGCCGCCGCGCGGTCCGCATCGAGCCGCGCCATGCAATCCGCGATCCGCCGCGCCTCGCCCGCCGCGATCGCCGCCGCCTCGGGCGTGGCGCCGGGGCCGGGCATCTGCGCCAGCGCGGCGTCATCCTCGACAAGGTCGGGACGGGCGCGCAGCCGGTCGATGCAATGGTTGCGCATCACCGCGATCAGCCAGGTCATGCCGCGCGCCCGGGCGGGGTCGAAGCGATGGGCCCGCGACCAGACCCGGACGAACACCTCCTGCAGCGCATCCTCGGCCTCGCCGCGATGGCTGAGCATACGCAGCGCGATGCCGAATAGTTTCGCCGAACTGTTTGCGTGAAGCTCGCGAAAGGCGGCGCGGTCGTTCCGTGCCACGCGCAGGATCAGGGCGCCGATCGGGTCGTTGTCCGGGGAAGGGGTGGAATCCGGCCGGCCATGATCGCCGCGTCCGCCCCTGTGGGCGGGCGTTTCCACCATTGTCATCCGGCCGACTCCCTCATGTTCCGAGGTGCAGATAGGCGGCGTCGGGGAAAGGGCAAGCGCTGCGGCGCAGCCCCGTCCGGCCCGGCCCTCCGCCGTTGACGCCGCGCGCCGCCTCTGGCATCCCGCCGGGGTCAGAGGAAGAAGTCATGAACCTGTTTTCCGATATCCGCGCGCTGGTCGTCGACACGCTCGGCCAGATGGCCGCCGAGGGCGCGCTGCCCGCCGGGCTCGACCTGTCCGCCGTCGCAGTAGAGCCGCCGCGCGATCCCGCCCATGGCGACATGGCGACCAATGCCGCGATGGTGCTGGCCAAGCCCGCAGGCCAGCCGCCCCGCGCCATCGCCGAGGCGCTGGCCGCACGACTGGCCGCCGATCCGCGCCTGACCGCGGCCGAGGTGGCGGGGCCGGGCTTCCTGAACCTGCGCCTCGATCCCGCGGAATGGCAGCGGGTGGTGCGGGCGGCGCTGGCGGCGGGACCGGAGTTCGGCCGTTCCCACATCGGCGCGGGCCAGAAGGTGAACGTCGAATTCGTCTCGGCCAACCCGACGGGGCCGATGCATGTGGGCCATACCCGCGGCGCGGTCTTCGGCGACGCGCTGGCGAACCTTCTGGATTTCGCGGGCTTCGCGGTGACGCGGGAATACTACATCAACGACGGCGGCGCGCAGGTCGATGTGCTGGCGCGGTCGGCCTATGAACGTTACCGCGAGGCGAACGGGCTGGAGCCCGAGATCCGCGAGGGGCTTTATCCCGGCGATTACCTGATCCCGGTGGGCGAGGCGCTGAAGCAGACCTACGGCACCGCGCTGCTGGACAAGCCGGAATCGGAATGGCTGGTCACGGTGCGCAACTTCGCCACCCACCGGATGATGCAGATGATCCGCGAGGATCTGGCGCTGCTGAACGTCACCATGGATGTCTATTCCAGCGAGAAGGCGCTCTATGGCACCGGCCGGATCGAGGCGGCGCTGGACCGGCTGCGCGAGATGGGGCTGATCTACGAGGGCGTGCTGGAACCGCCCAAGGGCAAGACCCCCGAGGATTGGGAGCCGCGCGAACAGACGCTGTTCCGGTCCACCGCGCATGGCGATGACGTGGACCGCCCGGTGAAGAAGTCGGACGGCAGCTGGACCTATTTTGCCCCCGACATCGCCTATCACTACGACAAGGTCGAACGCGGCTTCGACATGCTGATCGACGTTTTCGGCGCCGACCATGGCGGCTATGTGAAGCGGATGAAGGCGGCGGTGGCGGCGCTGTCGGGCGGGCGGGTGCCGCTCGACATCAAGCTGATCCAGCTGGTGAAGCTGTGGAAGAACGGCGAGCCCTTCAAGATGTCGAAGCGGGCGGGCACCTTCGTCACCCTGCGTGACGTGGTGGAACAGGCGGGGGCCGACGTCACCCGCTTCGTCATGCTGACGCGCAAGAACGATGCCGCGCTGGATTTCGACTTCGACCGGGTGCTGGAACAGTCGAAGGACAACCCGGTCTTCTATGTGCAATATGCCCATGCCCGGGTCTGTTCGGTGCTGCGCCGCGCGGCCGAACAGGGGATCGCCGCCGATGACGCGACCCTGGCCGCGGCCGACCTGTCGCGGAACGGGCACGAGTCCGAGATCGCGCTGGCGAAGAAGATCGCGGAATGGCCGCGTCTGGTGGAAATCGCCGCCCGTTCGAACGAGCCGCATCGGGTGGCCTTCTACCTGTACGAGCTCGCCTCCGACCTGCATTCGCTGTGGAACCGGGGCAATGAGGACACCTCGCTGCGCTTCCTGCAGGAGGATGTGGCGGTCTCGCAGGCGAAAATCGCCCTTGCGCGGGCCGTGGCCGTTGTCATTTCCGCAGGTCTTGGTATCCTTGGCGTCACTCCGGCAGAGGAAATGCGCTGACCAACAGGCGCGCCCTGTCACCCGAGGGGCGCCGCGGCGCCGCCGGGCGGAGCGAGCAGGCAGCAAGGCGGCAGCCCGCGGCGATCCGCGGCGACAAGGCCGCCCGAAGGGCGAGGCATGGCGGCGGACGGGCGGTTTTTCGGCACGGACCAGCAAGCGGGCGCGGCAGGCGGTGACGCGGCCGGCGCATCCGGTGCGCGGGGCTCGCGCGACTATCGCGGGCTGATCCGGCGCGGTCCGGTCACGGATCACGGGCGGGACGGTCGCTGGCAGGACGATCACGGGCACGACGATCAGGGCCACGGCGATCACGGGCCGGACGGCTACGGCCAGCACGATCACGGTCGGCACGATCCCCGCTGGGACGAGGCCGGGGGCGACGATCCCGCGGCCTATGCCCAGGACTATGCCCGCTGGGCCGAACATGGCCCGGGTCAGGCGGCGAGCCAGTATCACGACGATGAGGCGGACTGGCAGGCGGGCGAGGATCCCGCCGCGGCGCAGGGCATGGCGGGCCATCTGGCCGACCGGATCCGGCGGCGCGCGCAGCAGGCGGTGAACGGCGCGGGCGCGCTGACCTCGCTGGCGCTGGTGATCGGACTCGGGGTCTGGGGCTACAAGCTGGCGATGCGCGACGTGACCGGCATCCCGGTGATCGCCGCGATCGAGGGGCCGGCGCGGGTGGCGCCGGAAAATCCCGGCGGCGAACTGGCCCAGCACCGGGGCCTTGCGGTCAATACGGTGGCGGCGGTGGGCGAGGCGGCGGAAACCGCCGACCGGCTGACGCTGGCGCCCCAGCCGGTGGCGCTGACCGACGAGGATCTGCCGATGGCGGAACTGGGCAGCGCGCTGCCGCCCGCGACCGGCCAGCTTGCGCCGGTGGAGGGGCCGACGCAGCTTGCCGCCCAGAAGGTGCCGCCCGAACCGCTGCCCGACGACCCGGCCGAGCCGATCCTCGATGCCGCGCTGGCCGAGGCGCCGGTGGTCGAGGGGATCGAGGGCGCGCTGGCGGTGGCGATGGCCACGATCCCGGCCGATGTGCCGGGCGTCGCGCGGTCGCTGCGCCCGCAGCCGCGCCCCCAGGGCGACCTGCCGGATGCACTGGCGATGGCGGCGGCGGAACCGGTGATGGCCAGCTACACCGATGTGGACCCCGCGACGCTGGAGGCCGGCGCGCGGCTGGTCCAGCTTGGCGCCTTCGACACCGAGGCCGAGGCGCGCGGTGAATGGGACCGGCTGGCGCTGGAATTCGGCTCGCTCTTGCAAGGCAAGGGACGGGTGATCCAGCCCGCCGAAAGTGCGGGGCGGGCCTTCTTCCGGCTGCGGGCCAGCGGTTTCGCGGATCTGGCCGATGCGCGGCGCTTCTGCGCGGCGCTGGTCGATCAGGACGCGCATTGCATTCCGGTGCAGGCGCGCTGATGCCCCGGACCGCCGGCGCCACCATCTTCGGTCTGGCCGGGCCGGACCTGTCGGCCGATGAAACCGCCTTCTTCCGCGAGGCGGACCCCTGGGGCTTCATCCTCTTCGCGCGCAATATCGCGACGCCGGCGCAGGTGCAGCGGCTGACCTCCAGCCTCAGGGCGGCGGTGGGGCGCGAGGCGCCGGTCTTCGTCGATCAGGAGGGCGGGCGGGTGCAGCGGCTGCGCCCGCCGCACTGGCGCGACTGGCTGCCGCCCCTGGACCAGATGGCCCGCACGGCGGACCCGGAGGCCGGTGCGCGCGCCATGTGGCTGCGGCACCGGCTGATCGCCGCGGAATTGCGGGCCGCGGGGATCGACGCGAATTGTGCGCCCTGCTGCGACGTGGCGGGCGAGGCCACCCATCCCTTCCTGCGCAACCGCTGTTTCGGCATCGATCCGGTGACGGTCGCCCGCGCCGCGCGCGCCGCGGCCGAGGGGCTGCTGGCGGGGGGCGTGCTGCCGGTGGTCAAGCATATCCCCGGCCACGGCAGGGCGACCGCGGACAGCCACCTGTCGCTGCCGCGCGTCGCGGCGGCGCGGGACGAGCTGATGGCGGACATCGCCCCCTTCGCCGCGCTGGCGGACCTGCCGATGGCGATGACTGCGCATGTGGTCTTCGACGGGATCGACCCCGAGCGGCCGGCCACCACCTCGCCCGAAGCCGTGGCGCTGATCCGGGGCGAGATCGGGTTCGGCGGCCTCCTGATGACCGACGATCTGGGGATGCAGGCGCTGGCGGGCGGTTTCGCCGACCGCGCCGGGGCCGCGCTGGCCGCGGGCTGCGACGTGATCCTGCACTGTTCCGGCACCATGGACGAGATGGAGGCGGTCGCCGAGGCGGCGGGCCGGCTGGCCCCCGGGGCCGCCGCCCGCGCCGCCGCGGCGCTGGCCCGCCGCCACCCGCCCGAGCCGGTTGACATCGCGGCGCTGGAGCGGGAATTCTCGGCGCTTGTTTCCGGCGCATGAGGGCACACGCGATGGCCGCCACCGGGGCCGACGACTGGGACGGGATGACGCCCGAGCGCGTGGCCGAACGCCGCGCGGCCGAGGCGCTGATCGTCGATGTGGACGGGTTCGAGGGGCCGCTCGACCTGCTTCTGACCCTGTCGCGGACCCAGAAGGTGGACCTGCGCCGCATCTCGGTGCTGCAGCTGGCCGAACAGTATCTGTCCTTCGTGGACCGGGCCAAGGCGCTCAGGATCGAACTGGCCGCCGACTATCTGGTGATGGCGGCCTGGCTCGCCTTCCTGAAATCCAGGCTGCTGCTGCCGCCCGACCCGGCCGAGGCCGGACCCTCGGCCGAAGACCTCGCCGCGCATCTGGCCTTCCAGCTGGAACGGCTGGCCGCGATGCGCGAGGCGGCGGCCCGGCTGATGGCGCGCGACCAGAAGGGGCGCGACTTCTTCGCGCGCGGCGCGCCCGATGACCGCGGCGTGGTGCGGCATGTGCGCTGGACCGCCTCGCTGCTGGACCTGATGCAGGCCTATGCCCGCATCCGCACCAAGGACGAGTTCCGCCCCTTCGTGATGGACCGGCACCATGTCTACACGATGGACGAGGCGCTGGACCGGATGCGCGGGCTGATCGGCTTTGCCGGCGACTGGACGGATCTGGCCAGCTATCTGCCCGAGGGCTGGACCGCCGATCCCGCCCGCCGCCGGTCCGCCACCGCCGCCACCTTCGCCGCGACGCTGGAACTCGCCAAGCGGGGGCTGGTCGAGCTAAGACAGTCCGAGACCTTCGCGCCCATCTCGATCCGCCGGAAAGACCCGTGACCGAACAGGAACGCTCGCTTTTCGAGGCGCCCCCCATCGCCGAACAGGAACGGATGGTGGAGGCGATCCTCTTCGCCTCGCCCGAGCCGGTGACGGTGGCGGAACTGGAACGGCGGATGCCGCATGGCTGCGATCCGGCCGAGGCGCTGGCCTATCTGCGCCGCCGCTATGAGGGCCGGGGCGTGCGGGTGGTGCGGGTGGGCGACGGCCATGCCTTCCGCACCGCGCCGGACCTCGGCCACCTGATGGCGCGCGAGGTGGTGGAGACGCGCAAGCTGAGCCGCGCGGCGATCGAGACGCTGGCGATCATCGCCTATCACCAGCCCGCCACGCGGGCCGAGATCGAGGAGATCCGCGGCGTCGCCGTCAGCCGCGGCACCATCGACCAACTGATCGAGATGGAGTGGATCCGCTTCGGCCGCCGCCGGATGACGCCGGGCCGGCCCGTCACCTTCGTGGTGACCGAGGCCTTCCTCGACCATTTCGGGCTGGAAAGCGCCCGCGACCTGCCGGGGCTGAAGGAATTGCGCTCGGCCGGGTTGCTGGACAACCGACCGCTGCCCGGCGCGATGGGGCGGGGGCCGGATGCCGACGATCCCGATGGCGACGAGGCGCCGGGGCAGACGGAGCTGTTCGAGGATTGAGGCCCGGGCGACGAGGGCCCGGGGGAAAACGCGCCCGCCGGCGCCGCGCCGGATTGCGCAACCGCCCGCCGCCCCCCATCTTCGCCGCTGGATGCGAAAGGACGATTCCATGAACCTGAACAGGCTGATCGACATGGTCGTGGGCAGCGTGATGAAGCGGATGGTGAACCGCGGCGTCGATGCGGGCTTCGACTACATGTCGGGGAAGAAGGGCAAGGGCGCGCCCACCGCCGCGCCGGGCAAGCCCGCGCCCGCGCAGAAGGGGCAGCGCGATCTGGTGAAGAAGGCCCGCGCCGCCGCCCGCGTCTCGCGCAAGCTGCGCTGAGGGGGCAGGGGGCCGGTCCGGCCCCCGCCGCGCGTCAGAACTTGAAGCCGACGCTCAGGTCGTAGGTCGCGTCTTCGCTGTCGCCATCGGTGACGCCGCCCTGCACATAGGCACCCTGCCAGAAGGTGTAATCCGCCGAAACGCCGTAGAGCGTGCTTTCCCGCCCGTCCTCGCGCGCGGTGACGAAGCTGCCGGTGACGGAAACGGGGGTGGAGGGCCGCCAGGTGCCATAGGCGGTGAAGGCCTCGATATCGCCCGGATTTTCCAGGTTCGACCAGTAGAGCCCGCCCTCGATCGGGCCGTTGCCCGCCTTGGCGCCCAGGATCACGCTGGTGCCCGAGGCATGGTCGTCGCTTTCGACCTGTTCGGCCCCGGCCGACAGCGTCACCGCCCCCAGATGCCAGGCGGCGGCGACGTCGAGGACCTTGGTCTGTTCGTCGGCGAACTGATGCGCGGACCCCGCCAGATCGACATTGCCGAGGGTGGTGTCATAGCGCAGGCCCCAGGGCGTCTTGCCGCCGAAGAGGTAATGGCTGCTGACGAGGCTGGAGGTCAGCTGCCCGTAGCCGAGGTCCAGATAGCGCGACCCGCCGAGCGCGGGGATGTCCATGAAATCGTCCAGCGCGGCGCGCGGCACGCCGGCCCGGATCTCGCCATTGCCGACCTTCAGCCGCAGCGCGCCATAGGCGGCGGTATCGGCCCCCGCCTCGCCGGTGTCATAGCCGGTCATCCCGATCTCGAAGCCGATGCCGGCACCGGGCGCCATATAGCCCAGCATGAAGTCGCCGAAGAGGATCGTGTCATCCTCGTCGGTGGTCTTCAGCAATTCGTATTCGATCACGCCCTCATGGCTGAAGCCGCTGCTGCCCGCGCCATGCCGGCCCCAGGTTACGCCGCCGCCGGTCTGGCCGCCGCCGCCCGATACGGGCGCCGGGTCATAGCCGAAGCTCGCATCGGCGGGGGCAAAGCCCGCAGGGCCGGGCACGGTCTGATAGCCGCGGGCGGGATCGTAGCCGACCACGGTCTGCGCGATGGCGGCGGAACCGATGACGCCGGTCAGCACGGCAGCGATGCCCGCGCGGCGGGGGAAAGCCTGTCTCATTGCTCGTCCTCGAAACGTTTCTTGATGTGCCGGGGTCCGGCCACCGGCCTTTGCCGGCCGGCATTGCCCGCGATCATACCCCACATCTGGCGGGGATGCATCACGCAAACATCAACTTTTCGTGGGACTCGCCTTGGGTTGCGGTTCGTCGCGCCGGGGGCCGTCAGCGACCCGGCGCGGTCACTCGACGCCCGGCACCCGCTTCAGATAGGCCGCCACCGCCAGCCGGTCCTCGGGCGGCAACTGCGCGAAATTCGCGACGACCAGCGCCATATGACCACCGGCGCTGTCGAAATCGGGGGTGAAGCCGGAATTCAGATATTCGGCGATCTCCTCCACCGACCAGTCCAGCCCGGCAGGGGTGATGTTCGGCACCCGGCCGCCGCCCTCCAGCGGCGCGCCGGCCAGCCAGCGGTCGCGGTCCATCCCGCCGAGGCTGTCGCGCGGGGTGTGGCATTCGCCGCAATGGCCGAGCGCCTCGACCAGATAGCGGCCGCGCTCTTCCTCGGGCGTCAGGTCGCCCGCCACCACCCAGTCCCGGTCCAGATACAGCATCTTCCACCCGCCCAGCACCTGCCGCCGGTCGAAGGGGAAGGACAACTCATGCGGGGCCGAGGGCGTGTCGGCCGGCGGCAGGGTCATCAGATAGGCATGCAGGTCCGCCACGTCCTGCAGCGTGGCCTTGGCATAGCTGGCATAGGGGAAGGCGGGGTAATAGTGCTGCCCCCCGGGCGAGGTGCCGAGGGTCATGGCATTGGCCAGGTCGCCAAAGCTCCAGCCGCCGATGCCGGCCTGCGGATGGGGGCTGATGTTGGGCGCGACGAAGGTGCCGAATTCGGTGACGAAACGCTGCCCGCCCGACAGGACCGGCGCCGACTCGCCCGATCCGCCCACCGCCTCGGGCGCGACATGGCACGAGGCGCAGCCCCCCGCATGGAACACCGCCTCGCCGCGCGCCGCATCGCCGGTGATCCCCGCCAGATCGGCCCGCTCGACGGTCTGGGGCCGGGTGATCCACAGCCCGAGGGCGACGATGGCGGCGATCAGGACCAGGAGGGTCAGCAGGCGGCGGAGCATCGGGACATCCTTGCGTGGCGGGGCGCCCGGGCTGCGGGGCGAGGCTTGCTGCCCGGACGGTGCCGCAGGTGCCGCGGCGCGGCAACCGTCCTGCCCGGCGATCACGAAAGCTTGAGCGGCGCGCCCTCCCGCCCGTTCAGGGCCGCGCCAGCCCGCCGCGATGCGCGCCCGCGTCCATGGTCAGCGCCGCGGGCCACAGCCCCAGCCATTCCACCGCCGCAAGGCCCAGGCAGACCGCCACCACCGCAAAGACCAGCGCCACCCGCCGGGCCGAGGGCGGATGCCGCGCCCATTTCGCCGCCCGCAGCAGCCAGATCGTGTTCATGCCGCATCCCCGCCCGGAAAGCGCACCTTGCCGATATAGGGCAGGTTGCGGTTCCTTTGCGCATAGTCGATGCCGTAGCCCACCACGAATTCGTCGGGGATCTCGAACCCCGTCCATGTGGCGCGGATCGGCACCTCGCGCCGCGCCGGCTTGTCCAGCAGCGCGCAGACCTCGATCCGCTTCGGATTGCGCGCGCGCAGCAGGGTCAGCACATGGCTGAGCGTGAAGCCGGTATCGACGATATCCTCGACCAGCAGCACATCCTGCCCCTCGATGCCCGAGCGCAGGTCCTTGAGGATGCGGACCTCGCGGCTCGACTGCATCGCATTGCCATAGGAGGAGGCCTCGAGGAAATCGACCTCCACCGGCAGGTCGATCTCGCGCACCAGATCGGCGATGAACACGAAGGATCCGCGCAGCAGCCCCACCACCACCAGCCGGTCGGTGCCGGCGAAGGCGCGGGTGATCTCTTTTGCCAGCGCCTCGACCCGGGCGGCGATGGTCTTGGCCGAGATCATCTCGTCGATGACATAGCCCGGTCCCGCTGCGGGTGCCGGAGCGGCTGCGGGTTCGGGTGCCGGATGGTTGTCCGGGGCGGCGTCGGTCATGGTTTCCCCTTGAATGCCCGGGGCGTTTCTACGACATGGGACCGGAACAGTCACGCAAGAGCCGACCGCGGCCCGATGCCCCCGATGCCCGGCCTCCCGATGCCCGGCGATGACGACAGACGATCGCGACGGTCGCACCGGCAGGGACAGTCGCACCGGCAGGAAGGAGCCGCGCAGGATGCCGACCCATTCGGAGACCCGGGCGCTGCCCTATACGGCGCAGCAGATGTACGACCTCGTGGCCGATGTCGCCCGCTATCCCGAATTCCTCCCCTGGAACTCTGCCGCGCGCATCCGCTCGGTCACCCCGCGCGCCGACGGGGCCGAGGTGATGGAGGCGGATCTGGTGATCTCGTTCAAGGTCTTCCGCGAGAAGTTCGGCAGCCGCGTCGTGCTGTGGCCCGCCGAGAAGCGGATCGAGACCGAATATCTGGACGGGCCGTTCAAATACATGAAATCCGACTGGCGCTTTGCCGACCGGGCCGATGGCGGGTCGGACGTGTCCTTCTTCGTCGATTTCGAGATGAAGAACGCCATCCTGCAGCGGGTGGTGGGCGTCGTCTTCGGCGAGGCGATGGGCCGGATCGTGCGCGCCTTCGAGGCGCGGGCGAAGGTGCTGTACGGCCCCGGCGGCGGCGCGGCCTGACGGCGGACCCGAAAGCGCGGGCCAGCCCACCGTGCCGGGCGAAGAGGCGGGGGGCCAGCCCCCCGCACCCCCCGGGATATTTGCGCCGACAAGAAGGACAGGCGCGCGGGGAAGGTTGGGGGCAGGGGCCGCGCTTGCCTCGGGCGGGCGCAGCCGCTATGTCAGGCCCCTGAACGTCAGACCGGACCCCGACCATGCGCGCCGAAATCCAGAACACCTGCGAAGCGATCCGCAAGTCGCTGAAACTGCTCGCCCAGCGGATGGACTGGGACACGGCGCCGCATCGTCTGGAAGAGATGAACGCCATGATCGAGGATGGCGACATCTGGAACGATCCCGCCCGCGCGCAGAAGCTGATGCGCGACCGGCAGGTGCTGATGGACAAGGTCGAGACCTACCGCCGCATCGACAGCGGCCTGTCCGACAATGTCGAGCTGATCGAACTGGGCGAGGCCGAGGGCGATGCCGAGATCATCGCCGATGCCGAGGCGAGCCTGAAGGCGCTGGCCGAGCTTGCCGCCGCGAAGGAGCTGGAGGCGCTGCTCGACGGCGAGGCGGATGGCAACGACACCTTCCTCGAGATCAACTCGGGCGCGGGCGGCACCGAAAGCTGTGACTGGGCCGCGATGCTGGCGCGGATGTATGTCCGCTGGGCCGAGAAGAAGGGCTACAAGGTCGAGCTGCAGTCCGAAAGCCCGGGCGAGGAGGCGGGGATCAAGTCCGCCGCCTACAAGATCTCCGGCCCCAATGCCTATGGCTGGCTGAAATCGGAATCGGGCGTGCACCGGCTGGTGCGGATCTCGCCCTATGACTCGGCGGCGCGGCGGCACACCTCTTTCTGTTCGGTCTGGGTCTATCCGGTGGTCGACGACAATATCGAGATCGACATCCCCGACCGCGACATCCGCATCGACACCTACCGTTCGTCCGGCGCCGGCGGCCAGCACGTCAACACCACCGATTCCGCGGTGCGGATCACCCACCTGCCCACCAATATCGTCGTCACCTCGTCGATGAAGTCGCAGCACCAGAACCGCGAACAGGCGATGAACGCGCTGCGCGCGCGGCTCTATCAGCTGGAACTCGACCGCAGGAATGCCGAGATCAACGCCCAGCACGAGGCGAAGGGCGAGGCGGGCTGGGGCAACCAGATCCGCAGCTATGTGCTGCAGCCCTACCAGATGGTGAAGGACCTGCGCACTGGGCACGAGACATCCGACACGCAGGGCGTGCTCGACGGCGATCTCGACGGGTTCATGGCGGCGACGCTGGCGATGGACGTGGCCGGCAAGAGCCGCGCCGAGGCGACGGCCGAGGACTGATCCCCGCGGCCGGGCTGTGGCGCGCGGGGCTGTGGCGGCGGCGGGGTTGGTCGGCAACCACAGTTGCGCTGGGGCGATGGCGGAGGGTCGATGCCGGGAACGGGGCCGCTGCGGGCAGGATGGCTGCGGACAGGCCGGCGGGAAACGGGTCCGGCGGCGGAGAATCGCGGAGGTCCGGCCGCCCGGCGGGCGGCCGGGCGGGCGGCGATGCCGGGCTTGGCGCTGCCCGGTCGACGGGATGGCTCGGCTTGCGGGACGCGGACCGATACCGGTGGCCGCTGCCGGTGGCTGTACCGCCCGCGGGGGGCCTGCCGGAATGAGACGGAGCATGCCTTGGGCCGGGGCCCGTTCGACCACAGGGGCGTCGGTGCCGGACATCGATCATGCGCCGGTGCGACCAGGTGCGCCGCAGGGCGTCTGCCGCGGCATCCTTGCTGGCGGTGCGGACGAGGGCGGATTGACGGGGCGTGACACGAGAGGGGAGCGGCGATGGCAAGGCTGCATGATGGCGACACACCCGTCCCTCCGCCGCCCCGCGCGCTGATCGTCGCGCATGGCCAGCCCTCCGACCCCGGCCCGGCCGAGGCGGTCTTGGCGGCATTCGCCGGGCGCGTGGCCGGGCATCTGGAAGGGTGGCGCGTCGGCTCCGCCACGCTGGCGGCGCCGGGCGCGCTGGCCTCGGCGCTGGCGGATCTGGAGGCGGGCGGTCGCGACCACGCCGGTCTCGCAGGATCCGGCACCGATCCGGGGTGGGTCGGGGAGGCCGGTCCTGAAGGCGGCAGTTCTGAGGACGCCGGTCCCGAAGACGCGGGTCTTGAAGACCGCCATCCTGAAAAAGCGGGTGGCTGTGCGGCGGCCGGGAGCGGCCGGTCGGCGCTGGCCGGTCCGGCGGACCGAACCGGAGACGAGCCGCCCGGCCCGGTTTCTCGTGTGGACATACGCGACCCCGACGCGACGGAGGGCCGGTTCGGCGAGGATAGCCCGGACGGGGGCCGGTTCGGCCTCGAGGCAGACGACACCGACGCAGGTTGCGGGACGGCGGGCAACGTGAGGGTGGCCGGCGGGGGTGTTGCCGGCGGGGGCGCGGCCGATGGGGATCTGGCCGGCGAGGATATAGCCGGAGGGGGCGCGGCGGCGCAGCTCTCGGCAGACCGGACGCCGCCCGGTCGTGAACGAGAGGGACAGCGCCCGGACCCTGCCCCCTCCGGTCGCCTTGCGGCGGCCGCGGCCGGGAGCAAGGTGGCGGTTCCCAAGGGCGCCGATGCGCCGGATACGTCCCAAGGGTCCGACACCCCTCCGACGGCAGAAGGCCAGTCGCCCGCGACGGCCGGAAGCGCGTTCTCCGCGACAGGCGGGGACGATCCGCAGGACCTGCCGCCGGTCCTGATCTTCCCGATGTTCATGGCGGACGGCTGGTTCACCCGCAGCGAACTGCCCCGGCGGCTGGCCGAGGCGGGGCTGCCGCCGGCGCGGATGCACCTGCTCGCGCCCTTCGGCACCGATCCGGCGGCCATCGACCTGGCCGAGGCGGTGCTGCGCGCTGCCGTGGCCGAGCGCGGCTGGCGGCTGGCCGAGACGCATCTGCTGCTGGCGGCGCATGGCTCGTTCCGCAGCCCGGCGCCCGCGGCGGTGGCCCGGCGGGTCGCGCGGGTGCTGGTCGACCGGCTGCGCCCGGCAAGCCTCGCGACCGGCTTCATCGATCAGGCACCGCAGGTGGCGGCGATCGCGCGCGAGTGCCCGGCGCCGGCGCTGTGTCTGCCGTTCTTCGCGCTGGCGGGCGGCCATGTCGAGGAGGACCTTCCCGCCGCGCTGGCCTCGGCCGGGTTCCCGGGCACGCTGCTGCCACCGCTCGGGCAGGCGGAGGAGGCGCCCGCGCTGGTCGCCCGCGCCCTGCGGGCGGCGGTTGCGGCGGCGGGCGACCGGACCGGAGCGGGGCCGGAGGGCGCTGCTGACCGGTGACGGCGGGTGAGACTGCCGCGAGTGGCAGCGGCCAAGGGCCGGATCGGCCCGCGGACCGGAGCGGGCGGCCGCCGCGGGACGGCGGGCGAGGGACGGCACGACCGGGAGCGTCGGAGACCGCGGGGGGGCGACCGGGAGCGGGGCTGGTCCCGGCATCCCGCGGCGGGACCGGCAGCGGTGCCGCCGTCCGTGCCTTTGTCCTGCCGGAGCACCCGATCGGACACAGGAGACGCGCGGCGGGAAGGCGCGGGGCAGAGGTGGCGGGGTCAGACCTGTCGCCCGCCGGGTCCGGCTGTCCCGACTGCTGCCCGCCGCGATCCGCATCAGAACTCCTCCCAGTCGTCCTCGACCGCGGCGGTGGCGCCCCCCGGGATGGCCAGGCGCAGCCGGCCTCCGGGCGCAGCGCTTCCCGGGCGGAGTGGATGCGTTGCGGCCCGCACGAAGGGCACGGCGCCCGCGGGGTCGGGCGGAGGAGCGGCGCGCCGGTTGCCGCCGGCCGGATCCGTGGAGGCGGCGGCGAGATGCGGGCGGCCCGGGCCCCCGGGCCTTGCGCCGCGCTCGCCGGCCCGGCCGGCCACCGGCTGTCCTGCCGCGGCGCG
>NZ_RJRZ01000009.1 GCF_003993775.1 Frigidibacter oleivorans
GGGGGGGGCGCCGGGCGCAGGGGGGGGGGCGGGGGCCGGGGCCTGCGGCGCCGCGTGGCCGGGCTGCGCCGGGGCGGGGCGGGAGGGGCTGGACGACGCGGACGGCCCCTGGCCGAGGCCCGACGTCTCGGGCATCGGCGCCACGGCAAGGCCGGGGGCGAGCGCGGCCAGAACCTCGCCCTGCGGCGCGGCGGGGGCGGCCGGCGCCTCGGCCACCGCAGTCGGCGCCTGGGGACCGGACAGGGTGACGCCGCCATCCACCGTCTCGAACACGAATTCGGCCGGCGCGGACGGAGCCTCGGCCACCGCCGCGGGGGGGGCGGCCGGTGCGACGGCCGGTGCGATGGCTGGTGCAACAGGCGCGGGGGCTGCGGCGGCCGCCGGGGCGCCTGCCAGTTCCGGCGCGGCGGGATCGGCGACGGGGGCCGCGCCCAGCGTGGTGCCGCCATCCGCCGCGATTTCGAGGTTCAGGCTCGCCACCTCGATCTGTGCCTCGGCATTGGCCAGCGACTCTTCCGAAAAGCCCGAGGCGCGCAGCAATTCGATGAACTTGGTCCGATCCTCGGCGGGAAGCTGGGCCAGCAGTTCGAAATCCGCGTCGCTCAGTTCCTGCTTCCGTTCCTCCTCGGGGACGAAATAGAACTGTTCGCGCAGCGACGACTGGTCCCAGGGCGTCTGCCGGTCGCCGGTCGCATCCTCGACCGCGTTGCGCACCTCGATCATCATGTCCGACACGCTCAGCCCCGGCACCGCCAGATTGTCGAGCAGCGCCTGCGTGAACGGGCTGTGCGGCGCGCCCTCGACGCCGTCATAGGCCACCGCGCCCGGTTCGGTGGCGAAGGCCACGAAGGTCCCCGCCCCGGTCTGCAGCCGGGCCAGCCCGTCCGCCGTGCCCGATCCCCGCACCTCGGCCGGCAGCGGATCGTTCCGGCAGGCGTCGAGGAAGACCAGCGTCTGCCGCCGCCGGTCCTGCAACCGGGCGATCACGCCGTCGAGGCTCCAGGTCTCGGCCCGGATGGCCTCGCGGCTGTCCAGCGTGGCGCCGACCGGGATCAAATAGTTGACGCCGCTCATCTGGAAGGCATGGCCGGAATAGTAGAAGAGCGTGCTTTCCGCGCCATCGGCCTCGGCGGCGAAGCGGTCGAGCTCGGCCCAGAAGTCCGGCGCGGTGACATCCGTCAGCAGCGTCACCTCGAAGCCGATGCCCTCCAGCGCCTTGGCCACGCCCTGCGCGTCGCCCACGGCATTGGTCAGCTTCGGCACCGTCTCGTACCCGCCATTCCCCACCACCAGGGCCAGGCGGCGCGCCTCGGCCTCGCCCGCCGCGGCGAAGATCGCGCCCCAGACCATGACCGCCGCACAGGCGCCCCGCCGGACCGCATGGCCCGGCCCGAAACTGGGGCGCGGAAGGAAACCGGGCAAAGACATGGACGCAACCGAAGGACTGGGATGGAATGCGCCCGAGTCTACCGGCGGCAAGGCGGTCTGGCGAGTCACATTTGCCGTGCCAGCTGTCCGACGCGCCCACATCGAGTTCGCGCCCCGGCACGGGGCCGGCGGCCACGGGTCCGGGGACTGCCGGTCTAGGGACTGCCGGTCAGGAACAGCGTCCAGCGCTGCGTCTTCAGCGTGTCCACCTCGACGAAGCCCGCAGCGATGTTGCCCCGGCTCCAGCACTCCTGTGTGCCGCGGATGGTGAAGCGGCGGGGAGAGACGCACATCTGCGTGGTGCCGTTCAGCAGCGGCTGGCCCACCACGTCCTGCGCATAGACATAGACATAGCGCGTCGCCAGTTCCTCGCGGATGACGTTGGCGCACTGGTTCGGGCCGACCGTCCACCAGCCCCGCGTCTCGAACACGGTGCCGCTGTCGGCGGCGGTGGTGACGTCCAGCCCGATGGCCACGTTGACGACATCCAGCGACTGGTTGCAGACGGCGAATTCGGCCCGCACCGGCCCGGCCAGCGCCATCCAGCCGGCCAGCAGGGCCAGCGGCAATGTCATCGGGCCTGCGACGATGCGTGACATATAGGCCAGACTATATCCTCGTTTCATGCCTGAACCGCCCCGCCCTCTTGCGCCGCAATTGCCGCAAGGGGGTGTTTGGTCTAGAATCGGCGCATGTTCGGAACCCTGCGGGCGCGGTCTTCTTGTACCGGCAGCAGTTCCCAGTGCAACGGGATGGATCGGATGAAGACAGTTCACAGCTTCGCATTGCTGGCGGGAATGGCGGCGTCCGGCATCGCCCTGCCCGCCGCGGCCGCGCCGGATGCCCTGCAGCCCGGCATCGCCACCAACGGCAACATCACCTTCGAGGTGATCCCGCAGCCGGTCACCGTCTCGCCGCGGCCGAAGGCCCGGGCCGAGGTTGCGGTGGCCGCGCCCCGGACGCTCGCCCCGGCGGTGACAGTGCAGCGCGTGGCGCAGCCCGCGGCGACGGCGCCCCTGGCCCGCGTGGCGACGCGGTCCTTCCGGATGCCCTGGATGATCGGCGCCTACCAATAACCGTCCCGATGCCGCCGACCGGAGCCGCGCCGTGCCGAAGATGACCGCGACGACCCTTCGCGCCGCCTTGCTGCGCGGCATCGCCTGTGCCGGCCTGCTGGCCGTGCTGCCGGCGCCGGCCCTCGCCCAGACCGGGTCGATCGAGATCGAGCTGAACAACGCCGCCGACGAACCGGGCGGCTGCCGGCTGACCTATGTCGCCACCAACACCACGGCCATCGGGCTGGAGCGCGCTTCCTACGAGGTGGCGGTCTTCGACGCGACCGGCGTGGTGAAGCGGCTGGTGGTGCTGGAATTCGGCTGGCTGCCCGCGGGCAAGACCCGGGTGCTGCAGTTCGACCTGCCGGAGCAGGGCTGCGGCGACATCAGCCGCATCTCGGTCAACGGGCCGGTGGAATGCACCGCGGCCGCCGGCGAACAGACGCTGTGCCGCGACCAGCTGATCCTGAGTTCGCGGCTGCGCGAGATCCAGTTCAACTGATCCCCGGCAGCCGCGCGGCGCCCTCTATTCGATCCGGAAGGCGCGGAACACCGGCGCCACCGTCTGCCCGGTTTCGTCCAGCTGGGTGGCGATGAAGGGCATCAGCGCCCGCGCCGTCACCCCGTCGGGCACCACGGCCAGCTTGGTCAGCGGCTGATCCGTCACGATGGCCAGCAGCATCTGCCCCGCCGGTGCGCCATCGGCGAGGTTGACCGTGAAGCTGAAGCTGATCGTCCCGTCCGAGCTTTTGGCGATGAAGTTTCGCAGGTTGGTGGCGCCCCCCGCCCCGTTCACCAGGAACAGTTCCGCCGCCCGGTCGCCCACCCCCGCGAGTTCGCCCGACACCAGCGCGCCGCTGGCGAAACTGCCCTCGCCCGACAGGCGCAGCAGCGGCAGCGCCTCGGGCGCCGCGCGGTGGTCCTTGGCGAAATCCACGATGGGGCATTGCGTCGTCTCGACGATCTGGGTCTGGACCGTCGGCCCGTCCGGAAAGCGGCTGTCATAGGCGGCACGGGCCGGCGCCAGATCGGCTTCGGCGGCGGCGACGGCGGTGACCGCCGCGCCCGCCTCTGCCGGCAGCAGCGCGACGCAGGCGGGCGTCTCATGGGCCGCGATCCAGGCCAGCGGGTCGGTCGGTTCCGCCGCCAGGGGGGGCTCGCCGGCGGGGGGGGGGCCCGCCCCCGGGGGGGGGGGGGCGGGGTCGGGTTCGGCCGTGGCGGGCGCCTCGGGTGCCGCCGCCGTGGCGGGCGCGGCATCGGGCGCGGCGGGGGCCGGTGCCGCCGGCTCGGGGGCGGACGGCGCGGCAGGTTCGGGATCGGTGGCGGTCGCAGCCGGAGGCTCGGTAGTCGGTTCTGGGGCGATTTCGGGGGCCGGATCGGCGGCGGGCTCGGGCTCAGCCGCAGGCGCGGGATCCTCCGCCGCGGCAAGGTCCGTTTCGCCCTCGCCCGGCCCGCCCAGAAGACCGGTGAACCATGCGCCCCCTGCCCCGGCGGCGATCAGCACCAGCAGCACCGCCACCAGCATGCCCATGCCGCCGCCCGACCGGGCCGGGGCCGCCGACGCGGCAGAGGCGGACGCGGGGGCAGAGGCCGGGGCACCGAAGGGGCTGTCGCCCTCGTCCACCGGCAGGCTGCCGCGCGCCCCGGTCGTCTGCCTGCCGCCGGCCGGCACGCCCGTGGTCTGCCCGCCCGCCGCCGCCGCGCCGAAGCCGCCGGTCAGCCGCCCGCCGCCCAGTTCCGGCGGCAGGCTGACCGGCGGCAGCGATCCGGCGATCACCGTGCGGTTCGGGTCCGGCATTGCCGGCGGCGCCACGCGCGACGGCACCAGCGCCGGCGTGTCGAGCATGCGGATCACCTCGGCCATCGTTTCGGGCCGATGGGCGGGATCGGGCTCCAGCATATGTTCGATCAGCGGGCGCAGCGCCTCGGGCAGGCCGTCGATGGCCGGAACCGAGGCCCGCTTGCCCACCGCGTCGACGATGGAACTGCCCATGGGCACGACCGCGCCCCGGCAGGCCGCCGCGATCAGCAGCGCGAGGCTGTAGATGTCGGACCGCCCGTCCACCACCCCGCCGAAGGCGCCCAGCTGTTCGGGCGAAACGAAGTTGAACTTGCCCGCGAACTGCCCCTGCAACAGCGTGCCGCCGCCGATGGTCGAGGATTTGGCGATGCCGAAGTCGATGATCTTCGCGTGCTCGACGAAGCCATCCTCGAGGATGACGTTGTCGGGCGACAGGTCGCGATGCACCACCCCCGCCCGATGCGCCTTGTCGAGGCCCGAGGCCAGCCGGCGCATCAGCACCGTCACATCCTCCAGCGGCATCGGCCCCTGGTCCAGCCGGTCGGACAGCGACTGGCCCGCGACGAATTCCATGATCAGGCTGGGCCGCCCGATGGCCGGGTCGTTGGTGAAGACGTGATAGCGGACGATGGCGTCATGCGACAGCCGGCCCAGAACCGTCGCCTCTTTCTGGAACAGGGCCACGATCTTGGGGTCATGGGCAAGGCTCGGCAGCACGATCTTGATCGCGACCGGTTCGCCATTGTGGATGTTGCGGCCGCGATAGACCTCGCCCATCCCGCCCGAGGAGATCAGCTGTTCGATCTCGTAGGTGCCGATGATCTGGGTGCCGGCGGTCACGGCGGTGACGCGACGGTCGCCCTCGGCTGCCGAACCGGGCGCGACGCTGGCGCCGCGCGGGGCGTCCCCGGGGGGAACTGGGGGTTCGTTCGTCATCGTCAGCCGTCCAGTTGCCATTGATCCCCGCCGCCCGCGCGGCCGGGGGGATTTCCATACGCCCCCTGCGGGAGGCACCTTACCACCACCACCGTCACATTGTCGCGCGCCCCACGCGACAATGTAAGGTCCACCAGACGGTTGCAGGCCTCTTGCGCCGTGTGGCCCTGCAGCATCGCCGTCATTTCCTGCTCTGCCACATGTTCCGTCAAGCCGTCAGAGCACAGCAGGAACGTGTCCCCCGCCGCCAGCGCGCCATAGACCTCTTCGGTCATCGGCCGTTCCGCCACGCCGATGGCGCGGGTAATGACGTTGCGCCGGGGCCAGACCGCCGCCTGTTCCGGGGTGATCGCGCCGGACCGCAGCAACTCCTGCACCTCGGTATGGTCCGAGGTGACCTGCCGGAACTGCCCGTCCCGCAAGAGGTAGATCCGGCTGTCCCCGCACCAGATGCAGGCGAAATGGCGGTCGAAGATCAGCAGCGCCACCAGCGTGGCGCCGATGGTCGCGCCGCCGCGGCGGGCGGATTGCTGACGGATCAGGTCATGGGCGATGGCGATCCGGTCGTTGAACCGCGCCTGCAGGTCGGGGGCGGAACTGGGCCGGCCGATGGAGGCGGCGCTGTCGGCGATGGTCTGGCTGGCGAAATCGCCGGCCTCGTGCCCGCCCATGCCATCCGCCACCAGCCAGACGCCCGAGGGCGGGCTGACGAAATAGCGGTCCTCGTTATGGTCGCGCACCCGGCCGGTATCCGTGGCCGCGCCGGTGTCGAAGCTGAAGGGCGCCTCGCTCATTCTGCCTCTCCTCCATGGCGCATGGCGCGCCGTGCCAAGCGGTGCCTTGTGCCGGTGCCGGTCCGCAGGATCATGCTGCCCCCAGAAGCCAGGCGAGGACGGGGCCGCCGGGCAGTCCCGGCCCGGCATGGACCAGCGACGGCCGTTCCGGCAGGGCGGCAGGCGTCTGTACAGCCGGGGCCGTCGTGGCCGGCGCGGCGGGTGGTGCCGGGTCCTCCGGCGGCAGCGCATCCTCGGGCAGCGAGGGGTCGAGCCAAGCCGCGCCCGTCCAGATATCGGCAGGGACGGGCGCGGCGGGGGCCGGGGGCGCGATCTCCTCGGCCGGCGTCACAGCGGCGGGCGGTTCCGGCTCGTCCATCAGGGGCTCGGCCTCGGCGAGACCGGCCCCCGAAACCTCGGCCCCCACGGGTTCGGCCCCCACAAGGGCAAGTTCACGAGGTGGCGCGGGTTCGGCCGCCTCTGCGTCCGGCCCGCCGGTCGGCGCGGGCGCCGGGGTCGCCGCCGGGTCTTCGGCCAGCTCCGCCGCGGGCGCGACGGCCACCTGCCCGGCCCGCCACCAATAGCTGCGCCCGGCCGCGGCGCGGCGGTGGTCGGTCGCGGCGATATCGGCCAGCAACGCCGCCACATCCGCCGGCGCCCCCGTCGCCCAGAACCCGTCCGGCCCCGGTTGTCCGGCGGTCTCTGCCGCGGCCCCCGCTGCCGGCTCCAGCCCCTCGACCAGCGTGGCGGGCGGGCGGCCCGGCAGCGCGCCCGTACCGGCACCCGCCTCGTCCAGCCGGGCGCGCAGCGCCGCCTCCATCCCCGCATACCAGCCGAGATCGCCGGCCAGCACCGGCGGCGGCAGCGCGGTGCCGAGGTCGATCATCACCAGCGGAAAGCGGCGGCCCACCCGGTCGCGCGAGGGCGCGAGCACCCCGGCCATCGGCAGGCCCGCCATCGCCTCGCCGATCCAGAAGCACAGGACCGGCCGCGCCGCGCCCACCCGGTCCCAGACCCGTTCCCAGTCGGGGCCGAGCGCCTCGCGGCACTGGCCCATTGCGGCGTCGAGCCAGCCTTCCAGCATCGTCAGCGGCGCGGGCGGCAGGCCCACCTGCAGGAAGTCGCCCCAGCCCGGATGCTTGCCATAGAGGGCGAGCGCCATGTCACAGGCCCGTCGGACAGCCGAACTCGGACAGTTCGGACAGGTTGAACGGGTTTTCCAGCGCATTCACCCGCACGTCGAAGGCGATGTTGCGCCCGCCGATCACGTAGCTGACCTGCAGCACGTCGCCCACCTGCCGGGGATTGCCGTCGCGCAGGAACTGCAGCAGTCCCCACGGCCCCTGATAGCGGATCAGCGAGTCGCGGTTGCGCAGTTCCGGCAGCAGTTGCAGCGAGGTGGTGGTGCCGGTGCCGGGCCAGGTGATGGTGGTGGGGGTGTTGCCCACGGCACGGGTGACGATCTGCTGGTCGTCGATCGACAGGATCGCCTGCCGGATGCGGTCATGGGCCGCGGTCTGGTTGATGGTGACGTCGAGGCTGACCGTCGGGCTGCGCCCGGGGAAGAAGGCCTCGCGGATCTTCGCGGCGCGCTGGAACTGCCTCAGCGTCGCCAGCGACAGCCGGTCGCCCAGGGGGCTGTCGGCCCGCCATGTCCAGTCGGTGCCGCCCATATCGGCATGAACCGCCAGATTGGCGTTGAAATAGCGGTCGAGGATGCCGTCGGGCGCGAAAAGCTGGGCGAATTCGCTCATCGGCACCTGACGGCTGGGCGAACCGCCGAAGGGATAGCGGTTGGCGACGATGGTCTCGCAGGCGCGGGTGACCTGCTGGGCAAGGTCGTCGTTCAGCTGCGCGATGGTGGTCGAGGCGGCGCTGCCCTCGAAATCCTCCACCGCCTCGTCGGTCATCCGGCCGAGCGCGGGGGGCAGGCGCGACCCGGCGGTGCGCAATTGCCCGATCAGCGCCGGCATCTGCGCCGCCGCCTGCGCGATGCCGGAACTCGCCGCGATCACCAGGCTCTGGTGGATGCCGTCGAGGCTGGCGATCAGCGCGTCGACCGGCCGGCTGCCGGGCGTGCCGTCCAGCATCGCATGCCATTCCGCGAACTGCGCCTCGATATCCGCGCCGGGGATCACCGGAGCCGCGGCCGCCCCGCCGGCAGCCCCCGCGCGGCGCTGCGACTTGCCGGCCTCGAGCGCGAGGTCGAGCCCGATCCGCTTCAGCCCCGACATCCGGTGCAGGGTCAGCGCCTCTACCTCGCCCGCCGCCTTGGAGGCCAGCGCCGGGTCGATGCCCGCCTCGGCCAGCGGCGTGCCCGCCTGCGCCGGTTCCGCCGTCAGCCGGGTTTCCGCCGCCACCGTCTCGACCAGCCGCAGGATCGGCGAGGTCGCGGGCGACGAGGCCGCGGCGAGCGCCACATAGGCCGGCTTGTCGGCCGCCAGCGGCGCGAGGCGCAGGTTGTCGAGCATGGTTTCCCAGGCGGCGAGGAAATCGTCGCGATAGCGCGCCAGCAGCACCGGGCCCAGCCGGTCCAGCTGGTCGCCGATGCGCGCCTCTTCGGCCTGCGGACCCATCACCCAGGTCTCGGCCTCGATCTTGCGGGCGACCTCGCCCAGCTGGTCGAGGAAGAAGCCGTTGAAGCCTTCATAGGTGTAGAGCGCGGGGATCGTCACCTGCGCCAGATCGCTGCCATCGACCGTCTCGAATACCAGCCGCGCATCCGGCCCCAGCCGTTCCACGAGGTTGAGGTCCGGGATCCCGGAAAAGCCCGCCGTGGCCTGGATCAGCGAATAGGCCTGATCGGCGACGCTCATCCGGCCGAGGATGCGTTCCGCCTGCTGGATCAGCCCGCCGTTCAGCTCCACCGAAGGCTCGATCTCGGCATCCAGGTCGAGCATCGCCGCCAGATGCGCCTCGAGGTTGTCGCGCAGCGGCTGCTGGTTCACGCCGGGGAAGATGTCGCGCCATTCCTCGCGGAACCATTGCTGGATCAGCGGGTCCTCGGGTGCCGGGGCCAGACCGCCGAGCAGCTTGTAGACCTTCAGCGTCTCGTAGATCGCCAGCGTCTCGTTCGCCAGCACGAAGCCCTGCAACTGTTCCTCGATCCGCAGGATCAGCCGGGGCCGCAGCAGCCGTTCCAGCCCGTCGCGATAGGCCAGTTCGGCCGAGGTGTGCAGCTGCCGCCGCTGGCCGAGGCCGAAGCGTTCGGTGATGCCGCCGCCGGCATCGGGGTCGGCATAGCCCGCGGGCATGGTGCGCAGCAGCTGCAACTCGCCCGCCACCCGCGCAAAATCGGTATCGGCCACCTCGGTCGCCTGCAGGTCGTCGCGCGCCGCGATCTCGTAATCCGCCAGCGCCGCCTGCGCCGAGCGCACCAGCGCGCGGTTCTCGAAGAAGCTCCACCCCCAGGCGCCCAGCAACCCGGCCGAAACCAGCAGCATCGCTGTCAGCGCCGCATAGCGCAGCCCCGCGGACCGGCGCACCGCGCTGCGGTCATAGCTGACCCAGCCCTGTTCGGCGAAGATCACCTCGGTCAGCAGGTCGTGCAGGAAGAAGCTCTTGCCCCGGCCCGACATCAGCGCCGCGCCGGCATCGCGGCCGAAGCTGCGGTTCATCGCGCCCAGCACCTGGTCGATGGGCGTGCCTTCCTGCGTGCCCGAGGTGAAGTAGAAGCCGCGCAGCATCGCGTTGGTCTTGTAGCGCGTCGGCGCGAAGACCTGCCGCAGGAAATCCACCACCGGGTCGCGCAGGATCGCCATCTGCCCCGGCAGCCCGAAGATCGAGATGCGCGACACACCGTCGTTTTCCTCGCTCAGCCGGTCGATCACCTCGTCCGACAGGCGCGACACCAGCGCGTCGAATTCCTCGCCCGCCTGTTCATGCGTCGCCTCGCGGCGGCTTTCGGTCTGGAAGGTCACGCCCCAGACCTTGCGGCGGCGGCTGGCGCTGAACGAGGCGAAATATTCGCGGAAGCCGGCGATCAGGTCGGCCTTGGTGAACATCACATAGACCGGGAAATCCACCTTCAGCGTCTCGTGGATCTCGCCCAGCCGGTCACGCACGATCTGTGCATGGGCGGCGATCTGTTCGGGAGTGGCGTTCATCAGGTCGGCGACCGAGAGGGCGAGGATCACGCCGTTGACCGGCTGCTTGGGCCGGTTGCGTTTCAGCAGCGACAGGAACGAGGTCCAGCTGGCGCTGTCGGCGGCGGCATCGCTGTCCTGCGTGGTATAGCGGCCGGCGGTGTCGATCATCACCGCCTCTTCGGTGAACCACCAGTCGCAATAGCGCGTGCCGCCAAAGCCGGACAGGCCGCCCTGCTTCTGGTCGGCCAGCGGGAATTTCAGCCCGGAATTGACCAGCGCCGTGGTCTTGCCCGATCCGGGCGGGCCGATGATCACATACCAGGGCAGGTCATAGAGATAGGTCTTCGACTTCGACGACTTCTTCAGCGTCGTCAGCGCCCCGCGCATCCGTTCGGCCAGCACCGCGCCGTCGCCCGCCGGCGCATCCGCGACCATCGCCTTTTCCAGCGCCGCCTGACCGCGCCGCCGGCGCAGGAAGGCGAGCACCGCCCAGACCGCCACCGCCAGCAGCATCAGCCCGATCAGCAGCAGCCGCACCCAGACCGGCTCGAACGGGCGGGCGTCGCCGACGCCGATCAGCGGCCCCGCGAACCAGACCAGCACCGAAAAGGCCAGCGCGCCGAGCGCGATCAGCAGCGGTTTCAGCACGCGGCTCATTCCACAGCCTCCGTCGCGGCCTGCAGCGTTTCCTCGCGCGCGATCAGGATTTCCACCCGCCGGTTCAGCGCGCGGCCCTCGGCCGTGGCATTGTCGGCGATGGGATCGGCCTCGCCCTTGCCCTCGACGACGATGCGCGCCGGATCGGCCAGCAGCGGCGACAGCGTCGACTGCACCGATTCCGCCCGCGCCACGGACAGGTCGATGTTGTTCTTGAACCGCCCCGTGCCCTTCAAGGGCACGTTGTCGGTGAAGCCCACCACCCGGATCGGGCCGGGTTCCGGGTCCAGCGCACGGCCGATCTCGGCCGCCAGCGCCGCGAAATCGTCCTTCACCTCGGCGCGGCCGGAATCGAACAGCGCGGTGTTGTTGATACGCACGAAGATGAAATCGCCCTTCAGGTCGACCTCCATCAGCCCGGCCTCGATCTGCGGCGCCAGCGCGCCGCGGATGCGGTCCAGCTGCTGCAGCGTCGCCTCGGGCGGCGCCGGCGGCGGGGGCGGCACCACCGGTTCGGGACGGCGCAGGGTCACCGCCTGCGCGGGATGGATGCCGATCAGCCGCGACACCACCGCGCCGCCCTCGTTGGAAATCACCATCGACAGGCCCAGATAGGCGCCGAGCAGCGCCACCCCCAGCACCGAGGCCACCACCCATAGCGGCGTGCCGCCGAACCGCCGGCGCCCGCCCAGCCGGACCGGGTGCCAGCGCGGCGAGATGTCCTCGTCGGGACGCGGCTCGATCCGGCGCAGGCTGTCATGGATCATGCCGCGGATGCGCTGCAGCTCCACCGCGCCGTTCGGCATGGCGCGATACTGGCCCTCGAATCCCAGCGACAGGCAGACCAGCGCCAGTTCCAGCAGCTGGAACCGCTGCGCCGGGGCCTGCAGCGCCTTCTCGACCTCCTGAAAGAAGCCCACGCCCGAGGTGCGGCGATTGAAGAACCGCGCCACCATCGAATACTGCACCCACAGATGCCGGTCGGTGCCGGGGATGTTCTGCACGATGTCGTCGGCGGTGCCGCACAGCAGGTATTTCGCCACCTGCGCCTCATGCGCGTCGACACCAGCGGCGATGACATTCTGCTCGAAGGCCTCGATCTCGCGCGTGACGTGTTCCATCAGCGGCACGGCTTCCATCTCGACCATCTGGGTGCGCAGGCGGCCGAACAGGATCAGCAGGTTGGCGGCGGCGGCGAGGATCGGGTTCTTCGGCCCGCCCTTGCCCAGCCCCTTGGCCTGCAGCGCCAGCCGCAGGTCGATCTTCTGCGCGGGCGGCGCGAAGGACGCGGGTTCGGCGGCATGGGCATCGGGGAAGAAACTTTGCGAGGGCGCGAAGGCCCCTGATACCGGCGGCTGGCCGGGATAGGGCGGCTGCGGCTGGCCGAAGCCGCCGCCCCAGCCGGCCGCCTGCGAAGGTCCGGGCGGCTGTGCCGGGGCGGGCGTGCCCCAGGCATCCGCGGCGGGCGGCGGGGCGCCGTAGCCCTGCCCGAAGCCGCCCTGCTGGCCGAAGCCCTGCCCTTGACCGAAGCCGGGACCCTGACCGAAGCCGGGGCTTTGGCCGAAGCCGGGACCGGGGCCGAAGCCCGGCCCGCCCGGCGGGGCCAGCGCGCCGCCGATCACCGTGGGCTGGTGCTGCTGCGGAGGGGCGGAGGGTGGCGCGGAAGGCTGTGCGGGGGGCTGTGCCGGCGGTTGCGGAACGGGATTGGGCAGCGGGTTCGGCCCGGGGCCACCGAGGCTGCCGCCGATCACCGTCTTGTCCTTGTCGCTCCCCCCGCCCTTGCTCATGGCCCGTCCCTGCTCATGCCCCAGCCTTGCTCATGTCCGCGTCTCCACGATCGCCCAGAGGTCCAGCCGCAGTTCCGGCCAGTCGCCGGCGAAATGCATGCCGATCGCCGGGGCCGTACTGAATTCGCGCCACAACGGCGACGACTTGTCGAGCAGGAAATACACGTTGCGCGACATCGCCCGGATCTGCCGCGGCGGCGTCGGCGTGTGGATCAGCCCGATGCCCGGCAGGTTGTTGTTGACGATCTCGGCCATCCGCGTGTTCGGGCCGACCTTGCACAGTTCCGGGAATTGCAACTGGACCTGCGTCAGCGGGCGGCTCGTCTCGACCTCGATGACGAAGGCCGCGTCGCGGAACAGGTTGCGGTCGGGCACCTGTGCGAGGAAGGAATTCGCCCCCACCTGCCGCAGGTCCAGCCGCGTCGCCCGGCTGACATCGCGGCTGAGCAGGCGCTGGATGTCGCGCACCACCGGCTCGAAGCAGGATTTCAGGTCGGCATGGTCATAGGGCGGATATTCGGGCGCCAGCCGGCGGTCGTGGTCGAAGGTCCACAGCTCGCCGGAAAACCGCAGCAATTCCTCGAACAGCCGTTCGGGATGAACGTAACGCGACTGCCGGAAATGCCGCAGCACGTTGATGTTGCGGTTCAGCAGCAGCAGCATGAAGTAATCGGTCGCTTGCAGGCCGCCCCCCGCACTCGGGTCGGCGGCATAGCGCGACAGGCTTTCCAGCTTGGTTTCCACCCAGCCCACCACCCGGTCGAGCCAGCCCAGCACCACCGGATGCGCCTGCAGGGTCAGGACCGGCGGCGGGAAGGTGTCGTCGAGGATCACCACCTTGTCGCGCACCTCGAGGATGCGGGCGATCTTCAGGCACTGATAGCCCGGCTTCGGCGTGTTGCGGATATCGAGTTCCAGCCGCGGTTCGGCGATCTCGATCTGATGTTCGACCCGCATGGCCGAGGCGCTGTCGGCCACGGTTTCCGGCGCCACGACATAGCGTGTGGCCAGCCCCGCCTCGGCATCCAGCGCGATCTCGCGGCCGTTCATCGCCATGTCGGGCAGCGTCAGCCAGACCGGCACCCCGTCCGAGCCTTCGGGCACCTCGATGGCGGGGGGCAGCGCATTGACCGCCGGCGCGTCGAAGGGCAGCCCGTCCGGCAGGATGCCCGCGACCCGCACCAGCTCGATCCGGCCCTGCTGCAGCCGGTCGCGGTTGATGCGCAATTCCTCGACGCCCCAGGGATAGGGCGACATGTGCCGCGTGCGCGCCTCGATCAGTTTTTCGACATAGCGGTCGGATTGCTGGAAATGCTGGGGCTGCAGGAACAGCCCCTCCTTCCACGCGACCTTGCTGAACCACGACATGGTGTTGCCGCACCCTTTCGGGCCGGGGCGACGCCTGCGCCGCCCGCGGCCATTGCGATCAGAACGACAGGCGCAGCTGTGCGGTCAGCCCGAAGCTGTCTTCGACATCGTCGCCGAACCGGGCATCGGCCCGGACGTTGGCGTTCAGCTGCTTGGCCGTGCCCACCTGCCCGTCCAGCAGCGAGACATAGTTGACCCCGAGGCTGACCTCGCCGAACCCTTCCAGCGCCGAGGTGGTGACGTCGCTTTCGCCGAAGGCGGGCGAGGTGAAGGTCGAGTCGCGGTCGTCGGCGAATTCGTGGTAGTAGACCGCGCTCATAAACAGCGTGGTGCCGGCCGTGCCCGACTCGGCGATGGTGGTGCGGGCCAGCGTACCGCCGAAGAAGCCGATGAACGAGTCATAGGCGTCGGTCTCCAGCTCCGACCCGTCGTCGAAGCTCAGCTTCGATCCGCTGGTCCGGGTGTAGGAAAAGCCGGCCGTCGGCACCAGCGACAGCCCCTCGTCGTTCAGGTCCAGCGCATAGTTGACGCGGCTGCTGATCGTCGTGGCGGTCGTGTCGGTGTCGTCGTCCAGCCCGAGGTTCGTCGCCGGGTCCGAGGTGAAGCTGTAATCGGTCATGTCATAGCGCAGCTGCACGTCGGCGGTGAACTTGTCGCGCCGCGCCGCCATGTAGGCGCCGACATAGGTCTGGTCGAAATCGCCGTCGATCTGGCCCAGGGGACCGGCGCTGGTGTCGTACCGGGTCGGGTCCAGCGGGTCGATCGGGAAGACGTCCTGCGAGGTTTCGCCCGAGTTCACCCCGATCATGCCGCCGAAGGCGAGGTCCCAGCCCCCGAAGCGCCCGTCGAAGCAGCCGAAGTCGTAGCCCGCCTGGAAGCCGGCATAGGTCGCGTCGATGCTGGCGGTCAGTTCGCTGACGCCGTTGTCGCTCGACCCGGTGACGGTGGACTGGCCGCCGGTCGCCCGCCCGTAGCCGCCATGCGAACAGGCATCGCCCGAGGCGAGGCCCGACACGAAGGGGCTTTGCGGCCGGTTGACCACGGTGCCGAGCAGCGACTGCGTCAGCGAGATGTTGGCCGCGATGCCGCCGATGGCCGGGTTCGACTGGCCGACGACCGACAGGTCGCCATTCGCCCCCGCCTGCTGCAGCGCGAAGATCGTCGTGCCCGCGCCGCCCAGGCCCGAGGTATTGCCGATGGTGAAGTTGTTCGCCGCCCCGTCATTGACGTCGAGGACGAGGATCTCGTCGCCCAGGGTGTAGCCGTCGACGGTGCCCTGATCGAAGTCGAAGTTCAGCGTGCCCGTCGTGGTGCCGCCCACCGTCACCAGATCCGCCGTGCCGCCCGCCGTGTCGTCGAAGTCCAGCGCGAGCGTTCCGTTGTTCGAGAAGAAGTCGCCCGAGATGACCATCTGGTCGCCGCTGGCGCCGTCCTGCATCGAGATGGTGCCGGAATTGGTGGCGTTGCCGTTGACGGTGAACAGGCCCTGGATGTCGGTGGTGCCGCCATTGTCGAAATCGCCATTCACCGTGCCGTTGGTGGTGGTGAACTGGCCGAGGTTCGTGGTGCCGCCCGCGGTGGTCAGCGTGCCGCCGAGGATCAGCGAGGCACCCGCCTCGTTCAGGATCGAGGCCGCCGACAGCGTCCGCCCGGTCGACACCGTCAGCCCCGCCGGATCGGTCGAGCTGTTGGTGACCGCGCCCGCGCCGGTCAGGTCGCCGCCGGTGACATTCAGGTTGCCGGTATCCGAGATGGTGATCGCGTCGCCGCCGGCCACGAGGTTGCCGCCGGTCACGGTGAAGGTGCCGTTATCCTCGATGGCGATGGGGCCGGTGATGCTGCCGCGGGCGTTGACGGTGCCCGAGGTGGTCACGGCGTCCAGCGTGCCGGTCGAATTGACCGTGCCCGCCGCGCCGACCGTGGTGGCGCCGGTGACGGTGCCCGCGTTGTTCAGCGTGCCGCCGGTGACCGATGCGGTGCCGGTGATCTCGCCCGCGGCGCTGTTCGTGAAGGTGCCGCCGGTGTTGGACAGCGAAGCGACGTCGCCCGCGTTCGTTGCCGTGCCGCTGTTCGTCACAGCCCCGGCCGTGCCCGCCGCCTGGTTGGTGAAGGTGCCCCCGTTGGTCACCGCCGCCAGCCCGCCCGAGTTCGTCACCGTCCCCGCCGCGCCGATGGTCGTCGCGCCGTCCACGTCGCCCGAGTTGTCCAGCGACCCGCCGGTGATGCTCGCCGTCCCCGTCACAGTGCCGCTGTTGTTGAACGTGCCGCCGGTGTTCGACAGCGAGGCGACCTCGCCCGCGTTGGTGCCGGTGCCGCTGTTCGTCACCGCGCCGGCGGTCCCTGCCGCCTGGTTGGTGAAGGTGCCCGCATTGGTCACCGCCGCGAGGGTGCCCGAGTTGGTGACGGTGCCCGCTGCGCCGATGGTCGTCGCGCCGTCCACGTCGCCCGAGTTGTCCAGCGACCCGCCGGTGACGCTGGCCGTGCCGGTCACCGTGCCGCTGTTGTTGAACGTGCCGCCGGTGTTCGACAGCGAGGCGACCTCGCCCGCGTTCGTCGCCGTGCCGCTGTTCGTTACCGCGCCGGCGGTCCCTGCCGCCTGGTTGGTGAAGGTGCCCGCATTGGTCACCGCCGCGAGGGTGCCCGAGTTGGTGACGGTGCCCGCTGCGCCGATGGTCGTCGCGCCGTCCACGTCGCCGGAGTTGTCCAGCGACCCACCGGTGACGCTGGCCGTGCCGGTCACCGTGCCGCTGTTGTTGAAGGTCCCGCCGGTGTTCGACAGCGAGGCGACCTCGCCCGCGTTCGTCGCCGTGCCGCTGTTCGTTACCGCGCCGGCGGTCCCTGCCGCCTGGTTGGTGAAGGTGCCCGCGTTGGTCACCGCCGCCAGCCCGCCCGAGTTCGTCACCGTCCCCGCCGCGCCGATGGTCGTGGTGCCGTCCACGTCGCCCGAGTTGTCCAGCGACCCGCCGGTGACGTTGGCAGTGCCCGTCACCGTGCCGCTGTTGTTGAAGGTGCCGCCGGTGTTCGACAGCGAGGCGATCTCGCCTGCGTTGGTGCCGGTACCGCTGTTCGTCATCGCGCCGGCCTCGGCCCCGGCCTCGTTGGTGAAGGTGCCGGTCGTGGTCACCGTTCCGGCCACGCCGCCGTTCTGGTTGGTGAAGGTGCCGTCATTGGTGACGTCCGCCACGGTGCCCGAGCTGGTCAGTGCCGCGCCCGCGGCGACGGTCGAGGCGCCGTCCACGCTGCCGGTATTGGTGACGGTGCCGACATTGACATCGACGGTGCCGGTGATGTCGCCCTCGTTCAGGAAGGTGCCGCCGTCATTGGTCAGCGAGGCGATCTCGCCCGAATTGGTGCCGGTGCCGGTATTGGTGACCGCGCCGCCGGTGCCGCCCGCCTCGTTGACATAGGTGCCGCTGTTGTCGACCGCGCCGGTGCTGCCGCCGGACTGGTTGGTGAAGGTGCCGGCATTGGTGACGCCCGCCATCGTGCCGGAATTGGTGACGTCGCCCGCGGTGATCGTGGTGGCGCCGCCGACGCTGCCGCTGCTGGTGATCGTGCCGCCGGTCACGTCCATCGTGCCGGTGATGTCGCCCGTGTTGTTGAAGCTGCCGGCGGAATTCGACAGCGAGGCGATCTCGCCCGCGTTGGTGCCCGTGCCGCTGTTGGTGACCGCGCCGGCCTCGGCCCCGGCGGCGTTGGTGAAGGTGCCGGTGGTCGTCACCGCGCCCGCGACGCCGCCCGCCTGGTTGGTGAAGGTGCCGTCATTGGTGACGTCCGCCACGGTGCCCGCGTTGTTCAGCGTACCGGCCGCGCCCACGGTCGAGGCGCCGCCCACGGTGCCCCCGGTCAGGTTGCTGACCACGCCGCCGGTCACATCGGCGGTGCCGGTGATGTCGCCGCTGTTGTTGAACGTGCCGCCGGTGTTCGACAGCGAGGCGATCTCGCCCGCGTTGGTGCCGGTGCCGCTGTTCGTCACCGCGCCGGCCGTGCCCGCGGCGAGGTTGTCGAAGGTCGCGGCATTGTCCACCGCCGCCAGCGTGCCCGAGTTCTCGACCGAGCCGCCGGTGATCGTCGTGGCGCCGTCCACCGCGCCCGAGGTGGTGACCGCGCCGCCCGACACGTCCAGCGTGCCGGTGACGGTGCCGCTGTTGTCGAAGGTGCCGGCGCTGTTCGTCACATTGCCGTCGACGGTGCCCGAGCTGGTCAGGCCCGCCGCGTTGTCGACATCGGCGGTAAGGGTGCCGCCCACGTCCACCGCGCCGGTGCCGGTGACGGTGACACCGCTGGTCGCGGTAAGGTCGCCCGAGACGGTCAGGCTGCCCGCGCTGACATCGACAGTGTCCACCGTCGTGCTGTCGCCCGCCAGCAGTTCCGGTTGGTCCGGCAGGGCGCCGTTGTCGATGACCACCGCATCGGCGGCGCCGGGTTCGACGTCGCCGTCCCAGTTCGTGTCCTCGGTCCAGTCGGTGCTGGTGTCGCCGTCCCATGTCTGCGCCGCGACGCCCGTCGCGCCGAGCGCCAGCGCGACCGCCACGGAACAGAGCAGGCCGCTGCGCGAGGCGAGGGCGGGAATCCGAAGCCCGGTGAGCCGCGCGCGTGCGGTGCTGGTGGCGGCGACATCGAATGCAAGCATGATCTGACCCAATATGTTTTTCCGCGGGCGCGTCGGGCGAGCGAAATGAGCCCATGGCGTGCGACGGGTCCGCGCTTTCGAGCGAAGGAAACGCAACAATACTTCGTGAGGCAAGCAAAAACCGAGCGGGGTCCAATTTCCTGGACTGGGGTGGCAAAGCTGCGACGGGGCGTCGCAGCGCGCCGCCCGTCCGGCCCTCAGGCGGCCTCGACCGCCGCCGCCATCACCGCCGCGGTATCCGCCCAGCGGGGCAGCGCGGCCCCCGCCCGGGCCGCCGCCGCGGCCTTGGCTGCATGCAGGGCCGGATCCGTCAGCAGGGACCGCAGCGCCGCGGCGAAGGCCGGCACATCGTCCACCGCCACCAGCAGGCCCGCCGCCTCGGGCACGGTGTCGGGAATCGCCCCGCCCCGGCAGCAGACGATGGGCAGGCCGTGGGTCAGCGCCTCGGCGAAGACCATGCCATAGCCTTCATAGCGGCTGGCCAACGCGAAAAGATGGGCGCTGCGGAACTGTGCGGTCAGCGCCGCCTCGTCCAGCGGCCCGAGGAAGGTCAGCCGGCCCTCCAGCCCCGCCTCGGCCGCCTGCGCCTGCAGCGCCGTGGCCGTCGCCTCGTCCAGCCGCGCGCCGGCGATGCGCGCCTGCCAGGGCAGGTCGGTCAGGCTGGCCAGCGCCGCGATCAGCACGTCATGGCCCTTGCGCGGCACGAGGCTGCCCACCGACAGGATCAGCGGCGGGTCGGCGGGCGTCTTCACCGGATCGGGCGCGGGAAAGCCCGGTAGGGCGATGCGGATCTTCGCGGCGGGCACGTCATAGCGGTCCACCAGCACCCCGGCCGTATGGGGCGAGGGCACCACCACCTGCGCGGCCAGGCGCAGGTTGTCGCGTTCGGTCACGAACAGGTGCCGCGCCTCCGCCTCGGCCAGCCCGGTTTCCAGCGCCAGCGGGTGATGGATCATCGCCACGATCGGCGCGCGCACCCGCGCCAGCCCCGCCGTGTCGATGGCGCCATAGACGAGCCCGTCGAGGATCAGCACCCGGTCCTCCGGGATCGCCGTCAGCGCCGCCACCGTCTCGGCCATCGCGGCGGCATCAACCTGCGGGAACCCCCTTGGCAGCTGCAGGTGCCGCACCTCGCGCCCCGCCGCGCGCAGGGCCAGCAGCACCTGCTTTTCATAGATATAGCCGCCGGTCTTGGTGTCGATGTCGCCGGGAATGGCGAAGACGGCGGGGCGCAGGGTCATGGGCATCCTCAGCTCAGCTGTTCCGGTGCCGCCCGGGCCAGCACCGCGCGTTCGATCCGCGCCAGACCCGCCCAGGCCAGCATCGCCACGCTAGCGATCAGCGCGGTGGCGGACCAGAGCATCCCGTAGTCCGAGGTCGAGGCGACGGTGGCCATCAGCGCCCCCAGCCCCCGCCCCGTCGCCAGCCATTCCGCCGTCGTCGCGGCGAGGATCGCGGCCGGCACCGCCATCCGGGCCGAGGCGAAGAAGGCGGGTAGCATCGCCGGGGCCTGCGCATGGATCAGCCGGGTCAGCCGCGGCGCGCCATAGCTGTCGAAGATGTCGGTAACGGCAGCGGGGGTCTGGCGCATCCCCTGCAGGCAGGCGACCAGCGTGGGAAAAAAGATCATCGCCGCGACGATGGCGATGCCGCCCGCCGCCCCGCGGCCGAGCGCCAGCACGATCAAGGGCGCGGTGGCAAGGATCGGGATCGAGCGCAGGGCGATGGCCAGTGGCATCGCCACCCCCGCCACCCGCGGCGCCAGCACCAGCGCCGCGGCGATGCCCACGCCCAGGGCCAGCCCCGCCAGATAGCCGGGCAGCGCGATGGCCAGCGTCTGCCCGAGCGCCCCCAGAAGCTGGGCCCGGTGCAGGCCCGCCGCCGGTCCGGTCGCCAGATAAGCCCAGACATCGCCCGGACGCTTGGCGAAGAAGGCGGGCAGGCCCGCCGCCTCCATCGCCGCCCACCACAGCGCCAGCACCAGCAGGATCAACCCCGCCGCCCCGGCCAGCCGTGCCAGCGGGCCGCGCCCGGGGCGGGGCGGCGCGACGGCCAGGATCACCGGCGGCGGCGCGCGCGTCACCCGCCGCGCCAGCGCCCCGACCGCGGCATGGGCGGCGATGGCAGCGGCGGCGGCGATGCCGCCGATGGCCCATGTACCCGCCACGTCCAGCCCGCGCAGGGTGCGCAGGATCAGCACGCCCAGCCCTCGCTCGGCCCCCGTGAACTCGCCCACCATCGCGCCCAGGATCGCGGCCGGCGCGGCGATCTGCAGCCCCGCCGCCAGATAGGGCAGCGCCGCCATCGCCCGCACCTGCAGCAGCGCCGTCACCCGCCCCCGTCCATAGCTGCGGATCAGGTCCAGCCAGCCCGGCGGGGCGGCGCGCAGTCCCACCAGCAGCGCGACATGGGTCGTATAGCAGCAGGCCAGCGCCGCCAGCGTCACCTGCGGCCCGGTGCCGGGACCGTAAAGCACCCGCAGGATCGGCCCCGTCGCCACCAGCGGCAGGCAGAAGGCCAGCAGCGACAGCGCCGACAGCACCCGTTCGCTGCGCGGCACCAGCACCGAGACCAGCGCCAGCAGCATCGCCGCGAGATTGCCCCAGAGAAAGCCCTGCGCCGCCGCCCCCAGCGTCACCGCCGTCGCCCGGGTCAGCAGCCCCGCACGCTCTGCCGCCCAGTCCAGCACCGCCAGCGGCGAGGCGAGGATCCAGGCACCCGCCGTCGCCATCGCCAGGGCCTGCCACAGCAGGAGCAGCCCCAGCGTCGAGGCCAGCGCCGGCCCGGCGCCGCGTGTCATGGCCTCCAGCGCGCCGCGCATCACTCGGCCGCCAGCCGCCCGCCGCCACCGCCGAGCGCGTCCGACACCCGAGCCACCAGACGGCGATAGGGCAGGCTTTCCGTCACTGCCGCGGCGCGGGGCTGCGGCAGGTCCACGGGGATGTCGGCCACCACCCGCGCCGGACGGTCGGAAAAGACGAGGATGCGATCCGCCAGCAGTACCGCCTCGGACACCGAATGCGTCACCAGCAGCGTCGTCGTGCCCCGCGCCTGCCACAGCCGCGGCAGATCGAGGTTCAGCCGCAGCCGCGTGAGTTCGTCCACCGCGCCGAAGGGCTCGTCCAGCAGCAGCAGCGCAGGCTCGGTGACCAGACAGCGCGCGATGGTGGCCCGCTGCCGCATCCCGCCCGACAGTTCCGCCGGCCGCGCCTCGCCGAAGCCCGTCAGCCCCACGAGGTCGATCAGCCGGTCCACCGCCGCCGGATCGTCGGGCCGCCGCGCCAGCCGCAGCGCCAGCCGCACATTGCCGCGCAGGCTGCGCCAAGGCAGCAGCGCCGCCTCCTGAAAGGCGATGGCCAGATCGCCCTGCCGCTGCACCGCCGAGGGGCTCTGCCCGCCGATCCGCACCGCCCCGGCCGAGGGCGTCTCCAGCCCCGCGACCAGCCGCAGCAGCGTGGACTTGCCGCAGCCCGACGGCCCGACCAGTGCCGTCGTCTGCCCGGCGGCGAAGGTCAGGTCGAGCGGCGCCAGCACCTCCAGCTCGCCGAAGCGGCAGGCGAGGTCTCGGCAGACCACCTCGGGCGGGGTGTCAGCCATGGGCCTCTTCCAGCAGGCTGCGGTCCCACAGCTCGGGCGTCACCTTGCGGCCCAGCAGGGCCAGCGTCTCGATATTGGCGGCCACCGTCTCCTCGGTGAACCAGCCGAAGCCATTGGCATCGGTCAGGTCGGAAAACATCAGCGGCACCTGGCGGTCGGCCTGCAATTCCTGCGTCGGCAGGTCCAGCCCGGCATCGGGGAACATCCGCACCGTCAGCGCCGCCGCCGCCGCGGGGTCGGCCTTGTAGTCGGTCCAGCCCCGCACCTCGCCCTTCAGCAGCGCCACAAGCTCGGCCCGCCGTTCCGCGATCGAGGCATCGGTGGCGATGTAGGTCTGGGAATGGACGGCATAGCCGTGATCGGCCATCAGCATCGTCACCGCCTCGACGCCCTGCATCGCCATTGCGACCGGCAGGTCCGTGGCCCAGCACAGCAGGCAGTCCACCTGCCCCGCCAGCAGGGGGGCCGCGTCATATTGCGTCGGCACCACCTCGACCGCAGTCACATCGACGCCGTTCAGGCTGCACAGCGCCTGCAGCACGGGGGTATTGGCCAGCGCCATGCCGATACGCTTGCCCGCCAGATCGGCAGGGGTGTTGACCGGGTTGGCGGGCAGCGAGGCGATGGCAAAGGGGTTCTTCTGCATGGCAACGGCCAGAATGCGGAAAGGCGCGCCCTGTTCCACCGCGGCGGCGGTATAGTCGGCGGCGGAAATGCCGACCAGCGCCTGACCCGACACCACGGGCGGTTCCACCGGCGCGTTCGGCCCGCCGGGCTGCAGCACGACCTCCAGCCCCTCTGCCGCCCAATAGCCGCGGTCGAGCGCGATGTAGCTGCCGCCGAACTGCACCGAATGCAGCCAGGACAGCTGCATGGCGGCGGTCCGGGCCGCCTGCGCCTGCAGGCGCGGCGCGGCGAAGGGGGCGGCAAGGCCGGCGGCGAGCCCCCCGCCCAGCGCCAGCGCGGAACGGCGGGTCAGACGGAATGGCGGCATCGGTATCTCCCTGCTTGGTCAGGGAAAGCTTAGGGCGCTGTCACAGAAGAGCAATGATCCTGTGCCGGCCGCGCCGGGTCCGGGGTCACGCGCGCGGACGGTGCGACAGCCAGAAGGCACCGGGCAGGCTGGCGCAGAGGATGACCGCGCCGAAGACGATCGAGGCGGCGACGGCGGTTTCCGGGGTGATGCCGCCCAGGGGCAGCAGCGCCAGCGCCGCGCCTTCGCGAAAGCCCCAGCCCGCGATGCTGATCGGCACCAGCATCGCCGTCATCACCAGGGGCACCAGCGTCACCACCGCCTCGACCGGCATCACCACGCCGACGGCCCGGGCCGAGAAGGCGAAGGTCAGCAGGTTCAGCCCGACCACGGCCAGCCCCAGCACCGCCTGACGCGGCCAGACCTCGCGCGCCAGAACCGCCCGGCGCACCGGTTCGACCATCAGCGCGATCCAGCCGGGCCGGAACCGGCGCAGCCCCAGCACCGCCACCGCCAGCGCAAAACCGATCCCGGCCAGCCACAGCGGAATGATCTCGGTCCAGGCCGGCCAGCGCACCCCGCCCGGCAAGGCGCTGGCCAGCGCCAACCCGCAGAGCGTGACGATCAACAGCGCCACCTGACCCGTCAGCCGTTCGATCACCACCGCCTGGCCGGACACGGCCAGCCCCGCCTCGCCCTTGGTGCGGACGGCGCGGGCGGCATCGCCCAGCATGCCGCCGGGGAGGGTCTGGTTCACCAGCTGCGCCACGAAATATTCCCGCAGCGCGGTGGACAGCCGGATCTCGTGCCCGAGCGCGCCGGCCGTCAGCCGCCAGCGCAGCGCCAGCAGCACCGTCTGCAGCGCCGAGGCCGCGCAGGCCGCCGCCAGCCAGACCGGATCGGTCGCGGCCAGCCGCTCGGCAATGGCCGGGCCGTCCAGCCAGTGCCACAGCACGGCCAGCAGGATCGCCGGGACCAGCAGTCGCAGTGCCTTCATCGTTCCTCGTCGTCGCTCGCGATCGTTCCGCCCTGGCTGGTATATGTGCCGAGAAGCCGGTCGCGGAAAGCCTCCATCGGCAGGGAGGGCGCCGATGTGGCAGGGATCAGCCCGTTCGTCCAGCCCCAGTCCGCCGCCAGCGCCACCAGATCGGGCGGCCCGACCAGATGCGCGGGCACGTCGCGACCCTCGGCCTGCGCCACGAAGGGCGCGGGCGGATGGTCGCCCAGCACCAGCAACAGCGCCGGCCGGCGCCGGGGCTGCGCGGCATAGTCGAAGACGATGCGCAGGCTGTAGTCGATGGCCTGCCGGTACTGCGCGCGCACGCTGTCGGGATCGGCCCAGACCTGTTCGGGGCTGGGCGCGCCCTCGGTCATCGGGGTGAAGATCTCGCCGTTTCCCACGGCCGGCCATGGCACCGGGCGCGGCACCGGCACCCAGGGCGCGTGCGAGGAGATCAGCGCCACCTCGACGGCCCGCGGACCCCCGGCCCGGTCCAGCGCCTGCCCCAGCCGCGCCAGGGTGAACTGGTCCGGCATCGTCACCCAGTTGAAGGCCGCGCCGCGATAGTCCAGATCCGCCGCCGCCAGCACCTGCCCGAAGCCGAGCCGCGGACCTTCGGGCCAGGGCAGGGTGATCGCGGGGGCCACGGCCAGCGTCGGGCGGCCGGCGCCTGCGGCAATGTGCCACAGCGTCCGCCCGGGCGCGGCCAGCAGCGCGCCATAGCGTCCCTGCGTGTCGATCTTCAGCCCTGCGGCCAGCGTCGCATGGGCCAGCCAGCTTTGCCCGCCCGCGATGGGCGAGGTCAGCCAGCCCGACCGCATCGCCAGCCCCGCACGGGCCAGACCGGGTTCCGCCGCCGCCAGCGTGGCCCGATGGGTGGCGGCGTAGAGCGGCGCCTCGAGGCTGTTGCGGCCATAGCTTTCGACGAAGACCACGATCAGGTCGGCCCCGCCCAGCCGGTCCAGCGCCCCGGCCCGCCCGGCCCAGGCATCGGCCGCGGCGGCGCGGGCGAAGTCGCGGCGATCCTGCAGCCCGCGCTCCAGCCGCGCGGCGCGATCCAGCGCCAGCCGCGTCAGCGGGGCGTGGCCCGGCAGGGCGGGCAGCCACAGCGCCGCCGCCGTCCACAGCACCGCCAGCATTGCAAGCGGCAGCACCACCCGCCGCGGCCCCCGCCCCGCCAGACGGCGCAGCGCCCAGACCATCGCTGCCGCGACAAGGCCCAGGGCCAGCACCGCGCCCGCCACCGCGCCGGCCGCTGGCCCTGCCCCCACCGATCCGCGCAGCAGGTCGACGCCCGACCGCAGCAGCGGCAGATCCGTCAGCGGGTCGAAGGGCCGGGCGAAGGCGCCGGCCATCCCGGCATCGGCCAGCCGCCAGACCAGCGCCAGCAGCAGACCCCCGGCCAACCCCCACCGGGCCAAGGCGGCGGCCCGCCCCCGGTTCGGCAGCGCCAGCGCCAGCAGGATCGCTGTCGCCATCTCCGGCAGCGGCAGGCTGGCAAGGCGGGGCGGCAGGGCAACCGGCAGGGGCAGCGCCGCCAGCCCCACCGCCAGCGCGATGACGATGCCCGCCACCAGCGGCGGCACCGGCCCCCAGCCCCGCCCGCCGCTCATCCCCGCGCCTTGGCCAGCCTGCGGATGTCGACGGCGAAGGACCACAGCACCAGCGCCAGCGCCCCCGCCGCCAGCGGCACGGCAAGCGCCGCCGCCGCGGGCCAGAGGCCAGGCAGTTGCAGCGCGGCCAGCGCGCCGATCTGCACCACGCAGATCCAGCGGCGGCTGCGGCGCGGCGGCAGCGGCCCGTCGAGCCAGGGCCAGACCCACATCGCCGCCCAGAAGACATAGCGCGGCAGGCCCAGCACCAGCACCCAGGGGCCCAGCCCCGCCGTCTGCATCGCCAACAGCGCAAGCACCAGCGCCAGCAGCGAATCCGTCTCCATGTCGAACCGCGCGCCGAAGCGCGAGGCCAGCCCCGCCTGCCGCGCGAGCCAGCCATCCACCCCGTCCAGCGCCAGCGCCACCAGCGTCAGCGCCAGGCACAGCCCCGGCCGCGGTGTGCCCGCCAGCGCCGGGGCCAGAAGGCTGGCCGCCAGCGCGGCCCGGGTCAGCGTGACCGCATTGCACAGCCCGAGCCGGCCATGCGGATAGGTGCCGCTTCGCCCCCGCCCGATGCCGCGCACCGCCAGCGCCGCCGCGCCGAGAAACAGCGCCAGCGCGCCCGCACGGGACCGGGGCGCCGCCTCGGTCATCGCCTCGGCCAGCCCCAGCGTCAGCCCCGCCCCCGCCACGCACAGCAGCAAAAGCGCCGGCAAGGCCGGTGCGGCGGAGAAGGCTGCCAGGGGATGGGTCGGAAATGTCGCCATCCAGCGGGTGTAGGCGCATGGCCGGACCGGTCAAGACGGTTTTCCGGACTCGCCGAAAATTGCGCGCTCTGGCATCCTTCCTAAATCGCCAGCGCGAAAGGTCCGCCATGCCGCCGCCCCGCCCTCCGAGCGCCCGCCCGATGCCCGCGCCGTCCGCGACGGCGACGACCGTCGCCGACAGCGGGGTCTACAGCCGACCGGCCCGCCTCCTGCACTGGCTGGTCGCGGCGCTGGTGCTGACGATGGTGCCCGCCGGGCTGATCATGGTGCGCCCGGGGCTGGACCGGCCGCTGCAGGACACGCTGTTCATCTTCCACAAGAATGCGGGGCTGGTCGTCCTCGTGCTGATGCTGCTGCGGATCGGCTGGCGCATCGCGGTGCCGCCGCCGCCCCCCGTGCCGATGCCGCGCCTGCAGGCTGCGGTGGCCGAGGCGGTGCATGGCGCGCTCTATGTGCTGGTGCTGGTGATGGCGCTGTCGGGCTATGTGCGGGTGACGGCGGGGGGCTTTCCGCTGGAACTGGCCCAGAGCCTGGGCCTGCCGCCGCTGGTGCCGCGGTCGGAACCGCTGGCCGCCACGGCCAAGGCGCTGCACGGGGCGGTGGCGAACGGGCTGATCCTCGCGGTGGCGCTGCATCTGGCCGGGGCCGCGCATCACGGCCTGATCCGGCGCGACGGGCTGTTGCGGCGGATGTGGCCGCGCTAGGGGGCCGCTTCAGGGGCTGCGGCCCTTGCCAGCCCGCCCGCCGCGGTTAGGTTGCGCCCTGCCAGCGCCGGACCGGCGGGGCCCTGCCCACCCGCCGTCCGCAGCCCAAGGAGATGCGATGCCCCCTGACGAGCCCCGCAACGTCGACCCGAGCCCCGCCGCAACCGCCGAAACCGTCACGGCCGAGCAGTTCCGGCAGACGATGGCGCTGTTGCCGGCCGCAGTGAACATCGTCACCTCGGACGGGCCGGGGGGTCGCGCCGGGCTGACCGCCTCGGCCGTGTGCAGCGTCACCGATGCGCCGCCGACGCTGCTGGTCTGCGTCAACGCGCTGCGATCCACCGGCGACGCGTTCCTCGCCAACAAGGCGCTCTGCGTGAACACGATCGGCCCCGAACACGAGGATCTCGCGCGGCTTTTCGGCGGGCGCACCCCGCCCGAGGAACGCTTCGCCGCGGGCGACTGGCGGACGGGCCGGTCGGGCGCGCCGGTGCTGACGGGGGCGCTGGCGAGCTTCGACTGCCAGGTGGACGAGGTGAAGACCGTCGGCACCCATCACGTGCTGTTCTGCCGGGTGCTGGAGGTGGCCGCGCTGCCCGGCGGTCAGGCCAGCGTTTATTTCGCGCGCAGGTTCCACGCGCTGACCCCCTGACGCCGCGGCCGGCGAACCCGCGCCTTGCCCGGCCGACCCATCGGATGAACCATAGGCCGCACCCGGGAATCGGAGCAGCCGATGGCTTTCACCCTGCGCCAGTTGCAGTTCTTCACCGCCGCGGCCGAACTCGGTTCGGTCTCGGGCGCGGCGCGGGCGCTGTCGATCTCGCAATCCTCGGTGACCGAGGCCATCCGCGCGCTGGAAGACGACCTGGGCGTGACGCTGTTCGAACGCCAGCCGCGCGGCCTGCTGATCACGCACAAGGGATCGGCCTTCCTGCGCCATGCCCGCAACATCCTCGCCGATGTCGCCGCGGCGCGCACCGCCTTTCGCGACGAGGCGGAGCCTGCGACGGGGCGGCTGTCGCTGGGCGTGACCTCGCTGGTGGCGGGCTATGTGCTGTCCGACATCCTGCAACGGTTCCGCCGCGCCTTTCCGCAGGTCGACCTGTCGGTGACCGAGGACAGCGGCGACTATCTGCAGCATCTGCTGATCGGCGGCGAACTCGACGTGGCGGTGCTGGTCACCTCGGCGGTGCGCGACCGGATGGCGCTGCAGGTGGAAACGCTGCTGGTGTCGCCCTACCGCCTGTGGCTGCCGCTGGGGCATCCGCTGGCCCAGCAGGAGGCGATCGCGCTGGAGGAACTGGCCGGGCGGCCGATGATCCAGCTGATGGTGGACGAGATCGAGGAATCCACCCGCCGCCTGACCGCCGCGCTGCCGGTGAAGCCCGAGGTCGCCTTCCGCACCCGCAGCGTCGAGGCGGTGCGCAGCCTCGTCGCCACCGGGGCCGGGCTCGCGATCCTGCCCAGCCTCGTCTATCGCCCCTGGTCGCTGGAAGGCGACCGGATCGAGATCCGCGACGTGTCGGGCGACCTGCCCTCGGTGCAGGTGGGGCTGGCCTGGCGGCGGGGGGCACCGCTGTCGGTGCCGGCGCTGAATTTCGTGCGCTCGGCGCAGACCGGGCTGCAGGGCGGCGATCCCCTGCGCTGACCGCACGCAGCCATCGGAATTTCCGAAACCGCCCATCAGGCTTTTGATATTGCGAAGCCGCGGAGCGGGGCGCAGCCTTCGGCCATGACCGGATAACCGGCACCGGACCAACCGGCGGCCCCGACCTTCCCCGGCGGGCCATTCCACAGGGAGTTTCCGCATGACGTTCCGCATGACCCGCCACAAGACCCTGACCCGTTGCGGCACGGCGACGCTCGCCCTGCTCACCGGCCTCTCCCCCGCGCTGGCGCAGATGACCGAGATCGGCCCCGGCGAGGGCGAGCTGTCGATCGTCGCCTGGGCCGGCTATGTCGAGCGCGGCGAAACCGACGCCGCCTTCGACTGGGTGACGAAGTTCGAAGAGGCGACGGGCTGCATGGTCAGCGTCAAGACCGCCAATACCTCGGACGAGATGGTGGCCCTGATGAACGAGGGCGGCTTCGACCTCGTCACCGCCTCGGGCGATGCCTCGCTGCGGCTGATCGCGGGCGGGCGGGTGCAGCCCCTCAACGTCGACCTGATCCCGTCCTGGGCGACGGTGGACGACCGGCTGAAAGAGGCGCCCTGGCATACCGTGGACGGGGTGCATTACGGCGTACCCTACATGTGGGGGCCGAACGTGCTGATGTACAACACCGAGGTCTTCCCCGAACCGCCGACCAGCTGGAACGTGGTGTTCGAGCCGATGGACCTGCCGGATGGCCAGCCCAACAAGGGGCGGGTGCAGGCCTATGACGGCCCGATCCATGTGGCCGATGCGGCGCAATACCTGATGGCGCACCGGCCCGAACTCGGCATCACCAACCCCTACGAGCTGAACGAGGACCAGTACAAGGCCGCGCTGGACCTGCTGCGCGTGCAGCGCGATCTGGTCAGCCGCTATTGGCACGATGCCTTCATCCAGATGGACGACTTCAAGAACGAGGGCGTCGTCGCCTCCGGCTCCTGGCCGTTCCAGGTGAACCTGCTGAAATCCGAAGGGCTGCCCGTCGCCTCGACCATCCCCGAGGAGGGCGCGACCGGCTGGGCCGATACCACGATGCTGCATGTGGACAGCGAGCATCCGAACTGCGCCTATCAATGGTTCGAACACCAGCTGTCGTCGAACCTGCAATCGGACCTGTCGGTCTGGTTCGGCGCCGTGCCCTCGGTCCCCGCCGCCTGTACCGACGGGCGCGGGATGCAGACGGCCGAGGGCTGCGACACCAACGGGCTGGCCGATTTCGACCGGATCCGCTTCTGGACCACGCCCGTCGCCAATTGCAGCCAGGGCGAGGGCGCCTGCGTGCCCTATTACCGCTGGGTCAGCGACTATATCGGCGTGATCGGCGGGCGCTGAACCCGCCCTTCCCCCACCGTCCCGTCACACCGGCAGGCGCGCATCGCCGCGCCCGCCCCGGCCCCGCCTTCCCGCCTTCCGAAAGCCGTCCATGCCCGACATCCCCGCCGTGGAATTCACCGCCGTCTCGCGCCATTTCGGCGCGGTCCGGGCCGTGGACGGCGTCGACCTGACCATCGCGGAAGGCTCGTTCTTCGCCATGCTCGGCCCCTCGGGATCGGGCAAGACCACCTGCCTGCGGCTGATCTCGGGCTTCGAGGTGCCGACGGCGGGCACGATCCGCATCCTCGGGCAGGATGTGGGCCGGGTGCCGCCGAACCGGCGCAACGTGAACACGGTGTTTCAGGACTATGCGCTGTTCCCGCATCTGTCGGTGCGCGACAACGTGGCCTACGGGCTCATGGTCAAGGGCGTGGACCGCGCCCGCCGCCTGACCCGCGCCGACGAGATGCTGGCGCTGGTCAAGCTCGAGGGCTATGGCGACCGCCGCCCGGCGCAGCTGTCGGGCGGGCAGCGGCAGCGCGTGGCGCTGGCCCGGGCGCTGATCAACGAACCCCGGGTGCTGCTGCTGGACGAGCCGCTCGGCGCGCTGGACCTGAAGCTGCGCGAGGCAATGCAGGACGAGTTGAAGGCGCTGCAGCACCGGCTGGGCATCACCTTCGTCTTCGTCACCCATGACCAGTCCGAGGCGCTGTCGATGGCAGACCACCTGGCCGTGTTCAACGAGGGCCGGATCGCGCAGATCGGCACCCCGGCCGAGGTCTATGCCCGGCCGCGCACCCGCTTCGTCGCCGATTTCGTGGGCTCGTCCAACGTGCTGCCGCCCGAGGTCGCGGCCCGGCTAGGCGGTCCCGCCGCCTGGGCCTCGCTGCGGCCCGAGGCGTTGCGCCTGGCCCCGGCCGCGGGCGCGGCGCTGACGGGGCCGGTGGTGGCGACGCGCTATCTGGGGGCCGGGTCGCGGGTGGTGGTGCGCCTGCCCGGCACCGATCTGGCGGCGCTGGTGCCCGCGGGCCAGCCGCTGCCCGCCGAGGGCGAGACGGTGGGGCTGACCTTCGCGCCGGCCGACCTGCACCCGATGGAGGGCGAGCGATGACTGTGCCCGCCCCCGCCATCCTGCCCGCCCGGGGCGCCGGCGACCGGATCGGCGCGCTGTTCTGGCGCCATCCCCGCCTGCTGCTGGCGCTGCTGCTGGCGCCGCCGCTGGCCTGGCTGGGGGTGGTCTATCTGGGCTCGCTCGCCGCGCTGCTGCTGCAGAGCTTCTATTCCATCGACGAGTTTTCCGGCGTGATCGTGCGCGAGTTCACGCTGAAGACCTATGGCGAGCTGTTCCGTGCCCAGAACCTCGACATCATCCTGCGCACGCTGGCGATGTCGGCAGCGGTGACGCTGGCCTGCGCGGTGATCGCCTTTCCCATCGCCTATTTTGCCGCCCGCTATGCCCGGGGCCGCTGGAAGGCGCTGTTCTACCTCGGCGTCATGCTGCCGCTGTGGTCCAGCTATCTGGTCAAGGTCTATGCGTGGAAGCTGATCCTCGCCAAGGAGGGCATCCTCGGCTGGGCGGCCGAGCGGACGGGCACCACCTTCCTGATCGACGCGGCGCTGGCCCTGCCGGGGGTGGGCGGCAATTCGCTGTCCACCAGCCTGCTGGGCACCTTCATCGTCTTCGTCTATGTCTGGCTGCCCTACATGATCCTGCCCCTGCAGGCGGCGCTGGAACGGGTGCCGCTGTCGATGCTGGAGGCTGCCGCCGACCTGGGTGCCAGCCGGGCGCAGGTCTTCCGCACCGTGATCCTGCCGCTGGCGCTGCCCGGGGCCATCGCCGGGTCGATCTTCACCTTCTCGCTGACGATGGGCGACTACATCATCCCGCAGATCGTCGGCACCTCGGCGCGGTTCATCGGGCTGGCCGTCTATCAGCTGCAGGGCACGGCGGGGAACCTGCCGCTGGCCGCGGCCTTCGCCGTGGTGCCGATCCTGGTGATGCTGGTCTATCTGACCGTCGCGCGGCGGAAGGGGGCCTTCGATGCACTCTGACCGCGCGCCCTTGTCGCTGAAGGTCGCGGCCGGCGCGGGCCTCCTGTTCCTGCACCTGCCGATCCTGCTGATCTTCCTCTATGCCTTCACGACCGAGGAGCGCAGCTACCAGTTCCCGCCGCCCGGGCTGACGCTGAAATGGTTCGCGGTGGCATGGGACCGGCCCGACATCTGGCCGGCGCTGCGGCTGTCGCTGGCGGTGGCGGCGCTGGCCACGCTGATCGCCATGGTGCTGGGCACGCTGGTCGCCGCGGCGATGGCCCAAAGCCGCTTCTTCGGGCGCGACCAGATCAGCCTGCTGATCCTGCTGCCGATCGCCCTGCCCGGCGTGATCACCGGCATGTCGCTGCGCTCGGCCTTCTCGGTGCTGGACATCCCCTTCTCGACCCTGACCATCGTGCTGGGCCACGCCACCTTCTGCATCGTCATCGTCTACAACAACGCCGTCGCCCGGTTCCGCCGGCTGTCGGGTGGCATCCTCGAGGCCTCGGCCGATCTGGGCGCTACCGGCTTCCAGACCTTCCGCCACGTGCTGCTGCCCAATCTCGGTTCGGCGCTGCTGGCGGGGGGGATGCTGGCCTTCGCCCTGTCCTTCGACGAGGTGATCGTCACCACCTTCACCGCCGGCCAGCAGCAGACCCTGCCGATCTGGATGCTGGAGGAACTGGTCCGCCCGCGCCAGCGGCCGGTAACCAATGTCGTGGCGATCGTCGTCTTCCTCGCCACCGTCATTCCCATCCTGATCGGCTATTCCCTTACGCGCCACGGGTCCGAAACCGCCGGCGCGGGCAAATAACGGAGCTTCGCATGGACAGCATCCCCGCCGCCTTCGACACGCAGCTGCTGATCGGCAGCGATTTCGAACCCGGGCAGGAGGCCGCCGAGCCGATCCTGAACCCGCGCACCGGCGGGCTGATCCTCGACCTGCCCGAGGCCTCGACCGGGCAGGTGGACCGCGCCGTCGCCGCGGCCCGGGCCGCCTTCGAGCGGTGGTCGCGGACCACGCCCGCCGAACGGGCGGGGCTGCTTCTGGCCATCGCCGACCGGATCGAGGCCGAGGCGGAGGGGTTCGCCGCGCTGGAGGCGCTGAACTGCGGCAAGCCGGTGAATGCGATGCGCAACGACGAGATCCCCGCCATCGCCGACTGCTTCCGCTTCTTCGCGGGGGCGGTGCGCAGCCAGCACGGCACGGTGGCGGGCGAATACCTGGCCGGCCATACCAGCATGATCCGCCGCGACGCGATCGGGGTCGTGGCCTCGATCGCGCCGTGGAACTATCCGCTGATGATGATGGCCTGGAAGCTGGCCCCGGCGCTCGCGGGCGGCAACACGGTCGTCTTCAAGCCCTCGGAACAGACGCCGCTGACGGCGCTGAAGCTGGCCCGGATCCTGGCAGAGACCCTGCCCGAAGGCGTGGTCGGCATCCTGGCCGGGCGGGGGCATACCGTCGGCAACTACCTGATCAACCATCCCGGGGTGGACATGATCAGCCTGACCGGCGACGTGGCCACCGGCAAGAAGATCCTCGACGCCGCGGCGCGCACGGTGAAGCGCACCCATCTGGAACTGGGCGGCAAGGCCCCGGTCGTCGTCTTCGACGATGCCGATGTGGGCGAGGTGGTCGAGGGGCTGCGCGCCTTCGGCTATTACAATGCCGGGCAGGACTGCACCGCCGCCTGCCGCATCTATGCCGGCGCGAAGGTCTATGACCGGCTCGTCGCCGATCTGACCTCAGCCGTGGCCGATATCCGTCTGGGGCTGGAGGACGATGCCGAGAACGAGATCGGCCCGCTGATCAGCCAGCGCCAGCGCGACCGGGTGGCGAGCTTCGTCAACCGCGCGCGCGAGCTGAACCATGTCGAGATCACCACGGGCGGCGAGCCGATGGCGGAGGGCTTCTACTATCGCCCCACCGTCGTCGCCGGCGCCCGGCAGGAGGACGAGATCGTGCGGCGCGAGGTTTTCGGCCCGGTCGTGTCGGTCACGCCGTTTTCGGACGTGGACGAGGCCGTCGCCTGGGCGAATGACAGCGACTATGGCCTTGCCTCCTCGGTCTGGACGAAGGATGTCGGGCGCGCGATGGCGACGGCGGCGCGGCTGCGCTATGGCTGCACCTGGATCAACACGCATTTCATGCTGGTCAGCGAGATGCCGCATGGCGGGCTGAAACAGTCGGGCTATGGCAAGGACCTGTCCGCCTATGCGCTGGAGGATTACACCGTGGTCCGGCACGTGATGGTGAAGCACGGCTGACCGGGCGCGGCTGACCGGGCGCGGGGCGGCGAGGTCGCGGGGGGGCGCTGCCCCCCGGCCCGTCCCGGGCCGCCCCCCGGGATATTTGCGCCAACGAGAAGCAGCGGACGCGGGCGGGGGCGGCACGGGAACATCCCCTGCCCCTGCCTGTTCATTCCCCGAAGGCGCCGGCGACATGTCAACCGGGGGCGGCGGTACGAAGAACGTGGCGGTTTTCCCGGTTTCACGCCACGGCCAACGCAATGGCAGTCGAGCTTCTGTCCCGTCTGTCCCCGGCGCCTCACCCCTTTCCCTGATCCGCCGTTCCGGGCAGAAGCGGGACATGATCCTCTACCGGCTTCTGCTGTCGCTCGTCGCCCCCGCGATCCTCGCCCGCCTGCTGTGGCAGCGGCTGCGGGGCCGTGCCGCGCCGGGCGACCTGACCGAACGGCTGGGCGCCTCGGGCCACGGGCCGGCCGATCTGTGGCTGCACGGCGCCTCCAACGGCGAACTGGCATCGGTGCGGGGGCTGGCGGCGGCGCTGGTCGCGGCGCGGCCGGGGCTGCGGCTGCGGGTGACGGCGAATACCGCGACGGCGCGGGCGATGGTCGCGGGCTGGGGCCTGCCGGGGGTGAGCGCGGCGCTGGCGCCCCTCGACCTGCGATGGGTGCTGGCGCGGTTCCTGTCCCGCACCCGGCCGGGCCTGCTGGTGGTGGTGGAGAACGAGTTCTGGCCGAACCGGCTGACCGCCTGTGCCGCCCGCGGCATCCCGGTGGCGGTCGTGGGTGCCCGGATGTCCGGGTCGAGCGCGCGGGGCTGGCGCCGCTTTCCGGGGCTGACGCGCCGCGTGCTGGCGGCGATCCGGTTCCTCAGCGCGCAGGATCCGGGTTCCGAGGCGCGGTTTCGCGCGCTCGGCCTGCCCGGGGACCGGATCGGGCCGGTGGTGAACCTGAAGGCCTTCGTGGCGCCGCTGGTGCCGGAGGACGAACAGGCCCGGCTGGCGCCGCTGTTCCCGCGCGACCGGACCCTGCTGGCCGCCTCGACCCATGAGTGCGAGGAGGAGGCGGTGATCGCCGCCTTCGCCCGGCTGCACGCGGCGGATGCGTCCTGGCGGCTGATCCTCGCCCCCCGGCATCCGCGCCGGGGCGACGCGGTGGCGGCACTGATCGGCGCGGCGGGACTGGGCCATGCCCGGCGGTCGCGGGGCGCGGTGCCGGGGCCGGATATGCCGGTGCTGCTGGCCGACACGATGGGGGAGATGGCGCTGTGGCAGGCGCTGGCGGGGGTGGCCTTCATCGGCGGCTCGCTGGTCGACAGGGGCGGTCATGCACCCTTCGAGGCCGCGGCCCAGGATGTGGTGATCCTGCATGGCCCGCATGTGGCGAACTCGGCGGCAGCCTATGCCGCGCTGGACGCGGCGGGCGGGGCGCTGCGGGTGACGGATGCGGACACGCTGGCGGCGGCGGTGGCGGGTCTGGATGCGGCGGCGCGGGACCGGATGACCCAGGCGGCCCGCGCGGCGCTGGCCCGGCTGGCGGCCCCCGCCATCGGGGGCGAGACCGCGGAGGCGGCGCTGGCGGCGCGGCTGTTGGACCTGCTGGCGGCCCACCCGCCGCGACGCGCTTGAAATTTGCGCGGAAACCGTTACCTGCCAATCATATTCCCCGCAGGTCCGCGATGATCCGATATGCCCTGAAATGCCCCGACGGCCATGCCTTCGATAGCTGGTTCCAGTCTGCCGAGGCTTTCGATCGGCTGCAGGGCGCGGGGATGGTCGCCTGTGCCATCTGCGGCGCGACCGGGGTGCAAAAGGCGCTGATGGCGCCCGCCGTGGCGACGCCGCCCGCACCCCCCGCGACCGGCATCCCCGACCGGCCGGCGGCCGGGCCGCTGTCCGCGCCGCAGAACCCGGTCGAGGCGGCGCTTGCGGCGCTGCGCCGCCATGTCGAGGACAATTCGGAATATGTGGGCCTGCGCTTTTCGGCCGAGGCGCGGGCGATCCATGAAGGCACGGCGCCCGACCGCGCGATCCATGGCGAGGCCCGCCCCGACGAGGCGCGGCGGCTGATCGAGGATGGCGTGCCGGTGACGCCCCTGCCCTTCCTGCCGGCGCGCAAGGCGAACTGACCGGGCTGCCTATTCCGGCAGCGTCCAGGACCCCAGCGGGCCGAGATGGGCGAACTTCTTGTCCTGATGCCGGTCCATCCGCAGCAGGATGCCGCGCAGGAAGCCCACCGCCTCGACCAGATGCGGGCCCTTGTTCAGCATCACGCATTCCGCGCGCTGGCCCATCGCGGCATCCGTCGTCTCGGCCCGGCTGGCCTGCCCGTCCTTGACCAGCCCCTCCAGCACCTGCGTTGCCCAGACAGCCGGCACCTGCGCCGCCTCGCACAGCCACAGGATTTCCTCCTGCATCTCGGACAGACGCTCGAACCCGATCTCCACTGCCAGATCGCCGCGGGCGATCATCACCGCGACGGGGGCCGCGCCGCCCGCCCGCAGGATCAGGTCGGGCAGGTTGCGCACGGCGAGCGGCGTCTCGATCTTCAGCATGATCGCGGGCAGCGGCCGCCCCGCCCGCAGCGGCGCGAGCGCCGCCACCAGATCGTCCACATCCGCCGCCGTCTGCACGAAGGAGAACGAGACGATATCGGCATGTTCCGCCACGAAGGGCAGGTTGGCGCGGTCCTCGTCGGTCAGCGCCGGGATCGACAGGTCGGCGCCGGGCAGGTTCACGCCCTTTTCGGGCTTCAGCTTCTCGCCCTTGGCGCGCGCCCCCGTCACCGTCAGCAGCGCCGAGCCTTCGGACGGACGCTCCGTCACCTCGGCCCGCAGCTTGCCGTCGTTGATCCAGACCGGCTGGCCCGGCGGCATGTGGTCGAACAGCTGCGCGTGGCTGAGCAGCGCCACCGGCAGCTGCGGCACCGCCGCCGGGTGCAGCGCCAGCCCGAAGCGGTCGCCCGGCTTCAGCCGCAGCCCCTCGGCCCGGTCCACGCCGGCGATGCGGATCTTCGGCCCGGCCAGATCCATCGACACCGGCACCTTGCGGCCGAATTCCGCCTCGGCCGCGCGCAGATGGGCGATCATCGCCGCCCAGGCCTCGGCCCCGTCATGGGCGGTGTTGATGCGGACCGCCCCGGCCCCCGCCGCCACCAGATCGCGCAGCAGGGCCGGCGTCTCGGCCGCCTCGGACGGCAGGGTGACGAGGATGCGGCTGCGCGGCCCGTCGCCCTGCGGGCCGAACAGCGCGGCGCTGCGGCGGGCAAGTTCCGCGGCGGGCGCGGCAAAGGCGCCGGGGTCGGGAAAGGCGGGGGGGGTGCGGGCGCCGTCGATGCGCGCCAGTGCCGCGACCACGGCGGCGAGGGTCGCCGCGACATGCGCCTCGGCCCGGCCGAGCGAGGACAGGCCCAGCGTCGCGAGGCCCCGCTGCACCCCGCGCAGATCGTGCTGGCGCAGCGCCAGATAGCGGGCGAGGTTGGCGGCCGAGCTGCGGAACTCCTCGCGCCCGGGCGCCGGTACCCATCCGGCCAGCCGCCGGGCCACCGCCGCTTCCACATCGTCCTGCAGGGCGCGCAGCCGGTCCAGCAGGTCGCCAGCGCCCCAAGCCTCGTTCCTCGCGCCGTCCATGCCCATCCTCCCGACCCGGTCCGACAGAGCTATAGGCCGAATACGACAGCCAGATGTCATGCCGCGATGACGCAGACCCGCGCCCGCACGCCGCTGCCCATTCCCCTTGCATGGGGCGGGCGAAATGATAGGAAGCGGGCGATTTTGGCGGGCGGAGGCACGACATGCCGCTTCTGGTGATGAAATTCGGCGGCACGTCCGTCGCCGATCTGGCGCGGATCAGGAACGCGGCGGAAAAGGTCAAGCGCGAGGTCGATCGCGGCTATGACGTCATCGTCATCGTCTCGGCCATGTCGGGCAAGACCAATGAACTGGTGGGCTGGGTGGAACAGACCTCGCCGCTGTTCGACGCGCGCGAATACGATGCGGTCGTTGCCTCGGGCGAGAACGTCACCGCCGGGCTGATGGCGCTGACCCTGCAGGAACTGGACGTGCCGGCGCGCAGCTGGCAGGGCTGGCAGGTGCCGATCCTGACCACGAGCCAGCATTCCGCCGCCCGGTTCATGGACATTCCGCGCGAGAATATCGACCGCAAGTTCGCCGAAGGCATGAAGGTCGCCGTCGTCGCCGGCTTCCAGGGCGTTTCGGCGGAGGGCCGGATCACCACCCTGGGCCGGGGCGGATCGGACACCACCGCCGTGGCCTTCGCCGCGGCCTTCGCCGCCGAGCGCTGCGACATCTACACCGATGTGGACGGCGTCTACACCACCGACCCGCGCATCAGTTCCAAGGCGCGCAAGCTGGAAAAGATCGCCTTCGAAGAGATGCTGGAGCTTGCCAGCCTCGGGGCGAAAGTGCTGCAAACCCGTTCCGTCGAACTCGCCATGCGCTACAATGTGCGGCTGCGGGTGCTGTCGAGCTTCGAGGATACCGACGACAATTCCGGCACGCTGGTCTGCGCCGAGGAGGATATCATGGAATCGAAAGTCGTCTCCGGCGTCGCCTATTCGCGCGACGAGGCCAAGATCACGCTGTTCACCATCGAGGATCGCCCCGGCGTCGCGCAGGCGATCTTCGGGCCGCTGGCCGATGCGGGCGTTAACGTCGACATGATCGTGCAGAACATCAGCGAGAAGGACTATGACGAGGCCCATCCCGGCGCCGTCACCGACATGACCTTCTCCTGCCCGATCAATCAGGTGGCCCGGGCGAAGAAGGCGCTCGAGGATGCCAAGACCGCGGACCTGATCCACTATGACGAACTGATCATCGACACCGATGTGGCGAAGGTCTCCGTCGTGGGCATCGGCATGCGGTCCCATACCGGCGTGGCGGCGACCATGTTCCGGGCATTGGCCACCGAGAACGTCAACATCAAGGTCATCTCGACGTCCGAGATCAAGATTTCGGTGCTGATCGATCGGAAATACATGGAACTTGCGGTGCAGGCGCTTCATGATGCCTTCGAACTGGAGAAGGCGGCCTGAGCATCGGGGTCCGCACGGATGAGGGGCGTCGCGCGCGGAAATGCCCGACCGATCGGAGAGTGAAAGCCGCAAGCTGCTGCGCCGGCTGCGCGACCAGTTGGCCACCCCCGCCAAGGGGCAGGAACGGCTTGACCGCATCACCCATCTGATCGCGGATTCGATGCACACCGAGGTGTGCTCGATCTACCTGTTCCGCGACCGCGAGACGCTGGAACTGTGCGCGACCGAGGGGCTGAAGCCCGAGGCGGTGCACAAGACGCGGATGCGGCTTGGCGAGGGGCTGGTGGGCCGGGTCGCCAAGACCTCGAGCCCGATCAACACCGGCAATGCCCCCGGCGAGCGCGGCTTCCGCTACATGCCCGAGACGGGCGAGGAACTTTATTCCTCGTTCCTCGGCGTGCCGATCCAGCGTCTTGGCGAACGGCTGGGCGTGCTGGTGGTGCAGTCCAAGGCCGCCCGGCAGTTTTCCGACGACGAGGTCTATGCGCTGGAAGTCGTGGCGATGGTTCTGGCCGAGATGGCGGAACTCGGCGCCTTCATCGGCGAGGGCGAGGCGCTGTCGGCGCTGCACAAGAACCCGGTGATGTTCCGCGGCTTCACCGGGCAGGAGGGGGCGGCGGAAGGCCGGGTCTGGCTGCACGAACCCCGGGTGGTGGTGGCCAATCCCGTCGGCGACGACCCGAAGACGGAATCGCGGCGCCTGTCGGCGGCGGTCGAGGAATTGCGCCTGTCGGTCGATGCGATGGTCGACGGTGCCGAAAGCATGGACAAGGACCAGCACGAGGTGCTGGAAACCTACCGGATGTTCGCCAATTCCCGCGGCTGGCTGCGCCGGATGGAGGAAGACATCCAGCGCGGGCTGTCGGCCGAGGCCGCGGTCGAGAAGGAACAGTCGGCGGCCCGGGCCCGGTTGCAGCAGGTGCCCGACCCTTACCTGCGGGAACGGCTGAACGACCTCGACGACCTGTCGAACCGGCTGCTGCGCATCCTGACCGGACAGGGCCGCGACACCGGCGCCGAGATCCCGGACAACCCCGTGCTGGTCGCGCGCAACATCGGGCCCGGCGAACTGCTGGATTACGGGCGAAAGCTGAAGGGCGTGGTGCTGGAGGAAGGCTCCGTCGGCAGCCATGCGGCGGTGGTCGCGCGGGCGCTGGCGATCCCGCTGGTGATCCAGGCCGAGGGTCTGGTGGCCGAGGCGCTGAACGGCGACACGATCCTTGTCGACGGCGATCAGGGCGTGGTGCATCTGCGCCCCGAAGAAACGGTGGCCAGCGCCTTTCGCGACAAGATCGCCATGCAGGCCGAGGCGCAGAGCCGCTATGCCAGCCTGCGCGACCTGCCGGCCGAGGCGACCTGCGGCACGCGCGTCGCGCTGCACATGAACGCGGGCCTGATGGCCGACCTGCCCTCGCTGGTCAATTCCGGGGCCGAGGGCGTGGGCCTGTTCCGCACCGAGTTGCAGTTCCTGATCCGCAGCCGGGTGCCGCAGCGGGGCGAGCTGGCCACGCTGTATGCGCGGGTCATGGAATCGGCGAACGGCAAGCGGGTGGTGTTCCGCACGCTCGACATCGGGTCCGACAAGGTCCTGCCCTACATGAAGCCGCAGGACGAACCGAACCCGGCGCTCGGCTGGCGGGCGATCCGCGTCGGTCTGGACAAGCCCGGGGTGATGCGGATGCAGCTGCAGGCGCTGCTGCGGGCCGCGGCGGGCCGGCCGCTGACGGTGATGTTCCCCTTCGTCGCACAGATGGGCGAATTCGTGGCGGCGCGGCAGGCCCTGCTGGACGAGGTCGAACGCGAGCGCAAGCTGGGCCACCGGCTGCCCTTCAAGCTGGAAATCGGCGCGATGCTGGAAACCCCGAGCCTCGCCTATGCGCCGCGCGGCTTCTTCGAACTGGCGGATTTCATCTCGATCGGCGGCAACGACCTGAAGCAGTTCTTCTTCGCCGCCGACCGCGAGAACGAACGGGTGCGCCGCCGCTATGACACGCTCGACACCAGCTTCCTGTCCTTCATCGGCCATGTAGTGGACCGCTGCGAGGCGGCGATGACGCCGCTGTCCTTCTGCGGCGAGGATGCGGGCCGTCCGGTGGAGGCGGTCTGTCTGGCGGCGATGGGGCTGCGGTCGCTGTCCATGCGCCCGGCCTCCATCGGCCCGGTCAAGCACCTGATCCGCCGCGTGAACCTGCGTGACCTGCGCGCCCTGATCGACGCGCAGGTGAAGGCGGGCGCACAGTCGGTGCGCCCCGCCGTGATGGACTGGCTGGCGCGCCAGCCGCTGTGACGCGATCCTGCCCGGGCGTGGCTGGTTCGCCGCGGGCGACCCCTGCCCCCCCCTGCACCCCCCGGGGATAGTCCCGTCGGGTGCAGGGGGCGGCCGCGACAGACCGGATCAGGCCGCGCGGCGGTCGTGCCGGCCTTCGCGGATTTCCTCCACCAGCTTGGCGCAGAAGGCGTCGAGGTCGCCGGGGTTGCGGCTGGTCACCAGACCCATGTCGGTCACCACCTCGCTGTCCTCCCACTTGCCGCCCGCGTTGATCACGTCGGTCTTGATCGACTTGTACGAGGTCACGCGCCGGTCCTTGACGATGCCGGTCTCGACCAGCAGCCAGGGCGCGTGGCAGATCGCGCCGATCGGCTTCTTGGCCGTCCAGAAGGCGCGCACGAAGTCGAGTGCCGCCTGCTCCACCCGCAGCAGATCGGGGTTGATCTGGCCGCCGGGCAGGACGAGGGCGTCGTAATCCTCGGCCTTCACCGCCGACAGCACCTTGTTGACCTTGACCGGCTGGCCCCAGTCCTTCTTGTCCCAGCCCTTGATCTCGCCCGCTTCGAGCGAGACGACATGCACCTCGGCGCCCGCGGCGCGCAGCCGTTCCAGCGGCACCTCGAGTTCGGACTGTTCGAAGCCATGCGTGGCGAGGATGGCGACCGTCTTGCCTGAAATATCCTGCATCTTCGTCTCCGTTGATTGGGGAGTGAGCCCCCTCAACCCGCGGCGACGCCGGACGTTCCGGCAGTGGCGGCGCGGCGGCCGGACTTCGCTCAGGCCGCCGGTCAGGCCGCGCCCTCAGCCCCCGGCGGCGCGGCCGACCTCGCTGCGGCCCGCGGCGCGCGCGCGGATGCGGGCGCGCAGCGCCTCGGTCAGCGCCTCGCGCGGCAGGCCCTGCGCCTCGGCCAGCTTGCGCAGGCCGAACTGCACCCGCGCCATTTCCTGATAGTAGCTGGTATAGGAATAGTTGACCGCCGCCCCCGCCACGGCCCCCAGCACCGGCACCATCTGCGTGGCGAGCTTCTGGCCCAGCACCACCGACAGGCGCGGCGCCACCCGGGCGATCAGCGCATTGACGCTGGTGCCGGTCAGGGTGACGCGGGCGGCGAGGAAGCCGAGGTCGCTGCCATCGTCCTTGGTCATCGGTCCGGCGCTGGCGAAGACGCGGATGCAGTCGATCCGCGTCTGTTCGTCCTGCGGGTCGAAGCCGTGATCGGCGGCGATGCCCTGGATCGCGCGCAACAGCATCGTGGTCGTCACCGGCAGTTCCGCCATCGCGGTGGCGAGCCCGCCCGCCCCGCCCGCCACGCCCATCGCGGTGGCCAGCGCCGTGTTCACCCGGTCGGACCGGTCGCCCAGCACCCCGCGCGACCGCGCCGCCAGCGCAAAGGAGGTCTCGAGCGCGGCGCGGGTCACGGTTTCCAGCCGGTCCTTCACCTTGTCCGGCAGCCGTTCCAGCAGGTTTTCGGCGCTGCCGCCCACCATCCCCATCGCCTGCATCGCCAGCCCGTTCGCCGCCTGATGCCGCGCCGCCAGCGCGTCGAGCGCCACGGCCAGCGCCGGGTCGGCCAGCCGCTCGGCCAGGGGGCGCGCGGCGGCGAGGGTGTCGGTGGGGGTCTCGGCATTCTCTGGGGCAGTCATGGTGTCCTCCGGCGTCTGCCCCTTTCAGATGGGCGACGCTTCCGCCGGGACAAGGCTTCGGCCCGGCCGGCTGTTCCCTACTCCGCCGCCGCGCCGGCGGCCTGTCCCGTCTCGGGCAGGTCGCGCGTCACCTCGCCCGTCACCCCCGCCCAGGCCCCGGGCACGAGGTCGAGCCCCAGCACCCGGTCCGGGTTGGTCGGCGGCGGCATGATCACGCCGTCCTTGCGGACGAAGCCGAAGCGGCGGTAATAGGGCGCGTCCCCCACCAGCAGCACCCGCTGCCAGCCCAGGCGGCGCGCCTCGGCCAGGCTTTCGTGGATCAGGAGCCCGCCGAAGCCTTCGCCCTGATGCGTGGGATGCACCGCAACCGGGCCGAGCAGCAGCGTCCGCGCCCCGCCCACACGCACCGGCCAGTAACGGATCACCGCCGACAGCGCGCCCTCGCCGTCGCGCAGCACGAGGCACAGTTCCTGCACCTTCGGCACGCCGTCCCGCAGCCGGTAGGAGGACAGCGCCGTGCGCCCCGGCGCGAAGCAGAGGTCATAGAGCGCCTCCACCTCCCACCAGTCGGCATCGGTCTCTTCTTCCAGCTGATACATGGGGGACCCTGCATCGCGTCCGTTGCGGCTGGAACCGCGCGTATCATGCGCTAGGGTCGGGTTCAAACCGGAAAGGATCCCGATGTTCTACCGCCCCGAAGACGGCCACGGCCTGCCGCACAACCCGTTCAACGCCATCGTCGCCCCCCGCCCGATCGGCTGGATTTCCACCCGCGGGGCCGAGGGCGACAACCTCGCCCCCTATTCCTTCTTCAACGCGGTCGCCTATGTGCCGCCGCAGGTGATGTTCGCCTCGACCGCCAGCAAGGACTCGCTCGCCAACCTCACCGCGAGCGGTGTCTTCGCGGTGAACATCGTGGCCGAGGCGGCCCGCGACGTGATGAACGCCTCCTCGGCGGCGCTGCCGCGCGGGACGGACGAATTCGCCACCGCGGGCGCGGCCAAGGCCGAATGCCGGACCATCGACTGCCCGCGCGTGGCCGATGCCCCCGCGACGCTGGAATGCCGCCTGACCGAGGTCGTCCGGCTGAAGGGCAAGGACAATCACCTGATCCTGGGCGAGGTGACGGGCATCCACCTGCGCGACGACTGCCTGGTGGACGGCCGCTTCGACGTGACCCGGTTCCGCCCGCTGTCGCGGCTCGGCTATCAGGATTACGCGGTGGTGGAGCGGGTCTTCACGTTGGCCCGCCCGGGCGAGGGGTGACGGGCCGCGCCGCCGCCGCCCGGCGCGACAGGCTGCGCCCGCGCAACAGCGTGTAGATGCCGCTGGCGATGATGATCGCGCCGCCCGCCAGGGTCGCCGCATCGGGCCGCTCGCCCAGCACGACCGCCGCGACCGCGATGGCGAAGACGAGGCGGGTATAGCGGAAGGGGGTGACGACCGAGACCTCGCCCGTCCGCATCGCCGCCGTCAGCCAGGAATAGGCGATGACGCCGCACAGGGTGGCGCCGGCCAGCGCGGCCCAGTCCCCCGCCTGCGGCAGCACCGCGCCGCCGGTGACCGCCAGCAGGCCCGCGCCGGTGGGCAGCAGCGCCGCGAAACCCCAGAAGCCCAGCTGCGCGTTCGACAGCACGCGCGGCGCGGCGCGGGTGGCAAGGTCGCGCCCGGCAAAGCCCAGCGTGCCCACCACCGCCCAGAGCGAGGCCGGCTCGAACCCCGAAACGCCCGGGCGCAGGATTACCAGCACCCCGAGGAAACCGGCCCCGATCGCCGCCCAGCGTCGCCAGCCCACCCGTTCGCCGAAGACCAGCGCCGCCCCCGCCACCACGACCAGGGGCGTCGCCTGCAGGATCGCCGAGGCGCTGGACAAGGGCGTCAGCGCCAGCGCCAGGGTATAGCCCGCGCGCCCCGTCACCTCGAACCCCGCCTTCACGATCAGCGTGCGCGACAGCATCGCCGGATGCAGCAGCCGGCCGCCCTGCCGCCAGGTCAGCGCCGCGAAGACCGCCATGCCGCCCAGACCGAACAGCATCAGCACCTGCCCCGCCGGCAGATGCCGCGCCGCCGCCTTCACGCAGAGGTCTTCCAGCGTGAAGGCCGCCATCGCCGCCACCATCAGCAGGCTGCCCCGGACGTTGTCCATGCCCTTCCTCCGCCCCTGCCGTCCCGCGCGGTGCCGGCCCCGCTTCCTATCGCCGCGCCGGGGCTGCCGCCAGCGGCTTTCGGTCTTTTCGCGGCTGCGGCACGACCCTAAGCTGCGCCCCGGATCAGATCGGATCGCATCGGACCGGAACGGAGGCGCATATGCAGACGCGGATCGGCATCATCGGCGGATCGGGGCTCTATCAGATCGACGGGCTGCAGGCGGCGGAATGGGTCGAGGTGGCGACCCCCTGGGGGGCGCCCTCGGACGCGGTCCTGACCGGGACGCTCGACGGGGTGGCGATGGCCTTCCTGCCCCGGCACGGGCGCGGCCATGTGCATTCGCCGACCACCGTACCCTATCGCGCCAATATCGACGCGCTGAAACGGCTGGGCTGCACCGACGTGATCTCGCTTTCGGCCTGCGGCTCGTTCCGCGAAGAGATGGCGCCCGGCGATTTCGTCATCGTCGACCAGTTCATCGACCGGACCTTCGCCCGCGAGAAGAGCTTCTTCGGCACCGGCTGCGTCGCCCATGTCAGCGTCGCGCATCCGACCTGCCCGCGCCTGTCCGCCGCCTGCCTTTCGGCCGCCATCGACAGCGACATCACCGTGCATGACGGCGGCACCTATCTGGTGATGGAGGGGCCGCAATTTTCCACCCTCGCCGAAAGCCGGATGTATCGCGACCACTGGGGCGCGGATGTGATCGGGATGACCAACATGCCCGAGGCGAAACTCGCCCGCGAGGCAGAGCTGTGCTATGCCAGCGTGGCGATGATCACCGACTACGACAGCTGGCATCCCGACCACGGCAGCGTCGACATCACGCAGATCGTCGCCACCCTGCACGGCAATGCCGACAAGGCCCGCGCGCTGGTGGCCCGGCTGCCCGCGCTGCTGGGGCCGGACCGCGCGCCCTGCCCGCATGGCTGCGACCGGGCGCTGGACCACGCGATCCTGACCGCCCCCGGCGCACGCGATCCGCAGGCGCTGGCGCGGCTCGACGCGGTGGCGGGCCGGGTGCTGGGGGCGCCGGCATGACGCCTCCCGCGGCGGCGACGAAGACGGTGCGCGACTATATCCGCACCATCGCGGATTTCCCGCATGAGGGCATCCTGTTCCGCGACGTGACCACGCTCTTCGCCGATCCGCGCGGGTTCCGCATGGCGGTGGACCAGCTGGTGCATCCCTTCGCCGGCCAGCGCATCGACAAGGTCGTGGGGCTGGAGGCGCGGGGCTTCATCCTCGGCGGCGCGGTGGCGCATCAGCTGTCGGCGGGTTTCGTGCCGGTCCGCAAGAAGGGCAAGCTGCCCGGCCCCACCATCGCCGAGGCCTATACGCTGGAATACGGCGAGGCGGTGGTCGAGGTGCATGACGATGCGCTGATGCCGGGCGAGACGGTGCTGATCGTCGACGACCTGCTGGCCACGGGCGGCACCGCCATTGCCGGGCTGCGGCTTATGGAACGGCTGGGCGCGCGGGTGGCGGGCTGCGCCTTCGTGGTGGACCTGCCCGACCTCGGCGGGCACCGGCGGCTGCTGGACATGGGGATGGCCGTTCACACGCTCTGCGCCTTCGAGGGGCTCTAGGGGCGGCCGGCGCCGCGGGGGGCGCTGCCCCCCGGCTCGTCCCGAGCCTCCCCCCGGGATATTTCCGCCGACAAGACGCAGCGGGTCCGGGGGTCAGGCGCCGCGCAGCACCGCGCCGGGGTTGAGGATGCCCGCCGGGTCCAGCGCCGCCTTGATCGCCCGCATCGCCGCCAGTTTCGCCGGATCGCCATAGCGTTCCAGGTCGCCCACCTTCAGCCGGCCGACGCCATGTTCGGCCGCGACCGAGCCGCCGAAACCGTGGACGATGTCATGGACACAGGCCTTGATGTCGTGGCGCAGGTGATCGTCCATCGCCCGGCTGCGGCCTTCGGCGGGGAAGGCGTTGAAATGCAGGTTGCCGTCGCCCAGATGGCCGAAGCAGTTGATCCGCATCGGCGCGATCCGCGCCAGCGCGGCGGTGGCGCGGTCGATGAAGGCGGGAATCTCCGACAGCGGCACCGAGATGTCATGCGAGCTGAGCGCGCCGATCAGCCGGTTAGCCTCGGGCAGCATCTCGCGCATCGTCCAGATCTCGGCGCGCTGCGCCTCGCTCTGCGCGATCACGCCGTCGGAGACGAGCCCCGCCTCCAGCGCCTCGGCGAAGATCGCCTCCAGCGCCGCCTGCGGGTCGAGCCCGCGCGGCAGGCCGAGGTCGATCAGCACCGACCAGTCCGGCCCGGTGCCGAGCGGCAGGCGCACCCCGGGCAGCGTTTCCGCGAGAAAGCGCAGCCCCTGCCCCGAGATCAGCTCGAAGGCCGAGATGCAGCCCGAGGCCTGCGCCTCGGTCAGGGTCAGCAGCGCCAGCGCCGCCTCGGGCGAGGCCACGGTCATCAGCGCCGTGCCCTCGCCCGCGGGCCGCGGCGACAGTTCCAGCGCGGCGGCGGTGATGATGCCCAGCGTGCCTTCCGACCCGATCAGCAGGTGGCGCAGGTCATAGCCCGCATTGTCCTTCCTCAGCCGTTTCAGCCCGTGCAGGATGCTGCCATCGGCCAGCACCGCCTCGACCCCCAGGCAGAGGTTGCGGACATTGCCATAGCGCAGCGTCATCGTGCCGCCGGCATTGGTGGCGAGGATGCCGCCGATCTGCGCCGTTCCCTGCGAGGCGAGGCCGAGGGGGAAGATGCGGCCCTCGGCCTCGGCGGCCTGCTGGACGGCGGCGAGGGTCATCCCCGCCTCGACCACCAGCGTGCGTTCGGCAGGATGCACGGCGCGGATGCCGGTCATCCGTTCCAGCGACAGCAGCACCGGCGCGGGACCCGTCTCGACGATCTGGCCGCCCACCAGCCCGGTGCCGCCGCCGAACGGCACCAGCGGCACCCGCGCCGCGGCGCAGGCGCGGACGACCGCCGCCACCTCTTCCGCGGTCCGGGGGCAGGCCAGCAGGCCGCCGGCGCCGCGCCAGCGGCCGCGCGGTTCTTCCAGGTGCCGGGGTTCGGGCGCGGCCAGCCGGCCCGGCGGCAGCGCGGCCTCCAGCGTTTCGGCAAAGGCGGCATCGGCGGCATTCAGCATCGGCGGCTCCTGCGGGTTCGGCCGGAGTGAAGCCGCGCGCGCCGGGAATGGCAAGGCGGTGCGTCAGTCCAGCCAGCGCGGTTCCAGCACCAGCACGGTGGGCCGGCCGGGCAGGGTCCCAAGCGACACCTCCACCCAGGACCGGCCGGGCCGTTCCACCGCGAAATCCTCCTGCATTCCGGAGAGGAAGCGCTGCAGGTTCGGCTCGCCGAACCAGTGCATCGGGATCACCAGCGAGGAGCGCAGCCGCTGCATCACCCGGATCATCGCCTGCTGGTCCATGGTATAGCTGCCGTCCACCGGGGTCAGCACCACGTCCATCCGCCCCAGCAGGCCGTACTGGGCGGGGGTCGGTTCATGATGCAGATGGCCCAGATGGCCGATGCAGAGGCCCGCCACCTCGAAGACGAAGATGGAATTGCCGTCGGGGATCTGCGCCCCGCCGAAGCGGATGTCGGTGGTGACGTTGCGCACCAGTATCTCGCCCAGGTCCAGGTGGTGGCTCGCGGCCTTGCCGCCCTCGCCCCAGCCGCGCAGCACATGCGGGATGCGCGGATCGGGGCTGTCGGTCCAGTGGGTCGAATGGGCGTTGTTCATGGTCACCACGTCCGGCACCAGGTCTCCCGGCCCGAGAAAGCCGGAATAGTCGGTGGCGACGGTCAGCCCGCCCGCCGTCTCGATCACGAAGGTGGCGTGCGAGACGAAGTTCACCCGCACCGTATCGGCCGGCAGCGCCGCGCCGAAGCTGGCCCGTTGCAGCACCTCCATCCCCCGCACCGGGCCGGCCAGTGCCACGCAATGGCTGGGAATGCGGTCCTGCGCGGCGGCAGGCTGGGCAAGCGGCGTGGCAAGGGCAAGCAGCAGAGCCGCGGCGAGGCGGGCGCAGAATCGCATGGGGCAGGTCCGGGGTTGGGGGCGACTGCCGCAGGTTCGCCCGGAACCGGCCCGGCGGCGCCATCAACTTTCCGCTAGCGCCGCGACCGGCCCCTAGCCGACATCCGTCCGCCCGCGCCGGTCGCCGCGCAGGTTGGCGTACAGCACATGATTGCGCCAGCGGCCGTTGATCTGCAGATAGCTTTGCGCGACGCCTTCGTACTTGAAGCCGCAGCCTTCCAGCACGCCGCGCGAGGCCGCGTTCTCGGGCAGGCAGGCGGCCTCGATCCGGCTCAGGTCCTGATGGCTGAAGGCGTGATGCACCACGGCGCGGATCGCCTCGCGCATATAGCCCTGCCGGGCGTGGTCCTGCCCGATCCAGTAGCCCAGCGTCCCCGCCTGTGCCGGGCCGCGCCGGATATTGTCGAGCGTGATCGCCCCCAGAAGCTGCTGATCCTCGCGCCGGATCAGGAACAGGGGCAGCGCCGTGCCCTGCAGTTCCGCCCGCGCTGCCCAATAGACGCGATGGGTAAAGCTGCGGCGGCTGAGATGGTCGTCGGCCCAGACCGGTTCCCACGGGCGCAGGAAGTCCTCGCTGTGGCGGCGCAACTCGGTCCAGGCGCGAAAGTCGCCATGCCCGGGCAGGCGCAGCGTCATCCGCTCCGTCTCGATCCGGACCTTGCGCCTTCGCGCCAGCATCAGGCAGCCAGCCTCATGCGCAACTGATCGAGCCCCGGTGCGCGATCGACCGGCCCGTACAGCGCCAGCGCCGGGCGTCCGCCCTGCGCCATCCGCGCGGCGAAGGCGCGCACGGCATCGCGCGTCACCGCGTCGATCTTCTCCGCCGCCTCCTCGACCCCCGGCACGCGGCCCCAGATCGCCAGCATCCGCGCCATGCGCTCGGCGCGGCTGGACGGGCTTTCCAGCCCCATCAGCATCCCGGCCTTCATCTGGGCGCGGGCGCGGGCGACCTCGGCCTCGGTCATGTCGTCGGCGGCGCGTTTAAGCTCGTCGATGGTCAGGCCGGCGAGGTCACCGATCTCTTCGGCCGAGGTGCCGGCATAGATCGTCATCATGCCGGTATCCTCATGGGCCGAGGCCTGCGCGAAGATCGAATAGCACAGACCCCGCTCTTCGCGGATCTTCTGGAACAGGCGCGAGGACATGCCACCGCCGAGCGCGGTGGAATAGACCTGCGAGACATAGACATCGTCGTCGCGATAGCCCGGCGCCTCGAAGGCCAGGGCGAAATGGACCTGTTCCAGGTCCTTGGTCTCGCGCCGTTCCAGCCCCTGCCAGCGCGCGGGCAGCATCAGCGGCGCGCCCACCGGCCGCAGGCCGCCGAAGATGCCGGTTGCCAGCGCCACCAGCGCCTCGTGGTCCACCGCGCCGGCGGCGGACAGGATCATCTGATCCGGCCCGTAATGGGTGGCGACGAAACTTTCGAAATCCCCGCGCCGGAAGGCCGCGACCCGGTCGGCCGGCCCGAGGATGGTGCGCCCGATCGGCTGGTCGGGATAGGCGGCCTCCTGCAGCCAGTCGAAGATGATGTCGTCGGGCGTGTCCAGCGCCTGCCCGATCTCCTGCAGGATCACGTGGCGCTCGACCTCGATCTCCTTCGGGTCGAAGGCGGGGTTCAGCACGATGTCGGAAATCACGTCCAGCGCCAGCGGCACGTCGGCTTCCAGCACGCGGGCGTAATAGGCCGTCATCTCGCGCGAGGTATAGGCGTTGATATAGCCGCCCACATCCTCGATCTCTTCGGCGATCTGCAGCGCGCTGCGCCGTTTCGTCCCCTTGAAGGCCATGTGTTCGAGGAAATGGGCGATGCCGTTTTCCTCGGGCCGTTCGTGACGGCCCCCGGCATTCACCCAGATGCCCACCGCCGCCGAGGCGAGGCCGGGCATGTGTTCGGTGACGATGCGGAAGCCGTTCGGAAGGGTCGTCAGTCTGACAGTCAAGCGGTGCGCCTTTCGTGGACCAGCGCCTCTAGCGCGGCAAGATCGTTGGGAACCCGCGTCACGCGCTCGGGCCGGTCGAACAGGTCGGCCATGCGGGCGGGCAGGGCGGGGCGGATGCCGGTGGCGGCCTCGACGGCATCGGGAAACTTCGCCGGATGCGCCGTGGCCAGCGTCACCATCGGCGCCTCGGGGCGGATATGGGCATTCGCGACGCAAACGCCAACCGCCGAATGCGGGCACAGCAGCTCGCCCGTGGCGGCCAGCGTGTCGCGGATGGTGGCGCGCGTCTCGTCCTCGGACACCCGGCCCGACCCGAAGACCTCTCGCAGGGTCTGCAGCGCGCCCTGGCTGACGGTAAAGCCGCCCGTCGCCTTCAGCTCGCCCATCAGCTGCGCCACGGCGCGCCCGTCGCGGCCATAGGCGTCGAACAGCGCCCGTTCGAAGTTGGAGCTGACCTGGATGTCCATGGACGGGCTGATCGAGGGCGTCACCCCCTCGGTTTCATACCGGCCGGTGGTCAGGCAGCGGTGCAGGATGTCGTTCTGGTTGGTCGCCACCACCAGCCGACCGAGGGGCAGGCCCATGCGGCGCGCGATATAGCCCGCGAAGATGTCGCCGAAATTGCCGGTGGGCACGGTGACGTCGACCGCCCGGTGCGGCGCGCCGAGCGCGACGGCAGCGGTAAAGTAATAGACGACCTGCGCCAGCACCCGGGCCCAGTTGATCGAGTTCACCCCGGCCAGCCCGACCGCATCGCGGAAGGCGAAGTCGTTGAACATGTCCTTCAGCTTCGCCTGGCAATCGTCGAAATCGCCATCCAGCGCCAGCGCGTGCACATTCGCCTCGGCGGGCGTGGTCATCTGGCGGCGCTGCACCTCGGACACGCGGCCATGCGGGAACAGGATGAACACGTCGACATTGGCGAGGCCGCGGAAGGCCTCGATCGCCGCCGATCCGGTATCGCCCGAGGTGGCGCCGACGATCGTCACCCGGTCGCCGCTGCGCGCCAGCGCGATCTGGAACAGCTGGCCGATCAGCTGCATGGCGAAGTCCTTGAAGGCCAGCGTCGGCCCGTGGAACAGCTCGCACAGGAAATGCCCGGACCCCAGCTGCACCAGCGGCGCCCGCGCGGCATGGCCGAAGCCCGCATAGGCGGCGGCGATGGCCTGCCGCAGTTCGTCGTCCGAGAAGCTGTCGCCGGTGAAGGGGCGCATCACCCGGAAGGCAACCTCCTCATAGGGCAGGCCGGCCAGCGCCGCGATCTCCTCTGCCGGCATCTGCGGCACGGTTTCCGGCACGTAGAGCCCGCCGTCCCGCGCCAGCCCCGTCAGCATCGCCTCGGCGAAAGTCAGGGCCGGGGCCTCTCCGCGGGTCGAGACATAGCGCATCGCTGGTTCCTTCAGATGGTCCGGCGTCTGATACGCCACAGAAGATAGCCTGTCATCCCCGCCCAGACCCCGGCGAGCGAAAACCAGGTGATCGCGTAGTTCAGATGATCGTTGCGGATGCCCTCGACCGAGATGGGCACCGGCACCACCCCCTGCCCCGCGCCGTCGACGCTGCGGGCGGCCACCATCAGCGGTTCGGTCTCCAGCGCCGCCGCCATCGCCGGCACGTCGCGGGCGAACCAGATGTTGCGGCCGATGTCGGGGGCGGGGGTCGAGGCCGTCGTCTCGTCCGGCCAGTGGATGTTGCCGGTCACGTCCAGATCGACGGGCGGGCGCGGCATGTCCTTGGCCGTTTCGGGGATGAAGCCGCGGTCGAGGAGGATGCGGCGGCCGTCGGCGGTTTCGAAGGCGGCGATGACCTCGAAGCCGGGGCCCACGCCCTGACGCCCGGTCAGCATGTGCAGTTCCTGCCCCGTCGTCCGGCCCGCGACCCGGACCGGCGTATATTTAAGCGCCTGCCCGTCGGCGCCTTCGGGGGGCAGCTGTTCCGGCGGCGCATCGATGCGCGCCGCGATGGTGGCGAGGATGGACTCCTTCCACTCCAGCCGGCGCAGCTGCCAGAAGCCGAGGTTCAGCAGGATCGCGATACCGCCGAGGCCGAGGATCAGCGGAAAGAGGATGCGGCGCATGGGCGGCTTTCAGGAGGCGGAACGGCGAAGGCGCGCGGCCCTGCGGCCCCGCGCCTTTTCCAGTGGACCGATGGGGCGATCAGCCGCCCCAGATGTAGACGGCGGCGAAGAGGAACAGCCAGACCACGTCGACGAAGTGCCAGTACCAGGCCGCCGCCTCGAAGCCCACATGGCTGTCGGGGGTGAAATGGCCCCGCATCGCCCGCATCATGCAGACGAACAGGAAGATCGTGCCGACGATGACGTGGAAGCCGTGGAAGCCGGTCGCCATGAAGAAGTTCGCGCCATAGATGTTGCCGGCGAAGCCGAAGGCGGCATGGCTGTATTCATAGGCCTGGAAGAAGGTGAACAGCGCCCCCAGCCCGACGGCCAGCGCGAGGCCCTGCACCATGTCCTTCCTGTTGTTCTCGTGCACCAGCGCGTGGTGGGCCCAGGTGCAGGCCATCCCGGAACACAGCAGGATCAGCGTGTTGATCAGCGGCAGGTGCCACGGGTCGAAGGTCTCGATCCCCTCGGGCGGCCAGACGCCGATCGTCGCCGGGTAGTTGGCGCTCATCGGGTAGAGCGCGTGTTTGAAGAAGCTCCAGAACCACGCCGAGAAGAACATCACCTCGGACATGATGAACAGGATGAAGCCATAGCGCAGGCCGATCCGCACGACCGGGGTGTGGTCGCCCGCGAAGTTTTCGCGGATCGTGTCGCCCCACCAGCCGTACATGACGTAGAGCACCAGCACGAGGCCGATGAAGAACAGCCACGGCGTGGTGCCCTTCATGAACAGCACCGCGCCGGTCAGCATCAGGAAGGCGCCGATCGAGGCCAGGAACGGCCAGATCGACGGCGCGAGGATGTGGTAGTCGTGGTTCTTTGCATGCGCCATGATATGTCCCTGCGGCCGGGTCGTCAGTTTATGGATGTCTTGGTTGCGGCGGGCGCGTCAAGCGCGGCCTGCGCCTCGGGCAGATCGGTGACGTGGAACGTATAGCTGAGCGTGATGTGACGCACGTTCTTGGCGTCGCGGTCGTTCACCATCTCGGGGTCCACGAAGAAGGTCACGGGCATCTGCATCCGCTCGCCGGGTTGCAGCACCTGTTCGGTGAAGCAGAAGCACTGGATCTTCGAGAAGTAGTAGCCCGCGGCATCGGGCGAGACATTGTAGCTGGCCGTGCCGGCGATCGGACGGTCGGTCGGGTTGTAGGCCTCGTAGAAGGCCAGGCCCGTCTCGCCGATCTTCAGTTCCATCTGGCGCTCGACCGGGCGGAACTCCCAGGGCATGTCGCGCTCGACATTGGCGTCGAAGCGGACGGTGACGGTCCGGTCCAGCACCACGTCCGATTCCTGTTCCGCCACGCTGGTGGTGCCGGCATAGCCCGTCACCCGGCAGAACCAGTTGTAGAACGGCACCGCCGCGAAGGACAGCGCCACCATCACCACGACGATGCCGCTCAGACGCAGCGCCATCCGGGCGTTGGGGTCGGCGGGCTTGCGCATGTCAGTTCCCTCCCTGCTGCGGTTGCGGCACCAGTTCCGGCCGCGGGGCGTGGTCATAGCCCTGCAGGCTGTCGCCCTGCGACACCTTCACCACCGTCAGCGCGAAGATCAGCGCGACGAAGGCGGCCAGCACCAGCCCCAGCCCGAGGTTGCGGCCGAAGCGGCGCCGGTGCAGTTCGTGATCGCGTCCGAAGGCCACCGTCACCAGCCCCCCATGCCCCAGGGCCGCAGCGCGGCCTCGGCCAGCAGCGCCGCGAAATGCAGGAACAGATAGGCCAGTGACAGCTTGAAGAACCGCTTTTCGACCGCATAGTGATCCGCGGCCGCCGTGGCATCGCTCCGGGCGCGGATCCGCAGCGCGCCGGCCACGAATGCGGCGTTCAGCACCAGCGTCGTGGCCAGCATGATCGGCCCGCCGATCTGGCTGACAGCCAGCGCCGGCCCCACCGGCGCCAAGGCCAGCGTGTAGCCGAGGATGTGGCGGCGCGTCGCCGGGCGGCCATGCGTCACGGTCAGCATCGGCACGCCGGCCCGCGAATAGTCGTCGTTCATGAACAGCGCCAGCGCCCAGAAATGCGGCGGCGTCCACATGAAGGTCAGCAGGAACATCAGCACGGATTCGGCGCTGATCCCGCCCGTCGCCACCGCCCAGCCGATCATCGGCGGGAAGGCCCCGGCGGCGCCGCCGATCACGATGTTCTGCGGGGTCGAACGTTTCAGCCAGATCGTGTAGACGACGGCATAGAAGAAGATCGTGAAGGCGAGGAAAGCCGCGGCGAACCAGTTGGCCGCCAGCCCCAGCATCACCACCGAGATCCCCGACAGCGCGAGGCCGAGCGCCAGCGCGTCCTGCGGGCCCACGCGGCCCGCAGGTACCGGGCGGCGCTGCGTCCGGCGCATCACCGCGTCGATGTCCGCGTCATACCACATGTTCAGCGCGCCCGAGGCGCCGCCCCCCAGGGCGATGAACAGGATCGAGGCGAAGGCCACGAGCGGATGCACCGGCACCGGCGCCACCAGAAGCCCGACGGCGGCGGTGAACACCACCAGCGACATGACGCGCGGCTTCAGCAGCTGGACGTAGTCGCCGAAGCGCGCCTCGCCCGCCGCGTCATGGGCCGTGCCGTCAAATGCGCTCGTATCCGTCATCCTGTCCTCCAGGTGGGGCGAAGGCGCCTGCCTCCGGCCCTGCCGTGGTGCGGGGCTCCGATGACCCCGCGCGGGCCGCGCAGGGGCGGCGCAGCGTCATGTCGTCCGCGTCCGGGCGCTTGTCGCGCCCGCGCCGCAGCACGCCTCAGTTCGCGGCCACCCGGAACGACGAGGGCGCGGCGGCGAAGAGTTCCCGGGCACGGGCCAGCCACTCGGCATAGGCCTCCTCGCTGACGACCTTCACCGTGATCGGCATGAAGGCGTGATCCTTGCCGCACAGTTCCGAACACTGGCCGAAATAGACGCCCTCGCGGTCGGCGTTGAACCACAGTTCGGCGATCCGCCCCGGCACCGCGTCCTGCTTCACAGCGAAGGCCGGGATCGTCCAGGAATGGATCACGTCCGCGCCGGTAACCTGCACGACGACGGTCTTGCCCACCGGCACCACCACCGCATTGTCCACCGCCAGCCGGTATTCATCCTCGTTGTAACCGTATTCCGCCAGTTCCTCGCGCGCCAGCATCAGGCTGTCGAAGGCGATACCCTCGTCGGGATATTCATAGCCCCAGTACCACTGGAAGCCGGTCGCCTTGATCGTCAGGTCGGCCGTCGGAATCTCCTGCTGCTTGAACAGGATCGGCAGCGAGAACGAGCCGATGACCACGAGGATCAGGATCGGCACCAGCGTCCAGCCGATCTCCAGCGGCGTGTTATGGGTGAACTTCGCCGGCGTCGGGTTGCTGCGGCGGTTGAAGCGCAGGATCGCCATCACCAGCAGCACGGTCACGAAGATCGTGATCGCCGCGATGATGTAGAGCAGCATCCCGTCCAGCCATTGCTGGTCGCGCGCCAGTTCCGTCGCCGCGGGCTGGAAGCCCGTCCCGCCGTCATGTGCCTTGCCCACGACCTCGAGCCCGGTGATGCCGTCCTGCGCCCAGGCGGCGCCGGCGATCATGGCCGAGGAAATGACGGCCGGAAGGCCGATCAGCTTGGTTGCGAAACGCATTCTGTTCTTCCCGTTCCCCAAGGGCGGCTCTCCCTGCCGCCGCGCGTCGGATTTGATGGCCCGCCCGCGTTGTAAGACGCCATCCTAAAATCATATTGTCCACTGAGCGACAAGCAAAACCGTGCGGCACGGCGCCGCATCTGATCTGTATCAAGGACGGGATTCACGCCCATGACGAACCGCTTTGCCCCCTTCGAAACCCTGCTCGACCGCGACCGGGCGCTGGCGGTCCTGCGGGCGGCGGTGGCCGGTGCCGAGGATGGCGAGCTGTTCCTCGAACGCCGCCGGTCCGAAGCGATCGTCTTCGACGACGGCAGGGTGAAGACCGCAAGCTACGACGCCTCCGAGGGTTTCGGGCTGCGCGCCGTGCTGGGCGAGGTGGCGGGCTATGCCCATTCGACCGAGATTTCCGAGCCGGCGCTGCGGCGTGCCGCGGACACGACGCGGCTGGCGGTGGGCGATGGCGGCGGCGTGCTGGCCGATGCGCCGGCGGGGACCAACCGCAGGCTCTATACCGATGCCGATCCGATGGCCGATGCGGCCTTCGCCGCCAAGCTCGACACGCTGCGCGAGATCGACGCCTTCGCCCGCGCGCTCGATCCGCGGGTGGTGCAGGTGACGGCGAGCCTCGCCGCCGCGCATCAGGAAGTGGCGATCCTGCGGCCCGAGGGCGGCCTTGTGACCGACATCCGGCCGATGGCGCGACTGAATGTCGCGGTGATCGTCGAGCGCGACGGCCGGCGCGAAAGCGGAAGCGCCGGCGGCGGCGGGCGGTTCGGCCTCGCCCGGCTGCTGGAGCGGGATCACTGGGAATCGGTCGCGCGCGAGGCGCTGCGCATCGCGCTGGTCAACCTCGACGCCGTGGCCGCGCCGGCGGGGGTGATGGACGTGGCGCTCGGCCCCGGCTGGCCCGGCATCCTGCTGCACGAGGCGGTGGGCCACGGGCTGGAGGGCGACTTCAACCGCAAGAAGACCTCGGTCTTCGCGGGCCTTCTGGGCCAGCGGGTCGCCGCGCCCGGGGTGACGGTGCTCGACGACGGCACCCTGCCCGACCGCCGCGGCTCGATCAGCGTCGATGACGAGGGTACCGCCTCGGCCCGGAACGTGCTGATCGAGGACGGCATCCTCGTGGGCTACATGCAGGATCGCCAGAACGCCCGGCTGATGGGGGTCGCGCCCACGGGCAACGGGCGGCGCGAAAGCCATGCCCATATCCCGATGCCGCGGATGACCAACACCTACATGCTGGGCGGCGATGCGGCACCGGGCGATGTGGTGGCCGGCATCCGCGACGGAATCTGGGCCGTGGGCTTCGGCGGCGGGCAGGTCGACATCACCAGCGGCAAGTTCGTCTTTTCCTGCACCGAGGCCTATCGCGTCCGCAACGGCGTGGTGGGCGAGCCGGTGAAGGGCGCCACGCTGATCGGCGACGGGGCGACCGCGCTGCAGCAGATCCGCGCCATCGGCAGCGACCTGGCGCTGGACCCCGGCATGGGCAATTGCGGCAAGGCCGGGCAATGGGTGCCGGTGGGCGTGGGCCAGCCCACGCTGCTGATCGGCGGGCTGACGGTGGGCGGGTCGGCGGCCTGATCCCGAATCGGATGGCGTAAACCGGGCGTTAACCCTCGGCGCGCTATCAAGGCCCCGCGAATGAGGCGGAGGCCCGGATGGATGACGGTTCGTTTTCTTTTTCCACCCCCTTCACCCCACCCACCACGGAGGAAGATGAGCTTGTCCGGCTTCGTCTCATTCGCTCCCGCAGGGTCGGCCCCGCGACCTTCTGGCGGCTGATCGGCGAGCATGGCAACGCCGCCGCGGCCTTCGCCGCCCTGCCCGGGGTCGCCCGCGACGCGGGCGTCGAGAATTACATGCCCTGCCCCGAATCCGTGGCCCGCGCCGAACTGTCGGCGGGACGCCGGGCCGGGGCGCGGCTGGTCCATGCCGGTGGCCCCGGCTATCCCGCCCGCCTGCTGACCCTTCCCGATCCGCCGCCGCTGCTGTGGTGCCTCGGGCGCAGCGATCTGTCCACGCGGCCGATGGTGGCGCTGGTCGGTGCCCGCAACGCCTCGTCGCTGGGTCTGCGCATGGCGCGGCGGCTGGCGCAGGGTCTGGCCGAGGCGGGCCATGTCGTGGTCTCGGGCCTCGCCCGCGGCATCGACGCCGCCGCCCATGACGCCGCGCTGGCCGGCGGCACCGTCGCCGTGCAGGCCGGGGGCATCGACATCCTTTACCCCGCCGAAAACGCCGCACTGGCCGCCGCCATCGCGGAACGCGGCCTGCGCCTGTCGGAACAGCGGCCCGGGCTGGAACCGCAGGCGCGACACTTTCCGCAGCGCAACCGCATCATCGCCGGACTGGCCGAGGCGGTGGTGGTAGTCGAGGCCGCGCCCCGCTCCGGCAGCCTGATCACCGCGCGCGACGCGCTGGACCTGGGGCGCGAGGTGATGGCGGTGCCCGGCCATCCGGTCGATGCCCGCGCCGGCGGCTGCAACCAGCTGATCCGCGACGGCGCGGTGCTGGTGCGGGGGATCGAGGACGTGATCGAGGCGCTGACAGCCGGCGGCACCCGCGGACTGCCCCTGCGGAACGGCACCGCACCGCAGCCGCGGGCGGAGGAACCTGTGTCACCCCGCGCGGATGCGGACCGTCGCCCGCCCGGGACGCCGCCCTCCGCCGACGCCGACGCCGATTCCGATGCCGGCGAGAACGCCGCCCGCACGCCCGCGAAAAAGCCCCCTGGCACGTCCCGTGGCGCCTCTTCGGGGCCGTCGGACCAGGCCGCCGACCGTCGCAGCCTCGCGGAAACCGCCGCGCTGCACAGCCAGATCCTCGACCGTCTCGCCGCCGCACCGCTGGCCGAGGACCAGCTGATCCGCGACCTCGCCCTGCCCGCCTCGGCACTGGCGCCGGAATTGCTGACGCTGGAACTGGAGGGCCGGGTGTTGCGCGCGCCCGGGGGGTTGCTGTCCCGGCTCAACTGACGGCGGCGCGGACCTCGGCGGGCGCAGCCCGCTGCACATGGCACCGGGATGTGGAGACGGTTCGGGGGGGGACCGGAGTGCGCGACCACCTCCCGCCGCCGCTTCCGCCTGCCCCTCCGCAAAAGCCGCTCCTGCCGCCCCTGTCGGCAGCCCGGTCGGCGGCGCAGCGCGGCGGCCCCTGTCCGCCGCAGCCCGCCCCTCGCCGCGACCTGCAGGCCACCGCTGCCGCCTGCCCCGCCGCTCCGCCCGCCCTGGCGCAAAGGCCGCACCTGCCGCACCTGCCCGCGCGCCGTCCCCCCGGTCGGCGGCGCAGCGCGGCGGCCCCTGTCCGCCGCAGCCCGCCCCTCGCCGGGACCTGCCGGCCACCGCTGCCGCCCCCTCCATTGACATTCCGGCCGCAGCCACGACATGTTCCCCCGCCAAACTTCCCCGCCAGACGGCCCGGCGCCTGCCGCTCGGCCCGTGCCTGCCCGTACAGTTCGTCAAGAGGATCCCATGGCCGTCGTCGTCGTCGAATCTCCCGCCAAGGCCAAGACGATCAACAAGTATCTCGGGTCGGATTACACGGTGCTCGCCTCTTTCGGCCATGTCCGCGACCTGCCGGCCAAGGACGGTTCGGTCGATCCCGAGCATGAATTCGCCATGACCTGGGAGGTGGCGGCCGACAGCAAGAAGCATGTCCGCGCCATCGCCGAGGCGCTGAAGACGGATGACACGCTGATCCTCGCCACCGACCCCGACCGCGAGGGCGAGGCGATCAGCTGGCACCTGCAGCAGGCGCTTGCCTCCAGCCTGAAGAAGGGCAAGACCGTCCGCCGCGTCACCTTCAACGCCATCACCAAATCCGCGGTGACCGAGGCGATGAAGGCCCCGCGCGAGGTCGACATGGAACTGGTCGAGGCCTATCTGGCGCGCCGCGCGCTCGACTATCTCGTGGGCTTCAACCTCAGCCCGGTGCTGTGGCGCAAGCTGCCCGGCGCGAAATCGGCGGGCCGGGTGCAGTCGGTCTGCCTGCGGCTGATCGTCGAGCGCGAGATGGAGATCGAGGCCTTCCGCGCCCGGGAATACTGGTCGGTGACGGCGATGCTGACCACCCCGCGCGGGCAGGACTTCACGGCCCGGCTGACGGTTCTGGGCGGGCGCAAGCTCGACCGCTTCGACATCGCGACGGCGGAACAGGCCGAACTGGCGGTGCAGGCGATCCGTTCGCGCGACCTGACCGTCGCCGCGGTCGAATCGAAGCCCGCCAGCCGCAACCCCTACCCGCCCTTCATGACCTCGACCCTGCAGCAGGAGGCGAGCCGCAAGTTCGGCATGGGGGCGAAGGCCACGATGTCGGCGGCGCAGCGGCTCTACGAGGCGGGGCATATCACCTATATGCGGACCGACGGCATCGACATGGCGCCCGAGGCGGTGATGGCCGCGCGCGACGCGATCCGCGACCGGTTCGGCGCGTCCTACGTGCCGGACAGCCCGCGCATGTACAAGAACAAGGCCAAGAACGCGCAGGAGGCGCATGAATGCATCCGCCCCACCGACATGGCGCTGTCGCCCGACCGGCTGCCGGTGACGGATGCCGACCAGCGCAGGCTCTATGACCTGATCTGGAAGCGCACCATCGCCAGTCAGATGGCGGCGGCGCGGCTGGAGCGGACCACGGTGGACGTGACCAGCGCCGACGGGCAGGTGGGCCTGCGCGCGACGGGTCAGGTCGTGCTCTTCGACGGGTTCCTGAAGGTCTATGACGAAAGCCGCGACGAGACCGCCGAGGATGACGAGGGTCGCCTGCCGCAGATCATGCAGGGCGAGCGGGCCGACAAGCGCGAGGTGACGCCCGAACAGCATTTCACCCAGCCCCCGCCCCGTTATACCGAGGCGACGCTGGTGAAGCGGATGGAAGAGCTCGGCATCGGCCGGCCCTCGACCTATGCCTCGATCGTCACCACGATCCAGGACCGCGAATATGTGCGCAAGGACAAGAACCGCCTGATCCCCGAAGACAAGGGGCGGCTGGTCACGGCCTTCCTGACCAACTTCTTCCGCCGCTATGTCGAATACGACTTCACCGCCGATCTGGAGGGCGAGCTCGACGACATCTCGGCCGGGTCGCGGGATTACAAGGAGGTGCTCGCCCGGTTCTGGCGCGACTTCTCGGCGGCGATCGGCGAGACGAGCGAGCTGCGCATCACCGAGGTGCTGGAGAAGATCGACGAATTCCTCAGCCCGCATCTTTATCCGGCGCGGGCGGATGGCGGCGATCCGCGGATCTGTCCCACCTGCGGCACCGGGCGGCTGAACCTGAAGACGGCGCGGTCGGGCGGGGCCTTCATCGGCTGTTCCAACTATCCCGACTGCCGCTATACCCGCCCGATCTCGGGCGGCGAGGAGGGCGCGGGCGGCGCCGACCGGGTGCTGGGGCTCGACGAGCAGGGGCTGGAGGTCAGCCTGAAATCCGGGCGCTTCGGGCCCTATGTCCAGCGCGGCGAGGCGACGGCCGATCAGCCGAAGCCGCCGCGCGCCAGCCTGCCCAAGGGCTGGTCGCCCGAGGATATGGATCTGGACCGGGCGCTGCGGCTGCTGGACCTGCCCCGCGCCATCGGCCCGCATCCCGAGGACGGGGTGACGGTCGAGGCCGGGATCGGCCGCTTCGGCCCCTTCGTCAAGCACGGCTCGGTCTATGCCAACCTGCCCGATGTCGAGGAGGTCTTCACCATCGGCATGAACCGCGCGGTCGAGGTGCTGGCGCAGAAGGCGGCGCGCGGCCCGGGCCGGGGTGCCGCCGCGCAGCCCCTGCGCGAGCTGGGCGACCATCCGGATGGCGGGCCGGTTCAGGTGATGCCGGGCCGCTATGGCCCTTACGTCAAATGGGGCAAGGTCAACGCCACCCTGCCCAAGGAGATGACGCCCGAGGCGGTGACGCTGGACCAGGCGCTGGAACTGGTGGCGGCGAAGGCCGGGAAAAGCGGCAAGAAGCCCGCGAAGAAGGCCGCGGCCAAACCCAGGGCGGCCGGTGCGGCGGCCCCCGGGGCGGAGGCCGCGACGAAGCCGGCGGCGAAGAAGACGGCAGCAAAGAAACCCGCGGCGAAGAAGCCGGCGGCCAAGGCCGGGGCTGCGAAGACCGCGGCCAAGGGCGCGACCGGGACTGCGGCATCCCGCAAGGCGGCGGGGGAATAGCCCCCGCCCCGCCACAGGCCCGGCAAGACACGGCGCGGCACAACGGGGCGCGGCCGATTGACTTGCACAGGCGCGCTTGCCACAACCCGAGGCGAGTTGACCCAGGGAGGATCGGATGAAGAAGGTCTATGGCAGCGCAGGCGAGGCGCTCGACGGGCTGCTGTTCGACGGCATGCTGATCGCGGCGGGCGGCTTCGGCCTGTGCGGCATTCCCGAACTGCTGATCTCGGCGATCCGCGACGCGGGCACGAAGGACATCACCATCGCCTCGAACAACTGCGGCGTCGATGACTTCGGGCTGGGCATCCTGCTGAAGACCCGCCAGATCCGGAAGATGATCTCGTCCTATGTCGGCGAGAACGCGGAATTCATGCGCCAGTACCTGTCGGGGGAACTGGAACTGGAATTCAACCCGCAGGGCACGCTGGCCGAGCGCATGCGGGCGGGCGGCGCGGGCATCCCCGGCTTCTACACCAAGACCGGCGTGGGCACCGTGATCGCCGAAGGCAAGGACCACAAGGATTTCAACGGCGAGACCTATATCCTCGAAACCGGGCTCGTGGCCGACCTGTCGATCGTCAAGGCCTGGAAGGCGGACGAGACCGGCAACCTGGTGTTCCGCAAGACCGCGCGCAACTTCAACCCGCCTGCGGCGACCTGCGGCAAGATCTGCGTGGTCGAGGTCGAGGAAATCGTGCCGACCGGCAGCCTCGATCCCGATCACATCCACCTGCCGGGCATTTATGTGCATCGCCTGATCCAGGGCGAGCACGAGAAGCGGATCGAGAACCGCACCGTCCGCGCCGCCTGACGGCCGGCGCGGCGCGCACGGGACCGGAGCCTTGGCCGGATCGCCCTACAGCCGCCTGCCGCCCCGCGCCTTCTGGCGCAGCGCGGTGGCCGAGGCCGACCCGGCCGCCATATCCGACCTCTGGCGGCTGGCAGCCCCGCCCGCCCGTGACGACCGGCTGTTCAGCCTCGGCGGCAGCGTCGCCGCCGCGCTGCACCGGGGGCTGGCCGCAACCGGCTGGAACGCGATCGAGGCCGAGCCGCTGCCGGTGCGCCTCCCCGAACCGGTGCTGGCGCGCTATGGCTGGGGCGCGGGTTCGGCCCGGACCGGCCCGGTGCCGACGCTGCGGCTGGCGCTGGAAATCCTGGCCGAGGCCGCCGGCGCGACCGGGTGGGAGGCCTGTGCCTGGCCGCTGGACGGGGATCGCGCCGGGCGCTTCGTCGACGGGCGCCGCCCCGGGGTCGAGCCCGCCGGCCTGCCCTCGGCCGAGGCAGTGGCCGCGGCGCGGGCGCAGCATCTGGTCGATCTGGCGCGCGGATTGGCCGGCGCAACCCTTGTCCTGATCGCGCCCTCGGACACCCGCGTCTGGCTGGACCCGGACACCGGTGCGGCCTGCCCGGCCCCGCCCCCGCACCGCCACCGGGTCGAGGAGACGAGCCTGCCCGGCCTTCGCGATGAGATCGCCGCCCTGCGCGCGCTTCTGGCGCAGCTGGCGCCGCAGGCCCGGCTGGTGCTGGCCATCTCGCCCGATCCGGCCGGGGGCGCGGCGGCCAAGGCGCTGCTGCGGGTGGCGATGGCCGAGGCGGAAGAGGCCGGCACCGCCGCCTATTTCCCGGCATGGGAGCTGCTGACCAATCCCGCCGCGCGCGGCGCGCTGCTGGACCCGGCCGGCGGCGCGCCCTCGCAGCAGGGGGCCGCGGCGCTGCTGGCGGCCTTCACCGGCGAGGCCGGCCAGACCCCTGCGGCAGCGCCCGGCCCCGATGCTGCCGGGGACACGGACGACGAGGAGGACGACCTCCTCTGCGAAGAGGCGCTGCTGGAGGCCTTCCGGCAATGAGCGATCCGGGCGACATGCGCGACGGGGCCCGCCCGCGCCTGCTGGTGATCGGCACCTCGCATGCGGGCACGCTGCGCATGGCGGAACCGGCGATCGCCGCGGACTGGCCCGACCGGCGCCCCCAGTGGTATGCCCTGCCCGGCGGCGCCTTCGCCACCGCCCGGCGCGATGCCGAAGGGTATTTCGGCCCCGACCCGGACCATCCCACCGGCCCGCGCAAGGCGATCGAGTGGAACGGGCGCGACCGCATCGACCTGCGGCCGCATGACCGGATCCTGCTGGTTGGCGAACGGTTCCGGCTGTTCTACATCGCGGCGCTGCTGCGCGATGTCGACATCTGGGATCACCCCTCGCGCGGGGCGGCGCGCAGCCTGTCGCTGGCCTTCGTCACCGATGCCATCCGGGCGCTGGTCGATCTGGCCGCCGATCAGGTGCTGGCCCAGTTCGGCCCCGATGCCCGCATCACCGTCGCCCCGGCGCCCTACCCGCTGCTGCGCGCGGGCGAGCGCGGCTGGGGCCATGACCGGGCCATCGCCGGGCTGCGCGGCCTTCCCGCCGCGGCCGAGATCGAGGCGCTGTACGAACGCATCATCGGCGAGGCCCTTTCCGCGCGCGGCTATGGCTGCCTGTTCCAGCCGGACGAGACGCGCGCCGGCCCCTTCGCCACCGCCGACCGCTTTGCCCGGCCCGGCCCGGATGCGGCCCCCGGCGCCACGCCCCTCCGGCCGGACCTGCGCCACATGAACGCGGCCTTCGGCCATCTCGTCTATGCCGCCTGGATGCAGCGCCTTGCGGCAGAGCCCGCGCCGCAAGGGCTTTCCGCAGCGCCGCACTTGCCCTAATCATGCGTCCGGCGCCTGTTCGCGCCGTCAGAGGAGGAAGACATGCCCTGGGACCGCAACCAGATCGCCGCCCGCGCCGCCAAGGAACTGCAGGACGGGATGTATGTGAACCTCGGCATCGGCATTCCGACGCTGGTGTCGAACTACATTCCCGACGGCATGATGGTCACGCTGCAGTCGGAAAACGGCATGCTGGGGATGGGCCCCTTCCCGACCGAGGACAAGGTCGATGCCGACCTGATCAACGCGGGCAAGCAGACGATCACCGAACTGCCCCATTCCGCCTATTTCGATTCGGCGCAGAGCTTCGGCATGATCCGCGGCGGCAAGATCGCGATGGCGATCCTCGGCGCGATGGAAGTGTCGGAAGAGGGCGATCTGGCGAACTGGATGATCCCGGGCAAGCTGGTCAAGGGCATGGGCGGGGCGATGGACCTCGTCGCCGGGGTGAAGCGGGTGGTCGTGGTGATGGACCACACCAACAAGGCCGGCGAATCGAAGGTGCTGAAGGAATGCACGCTGCCGCTGACCGGCAAGGCGGTGGTGGACCGGATCATCACCAATCTGGGCGTTCTCGACGTGGTCGAGGGCGGGCTGCGGATCGTCGAACTGGCCGATGGCGTCACCGAGGACCAGCTGCGCGCCTCGACCGAGGCGACGATCGTTGGCTGAGGGCATGGACATCGCGAAAGAGATCGCCGGGTCCAAGGGCCGCTACGTCATCCGCCGCGACGGCGAAGAGGCGGAACTGACCTTCTCCATCGCCTCGCCGGTGCTGGTGATCGCCGATCACACCGGCGTCCCCGACAGCTTTCGCGGCACCGGCGCCGGACGGGCGCTGGTGGAACGGCTGGTGGCCGACGCGCGGGCCGAGGGGTTCAAGGTCGTCCCCCTCTGCCCCTTCGTGAACGGGCTCCGGCGGCGCCATCCCGAATGGGCGGACGTGTTCCAGGGCTGAGGTCCGGGGCCGGGTTCGCGGGCTGACGGTCAGCCCTGCGGCAGGCGAAAGACGCAGCCATCGCTGACCAGTTCCGGCGGGGTCAGGCACAGGCCCCGCGCCACCTGCCACGCCGCCAGCACCTTGGGCACATAGTCGCGCGTCTCGGCATAGGGCGGCACGCCGCCATTCGCCCGGACCGCGCCCTCGCCCGCGTTGTAGCCCGCCAGCACCATCAGCGGGTCGCGGTCGAATTCGCGCATCAGCCAGTCCAGATAGGCGACGCCGCCGCGGATATTCTGCACCGGATCGGCCGAATCCGTCACGCCGAACCGGTCGGCCGTGGCCGGGATCAGCTGCATCAGCCCCACCGCCCCGGCCGAGGACACCGCCGCCGGCCTGCCGCCGCTTTCCACCCCGATCACCGCCAGCACCAGCGCCGGCGACACCTGCGTGCCGATGGTCGCCATCAGGATGTCGCGCCCATGGGCGGTGGCGATTTCCTGCAGGCGCTGCAACCGGGGCGCGGCGACGGAGGATCCGCCCGGCCCCTGCGCCAGCGCGGCCAGCGCCTGCGGGAACCGGCCCTGCGCCTGGCCGAGGCTGGGCGACACCGTCTGCCAGAACCACTCATAGCTGCCCGGCACTGCGGGCGGGGCCAGCCCGCCATCGCCGCCGCGCGGGATCGGCACCTCGGGCGGCGGCATCACCGCCGCCAGCATCCGCGCCTGTTCCGCCGGGTCGATCTGCACCGTGATCCGCTTGGCGGTGCCGGGCTTCGGCACGCTGATGCGCTTGGCCGAAAAGTCGGGATAGGGGGCGGGGACTGCCGGGGCGGGTTGCGGCAGCGCCGACGGGTTCGGGTCCGGCGCGACCGGCGAGGCGGGCAGCGCCTCGTCAGGCTTTTCCGACGGCACCACGGCCTTCACGACGTCACGGGCCGCGGCCTGCTGCGCGGCCGCACCCTGCGTCTGTGCCAGAAGGCCACCTGCCATCAGAAGACCGAGGACGGCGCCACCGGCCGCCACGCCCCGAAACCCATGCACCATCGTGCCGGTCCTGTTCACTGCCCGTTGTTATCTTTGGTGGCAGTGTCGCAAGAATCGCGGCCGCGCGCCAGCCATCCCGGTTTCGATCCTGCCGAAGCGTGGCCCGGACGCCCCTGCAATACCAGAGAGATACCCCCGAATTTCCTCTGGCACGCCCAGATTGCGCCACGTTCCGGGGTGAAAAGACCTTCATACCGCAGCGGGAAGCCGGGCGGGTGGATCAAAGCGAAAACCTGGAGAGAAGACCATGAAACTGTTCAACCTCGTCAAGACCTTCCGCAACGACGAAGACGGCGCCGTGACCGTTGACTGGGTCGTGCTGACCGCCGCCGTCGTGGGCCTCGGCATCGTCGCCATGACCGCCATCGGCCCGGCGATCCGCACCATGTCGGGCAACATCGCCTCCGACATCTCGACCGCCGACACGATCCCGAACTGATCCGTCCGCCTTCGGGCGACCGCATCGGCCAGCACCGAAGACGCCCGCGCCCCCCGCGCGGGCGTTCGCCGTTTCCGCAGCGCCCTGCGGGTCCGCGGCCGCCCCCCACTGTCGCCGCGCGGCCGTTGCGCCCCGGCATTACCGGCAAAATGGACCCACAATTCCCCCGCGGTGCCCCAAACGCGCCACGATCGGCGGTCAGAACATCCTCATCCGCAGCGGAAAGGACACGGGGCGCAACCGTCCACCCGCCGCGGCGCAACAGCGAAGCCAGGAGAGAGAAGACCATGAAACTGTTCAACCTCGTCAAGACCTTCCGCAACGACGAAGACGGCGCCGTGACCGTTGACTGGGTCGTGCTGACCGCCGCCGTCGTGGGCCTCGGCATCGTCGCCATGACCGCCATCGGCCCGGCGATCCGCACCATGTCGGGCAACATCGCCACCGACATCTCGACCGCCGACACGATCCCGAACTGATCCTGACACCAGAGGCCCCGTGCCACCGGCCCGGGGCCCTTATTCCGTTCCGCTGCCCCGCGCGAAGACGCGCATTTCGACAGGACCGCCCGCATGCCGTCTCGGATGACCCGCCTTTCGCGCCGCCTTTCGGGGCTGCGTCCGGTTCTTCGCCCCGCGCTGGTGCTCGCCCGGCGGACCGGAACCGTGGCCGAACCGGTCGCCGGTCTCGCCCGCCGCGAGGAAGGGGCCGTCACCGTCGACTGGGTCGTGCTGACCTCGGCCGTCGTGCTGTTGGGCGGGATCATCGGCATGGCGCTGATCGGTCCCGTGACCGACCAGGGCGACACCATCGCCACCACGATCGAAAGCGCCGGATCGCTGAACGACTGATCGCGATCCTGCCGGGACCGTCGCACGGTTTCCGCCGTGTCACGTCCGCACCATGTTTTCGCCGCAATTGCGCGGCAGAAGCCTTTGCCGTCACGGCCAGTATGGCCCCGCCACCAAGGAGGCGCGCCTCATGAGATTGGTCTTCGGACTCGTGCTGATCGCCGGCCTCGCGCTGGCGGGGTTTGCCGTCTACATGGCGCAGGGCTACATGGCGCAGATGTCGCATGAACGCGACGCCCTGCGCGCCCAGCAGGCGCAGGCCGTGCCGCTGACCGATGTGCTGGTCGTCAAGATCGCGAAGAAATACGGCGAGCCGCTGACAGCCGCCGATGTCGTCGCGATCAAGTGGCAGAAGGATTCAGTCCCGCCGGGCGCCTTCACCGACCCCAAGCTGCTGTTCCCCGAGACCGGCCCCCAGACCCGCATCGTGCTGCGCGCGCTGGAACCGTTCGAGCCGATCCTGTCGGTCAAGGTGACCGAACCCGGCGAGGATGCGGGCCTGACCTCGCGCCTTGCCCCCGGGATGCGCGCCTTCACCATCCAGGTCGACGTGTCGAGCGGCGTGTCGGGCTTCCTGCGCCCGGGCGATTTCGTCGATGTGTTCTGGACCGGCACCTCCGGCGAGCAGCAGGTGACGAAGCTGATCGACACACGGGTGAAGCTGATCGCCATCGACCAGACCGCCGATTCCGAGATCACCGACATTGCCCAGATCGCCCGCACCGTCACCGTCGAGGCGACGCCGCAGCAGGTAGCGGCGCTGACGTTGGCACAGTCCACGGGACGACTGACGCTGTCGCTGGTCGGCGTGGGCGACGAAACCGCGATCGACGCCGTCGAGGTCAGCCGCGACCAGTTGCTGGGCATCGAGAAGCAGGAACAGGTGGTCGAGGCCGCGCCGGTCGCCAAGGTCTGCACCATCCGCACCAATCGCGGCGGCGAATCGGTCGAGACGGTGATCCCCTGCACCAACTGACCGCGGCGCCCCCGGCGCCGGATCAAGTGCCCGCCGCGTCAGCCATTTCCGCCCCGCGCACGAAGACTCGCCGGCAAACGGTTGATTCTTGCATATAAACGGGTTTTCGCGCATCCTGTCCCAAACCTGGACGCCAGTTCCGGGGCAGAGGCGCTACGGTTAGGCAGGATTGGCGGATGGTGAGAAGGTTTCTTCGGGCCGGATGCATGGCGGGTGCCGTGCTGATCGGACCCAGCGGTGCCGGGCAGGCAGAAGTGTTGCGGGTGCTGAACGGCTCGGTCTCGACCCCGCTGTCGGTGCCGATGAACCGGGCGGTCGTCGTCGAATCCGAGGCTCCCTTCGCGGAACTGTCGATCGCGAACCCCGGCATCGCCGATATCTCCACCCTGTCGGATCGCTCGATCTACGTGCTGGGCAAGGCGCCGGGTCGCACGACGCTGACGCTGCTCGGTGCCGATGGCGGCCTCATGACCAATGTCGAGGTGCAGGTGACGCCCGACATTGCCGAATTCAAGGAACGGCTCCGCCAGGTGCTGCCGGGCGAGACCATCGAGGTCCGCACCGCCAATGACGGCATCGTGCTGTCGGGCACCGTGTCATCCATCACCGCGCTGGACCGTGCGCTGGAACTGGCGCAGCGCTATGCGCCGGACCGGGTGTCGAACCTGATGAACGTGGGCGGCACCCAGCAGGTGATGCTGCAGGTCCGCTTCGCCGAGATGCAGCGCACCGTGTCGAAGAACCTCAACGCCTCGATCGGGCTGGGCGTGTCGCGCGGCAATTTCGATGCAGGCGCAGGGAATGGCAACAATACCGGCAATGCCGCCAACAGCGCCTCCAACGGAGCGGGGCTGGGTTTCAACCTGACGCGCGGCAGCTTCGAGATGGGCGTGCTGCTGGAGGCACTTGAATCGAAGGGGATGGTCCGCACGCTGGCAGAGCCGAACCTGACCGCCCTGTCCGGCCAGCAGGCGGATTTCCTGGCCGGCGGCGAATACCCGATCCCGGTGACCGACGAAGACGGCGGCATCTCGATCGAATACAAGCCCTTCGGCGTGGAACTGGCCTTCGTGCCGCGCGTCGTCGACGGCGACATCATCAATCTGGAACTGAACGCGGCCGTCTCGTCCATCGACAGCGGGGTGACGGTCGAAAACGGCGGCTTCACCGTCAACGCCTTCCGGCGGCGCGAGACCTCGACCACGGTCGAGATGCGCGATGGCGAGAGTTTTGCCATCGCCGGGCTCTTGCAGGACGATTTCACCGACCTGAACGGGCAGGTGCCGTGGCTGGGCGATGTGCCGGTGCTGGGCGCGCTGTTCCGCTCGGTGGAGTTCGAGCGGCGGCAGACCGAACTGGTCATCATCGTCACGCCGCATCTGGTGACGCCGACCCGCGGACAGGCGCTGGCGATGCCGACCGACCGGCTGCGCCTGCCGACGGAATCCGAACTGTTCCTGCAGGGCAAGGTCTCGGGCGCCGCCGCCGAAGTCGCCAAGCAGGATTTCAGCGGCCCCTACGGCTATGTGATGGAGTGACGGCGATGCGCCCCGCCCTGACGTTCCCCGCCTGCGCCGCGCTGGCGCTGCTGGTCGCCTGCAACCCGAATGCCGAGGTCGGCAGCCAGATCGACGGCACCGATGGCGCCTTCGGCACGGCGGCGACCGACAACGTGCTGATCCATTCCGGCGAGCGCGACTATGTCGTCGACCTGACCCGCCGCTTCGCCGCCGCGGTGCCGCCGGTGGTGAACTTCGCCTTCAACAGCGCGCAGCTGGACCCGCAGGCGCAGGCGATCCTGCGCCGGCAGGCCGATTTCATCCGCCAGTTCCCCGAGCTTCGCTTCCGGGTCTATGGCCACACCGACCTGGTCGGAACGAACGCCTACAACAAATCGCTGGGCCTGCGCCGCGCGCAGGCGGTGGTGGCCTTCCTCGGCACGCAAGGGATCTCGACCTCGCGGCTGGAGGCGGTGGTCTCCTTCGGCGAGACGCGCCCGCTGGTGCTGACCCAGGCCCCGGAAGAGCGCAACCGCCGCACGGTGACCGAGGTGTCGGGCTTCGTCCGGTCGCACCCCACGCTGCTGAACGGGAAATACGCGGCGGTGATCCAGCGCGAGTATGTGGCCAGCGCCACGCAGCCGCACACGGTGGTTGCCGGCGGCACCACCGGCGTGAGCGACTGAAACTGACCGTGCGGCCCGCCGGCGGCCCCGCAAGGGGCGCCGACAATCCGCATCACGGCTTTGTCACCGTCGCCGGATTCCGCACAATTTTGGTTTTTCAGCCGCAATCCTGCCCCGATTTTCCCCCACGGTCCGGTCGAGGAACAACCCCGACCAAGAGTCGTCGCGGGCCACCCGGCCCGCGGACCAGAGGACCAGACGCATGGGCAACGCAGCACCCGCCTTGCAGCCGGAACCGGCGCCGATCCTTGCCTGCACCGTGTCGCGCGATGTGGCGAATTTCGACCTGCTGATCGAGGACATGGAGGCCGAACTGGGCGAAAGCTGGGGCGACATCGCCATCGGCGATGCGCTGGCCTTTCTCGACCAGCCCGAGGGCGCGGGGCTGGAATTCATCGCCATCGCCGTCGATCAACGGGACGAAACCGACCTGACCCGCGTCTCGGGCATCATCGCCCGTGCCCGCGACCTTGGCGTGAAGGTGATCCTGATCGCCGACCAGCTGAGCCCGACCGCGCTGCACGGGCTGTTGCGCGCGGGGGCGGACGACTTCCTGCCCTATCCCCTGCCCGAACGCGCGCTGCATGACGCGATCGAGCGGCTGGTGCGCCAGCCCGCCCCCGCGCCACAGCCCGCCGAACCGCCGCCCCTGCCGCAGGCCGCGGCCCCGGCGACGCCCGGCTTCAAACCCTCGGGCCAGCGCGACGGCGTCGTGCTGCCGGTCCACGGGCTGGCCGGCGGCACCGGCGCCTCGACCTTCGCGGTGAACCTCGCCTGGGAACTGGCGACGCTGGTCAAGGACGGCGGCCCGCGGGTCTGCCTGCTGGACTTCGATTTCCAGATGGGGGCGGTGGCCACCTACCTGGACCTGCCGCGCCGCGAATCCGTCTATGACATGCTGTCGGACACCGCCCAGCTGGACGGCGACACGCTGGTGCAGTCGATGGTCACCTTCGGCGAGCGGCTGCATGTGCTGACCGCCCCGGCCGAGATGCTGCCCCTCGACATCGTCACCTCCGAGGATATCAACCGCGTCATCGACGTCGCCCGCGCGACCTTCGATTTCGTCGTCATCGACATGCCCTCGGCCGTGGTGCAATGGACCGAGGCGGTGCTGACCCAGGCCCATGTCTATTTCGTGCCGATCGAGCTCGACATGCGCTCGGCCCAGAACACGCTGCGGATGATCCGCGCGCTGAAGGCCGAGGAATTGCCGCTGGAAAAGCTGCGCTACGTGCTGAACCGCGCGCCGAAATTCGGCGACCTGTCCGCCAAGGGCCGGGTCAAGCGGCTGGCCGAAAGCCTCGACATCACCATCGAGCTGCAGCTGCCCGATGGCGGCCGTCAGGTGACGCAGGCCAATGACCACGGCCTGCCCCTGTCGAACGCGGCGGCCAAGAATCCGCTGCGCAAGGAAATCCAGAAGCTGGCCAAGTCGCTGTTCGATCTGAACCGCGCGGTCGAGGCCGGCCGGATCTGACCGCCTGTGCCCTAGGGGAAAGGTAACCGATGTTTTCGCGCTACAAGAAGCCTGCCGCCCCCGGTCCCGCGCCGATGGCGCCCGCCGCGCAGGCCCAGGCCGCGCCCGCGCCCGTCGCCGAACAGCTGCGCCCCGTCGTGTCGCGCCGGCCGCTGGACGGGGCGGCGCCGCTGCAGGCCGCGCAGGCGGTGGCCGCCGACAAGGAAAAGAAGCGCAAGGAAAAGCTGTCGGAACTGAAGGTCCAGCTGCACAAGCGGCTGCTGGACGACCTGAACCTGTCGGCGCTGGAACATGCGAGCGAGGCCGACCTGCGGCAGGAAATCGGCGCCATCACGAACGAGGCGCTGGAAGAGATGGGCGTGGTCCTGAACAAGGACGAACGCGCCACCCTGAACCAGGAACTGTATGACGAGGTGATGGGCCTCGGCCCGCTGGAGCCGCTGCTGAAGGACGACACCGTCAACGACATCCTCGTGAACGGGCCGCAGCAGATCTTCGTCGAACGGGCGGGCAAGCTGACGCTGACCGACATCACCTTCAAGGACGAACGCCACCTGCTGCGGATCATCGACAAGATTGTGTCCGCCGTGGGCCGGCGCGTCGATGAATCGAACCCCTATGTCGACGCCCGCCTTGCCGACGGCTCGCGCTTCAACTGCATGGTGCCGCCGGTGGCGGTGGACGGGTCGCTGGTGTCGATCCGGAAGTTCAAGAAGGAAAAGCTGAAGGTCGACGACCTCGTCCGCTTCGGCGCCTTCACCGAGGAAATGGCCGCCTATCTGCAGGCGGCGGTGTCCACCCGGCTGAACGTCATCGTCTCGGGCGGGACGGGGTCGGGCAAGACCACCACGCTGAACGCACTGTCGTCCTTCATCGACAATGCCGAACGCATCCTGACCATCGAGGATACGGCGGAACTGCAGCTGCAGCAGGTGCATGTCGGCCGGATGGAAAGCCGCCCCCCCAACGTCGAGGGCAAGGGCGCGGTGACGCAGCGCGACTGTCTGCGCAACGCACTGCGGATGCGCCCCGACCGGATCATCGTCGGCGAAACCCGCGGCGAGGAGGTTATCGACATGCTGCAGGCGATGAACACCGGCCATGACGGGTCGATGACCACGATCCACGCCAACAGCGCCCGCGACGGCATCAGCCGTCTGGAAAACATGGTGGCCATGGCCGGGATCGAGATGCCGATCAAGGCGGTGCGCAGCCAGATCGCCAGCGCGGTCAACCTGATCGTGCAGGCCAGCCGCCTGCAGGACGGCTCGCGCCGCATGGTCTCGATCACCGAGATCACGGGCATGGAGGGCGACGTGATCTCGATGCAGGAAATCTTCCGCTACGAACGGCTGGGCCTCGCCCCCGACGGCAAGATCATCGGCCGCTTCACCGCCACCGGCATCCGGTCGCATTATGCCGACCGGTTCAAGCAGTGGGGCTATGACCTGCCCGCCGCCATCTACGAACCCGCCGCCTGACGGAGACGCGCCATGCCCATCAGCCCGGCCCCCATCATCTACATCCTGATCTTCGTCGCGGTCCTTCTGCTGGTCGAGGGGCTGTATCTGCTGGTCTTCGGCAAGTCGATCAGCCTGAACGCGCGGGTGAACCGGCGGCTCGACCTGCTGGAAAAGGGCGGCCAGCGCGAACAGGTGCTGGAACAGCTGCGCAAGGAGGCCAGCCAGCACCTGACGGCGAACGGCATCCCGCTGTATTCGCTGCTCGCCTCGAAGGCGCAGAAGGCCAATATCGCCTTCTCGCCCCGGCAGCTGATGCTGGTGATGGTGCTGCTGGGGGTCGTCGCCTATGCGGGCCTGACGCTCGGCACCTCGGCCGCGCCCTCGGTCCGGATCGTGATCGCCATCGCGATGGGGATCGGCGGCGTCTATGTCTGGGTGAACGGCAAAGCGAAGAAGCGCCTGTCGATGATCGAGGAACAGCTGCCCGACGCGGTGGAACTGATGGTGCGCAGCCTGCGGGTGGGCCACCCCTTCTCCTCCGCGATCCAGATCGTCGCCAAGGAAGTGGCCGATCCGCTGGGCAGCGAGTTCGGCATGATCGCCGACGAGGCCGCCTATGGCCGCGACGTGACCGAAAGCCTGAAATCGCTGGCGGAACGGATGGACATGCAGGATCTGCGCTTCCTCGCCGTGGCGGTGACGATCCAGCAGCAGGCGGGCGGCAATCTGGCCGAGATCCTGGACGGGCTGGCCAAGGTGATCCGCGCCCGGTTCCGCCTGTTCCGCCGGGTGAAGGCCATCACCGCCGAGGCGAAATGGTCCGGCATGTTCCTGTCGGCCTTCCCGCTGGTGGCGCTGGTGCTCGTGAACGTCATCAAGCCCGACTACTATGACCAGGTGAAGGAAACCGCGGCCTTCATCCCGGCCGTGCTGGTCGTCTTCGCCTTCCTCGCCGTCAACATCGTGTTCATGCGCATCATGACCGACATCAAGGTCTGAGGAGGCTCTGATGGAATTACTCTCCGGACTGACCGCATCGCTCGGCCCGCTCGCCATGCCCATCCTGCTGGGCTGCGTCGGGCTGCTGATGGTGCTGGCCATGCTGCCCGTGATGCTGAAGCGCAAGCCCGACCCGCTGGTGAAGCTGCGCGAGACGGCGGGCCTGGCCCCCGGCAGCCTGCGCGGCCCCGCCACCGAGGGCCGCAGCCGCGCCCTGCGCCCCGGCAAGGCCGACAAGCTGGAGAAATTCGCAGGCTTCCTCGAACCGCAGGATGCCGAGGAAATGTCCTCGGCCCGGCTGAAGATGATGCGCGCGGGCTATCGCGGCAAGACGGCGGTGCGCACCTTCCACGCCATCCAGTTCGCGCTCGGACTGGGCCTGCTGGTGCTGGGCACGCTCTATGCGCTGATCTCGTCCGCGACCGGCGAGGTCGGGATGCAGCAGATGCTGCTCTACACGCTGCTGCCGGGGGTGGTGGGCTACTACCTGCCGAAATACTGGATCGACAAGCGCGTGGACGCCCGCCAGAAGGAAATGCAGAACGGCTTTCCCGACGCGCTCGACATGCTGCTGGTCTGCGTCGAAGCCGGGCAGTCGCTGGACCAGGGCATCATCCGGGTGGCGAAGGAACTGCAGGCGGGCTTTCCCGCGCTGGCCGAGGAATTCGAGATCGTCGCCTACGAGGTGAAGGCCGGCAAGGACAAGCCCACGGTGCTGCGCGGCTTTGCCGAACGCGCGGGGGTGCCCGACATCTCGTCCTTCGTGACGGTGATGATCCAGTCGCAGCAATTCGGCACCTCGATCGCCGATGCGCTGCGGGTCTATGCCGGCGACATGCGCGACAAGCGGGTGATGCGGGCCGAGGAACTGGCCAACAAGCTGCCCACCAAGATGACGCTGGGCACGATGCTGTTCACCGTGCCGCCGCTGCTGATGATCCTTGTGGGGCCTTCGGTTTACTCTATCATACAGCTGCTCGGAGACATGAACGGCAAGTGACGGAATGAGCCCTGCCCGCGCGGCCCTGCTGATCCCGCTTCTGGCGGTCGCCGTGCTGCCGGGCTGCCTTCCCTCCGGCCTGTCGGGCGGCCGCATCGCCGCCACCGACCCGACGGCCCCCACCGGCGTGGACCGGGGCGAGGCGGTCGACGGGCTGACCGTCGGCCACCGGCTGATGGAGGCCGGCGAATACGAGCTTGCACTGCGGGCCTATTACCGGGCCGCCGCCGAACAGGGGCCGACCGCCGACGTGATGTCGGCCATCGGATCGGCCGACCTGCGGCTCGGACGGCTGGGTCAGGCGGAACAGATGCTGCGCCGCGCGCTGGACATGGACGACCGCTTCGTGCCCGCCTGGAACAACCTCGGCGTCGTGCTGATGGAACAGGGCGAGCCGGCCGAGGCCAGTCGGGTCTTCCAGACGGCCTATGCGCTGGACAATGGCAATTCCGACCAGATCCGCGAAAATCTGCGGCTCGCCCTCGCGCGGATCGAAAATCCGGCGTATACTGAGAACAAAGAAACGACCGACTACAAACTGGTGCGCCGGGGGTATGGCGAATACCTGCTGCTCGGCCCGCCGCCCGAGGCCGAGCTGTAAAGGACGCAAAATGCGCCACCCCATGTTGCTGTCGCTGTGCCTCGGCATGGCGCCGCTGCTGTCGGCGTGCGGCGGAACTTCGGATGCCGAGGTCCAGCGCGCCATCGACAACGTCAACGTCATCGACGAGACGAACCTCAACGACATCATGCTGACCGTGGGCGACCCGGCAGAGTCGGTCAGCTACTTCCGCCGCGCCACCGCGGAAAAGCCCGACCGCATCGACCTGCAGCGCGGTCTGGCCAAGTCGCTGGTCCGCGCGGGCCAGAGCACCGAGGCCGTCACCGTCTGGGCCGGCATCGTCGCCCGCCCCGAGGCCACCGCCGAGGATCGCGTGGATTATGCCGATGCGCTGGTGCGGGCGGGCGAATGGGGCCGGGCGCAGGCGGAACTGAACCGCATCCCGCCGACGCACGAGACCTACGAACGCTACCGGCTGGAAGCGATGGTGGCCGACTACAACAAGGACTGGAAGAAGGCCGACGCCTTCTACGACACCGCCGCCGGGCTGACGACGAAACCGGCGGGCGTGCTGAACAACTGGGGCTTCTCCAAGCTCAACCGCAAGGACTATCGCGGCGCCGAAAAGCTGTTCGCCGAGGCGCTGACCTACGAACCCGGCCTGTTCACTGCCAAGAACAACCTTGTCATGGCACGGGCGGGCCAGCGGGACTATGACCTGCCCATCGTGCAGATGACCCAGACCGAACGGGCGATGCTGCTGTACACGGCGGCGCTGGCGGCGATCAAGCAGGGCGACGTGACCATCGGCAAGGGTCTGTTGCGCGAGGCGGTGGACACCCATCCCCAGCATTTCGAGGAGGCGGCCCGCGCGCTGGCCGCGCTCGAAGGCGGCGCGGTGATCCGGGGCTGATCGTGGACGGCTCGCTCCTCGGCCTGTCGCCGGCGGGGGCCGCGCGGCTGTTCCTGCTGGCGGTGGCGCCGGTGGCGCTGTGGGTCTGCTGGACCGACCTGAAATACATGAAGATCCGCAATCGCGCCGGATGGGCGCTGGTGGCGATCTTCGCCGTCGCGGGCCTCGCCGCGCTGCCGCCCGAGATCTGGGCCTGGCGCTGGCTGAACCTGGTCGTGGTCTTCGCGGCGGGCCTGTTCCTGCATCTGGCGGCGGGGGTGGGCGCGGGCGACGTGAAATTCGCCGCCGCCGCCGCGCCCTTCGTCGCCCCCGCCCACGCGCCGATGATCCTGCCGATCTTCTCGGCCTTCCTGCTGGGCGCCTTCGTCACCCACCGCGCCCTGCGCGCGATCCCCGCCGTCCGCCGCCTCGCCCCGGATTGGGAAAGCTGGCGGCGCCCGGACTTTCCCATGGGCCTCGCCATCGCCGGCACGCTTGTCGCCTATCTGGTGCTCACCGGCTGGCCCGGGCTTTACGGCGCGGTGCTGAACAGGATGTAAAGCGGGCTGCGCCCGACCTCGCGCAGCGGCGTGTCCGCCGCCGCCAGCGCCGCGACGATGGCCGCCCGCGTCTCGGGCGAACGGGGACAGAGCGGCACCAGCACCAGATCGGCATCCTCCAGCCCGTCGAGCCCGCCATAGGACCAGGGCGCCCCGCCCCGCAGCGGGCGAAAGCCGAACAGGCCGAGGGGGGACAGCACATCGACGGCGAAGACCCCGGCCCCGGCATGGCCCCGCGTCACCAGATCGCCCGCCACCGCCCGCCACCAGCCGACGGTGCCGTCCTGGATCTGGCAGTCGGGCAGGGCCTCGCCCGCGATCTGCAGCGGGGGAGTGTCCGACGGGGGCACCCCCGGCAATGCCACCGGCGTCAGCATGTTCGGCCGCAGGCTGCGAGTTCCGGCCAGCCGCAGATCGGCAAGCGGCCCGTCGGGGACCAGCGCCGTCGCCTCGGCCGCCAGCGCCCGCTGCCGCGGCACGCTGTAGGCGAGGTTCAGCAGCGAGGGCGAGCCATAGGCCAGCAGCGCCACCGCCAGCCCCCCCAGCCCGGCACGGGCGTCCCCCGCGGCCGGCCGCAACGCCGCCAGAAGGACCGCCACCAGCCAGACCCATTGCGGATCGTTGCCCCAGTTCTGCCAGGTCACGTAGACGAAGCCGGGGAACAGCAGCAGCAACAGCAGCCCCTCGTCCCCCCGCCCCGACCGGCGCAGCAGGATCACCCCCGCCACCGTCGCCAGCCCGGCCAGCAGCCATTGCGGCGCGGCGAGGATCGCGGCCGCATCCGCGCCCGGCTGCGACCGCGTCGCCGACCGCGCCACCGCCAGCAGGTCGTGCAGATAGGCAGGCCAGAAGCCGATGCCCCAGACCGCCGTCACGGCCCCCGCCACCAGCAGCCCGGCCAGCAGCCCCGCCAGGATCGCGCGCCATTCACGCCGCAGCGCGAAGCCCAGCACCACCGGGATCAGGAAGGCCGCCAGATAGGTCGCCTTCAGCAGCGCCAGCGCCGCCATGCACAGCCCGGCGATGGCGCCGTCCAGCACCGGCGCCCGACAGCCCGCCCGCGCCGGCAGCACCGCTAGCAGGATCGCCACGAAGGCCAGCGCCCAGCCCCAGCGGTTGTAATGCATCGAGATCGACACACCGCCATCGCCGCCGCCATGGACCAGCGCCAGCACCAGCACCATGACCACCGCGCCGAAGGCCAGCGCCAGCGGTCCCGGCAGCCGGCTGGCCCCGGCCCGGGCGGCGGCGGGCAGCAGCAGCAGCGACACCGCGACCTGCGCCAGCAGGAAGCTGATGCCGAAGCCCGCCCCGGCGGCCATCCACAGCGCCACCGGCCCCGCCGACAGCGCCCCGAGCGGCGTCATGAAATCCCGATGCGGCACCTCGCCCCGCGCCATGCGCAGCGCGATCTCGGCCAGATGCAGCGCATCGCCCTCGTGCAGGCTGATCGTCAGCGCCCCCGGCGACAGCGCCAGCCCCGCCAGTGCCGCCACGCCCGCCAGCAGCACGGCCGCCAGCCGCCCCGTCCCCATCGCCCGCATCGCCCGCCCCCGCATCTTCCGGGCCTTCCCGGCCCCGTTGCCGCCAGCATAGCCGCAAGCCCCGCCTGCCGGAAGCGGCGGCGCGGGGAGGGGCGGTAGCAGGGGGGCTGTCTGCCCCCCTCTTGGCCGTGCCGGCCAATTCACCCCCCGAGGATATTTCCGAACAGATGATGGGGCGGCGGCGAGAGCCCCGGACCCTGCCCCGCCGCGGCCTTACCCCTGCCGCAATCCTCGGCAGGATGGCGGCAGCAGTTGCGCAGACCGGACGACCCCATGACCCTTCAGGCCCCTACCCCCTCTGCACCCGTCGCGGGCGATCCCGCCGCCCGGACCCGGGTCGAGCCGCCGCCCGCGCCGCGCAGCATGGCCGACACCGGGCTGTCGATGGTGATGATGCGGGACATCCTGCTGAAGACGATCTTCCGGATGAACATCGACCTCGTGTCGGACATCGCCCGCATTTGCTGCCTGCCGATCGGCGTGGCGCAGGAACTGGTCGACCTCGCCCGCGGCCAGCGGCTGGTCGAGGCGACGGGCACCCTGCACGCGACCAGCGGCAACGAGATGGGCTATCAGCTGACCGATGCCGGCAAGGCCCGGGCGCTGGACGCGCTGAGCCAGTCGGAATATTTCGGCGCGATGCCGGTGCCGCTGGACGCCTATCGGGCGCAGGTGCGCCGGCAGTCGATCCGCGACATCGTGATGACCCGCGACCAGCTGACCCGGGCGATGGGCCACCTGATCCTGCCGCCGACGCTGCTGGACCAGCTGGGCCCTGCCGTGGGGTCGGGCCGGTCGATCCTGATGTACGGCCCGCCCGGCAACGGCAAATCCTCGATCTCGAACGGGATCCGCGACGCGCTCGGCGACCGGATCTATGTGCCCCGCGCCATCGAATATTCCGGGCAGGTCATCACCGTCTATGACCCGATCGTGCACAGCGCGGCCGAGGCGATGGTGGACGATCCGCGCAGCCTGCGCCGCGGGACGGGCCGGTTCGACGGGCGTTATGTCCTGTGCGAGCGGCCGACGGTCATCACCGGGGGCGAATTGTCGCTGGACATGCTGGACCTGACCTACAACCCCACCGCACGGACCTATACCGCGCCGCTGCAGCTGAAATCGACGGGCGGGGTCTTCATCGTCGACGACCTCGGCCGTCAGGCGGAACCGCCGCAAAAGCTGGTCAACCGCTGGATCGTGCCGCTGGAAGAGGCGAAGGACATCCTCGCCCTGCAATCGGGCGAAAAGTTCGAGGTGCCCTTCGACACGCTGGTGATCTTCTCGACCAACTTCCACCCGAACAGCATCTTCGACAAGGCGGCGCTGCGGCGGATCTTCTTCAAGATCAAGATCGACGGCCCGAGCCAGGAGAACTTCCTGAAGATCTTCGCGCTGGTCGCCCGCAAGAAGAAGGTGCCGCTGGACGAGGCCTCGCTGATCCACCTGCTGAAGGTGAAGTATCCGACCATCGGCAATGTCTATGCCAACTACCAGCCGGTCTTCCTGCTGGACCAGATCATCGCCATCTGCGACTTCGAGGGCATTCCCTACCAGATGACGCCGGCGCTGATCGACCGGGCCTGGGCCAACATGTTCGTCGAGGATGGCGAGGTCGCGCACTGACGGCGCACTGAGCGCGAACTGACCGTCCGAGGGGGCCTTGCGGGGGGCGTGGCAGCGGCTATGTTCACCGCATGTTCACCCTGCCCCCGCCCTTTTCCGGCTGGTTCGCCGCCCGCGGCTGGACGCTGCACCCGCATCAGGCGGCGATGGCGGCAGGGGCGGACGCCCCGGCCCTGCTGCTGGTCGCGCCCACCGGCGGCGGCAAGACGCTGGCGGGCTTCCTGCCCACGCTGATCGACCTTGCCGCCGATCCCCGGCCGGGGCTGCACACGCTCTATATCTCGCCGCTGAAAGCGCTGGCCGCCGATATCCGCCGCAACCTGACCGCGCCGGTGACCGAGATGGGCCTGCCGATCCGGGTCGAGGACCGCACCGGCGACACCACCGCCACCCGGCGCAAGGCGCAGCGCGCCGACCCGCCGCATATCCTGCTGACCACGCCCGAAAGCCTGGCCCTGCTGCTGTCCTACGAGGATGCGCCGCGGGTCTTTGCCGGGCTGCGGCGGGTGATCGTGGATGAAATTCACGCGCTGGCGGAATCGCGGCGGGGCGACCAGCTGATGCTGAACCTCGCCCGGCTGTCGCGGCTGTCGCCCGGCCTGCGCCGGGTGGGGCTGTCGGCCACGGTCGAGGATCCGCCGGCGCTGGCGCGGTTTCTGGCGAAGGCGCCGGAACCTTGCGCGATCCTGCATGCCGATCCCGGGCCGGAACCCGACATCGCCATGCTGGACACCGAAACCCCGCCGCCCTGGTCCGGCGGCGGCGGGCGCCACGCGATCCCCGAGGTCCTGCGCGAGATCGGCCGCCACCGCACCACGCTGGTCTTCCACAACACCCGCGCACAGGCAGAGCTGTTCTTCCACGCGCTGTGGCTCGCCAATGACGACGACCTGCCCATCGGCATCCATCACGGCAGCCTGTCGCGCGAGGCCCGCGAACGGGTCGAGGCGGCGATGGCGGCCGGGGCGCTGCGGGCGGTGGTCTGCACCGGATCGCTCGACCTCGGGATCGACTGGGGCGATGTCGATCTGGTGCTGCAGGTCGGCGCGCCGAAGAACGTCAAGCGGCTGGTGCAGCGGATCGGCCGGGCGAACCACCGCTACAACGCGCCCTCCAAGGCGCTGCTGGTGCCCGCCAACCGCTTCGAGGTGGTGGAATGCGTGGCAGCGTTGCAGGCGGTCCGCGCCCGCGATCTGGACGGCGATCCGCGCGGTCCGGGGCCGCTCGACGTGCTGTGCCAGCATATCCTCGCCACCGCCTGCGCCGGCCCGTTCCCGGCGGATGCGCTGTATGACGAGGTGGCGACGGCGGGCCCCTATGCCGGTCTGGCGCGGGCCGATTTCGACGCTTGCCTCGAATTCTGCGCCACAGGCGGCTATGCGCTGCGTGCCTATGACCGCTGGCGGCGGCTGATGGAACGGGACGGCCTGTGGCAGCTGCGCGACCCGCGCACGGCGCGGGCGATCCGCATGAACCTCGGCACCATCATCGACATCGAGGTGCTGAAGGTCCGCATGAAGGGCCGCCGCAACGGGCCGGTCGGCACGCCGCTCGGCGAGGTGGAAGAGGGCTTCGCCGCCAGCCTCACCCCCGGCGACACCTTCCTGATGGGGGGCGAGGTGGTGCGCTTCGACGGGCTGCGCGAGATGGTGGTCGAGGTGACGCGCGACCCGGGGCGCGAGCCGAAGGTGGCCGTGTTCAACGGCACCAAGTTCGCCACTTCAACGCAGCTCTCCGACCGGATCCTCGCCATCCTGAACGGGCAGGGCGCGGGCGATCTGCCGGGGCCGATCCGCGACTGGCTGCGCCTGCAGGCCGAGGTCAGCGAGATGCCGGCCCGCGACCGGCTGCTGGTGGAGAGTTTCCCCTTCGAGGGGCGCGAACATCTCTGCGTCTGGGGCTTTGCCGGCCGCAACGCGATGCAGACGCTGGGCCTGTTGCTGACCAAGCGGATGGAAGAGGACGGGCTGCATCCCTTGGGCTTCGTCGCCAATGACTATGCCGCGCTGATCTGGGGCCTCGACCCGGTGACCGAGGCCGCGCCGCTGTTCGATGCCGAAGCCCTGCGCGCGGGGCTCGACGGCTGGCTGGCCGGCAATGCGGTGATGAAGCGCAGCTTCCGCGCCGTGGCGCAGATCGCGGGCCTGATCGAGCGGAACCTGCCGGGCCAGCGCAAGACCGGGCGGCAGGCGACCTTTTCCACCGATATCCTCTATGACACGCTGCGCCGGCACGACCCCGGCCACCTGATGCTGCGCATCACCCGCGACGAGGCGATGCGCGGGCTGGTCGATTTTGGCCGGATCGAGGAGATGCTGGCCCGCATCGGCGGACGGGTGCGGACGCGCCGGCTGTCGCGGCTGCCGCCGCTGGCCGCGCCGCTGTTTCTGGAACAGGGCCGGGTGCCGGTGCAGGGCGCGGGGCGCGAACGGCTGCTGGCGGAAGAGGCGGCCCGGCTGATGGCCGCGGCGGGGCTGGAATGAGCGAGGCCGTCGACTTCGACCTTGCCGGGGCACGGCTGTCGGCGCGGGCGGCGGGCACGCTCTGGTGGCCCGAAATGCGGCTTCTCTGCGTGTCCGACCTGCATCTGGGAAAATCCGAGCGCATCGCCCGGCGCGGCGGCGCGCTGCTGCCGCCCTATGAGGTGGAAGACACGCTGGCCCGGCTCGACGCCGAACTGGCGGCGCTGGAACCCGAGGCGGTGATCTGCCTCGGCGACAGTTTCGACGATCTGGCCGCCGCGGACCTGCCCGAGGCGGCGGCGCTGTGGCTGGCGCGGATGATGGCGGGGCGGCGCTGGATCTGGATCGAGGGCAATCACGATCCCGGCCCGGTGGCGGTGGGGGGCGAGCACCGGGCCGAATGGCAGCATGGCCCGCTGGCCTTCCACCATATCGCGGCGGCGGGGGCGGCGGGCCCGGTGTCGGGCGAGGTGTCCGGTCACTACCATCCCAAGGCGCGGCTGGTGGTGAAGGGGCAGGCGCTGTCGCGGCCCTGTTTCCTGATCGACGGCGCGCGGGTGGTGATGCCGGCCTTCGGCACCTATACCGGCGGGCTCGGCTGGACCGACCCGGCGCTGGCGGGGCTGATGGCGCCGGGGGCGCGGGCGGTGCTGACCGGGCCGCGGGCGATCTGCCTGCCGCTGCCGCGCCGCTGACGGCCCCCATAACGCAGCCCGTGACGCAACGGCACCTTGGGCGGCGCGCTGCCCGGCCTGTAGCCTTGCCCGCGACCATGGAAGGGGGGCCGGGCATGACCGGGGACGGCAATGGACAGGCGGGGCGGATCGCCGCGAGTTTCGGGCGGCAGGCCTTCCTGCGCACGCTGGGCGCGCGGCTCGACCGGGTGGAGGCGGGGCTTTGCGTCCTGTCGCTCGATCTGGTGCCGTCGCTCGGGCAGCAGCAAGGGTTCGGCCATGCCGGGGTCGCCTTCACGCTGGGCGACACGGCGGCCGGCTATGCCGCGCTGACGACGATGCCCGAGGGCGCGGAGGTGATGACCGTCGAGATGAAGATCAACCTGCTGCGCCCGGCCGCCGGCACGGGCCTGGTGGCCACGGGCCGCGTCGCCCGCGCCGGCCGGCGGCTGACCGTGGTGACGGCCGAGGTGGAAAGCCTCGATGCCGAAGGCACGCGCCGCGTGGTGGCGCTGCTGCAGGGGACGATGATCCCGGTCGAGGCCGGGGCCTAGACCGCCATCCCCTCGGGCGGGGGCAGGCCATTGGCGCGGCAGGCGGCGGTCAGGGTGTTGGCCAGCAGGCAGGCGATGGTCATCGGCCCGACGCCGCCCGGCACCGGGGTGATCGCCCCGGCCACCTGTGCCACGCCGGCGAAATCGACATCGCCCACCAGCCGGGTGCGGCCCTCGGTCTTCACCCGGTTGATGCCCACGTCGATCACGGTCGCCCCGGGCTTCACCATGTCCGCGGTGATCATCCCCGGCCGGCCCACCGCCGCCACCAGGATGTCGGCCCGCCGGCAGATCGCGGCCAGGTCGCGACTGCGGCTGTGCGCGACCGTCACCGTGCAATCGGCGGCGAGCAGCAGCTGCGCCATCGGCTTGCCCACGATGTTCGACCGGCCGACCACCACCGCCTCCAGCCCCGAAAGGCTGCCCAGCCGGTCCTTCAGCAGCATCAGGCAGCCCAGTGGCGTGCAGGGCACCATCGCCGGCAGCCCCACCGCCAGCCGCCCCGCATTGGTGACATGGAACCCGTCCACATCCTTGGCCGGGTCGATGGCGCCGATCACCCGCGCCGCGTCCATCTGCGGCGGCAGCGGCAGCTGCACGAGGATACCATGCACCGCCGGATCGGCGTTCAGCCGCGCGATCAGCGCCAGCAGATCGGCCTCGGCCGTGTCGGCGGGCAAGAGATGCTCGAAGCTCGCCATCCCCGCTTCGCGGGTCTGGATGCCCTTGTTGCGCACATAGACCTGGCTCGCCGGGTCGGCACCGACCAGCACCACCGCCAGCCCCGGCACCACGCCCCGCGCCGCCAGCGCCGCCACCTGCCCCGCGATCCGCGCCCGCAGGCCGGCGGCGAAGCCCTTCCCGTCGATGATCGCGGCCGTCATCGCGCTGGTCCCTCCTTGCCCAGAACCTCTTCCTCGCGCGAGATGAAGAACTCCATCATCTCGCGCCACAGGGTTTCGGCCAGCGCCGGCGACAGGCCGCGCGCCTCGGCCGCGGCGCGGACCTTGGCCAGCACCTCGTCCACCCGCGAGTCGATCCGCGCGGGCAGGCCCTCGCCCGGTTTCAGCTCGATGGCCCGCTCGATCAGCCGCGCCCGGCGCGCCAGAAGCGCAACGATCTCGGCGTCCAGACGGTCGATCTCGGCCCGCAGGTCGCGCATCGTCGCAAGGCTGTCCGGATCGGCGGGAAGGTCGGTCGGCTGGTCGGTCATGCGTGCCCTGCCCTTGCTGCAACGTCTCGGCGCTTGGTGCACCATCCGGCCCGCAGGCTCAAGCCCGCACGGCCCTGCGCAGATAGGGGGACCATCGGCGGGGAACCGCCGGCCCGCTGTCGCGTTGACCCGACGAGACAGCAATCGCCACCGCGACAGCCGCAGACGAGGGAGACACCGATGCGCGCCGCCACCATCTTCGTCAATGTCGGCTTCGGCCTGGGCCTGACCTTCGCGTCCGCGCTGCTGATGCTGGTCTGAGGCGCGGCAAAGCCTAGCCCCCGCCGCCGCGCCATGCAGGCTGGTCCGGGACGAACAGCCGCAGCGCCTCGCCCACCCGCAACACGCCTTCCCGCTCCACCCAGGCCGTGATGCCGCGCCGCCCTTTCGCGGCCGATTTGAACCGCGCGCCGAACCCCGGATGCGCGGTCTCGATAGGCCGGGCAGGCAACTGGCAAGGGCGGTTTTCCATGTCCACCACCAGCGTCGCGCCGCCTGCCGCCTGCAACCGCGACGAGGGCGGCAGATGGCTGAAATCGCCGATCCCGCCCACGACGACACTGGCGCCGACCAGCGCCGGGTCGAGCCGTTGCAGGCCCATCGCGCCCGCGATTGCGTCCATATCCTCTTGCGAGACGATAGACAGCTGCCGCGTGTTGCGGATCTCGGTCCCGCGCGGATAGAGGCCCAGCACACGCGAACAGGACGGCCGCGTCAGCCCGCCATGCGCCTCGCCCTCCGGCCCTGCGAAGCTCAGCCGCATCTCCTCCACCGCGGCAGAGGCGAGCGCCGCGTCGCGGTCCGCCACGCGTCCCAGCCACAACACGGTGCCGGTCACGCCGCTATCCTTCAGCGCCGGCATCAGAACGGATGCCCGGGCAGGGTGAGGACCAGGAACAGCCGGCGGAAGGGGAACAGGACCGCCCCGTCCGGCTCCACCGGATAGGCGGCGGCCAGCGCCTCGTCATAGCGGGCGACCAGCGCCGACAGTTCGCCCGGCGCCAGCGCCTCGGCATAGGGCGGCAGCAGCGTCGGTTCGAGGAACTGGCGCACCGGATGGCCGCTGCCGGCGGACCCGGGGTCCAGCCGATGCAGGTATTCGGTTTCCCAGATGTCGAGTTGCCCCAGTGGCGTCAGCAGCCGGTGATAGTCGATCGGGGCCAGCACCGGCGCGGGTTCGGCAATCGTCCGGTCGGGGAACATGTCCAGCGTGAATTCGCGCAGGAAGCGGTGCGAGGGCGCGGCGGCCTGCCGGGGCATCTGCACCGCCAGCGTCCCGCCGGGGGCGAGGTGACCGGCAAGGGTCGGGAACAGCCTGTCGTGATCGGCCAGCCAGTGCAGCGCCGCGCAGGAAAAGATCAGCGCCGGCGCGGTGGCCGGGTCCCATGTGGCGATGCCCTCGGCCAGGCAGCGGCGGTAGGCGCCGGTGGCGGCCGCCCGCGCCAGCATCCGGTCCGACCGGTCGATCCCGGTCAGGGCACGGTCGGGAAAGCGGGCGGCGAGCGCCGGACCCGCCGCACCGCTGCCGCATCCCAGATCGACCACGCCGCCTTCGGGCAGGTCCCCCACCCGTGCCAGAAGTTCCAGCGCCGGGCGCAGGCCCGTCCCGCCGGCGCGGTCGTCCGCATCCGGGGTCGGGTCGGCAATGGCGCGGCCCGGGGCGTCAGCCATGCCCCGGCTCAGGCGGTGGGTTCCGGTTCCAGCCCGCCGCCCTTCGGCGCGCGCGGCTTGGAGGTGCGGGGGATCGCGGTCAGGCCCGGCGCGTTGCCCGACCCGAGGTCGTCGCCATCGTCGCCGCCCAGCTGTTCACCGCGGATCACCTTGCGGATTTCCTCGCCGGTCAGGGTTTCGTATTCCAGCAGGCCCTTGGCCAGACGTTCGAACTGATCGGGCTGTTCGAGCAGGATCTTGCGAGCGTGCTGGTAGCCTTCCTCGATCAGCGCCTTCACCTCTTCCTCGATCATCTCCTTGGTATGGGCCGAGACCGAGAAGCCGCCGGTATTGCCCTGATAGCCCTCATGCGCCTCGGAATAGTCGATGTTGCCCACCTTGTCCGACATGCCCCAGCGCATGACCATCGCCCGGGCCAGCTGGCTGGCCTGCTGGATGTCGCCCACCGGGCCGGAGGATACGCCCTCCTCGCCATACTTGATGATCTCGGCCGCCTTGCCCGCCATGGTCATGGCGATGCGCTGCTTGGCCTCATCCTTGTGGTATTGCAGCTTGTCCAGTTCCGGCAGGCTGACCACCATGCCGAGCGCGCCGCCGCGGGGGATGATCGTGGCCTTGTAGACCGGGTCGCATTTCGGCAGCGCCATGCCGACGATGGCGTGGCCGGCCTCGTGATAGGCGGTCTTTTCCTTCTGCTCGTCGGTCAGCACCATCGACCGGCGCTCGACGCCCATCATCACCTTGTCCTTGGCGTTCTCGAAATCCTCCATCGCGACGAAGCGACGGCCGACGCGGGCGGCCATCAGCGCCGCCTCGTTGACGAGGTTCATCAGGTCGGCGCCGGAAAAGCCGGGCGTGCCGCGCGCGATCAGGCGCAGGTCCACGTCGGGGCCGAGCGGCACCTTGCGGGCATGGACGTTCAGGATCTTCTCGCGGCCCTTGATGTCGGGGTTCGGCACATGGATCTGCCGGTCGAAGCGGCCGGGGCGCAGCAGCGCCGGGTCCAGCACGTCGCGGCGGTTGGTGGCCGCGATGATGATGATCCCCTCGTTCGCCTCGAACCCGTCCATCTCGACCAGCAGCTGGTTCAGCGTCTGCTCGCGTTCGTCATTGCCGCCGCCGAAGCCCACGCCCCGGCTGCGGCCCACGGCGTCGATCTCGTCGATGAAGACGATGCAGGGGGCGTTCTTCTTGGCCTGTTCGAACATGTCGCGCACCCGGCTGGCGCCGACGCCCACGAACATTTCCACGAAGTCCGAGCCCGAGATGGTGAAGAAGGGCACGCCCGCCTCGCCCGCGATGGCGCGCGCGAGCAGCGTCTTGCCGGTGCCGGGCGGGCCGACCAGCAGCGCGCCCTTGGGGATCTTGCCGCCCAGACGGCTGAACTTCTGCGGGTTGCGCAGGAATTCGACGATTTCTTCCAGCTCTTCCTTGGCCTCGTCGATGCCGGCCACATCGTCGAAGGTGACGCGGCCCTGCTTTTCGGTCAGCAGCTTCGCGCGGCTCTTGCCGAAGCCCATCGCGCCGCCGCGCCCGCCGCCCTGCATCCGGTTCATGAAGAAGATCCAGATGCCGATCAGCAAGAGGAAGGGCAGCCACAGCGACAGCATCGACAGGAAGCCCGACTGCTCCTGCCGCTCGACCCGCACCTCGACATTGTTGGCGATCAGCCGGTCCGAGATCTCTTCGGCCTCGGGCTTGACGGTCGCGTATTGCTGGCCGTCCTTGCCGCGGATGATCACCTGCTCGCCGTCAAGGATGACGCTCGCCACCTCGCCCCGGTCCACGCGCTGGATGAAATCGGAATAGCTGATCTGCCGCGAGTTCATCGTGCTCTGCCCACCGGAGAACAGGTTGAACAGGGCCAGGATCAACAGGAACAGCACGACCCAGAAGGCGATGTTGCGTGCGTTGCCCAAGGGGGGAACCTCCATCATTCGGATACCGGACAGACCCCGTTCCGGGGCAAGGGCATCGCTTGCGCTTCAAAATAGGGATTTGCGGCCCGGGTTCAATCCAGGAACAGCGCATCGAACGCGTCCTCGTCGCCGCAGGCGGAAACCGCCCGCCAGCCGGCACCCTGCCCGGCGAAGGGTGCGGACAGAAGTCGGTCGCCCTGCCACAGCGCCGGCGTCGCCAGCAGCGCGGCGCGGGGCAGCCCGGCGGCACGCCAGTCCGGGCAGGCGGCCAGCCCCTCGGGGCCGAGCGCGCGGATCTCCGCCCCGGGGGCGGGCGGGCCCTCGATCCGCCAGCGCCCGTCCCAGACGGCATCGGCGGGCGCCGTCAGCCCCACCACGGCGGCAGGTTCGCGCACCAACCGCAGCGCGCCCGCCTCGGGCAGGATCAGGCATCCGGCCAGCGTCGCCGCGCGCCCCTCCATCGCCGCCTCGACGGCGCGGCGCAGCGCGGCCAGCCGCGGGCGGTAGGGTTCGCGCCCGATCCAGCGCAGCGCGGCCGAGATCAGCCGCAGCCGCGTCTCCTCGGCCAGATCGCGCAGGCCGGGGGCCAGCACCACGCCGCCCGCCTCGACCCGCGCGATGTCGCGCGCGGCCCGGCGCGCTGCCGCCTGCAGCACCGCCTGCGCCATCCGCAGCCGGTCGGCCGTGCCGATCAGTCCCGCCACGCCCAGCCCCAGCGGCTCCAGCACCGTCAGGGCGGTGCGGGCCTTCACCCGGTCGAAGCGCGGGTCGTCGTTCGACGGATCGTCCACCCAGTCGATGCCATGCGCCGACAGCCACTGGCGCAGCGCCGCGCGGCGCAGGCCCAGCATCGGCCGCAGCCAGATCACCCCGTGCGAGCGGCGCTCTGCCGCCATGCCCGCCAGCCCGTCCACGCCCGACCCGCGCGCCAGCCGCAAGAGCACGGTCTCCGCCTGGTCGTCGGCGGTATGGCCCAGCACCACGGCGCGCAGGCCTTCTTCCCGCGCCCAGCCGGAGATCAGCGTCTGCCGTGCCTGCCGCGCCCGGTCCTGAAGGTTGCCGCGCCCGTCCCAGCCCTGCCAGCGCAGGATCCGGTGCGGCACCTTCAGCCCGTGACACAGCCGTGCCACGCCCTCGGCCTCGGCCGAGGCTTCGGACCGCAGCCCGTGATCCACGGTGACGGCGGCCAGCGGCGGGCCGCCCGCCGCATCGCGCCATTCCGCCAGCAGGTGCAGCAGCGCGACGGAATCGCCGCCGCCGGAAACGGCGACGCCCAGGCGGTCGAACCGCCCGGGCGTGACACCTTCGACGATCGTGGACAACAGGGGGTCGCGCACCCGGCCTGCCCTAGTTGCAGCCGAACCGGCTGAGGGCCGAGGCCGCCTCGGCCGTCGCCATATGCCCCGGGAAGCGGGCATTGACCTCGGACAGGGTGACGCAGGCCTCCTGCATCTGGCCCAGCTGGCCGAGCGCGAGGCCCAGCTTCAGCAGGTTGTCGGGCGCCTGCGGGCCGGAGGGATCGCCCGAGAAGCCGTCGAGATAGGCGCGCGCGGCATTGGCCGTCTCGCCCAGCTGGCTCAGCGCCTCGCCCCGCAGGTAATGCGCCTCGCCGGTCAGGGGGCCGCCCGTGTAGGTTTGGGTAAAGGCCGCAAAGAGGTCAGCGGCGCGGCGAAAGTCACCTTGACCGAGCACCTCCTTGGCCCGGTCGAAATCCGCCTGTTCGCTCATTGCCAGTTCCGCTCCGCCGCCCGCGGCGCCGTTGCCCGTCGTCGTGCTGCCGCCCGTCATCCCGCCGCCGGCCGGCGGGACCGCGGCGGGTGTGGCACCCGCCTCGCCGCCCAGGGTCGCGGTGATCGGCATGTTGCCGATGTCGCAGCCCGGTTCCAGTTCGCACAGCCGGAATTCCAGATCGCCCACGCGGTTGGTGCCATCGGCCACCACCCGGTCGATGCGGTTCTGCAATTCCTCGGTCTGCGAGGTCAGGCGCGACAGTTCCGCCTCGATCGTGTTCATCCGGTCCAGCGCGCTGGCCCCGCCCGCCGCCTGCAGCCCGGCGCCCGAACTGACGAGTTCCGTCTTCAGGCTCTGGATCTGCGTAGCAAGCTGCGACAGCTCGCTGCGGATGTCGGCCAGCGTGTCGGCCCGCGCCGCCCCGAAGGGCAACGCCGCCAGCAGCGCCGCCAGGGTGATGCCCCTCAGTTTCATGATGCGACGATCCCTCAGCTTCCGGCCCCGACCGAGATCACTGTGACGGCGCGGCGGTTCTGCGCATAGCAGCTTTCTTCCGAACAGACGGCCAGCGGGCGTTCCTTGCCATAGCTGACGGTCCGCAGCCGGCCGCCGGCGACACCCTGGCTGATCAGGAATTCCTGCACCGCCGAGGCGCGGCGCGCGCCGAGCGCGAGGTTGTATTCCCGCGTGCCCTGTTCGTCGGCATGGCCTTCGATGATGGCGGTGTACTGGGGATGGCTGTTCAGCCATTGCGCCTGACCGGTCAGGATCATCCGCGCCTCGGGCGTGATCGTCGACTGGTCGACCTGGAACAGCACCCGGTCGCCGATGGTCTGCGCGAAATAGGCCGGCGAGTTCGGATCGTTAGCACCGCCCTGGCCGTAGCCGGCGCCGCCCGCACCGGCACCGCCCGGTCCGCCCGCGCCGAACCGGTCGGGGTTGTTGCACGCGGCAAGCGCCAGCGCGCCGATCAGGAGCAGGGCCGAGGAATGCAGTTTCATGTGTCTCTGTCCGCCTTGGTTGAGCCTCGGGCCGGAAGCCGGGCCATTCGTTGATCAGGTTAGCATCGCGCCGCGGCGATGGAAACGTGGCGGGCGCGGGGGGCGCCCGCGCCTCAGGGCAGCAGCGGCGACCAGGCCGGGTCCGAGGCCGCGCCGGCCGTCGCCACCGGCTTCAGGTTCCGGCCCGAGATGTCGACGGAATACAGCCGCGGCTCGCCCCCTGCCCCCGCCGTTTCGCGGGTGAACATCAGCACCCGGCCATTCGGCGCCCAGGTCGGACCCTCGTCAAGGAACGACGCCGTGAGCAGCCGCTCCTCGCTGCCATCGGTGCGCATCACCCCGATGTGGAAACGGCCGGCATTCTGCTTGGTGAAGGCCACGAGGTCGCCGCGCGGCGACCAGACCGGGGTGCCATAGCGGCCTTGGCCAAAGCTGATCCGCGTCGGCTCGCCGCCATTCGCGCCCATGACATACAGCTGCTGCGTGCCCGAGCGGTCGGATTCGAACACGATCCGGCTGCCATCGGGGCTGAACGAGGGCGCCGTCTCGATGGCCGGGGTGTTGGTCAGCCGCACCGACTGGCCCGAGCCGAGGTCCATCTTCCAGATGTCGGTATTGCCGCCCTGTTCCAGCGAATAAACGACCTGACGGCCATCGGGCGAAAAGCGCGGCGCGAAGGTCATCGTGCCCGGCGTTTCCGGCAGCAACTGCGCCTGGACGCTGGCCACGTTCAGCAGCTTGATCCGCGGGAAGCCCGTCTCGAATGTGGTGTAGAGGATGCGGTCGCCGGCGGGCGAAAAGCGCGGCGCCAGGACGATGGTGCTGGAATCCGTCAGGTACTGGACGTTGGCGCCGTCGTAATCCATCACCGCCAGCCGCTTGGCACGCTGGTCCTTCGGCCCGCTTTCCGCGACGAAGACCACGCGGCTGTCGAAATAGCCGCCCTCGCCGGTGATGCGGCTGTAGGCGGCGTCGGCCACCTTGTGCGCCATCCGTCGCCAGCTGCCGGTGGTGGCGGCGAATTGCAGCCCCTCGCCCAGGGGCTGGCCGGAATAGACGTCGAACAGCCGGAACTTCACCACCAGCCGGTCGCCCTGCACATTGACCGCGCCGGTGATCAGCGCCTCGGCATTGATCGCCTGCCAGTCGGCATAGGCGATGGGCGCGTCGAAGCTGGTGACGCGGCTGATATGCGCGCCGGCCGGGATCTCGCGGAACAGCCCGGTGCCGGTCAGGTCGCTGGCCACGACGCGGGCGATGTCGGTGGCATATTGCTGCGCCGCCGGCGTCTCGGCCACGAAGTCCGGGACCGCATAGGGCAAGGGCTCGATCACCCCTTCGGTGATCTCGATGCGCAGCGGGCCGCGATCCTGTGCGGCGGCGGGCAGGGAGTGGGCAAGGGCCGCGCCGATCAGCGTCGCGGCCAGCGTCAGGGTCCGGAACAGGGGCATCGCCTTCCCTCTCTTGCGGGCGGTGTCGCCCATCGCTGAATATGCGGGTCTCGTCACGCCCGCTTCGGGGGCCGAACGGCGGACCGGACAGGTTCGTTCCGTCATTTGATCCTCATGTTCTCGGGGTTGAAGACCATCTCGATCTGGTCCCACTGGTCGTATTTCTCGGGCGGCAGGTCATAGCCCGAGGCGCCGCAGCGGATGATGGCGCGGCGAGCCGCCTCATAGGCCTGGTTGGCCGCCGCATCCGACCCGCCCTCATAGCCCAGCATCCGGATCGAGGCCGAGATCGGCCGCCCGTCCTGCGCCATGTCGACGCCCACCGTCACCGTCACCCGCAGCGCGTCCGAGGACAGCGAGCCGGTGTTCCAGCAGGCCTGAACCGCCACGCGCAACGCATCCTTCTCGCCCGCGGTCATCGGCGGGCCGCTGGCGGCGGTGCCGGTGCCGGCCTGCGTCTCGCCCTGCTGGTTGGCGGCCAGCGCCTCGGCCAGCGCATCGGCGACGGCATCCTCCGAGGTCTCGCGCGGGGCGGCGGGTTCGGCGGCGGCGGTTTCCGTCTCGGCCGGTTCGGCGGGGGCGGCGGGCCGCTGCGCCGGGCGCGACCGCGGCCGCGAACTCGCCAGCGGGGCCGAGCTTTCGGGCTCGTCGCTTTCGTTCGCCTCGGTGGCGATCTCGGTCGCGGCCTCTTCGGGCGCGGCCTCCTGCTGCGGCTCCTCGGGCACGGGTTCGGGCTCGGGCACCTCTTCGGGGCGCGTCTCCTCGACCGGGCGTTCGGCCAGCTCGGCATCGGGTTCCGGCGCCTCGGCGGGGGTCGGCGCCACGCGCGGCGCGGGCCGGGGCCGCGGCCGGGGGCTGATCTCGCTCAGGATCGTGGCCGAGGGCTGTTCGACCGGCGGCACCGGCGGCGTCGGCGGCAGGTCCGCCACCTCGGGCACGGGCGGGGTCAGTTCGGTGACGTCGGGGGCCGGGTCCGGCTCGGGCGCGGGTTCCGGCGCGGGGGGCTCGGGCGTCTCGGTCTGCGGCGGGGTTTCGGCCTGGGGCGGGGCTTCCTCGGCCTCGGGCATCTCGGGCGCGGCGGGGGCCGCGGGCGCCTCGGGCACCGGCTCGGGCGCGCGGCTCGCCGCTGCCTCGGCCGTGGCCGCGATCGCCGCGAATTCCGTCTCCGACATCAGCGAGACCTGCGTCATCTCGACCGGTTCGTTGGCATGGGGCGGAAACAGCCAGCCGCCGACGATGGCCCACAGGAACAGGGCCCCGTGTCCGACCGCCGATGCCGTGATGCCGATCCGGTCCGGGCTCGCCATCGCCTGCCCCTATTGCCCCGGCGCGGCCTGTCCGCCCGCCTGCACCCCGTCAAAGCGCGGCCCGCCGCCATCCGTCACCAGCACGATCGAGGTGAAGCCGCCCGCGTTCAGCGCGCCCATCACCTGCACCACCCGTTCATAGGGGATCGCGCCGTCGGCCCGCAGGAACAGCTTGGTATCCGTCCGCTCGGCGGCAATGGCGCGCAGCTTGGGCACCAGTTCCGCCTCGGGCGTGGGGGTGTTCATGATCGCGATGGCGCCATCGGCCTGAATCGAGATGGTCAGCGGTTCCTCCTGCTGCGCGGGGACCGCCTGCGCGGCGGTCTTCGGCAGTTCCAGGGGCACGCCCACGGTCATCAGCGGCGCCGCCACCATGAAGATGATCAGCAGCACCAGCATCACGTCCACGAAGGGGGTGATGTTGATCTCGCTCATCGCCTGCGCGCGGCCCCGGCGCCGTCCGCGCCGCCCGCCCCCGCCGGACTTCTTCATCACGCCCGCCGCCATCGGTCAGGCGTCCAGCTGGCGCGACAGGATGGTCGAGAATTCGTCGGCGAAGGCCTCGTAGCCCGAGATGATCTTTTCGGCGTCGCCGCTGAGCTTGTTGTAGAAGATCACCGCCGGGATCGCGGCCAGAAGCCCGATGCCGGTGGCCAGCAGCGCCTCGGCGATGCCCGGCGCCACCACGGCCAGCGAGGTGTCCTGGCTGATGGCGATTTCCTCGAAGGCCGTCTTGATGCCCCAGACCGTGCCGAAAAGGCCGATGAAGGGCGCCGTCGCCCCGGTGGTGGCCAGAACGCCCAGCCCCGAGGTCAGGTGTTCGCTTTCGCGCGCGATGGCCACATCCATGGCCCGGTCGATCCGGCTTTGCGCCCCGGCGATCAGCCCGCCATCCTGGCGGTGGCTGCGTCGCCATTCCATCATCCCGGCGGCGAAGACCTTCTCGCTCGCCCCGTCGGGGGCGCTGCCGATCTTCTCGAACAGCTCGTCCAGCGGCTCGCCCGACCAGAAGGCGCGGTCGAAGATGCCCGCCTCGCGCCGGGCCATCCGGTAGGTGATGGTCTTCTGGATGATGATCGCCCAGGACCAGATGCTGGCGCCGACCAGCATCAGCATCACAAGCTTCACGGTGAGGGAGGCGCGCGCAAAAAGCGCGAGCAAGGAGAAGTCGATCTCCTGCGCCATCGCAAGGGCTTCGGTTTCCATGTCTCTGTCTGCTCGCCGGTTGGGGCCGCATTCCGCGCGGCCCTCTTTGCACGCCTATCTACACGTGCGAAAGGCCGGGTGCCAACACATCTGCGTCACCCGTGCGGCATGAAACCGCCAATTTTCGCCGCAGGGCGGCGAAGCGGGCGGATGCTCAGCCGCCGGGCAGCCGCAGCGCCGCCGGCAGCCGCGCCGGCCGCCCCGCCGCCGTCAGGCCGACCAGCGTCACCCGCGCCGCGAACAGCCGCGCGCCGTCCCTGAGCACGGTCTGGTCCAGCACGATCCGCGCGCCGGTGGCGGCGACGAGGGCCGTCTCGACCGTCAGCAGGTCGTCGAAGCGCGCCGGGCGCAGATAGTCCGCCTCGACCCGGCGCACGGCGAAGACCAGCCCCTCGCCCGCCTTCAGCGCGGCCTGGTCGATCCCCAGCCCGCGCACCCATTCGCTGCGGGCGCGTTCGATGAACTTCAGGTAATTGGCGTAATAGACGATCCCGGCGAGGTCCGTATCCTCGTAATAGACCCGGCAGGTGAAGCGGTGGATCATGCGCGCCCGCCCCCGACAGTGCCCCCGACAGTGCCCAAGCCGGTCCGCGCGGCCAGCCGCAGCGCATGGCTCGCATCCCGCGCCGCCGCCGGCAGCACCGGGTCATAGGCCGCGCGGATCGCCGCCGCCACATCCGCCCGCAGCACCGCGTCGTGCCCCGCCAGCGCCAGCGGCGAGCCGCCCCGGAACGCCCCGTCCGACCAGGTGAGGATGACCTGCACCGCCTGCGCCAGCGCGATGGTCTCGGCCGGCAGCGCGGCCAGCGCCGCATCCATCCGCACAAAGACGAAGGCCGCGCGGATCGCCCCGTCGGCATCGAAGCGGAAGCCGCGATACTGGTTCGCCCCCGCCGCCTCCAGCCGGTCGAGCAGCGGGTCGAGATCCGACAGCAGCCGGTCCAGATCGGGCACGCCGCGCAGGTCGGACCAGTCGCGCAGGAAGAAGACGAAGAGGTTCGCCCCCATCTCCGGATCGGTCTCCGCCAGCCGGTGTCCGGCCAGCGCCACCACCGCCTCGATCGCGCCCTTCACCGTGGCCAGCGTCGCATCCTCGACCCCGAAGACCACCGGCACGATCGGCCGCCCCCAGCGGGCGCAGAGATAGCTGCCATCGGCACGGGTGAAGAAGGCGGCGATCTCGTCGGCGGAAACGGTCATCACTCTCCTGTCCCTGTCGCATCAGGCGGCCCTGCCCCGGCACACGCAATCCGGATGCCCTACCCGGCCCGTTCGCGCAGGAGTAGGATCGCGGCATTTGAATCACCTGATCGACGGAGAGTCCATTGACCACGATCTTCTTTGCCAGCAACCGCAATATCCGCCACCGCAGCTCGTCGAAGGGCGACCTGTTCGGCGACCGGTTCAACGCCGACGGCCCGCAGATCTTCCGCGTCGGCGAGGCCGAGGTGACACTGACCGGCCCCGATCCCAAGGAAGACGACAGCTGGCAGGTGGGCGCCTCGACGCTTTACGACGAACAGCTGCGCGAGACGGCGAAGACGCCGGCCAAGCTCGGCTCCGCAGCCCTGTTCGAGAAACTGCGCCGGATCCTCAAGGAAGAGGAGCGGGACGTGCTGATCTACATCCACGGCTTCGCCAATTCCTTCGAGAATTCGCTGCGCCGGGCCGCGGCGCTGCAGGAACTGTATTCGACGGCCCGGCAGAAGGTTCAGGTCGTGCTGTTCTCCTGGCCCTCCAACGGCACGGTGCAGCCCGCCTGGCACTATTTCTCGGACCGCGACGACGCGGCGGCATCCGGCATCGCCATGGCGCGCGCCCTGCAGCGGCTGGTGGAGTTCCTGACCGAGATGCGGCTGGACGATCGCCAGACCATCCTCGACGCGCGCAAGCTGGGCGCGGTGCCGGACCCGGACGACCTGCGGCAATGCACCCGGCGCCTGCATCTGGTGGCGCATTCGATGGGAAACTGGGCGCTGCGCCACGCGCTGCAGCGCTTCGTCGCCGAAAACGGCGGGCGGCTGCCGCGGATCTTCGACTGCGTGTTCCTGATGGCCGCGGACGAGGATCACGACGCGCTGGCTGACGCGATGAAGCTCGGACCGCTCGACGCGCTGGCGAACCGGGTGATGGTCTATCACGCGGCGGATGACGTGGCGCTGGCCGTCTCCGACACCACCAAGGGCATGGCCGACCGGCTGGGCACCGACGGGCCGCAGAACCTCGACCGGCTCAGCGCGCGGATCCTCGCCATCGACTGCGGCCTGATCAGCAAGACGGCGCTCAGCCACGGACGGCACCAGTATTACCGCCTGCGCGACGAGGTCATCGGCGATGTACAGATGTCGCTGGCGGCAGTGCCGCAGGACGGCCGGCCCGGGCGCAGCCCGATCCAGCCGGGGCGCAGCTGGCGGCTGCTGGCCGGCTAGCCGCGGCGCGCCTCAGGCGAACAGGTCGGACTGCCCGCGCGGATCGGGCGGCGGCAGGCCCAGATGCGACCAGGCGCGGGCGGCCAGCATCCGGCCGCGCGGGGTGCGCTGGATCAGGCCCTGCTGCAGCAGATAGGGCTCGATCACCTCCTCGATCGCGTCGCGGCTTTCCGACAGTGCGGCCGAGAGGGTTTCCACCCCCACCGGCCCGCCCTGGTAATGCTCTGCCATCAGCGTCAGATAGCGCCGGTCCGCCCCGTCGAGCCCGAGGTCGTCCACCCCCAGCCGGGTCAGCGCCCGGTCGGCGATGGCGCGGTTCAGCCGCCCGTCGCCCTCGACCAGCGCGAAATCGACGACCCGGCGCAGCAGCCTCCCGGCGATGCGCGGCGTCCCCCGCGCCCGCCGCGCGATCTCGCGCGTGCCGTCGGGATCGGCGGGCACCCCCAGCAGCCGCGCCCCCCGCGCCACGATCAGGTCGAGCTCGTCCTCGGTATAGAACTGCAGCCGGGTTGGAATGCCGAACCTGTCGCGCAGCGGTGTGGTCAAGAGGCCCAGCCGGGTCGTCGCGCCGACCAGCGTGAAGGGCTGCAGCTCGATCCGCACCGTCCGCGCCGCCGGCCCCTCGCCGATCACGAGGTCCAGCTCGAAATCCTCCATCGCGGGATAGAGCACCTCTTCCACCGCCGGGTTCAGCCGGTGGATTTCGTCGATGAACAGCACGTCCCGCGCCTCGAGATTGGTCAGGATCGCGGCAAGGTCGCCCGCCCGCGCCAGCACCGGGCCCGAGGTCATGCGGAAATTGACCCCCAGTTCCCGCGCCACGATCTGCGCCAGCGTGGTCTTGCCCAGACCGGGGGGGCCGTGGAACAGCGTGTGGTCCATCGCCTCGCCCCGCCGCCGGGCGCTTTCGATGAAGACGCGCAGATTGGCCCGCGCCTCGGCCTGGCCCACGAATTCCTCCAGACCCTGCGGACGCAGCGCCCGGTCGGCGGCGACGGCATCCTCGGGCAGAGGGCTGGCACGCAGGGTGGGATCGGGGGCTTGCATCGGCACCTTGACGGCCATGGCGGGGTTGCCGTTCCGTTCTCACAGGGAAGCCCGGCCGATGCAAGAGCGGTGAGGGCGCAGGGGGCGCTGCCCCCGTCGCCTGCGGCGCCTCCCCCGGGATATTTGCGAACAGAAGATGGGGCGCGGTCAGCCCCAGGGGCCGCGGCGGGCGGCGCGCCGGGTGCGGGGGATCGAGCTGGCGGCCGGCGCGGGGGCGCGGCCGGCGGTGCGGCCGCCCGCCATCTCGACCAGCGCGGCGACCCGGTTTGCGGTGTTCGGGTGGGTCGAGAACAGCTTGTCATGCGCATGGGCATGCAGCGGGTTGATGATGAACATATGCGCGGTGGCCGGGTTGCGCTCGGCGGCGGGGTTGTCGATCCGCGCGGCGAAGCCCTGGATCTTTTCCAGCGCCGCGGCGAGCCACAGGGGCTGGCCGCAGATCTCGGCCCCCACGCGGTCGGCCTCGTATTCCCGCGCGCGGCTGATCGCCATCTGCACCAGCGCGGCCGCCAGCGGCGCGAGGATCATCAGCGCCAGCGTGCCCACCAGCCCCATGCGTTCGCGGCTGCCGCCGAAGAACAGCGCGAAATTCGCGAGCATGGAAATTGCCCCGGCGAAGGTGGCGGTGATCGTCATGATCAGCGTGTCGTGATTGCGGATATGGGCGAGTTCATGCGCCATCACGCCGGCCAGCTCTTCGGGCGACAGGCGGCGGAGCAGGCCGGTGGTGGCGGCGACGGCGGCATTCTGCGGGTTGCGCCCGGTGGCAAAGGCATTGGGCTGGTCGGTGTCGATGATATAGCAGGCGGGCATCGGCATGCCGTTGCGCGCGCACATCTCGCGCACCATGCCGACATAGGCGGGGGCCTCCGCCTCGGTCACCGGGCGGGCGTTGTGCATGCGCAGCACCGCCCTGTCGCTGTTCCACCAGGTGAAGAGGTTCATCAGCCCCGCGACGACCAGCGCGATCACCGCGCCGCCCGATCCGCCGATCAGCCAGCCCACGCCCATGAACAGCGCCGTCATCGCCGCCATCAGCATCGCCGTCTTCACATAAGCGCCCATTGCCGCCCCTCTGCCTGCCTCACGCCATGGATATGGAGGCGGGGGCGGCGGCTGCCAAGGTTTCAGCCCTTGGGGGCGAGCAGGCGCAGCGCGGCCCGGATCAGGGCGGGGGTCGTGGCGGCGGGATCGGCGGCGGCGGCCTCGGCCACGGCGGCGGCGGCCTCGGACGGGCCGTAGCCGAGATTGCCGAGCGCCGACAGCGCGTCCGAGGTCGCGGCGGCAGAGGAGGGCGCGGCCGGCGCGGCGGCGGCGCGGGGGGCGGCGGGCGCCTCGATCACCGCATCGGCCCCGGGCAGGCCTGCATCCACCGTCAGCGCGCCGCCCAGTGCCATGACCGAAGGCGCGCGGTCCTTCAGTTCCAGCACCACCCGCTGCGCCAGTTTCGGCCCCACCCCGGGCGCGCGGCGCACCGCGTTCCAGTCGCCGAGCGCGATGGCGCGGCCCAGCCCTTCGGCCCCCAGCGTGCCGAGAATGGCGAGCGAGGCCTTCGCCCCGATCCCCTGCACCCCGGTCAGGAGCCGGTGCCATTCCTTTTCCAGCAGCGTCGTGAAGCCGAAAAGCTGCAGCAGATCCTCGCGCACCAGCAGGTCGGTATAGAGCGCGCAGGCCTCGCCCACCTTGGGCAGCGCCGCGGCGGTGCGGTCCGAGACATGGACGAGATAGCCCACGCCCCGCACGTCGATCAGCACGTGATCGGCGGCGCGGTGCAGGATCACCCCGGCGATGCGCCCGATCATGCGCCGCCCCCGACCGCGCGGCGGCGGGCAAGGTCGGCCCAGGCGGCAGCGCTGCTGCCGCGCCCGGCGCGGGCGGCCCTGACCGTGGCCGAGACGCGATGCGCGCTTTGCAGGTGATGGGCATGGGTGATGGCGATGGCCAGCGCATCGGCGGCGTCGGCCCCGGCGAACTCGACCCCGGGCAGTTGCACCCGCACCATGTGCTGCACCTGTTCCTTGCCGGCATGGCCGACGCCGACGACCGCCTTCTTCACCGCGTTCGGGGCATATTCGCCCACCGCGATGCCCGCCCGGGCCGGGGCCAGCAGCGCCACCGCCCGCGCCTGGCCGAGTTTCAGCGTGCCCGAGGCATCCTTGTTGACGAAGGTCTGTTCGACGGCCGCCGCATCGGGCGCGAAGCGGTCCACCACGGCGCAGATCTGGTCGAACAGCGCCAGCAGCCGCACCGCCAGATCGCCCTCGCCCGAGGTGCACAGCCCGTTGGCGACATGGGACAGGCGCGCGCCCTCGACCTCGATCACGCCCCAGCCGGTCGTCCGCAATCCCGGATCGAGCCCCAGAACCCGCATCATCCGCCCCTTCTGCCCTGCAGCTGGCCCGCTTCGCATCCGGGGGCCGGTCCTGTCGTTGCTGCGGGAAGGGCTAGCACGAAAGGCGAACATCCGCCAGCGGCAAGGCCGATGGGCGGGCCGCGACATCGGCGCCCGCGGCGCCTGTCGTAAAAGCGACATGCCGGAAGCGGAAAGCGACACAGGTTTCGCCCGGAAATCAACCGCTTGCGCGAAATGACGGCGCGGCGGCGGAGCCATGCTGCACGTGCATTGCGACCATGCAATCCGGTCGCTTGTGTTCGCACCCGGCCCGATCTATTTGCGCTTCAGGAAGCGAGTTGCTTCCATATTAATCGTTTTGAAAAGGACAACGATCATGGCCAGCTACGAACTCAGCCAGGTCTCGGGCCTCGGCATCGTGGGCCGGGTCCGCGCCGCCATCGCCGCGTGGAACGACGCGCGCGTTACCCGCCAGGCGCTGTCGCGTCTGTCGGACCGGGAACTGGACGATATCGGCCTGACCCGCAGCGACATCGACGCGGTCAGCCGCGGCTTCTGAGGCAGACCGAAGGCCCGCGCGGCCGACCTGACGACAAACGAACCGCACGAGACGGGGCCGTGGCAGAGCGATCTGCACCGGCCCTTAGTCGTTGAAGGCCCCTGATCGGTTTCGGCCCGTATCCGGAAAGGCGCGAAAAGGCCGCGGGGGCTCAGTCCAGCAGTGCCGCGGCCCGCCGGAACCCGTCGGCCAGCGCCACCGTCGCCGGGTCTGCGGCCAGCAGCATCGCCCCCACCCGGTCGGCCTGGTCGCCGGCGCGCAGCCGGTCCAGCCGCGCGTCATAGGCCGCGGCCCCGATCTGCGCCAGCATCGCGCCTTTCGTCAGCATCACCGCCACGGCCGTCACCGCCAGCATCCGCAGCACCGGCGAGCGCGGCTGCGGACGGCGAACGGGCACCTGCCGGCCCAATGTGCCCGGCGCCTCGAACCCGCCGCCCATGCGGTGCACCGTCTCGATGCGAGACAGGCGCCGGTAGAAATCCTCCATGTTCTCGTCAATCATCGCACATACCTCGGGCAAGACCGTCCGGTCCGGCAGGGGTAGGTCCGAAATGTGGCGAAATCCGGGCAGGCCGGCCGTCACTGGATCCGGCGCATCACCAATGTGGTCCATTCGCCGATTTCGTCCCGCGCATGCGTGGCAAAGCCGGCCTCGCGATAGGCGGCCTCGGTCTCGTCGGCCTGCACGGTCAGGATGCCCGACAGAATCGCATGGCCCGCGGGAGCGATCCGGCGGCCCATTTCCGGGGCCAGTTCGATCAGCGGACCCTTGAGGATATTGGCGAAGACGAGGTCGTAGGGCGCCGCCGCGTCGTGGCGGTCATGGTCGAAACCCGCGCATTCGAAACATTCGACCCGCCCCGCGAGTCCGTTGGCCACGACATTCGCCGCCGCCGTGTCCACCGCCACGATGTCGAGGTCGGATGCCATGACCGGCGCGATCTCCGGCCAGATCCGCGCCGCCGCCATCGCCAGAACGGCGGTGCCGCAGCCGATATCGGCCACCTTCGCGGCGCGCACGCCTTCGGCATCCAGCCGGTCGAGCGCGATCAGGCAGCCTTGGGTGGTGCCGTGATGGCCGGTGCCGAAGGCCATCGCCGCCTCGATCAGCAGCGGCTCGCGCCCTTCGGGCACCTTGTCGGCATCATGGGCGCCGTAGATGAAGAACCGCCCCGCCTCGATCGGGTGCAGGTCGCGGCGCACATGCGCAACCCAGTCGGTATCGGGCACCTCGGACACGATGAAGGGCTGCGCGCCGAAGGCCGCCGCCAGCAGCGCCAGTTCGGTATCGTCGGGACGGTCGAGGAAATAGCCGCCCACCTCCCACCGGCCCGAGCCGTCCTCGATCTCGAAGACGCCGACGCCGGTGGGCTCCGGCTCCATCGCTTCCATCGCCTCGCCGAGGGCTTCGGCGGGGTCGCGCCCGGCCAGCGTCGTCAGGGCGGTGAAGGTGGTCATGGCAGGCTCCGGCAGGAAGGGGGCAAACGATGGGGAACGCCCCGGGCGATAGGCCCGCCCGCCCCCGCCGTCAAGCGGCGCCGGATCGCGCGGCTTCAGCCCGCCGCGCGCGATCCGCTGCCGACCCCGGTGCCGATCGGGCAGGTCACGCCGGTGCCGCCGATGCCGCAATAGCCGTTCGGGTTCTTCGCCAGATACTGCTGGTGATAGTCCTCGGCCGGGTAGAAGGGCGGCGCGGGCAGGATCTCGGTCGTGACCGGGCCATAGCCCGCGACCCCCAGCCGTTCGGCATAGGCCGCGCGCGAGGCTTCGGCGGCGGCAGCCTGTTCGGGCGAGGCGGTGTAGATGCCGCTGCGATACTGGGTGCCCACATCATTGCCCTGCCGCATGCCCTGCGTCGGGTCGTGGTTTTCCCAGAACACCTTCAGCAGGTCCTCGTAGCCGATGACCGCCGGATCGTAGACCACGCGCACCACCTCGTTATGGCCGGTCATGCCCGAACAGACCTCGCGATAGGTCGGGTTCGGCGTCGGACCGCCGGCATAGCCCACCTGCGTGACCCAGACGCCGGGCAGGTCCCAGAACTTGCGCTCCACCCCCCAGAAACAGCCCATGCCGAACACCGCCTCCTCCATGCCCTCGGGCCGGGGACCGTTCAGCGGACGGCCGGACAGGAAATGCGTCTCGGCCGTCGGGATCGGCTCTGCCCGGCCGGGCAGGGCCTCGTCGGCCGAGGGGATGCGGGAAGGCTTGCCGAAAAGCGCGTTCAGAAGCATGGGGACCTCCTGTCCTGTTCGTCCCCTATGTAGGGGCCGCGCGGCCGGATCGCCAGTCGCACCCCAGTCGCGCCCCGGGGACGGAGCCCCCTGCCCCGCCACTCTCACGTTTCCGTGACCGCGGGATGCCGGCCCCGCCCCCTTGCGTCGCACTATCAGGCAGCCGGGCGGTCCGGCCGCCCCAGACCGGAGTTGACGATGCCCGACCTGCGTTCCGCCTGCCTTGTTCTTGCCCTGTCCGCCGTCCTGCCCCTGCCGGCAGCCGCCGCGCCCGCCATGACCGGCGGCAGCGCGCTCGGCCCCGTGCTGACCGATGCCAGGGGCATGACGCTCTACATCTTCGACGAGGATCGCGACGGGCAATCCGCCTGCTACGACGCCTGCGCCGTCAACTGGCCGCCGCTGCTGGCCGAGGCCGGGGCGGTGCCCGAGGGCGACTTCACGCTGTCCCCGCGCAAGGACGGCGCGATGCAGTGGACCTTGCGGGGCCAGCCGCTTTACACATGGATCAAGGATGCCGCGCCGGGCGACGTGACCGGCGACGGGGTGAAAGGTGTCTGGCACGCGGCCAAGCCCTAAGCGATACCGGACCCGCGCCCCCGCGGGCCATCCCGAACCATCCACGGCGCCGCCCGTCCGGCGCCGTTTTCCCCCGCCGCCGAGGCCGCATGTCGCTGCTGGACGAGATCGAGGCCCAGATCCCCGCGCTGCGCCGCCATGCGCGGGCGCTGACGCGCGACGCCTCGCGGGCGGACGATCTGGTGCAGGACTGTCTCGAGCGGGCGGTGGCCGCGCGCGACCGGTTCCGCGGCCCCGAGGCCGGGGGCGGATCGCTGCGCGGCTGGCTGTTCCGCATCCTGACCAACCTGCATCGCGACGCGCTGCGCCGCGACAGCCTGCGCAGCCATCTGGTCGTGGCCGGGGACCTGCCCGAACCCGCCCGGCCCGGCGGGCAGGAGGCGCATCTGGCCCTGCGCGAGGTGGAGGCGGCGCTGACCCGCCTGCCCGAGGATCAGCGCCGCGCCCTGCTGCTGGTCGCGGTCGAGGGGCTGAGCCTTGCCGAGGCGGCACAGGCGCTCGATATCGCCGAGGGCACGCTGGTGTCGCGGCTCGGCCGGGCGCGGGCCAGCCTGCGGGCCATGACCGGGCGCGAACCGCGCCGAGAACGGAAGGCGGAACGATGAGCGGACGGGACACCGGCACATCCGTGGGCGACCACGCGCTGATGGCGCTGCATCACGGCCGCCTGCCCCCGGCCGAACGCGCGGAGCTGGAGGCGCGGATCGCGCGCGATCCCGCCGCCGCGGCGATGCTGGCCGACTGGCAGGCGCAGGACCGGGCGCTGCAGGCGCTGTGCGATCCGGTCGCGGCCGAGCCGGTGCCCGGGCGGCTGACGGCGGTGATCGCGCAAGCCCGCCGCGCCGAGGGGCGGATCGAAGGCCTTGACCGGCGGCGGAACCGCCCCGCGACCCGCGCGGGCACGGCGGGGCGGCTTGCCCGCGCGGCGGGGCTGGTCGCCGCGGGGGTGGTCCTGGGCCTCGCGCTTGGCGGATGGGGGCTGCGGCAGGGCTGGCTGCCGGGACTTCCGGCCGGCGCGCCCGCCCTGCTGGCCGCGGCCGGCCCGGCCCCGGCGGCGGCGGCGGCGCACCGGACCTTCGCCGTCGAGGTGGCGCATCCGGTCGAGGTGACGGCCGAGGAGGACCGGCACCTGACCGGCTGGCTGTCGAAACGGCTGGGCCACCCGATCGTGCCCCCCGATGTCTCGGCGCTCGGCTTCCGGCTGATGGGCGGGCGGATCCTGCCGGCAGAGGGCGGCACTGCGGCGCTGCTGATGTACGAGGACGGCACCGGGCGGCGGATCAGCCTCTATGCCGCGCCGCAGGCGGGCGGGCAGACTGCCTTCCGCTTTGTCGAGATGCAGGGGCTGAACGGCTTCTGGTGGGTCGACGGCTCGGTCGGCTATGCGCTGATGGGCGATGTGCCGCGCGACCTGCTGCGCGATCTGGCCACGGCGGTCTACGAACAGCTGGGCTGACAGCGCCCGTCAGGCGCGAAGCCCGTCAGAAGAAGCTCTGCGGGTCGATGTCGATCGCCAGCCGCAGGTTCGCGGGCGGCTTCAGCTGCGCCACCCAGTCGGCCAGCGCCGCCTGCAGCGGCGCGGCGCGGTCGGCCTTGACCAGCAGCCGCACGCGGTGGCGGCCCCGGATGCGGGCGATGGGCGCGGGTGCCGGCCCCCAGACCTGCGCGCCGATGCGGTCCAGCGGCCCGCGCCGCCGCGCCAGCGCCGTGCCGAAATCGAAGACCGCCTGCACGTCGGGCGAGGACAGGATGATCCCCGCCATCCGCCCGAAGGGCGGCACCGCCGCCGCCCGCCGTTCCGCCGCCTCGGCGGCCCAGAACGCCTCTTCGTCGCCACCGAGGATGGCGCGGATCACCGGATGTTCGGGCTGGAAGGTCTGCAGCAGCGCCATGCCCGGCCGTTCCGCCCGCCCCGCCCGGCCCGCCACCTGCCGCATCAGCTGGAAGGTGCGTTCCGCCGCGCGCAGGTCCGATCCCTGCAGCCCCAGATCGGCGTCGATCACCCCCACCAGCGTCAGCAGCGGAAAGTTGTGCCCCTTCGCCACCAGCTGCGTGCCGATCACGATGTCGGCCCCGCCCGCCGCGATATCCTCGATCGCCGCTTTCAGCGCCCGGGCCGAGCCGAACAGGTCCGAGGACAGCACCGCGAGCCGGGCGTCGGGGAATTTCGCCGCCACCTCCTCGGCCAGCCGCTCCACCCCCGGCCCGACCGGGGCGAGCTTGCCCTCGGCCCCGCAAGAGGGGCAGGCGGCGGGCATCGGCTTCGTCTCGCCACATTGGTGGCAGACCAGCCGCTTCAGGAACCGGTGTTCGACCATCCGCGCATCGCACTGGTCGCAACCGATCTGGTGGCCGCAGGCCCGGCAGATGGTGACGGGGGCATAGCCGCGCCGGTTGAGGAACAGGAGGCTCTGTTCCCCCGCCTGCAGCCGCGCCGCCACCGCCAGCGCCAGCGCGGGCGAAATCCACTGGTTCGGCTGCATCGGCTCGGCCCGCATGTCGATGGCGCGCATCTCGGGCAGGGTCGCGGCGCCGAAGCGCGCGGTCAGGTCGATCCGGGCGTATTTTCCCGCCTGCGCATTCACCCATGTCTCCAGCGAGGGCGTGGCCGAAGCCAGCACCACCTGCGCCCCGCAGAAGCTGGCGCGCAGCACCGCCATGTCGCGGGCGTTGTAAAGGACGCCATCCTCCTGCTTGTAGGAGGTGTCGTGCTCCTCGTCGACGACCACCAGCCCCAGATCGCGGAAGGGCAGGAACAGCGCCGACCGCGCCCCCACCACCAGTTGCGCCCCGCCCTCGGCCAGCATCCGCCAGGCGCGGCGCCGTTCGGTCTGGGTGATGCCGGAATGCCATTCGGCGGGCCGCGCCCCGAAGCGGTCCTCGACCCGGGCGAGGAATTCCGCCGTCAGCGCGATTTCCGGCAGCAGCACCAGCGCCTGCCGCCCGCGCGCCAGACATTCGGCCACCGCCTCCAGATAGACCTCGGTCTTGCCCGATCCGGTGACGCCCTTCAGCAGCGTCGTGCCATAGGCGCCGCCGGCGACTCCCGCCCGCAGCCGCGCCGCGCCCAGGGCTTGGTCGGGGGCCAGCGGCTTGCCCGGCAGCGTGGGGTCCAGCCGAGGGAAGGGCAGGTCGCGCGGCGCCTCTTCCTCGGCGATGGCGCCGGTCTTGACCAGCCCCTTGATCACGCCCGTGGTCACCCCCGCCGCCGCCGCCACCTCGGACAGGGTCAGCGCCGCGCCGCCGAACTCCTGCATCGCGGCCACGACCCGGCGCCGTTCCTCCGTCATCCGCTCGGGCAGCCGGCCCGTCAGGCGATGGACGCGGCGGGTGCCCGGCGGATCGCCCAGGCCCGGCGCGCGGGTGGCCAGCCGCAGCATCGCCGGCGGCGGGGTCAGGGTGTAGTCGGCGGCGCGGATCAGGAAGGCGCGCAGTTCTGCCCGCATCGGCGGCGCGTCGAGCACCCGGTTCACCACGCGCAGCTTCGCCGCGTCGAACCCGCCCTCGCCCGGCCCCCAGACCACGCCCATCACCAGCCGCGGCCCCAGCGGCACCGCGACATAGGCCCCCGCCGCGCAGCCCCCCGGCGGCGCGAGATAGTCGAGCGGCCGGCCGATCGGTTCGCAGGTCAGCACCGCCACCCGCGCGCCTTCGGGAAAATGCCCCTCCTCGTCCATCGCCGCCTCTCGCCAGACCGGCACCGGGTGTCGCATCCGGGACGGCCGGGGTCAACGCCGGGGTCAGCCGCCAAGTCTCAGCCCCCGAGTCCCGGCGCCCGAGTCGATGCCGAGACTCACCGCGCCCCGCGACCCGTGGATTGCATCCGCCGAAGAATCGTAATATCAGAAGTTACATGAGACATGACAGCCGCCTCTCCTCGGTCCTCCACGCCCTGCTGCACATGGCCGAGGCCGACCGCCCCCTCACCAGCGAGACGCTGGCCCTGTGCATGAGCACGCATCCCGTGGTCGTGCGCCGCACCATGGCGGGCCTGCGCGAGGCCGGGTTCGTCCGCTCGGGCAAGGGGCCGTCGGGCGGCTGGACGCTGGCCTGCGACCTGAACGCGGTGACGTTGCGGCAGGTGCATGAGGCTCTTGGCGAACCCGCGATCTTTGCCATCGGCAAGCGCAGCGAGCGGCCCGATTGTCTCGTGGAACAGGCGGTGAATGCCGTTCTGGACGATGCCTTCGCCGCGGCCGAGGCGCTGCTGCTCGACCGCTTCGGGCAGGTGACGCTGGCGATGCTGGCGGCGGAATTCTCGCGCCGCCATGCGGGGGTGGCACGCTCTCCCCTCGCTCCCACAAAGGATGACAGCCATGTATGACGTGATCGTGGTCGGCGGCAGCTATGCGGGCCAGTCCGCCGCGCTGCAACTGCTGCGCGCCCGCCGCCGGGTGCTGGTGATCGACGCCGACCGGCGGCGCAACCGCTTTGCCGCCACCGCGCACGGCTTCCTCGGACAGGATGGCGTGGCGCCCGCCACCATCGCCCGGCAGGCCCGCGACCAGCTGCGCGCCTATCCGACGCTCGACTGGATCGACGGGACCGCGACCGCCGCCGAAGGGCAGCGCGACGGCTTCGCCGTGACGCTGGCGGACGGGATCCGGGCCGAGGGGCGGCGCCTGCTGCTGGCGCAGGGCGTGACCGACCAACTTCCCGACCTTCCCGGCCTGTCCGACCGCTGGGGCCGGTCGGTGTTCCACTGCCCCTATTGCCACGGCTACGAATTGCAGGGCGGACGGGTGGGGGTGCTGGCAAATGGTCCGATGTCGGTGCATCAGGCCGAGTTGCTGACGGAATGGGGGCCGGTCACCTATCTGGCGAACGGGACCGATCCGGGGGACGAGGCGCGCGCGGCGCTGACCGGCAGGGGCGTGGCGATCGAGCCGGCGCCCGTCGCCGCGCTGGCCGGAGAGGCCGAGGTGACGATGGAGGACGGGCGCAGCCTGCCTTTCGCCGGGCTGTTCGTCGCCAGCCGCACCACTCCGAACGGTCCGCTGGCCGGAACGCTGGGCTGCGCGGTCGAGGAGGGGCCGGTGGGTCCCTACCTGCGCACCGACGGGATGAAGGAAACGTCGGTCCCCGGTGTCTTCGCCTGCGGCGATATCGCCCGCCCCGCGGGCAGCGTCGGGCTGGCCGTGGGCGACGGCACCTTTGCCGGGGCATCGCTGCATCGGTCGCTGGTCTTCGGCTGACCCGCGGTTGTGACCCGCCCGCCCCGCCGTTATGATCGAACCGCCCCGATCAACGGACGGAAGATGGCTGACAGCGCACCGATCCCCGCCCCGCTCGACGCGCCGCTGCGCGAACGGCTGCTGTCGCAGCCCGAGATGATTCTGGAAGATCGCGACCTGATGAAGGCGCTGATCGCCGCCAACCAGCGCGCGATGGGGATGAATGTCGTCGACCTGCGCGGCATCGCCATGGAACGGCTGGAGGCGCGGCTCGACCGGCTGGAAGACACCCACCGCTCGGTCATCGCCGCGGCCTACGAAAACCTCGCCGGCACCAATCAGGTGCATCGCGCGGTGCTGGCCGTGCTGGAACCCGCGAGGTTCGAGGAGTTTCTCGCCGCGCTCGGCGGGCCGGTGGCAGAAATCCTGCGGCTCGACGCGGTGCGGCTGGTGCTGGAAACCCGGCAGCGCAGCGAGGATCCTGCCCTGTCGAAGGCGGGCGAGGTGCTGTTCGTGGCGGATCCCGGCTTCGTCGACAGCTACCTGTCCGGCCCGCGCGGCGGCGCGACGCGGCCCGTGGTGCTGCGCCAGACCCGCAGCGAGGGCGAGGGCATCTATGGCGACAAGACCGGCTGGGTCCGGTCCGAGGCGGTGGCGCGGCTGGACCTCGGCCCCGGAAGGCTGCCCGCCGCGCTGGCGATGGGCTCGGAAGACCCGCACCATTTCCGCGCCAATCAGGGCACCGACCTGCTGGCCTTCTTCGCCGGCGTCTTCGAACGCGCGATGCGGCGCTGGCTGGCATGAGCCTGGCGCTCGCCCCCGCCGCGCGCGACGCGCTCGAGGGCTGGCTGACGCATCTGCGGGCGCTGGACGGCGCCGCCGAAAAGACGGTCGCGGCCTATGGCGCGGATGTCACGGGCTTCCTCACCTTCCTTGCCCATCACTGGGGCGGGCCGCCGGGGCTGGGTCCGCTGGCCGCGATCGGCCCCGCCGACCTGCGCGCCTGGATGGCCGCGGAACGGGCGGGCGGGGTGGCGGCGCGGTCGCTGGCGCGCAAGCTGTCCGCCGTGCGCAGCTTCTATCGCTGGCTGTCCGACCGGCAGGGCTTCGACGCCACCACCGTGCTGTCGGCGCGCAGCCCCCGCTATCGCCGCCCCCTGCCCCGGCCGCTGGCGCCCGAGGCGGCGACGGCCATGGTCGCCGCGGTCGAGGATCAGGCGGCGGAACCCTGGATCGCCGCGCGCGATGCCGCGGTGCTGGTCCTGCTGTGGGGCTGCGGGCTGCGCATCTCCGAGGCGCTGGCCCTGACCGGGGCCGAGGCGCCGCTGCCCGAGGTGCTGCGCATCCGCGGCAAGGGCGGCAAGGAGCGGATCGTGCCGGTGCTGCCCGCCGCCCGCCACGCGGTGGAGGAGTATCGCCGGCTCTGCCCCTTTCCGCCCGACCGGGCCGGCCCCCTGTTCCGCGGCCAGCGCGGCGGCGCGCTGAACCCGCGGATGGTGGCGCTGGCGATGGAACGCGCCCGCGCCCGGCTCGGCCTGCCCGCCACCGCGACGCCCCATGCGCTGCGCCACAGCTTTGCCACGCATCTGCTGTCGGCAGGCGGCGACCTGCGGGCGATCCAGGAACTGCTGGGCCATGCCTCGCTGTCCACCACGCAGGCCTATACCGCCGTCGATGCCGCCCGGCTGATGGAGGTCTATGACGCGGCCCATCCCCGGGCGCGCGGCTGAGGGCGGCACGAACCCGGCGTTAACCCGGACCCGGCATCCTGCGCGTATCCGGCAGGGGCCGGGCGCAACCGAGGGTGACAGAATGGACCTGATGCAGACCGCGCTGGCCGCGCGATTTCACGATCTGCGGGGCGGTGCCGCCGCCACCGCGCAATCCGCCGCCAACGATTTCCGCACCCGGCTGGATGCCGACCGCTCCGGCGACCTGTCGCGGGCCGAGGTGCAAAGCCATGCCCGGTTCGAGCGGGCCTTCGACCGGATCGACGGACAGGACGGCACCGCCCCCGACGGCCGGGTGACGGGGCGCGAGATGCTGGACCTTGCCGCCGATGCCGCGCCCCGCGCCGCCGGTCTGCTGGCCACCATCTGGGGTCCTCTGACGGAAGCCCGCTGAGGGAGGCCCGCTGAGGGAGAGGCTTGACGACGGTGGTGGACTGACGGCTGCGGACCGGCGGCAGCGCGCTGACGGCTGCGGAACTGACGGCAGCCGACTGGCGGCAGGCACGGACAGTGACGCGGGGCAGGCCCAGGGTCCATGACCGGGGGCCCCTGCTGGCGCGACCGCCCCGGATGGCAAACGGCGCGGCCGCTCCCCCCACGGGTCCACCCCGTGGCTTGCCGCGCCTGTTCGCCCCCGCGTCCACCCCGGGTCCACCCCCCAAGGTGCACCGTTGGCGCGGCCCGTTCTACGTTGCGCCCGGCCGGCTTTTCCGCCAAGAGAGGGTAATGACGCTTCGCCTCAAGGCCCTCGCCGTCCATCTCCTGACCGCCACCGGAGCGGTCCTGTCGATGCTGGCCATGCTCGCCGCGGTCGAGGAGGAATGGAGCCTGATGTTCCTCTGGCTGGTGGTGGCGCTGGTCGTGGACGGCATCGACGGCCCTCTGGCCCGCCGCTATCAGGTCAAGTCCAACTGGCCCATCTACGATGGCGTGCTGATGGACCTGATCATCGACTACCTGACCTATGTCTTCATCCCGGCCTATGCGCTGTTCAAGTCCGGCCTGCTGCCCGGCTGGACCGGCTGGATCGCGATCATCGTGGTGGTCTACGGGTCGGTCATCTATTTCGCCGACACCCGGATGAAGACGAAGGACAATTCCTTTGCGGGCTTCCCCGCCTGCTGGAACATGGTGGTGCTGGTGCTGTTCGCGCTGAAGCCGCAGTTCGAGGTGACGCTGGCCATCGTGGTGGCGCTGGCGGTGGCGATGTTCCTGAACCTGAAGTTCATCCATCCCGTCCGCACGGAACGCTGGCGCGCGGTGTCGCTGCCGGTGGCGCTCGGCTGGACCTTCTTCGCCGGATGGGCGGCCTGGGTGGATTTCGACCCGCAAAGCTGGGCGCATTGGGGGCTGGCCGCGACCTCGCTCTACCTGCTGCTGGCCGGCGTGGCGCAGCAGGCGATCCCGGAACGGGTCCGCCCGGCAAAGTGACCCTGCGTCACTGAACCCTCTTGCCCGGCCCCCCTTCGCGCCGCATCCTGCCCCCGGGACGCGGGCTGGCCCCAATGGGGGCCAACCCGCCGCCCTGCCCGCAGCGGAGGATGCCATGCAGTCGCTTGCCACGCTCAACGCCGCCCAGACCTCGCGGCTGATGACGGTCGCCACCCAGGTCAACGCCCCCAACCCCGCCCGCGAAATCGCGCTGGAACTGCCGCGCCAGCGCAACGCGCTGCTCGACTACCTGTTCTACGACCTGCGCGTGCTGGAAAACCACGAAAGCGCCGACCTCGCCCCGCACTACGCGGCCGAGGGCGCGGTGCTGCTGGTGCATCCGACCGACCGGGCCGAGATCGCGGTGTTCCAGGATTATGACGCGTTCCGCGCCTCGATGCACACGACCGAGGCGAAGGCGCTGGCGGTGGCCGGGGTCGGCTCCTCCGCGCTTGGCGCGGCGGCCTTCGCCCGCAACGTGGCCGATGCGCTGGACGCGCCGGTGCTGGCGGTGGTGTCGGGCTATGGCCTGTCGGACCTGCTGGCCGAGGCGATGGGCGGCTTCTTCTGGTTCGGCGCGATGAATTCTGTCCGCCACCTGTTCGAGATGTTCGACGACATGACGCGCCCGCATCATTCGACCTTCGCCTTTTCGGCCAAGCCGGTGCTGGACCAGCTGCGCGCCAGCTTCGACGTCAAGACGGTGATCGCACTGCTGGCCGGGCATGACATCGACCTGATCGTCGGCCATTCCAAGGGCAACCTGGTGATTTCCGAGGCGCTGTTCGCGCTGTCGGAAACCGATGCGACCCGGGCGGCGGCGCTGGCGGCGAAGACCCGCATCGTCACCATCGGCGCCAAGATCGCGATGCCCCGCCCCTTCCACGACATCGTCGACGTGATGGGCGAACATGACGGGTTCGGGCGGATGAATTCGCGCCCCGACATCGCCGACGACATCACCGTGCCGGGCGCGGGCCACCACACCAACACCGAACTGCCCGGCCATGTCGACGTGACGAATGTCGTGGCGCAGGCGCTGCGGCTGCCCCGGCGCTAGGGGCAGCCCCCGGCGGTTCAGGCCGGCACCGCCCCGTCCAGCACCGTATCGCAGCGCGCGCAGGTGCCGGGATGGTCGTGGCTGCCCACATCGGGCAGGATCCGCCAGCAGCGCTGGCATTTCTCGCCCTCGGCGGGTTCAAAGACCACCCCCACCCCCGGCACCTCGGGCAGGCGGAACGCCTCGTTCGGGGCCGGATCGCCGGTCAGCGACAGGTCCGAGGTGATGCAGATCTCGGCAAAGTCGACCGAGCGCAGCGCGGCCAGCACCTCGGCATCCTCGACATGCACCACCGGCGCCGCCTCCAGCGAGGCGCCGATAACCTTGGCGGTGCGCTGCACCTCCAGCGCGGCGGTCACAACGCGCCGCACGCGGCGCAGGCTGTCCCATTTCCGCGCCAGCGGCTCGTCCAGCCAGTCCGCGGGCGTGGCCGGCATGTCCTGCAGATGCACCGAGGACTCGTCGCCCGGGAAGCGGCAGAGCCACACTTCTTCCATCGTGAAGACCAGGATCGGCGCCAGCCAGGTCACCAGCCGGTGATAGAGCAGGTCCAGAACCGTGCGCGCGGCCCGGCGGCGCGGGCTGTCGGCCGCGTCGCAATAAAGCGCGTCCTTGCGGATGTCGAAATAAACCGCCGACAAGTCCACCGTGCAGAAGGTGAACAGGGTCTGGAACACGCCCTGGAAATCATGGGCGACATAGCCCTTGCGCACCGCGTGGTCGAGTTCCGCCAGCCGGTGCAGCACCCAGCGTTCCAGTTCCGGCATCTCGGCCGGTTCCACCCGCTCGGCCTCGGTAAAGCCGTTCAGCGCCCCCAGCAGGAAGCGCATGGTGTTGCGCAGCCGGCGATAGCTGTCGGCGGTGCCCTTCAGGATTTCCTTCCCGATCCGCAGGTCGACGGTGTAGTCCGACTGCGCCACCCACAGCCGCAGGATATCGGCGCCGTATTCGTCGATCACCTGCTGCGGCGCCACGGTGTTGCCCAGCGACTTGGACATCTTCATGCCCTTCTCGTCGAGCGTGAAGCCATGCGTCACCACCTGCCGGTAGGGCGCGCGTCCGATGGTGCCGCAGCCCTGCAGCAGCGAGGAATGGAACCAGCCGCGATGCTGGTCGGTGCCTTCCATATAGACATCGGCGATGCCGTCCGCCGTGCCGTCCGGCCGGTCGCGCAGAACGAAGGCATGGGTAGAGCCGCTGTCGAACCAGACGTCGAGCACGTCGAAGACCTGGTCGTAGTCGTCGGCCCGGTCGCCCAGCACCTGTTCCTTGAAGCCGGGGCGATACCAGACATCCGCGCCCTCGGCCTCGAACGCCGCCTTGACGCGGGCATTCACCCCGGCATCGCGCAGCAGGAAATCCGGGTCCGTGGGTTTCGCGCCCTTCCGGGTGAAGCAGGTCAGCGGCACGCCCCAGGCGCGCTGCCGCGACAGCACCCAGTCGGGCCGCGCCGCGATCATGGAATGCAGCCGGTTGCGGCCCGAGACCGGGGTGAACTTCACCAGCTTCTCGATCGAGGCCAGCGCCCGTGCCCGGATGGTGTCGCCCTCGGCGCCCATCCCGTCCTTCAGCGGCCGGTCGATCGCCACGAACCATTGCGGCGTGTTGCGATAGATCAGCGGCGCCTTCGACCGCCAGCTGTGCGGATAGCTGTGCTTCAGCTTGCCCTTGGCGAACAGCGCGCCCGCCCCGTGCAGCGCCTTGATGTTGCTGACATTGGCGGGGCCTTCCTTGCCGTCGGGCAGGATGATCGCCTGCCCGCCGAAAACCGGCAGGTCGGCGCGATAGGATCCGTCCGGCTCCACATTATAGGTCATCGGCAGGTTGTGCCGCAGCCCCAGTTGGTAGTCGTCATCGCCATGGCTGGGCGCGGTATGGACGAAGCCGGTGCCCGCGTCGTCGGTGACATGCTCGCCCGGCAGCATCGGGACGTCAAAGTCCCATTCGCCGCTGCCACCCTCGATCCCGCGATAGGGATGAGCGAGGGTGACATGCGCCAGTTCGTCCGCCGTCACGTCGCCCAGACGGCGGAACATGCCCGGTTCCAGCTTGGCCGCCTTCATCACCGCCTCAGCCAGCTTGTCGGCCAGAACCAGCGTCTCGCCGATCCGGGCGGTGCTGTCCTCGGGGCGGCCCGTCACCTCGTAGAGCCCATAGGCGATGTCCGGGTTGAAGGCGACGGCGCGGTTCTGCGGGATGGTCCAGGGGGTCGTGGTCCAGATGACGACCTTGGCGCCGGCGAGCTGCCCTTCGGCGCCCACCACCGGAAACCGCACCCAGACCTGGTGGCTGGTATGGTCGTGATACTCGACCTCGGCCTCGGCCAGCGCGGTCTTTTCCACCGGCGACCACATCACCGGCTTCGAGCCCTGATAGAGCGAGCCGTTCATCAGGAAGGTCATGAATTCCTCGGCGATCACCGCCTCGGCGTGGAAATCCATGGTCAGGTAGGGATCGGCCCAGTTGCCGGTGACGCCGAGGCGCTGGAACTCCTCGCGCTGGATGTCCACCCAGCCCTCGGCGAAGCGGCGGCATTCCTGCCGGAAGGCCACTACATCCACATCGTCCTTGTTCAGACCCTTCGCCCGGTACTGCTCCTCGATCTTCCATTCGATCGGCAGGCCGTGGCAGTCCCAGCCCGGCACATAGCGCGCGTCGAAGCCCATCATCTGATGGCTGCGCACGATCATGTCCTTGATCGTCTTGTTCAGCGCGTGGCCGATATGCAGATGCCCGTTCGCATAGGGCGGTCCGTCATGCAGGGTGAAGGGCTGGCGCCCCGCCTTGCCGCGCAGCCGGTCGTAGATGCCGATCCGCGCCCAGCGGTCCAGCCAGCCCGGTTCGCGCTGCGGCAGGCCCGCGCGCATCGGGAAGTCGGTTTCCGGCAGGAAGACGGTGGAACGATAGTCGGGGGTCTCGGCAGACATGAATGCGGTCCTTCGGGGGGCCATGTGGCGGGGGGCCGTCTGGCCCGGATCGGTCGGAACGGGGGCGTTCGCCCCTGGCAGGCGCTCTCACCCGGCGGTCCTGAGGTTCAGGACGCCGGGCCGCTAATTCGACCGAAGGAACGGATCGCCAGCCGGGTCATGGGCGCCTTATAGGAAAGGGCCATCGCCGCGTAAAGATGGCGGCCCGCCGGGCTGCGGCAAAGGCCCCCGTTGCGTCCGCGCCCCCGGCGCGGCAAGAGGCGGGCATGAGCACGCCGCCCCCGCCCCGCTTTCCCGTCACGCGCGACCAGATCGACCGGGTCGTCGCCGCCTTCTACGCGCAGGTCCGGCGCGAGCCGGTTCTGGGGCCGGTCTTCGCCGCCCATGTCACCGACTGGACCACGCATGAGGCGAAGATCGCCGCCTTCTGGCGCAACGCGATCCTGATGGACCGCGGCTATGACGGCAGCCCGATGCGGGCGCATCTGCAGGCGGGCGACGTGCGGGCAGACCATTTCCCCCGCTGGCTGGCGCTGTTCGACGCGACGCTGGCCCGCGAACTGCCGCCGGACGTGGCGGCGGCGTGGTCGGCGCTGGCCCATCGCATCGGTCAGGGGTTGCGCATGGGCGTGGCCGAGGTCGAGACGCGCGGCGGGGTACCCGTCCTGCGCTAGGCGGTGCTGCACCGGAAGGTGCGGCGCCGACCCTAGTCCTTCCCCCCCGGGAACAGCCCGGCCAGCCCCCGCCCGATCAGGTTCGACACCCGGGGCCGGGGCAGCGCGGCGAAGGGCAGCGGGCGGCAGACTTCCATCGCGGCCACGCCGACGCGGGCGGTCAGCGCGCCGTTCACCACCCCCTCGCCGAAGCGGCGCGAGACCTTGGACAACAGCCCCCCGCCCGCCACCGTTTCCACCAGATCGTCGCCCACCGCCACGGCCCCCGTGGCCACCAGATGCGTGACCACCGTCCGCATCAGCCGCCAGCTGCCGAAGGTGCCGGCGCGGCCGCCGTAGATTTCCGCGATCCGCCGCACCATCCGCAGGTTTGCGGCCAGCGCGGCAAAGACATCGGCCAGCGCCAGCGGCACCAGCGCCGTCACCGCGGCCACGCTGCGTGCCGCTGCCTCGACCTCGCGCCGCGCGACGATGTCGAGCGGGCCCAGCAGTTCGGTCTCGGCCAGGTGCAGCAGCGCATCCGCGTCGAACACCTCGTCCGCCCGCGCCGCCAGCCGGTCGCGGCCCCATCGCAGGTCGGCCCGCCCGGCATAGAGCGATTGCAGATGGTCCGTCACCCGGCGCGCGGCCTTCAGGTCGCCCGAGGATTGTGCCCGCGCCGCCTCGGCCTGGACCCGGTCGAGCCGCGCGAGCCGGGCATAGGCCGCAAGCTCGCGGAAGGCCACCAGCGCCGCCGCCAGCAGGAACAGCCCGATCAGCACCGTCGCCGCCCAGCCCAGCACCGGGTTGCGCGCCATCAGCCCGGTGACGAAGCTCCACGCCGCCATCGACAGCAGGAACGAGAACAGCGCCCCCGCCGTCGCCCAGAAGAAGCGCCCGATGCGCGAGGGCGGCCGCGCGGCGAGCCGCGTTGCCAGCCGCAGCGCCTGCGCATTCGCGGCCTCGACCTCGGGCACCGGCGGCGCGCTGGCGGGGTCGAAGGCGGGCGGGTCGTCGCGGTCGATCAGTACCGGGCCGCGCGGCAGGGGGGCACGGGGCGGGGAACGGGGGGTATCGTCGCTCATCTCAGCCGGTCTCCGATCAGGAATTCCGCGGCACGGTCCAGCCGGATATGCGGCGGCCCCTCGCCCGGCGCCAGCCGCAGCACCGCCGGCAAAAAGGCCATCGCGCCGTAATCGGCATCGAGCCAGCGGTCGGCCCCCTGCCGCGCCGGCACCAGCAGATGTGCCGGATCGGCGGGCAGGTCGCCCGGCCAGAAGGCCGCCTGCCGCAACCGCCCCGTCGCCGGGTCCAGCAGCCGGCCGCGCACCGCAGGCAGGGTGCCGCCCTCATGCGGCAGATCCTCTTCCACCGTCGCCCGCAGCGCCGCGATGGACATGGCCGCCGTCTTCGCTCCGGCGAAATCGGCCCGGTCCCGCGCCTCGCGCAGCATCGCCTCGACGATGGCGGTCAGCTGCGGATGCTGGCTGTGATGCAGATGGTCGGCCTTGGTCGCGGCGAAGAGGATGCGTTCCACCCGCCGCCCGCCCAGCAGTTGCGTCAGCCAGCCGGCCCGGCCCGGGCGGAAGGCCGACAGGATCTCGGCCATGGCGCGGCGCAGGTCGTCGACGGCGCGGGGGCCGGCATGGATGGCGCCCAAGGCATCGACCAGCACCACCTGCCGGTCGATCCGGGCGAAATGGTCGCGGAAGAACGGGCGCACCACCTTCGACTTGTAGGCCTCGAACCGCCGTTCCATCTCGCGCCACAGGCTGCCGCGCCCGGGGGTCGCGGGCTTCATCAGCGGCGCGAAGGTCAGCGCGGGCGATCCCGCCATCTCGCCCGGCAGCAGGAACCGGCCCGGGGTGCAGTCGGCCCAGCCCGCCGCCCGCGCCGCGACCAGATAGGCGGCAAAGGCCTCGGCCAGCCGCTTGGCCACGGGTTCCGCCATCGGCGCCGAACCGTCGGTCGCCCCCGCCGCGGCCAGGAAGTCCGCCGCCTCGGGCCGGCTGGCGATGCGGTCCAGCACTTCGCCCGCCCAGTCGGCATAGCTGCGATCCATCAGCCCGAGGTCCAGCAGCCATTCGCCGGGATAGTCCACGATGTCCAGGTGCACGGTGCGCAGGCCGCGCAACCCGCCCAGCATCCCCTGCGGCCGCACCCGGAAGGACAGCCGCAATTCGCTGACCGCGCGCGTGCTGTCGGGCCAGTGCGGGTCGGGGCCGGTCATCGCCGCCAGATGCGTCTCGAAATCGAAGCGCGGCACGGTGACGTCGGGCTGCGGCTGCAGGAACACCGCCTCTATGGCGCCGTCGCGGGCGGCGCGCAGTTGCGGCATCCGCCCGCGGTCCAGCAGGTTCGCCACCAGCGAGGTGATGAAGACGGTCTTGCCCGCCCGGCTGAGCCCGGTCACCCCCAGCCGGATCACCGGTTCGAAGAAGGCCTCGGTGACCGAGGCGCCGAGCCCCCCCACCCCGCGCGCCAGCCCGTCCGCGATGTCGCCGATACCCAATCCGCCGCCCTTTCGTTTTCCGATAGATAGGCCGGCGGCGGCGGAATGTGGAGGGGGTGCGCCGATGGGCGAGGGTGCCGCCTGCCCCCTCACGCTCCCCCGAGTATAGTTCCGCCGACAGGAAGCCGGGGCCGGTTCATTGCCAAAACCCCCGCCCCGCGCTAGGGCGGGACCATGCCCCGCTTCGCGCTTCTCATCGACTATGACGGCACGCCCTTTTCCGGCTGGCAGCGGCAGGCCGGGCAGCCTTCGGTGCAGGCGGCGGTGGAGGCGGCGATCCGGCGGCTGGAGCCGGAGGCGCCCGGCATCGCCGCGGCGGGGCGCACGGATGCGGGGGTCCATGCCACGGGGCAGGTCGCGCATTGCGATCTGGCGAAGGACTGGGATCCGTTCCGCCTGTCCGAGGCGCTGAACCATCACCTGCGGCCGCAGCCGGTGGCGGTGCTGCGCGCGGCGCGGGTGGCAGAGGACTTCCACGCCCGCTTTTCGGCCACCGAGCGGCGCTATCTGTTCCGGCTGGTGGCGCGGCGGGCGCCGGTGACCCATGACCGCGGTCTGGTCTGGCAGGTGCAGAACGCGCTGGACCTGACGGCGATGCGGGCCGGGGCGGCGCATCTGACCGGCCATCACGACTTCACCACCTTCCGGTCCAGCATGTGCCAGTCGGCGAGCCCGGTGAAGACGCTGGACGAGATCGGGATCGAGTCGCTGCCGGTGCCAGGCGGGGTGGAATACCGCTTCCGGCTGCGGGCGCGCAGCTTCCTGCACAACCAGGTGCGTTCCATCGTCGGCACGCTGGAACGGGTGGGCGCCGGGGCCTGGGCGCCAGAGGACGTGCGGCGGGCGCTGGAGGCGCGCGACCGCGCTGCCTGCGGCCCGGTCTGCCCGCCGCAGGGCCTGTACCTGACCGGCGTGGCCTATCCGGCCGATCCCTTCGCCTGACCGCGCCAGCGGGTCAGCCGTTCAGGTCGCGCAGCAGCCGGCCATGCTTGCGCATCTCGACCAGCACCTCGGCGAAGGTGGCGATGCCGCGCGCCTTCAGCATCGGGATCAGCCGCAGCAGCGCCTCGGCCGTGGCCAGCGCGTCGCCGAGCGCGGTATGCCGCGCCTCTTCGGGGATGACGATCCCCAGCCGGTGCGCCAGCGCGTCGAGGCTGTGGGTCTCGGCCTGGCCGAAGACCACCGCCGACAGCAGCACCGTGTCCAGCACCGGATTGTCGAGCGTGCCCGCCGTCTCGGCCCGGCGGCGCAGGAATTCCATGTCGAAGGGCGCGTTATGCGCCACCAGCACCGCGCCTTCGGCAAAGCGGCGGAAGCGGCGCACCGCCTCGGCCGGGCCGGGCGCGCCCGCGACCATCGCCTCGGTGATGCCATGCACCTCGGTCGAGAGGGCGGGGATCGGCCGGCCCGGGTCCACCAGCATGTCCAGCACCTCGCCCTCGACCCGGCGGCCGTTGACGATCCGCAGCGCGGCCAGCTGCACCATCTCGTCGCCCTGCTGCGGCAGGAGCCCGGTGGTTTCGGTGTCGAAGACCACATAGGTCAGTTCCGACAGCGGCCGGTCGGCCGCGCCTGCCGCCGGCGCGCGCGCCAGCAGGTCGAAGTCATAGACCACCGCGCGCGGCAGCGGCGCGGGCCGTCCATGGGCGCGCCGCGCCTCGGGCAGCGGCAGGCACAGCGCGGCCTGCCCCGATGCGGCGGGTTCGGGCCAGCATTCGGTGCCGTGCAGCGCCAGCACCGACCGGCCGGTGAATTCGGCGGTGCCGATCTCCAGCTCCGCCTCCAGCCAGCGGTCGAGCCGGCCCACCGGCAAGGGCGCCCCCGGCCAGAGCAGGCGCAGCATCGCGCCCGCGCCGTCGGCGGTCAGCGCGGCGGTGAAGCGGCGCGCGCCGGTATCCGCCGCGATCCGGCGGGCGAGGCCCGTCAGCAGCGCCACGATCTGGAAGGCGTCGCAGCGCAGGACCAGCGGTTCGGCCTCGGTCCGCAGGTCCAGCCCCTCGGCGGCGAAGGCGGCCTGAAGCGTGTCGGCGATGTCGCTGGCCCGCACGAAGGCGAGCGGCCACCAGCCGCCGCGCTGCGTCTCGCGCCGGGCGGCAAGGTCGGTCAGCGCCGCCGACAGCCGCTGCCCCTCGTCGGCGATGGCCGCGATCGCTGCCGCCCGGGCCGCGCCGCCCTCGTCCAGCAGCGCCGCCTCGATCTGCAGGGCGGCGGCGGGGCGGCGGATGCGGTCGAAGATGTCGTCCAGCAGCCGTTCGCGTTCGGCGTGATGGGCGAAGTCCTGCGTCACGTCGCGCAGGGTCAGCGCATAGCCGCCGCCGTCGGCCCCATCAACCGTGCCGCTCTCCACCAGCCGCATCCGCCCGGCCAGCACCCGCCCGCCCGCGACCGTGGCGCAGATCAGGTCGGCCGAGGCATCGGGGTCGCGCGCCGCCAGCAGCCGGGCATGGGCCTGCCGCAGCGGCGCCTCGCGCAGGTGGTCGAAGATCGACCGGTCCAGCCCCGGCGGCATCCCGCCGCCCAGAATCTCGGTCGCGGGGCCGTTGTAGAACACCAGCTGATGCCCCGCCGTGCACAGCAGCACCGCCACCGGCACATCCGCCAGCAGCGCCTCGAGCCGCGCCTTCTCGTCCGCCAGCCGGGCGGTTTCGCGGGCAACGGCAAAGGCCAGCGCATCCCGCGTTTCGGCCAGGGTCAGCGTCACCGCCTGCGCCGCGGGGGCAAGATCGCCCAGATAGGGAGCGGTTTCCCGGTCCAGCGCCGGGCCGACGGGCGCATGGGCGCGGGCGCGCAGCCCGCCCGCCAGCCGTTCCACGGCGCGGGCCACATGTTCGTCGAAGAGGAACCAGATGCCGGCGGTCAGCGCGAGGATACCGACCCCCGCCACCACCCCCACCTGCACGAAGGCGGCGCGGATGAAGGGGGCCTGCACCACGCCCGGCAGTGCCGCCTGATCCAGATGGCGAAAGCCCAGCCACAGCCCTGCCGCCACCGCCGCCCAGCCCCCCAGACAGAGCGCCGCGAAGAACAGCCCGATGCGCAGGCGCAGGTTCAGCCGGGCCAGCCCCGGGGCGCCGCTCATGCCCCCCGGCCGCCATCCGGGCCGCCATCCGTTCCGCCGTCTGGACCCGCGGGCGGCAGGTCGAGCAGCCGCCGCACCTCGGCCCGCAGGTCCTTCAGCTCGAAGGGTTTGGCGATGAACCCGTCGGCGCCGAGCGCCAGGCCCTTGCGCCGCTCGATGGCAGAGCCGCGCGCGGTCATCATCAGGATCTTCACATCCGCGAGGTCCGGGTCCATCCGCACGCCCTGGCAGATCTCGTATCCCGACATTTCGGGCAAGACCACGTCCAGCAGCACGAGGTCGGGATGGGTGGCGCGGATCTGCCGGATCGCCTCGCCGCCGTTCGACACCCGGTCATGGGCCAGCCCCTCGCGCGCGATCAGGTAGCCCAGCGCGGCGGCGATATTGTCCTCGTCCTCGACCACCAGAACCCGTCGCTGTCTGACCGGCGCGGCCATGATCCCCTCCCCGTCTCCTCTAGCCGCAGGCCGCCGTCAGGAAGGCGTCGCCCGCGGGCAGGTCCACCCAGTCACCGCCCGTCAGCGTCCCGTCCGGCGCAAGCACCGCCCCGCTGGCAAGGTCCGCCCGCAGCCCCCGCGCGCAGTCGAAGGCGACCGGCACCCGCTGCGTCGGCGTCCAGCGCTGCACCAGGATCGCCTCGGTCCGCACCAGATCGGGATTGGTCTCGGACCGCTGCACCGCGCCGCGGTCCACCGCGATGAAGCGCGTCACCATCGGCGCGGCATAGGTCCAGGGCCGCATCGGCGAAGGCTCCGCCACCGGCAGCACCACCGCCACGCTGTCGGGCAGCGCGTCCCGCACCCGGCCGAACCAGGTGTATTCGCTCCACACCGCATAGGAGAACATGGCGGCCGCGATCGCGGCGGGCAGCAGCCAGCGCGGCAGCCGCCGCCCGGACAGCCGATTGGCCAGAAGCCAGACACCCGCGATCGCGGCGCCGGCGGCGATCATGGCGGCAAAATCCATCAGCATGGGGTCTTCCTCGTCATCCCGGCGCGCCCTTCCCGTGGCCCAGGGCCGATTGCATCGTGCGCACCACCACGAAGGCATCCCTCAGGTGGCTGCGCGCGAAATCGGACAGGTCGTAGGGCGCGAGGAAGTTGTCGGGCCTGCGCCCGGATTTCACCAGAGCGGCCTGATTTTCCAGCCGCATCGTGGCGATCAGGTCATAGGCGGCGATCAGGTCGCGGGCGCCCGCGGGCGAGATCACGGCCGCATCCTCGGCCGCGACCAGGCGCGCGCGGGTGTTCACCGGTTCCAGCCGCCCCAGCAGCGCATAGATGCGGCCCAGATCGGTCACCGGGACCACGCCGTTCATCTTCATGTCGATCTGGTGGCGCCGCTCGCCCGACCGCACCGTGGCGAAGCTGCGGATCAGGCCCAGGGGCGGCGCATGTTTCAGGCTGTTGGCGATCATATGCGCCACGAAGATCGAGTTCTGCGCGGCCGCCGCCAGCGTCTCCTGCTGCAGGTGGGCGAACAGCCGCGCCGCGCCGCCGATGGGCCGCAGGTCGAACATGACGCTGGCCAGCATCTGCGCCATCGGATCGGGCCGGGCGATCCAGCCGTGGAAATAGTCGCGCCACACCGACAGCGGCTGCCGCCAGCGCGGGGTCATCGCCATCATCTCGCCCGGACAATAGACATAGCCGCAAGCATCGAGCCCGTCGCAGACGAAGCGCGCGAAGGCTGCGAAATACGCCTCGTGTTCCGGCCCTGCCGCGTCGTCGAGGATCATGCAGTTGTCCTGATCCGACAGGCCCGTCTGTTCCTGCCGGCCCTGGCTGCCGCAGGCCAGCCACAGCCACGGAACCGGCGCGGGGCCCAGTTCGGCCTCGGCCATCTGCAGCAGGCGCCGCGTCACCGCATCGGCGATGTCGGTGATCCGGCGGGTCACCACCTCGTGGCTGACATGGCTGCCCACCATCTGCAGCAGCAGGTGCGGGATGCGCGCCGTCACCGCCGCCATCGCCTCGACCGTCGCGGCCTCTGCCACGTCCTGGATCAGCAGCGCCGAGCTCAGCGCCTGGAACCGCGTCAGGTCGGTCTGGGTGACCATCCCGGCAAAGCGGCCCTGATCGACGATCGGCAGATGGCCGATGCCCCGTTCCAGCATCAGGTGCAGGATGTCGGACCCCAGCGCGCTCGACGGCAGCGTCACCGGATCGGCCGTCATCACCTGATGCACCGGCACGCCCGGGTCGCGCCCTTCGGCCAGCACCCGGCCGGACAGGTCGCGCACGGTGACGATGCCCAGAAGGCGCTCGCCGCCCCCGGCCAGCGGCTCGGTCACGCCGAGGCTCGACACGCCGGCGTCTCGCATGATCCGCGCCGCCTCGGCGGCCGGGGTGTCGGCGGCGCAGGACAACGGCCGGCGCGCGATCAGGTCGGACACCTTCATCGAGGCGAGGTCTGCGCCGCGCGGTTCGCTGCCGCCCCCCCGGCGAAAGAAGCGGGCGAAGGCCTCCGACCGCGCCAGCAGGTGGCGGAAATCGGCGGGCGGCAGGACCAGCAGCTGCGTCTCTTCGGTGGTGCGGGCGGTGGTGGCCGCCCGCCCGTCGCGCATCAGCCCGCGTTCGCCAAAGCTGTTGCGCGCCGACAGGAGCGATACCAGCGCGCCGTTGCCGTCCAGAACCTCGACCCCGCCGCGGCGGATCAGGAACAGCCCGTCCAGCGGCGCGCCGGCATGGTAGATCTCTGCCCCCGCGGGCAGCGTCCTGCGGCCGAAGCAACCGGCGACCCGCGCCAGTTCGTCCCGCGGCAGGCTGTCATAGGGATGCACCGTTTCCAGGAAGGCCGCCACATCCTCGGCATCCGTCCGGGGATCGGGGGCATCTTGGGCGTCGGTCATGGCATCCTCCGTCCCGGGATGCCGCGCCCCCGGTCGGGGGACGCGGCGCTGTCATGTCCGAGCTGTCACTTGGGACCGGCTCAGTGATGGGTGGCCGAGCCCGCGCCTTTGGGGATGCGGATCGATTCCACCAGGTCCTGCACCTTCTGCGGCGGGGCGGCCGTCATCGACGAGACGATGTAGGCCGCGCCGAAATTGACCAGCGCACCGACCGCACCGATCGACAGCGGCGAGATGCCGAAGACGTAGTTGGCGGCGGTGTCCGGCAGCATGTTGGTGCCGGGGATGAAGAACCAGCCCTTGTAGACGAAGATGTAGACGGCGGTGAAGATCAGCCCCAGCAGCATCCCCGCGATGGCGCCTTCCTTGTTGATGCGGGTCGAGAAGATGCCCATCATCAGCGCCGGGAAGATCGTCGCCGCGGCAAGCCCGAAGGCCAGCGCCACCACCTGCGCGGCAAAGCCGGGCGGGTTGAGGCCAAGGTAGGTCGCCACCACGATGGCGAAGCCCATCGAGATCCGGGCGGCCAAGAGTTCGCCCTTCTCGCTGATATTGGGGTTGATCGACCCCTTGATCAGGTCGTGGCTGATGGCCGAGGAGATGGCCAGCAGCAGGCCCGCGGCGGTGGACAGCGCGGCGGCCAGCGCCCCCGCGGCGACCAGCGCGATGACCCAGCCGGGCAGCGCGGCGATTTCCGGGTTGGCCAGCACCATGATGTCGTTGTCGACCTTGGTGACCTCGTTCCCGGTCCAGCCGCGTTCCGTGGCGATGGTCTGCAGCGCGGGGTTGGCGTCGTTGTAGTACTGGATGAACCCGTCGCCGTTCTTGTCCTCCATCACCAGCAGCCCGGTCTGTTCCCACGTGCGGATCCAGGACAGCTGCGGGTTGCTGTCGATGTCGGCGCGGCTGATCGCCTCGCCGTCCAGCGCGTTGCCGGACACCGCGTTCGGCCACATCGTCGTGGTCAGGTTCAGCCGCGCCATCGACCCCACGGCCGGGGCCACGGTGTAGAGCAGCGCGATGAAGACCAGCGCCCAACCCGCGGAATAGCGCGCGTCGGCCACCTTCGGCACGGTGAAGAAGCGGATGATGACATGCGGCAGGCCCGCGGTGCCGATCATCAGCGACATGGTGAACAGGAACATGTTCAGCATGTTCGGGCTGTCGGCGGTATAGGCGGTGAAGCCCAGTTCCGTGACGACCTGGTCGAGCTTGGTCAGGAAGGCCACGCCCGACGCCTCATGCGTGCCGATCAGGCCCAGCTGCGGCAGGAAGTTGCCGGTCAGCTGCAGCGAGATGAAGATCGCCGGGATCGTGTAGGCGATGATCAGCACGACATATTGCGCCACCTGCGTGTAGGTGATGCCCTTCATGCCGCCGAACACCGCATAGGCGAAGACGATGGCCGCGCCGATATAGAGGCCGGTGTCGGTCGACACTTCGAGGAAGCGCGAGAAGGTGACGCCCACGCCGCGCATCTGGCCGATCACGTAGGTGACCGAGATCACGATCAGGCAGATGACGGCCAGCAGCCGCGCCCCGCCGGAATAGAAGCGGTCGCCGATGAATTCCGGCACGGTGAACTTGCCGAACTTGCGCAGATAGGGCGCCAGCAGCAGCGCCAGCAGCACATAGCCGCCGGTCCAGCCCATCAGGTAGGCGGACTGGGTGTAGCCGCCCGTCGGCGCCAGCGCGATGATGCCGGCCATCGAGATGAACGAGGCGGCGGACATCCAGTCGGCGCCGGTGGCCATGCCGTTCAGCACCGGGTTCACACCCTGGCCGGCGGCATAGAATTCCGACGTCGTCCCGGCCCGGGCCCAGATCGCGATCCCGATATAGAGCGCGAAGGTCAACCCGACGAAGATGAGGTTGAGGGTAAACTGATCCATCACCGCCCCCTCACTCTTCCACGCCGTATTCGCGGTCGAGCTTGTTCATGCGCGCGGCATAAACGAAGATCAGCACCAGAAAGACGTAGATCGAACCGTTCTGGGCAAACCAGAACCCGAGATCGGCACCGCCGATCCTGATGCCCTCCAGCGCGGGCCGCAGGATGATGCCAAGGCCGAACGAGCAGATGAACCAGATCACCAGCGAAATGCCGATGATGCGCAGGTTCGCGGCCCAATAGGCGTTGGACGAAGTCTTGTCCGCCATTCGCGTTACTCCCTGAGTATGTCCTCTCGCCGCCCCGCTGGCCGGGACGGCGCCTCCCCTTCCGTCAGGCCGATACGCGCGCGACGATGGACGCGAGGCTGCGGGCGATGTCGTCGATGGACCCCATCGCATCGACCCGCTGCAGAACGCCCTGCGCCTCGTAATGCGCGATCAGTGGTGCCGTCTGCGCGTGGTAGGCCAGCAGGCGCGCCCGCGCAGTTTCGGCGGTGTCGTCGGCCCGGCGCTTGAACGCCGTGCCGCCGCATGTGTCGCAGACCCCGGCCACGCGGGGCTGCTTGAAGCTGTCGTGATAGCCCTCGCCGCAACCGGCGCAGCTGTAGCGCCCGGCGACGCGGGCGATCATCTCGGCATCGTCCACCTCGAGGCTGACCGCCGCGGTCACGCCCATCCCCGCCTCGGCCAGCAGGTCGTCCAGCGCCTCGGCCTGCCCGGCCGTGCGCGGAAAGCCGTCGAGGATGATGCCGCGCGCCGTGTCGGGCTGCGCCATCCGGTCCTTCAGGATTGCCAGCACGATCTCGTCGCTGACCAGCCCGCCCGCCTCCATGACCGAACGGGCGGCCAGTCCCGCGGGCGTGCCCGCCGCCACCGCCGCGCGCAAGAGGTCGCCGGTGGACAATTGCACCAGCCCGAACCGCTGTTCCAGCATCCGGGCCTGCGTGCCCTTGCCCGCCCCCGGGGGGCCCAGCAGGATCAGCACGGTGGTGTCCGCCGCCGCCATCGGTCAGGCCTTCCCGCCGCGATTGGCGATCAGGTCGTCCACCACCGAGGGATCGGCCAGGGTCGAGGTGTCGCCGAGGCTGCCGAAATCGTTCTCGGCGATCTTGCGCAGGATGCGGCGCATGATCTTGCCCGACCGGGTCTTGGGCAGGCCCGGCGCCCACTGGATCACGTCGGGGCTGGCGATGGGGCCGATTTCGGACCGCACCCATTTCACCAGATCCTTGCGCAACTCCTCGCTGGGGGTCTCGCCGTTCATCAGGGTGACATAGGCGTAGATGCCCTGCCCCTTGATGTCGTGCGGATAGCCCACCACCGCCGCCTCGGCGACCTTCGGATGCGCGACCAGCGCCGATTCCACCTCGGCCGTGCCCATCCGGTGGCCCGAGACGTTGATGACGTCATCGACGCGGCCGGTGATCCAGTAATAGCCGTCCTTGTCGCGGCGGCAGCCGTCGCCGGTGAAGTAATAGCCGCGATACTGGCTGAAATAGGCTTCCTGGAACCGTTCGTGATCGCCCCACAGCGTGCGCATCTGCCCCGGCCAGCTGTCCGAGATGCAGAGCACGCCCTCGCATTCCGTCTCGCCGATCCGCACCGCGGTCTGCGGGTCCAGAACCACCGGCTTCACCCCGAAGAACGGGTTGGTGGCGGAACCGGGCTTGGTGGGCGTCGCGCCCGGCAGCGGCGTGATCATATGGCCGCCGGTTTCCGTCTGCCAGAAGGTGTCGACGATCGGGCAGCGGCCCTTGCCGACATGGGTGTCGTACCAGATCCAGGCTTCGGGGTTGATCGGCTCGCCCACCGACCCTAGCACGCGCAGGCTGGACAGGTCGTATTTCTCCACCCATTCCGGCCCCAGCCCCATCAGGCTGCGGATCGCGGTGGGCGCGGTGTAGAACTGGGTGACGCGGTGCTTTTCGCAGACCTCCCAGAACCGCCCCGCGTCGGGATAGGTGGGCACGCCCTCGAACATGATCGTCGTCGCGCCGTTCGCCAGCGGCCCGTACAGGATATAGCTGTGGCCCGTCACCCAGCCCACATCCGCCGTGCACCAGAACACGTCGCCGTCGTGGTAGTCGAACGTGTATTGATGCGTCATCGCGGCATAGACCAGATAGCCGCCGGTGGTGTGGACCACGCCCTTCGGCTTGCCGGTCGAACCCGAGGTGTAGAGGATGAACAGCGGGTCCTCGGCGCCCATCGGCCGCGGCGGGCATTCGGGGCTGACCTGGTCCATCAGCGCCTTGGCATCGACGTCGCGCCCCTCGACCCAGCTGATCTGGTCGCCGGTATGCTTGACGACGAGGCAGCGCACCTTGTCCGAGCAGTGCAGCAGCGCCGCGTCGGTATTGGCCTTCAGCGGCGTGCGCCGGCCGCCGCGCGGCGCGGTGTCGGCGGTGATGACCAGCTTGGCGCCGCAATCGTTGATCCGGTTGGCCAGCGCATCGGGCGAGAAACCGGCGAAGACCACGGAATGGATCGCGCCGATCCGCGCGCAGGCCAGCATCGCATAGGCGGCCTCGGGGATCATCGGCAGGTAGATCACCACCCGGTCGCCGCGCATGATGCCCTGGCTCAGCAGGACGTTGGCCATCTGGTTCACCTTCCGCGACAGCTCGCGATAGGTGATGTGCAGCGCCGGCTGTTTCGGATCGTCCGGTTCCCAGATGATCGCGGTCTGCAGCGCACGGTCGCGCAGGTGCCGGTCGATGCAGTTCACGCTGGCGTTCAGCACGCCGTCCTCGAACCACTTGATCGACACCTTGCCGAAGGTGAAGTCGGTATCCTTGACCTTGGTGAACGGCTTGATCCAGTCGAGCCGCTGCGCCTCGCGCCCCCAGAACGCGTCGGGGTCGGAGATCGAATCGGCATACATGTCGCGATACTTGGCGGCATCGGCATGGGCGCCGGTGAAATGCGCCGGCACCTCGCGGACGTGATCTGCCTCGACTTGCACCATCGGTTGTGCGGACATTGGCTTCCTCCCTCAGCTCGCCGCGCGGGCCCCGCGGCGCTTCGTCCTTCAGGACATCGAGGGCAGTGTAAACCAATCAGGCGCGACCATGTAAGTTATTATTTTCCCAAGTATTTCGTGTAAATCAATTCACAGGAAACATGATAACGATGTCAAGCGACCGCGCTGCGCCTGAAATTTCACCGGCAGAACAATCCTCTGGCTGTTCACGGATCGGTGAAAAAATCGGCGCGGCGCCCCGCCTGCGACCGCAGGGGCCGATTGCTGCCCCGCAGCGTCGCCGGCAGCGCGGGATCGCTGCGAATCACCCCGCGTCGCGGCCGGCCAGCGCCGACCCGACCGCAGCCTGCACGTCCGGCGCGAAGGCCAGCGCGCCCTCGGGCACATGTTCCCGCGCCAGCGCGGCGCGCACCGCCTCGGGCGCGCCGGCCAGCCACAGGCAGCCGCCGCGGCGCCCCATGCGGCGGGCCAGCTGCGCCAGCGCATGGGCACCGGTGCTGTCGAGGAAGGGCACCGCCGCACAGTCCAGCACGAAGGCCCGCGGCTGCCGCGACACCCGGTCCAGCACCGATCCCAGCATCGCCGCCGCACCGAAGAAGAACGGGCCGTTCAGCCGGTAGACCAGCACATCCTCGGTCCCCGGCGGCAACGGCGCCGCCACCGCCTCGATCCGCGCGGCGCGGGCCAGACGGCTCAGCACCACCACCCCGCCCAGGGCGACGCCGACGATGATGCCTTCGGTCAGGTCGCGGAACACCACGGTCAGGAAGGTCACGCCGATGATCAGCGCATCGCCGCGCCCGCCGCGGACCAGCGCCGCGATCTCGTCCTTCTCGGCCATGTTCCAGGCGACGACGGCCAGCACGCCTGCCAGCGCCGCCAGCGGGATGAACCCCGCCAGCGGCGCCGCGACCAGCAGGAACCCCAGCAGCATCACCGCATGCAGCATCCCCGACACCGGACCCCGGCTGCCCGCACGCACATTCGTCGCGGTGCGGGCGATGGTCCCGGTCACACAGAACCCGCCGAACAGGGCAGAGCCGACATTGGCCACGCCCTGCGCCAGCAGCTCGGCATTCGGCCGGTGCTGCGCGCCGCTCATCCCGTCGGCCACCACGGCCGACAGCAGCGACTCGATGGCGCCCAGCAACGCGAAGCTCGCGGCCCAGGGCAAGGCCTCGACCAGGGCGACGGCGCCGAAGGACGGCATTGCGGGCAGCGGCAGCCCGCGGGGCAGCGCGCCGAAGCGCGTTGCGATGGTCTCGACCGGCAGGTGCAGCACCAGCGCCGCCACCGCCGCCGCCGCCACCGCGATCAGCAGCCCCGGCCAGCGCGGCCGCCACCGCCGCAGCGCCAGGATCACGCCCACCGTCCCCGCCCCCAGGATCAGCGCCGCCGGCGTGACGGTGTCGCGCGCCGCCCACAGCGCGGCCAGTTTCGGCGCCAGCGCGGCAGGCTCCTCCGCCAGCCGCATCCCGGCAAGGTCCTTGATCTGGCTGGCAAAGATGATGACGGCAATCCCGGCCGTGAAGCCCAGCGTCACCGGATAGGGGATGAACCGCACGAGGCTTCCCAGCCGCAGCGCCCCCGCCGCCATCAGGATCAGCCCCGACATCAGCGTGGCGAGGATCAGCCCCTCGAGCCCGGTTTCCGCCACGCAGGCCGCGACGAGCACGATGAAGGCGCCGGCCGGCCCGCCGATCTGATAGCGGCTGCCGCCGAGCGCCGAAACGAGGAAGCCGCCGACGATGGCGGTGAACAGCCCCCGCTCCGGCCCGACACCCGAGGCGATGGCGATGGCCATCGACAGCGGCAGCGCCACGATGGCCACCGTCAGCCCTGCCAGCGCATCCGCCCGCAGCGCGGCAAGGTCATAGCCTTCGCGCAGCACGGTCACGATCTTGGGCAGGTGATCCGGGGCGGGCCGTGGGGCGACCTTGGGGCCGGGGGCGTCGATACGTCCGCTTGTCTCGCTCATCTCGGCACGCTAGCAGGAATTGCGGCCAGACTGGTCGCGCGCGGGATCGCCTGTCAAGGCGATCCGCAGCGGGGTGCGGCGGATGGCATCAGGCGGCAGCGACAATGAAGACGATGGCGGCGACACGCGCGGCATCGACCCGATCCGCCCCACCGACGATCAGGCGCGGGCGCTGGCCCGGTCGCTGATCGCTTCGGCCCGCTTCGCCGCGCTGGCGGTGCTGGCGCCGGACGGGGGGCATCCCGCCGTGACCCGCGTGGCGGTGGCGCTCGGCGCCGGCGGCGGCCCGGTCACGCTGGTGTCTGACCTCGCGGCCCATACCCGCGCGCTGCGGGCCGATCCGCGCGCCGGACTTCTGCTGGGCGAGCCGGCGCCGAAGGGCGACCCGCTGACCCATCCCCGGCTGTCGCTGCAGGCGCGGGCGGAATTCGTCGCGCAGGACGGGCCGGACCATGCCGCGCTGCGCGCGCTGTGGCTGGCGCGGCACCCCAAGGCCCGGCTCTATATCGACTTCGCCGATTTCCGGTTCGTCCGGCTGGTGCCGCTGTCGGCGGCGCTGAACGGCGGCTTCGGGCGGGCCTTCCACCTGACGGCGGAAGACCTCGCGCCCTGAGCCGACCGTTCGTCAGTTCGGGTTGTCCACCCGCACCCGCAGCTGCACCCGACCCTTGCAGGCCTGCGACCAGGTCAGCCGCACCTCCTGCCGGGCGCTGCCCTGCTCGACGCTGACGAAAGGCATCTCCGTCACCCGCGCGCCGGCAGCGGTGGTGATCGCGCCCTCCGCCACCACGCTTTCGACGTTCCGGCACCAGCCGCCGAAGGGCATGAACGGCCCCGCCCCCGCCACCACCCATGTCGCGGCCTCGCTCGTCTGGTCCGCCTGCAGGAAGACGGGCGAGGCGGTCAGCTGGTCGACCGAGGTGAAGGTGTTGTTCTCCACCACCACATTGCGCATCCGCTGGAAATCCAGCGGGGCAAAGGTGGTGTCCACGCTCTCGATCCGGGCGATGCTGCCGTTCAGCACCTTGAACACGTTGCCCGTCACCGTCAGCCCCTGGATGAAATGGCCCGCGCCATAGGGCTTCACCACCAGCCAGGAAAACCAGTTGGCCACGTCATTGGCGGTGAAGATATTGCCCGTCACCGTCAGCCCGCCGAAGGACAGCTGGTCGCCGAACGCGGGATCGGCCTCGTATTCGTTGGTCCATTCGATGCTGCTGTTGTCGATGTAGTTGCCGACGATCAGCGCCTTGAGGTTCGTCTCGGCCAGCACGATCCCGGCATTGCGCAGGCCCTTCGTTTCCTCGTCGCCCTGAAACCAGTGGTTGCCCTGCAGGATATGGCCATTGCCCGCCGCGACCAGGAAATGGCGGAACCGCACCACGCGGTTGTCGCGGATCTTGCAGTCGTTGGCATTGATGTTGGCGACGATGCTGGTGCGGTCCTGCGACCGCAACGCTGTCTCGTTCGACAGGAAATGGCAGCGGTCGATCAGCAGGTCCTGACAGCCCGACCCGATCGAGGTGATGCCGCGGTCGCGGGGCCGGGTGATCGCGCTGTCGCGCAGATGGAAGGTCTCGCCCTCCGGGGCCAGCAGGATGCCGCTGGCCAGCCCGTTGCAGAGAAATTCCACGTCGTCGACGGTGAACCTGCTGAAGTTCTGGAAACCCGAGAAATCCAGCACATAGCGGAAGCGGGTGAAGGTGAAGACCTGCGTGCCCGCGCCGCCATACAGCGGCTGGCTCAGCGTCAGGCTGTTCGTCGCCTCGTTCCGAGCCCGCACATAGACCTCGCGGCCCACGCCCGCGCCACTGACCAGCGCGCCCACCGGCACGGCGGCGATATTGGCCACGCCGGTCAGGACCAGCGGGTTGGCCGCCGAATAGCTCGCCTGGCTCGTCACCACCTCGGGTGTCCAGCCGGCATCGCCCTCGGCATTGAACTGGCCGTTGCGCAGGATGCGGCGCTGCGCCCAGCTGTCCTTGTTGCCCACCGCCGCATGCACGTCGATGGGCGCGGTCAGGTCGATGCGCCGGCCCTTCATGTCCAGCGCATCGTGGTCGGTGAAGTTGAACAGCGCCTGGATCGCCTTGCGGAACCCCGTCACCTCGTCGCCGAAGGCGTCGATATAGGTGGGCAGGTCGAAGCTGCGCGCCAGTTGCAGCCGGGCGTCGTCGGGCATCGTCAGCGTCCCTTCGAACCGCACCGGCGACCGCAGCGTGACCGTGCTGGCGATCCGGTAGGTCCCCGCCGGCACCAGCAGCACCCGCCCCGCCGCCGCCGCATCCGCCGCCGCGAAGGCCGCCGCGTCGTCGGTCGCGCCGTCCCCCCGCGCGCCATAGTCGCGCACATCCACCACATCCAGCATGTCGCGCAGGAAGACGCCGGTCACATCCTCGATCTCGATATCGTCGATGCGCACGACGCCGCCGGTCGGCCCCGTCAGGTCCAGCCCGAAATGCCCCCAGACCGGCGCCGTGCCCCAGGGCATCGCCACCCCGCCGCGCCAGCCCGAGCCGACGATGGCCTCGACCGTTACCACCTCGCCATAGGCGGTCAGCGCCACCTCCGGCCCCTGCTCGACCAGCCCCGGGACATGGGCATTGCCCGCACCCATCGCATGGCCCGCGATCCGCACCGAGGGCAGGTTGCCGCTGATCGCCTTCACCCGCGCCCGGATGCGCAGATAGCAGCCGGGCAGCAGCGTCGTCTGGCCGGTGTAGCGCAGCTTCTGCACCGCCGCCGTCTTCACCAGCTCCAGACAGCCGCCGAAATCCTGATCCGCCGGCACCAGCGCCGCATTGGCCGCGCCCTGATAGGTCGCCTGCCCCGGCAGGCCGTCCTCGCTCGACCAGTGCGACAGCCCCGCCTCGAAGGCCGCGGGCATGAAGACCAGCCCGTCGGTGATTGCCTTGTTCATGCGCCAAACCCCTTTCGCCCGATGGGGCGAGCGTCGCGGCGGCCGTCCTGCCGGCGGGGCGGGATACGGCGTCGGACGGGCCTCGCGCCCCGATGGCGGCGACTCCTAGCGGGACCGGGGTTAACGGGCCTTCAGGCCAGCGCGCGCCGCAAGCGCCGTTTCGCGCGCGGATGCGGGGCTCAGGCGCCCGCCTCGCCCTGCACGGGGAAGACGCCGTTGATGCGCCAGCCGCCCTCCACCTCGACCATCTCGTAGTCGAAAAGGTGCAGCGCCCCGTCCGGCCCCGCCACCATCAGCCGCTGCACCGGCTGGCCCTCGACCTGCCGCTGGCCGAGGAACGTCACCGCCCCGGGCTGCCAGATCGGCGGATAGCCGCTGGCGACCATGCGGCCGAACCGGCTGGCATCGCCGCCGAACATCCCCTGGATCATCGGCGAGGCGAAGGCGAAGGCCGCGGCCGCGTCGCCCTCGCGGAAGGCCTGCATCTGGTCCGCGATCACGGCCTGGATCGCGGCTTCGGCCGCGGGCTCCACCTCTTGCGCATGGACGGGGGCGAGCGCCGCAAGGGCGCCGAGGGGCAGCATCGACAGGCAGGGAATATCGGGTCGCATCGAACGCATTGCCTTTCCGTGAAGCTGTGAAACGATACGGCGCGGCGGGGCGTTCAGTTTCACCCGCGATGGAAGAAAGGTGTTTCGCGATGGCTTATGCGCTCGAACGTTCCGATCCCGACATGGCGGCAGCCGTCCGCCGGATCGCCTCCGAAGAGATCGCGGGCGCGCTGTCCCGTCTTGCCGAACCCGACCTGTCGGAAGCCAAGCGCATCCACGGCCTGCGCAAGCATGTGAAGCGTCTGCGCGGCCTGATCCGCCTCGTGCGCCCCAATTTTTCCGGCTACAAGGCCGAAAACGCCGCCTTCCGCGACGCCGCCCGGGGCATTTCCGGCCTGCGCGACGCCGAGGTTCTGCGCGGCACGCTCGAAACCCTCGCCGATGGTGCTCCGGACGGGGCGAAGACCGCCATCGACCATCTGCGCGCCGCGCTGGCGCGGGATCAGGCGCAGCTGCAGGAAACGGCGGGCGATGACGGGCTGGCGGATTTCGCGCAGGCGATGCGCGAGGCGCAGGACCGGGTGGCGGACTGGGACCTTCAGGGCAACGGCTTCGACCTGCTGGAGGACGGGCTGTCCGACACCTGGAAGGCCGCGCGCAAGCTGCAGCGCAAGGCCCGGCGGGACGCCGATGCCGAACAGATCCATGAATGGCGCAAGAAGGTGAAGGATCACTGGTATCAGGCCACGATCCTGTCACCGATCTGGCCCGAGATGATGGCCCCCCATGTCGATGCCGCCGACCATCTGGGCGAATGGCTGGGCGACCATCACGACCTAGCGGTGTTCATCGACCGGCTCGCGGTCGAGGAGGGACTCGACGCCGACGACCGCGCCACGCTGGAAGCCCTCGCCGCCAAGCGCCAGAAGAAGCTGGAACGCAAGGCCCGCCACCTCGCCACCCGGCTCCTTGCCGAGGACGAGGCGGCGCTTGTCGGGCGCTGGCGGGTCTGGTGGCAGCAATGGCAGCAGGACTGACGGCCGGCGCCCGGCCGCGCCCGTCCCTCAGCGCGCCAGCGCCGCCTCGATCAGCGCCACCGTCTCGGCCACGCCGTAAAGCGCGATGAACCCGCCGAAGCGCGGCCCCTGGCTCTGCCCCAGCAGCACCTCGTAGAGCGCAGTGAACCAGCTGCGCAGCGGGTCGAACCCGTGTTCGGTGCCGACCGCAAAGACCAGACTTTGCAGCGCCTCGTCATCGGCGGCGCCCTCCCAGGCCCGCAGCCGCGCGGCCAGATCCTCCAGCGCCGCGCGCTCCTTCTCGTCCGGGGCGCGGAAGGTCAGCGTCGGCTTCACGAAATCCTCGAAGTAACGCAGCGCGAAGCCCGCCGCCTGATCGAGGTCCGGGTTGCCCTCGGGCGTCGCGCCCGGCGCATAGCGGCGGATGAAGCCCCACAGCGCCTCCTTGTCCTTCGCCCCCGCCACGGTGGCGAGGTTCAGCAGCATCGCGAAGGGCACGACCAGCGTCGAGGCGGGCGGTTCCCCGCCATGGATATGCCAGACCGGGTTGGCGATCTGCTGGTCAACCGGCTGGCCGGGGAAGGCGCGCAGCTGCTGGTGATATTCGTCCACCGCCTTCGGGATCACGTCCCACCACAGCCGCTTGGCCGTCTTCGGCTTCTGATACATGAAATAGCCAAGGCTTTCGGTCGCGGCATAGCTCAGCCATTCGTCGATGGTCAGACCGTTGCCCTTCGACTTGGAAATCTTCTGCCCCTTGTCGTCGAGGAACAGCTCATAGGTGAAATGTTCCGGCTTGCGGCCGCCCAGCACCTCGCAGATGCCGTCATAGATCGGCGTGTTGGTGCTGTGATCCTTGCCGTACATCTCGAAATCGACATCCAGCGCCGCCCAGCGCATGCCGAAATCCGGCTTCCACTGCAGCTTCAGCGTGCCGCCCGTGACCGGGATCGTCCATTCCCGCCCGTCCTCGTCGTCGAAGGTGATGGTATGGTCCTTCGCGTCGACATGCTTCATCGGCACATACATCACCCGGCCCGTTTCCGGGTGGATCGGCAGGAAGCAGGAATAGGTCTGCTGGCGTTCCTCGCGCAGGCTGGCCAGCATGATCTCCATGATCGCGTCATAGCGTTCGCAGCACAGCCGCAACATGTCGTCGAAGCGGCCGGCCTTGTAATACTCGGTCGCGCTGGCGAATTCGTACTCGAACCCGAAGGTGTCGAGAAAGCGGCGCAGCATCGCGTTGTTGTGGTCGCCGAAGCTCGGATAGTCCCCGAACGGATCGGGGACGGAAGTCAGCGGCCGCTGCAGGTTCGCCTTCAGCATCTCCTGCTGCGGCACGTTTTCCGGCACCTTGCGCATCCCGTCCAGATCGTCGGAAAAGCACAGAAGCTTCGTCGGGATGTCCGAGATGATCTCGAAGGCGCGGCGGATCATCGTGGTCCGCTGCACCTCGCCGAAGGTGCCGATATGCGGCAGGCCCGAGGGGCCATAGCCCGTCTCGAACAGCACGTATCCCTTTTCCGGAGGCGCCTTCTCATACCGTTTCAGCACGCGGCGCGCTTCCTCGAAAGGCCAGGCTTTGGAGTTCATCGCAGCGTCGCGGAGGGTGGTCATGATACGGTCCTCTGGGGTTGCGGCCTGTCGTGCGCCGCACCCGCCCCACCTATTGAACAGGCCCGGAATCGTCAATAATTTGCCGGCCAGACCCCGTTGAAGGACCATCGCCTTGGCCAAGCCGCTCGCAGCCCTTTCCCCGCAGGACGCGCTCGTCGCGGTCATGGTCACCGTCTCGATCTCGGACGAGACGATCCGCACCGCCGAATTGCTGGCCATCGAACGCATGGTCGACAGCCTGCCCGTCTTCGGCAATTACGATGCCGACCGCATCCGGCTGGTAGCCGAAACCGTCTATGCGCTGATGGAAGAAGAGGACGGGCTCGACGCGCTGTTCGGCCTGATCCGCGCCACGCTGCCCGACCGGCTGAACGAAACCGCCTATGCGCTGGCCTGCGATGTCGGCGCCTCGGACGGCAAGCTGGGCCAGGGCGAGCTGCGGATGCTGGAAGAGCTGCGCCACGAGCTGAACGTCGACCGGCTGCACGCCGCCGCCATCGAACGCGGCGCCCGCGCCCGGCACCTGACGCTGTGAGGCCTCAGGCGGCGTAGACCGCCGCCCAGCGTTCGATCAGCTGCTGCTGCAACCGCTTCGACCGGCTCACCCATTCCCGGCCCCCCGGCGGGCGTTCGCGCAGGCTGTCGGGAATGGAATCGCGCCGCGCCACGTCGCCGGTGAAGATCGCGAAGACCAGATCGCCGCCCGAGGGCGTGCCGATCCAGCCCGCCAGCGTCGAGACGAAGTTGAGCGTGCCGGTCTTCGCCTCCACCCGCACCGGATGGTTGGGCACGGCCTTGCCGTTCGCATCGCGCATGACGAATTCCTTCATCAGCCCGCGCAGCTGATGCTGCGGTCCCAGCCGCGCCAGCGCAGCCACCATGTCCTGCGCCGAAATCCGCGAGGCGCCGCCCAGCCCCGAATGATCGACGAAGCGCGACTGCGCACCGGCACGTCCGGCCAGCCAGTCCGACATCGCCGGCCCGCTGCCCGAATGGCTGCCCACCCCGCGCCGCAGCGAGGCCGCCATGCCCACCGCCTCGGCCGTCAGGTTGTTGGAATATTTCAGCATGTCGAACAGCATCGGCCGCAGGTCGACGCTGGCCCGTTCCACCAGCACCCGCCCCTCGGGACGGCCGCGCAGGGACTGCGGGTCGGGCAGCGCGATGCCCTGCGCCCGCGCCAGCGTCTGGAACACGTCGCCCGCATAGGCATCGGGCTTGCGCACCGGCAGCCAGCGGCTGCCGCCGTTGCCCAGCGCCGAGGCCGCGACCGTCCATTCCTCGACCTTGCCCCGGTCGGAATAGGTGTAGACCGGCAGGTCGCGGTTGGCGAGCGCCATCCGGGTCGTATAGGCCTTGGGGACATAGCGGTTGCCGCGCGCATCCATGCTCAGCTGCCAGCCGCCCTGCGCCCGCCGCCATTCGAAATGCACCCGGTTGAAGTTCAGGTTCAGCCCGCCCACCGCCGGGTTGTAGCCCAGCCAGTCGGGCTGCGAGGTGTCGATGGCCCGCACGAAGGGCAGCGCCCCGTCCCAGACGAGGAACCGCCCGGCGATACCGCCCACGCCCGCCCCGCGCAGCGCCGCCGCCATGTCGCCCAGCGTGTCGGTTTCCAGCGTCGGGTCGCCGCCCCCCGCCAGCACCAGATCGCCGCGCAGCACCCCGCCCTGCACCGGGCCCGTGCCGATCAGGCGGGTGGGAAAGCGATAGCCCGGACCCAGCATCTCCAGCGCGTAAAGCGCGGTGATCGCCTTGGCGACGCTGGCGGGCGGCATCGGCTCGCTGCCGTTCATCGCCTCCAGAACCTGCCCCGTCCGGGCATCGGCGACGACGAATCCCACCTTGCCGCCCAGCTGTGCCGCAGCCACCAGCGCGGTGGCATCGGGGGCGGTCGCGGCGCTTGCCGCCCGCGCCGCCACCGGCGCGGCGCCCGTGGCAGCCTGCCCCGCGCGCATCGGCGGGCGCGGCGACCGCAGCGGCGCCTCGGCCAGCGCCGGACCCGCGACCGTTCCGGCCAGCAATCCCCCCAGAACGCCCCTGCGCGTGATCCCGTCCATGCCATCCCTCGCCGCGGTCGTGCCGGGAAAGACTAACCCGGCCCGCCCCTTGGCGACAACCCGCCGCTGCCGCCGGGATCAGCTGCGCCAGTCGCCCCGCGCCCGGATCGCCGAGGAGGACAGGTCCACCATCGGCACGTTCACCATGCACCAGGCCGGCGCCGGGCAACGCGCCAGCAGATGCGCCGCCTCGGCCCGCAGCCGGGCATCGGCGAAGCGTTCGGCGGCCGGTGCGCCCCGCCCCGCCAGCCCGCTGCCCGGCCGCACGATCACCCCCACCGGCACCCGTTCCATGATGCTTTCCCACTGCTGCCAGCGGTGGAACTGCACCATGTTGTCCGCGCCCATCAGCCAGACGAAGCGCACGCCGGGATAAACGGCCTGCAACAGGCCCAGCGTCTCGGCGGTGAACCGGGTGCCAAGCCGCGCCTCGATATCGGTGATGACCACGCGCGGATGCCGCATCACCGCCCGCGCCTGCGCCATCCGCCGGTCCAGCGGCGCCGGGCCATGCGCCTTCAGCGGGTTGCCCGGCGACACCAGCCACCAGACCCTGTCCAGCCGGAACCGTTTCAGCGCCTCGCGGGTGATATGGGCATGGCCGTCATGGGCCGGGTCGAACGACCCGCCCAGCAGTCCCACCGTCATTCCCGGAAAGGCCAGAGGAAAGCCCTGCATCATCGCTCCCTGCAGGCGCCGATCCGGCGCATGCTCCGACCCCCGGGCTTGTCATGTCCCGCGCGGGCCTGTCAATCGCTGGCGGCGATCCCGCTTGTCCCCGGCCGCGCGGCGGCGCTAAATCGCGGCATGTCAGACACATGTCCCCCACCGTCTGCCCCGCAATCTGCCCCGCCGTCTGCCCCGCCGCCGCCGGACCGGATCGCCCTCGTCCCCGTCCGCGCCGACAGCCCCGAGGCGCGGTACGCCCTGCAATGCTATTACGACGAGCTGTCCGCGCGGTTCGGGCAGACCTTCGCCCCGCCCGCCGCCGACCCGGACGAGACCTGGCCCCCGCGCGGCGTCTTCCTGGTCGCGCGCGGCGGGGACCGGGTGCTCGGCTGCGGCGCGCTTCGCACCGATGCGCCGGGGGTGGGTGAGATCAAGCGCGTCTGGATCGCCCCCGCCGCACGCGGCATGGGGCTGGCCCGCCGGATCATGGCCGCGCTCGAGGATCACGCCCGGGCGATGGGCCTCGCCACCCTGCGGCTCGACACCGCGGCGCCGCTGACCGAAGCGATCACCCTCTACCGCCGCAGCGGCTGGACTGAGATCGCGCGCTACAACGACAATCCCCACGCCTCGCACTGGTTCGAGAAGGCCGTCGCGCGCGACACCCCCTGATCCGCCGCGGACCCGCGCCGCTGTTGCGGACCCGCGCGCGGGCCGGTAGAACGCGGGCCAACCCGCAATCCCACCTCAGGAGTGGCCGCATGGCATCGTATCAGTACGTCTATCACATGGACGGCGTGTCCAAGACCTATCCGGGCGGCAAGAAGGTGTTCGAAAACATCCGCCTGAACTTCCTGCCCGGGGTGAAGATCGGCGTGGTGGGCGTCAACGGCGCCGGTAAATCGACCCTGCTGCGGGTGATGGCCGGCATCGACAAGGATTTCTCGGGCGAGGCCTGGGCCGCCAAGGGCGCCCGCGTCGGCTATCTGCCGCAGGAACCGCAGCTTGACGAAACGCTCGATGTGCGCGGCAACGTGATGCTGGGCGTCGCCGCGAAACAGGCGATCCTCGACCGCTACAACGAACTCGCCATGAACTATTCCGACGAGACCGCGGACGAGATGGCGCAGCTGCAGGACACGATCGACAGCCAGAACCTGTGGGATCTCGACAGCCAGGTCGATGTGGCGATGGAGGCCCTGCGCTGCCCGCCCGACGATGCCGAGGTGTCCACCCTCTCGGGCGGGGAACGCCGGCGCGTGGCGCTGTGCAAGCTGCTGCTCGAGGCGCCCGACATGCTGCTGCTGGACGAACCGACCAACCACCTCGATGCCGAAACCATCGCCTGGCTGCAGAAGCACCTGATCGAATATCAGGGCACCATCCTCTGCGTCACCCATGACCGCTATTTCCTCGACGACATCACCGGCTGGATCCTCGAACTCGACCGCGGCCGGGGCATCCCCTACGAGGGCAACTATTCCGCCTGGCTGGAACAAAAGGCCAAGCGGATGGAACAGGAAGCCCGCGAGGACAAGGCCAAGCAGAAGGTGCTGGAAAAGGAACTGGAATGGATCCGCGCCGGCGCCAAGGCGCGGCAGGCCAAGTCCAAGGCCCGGATCCAGGCCTATGACGAGATGGCCTCGAAATCGGAGCGCGAGAAGGTCTCGACCGCGCAGATCGTCATCCCGAACGGCCCGCGCCTCGGGTCCAAGGTGATCGAGGTCGAGGGGCTGAAGAAGGGTTTCGGTGACCGGCTGCTGATCGAGGACCTGAACTTCAGCCTGCCGCCCGGCGGCATCGTCGGCGTGATCGGCCCGAACGGCGCCGGCAAGTCCACCCTGTTCCGGATGCTGACCGGGCAGGAACAGCCCGACGAGGGCTCGGTCAGCTTCGGCGACACCGTGAAGCTCAGCTATGTGGACCAGTCGCGCGACGCGCTCGACGCCAACAAGACCGTGTGGGAGGAAATCTCCGGCGGGGCGGAACTGATCGAACTGGGCGACGCCCAGGTCAACAGCCGCGCCTATTGCGGGGCCTTCAACTTCAAGGGCGGCGACCAGCAGAAGAAGGTGGGCCTGCTGTCGGGCGGCGAACGCAACCGCGTCCACATGGCCAAGCTGCTGAAGTCCGGCGGCAATGTGCTGCTGCTGGACGAACCGACCAACGATCTGGACGTCGAGACGCTGCAGGCGCTGGAAGGCGCGCTGGAAGATTTCGCCGGCTGCGCGGTCATCATCTCGCACGACCGCTTCTTCCTCGACCGGCTCTGCACCCATATCCTCGCCTTCGAGGGCGAGGCCCATGTCGAATGGTTCGAGGGCAATTTCGAGGCCTATGAGGAAGACAAGATCCGCCGCCTCGGCCCGGATGCGGTGGAACCGAAGCGGGTGAAATACAAGAAGTTCACCCGCTGAACGGGCGACGCGCCCGCTGGCCCCCCGACGGGGGACCGGCGGCGGGTTGCGGAGGGCTTGGTACAGGGGCCGCAGGACCGCGGCGCCAGGACGCCCCTGCCTTCTGCCTCGCGGTCGCCCCGTGGCGGGGGGCGGCAGGGAAGGGAGCGACGGGACCGGCGAGGTTCCGCCGCTTCGGCCCCGGCGCGGGGAAACTGGTACGGTCGGAGTCTTGGGGTGCAGCCGCAGGGTGTGCCCTCCGTCAGACCGGTCCGGCGCCGACCCGGCACAGCGCGGAGGCGGTCCTGCCCCCTGCCGAAGCCGCGAGCCGGATGTCGGACGCGGGGTGCCTGACCGGACGGGGCGCCTCGCATCGTGCCCGCCATCCCGAGGTTGACCGGTCAAGGCGCGGACAATGGAGCACCCCCGCCGTCCTTCCGCCCGGCCCTCGCCGCGCGCTTCGCACCGGCTGTCACGGCGACGTCCCGAAGCTGGCCTCTGCCCAGGGCACCATCTGTCGGCAACCAAGCCGCTGCCGCAATGCCGTTTTGCCCTACCGAGGCCGGAGCCCCATGTCGGGCGCGAGGTGCCAGCCCGGGACAGGGCACCCCGCGCCCCGCGCCCCGCGCCCGCAGGGTTGATGGGCCAAGGCGGTGACAATGGCAGGCCCCGCCGCCCTTCCCCCCGGCCCTCGCCGCGCGCCTCGCACCGGCTGTCGCTGCGACCTCCCGCTGCTGGCCCCCGCCGCCGGCGACATCTGCGGTCGGCACAGCCGCTGCCGCCACACCGTTTCCCCTACGGTCAGCACCCCTCGCACCGGCCCCGCACCTTTGCGGGCGGCCCGGAGGCCCGGTTACCGGCCCGATGCCCCGAACCTTGCCGCCGGATGCCCGGATGCACCTCCCTAGCCCGCCCGCCGCTGCGGCGCGTTCCTTCCGGCGGGCCGGTCTGCCGTCAGGCCCACGACCCCGGCTCCGCCGACAAAGGGCATGAGCCATTCCGGCAAGCCGGCTGCGGCACCCGCGTCACCCCGTGGCAGCGCGGTACCGGCCGGGACGGCCTCGCCCCAGCGTTCCGCAGCGCGGACGGCTGCTTTTCGGGGCACGATGGCCTCCGTGTCCGCCGCACGGACCGCGCCCGGCAACAGCGAGGCAGTCATTGCAGGCTCGGGCGCGGCGCCGAACTGCCCCTGCCAGAACGCCGCATCCGTGAGCGTTGACAGCGCTTCGGCATAGGTCGCCTGCAGGGCCGCCTGTCCGCGCAGATGCCGCAGCGCCAGCCCGGCCGCGCGCCACAGAAGGGTCAGGCAGCGGCGATCGGACCGGCGGACGGTATAGTGAAGCCCCTCGCCCGGGCGCTCATAGGTCACGACCTGCGATCCCAGCACCCCCTCCACATCCCCGCGCGCGCCCGCCGGCCGCCGGGCGCGGCCGGCCCAGATCCGCGCGAAGGGCAGGAAATGGCCGTTCAGCGTCGCGCGCAGCAGCCGGTCCATCCGCCTTCCCCGGATTCGGCAGCGGCGGGGCGGCGGCCCCGCCCGTGACCCCCAGGCCTCGTCCCGGACCAGTGCGGCGATGGTCCCGCGCCGCGTGGCCATGTCGCTGTTCCGCGCGAAGAAATCCGGCCCCTCCAGCACGTCGGCCCAGGCCAGAAGCTGCGCCTCGGCGCTGTCATAGTGAAACCGCGACAGGCTGCGCGCCAGAAACCCGAGCGGCAGGCGGATCATCCGCCACCGCCCCAGCCGCAGCCCCGGCAGCGCGAGGTGATGCACCATGTGGCTGCGAAGGTCGAGATAGGCGGTCAGCGGGCTCTCCTTCTCGGTGAAGTCCTGCTGGAAGGACACCACCCCGTTCAGCCGCACGAAGCGGAACGGGTTGGACAGCGAGAACATCACGTCATCCCCGCGCACGAAGAACGGGAAGGGCCAGTGCCGGACCGCGGCGACCGGGAAGGCGAAGAACCAGAACCCGCCATAGAAGCCGGGCGGCGCCGCGCCGGTCGCCTGTTCCAGCGCGAAGACCGCCTCGCGCCGGCGCAGGTCGGTGCCGCCCTGCAGCGGCCGGCAGCGACGGTCGAAGACGGCGCCCGCCTCCCACAGCGCCCAGCGATGCGCGGTCGAGATCATCGCCCCCGCGATCGCGGTGGCCGGGTCGCGGGCACGGGCGAGGAAGACGAAGGTCCGGTGGATGGCCTCGACCGGCACCGCCGCATCGTCGTCCATGAACAGGCAATGGCTGAAGCCCCAGGCCTGCGCCTCTGCCAGCCCGCGGGCGAAGCCCCCGGCGCCACCCAGGTTGCGGTTCGCGATCCGCTCGACATGGGCGAGCGGCGGCAGGGCGGCCGTGCCGCCGTTGTCGACCACGAAGACCTGCATCCGGTCGCGCCAGGGCGACGCCTCGATAAAGGCCTCCAGCCGCGCGGCGGTCCTGCGGATCTCCTCCTCGCGGCGGAAGGTGGTCAGGCAGAGGGCGAGCTTCGGCAGGGCCCGTGCGGCCGCGCCCTCCTCCGGCCCCGCCGCCTGCGGCGGGGGCAGCGGATCGCGGGTGACATAGCCCGCCGCGGTCAGCACCGTGTCGGCCAGCGCCCGCAGCTCGAAGAAGATCACCCCCGGTGCCGGATGGGCGGTGGCGGCGGTCAGGTCCAGCTCGACCCGTCCGCCCGTGCAGATCCGCGCGTCGAGCATGTCCCAGGACCGGCCCGGCGGCGCATGCCAGACCCGCAGTTCCGCCAGCCCCGTCAACTCGACCACCAGCCCCAGATGCCCGAAAGGCGCCGCCTCCTGCCATTTCGCCAGCGACAGGAGATTGAAATAGCTGTCGAAACAGGCCCATCCCCCCGAACCCAGCTGCAGCTGCCGCCTCGGCAGGTCCAGTCCGGCGATCCCGCCGAGATGGACGAAGAGGTCGGGTTCAGAACAGATCTCGGGGTCGGGCAGGATCACGGCCTGCAGCAGGATCGTGCCCGGGGCGACAGAAGGGGTCATGCGGCAATCTCCAGCGTCTCGACGAAACGGGCCAGGGCGGCGGGGTGGCCGCCCTCGGCAAGCGCCGCCGCGAGCGCGGGGCGCAGGGCGCGCGCCACCTCGGGCTCGGGGCGCGGCAGGGGCTCGGCCATGGCGGCAAGCGCGGGAAAGAACGGCCGGCCCCTGCGCGCCCGCAGCCAGCCGTCGCTGCCCCGGAACGCGTCCAGCAGCCGCCGCCGGTTGGCTCGGCCGAACAGCTCGATCTCGTCCTTCGGCGGCAGGTTCAGCCTCGGCAGCGGGGTCAGCAGCGCCCCCGTCAGCTGTGCCGCCGCGGGCGGCGGCAGGCGCAGCGCCCCGGCCCGCGCGAATTCGAGCAGCGCCGGATGCAGGCTTTCGTTGCTGCGCCGTTCCGGCAGCAGCCGCGTCGCCACCGCCGGCGGCAGGTCGAGCCGCGCCTCGGACAGGAAGTCGGCGACCGATCCCCCCGCCGCCAGCACCTCGGCATAGTTGCGCAACGAGAGCCGCGCCCTCGGAAAACCTTCGATCCAGGGCTCCAGCATCAGCCGGTAATCGGCATGGATCGTGCCCAGATAGGGCGCGAGCCCGCCCTTCCGCAACGGCTCCAGCCGCGCGCCGAACCGCAGCCTCTGCCCGTGCCAGGAGGCGAGATACTGGTCCGGGCGCCGCAGCGTGCAGTGCAGCGACACCTCCGCCCCCTCGAAAAACCCGCTTAGATCGCCGATCAGCCCCGGCGCCAGCGCGCCGAAATTGGCGAAGACCTCGGCGCAGAGGATGACGGTCCGGGGGGCGAAGCTGCGGATCTGGCTGGCGATCGTCTGCCCCATCTGCGCCACGCCCGGCAGGTTCGGATGCCAGGGCGGGATCGGGTAGGCCACGGCCTCGTGCAGCATCCGGAAGGCCAGCGCGTTATGCGCCTCGCGCGCGTTCATCGGCACCGGGTCCGGCTCCTCGCCGGTCTGGATCTGCCGCGCCAGCCGCGCCAGCCCCTCGCTTTCGACCGCCGGATAGAGGATGCCGGCCTCCAGCAACCGCGCCGCGTTGCGCCACAGGAAATCCTGCAGCGTGGTAGAGCCGACCTTGTGATGGCCGATGAACAGGCAGAGCCTCATCCCCGGCCCTCCGCGATGGCCCGGATGCCGGACAGGTCGCGGTCCAGCCGGCGCGCCAGCCCGTCGGTCACCGCCATCCGCATCAGCCGGGCGGCGGCGCGTCGCTCGCCCCGGTTGCAGTGGCGCAGCGCGAGCGTCCAGCGCAGGATCTGGCTCACCAGCACCGGCCAGAACAGTGCCCGGCCCGCCGCGGCCCGGATCACCAGCACGAGGTTGCGGTGGTGGAAATAGCTTTTCCACAATGGCCGGTACAGCCGCGCCGGGCCCGACAGTGTGCTGCAGTCATGGACGAAGCGGATGCGCGGCTCGAAGGCGAGGGCGATGCCCGCGCGCCGCAGCCCGAGCGTGTAGAGCACGTCGTCGCCGTAGAGAAACAGCCCCGCCTCGGGCAACCCCGCCGCCGCCACCGCCGCGCGCGGCAGGAACAGCCCGACGAAGGACGCGGTATCGACCGGAACCGGCCGGTCGCCTGCATATTCGGCATCGGTAACATGAAAGCCGCGCCGCCCCGCGACCAGCGCCCGCAGGAACCGGCCCGGCCCGGCGAAGGGGTTGTGCGCCGGGCGGTTCATCTCGGCGATGCGCCCGGCACGGTCCCGCACCGCCGCCGCGATGGCGGCGGGCATCTCCGGACCGGGAGCCCCCGCGGCGGAGACCTGCGGACCGGGAGCCGCAACGCCGGGCGCCCCTGCGCCGGGCACCTGCGGCCCGGCCACCGCCGGGCGGACGAGTTGCCGGAACGCGTCGATCGCCCCCGGCTCCGGCCAGGCATCGTCGTCAAGCAGCAGCAGCCAGTCCGGCCGGATGGCGAGCGGGCTAGGAGTCGGGCCGGCGGGCGCCGGGGCGGCGGGTGTCGGGGGAGCCGGTGTCGGCGCGGTGGCTGGCGAGCCGGCGGCTAGCGGGGGAGCGGGCGTTGAAGGGGCGGCGTCCGGGACGACGCATCCCGGGGAGCGGGGAATTGGCGGGACGGCTTCCGAGGCGACGGCTCCGGGGATTGAACGACCGGGTTTCGCGGCAACGGCCGCCGGGGCGGCGATCGCCGGAGCGGCATCTGCCGGAAGGGCGGATGCCTGGGAGCCAGACGGTGGGGTCCCGGCCGGAGGGGCGGCCGCCGCGGGGGCCTCGGCTGCCGAGACGGCGGGCGAGGGTCTGGCATCCGGCGCGGTTGCGGATGCGGCGGCCCCGTCCCGTTCCCCGGCAGGTGCCGCTGCCGCGAGCCTGTCGACCGTCGCCGCCCTCCCGCGCGACATGGTGTCTTCGGGGCGGCCCTGCCCCGGTTCCGCGGCTGCATCGCGCCCTCCGGTCGGCGGGTCTGCGGCCGGGCCCCTGATCGCTGCGTCCCGCGCCGCATTGTGCCGGTCGCGAAAGTCGCACCGGTCCGGCTGGCGGCGCGCCCGGTCCGTGTCGCCTTGCGGCTCGGCAGGCCACCACAGACTTGCCCCCCGGGGCGACAGGTCCGTAAGCGGGGTCACCGCCCCCCACCATTCGGCATCTCGCTCAGTCTCTCCAGCATGCCGCCGCGGCATCGAAGGCCACGAGCCCGGCGCCGCCATCGCGGCCGCCATTCCCGCGGCGAAGCCGCCCGCGCCGCCGCGGTTCTCCGCCAGCCGCAGGACCGCGAGTCGCGGATCCCGCAGCCCGGCGAGCCATTCCGCCGTGCCGTCGGTCGAGGCGCAGTCGACGACCAGAATCGCGTCCAGCGATTCCGCCTGCAACCGCACGAGGCAATCGCGCAGCCGCGACAGGCGGTTGTGGGTCACCACGATGGCCATGATCCGCGGCGGGCGATCCGCGGCCCCGCCCGCCGCCTGCGCCCCCTCGGCCCCCCGGCCGGCACGGTCGCGCCGCTGCAGCGGCCGCGGCAGCGGCGAGGCGCCGCCCCG